>NZ_CP049056.1:0-1487500 GCF_011044155.1 Pikeienuella piscinae
GCGGCCATCACCACGATCATCGTCTCGCCGATCGCGCGGCTGACCGCGAGCAGCACCCCGCCAACGATGCCGGGGATCGCCGCGGGAAAGAGCACCTTGCGCACGGTCTCGCCCTGCGTGGCGCCGAGCGCGAGCGACCCGTCGCGAAGGCCGCGCGGAACCGCTGAGAGCGCGTCGTCCGCGAAGGAGGAGATGAACGGGATCAGCATGATCCCCATGACCCCGCCGGCGGCCAACGCGGTGTTGGGCGAAACCGGTATGCCCAGCGAAGCGCCGGCGGCGCGCAGCGCCGGCGCGACGGTCAGAATGGCGAAGAAGCCGTAGACGACGGTGGGCACGCCGGCGAGAATCTCAAGCAGCGGTTTCGCCACGTCACGCAGGCGCTTCGGGGCGAACTGGTTGAGATAGATCGCGCTGAGGAGGCCGATCGGCGTCGCCAGCGCCATCGCGATCACGCTGATGACGATGGTGCCGAGAAAGACCGGCAGCCAGCCGAAAGCGCCGAGCCCGGCCACCTGGTCCTCGCGGATCGGTATCTGTGGCTCCCAGTTGAGGCCGAACAGGAATTCGTTGATCGGAACCTTCGCGAAGAACCGCGCGGATTCGTAGAGAAGCGAGGCGATGATGCCCAATGTCGTGAAGACGGCGAGGACCGAAGCGAAGACCATCAGTCCGGACAGCGTGCGCTCCACTCTCTGACGCGCCCGGAACTCTGCGGCGACGGAGCGGCGCGCGATGTAGAGACCGCCCGCCATCAGCATGACGATCAGCGCCGCGAGCGCCCAGTCCGCCATGCCGTCGAGCCGGTTCAACCGCGCGGCCGCTTCGCGGATGTAGGCGGTCGGTTCGCCGAAAATCCGCCCGGTGGCGGTCTGGCGGATCTCCGCGAGCATCAACGAAACCTCGCCGCTTTCCTTGCCGGCCATCGCTTCGTCGGGAATGCCTGCGAGGATCAGGGCGTCGAGGATCCGGCTTTCGAAAAGGAGCCAGAGCAGGAGAAAAATGATCGCCGGCAGCGCGATGAGGGAAAGCGCGTAGCCGCCATGATACGACGGCAGCGAATGGAGTTTCGCCCCGCCGCCCCGCAGCGTCTTGGCGGCTTCCCTGTTCAGGAAATAACCGGCGATGGCGGTGACGGCGATGATGAGGACGAGAGTCTGGATCATTGGCTCGCGCTTTTTCGGCTTGCGTCGCGCGGCGGCGACTTCGAACAGCGTGGCGCCGCCCGCGAAAGCGCGGACGGCGCCGAGGTGTCGTCAGCTCTCGGGAGCGGACATGTTCATGGCGCCGATCGCGGCGTCCTGAACTTCCTTGAGCTTGGCGGCGGGCAGAACCGTCAGGCCGCGCTCCTGAAGATACCCGCCGGCGCCCATCGAGGCGGACGAGGTGTATTCCTCGACGAACTCGTTCAGGTTCGGGATCACGCCGCGATGCGCGTTCTTCACATAAACGAAGATCGGCCGCGCGATGTCGTACGAGAAATCGGCGATCGTGTCCTCGTTCGGCTCGACGCCGTTGACCGGGACGGCTTTCAACTTGTCCTGGTTCTCGAAAAGGAAGGAATAGCCGAAGATGCCGACGGCGTTCGCGTCGGCTTCCAGCCGCTGGACGATCAGGTTGTCGTTCTCGCCCGCCTCGACGAAGGGGCCGTCCTGACGCATCCGCGAGCAGTTCTCGTCGATCCAGTCGCCGTCGAAGCCGCCGTCCTTCACATAGGGCAGGGCCTTGCAGCCGTCATGCATGGCGAGCTCGACGAAGGCGTCGCGCGTGCCGGAAGTCGGCGGCGGGCCGTAGGCCAGGATTTCAGTGTCGGGAAGCGAGGGATCGATCTCCGACCACTTCCGGTAGGGGTTGTCCGCCCACTCTCCGTCAACCGGAACCTGCGCCGCGAGCGCGAGGTAGATCTGCGCCTCGGTGAGAGCGAAATCGGGGGCGCTGCGCGAATGTGCGATCGTCAGCCCGTCATAGCCGACCAGCAGTTCGGTGATGTCGGTGACGCCGTTCTCGGTGCAAAGTTCGTATTCGGACGGCTTCATCGCGCGGGAGGCGCCGGTCATGTCGGCGTGGCCCTCGCCGACGCCGCCGCAGAATATCTTCATGCCGCCGCCTGTGCCGGTCGACTCGACGATCGGCGCCGCGCCGCCCATCTGGGCGCCGAACTCTTCGGCCACGGCCTGGCTGTAGGGGAAAACGGTCGAGGAGCCGACGACCCGAATCTGGTCGCGGGCGGTGGCGGACCCGGCGATCGCGACTGTGGTCGCGAGGGTCGCGAAGGCGATGCGCTTCTTCATGTTGATGTCTCCATATCTGAAGCGTTTCAATGTTGTTCACGAGCGAAACGTCGCCGTTCCGTCTCAGTGGGGTGCCTACGCCCCGCAAGCCGAGTTTCTATGACGGATCGAGAACAGTTTTGTGACAGCGTAAACGCATGGCGATAAACGATAGAATATGAGCGCTTCGGCCATCGCGCCGCGTTTCGCGGTTCGCGTCGTCACGGACCTTCGGCGGAGGCCGAGTCGCGCCGCCGCGGCAGCCAGATCGTGAAGGCGCTGCCCTCGCCGATAGTGGAGACGATGCGCATCTCGCCGCGGTGGCGTTGCAGGATATGCTTCGCGATGGCGAGGCCGAGCCCGGCGCCGCCGGCGCCCCGGCCCCGCGGCGTCGAGACGCGGTAGAACCGCTCGGTAAGGCGCGGCAGGTGTTCGCGCGCGATGCCGGGGCCGTCATCCGCCACGACAAGGCCGACCATGCCCGGCCATTCCGGCGCCGGCGCGGCGACACCGATCGTCACCGTGACGCCCTCGCCGCCATACTTCACGGCGTTTTCGATGAGATTGATCAGCAGCTGTGCGAGCTGGTCGCGATCGCCGGTCGTCAGCGGCCCATCATCGGGGGTCTCGAGGACGATCCGCGCCCCAGCCTCCGCCGCCACCGGGGCCATCGCGGCCGCCGTCGATCGCGCGAGCGCGCCGAGGGCGACCGGTTCGGTCGGGCGGACATACTGGTTCATCTCGATCCGGCTAAGCGACATCAGATTCTCGACCAGCCGTTTCATCCGTTCGGCTTCCGCGCCCATGATGCCGAGAAACCGGGTGCGCGCCGCCGCGTCGTCCTTCGCCGGGCCTTGCAGCGTCTCGATAAAGCCGATGATGGAGGCGAGAGGCGTTCTCAACTCGTGACTGGCGTTGGCGATGAAGTCCTGGCGCATCTCTTCGGCCCGTCGCATCCGGGTCTGGTCCTCGATCAGGATCAGCGCCGCCGGGGTGCGCGGTCCGGCCGGGTCGAGCGCCCGGACATGGGCCTCGAGCGCGCGCTCGACCCGCTCGCGGCTCAGCGTGAACCCGATCGTGCGCGGCGCGCCGTCGCCCAGCGTTTCTTCCACCGCTTCGATCAGCGCCGGCGCCCGTATCGCGGAGACGAGAGGCTCGCCGGAGGGGAGGACGGCGTCCGACGCCTCTTCGCCGCCGATCAGGCGCTGAGCGGCTTCGTTGATCCGCCTGATGCGCTGTTCGGCGTCGACCAGGATCACCGCCGCCGGTAGGCGCGCCAGCGCCTCCGTGTCCGCGGCGGCCGGCGCCGCGACGTCGATGCTGGCGGGCGGGGTCGCGCCGGGGGCGCGTCGCGCGAGGAAGTAAACGCAGAGCCCGCCGGCGCCGGCGCCGAGCGCTGCAAGAAGCGCGGTGGCGAGCGCCCCGAGATCGAGCGGCGCGCAGATCAGTGCGGCGAGGGCGGCGCCGCCCGCGGGCGCAAGAAGCGGGGTCAGGGTTGGCGGCGGGGTCATGGTCGCGCCTCTTAACCGATGCGCGGCGGCGAAAGAAGCGGGATTGCCTTTGCCGCACCGACATATATCTAATGGCGCGAGGGCAGGACGAGAGATGATCCGATACCAGTTGAAATGTGACGAAGGGCACGAGTTCGAGGCGTGGTTCGGCTCGGCGGCGGCCTATGACGATCAGGCGGAGCGTGGCCTGGTTTCCTGCGCGGTCTGCGGCTCGACGCGGGTTGAAAAGGCGCCGATGGCGCCCGCATTGCCGGCGAAAGCGAACCGGGCGGCCGACCGCGCGGCGCCGGAAGCGCCGACGAAACCGATGCTTTCGGCTCCGGTTCCGAAAGAGATCGCCGAGAAGCTGTCGGCGCTACGGCGCGAGATCGAGAAGAATTCGAGCTATGTCGGCCGCCGTTTCGCAGCCGAGGCCCGCGCCATGCATCTCGGCGAGGCGGAGAATCGCGCCATCCACGGCGAGGCGACGGGCGACGAGGCCAAGGCGCTGATCGAGGAGGGCGTGCCTGTCGCGCCGCTGCCGTTCAGCCTGCGCCGCGACGACTGAGCGCGGGGCCGGGGCGGAAGAGACGTAGGGGCTTTCATCGGCTGCGACAGGGCCGCCCGCGGGACGGGCATGCGCCTTTCGCCGTCTTGCGGCCTCCCGTCCCCGGAGCTATAGCGACCGCGCCCGCCGAGAGGGCGAAAAGGAGCCTTCCGAGATGTCCGCGCCCCCATCCGCGCCCCGATCGAATTTGCCGTCGAAACCGCGCCTGGTCATGAAATTCGGCGGCACCTCCGTCGCCGATATGGACCGGATCAGGAGCGCCGCCGCGCGTGTCCGGCGCGAGGTCGACGCGGGTTATGAGGTCGCCGTCATCGTCTCCGCGATGGCTGGGGAGACCAACCGGTTGGTCGCCCATGTCCGAGAAGCTTCCGAGACGCCCGGCTCCAATAGTCCCGGATTCTTCGACGCGCGCGAATATGACAGCGTCGTCGCCTCGGGCGAGCAGGTGACCAGTGGGCTGCTGGCGATCACCTTGCAGGAAATGGGCGTGCCGGCGCGGTCATGGGCCGGCTGGCAGGTGCCTGTGCGCACCTCGGCCGCGCACGGCGCCGCGCGGATCGAGGAGATCGACACCGCGAAGCTCGACGAGCGTTTCGCGATGGGCATGCACGCCGTGATCGCCGGTTTTCAGGGCGTGAGCGCCGAGGGCCGCATCACCACGCTCGGCCGCGGCGGGTCCGACACCACCGCGGTCGCTTTCGCTGCGGCGCTCGGCGCGGAGCGGTGCGACATCTACACCGATGTCGACGGCGTCTACACCACCGACCCGCGCATCGAACGAAGAGCTCGCAAGCTGGAGCGCATCAGCTTCGAGGAGATGCTGGAGCTCGCCTCGCTCGGCGCGAAGGTGCTGCAGACGCGCTCGGTCGAGCTTGCGATGAACTACGGCGTCAAGCTGATGGTGCGATCAAGTTTCAGCGACGATCCGGGCACGCTGGTTTGCCCAGAGGAGGAAATCGTGGAGAAGAACGTTGTGAGCGGTATCGCCGCCGAACGCGGCCAGGCGAAGGTCACGCTGCTGAAGGTTGCGGACCGCCCCGGCGTCGCCGCTTCGATCTTCGGGTCGCTGGCCGATGGGGGGGTCAACGTGGACATGATCGTCCAGAACATCTCCGAGGAGGGGCATACCGACATGACCTTCTCGTGCGCCGAGGACGATGTGCAGCGCGCCCGGAGCCTGCTGGAGAACGCGAAGGACGCCATCGGCTATCGCGAAATTGTCGTCGACGAGGATGTGGCCAAGGTCTCCGTCGTCGGCGTCGGCATGCGGTCGCATTCCGGCGTCGCGAAAACGATGTTCGGGGCGCTGGCGGCGGACGGGGTCAACATCAAGGTGATCACGACCTCCGAGATCAAGGTCAGCGTGCTGATCGATCGGAAGTACATGGAGCTCGCCGTCCAGTCGCTGCACAGCGCGTTCGGGCTCGACAAGGGCTGAGGAGGCGCTGCGCCGCCACCATCGGCGAGCGCGGCGGGAAGGAGAGGAATACATGCCGCCAGCGGCGGATATCGGCTCGCGCGTCCTCCTCCGTCGGTTGCGTCAGGTGATGGCGCAACCCGGCGATCCGCAGGCGCGGCTTGACCGGATCGTATCGGTGATCGCCACCAATATGGTGGCGGAGGTTTGTTCGATCTATCTGCGCCGCGACGAGGCGATGCTCGAGCTTTGCGCGACCGAAGGGCTGCGTGCTGAGGCGGTGCATCGCACCCGCTTCCGGTACGGGCAGGGCCTCGTCGGCCGCATCGCCCAGCGGGCGGAGCCCTTAACCACCACCGACGCGCCGCGCGCGCCCGGCTTCGAATACCGACCGGAGACCGGCGAGGAGATCTACTCCAGTTTCTGCGGCGTCCCGATCCAGCGGCTCGGCAAGGTGATCGGCGTGCTTGTGGTGCAGAACGCCGCCGCCCGCGAGTACACCGAAGACGAGATCGACGCGCTCGAAGTGATCGCCATGGTGATCGCCGAGATGGCCGACGCCGGTCAGCTGACGGGTGAGGGATTCGACCTCGCGCGCTCGGCGCCGAAGACCTATCAGGGCGTCGCCGCGTCCGACGGCGCGGCGATCGGTCCGGTCCACCTCCACGAGCCGAAACTGGCGATCAGCAACCCCTTCACCGACGATGTGGAGGGCGAGCGCGCCCGGCTCGACGCGTCGATGGTCGATCTGCGCCATGAGGTCGACGCGCTGGTCGCGGCCGACCTGGCTGGCGCCCCGGCCGAATACCGCGAGGTGCTGGAGGCCTACAGGATGTTCGCCCATGACAAGGGCTGGCTCCGCCGTCTCCATGAAGCGGTCGCCTCCGGCGTGGTCGCGGAGGTGGCGGTGGAGCGGGTGCAGTCGGCGGCGCGCAGCAGGATGGAACGGGCGGCGAACCCCTATCTTCGCGACCGTCTTCACGATCTGGACGATCTCGCCAACCGGCTTCTTCGCCGGCTCAACGGCGGCGTGGGTGGGGAGACCCCGCAGGGCGCGATCCTCGTCTGTCGCACGATCGGTCCGGGGGAGCTCCTCGACCATGGCGGGCGCATCGCCGCGGTGGTGATGGAGGAGGGCGCGGTCGGCTCCCACGCCGCGATCGTCGCGCGCGCGCTGGCGATCCCGATGGTGGTCGGGATCGAACGCATCGTCGCCGAGGCGGAGAATGGCGACGCCATGATCGTCGATGGCGACCGGGGCGAGGCATTCCTGCGCCCGCCCGACAATCTCGCCGACGCCTATCGCGAGAAGATCGCCAGCGCGAAGGAGGCCGAGGCCCGTTATCGCGAGATTCGCGGCCAACCCGCCGAGACGCGGGACGGCGCGCATGTCGCGCTTCATATCAACGCCGGCTTGCTCTCGGACATGCCCAATCTTCACGACGTCGGGGCTGCGGGCGTCGGGCTTTACCGCACCGAATTGCAGTTTCTCACCCGGCCGACATTGCCGCGCCGCGCCGATCAGGCGGCGCTCTACGGAAGGGTGCTGGACGCGGCGCGGGGCGCGCCGGTGGTTTTCCGGACGCTTGATATCGGCTCCGACAAGGTCCTGCCCTACATGCGTCGGCCCTTGGAGGAGAACCCGGCGCTCGGGTGGCGGGCGATCAGGGTTGGGCTGGACAAGCCTTTCGCGTTGAAGATGCAGGCGCAGGCGCTCTTGCGCGGCGCCGGCGCACGGCCTCTGCGGGTGATGTTCCCTTTTATTGCGGCGGAATCGGAGTTCTACGCCGCGCGGGATATCGTGACCGAGACGCACGCCCGGCTGCAGAAGCTCGGCTACACGGTGACGGACGACTTGAAGGTCGGCGCGATGCTGGAGACGCCGTCGCTTGCTTATGCTTCCGACAGTTTCTTCAGCGACGTCGATTTCCTCTCCGTCGGCGGCAACGACCTTCTCCAGTTCTTTTTCGCCGCGGATCGCGGCAATGAGCGGGTGCGCCGGCGTTATGACACGCTCTCGGCCTCCTATCTCGGTTTCCTGCGCGCGATCATCGCGCGCGCCGACGCCGCCGGCACGCCGATCTCCTTTTGCGGCGAGGCTGCGGGCCGGGCGGAGGAGGCGGTGGCTCTGGCGGCGATCGGGTTCCGTGCGCTCTCGATGCGCCCGGCGTCGATCGGCCGGGTGAAATTCGCGCTGCGGGCCGTCGAGCTTCAGGCTGCGCGGTCCATCGTCGACGAGGCGATCGCCGGCGGCGCCGCGGCGCGCCCGGCGATCAGGGCGATGTTGGCGCGCGCAGGCGCGCTCTGAGAGGCAGCCCGGCGTTCCGATGATTCCGCGCGCTGCGGGAACCCGATCCAGTCTTCGACGTTGATACAACATGGCCGCGCCACGCCGGCCGCCCGAGAAAGGAACCCGCCATGAACGGCATCATCTATCTCGTCGGCCTCATCGTCGTCGTCGGATTTATTCTTTCCCTTACCGGCGTCGTCTGACGACACCGCCCCGAAAGGCTGCTCCCATGCTTGGAACAATTCTTCTCGTCATTCTTATTCTTCTTCTGATTGGCGCCCTGCCGCGCTGGGGTTACAGCGCGGGCTGGGGGTATGGCCCTTCGGGCGGGTTGGGACTCGTCCTGGTGATCGTTCTCATTCTGGTTCTGCTCGGCCACATTTGAGCCGCCGGCTCAAAGCCGGATCGTGTCGATCTCTTCGCCCGCCTTCCGCGCCGCGGCGCCGGGCGGCATGACGATGAGGGCGTTCGCCGCCGCCAGGACGGAAAGAAGCGAGCTATCCTGGTCGGGGAACGGAAAGACGAGCGGTCCTTCCGGCGTCTCCTCCAGCCGCGCGCGCATGTAGTGTTCACGCGGCCCATTGTCCGGCAGCGCAGAGCCGAGCCGGGCGCGCACGCGCGGCGGCGCCGCCGCGTCCAGCCCTAGAAAAGCGTCGATCATCGGGCGGAGCAGAATGCGCCCGAGCACCATCGACGAAACCGGGTTTCCCGGCAGCCCGACCATCGCGCGCCCGCGGACCCGTCCCGCCATCAGCGGTTTTCCCGGCCGCATCGCAACGCGATAGAAGCTCAGATCGAGCCCTTCCTCGGCGAAGACGCTGCGGACGAGATCATGATCGCCGACGGATGCGCCCCCGAGCGTGACGATCAGGTCGGCGTCCTCGGCGCCGCCGAGCGCGGCCTTCAGGGACGCAGCGTCATCGCGCGCGATCGGCTCGATCCTCGCCTCCGCCCCGGCCGCCTCCAGCATCGCCGCGAGGCCGTAGTTGTTGGACGAGATGATCTGGCTCGGGCCGGGCTGCTCGCCCGGAGTGACCAGTTCGTCCCCCGTCGCGATCAGGCTCACCAGCGGACGGCGGCGCACTTCCAGCATCGGCGCGTTCATCGATGCGGCGAGCGCGATCTCGTTCGCTGTCAGTCGTCGGCCGGCCTCCAGCCGCGCGCCGGCGCGGAAATCCTTGCCGGCGGGGCGAATATGGCCGCCTGGCGTTGGCGTCTCCTTCACCCTGATGCGGTCTCCGTTCCGCTCCGCATCCTCCTGAATCAGCACGGTGTCGGCCCCGTCGGGAATCGGCGCGCCGGTGAAGATGCGAACAGCCTGTCCCGATCTCATCTCCGGCGTGAAAGTTGCGCCGGCGGCGACCTCGCCGACGACCTCCAGTTCCGCGCCGGCCACGGCGTCCTCCGCCTTCACCGCGTAGCCGTCCATCGCAGAGGCGGCGAAGGGCGGCTGGTCGTGGCGCGCGATCACCGGGGCGGCGAGAACCCGCCCGGCGGCGTGATCGAGTGGAACCGTCTCCACCCCGACCGGCGCGGCGAGGGCGAGGATCCGCGCGAGGGCCTCCGCGGCGGATAGAAGCGGCGGTTGGCTCATGCGCCGGTGAACTCCCCCGAGCGTCCGCCGGCCTTGTGGACAAGGCGTATATCGGTCAGACGCATCGCCTTGTCGACGGCCTTGAGCATGTCATAGACGGTGAGCGCGGCGGCGGAAACCGCCGTTAGCGCCTCCATTTCGACGCCGGTGCGCCCGGTCACCTTCACCGTCGCCTCGATCTCCACGCGGCTTGTCTTCGGATCGGCGGAAAGATCGACGGTTACTTTTGAGAGCGCGAGCGGATGACAGAGCGGGATGATCTCCGCCGTCTTCTTCGCCGCCATGATTCCGGCGAGACGCGCGACCGCCAGGACGTCGCCCTTCCTGGCCCGGCCCTCGGTGACCAGCGCAAGCGTTTCTGGCGCCATCAGCACCGCGCCTTTCGCGGTGGCGGTCCGGCTGGTGACGTCCTTCCCGGTGACGTCGACCATATGCGCGTCGCCCTTGGCGTCGAAATGGGTCAGCCCGCTCATGCCGCGCTCGACCGCGGCAAGGGTTCGGCCAGCAGCGCCCGCGTCGCTCCCGCGACATCGGCCTGGCGCATCAGGCTCTCCCCGATCAGGAAGCTCCGCGCCCCTGCGCGCGCCAGGCGGGCGAGATCGGCGGGCGTGAAAAGCCCGCTTTCGCCGATCAGCAGTCGGTCGGCCGGCGCCATCGCGGCCAGCCGTTCGGTGACGCCGAGATCCGTTTCGAAGGTTCTGAGGTTGCGGTTGTTGACGCCAAGCAACTCCGAGCGCGTCATCTTCAGCGCGCGTTCACATTCCCCTTCGTCATGCACCTCGATCAGCGCGTCCATGCCGAGGGTGAGAGCCGCATCTTCCAGTTCCGCCGCCTGTGCGTCGGAGACGGCCGCCATGATGATCAGGATCGCATCGGCGCCGAGCGCCCGCGCCTCCGTCACCTGCCAGGGGTCGAAGAGAAAATCCTTGCGGATCGCGGGCAGGGCCGTCGCCGTACGCGCTGCGGTCAGGAACTCGTCCGCGCCCTGAAAGCTCGGCCCGTCGGTGAGGACCGAGAGGCAGGCGGCGCCGCCCGACTCATAGGCCTGCGCCAGCGCCGGCGGATCGAAATCCACCCGGATCAGACCCTTGGAGGGGCTGGCTTTCTTGATCTCGGCGATCAGCCCGTAGCGCCCGGCCGCCTCTGCCGCGTGAAGCGCGCGGGCGAAGCCGCGCGGCGCGTCGGCGGCTTTCGCGCGCGCCTCCATCGCGGCCTGCGGCGTCGCCGCTTTGCGCGCGGCGACCTCTTCCAGCTTGTAGGCTTTGATCTTTTCGAGAATGTCGCTCATGGGCTGAGCTATAGCCCTTTGACAGGCGCCGCGCCACCGGTCCGAAAGCATCGGCGGCGCGGCGTTTTGCGTCAGCCGATGGCCTTCTGCAGGTTCGCGTCGACCGCATCGAGGAAGCCCTCGGTGGTCTCCCAACCCTGATCCGGGCCGACGAGAAGCGCCAGATCCTTGGTCATCTTGCCGCTTTCGACCGTGTCGACGCAGACCCGCTCAAGCGTCTCGGCGAACGCCTTCAGCTTCGCGTTGTCGTCCAGCTTGGCGCGGTGCTTCAGCCCGCCGGTCCAGGCGTAGATCGAGGCGATGGAGTTGGTCGAGGTCGGCTTGCCGGCCTGATGCTGGCGGTAGTGTCGCGTCACGGTGCCGTGCGCCGCCTCCGCCTCGACCGTCTTGCCGTCCGGCGTCATCAGCACGGAGGTCATCAGCCCGAGCGAGCCGAAGCCCTGCGCCACGGTGTCGGACTGCACGTCGCCATCGTAGTTCTTGCAGGCCCAGACATAGCCGCCGGACCATTTCAGCGCCGCGGCGACCATGTCGTCGATCAGCCGGTGCTCGTAGGTGATGCCGGCCTTCTTGAACCGGTCCTCGAACTCTTCCTCGTATACCTTCTGGAAGAGGTCCTTGAAGCGGCCGTCATAGGCCTTGAGGATCGTGTTCTTCGTGGAGAGATAGACGGGCCAGCCGAGATTGAGGCCGTAATTCATGCTCGCGCGCGCGAAATCGATGATCGAGGAGTCGAGATTGTACATCGCCATGGTGACGCCCGCGCCGGGGGCCTGGAAGACCTCCTTCTCGATCACCTTCCCGTCCTCGCCGGTGAACTTGATCGTCAGCGTGCCGGCCCCGGGGAAATGGAAATCCGTCGCGCGGTACTGGTCGCCGAAGGCATGACGACCGACGACGATGGGTTGTGTCCAGCCGGGGACGAGCCGCGGCACGTTCTTGCAGATGATCGGCTGGCGGAAGATCACGCCGCCGAGGATGTTGCGGATCGTGCCGTTCGGGCTCCGCCACATCTGCTTGAGATTGAATTCCTCGACGCGGGCCTCGTCCGGGGTGATCGTCGCGCATTTCACGCCGACGCCGTATTTCTGGATCGCGTGGGCGCTGTCGATGGTGATCTGGTCGTCGGTGCGGTCGCGCTCCTCGACGGAGAGATCGTAATAATGCAGGTCGATGTCGAGATAGGGCAGGATCAGCTTCTGCTTGATGAAATCCCAGATGATCCGGGTCATCTCATCGCCGTCGAGTTCGACGACGGGGTTCGCGACTTTGATCTTGTCCATGTTGAGGTCTCTCTCCGGTGGCGTTTGGCGTTGGCGCGAGGCTATACCCCGGCGGGGCGGACGCCAGCAAGGCCCGCCCGGGCGCGAATGCGCGCGGAGGCGCGTGAAAACCGGAGACGAAGCCATGGAACTGCCGGAAAGGGCGCGAAAGATGGCGGAGCGGACGCTTTCGGGCGAAGGCCGCGAGGGGTTCTTCATCCCCTATCGCCACGCCGCCTCTGTCGCGCCGCCCGGCCCCTATGCCGCGATCGAGCGCCTTTTCGCGGACCATGAGGCCGAATTTCGCGAGGTGCTGGCCGAGATTGAAGCCCGCGCTGCGGCGCTCGAAGCCCTGAACGGCCCGCCGCCCCGGCCGCGCTGGGATCAGGACTGGTTTCCGCGCGCCGACGGCGCGGCGGCCTACGCGATGGTCGTGGCGAGGCGCCCGCGGCGCATCGTCGAGGTCGGCTCCGGCCATTCGACCCGCTTCATGACCGAGGCGGCGCGCGCGGCGGGGCTGGAGACGCGGATCACCTGCATCGACCCCGCGCCCCGCGCCGCGCTCCTCGATCTCGCCGTCGAGTGGCGCGGCGAATTGCTCTCGGGCGCGCACGAAGCGCTCTTCGCCGCTCTGGAGTCCGGCGATATCGCCTTTTTCGATTCGAGCCACGTGCTGGTTCCGGGCTCTGACGTGGACATGATCCTCAATCGCATCCTGCCGGCGCTCCGTCCCGGCGTGATCGTCCATGTCCATGACATCCTGCTGCCGGACCCCTATCCGCTGGGATGGGAATGGCGTGGTTACGCCGAGCAGAACGGGCTCGGCCCCTGGCTCCTTTCCGGCGGTCTGAAGCCGCTCTTTTCGGCGCATTACGCGGTGACGCGGATGCGCGCGGCGGAAGCGGGCGTCCTTTCGCGTCTGAAGCTCCGTCCCCAGGCGCGCGAGACATCGCTCTGGGCGGTGAGGGCCTGAAACCAGGAACCATGCGCCGCGCGCGTAGAGATGAGGGGGAACCGGGACCGCCGCAGGTCGGGATTCGCCCATTCTGCGATCCATCGCCGCCCTCGCGATCATGTCCGCCGCCGCCTCCTCCGGGCCGGCCATGCTGGCGGTGCTTGATGCGGACGGCGGGAAATGCGCGGCGGAAGATCAGAGCGCGGCCTGTCCGCCCCTCAAGATGGGCGACGGGGCGTCAGGCGTTGAGGGTTGAGCGGCCGCGCCCTTGCCGGTCCGCCGAAATCGAGCTAGGGCCGCGCGGCAGGAGAGGGGCGCGCGATGACCGCAGACCAGCAGAACACGCTTAATCAGGTTACGCCCCGGGAACCGGCGATGATTCTCGTCGAGCCGCAGATGCCGGAGAATATCGGCGGCGCGGCGCGGGCGATGTGGAACTTCGGCCTGACGAAAATGCGGCTCGTCGCCCCTCGCGACGGCTGGCCGAGCCCGAAGGCGGTCGCGATGGCCTCGGGCGCCGGACGGCTGCTCGACAACGCGCGGCATTTCGGGACGACGGCGGAGGCGGTCGCCGACCTCACCCATGTTTACGCCACTACGGCGCGCCCGCGCGGGATGACGAAACGCGTGCTCGAACCCGAAGCGGCGATGCGCGAAGCGGGCGAGCGGATCGCGGCGGGTGAGCGCGTCGGCGTTCTTTTCGGCCGCGAGCGGACCGGGCTGGAGACCGACGATATCGTCCGCGCCAACACGATTGTCACTGTCCCGGTGAACCCCGAGTTCCCGTCGCTCAACCTCGCGCAATGCGTTCTTCTGATCGGCTATGAATGGCGCCGGCTCGCGGACGCCGCGCCGCGGGCCGTCGCTTCGGAAACGGAGATGGCCGCGAGCGCCGAGGTTGAGCGGATGATCGACCATCTCGTCGAGGAACTGGACGAAGCCGGCTTCTTCTTTCCGCCGGAAAAGCGGGATTCGATGCTCGTCAATCTCGCGAACCTCTTCCGCCGCGCGCCGCTCACCACGCCCGAGGTGAGGACGCTGCGCGGCGTGATCAGGGCGCTGGCGGTGAAGCGGCGCGGAAGCTAGCGCCGGGCCGCGTCACGGTATCGTCCGGTCGAGGCCGCGCGGGATGCGCTTTTCCGCGTCATAAAAGGGCAGCGCGACGATCTCACACTCATGCGCCGCGCCACCTTCGCCGATCAGGGAGAGCGTTCGGCCGACCCAGCCGCCGGCGCGTTCGAACCGGGCGTAGCCAACGCCGCAGTCGAGATAGGGCGACCACGCGCCCGCCGTCACGCGCCCGACCGTCGCATCGCCATCGACGATCCGGTCCCGCATGCCGGGCGTCGCCCCCGGGCATTTTATCCCGAAGAGCCGCGGCGCGCGCTCCGCCTTCAGAAGCGCCGCGCGCCCGACGAAGCCGTCCTTCTCCAGGTCGATGAAGGCGCCGAGCCCGGCTTCGAACGGCGTCATTGTCCGGTCAAAATCGGTGAGGTTGTCAAGGATGCCCGCTTCGATGCGGCGAATCTCCATCGACGGGATGGCGCTGACCTCCATTCCGTGCGGCGCGCCCGCCGCGAGCAGATGCGCCCAGAGCCGGGTGCAGTCGGTTTCGTCGCCCTGCGTGTAGACCTCGTAACCCAGTTCCGCCGTCCAGCCGGTGCGCGAGACATAGACGCGCTGGCCGCCGACATCGAAGAATCCGGAATGGAAATAGCCGAGCGTATCGTCCACCGCGCCATCGGTGGCATCACGCATGACGGCCGGCGAGGTCGGGCCCTGGATCTGCAGCACCCATGAGTGCGGGTCGGATATGGTTGCCTCCAACCCCTCTCCATGCGCGATGAGCCAGGGTTCCAGCGCGCCGTCCGGCTGCACGAACCAGAACCGATCGTCCGCCAGACGAAAGAGAACCCCGTCCATGTAGAGGCCGCCTTGCGGCGTGCAGGCGATGACATAGCGCCCGCGCCCCGGTTTGAGGGTCGCGATGCGGCGTGCGAAGACGCGTTCCAGAAGCGCAACCGCGTCCGGGCCGGAAATTTCGACCGGGCGTTCTGGCACGTCGTAGAGCGCGCATTTGCGGCGCAGCGTCCAGTATTTCTCGATGACGTTCTCGCCGTTGAACACTGGGTGAAAACGCCCGGCGTAGACCCCCATCACTATCTCGTCCGTCGCGTAGCAGGAGTTGAAGGGCGACTCTTCGAAACGGTGCGCGCTGATGCGCACGGTCTCCGTCGCGTCAGCGTGAATTGAAGTGCTCATCGGCGGGGCTCCCTGCTCGTTCTGCTTCCTGTCGCAACCGATCATCGAATCCGTACTGCGAAAAGAGCATTTGATCTGACGTGAAAGGTTAGAATAACTGACGGCTCATGGCCGACTGGACACCCTCCCTCAACGCCCTGCGCGCTTTCGAAACGGTTGCGCGGCGCCTGAACTACCAGCGCGCGGCGGAGGAATTGCGCGTGACGCCCGCTGCGGTCAAGCAACTCGTCAGGAAGCTGGAGGAGGCGGTCGGCGCGAAGCTGGTTTCGCGGAGCGGACGCGGCCTTGCGCTGACGGAAGCGGGCCGGGCTGGCAGCGTCGGGCTGACCGCCGGTTTCGGTCAGATTCGGGCTGCGGCGGACTTGATGAGGCGCTCGGGCTCGGGCCAGCGCCTCATCGTATCGGTCGAACCTTCCTTCGCGGCCGCGTGGCTCGTTCCGCGTCTCGAACGATTTCGCCGCCTGCATCAGGATATCGCCGTGCTGGTTGATTCGTCGCTGAGGATCGTCGACCTCCGCGCCGGAGAGGCGGATATCGCGATCCGCTTCGGCGTCCCTGTCGAGAGCGACCTGATCACCCATCGTCTTTTCGACGAGGAGTTGCGCGCCTTTTGCAGCCCCGCCCTCTCCCTCGGGCCGGATGCGATCCGCCGTCCACAGGATCTGGCGCGCGCGACCCTGCTGCACTGGGATCTTTCCGAGCTTGGCTGGGCCGCCGCCACGCGCCGCTGGATGGATTGGGCGGACTGGCTCGCCCGCGTCGGCGCGGGCGATGTCGCGCCGGGCGACGGGCTCCGCTTCAGCGATTACAATCTCGCGACGCAGGCGGCGGTGGCGGGGCAGGGCGTTCTTCTCGGCAGCGCGCCGATACTGCGCGGGCTGATCGACGCCGGGCTGCTCTGCAATCCGTTCCCCGAAAGCGTTGTCACCGATATCGGTTACGACCTCGTCGCGACGGCGGCGGGAATGGCGCGGCCCGACGCCGCGCGCTTCATCGAATGGATGCTGGCGGAGACGGAAAGCTGAGCCGCATCGCGTCGATACCGCGCGCTCCGGCCACCCCGCGCAGGATCGGCGCTCGCCCCGCCATCGTCACCGCAGGCGCGAGGGTGGCGAGCGCCGCGAGGCTTTCCTCCAGCTCCGCCCGCGCCAGCGCCTCGCCGAGACAGCGATGCGCGCCGGCGCCGAAGACCGGGTGATAGCGCGGGTGATCCCGCCGGTGGATGTTGAAGCGCGCCGGTTCGGAATAGATGGCGGGGTCGCGCAACGCCGCCAGAACGCTCGGCGCCAATACAGCGCCTTTGGGGATGCGCGCGCCCTCAAGCGCGAAATCGGCGGTGGCGACGCGCGGCAGAGCGCCGATCACCGGATCGAACCGCAGCCCCTCGGCCGCGACGTCGGCCTTCAACCCCTCGCGATCGGCGGTGAACTCGGTCCATTGCGACGGATGCCGCAAGAGCTGCGAGACGGTCGAGCAGAGCGCGATCCGCGTCGTGTCCGAACCGGCGAGGATGACCGAGACGATCTGGACGCACGCCTCAACCTCCGTCAGACCCGCCTCCGCGACATCGGCGGCGAAACCGGAGAGGAAATCATCGCCCCTCGACCGACGCCGCGCGTCCAGAAGCCCGGCGACATAGGCGTTGAGCTCCGAGAGCGCCGCGCCCGCATCCGCCGGGGCCTCCGCCGGGCGGAGCGAGAGGACCCGCATCGCTGCGTGAACCAGCGCTGAAAACTCCGGGATATCGGCGTTCGGCGCGCCGAGGATCTCCGCGATGATCGTCGCCGGAAGACGCCCGGCCACTTCGCCGAGGAAATCGACCTCTCCGCGCCCGAAGTTCGGCCGGATCAGCCCCTCCGCCACCGCGCGGATGCGCGGACGGAGCGCCGCCATTACCGGGAAAGCGAAGGCGCGCGCCAGCGGCCGACGCCGGCGTCGATGCGTCTCGCCATTGGAGAAGAGCAGCGAGTTCGCGAAATATTCGTGGATCGGCCCGGACGCGATCCCCAGCGCCAGCACCTTTTCGGTTTCGACCTGACGGGTCGTCGCCGGGTCCGCGCAGGCCAGCATCGCGTCATGCGAGAAGGTCCAGAAATATCCGTGACGGTCGAGAGCGACAGGGCCGTCGCGGCGCAGCCGTTCGATATAGTCGTGATCCGAAAGCCCCGCGGGCCGCTTTTCCACTCGTGGAAGGTCGGGCGGTTCGATGAGTTTTCGCGGCGTCGCGGCCATGCGACTGTTCCTAACAGCAGAGGACCGGCGCGCGAAGCGCGCGGCGCCGTCCCGCAGTCATTTCGCCGGCAGCGTCGCGACGAACCCGAGGGCCATGTCGAGGAGCGCCGGCAGCACCGTCTCCTCCTCCGCCATCGCGTCTTCGTGGATCCGCACGAAGCCGGCCATCTTCCGTCCGCTCGGCATCGCGTGCTCGACGCCGGGAAAGGCGAGCGCGCGTGCTTCGTTCATCTTGCCGACCCGGACCATCGCCCAGCCTTTCATCGCGCCGCAGACCATGTTGCCCTCAAGCATGAAGCAGGTCCCGCCGAACATGCGTTTCTCGTGGATGCCCGGAAGCGCGCCGAGGGTCGCGGATATCGCCTCGTAAACCGCGCCCGAACCCGCCATCGCCGCCTCCTTCCGCCGCATCCTATCATCCGCGGCGCGGCTTGTCGGCGCCAGACGGCGCGGATATGTGAGGGGCGGAAAAGCGAGGCGGTATGAGCAAGCGAGCGATATTCGAGGAAGTCGGCGCGGCGCCCGAAAAACCCGGCGCCGCCACGCCCGGCGCGGCGGATGCGGCGAAGGTGGCGGCAAGGCGCGCGGTGCGGGTCTGGCTCATACTCCTCGCGGTGCTGGTCGCACTGATGGTCGTCGTCGGCGGGCTTACGCGGCTGACCGATAGCGGGCTTTCGATCACCGAATGGAACCTGGTCATGGGCGCGCTGCCGCCACTCTCGGCGGCCGACTGGAACACGGCTTTCGAAGCCTACAAGACAACCGACGAATTCAAGCTCGAGAATTCGTGGATGACGCTGGCTGATTTCAGGCCGCTCTTCTGGTGGGAATGGGGGCATCGCTTTCTCGGCCGTCTGATCGGCGTCGTCTGGCTTTTGCCGCTGCTCTGGTTCGCGGTGCGTCGGATGATTCCGCGCGGCTGGGGATTGCGGCTGGTCTCCGTCGGCGTTCTCGGCGGGCTTCAGGGCGCGGTCGGCTGGTGGATGGTCTGGTCCGGGCTTTCCGCGCGCGTCGATGTCGCGCCCTACCGGCTGATGGTTCATCTCGGCCTCGCCTTCCTGATCTTCGGGCTGCTTTGCTGGTTCATTTTCCAGCTGGGGCGGGCGGAATGGGCGCTTCTGCAGGCGCGCCGGGCGCGCGTCGATGGTCTTCGTTTCTGGGGCGGCGCGGCGCTTGCGGCGCTCTTTCTTCAGATCCTTCTCGGCGCGCTTGTCGCGGGGACGGATGGTTGGGCCGGCTGGAACACCTGGCCGCTGATGGACGGGGTCTTCATGGCGCCCGAGGTCTCCACTCTGTCGCCGGCCTGGGCCAACCATTTCGAGAACCCGGCGATGACGCAGTTTCAGCATCGCTGGACGGCGCTGCTGCCGCTCGGTCTCGCGCTCGTCTTTCTCCTGCGCGCCGGCCGTTCGGGCCATCGCCGCAGCAAGACCTGGGCGACGGCGCTTTTTCACGGACTCTGGGTGCAGGCCGGGCTCGGCGTCGCGACGCTGTTGCTGCTGGCGCCGAACGACATGATCTGGCTCGCGCTCCTGCACCAGATCGGCGCGCTTGCGCTGCTGGCGCTGGCGATCCGGGCGCAGTTCGAGGTCTCCTATCCGGGTGAGCAGAAGATCAGCGTCTGAGTCCGACCGCGCGGCGAATATCCGTCGGCGTGAGTCCGGCTTCGCGGAGCGTCTCCAGCGAAAGATCGTCCGCCCGTTTCGCCAGCCGACGCCCGGCGGCGTCGCGGATCAGGCGGTGATGGCGATAGAGCGGCGCGGGCAGGCCGAGCAGCGCCTGCAGCAGGCGATGAACCGGGGTCGAGGCGAAGAGATCCTCGCCGCGCGTCACATGGGTCACGCCCTCGGCCGCGTCATCGACCACGACCGCGAGATGATATGCCGCCGCCGCGTCCTTGCGCGTCAGGACGACATCGCCGAGCGCGGCCAGCGCCGCCGCGTTCACCGCGATCTCGCCGGTCTCGCCCGTCGGCCCGGCCCCGAGCTCGGTGAAGGTGAGCGAGCGGACGCGCTCCGCCGCCAGCGCGCAGTCGAGCCGGATCGCCGCCGGCTTGCCGGGCGTCGCCGCGCCGCCGGTTCGCGGCCGGCAGGTTCCGGGATAGACGGGGCCGGCTTCGGCGCCTTCCTGCGGCGCGCCGGCGGCGGCGGCGAGATCGGCGCGGGTGCAGGTGCAGGGATAGGTGAGGCCCATCGCGCCCAGCCGCGCCAGCGCGTCCTGATAGGCCGCGCCGCGCGCGGACTGGCGCATCACCGGCTCCGGCCAGCGAAGGCCGAGCCAGCGGAGGTCTTCGAAGATCCCGTCCTCGAATTCAGGCCGCGCCCGCCCGATGTCGAGATCCTCGATCCGAAGCCGGAAAATCCCGCCGGTCGCTTCCGCCGCCTCCCATGCGGTCAGGGCCGAGAAGGCGTGGCCGAGATGCAACCGGCCGGTCGGGGAGGGGGCGAAGCGCTCGACATGCATGGCGGCGATCAGGCCCGCCCGGTCGCGCGCCGTCAAGCGGCGCGCGCGTGGTTTCAGAGAGCGTTATCGCACGCGATAAGGGGGTCAATATATTGATATTGCAAGGAAACTAAAAAATACTGTTCGCGATAACGCGTTTGAAGGCCGGTTTTTGCCATTGACCCCGGCCGGCGCGCGCGGCCCTTTCGGGCCATGAGGATCATCGAATCGGATGCCGACGTGGCGGAGGGGGCGGCGCATCTGGCGGCGCTCTGCCCGCGTATGGCGCATGCGCTGGAGGTCATCGGCGCGCCGCCGCTTCGCCGCCGTCCTGACGGGTTCGCCGCGCTCCTGCAGGCCATCGTCGGCCAGCAGGTCTCGACCGCCGCCGCCGCCGGCATCTGGGCGCGGATGGAGGCGGCGGGGCTCATCACCGAGGATGCGGTGGCGGCGGCGGATACGGAGGCGCTGCGCGCCGCCGGCCTTTCCCGCGCGAAGGCGCGCTACGCGGCGGCGCTGGCCGAGGCGAGGCTCGACTACGCCGCGCTCCGCGCCGCGCCCGAGGCGGAGGTGATCGCCACGCTGACCGCGGTTCCGGGCGTCGGGCGCTGGACGGCCGAGATCTACCTGATGTTCGCGGTCGGGCGCGCGGACGTCTTCGCCCCGGGCGATCTGGCGCTCCGCGAGGCGGCGCGGGCGCTCTACGGGCTGGAGGCGCGCCCCACGATCCCCGCGCTTGACGAGATGGCGATGGCGTGGCGGCCCTGGCGCGCCGTTGCCGCGCGCATCCTCTTCGCCTATTACCGCCATCTGAAGGGCAGGGAGGGCGTCTCTTGAGCATTCTGGAAGGGCCGCGCGCGGCCGCGCGTTCGGGCGAGGCGCGCTCGCTCGTCATCATGCTGCACGGCTACGGCGCCGACGGGAACGACCTTTTCGGCCTGGCGGAGGCGCTGGCGCCGCATTTGCCGGACACGGTCTTTCGTTCGCCGAACGCGCCGGAGCCCTGCGCGGTCAACCCGGTCGGCCGGCAATGGTTTCCGATCTCCTGGATCGACGGCTCGCCGGAGGCAGCGATGCGCGACGGCGTGCGCCGCGCCGCGGCGACGCTTCACGCCTATCTCGACGAGGCGATGGCGGAGGAGGGCGTCGGCCTCGAACAGACCGTCCTTCTCGGGTTCTCGCAGGGGACGATGATGAGTCTGCTGGTCGGGCTTCGCCGCGCCGAGACGCTGGGTGGAATCGTCGGTTTCTCGGGCCGGCTGGTGGAGGACGACGAAGCCGGGCCGATCACCGCCCGCCCGCCCGTCCTGCTTGTTCATGGCGACCAGGACGAGGTGATCCCGGTCGAGGCGATTCATGAGGCCCGCGCCGGGCTGGCGGCGGCGGAGATTCCGGTCTCCTGGCATGTCAGCCAGGGCGCCGGCCACGGCATCGCGCCGGACGGGCTCCGGCTTGCGCTCGATTTCATCGCCAGAACAGTTGGCGGCGCCAAGAACGGCGCCTGAAGCCTTCGTGGGCCGGACGATTCGGCGCGCGGCGGGCTGTGCGCCGCCGGGGCTGCGGCTATGGCGGCGATGCGGGCTGGATTCATCCATGAGATGTGCGTTTCCGCACTTATCTGGTTAATTGTGACAGTCTTATCGCAATTTGGAATTGAATTCGCCACGATTTCAGGCGAAAAAGGCTCCATCGACGCTCACCTGTTGTTGTGGGCTGTCAATGTGGACTGCGGGGCGCTGGCGAGCAATCGCAACCATCAGCGCATTGTGAAGTGAACCGGGACGTTCGGCGCGAAGCGTCGGCGCGCCCAAGGGTCGACGGTCGTGCGCCGGGCCCTCTTGTTGGGGATGTATGTGATGAAGAGCATCTATTTTTCGGCTGCGGTCTTCACCGCGGCGCTGGCGATGGCGGGCGGGGCGAACGCCGCGACCACTTTCGCGACGCAGATCGACGCCGGCCGCGCCGGCGTGGCGGGCGCCGGCTTCGAGGCGACCTCGCCGGTCTTCAACACCAGCCGTGACGACGCCGGCAATGCGCTCGGCGCGCGGGACGTCGTTTCCGATACCGATGGCGGTTTCTACAGCCTCGGGCGCGGCAACGCCGATGATTCGCTGAACACGGGCGTCGCGGTTTTCGGCTTCGGGACGAGCTTCGGCCTTGAGGCCACCGTCTTCGAAGTGACCTTCGGCTGCTCCGGGGCGACCGGCGGCAGCGGTTCCTGCGGTAATTTCGCGGAGTTCGCGACGGTCTACGCCTTCAATGGGCCCTATACGCCCTTCGACAACACGTTCACCGTCGCCGACCTGCTCGGGCTCGGCTTCAGCGAGGTCGGAACGATCGGCAATGGCGACGCGAACTCGGCGAGCGGCGCGACGATCTCGATCGCAGGCCCGTTCACCTTCCTGGCGATCGCCGACGCGAGCAACCAGGGCGCTGACGGGTTCGATATCGACGCGGTGAGCGTTAACGCGGTTCCGCTGCCGGCCTCGATCCTCTTCCTCCTCGGCGGGATCGGCGGCCTCGGATTCATGCGGATGCGCCGCACGGCGTGACCGGCGGCGAAGACTGCGGGAAGGGCGCCTCCGGGCGCCCTTTCAATTTGCGCGCCGGCCGGCGCGCCGCATGTGGATAAGTCACAATTTTTTCGCACTCCAGGCGCATGTTGTCGCTTGATCGGGACCGGCGCCAAGATATAGTCGCGTCGATGATCGACTTGGGATGCGGGATATGGCGCGCGGGACGATAGATCAGGGGCGACTTACGCGATGACCGGCGCGGCGGCGACAGGTTTCGTCCGCTCGTCGGGTCGGCTGCGCGACCATCCAGCGCTGGTCCTGAACGCCGATTACCGGCCGCTTTCCTATTTCCCGCTTTCGCTCTGGCCGTGGCAGGAGGCGATCAAGGCCTCGTTCCTCGACCGGGTGCAGATCGTCGCCGAATACGACGAAGTGGCGCGCAGTCCTTCGAGGGCGATGCGCATCCCATCGGTCGTCGTCCTGAAGGATTATGTTCGCCCGGCGCTCTATCCCGCCTTCACGCGGTTCAATTTGTTTCTGCGCGATGAGTTCACCTGCCAGTATTGCGGCGCGAGCGGAGAGATGACCTTCGATCATGTGACGCCGCGCTCGCGGGGCGGGCGCACGACGTGGGAGAATGTCGTCGCCGCCTGCCCGCCGTGCAATCTGGCCAAGGCGAACAAGTCGCTGGCCGAAGCGCGGATGCAGCTGCGCCACAGGCCGCTGCGCCCGACGGCGGAGGCGTTGCGGAACGTGGGCCGGAAATTCCCACCCTACCATCTGCACGAAAGCTGGATGGATTTTCTCTACTGGGACGCCGAACTCGACGCGTAGCGGCGCGCGGCGGCGAAGGTCAGCGCTGCCAGGCCGGCGGAGAGTACGGCGTTCCAGCCGGCCATCGAAACCCCGAGGAAGCTCCAGGCGATGTCGTCGCAGCGGATCAGCGGGGCTTGCATCAGCTGCTCGACGAGTTCGGCGGGCGAGAGGTCCGCGACCGGCGCGCCGGTGCACGTCGATGGCCCCCGCCAGTAGCCAAGCTCGACCCCGGCGTGAAAGACGCCGAGCCCGGAGCCGATGACGAGGCTGACCGCGCCGAGGAGGAGAAGCGCGCCGCCCGCGCGGCCGGGACCGGCGAGAACCGCGATCAACGCCAGCGCCATCGCCACGCCGTGCGGCCATCGCTGCCAGATGCACATGTGGCAGGGCAGGAGACCGCCGACATGCTGGCTGAAAAGCGCGGCGCCGAGCACGGCGGCGGGGCCGAGAAAGGCGAGAATCGGAAGCGCGCGGCCGCTCATGCGAGATAGCTCGCCGCGGCGAATCCGCCGAAGAGCAGGACGACGAAAAGCGCCGCCATCAGCCCGAGTCGTTTCTCGATGAATGTGCGGATCGGCGGCCCGATCTTCCAGAGGAGCGCGGCGATCAGGAAGAAGATCGAGAACCGCGCGATGATGCTGGAGATCATGAAAATCGGAAAGCTCAGCGCTGTCGCGCCTGATAGAATAGTGATGATCTTGAACGGAAACGGCGTGATTCCGGCGGCGAGCACGGCCCAGGCGCCATATTCGTTGTACTTGAGCGCAAATATTTCGAATTTTTCGGCGTAGCCGTAAAAATCCAGCACGGGCCGACCGATGCTTTCGAAGGCGAAAGCGCCGAGTCCGTAGCCGAGCACCCCGCCGGCCACCGAGGAAAGGGAGGCGACGAGCGCGATCCGCGCCCAGTCGGCGGGCCGCGCGATCACCATCGGGATCACCAGGACATGCGGCGGGATCGGAAAGATCGAACTCTCGACAAAGCTGACGACGCCGAGCGCCCAGAGCGCGTGGGGCGTCTCGGCGAGCGTGATAGTCCAGTCGTAGAGACGCCTCAGCATGAACGGGCCGATAGCAGCGGCGCGCGCCGCTGTCCATGCGGCGCGGCGCGTGTCGGAGCGCGGGGGTTTGTTTCAGCCTCTGCGCGCATAGGCGCTTGGTGCTGGACGCAACGGCGATTTACATATTCATTAACGACATCTCGGAACCGCCAGGGGGAAAGGTGGGAGAGGCCGCAATATCGCCGGTTATCGAACTCAGGGCGCTCGGCGCGACCTCGGTCCGAGTGCTTCCGGAGAGGATGGAGGCGCCCCTCGGCATGAAGGCGCTCGGCCTCGTCGCCTATCTGGCCGAGAACGCGCCGCGTCCGGTCACGCGGGATGCGCTGGTGGAGTTGTTTTGGGAGCGGGTGGCGCCGACGCAGGGCAAGGGCAGCCTTCGCCAGGAGATCCGACGGATCAAGAAGACCCTCGGGGAGCCGGTGTTCGACGCGGCCTTCACCGTCTCTGACAGCCATATCGGCCTCGTCGAGGGCGCGTTCCACTATGACGTCAGGGATCTCGAACAATGTCTGGCCGCCGAGGAGGCCGAGGAGATCGCGCGTATCCTCTCGCTCTATGGCGGCGATTTCCTGGTAGACAATGCGGCGCGCGCCGACAGTTTCCAGCACTGGGCGACGGAGCGGCGGGAGTATTTCAAGGACGCCGCGATCGCCGCGCTGACGCGTCTCGGCTTTCTGGAGCTGGACGCCGGGCGCGCCGATCGGGCGCAGCGGTCGGCGGACCGGATCGTGTCGATCGACCCGCTGCACGAGCCCGGTCACGAGATTCTCATCCGCTGCCATCTCGCCAACGGTCGGCGCGGCCAGGCGCGGGCGCATTTCGAACGGTTTCGGGCCTTGATGCTGCGCGAACTTGCGACTGAGCCGATGCGGGAGATCGCCGCCCTCGTGGCCCCCGGCGCGGCGGCGCCGCGGCCGCTGAGCCGGCCTCCGCCTGCAACCGCGGCGCCGGCGTCGGGCGTCGGCGGATACGGGGATCGGCCGGTGATCGCGGTGCTCGATGTCAGCCCGCCGATCGCCAACGATCAGGCTTATCTGGCCGCCGGCGTGGTCGAGCAGATCGTCGCCAATCTTTCGAGATCGACCTGGATCAAGGTGGCCGCGCTCAACCCCGCGCCGTTTCCGACGACCGGGGGCGTGGTGGAGCGCAGCCAGCGGGACCTGCGCGATTACGCCGATTACGTGCTGCGCGTCGATGTGCGCACGCTCGCCGGTCGCGTGGCGATCACCGCGACGCTCAACCGTGTCGCAGACAATGCGACGATCTTCTCGAATCCGATGGACGACGAAATCGCCGATCTCTTGGCGCTTCAGCGCCGGGTCGCGCTTCGGATCGCGTCGATCTTCGAGCCGCTTGTGCTGGACGACCAGGCGAGCCGCGAGGCGGCGACGGACTGGGACGAACCCGCCGACCTCAATCACTGGCGGCTTCTAATGCGGGCGCGCTGGCTCTTCTGGACGACGACGAGCAGGAACAATCAGGAGGCGCGGCGGCTCTTGTCCCAGGCGCTGAAAACCGATCCGAAGGACGTGCCGACGCATTGCATCCTCGCCTTTTCGCACATGCTCGACGCCTGGAGCGACTGGACGCCGGATATCGACAGCGCGGTGCGCGAAGCGCAGCGCTGGGCGCAGAAGGCGGTGCGGATCGCGCCGAATGACGGTTGGGCGCAGTTCACGCTCGGCGTCGCCTGTTCCGCGCCGGAGACGCTGGACCAGGCGAAGAGCCGGCTCATCCATGCGCTTCGCCTCGCGCCTTCGCTGGTGGTGGCGACTGGCGATCTGGCGCGGGTGCTGGTCTTTCTCGGCGAGACCGCGCAAGCGCACCGGCTGGTCGACGAGGCGCTGGCGCTGTCGCCCTATGACCAGCAGTCGGGACTCTGGCTGCGCACCAAGGCGTTGGCGCACTGGGTCGAGGGAGAGTCGGCGCAAGCGCTCGACCTGGTGGATTTCGCGCTGATCGTGCGGCCGGGCTGGTTTCAGAACCACTATCTGCGCGCCGCGATTCTCGCTGAGACGGGCGATGAGACGGCGGCGCAGGCAGCGCTGGGGCGGGGCGAGAAATTGATGGGGTCATATTCCGACGCGGCGCTGCGCATCGGGCACCCGTTCCGCGACCGGGCGCTTTACGCCAGGCTCGTACGGGCGCTGAACCGGGCGGGGGGCAGTTTCATTGAATAAACTGTTGAAACGAGGAGAATTGGAATGGCCAGATCGCGTAAGGTGAAGAAAATAGCCGTTCTTGGCGGCGGACCGTCCGCGCTCGTCGCCGCGTTCCGGTTGACCGACAAGCCGGACTGGGCCTCGAAATACGAGATCACGGTCTATCAGCAGGGCTGGCGGGTCGGTGGAAAATGCGCGACGGGGCGCGACCTCGACCGTTCGAAACGGCTCTATGAACACGGCATCCACGGGTTCCTCGGCTGCTATTACAACGCGCTGACGGTGATGAAGGATGTTTTCGCCGAGTTGCGGCGGCCAGCCAATCACCCCGTGCCGGATTTCGAAAGCGCCTTTCACGCCATGTCGGGGGTCATCCGCTACGAGATGGATGGCGACAAGCTGAAGAAATGGCCGATATACGCGCCGCCGGACTGGCATGACGTCAAGCCGAAGAGGGGGGCCAAGGAGCCGACCCTGACGCAGATGGTGGAGAAGGCGCCGGAACTGGCGAAGATCGACGTCTGGGTGAAGGGCCTGATCCGGCTGGCGAAGGCGTCTATGCTGCAGGCCTACGCCAAGACCTTTCGCAACCTGGAGACCTACGCCTATATCCTGAAGACGCAGGATATTCCGCAGTCGGGCGGCGCCCATCCGGCGCATTCAGATCCGGCGAACGGCGTCTTCGACATGCGGATCAACGAGGGTGAGGAAGCGTTCAACGCCGCGATCCTCGGGTTCCTCTCGCGCACCGCGGCGGCGGAGAAACGGGGTGACCTGAAAGGCGTGGCCGCGACCTTCCGCGAGGCGCGCGATCATCTTTCGGTCATCGTCGAGGCGGGCGGCGGGGGCGACGAATCCGCCCGCGACCGGCTCCGCCGGCTCGCGCTGCTGCTCGATTTCTTCTCGGCGATCATCCGCGGCGTCGTCGCCGACCGGATCATGGCCCGCGGCTTCGCCGGCATCGACAGATACGACCATGTCGACTGGCTCAGGAAGCACGGCGCGGCGGAGGAGACGATCAATTCGCCGCTGACCTCCTCCACCCCCAACATCACCTATCAGTATCCCGAGGGCGACAGCCTGCGCCCGCCGGTGATGGCGGCGGGGGCGTGGCTGCACTGGTCGATGATGACCTTCACCTATATGGGCCGGTTCATCGAACTCTTCGAGGCCGGATCGGGCGAGACGCTGATCGCGCCGCTCTACGACGCTCTGGTCAAGCGCGGGGTGAAATTCGCGTTCTTCCACCGGGTGAAGGAGATGCGCGTCGCGGATGGGGAAATGGCCGTCGACGAGATCGACATCGATGTTCAGGCGACGGTGAAGAAGGGCGCGCTGGATTACCAGCCCTATATCACCGTGAAGAACCCCGGGCTGAAACGGCCGCTCGAATGCTGGCCGGACAGGCCGCTCTACGACCAGTTGGAGGAGGGGGCGGCGCTTGCGGCTTGCGGCGCCGATCTGGAGAGCTTCTGGTGCGACTGGGCGCCGGTCGGGCGCAAGACGCTGAGGCGGGGGCGGGATTTCGATGATGTGATTCTCGGCATTTCGATCGGCGCGCTACCGTTCATCACCGCAGATCTCGCGCAACGGCACCGGCCCTGGAAGAAGATGCTTGCGGAGCGGCGCACCGTGGTGACGCAGGCGATGCAGATCTGGATGAACGAGACGCCCTGGGCGCTGGGTTGGGCCGGTTACACCAACAGCTATGACGACTACATGCTGTCGGCGAATTTCATGACGCAGCCGAACGGGCAGGGAGACTTCACCAAGTATATCGAGTACGAGGAATGGCCGGAGGATCACCGGCCGAAGGCGCTGATGCTGCTGTGCGGCACGCTCCCATTCTATCACGAGATCGACGGAACCGAGGGGGCGGAGTTCCCGCTCAGGATCAAGGCGCAGGTCAAGGCGCAATCGATCCAGTTCCTGCAGACGACGGGCGGCTTCATGCTGCCGGGCGCGACGGTGGCGGGGCGGCAGGGCTATGGCGACCCGTTCGCCTTCGATTTCGACCTGTTGCATCCGGTGAAGCCGGAAACCGCGACGACCCGCAAGCGCGGGGCCCAGCGGTTTGACGACCAGTATTGGCGGGTCAATCTCAGCCCGTCGGAGCATTACGTCTCCACCCCGCCGGGTTCCACGAAATATCGCCTGCCGGCGCATGACACCGGGTTCGCGAATCTGTCCATCGCCGGCGACTGGACCGAGAACGGGCTGAATGTCGGGTCGATGGAAGGTTCGGTCCGCTCGGGGATTCTGGCGGCGGAGGCGGTGATGGGCGTGCCGCGCTCCAGGAGCAGCGTGATCGGGCTCGATCCCAGGGTGAAGACCTGAGAGGGGCGCGCCCTCCTCGGGGCCCCGCCGGGGCCGCCTCGTCGGGCGGGTCCGCGCGGCGGCGCGTCCCGGGCGCGCGGCGCCGATCAGCGCGCCATCGCGCCGGCAAGGCTTTCGAAGAGCCGGGCGCCGTCCACACCGCCATGAGCGGGCTCGGCGTGGCGCTCGGGATGGGGCATCATGCCGAGAACGCGGCGGTTCTCCGAGAGGACCCCGGCGATGTCCGCGGCCGATCCGTTCGGGTTGGCCGCGGCTGCGGCCCGCCCCTCCACACCGGCGTAGCGGAAGGCGACGCGATCCTCGGCGTCGAGCCGGACGAGAAGTTCGGGGCTGGCGATGAAATTTCCGTCGTGATGGGCGACAGGCATGCGGATTATCTCGCCGGGCTGGTAGCACGACGTGAACGGGCTGCTCGCGGTCTCGACCTTCAGGTGAACGTCGCGACAGACGAAGCGGAGCCCGGCGTTGCGCATCAGCGCGCCGGGGAGGAGGCCGGCTTCGATCAGCACCTGAAAGCCGTTGCAGACGCCTAGCACGATCCCGCCCTTCACGGCGAATTCCGTCACCGCCCGCATGACCGGCGAGCGGGCGGCGATCGCGCCGCAACGAAGATAGTCGCCGAAGGAGAACCCGCCCGGGATCGCCACCATGTCGAGCCCTTCAGGCAGGGCCGCGTCCTTGTGCCAGACCATGACCGGGGCGCGGTCTGTCGCGCGCCGGAGCGCGACGGCCATGTCGCGGTCGCAGTTGGAGCCGGGAAAGACGATGACGGCGGTTTTCATCGCTTGGTCCTTTCAGGCGGCGAAATCGGTGATGACCGCGACGCCGGGGGGCGTCGGCCCGTCCATCGCGGCGAGTTCGGCGCCGGCGCGGTTCAGGCCGATCCGGCGGGTGACGAGCGGGGCGGGATCGACCGCGCCGCTCTCGATCAGGGAAAAGAGCGAGGGATAGCGCCAGCCGGGCATCCCGCGTGTGCCGAAAAGCGCCAGCTGGCCGGCGTAGACCACGTCCCAGGGCAGCGTCATCGCGGCGTGCGCGCCGGCCGGCATCCCGATCTGCACATGGCGGCCGAGCTTGCGCAGGCAGCGGAGCGACGCCTCTGTCGTCGCTGCGACGCCGAGCGCCTCAAGGCTGACATGGGCGCCGCCGCCGGTGATCTCGCGGATCGCTTCGGCCGCGTCCGTATCGACGGCGTTCACGACCGCCTCGGCGCCGAAGCGGCGGGCGGTCTCCAGCTTGTCGTCCTGTATGTCCACGGCGACCACGCGCGCGCCGAGCGCACGGCCCAGCATCGCGGCCGAAAGTCCGACGCCGCCGGCGCCGTGCACCGCCAGCCATTCGCCCGCCTTCAGCGCCGCGCGTCCGGTCAGCCCGTGCCATGCGGTTGTGACGCGGCAGCCGAGCCCGGCGGCGACCGCGGGCTCCATCCCCTCGGGAAGGGCGGCGAGATTGTGGTCGGCATGGGCGACGCCGATCCGTTCGGCGAAAGCGCCCGGCGCGGTGAAGCCGGGAACGATCTGCGTCGCGCAGATGGTCTGGTTCCCGGCTGCGCAATCGGGGCAGGCGCCGCAGGCGAGGATGAAGGGCGCGATCACCCGGTCGCCCTTGCGCCAGCGCCGAACCTCGGGGCCGACCTCTTCGATCACGCCACAAAATTCATGGCCGGGAATCTGCGGGAGAACGATGTCCGGGTCCGACCCCGACCAGCCGTGCCAATCGGAGCGACAGACCCCGCAGGCGAGGACGGAGAGAATCACCCCGTCGGCGGGGCAGTCCGGCTCCGCGACCTCGCGCACCTCCAGCGGCTGGCGATAGGCCGTCAGCAGCGCCGCCCGCATCAGCCGATCTCGACTTCGTAGTTTTCGATCACGGTGTTTGCGAGAAGCTTCTCGCACATGTGCCGCGCCGCCGCCTCGGCGCGCGCCGGGTCGGTCTCGTCGAGGTCGAGCTCAAGGAACTTGCCCTGCCGCACCCCGTTGACGCCGGAAAACCCGAGCTGCCCGAGGGCGTGGCGCACCGCTTCGCCCTGTGGGTCGAGAACGCCGTCCTTCAGCGTGACATGAATCCGCACTTTCATTGCGCCGTCCCGTCTCTTTCAATCGTCCTGTCTCGCAAGCGTCTGCTCTCAGTGAACCAGTTTCGGGCCGGAGCGCGGTTTCACGCCGTTCTGGGGCATGATGCCGAGCCGCTTCGCGACTTCCGTATAGGCGTCGGCGAGATTGCCGAGATCGCGGCGGAAGACGTCCTTGTCGAGCTTCCGGCCGGTCTCCGCGTCCCAGAGGCGGCAGCTGTCGGGGCTGATCTCGTCGGCCACGATGATGCGCTGGAAATCGCCCTCCCAGATTCTGCCGGTCTCGATCTTGAAATCCACCAGCTTGATGCCGACGCCGAGAAAGAGCCCGGTGAGGAAGTCGTTCACCCTCAGCGCCAGTGCGAGGATGTCGTCGATATCCTGATGGCTGGCCCAGTTGAAGGCGATGATGTGCTCCTCGGTGACCATCGGGTCGTGGAGCGCGTCGTCCTTGTAGAAGAACTCGACGATCGGGCGGGGCAGAGGCTCGCCCTCATCGATGCCGAGGCGCTTGGAGAGCGAGCCGGCGGCGATGTTCCTGACGACGATCTCGAGGGGGATGATCTCCACCTGCCGGATCAGCTGCTCGCGCATGTTGAGCCGGCGGATGAAATGGGTCGGCACGCCGATCGTGTTGAGCGCGCCCATGATATGCTCGGAGATGCGGTTGTTGAGCACGCCCTTGCCTTCGATCACGTCGCGTTTCGTCGCGTCGAAAGCGGTGGCGTCGTCCTTGAAATACTGGATGAACGTGCCCGGCTCGGGCCCTTCGTAAAGGATCTTCGCCTTGCCTTCATAAACCATTCTGCGGCGGGCCATGCGGGCTCCTTCCTGGGGGAACGGGCCAAAGGGAATCGGGCGCGGCGATCCCTGCCGCCGCGCCCGCCCGCGGCTTATAGGGCGAAACGGCGCTCTGTCGCAAGCAAGCGCCAATTAAGCGGCGCGCCGCCGCTTCACAGGGGCGCGGCGGTCGCCTATGTGTGACGGGACACCACGGAAAGGGTTCCTGATGACGACTTTCGACGACCGCAAGAAGGCCTTCGAGAAGAAATTCGCGCATGACGCTGAAATGGCGTTCAAGGCGGCCGCGCGACGCAACAAGCTTCTCGGCCACTGGCTGGCGCCGAAGCTGGCGATCGAGGACGCCGACGCCTATGCGCGCTCGGTGGTCGTCGCCGATCTCGAGGAATCGGGCGACGAGGACGTGATACGCAAGGTGATGGCGGATGTCAGAGCGGCGAAAGTCGATCTGGACGAGGCTGAAATCCGCGCGAAGCTCGCCGAGTTCGGAGTCGAGGCGATGGCGCAGATCATGGCCGAGACCGACTGAGCGCCGGAGCTATCGAAGGGGCGGCGCAGCCGTCCTTCTTCATTCGCATGCGGGGCGCCGTCTCTTCTCAGGCGGCGAAGGCCGCTGCGAGCGTCAGCGCGATCCATCCCAGTCCGACCGCGGCGCAGATAGCCATCAGTGCGGTGGGAAATGGAATCGGGTCGTCGTCCATCACTTCCTCCGGGGGTTGTGGGCGGCCACGTTCAGCCGTCCGGTACCCGGAAAGATGGGGGTGCGCGGCGGTAGCGCAACGCGCGTCCCGGATTCGTGACGGCGCTGTGTGCATGTCGGCACAGACGCCGGCCGGGAGCCGGGTCAGGCGGCGTCGTCATCCTCCGGCCTGAACACCCGCGCGAAGATCGTCTCGACATGCTTCGTGTGATGGCCGAGGTCGAAATTCGCCTCGATCTCCTCCCGGGTCATCACGGCGGTCACTTCGGCGTCGGATTTCAACTCGTCCATGAAATCCGCGCCCTCTTCCCAGACCTTCATCGCGTTGCGCTGGACGAGGCGATAGGCGTCCTCCCGGCTGACGCCCTTTTGCGTCAGCGCCAGCATCACCCGCTGCGAATGGACGAGGCCGCGGAACTGGTTCAGATTCCGCTCCATGTTCTTCGGGTGCACGACGAGCTTGTCGATGACGCCGGTCAGCCGGGCGAGGGCGAAGTCGAGCGTGATCGTCGCATCCGGCCCGATCATCCGCTCGACGGAGGAATGGGAGATGTCGCGTTCATGCCAGAGCGCGACATTCTCCATCGCCGGCAGCGCATAGGCGCGCACCATGCGGGCGAGCCCGGTCAGATTCTCGGTCAGCACCGGGTTGCGTTTGTGCGGCATCGCCGAGGATCCCTTCTGGCCGGGCGAGAAATATTCCTCCGCCTCGAGCACCTCGGTGCGCTGGAGATGCCGGATCTCGATCGCGATCCGCTCGATGGAGGACGCGACGACGCCAAGAACGGCGAAGAACATCGCGTGCCGGTCGCGCGGAATCACCTGCGTCGAGACGGGCTCAGTCTCCAGCCCCATCTTCGCGGCGACATGCGCTTCCACCGACGGGTCGATGTTCGCGAATGTGCCGACCGCGCCGGAGATCGCGCAGGTCGCGACCTCCTGTCGCGCCTGCGCGAGGCGGCTCCGGTTGCGGTCCATCTCGACATAGGCCTGCGCCAGCTTCAGCCCGAACGTGGTCGGCTCGGCGTGGATGCCGTGGCTACGGCCGATGCAGATCGTGTGCTTGTGCTCCTCGGCCCTCCGCCGCAGCGCCGCGCAGAGCGCGTCCATGTCGTCAAGGAGGATATCCGCAGCGCGGACGAGTTGGACGTTGAAACAGGTGTCGAGCACGTCGGAGGAGGTCATGCCCTGATGAACGAACCGCGCCTCGGGCCCGATGAATTCCGCGAGGTGAGTGAGGAACGCGATGACGTCGTGCTTCACTTCGCGCTCGATCGCGTCGATCTTCGCGACGTCAAATTCGGCGTCCTTCGCCTTCCAGACGGCCTTCGCGGCGCTCTCGGGAATCACGCCGAGCGCCGCCTGTGCGTCGCAGGCGTGGGCCTCGATTTCGAACCAGATGCGGAACTTGGTCTCTGGCGACCAGATCGCCGTCATTTCGGGGCGGGAATAGCGGGGGATCATGGCGCGCCTGCGGCTGAGTGCGGAATGGCGGCGAAGTAGCATCGGGCGCCCGGATTGGCAACGCGGCGACGCTTTGATGTTGCGCCCCGGCTGAAACTTGGCGACCATTGCAGCCGCGCCGCAATTCTGCGGCGTGGCCAATCAACCAAAATGAGGGTTATCGACGATGACGGGACAAGTGCTGACAGACAGAGTGTCAACATTAGGAAAAGTGAACCCCTGGCTGAAGCGCGCCGCCATGCTGGCGCTTGGCGTCGCGCTGATGTGGATCTCCGCGAAGATCCGGGTGGCGACGCTGCCGGTGCCGGTGACCATGCAGACGCTCGTCGTCATCGCTATCGGAATGGCCTATGGCGCGCGGATGGGCGCGGCGACGATGATCGCCTATCTGGCGCTCGGCGCGGCGGGGCAGCCGGTTTTCGCCGGGACGCCGGAGTTCGGCGTCGGCCTCGCCTACATGTTCGGGCCGACCGGGGGCTATCTCGTGGGTTTCATCGCCGCTGCGGCGGTGACCGGATGGCTGGCCGAACGGGGCTGGGACCGCAACGTCCTGACCGCGAGCGCGGCGATGGCGGCCGGGATTGTGGCGCTGTTCCTGCCCGGCGTTCTCTGGCTCGCCTATGGCTTCCCGATCACCGCCTTCGGAGCCGATCTCAGCGGCGTCGGGCTCGAAAAGGCCATTGCCTACGGCGTCTTTCCCTTCATCTGGATCGACGCGATGAAGCTCGCGCTGGCGGCGGTCGGCTTTCCGCTGATCTGGCGGCTGCTCGGCGGCCGCTTCTGACACGCTGACGCGCTTCACGACGAGAACGCGCCCGGAGCGAAACGCTCCGGGCGCGTTTTCCGTTCCGGCCTCGGCCTAGAAGTAGAGCGAGATGTCGCGGTGATTCGCCAGGCATCGCGCGAGATAGAGTGCCTGCTCGCGGCTGAGACTCTGCTGCGCCCTCGCCCCGATCGAATCGGCGATCGCCGCGAGATAGGTCTCGATCCCGGACGCCAGCGGCGCGGCGGCGGCTCTCCATTCCGCCTGTTCGTCAAGGGCCGCCATGGCCGCCCGCCAGTGCGCCAGCGCCTCGTCCGGGTCGAAGGAGCGGGCGCGCAGCGCGCGACGCGCCTTGGAGAGCGCCGAGCGGACGTCGCCGGCGCCCTCGACGGCCCCGATATCGCTCTCGACAGCCTTGACGGTTTCCTCCAGTTCCTCGGCCTGAGACAGCTCGGCCGTCTCGATCGTCGGGCCAAGCGCCTCCAGTTCGGGGCGAAGCGCCGCGAACGCGTCGTTTGCGCGCAGAAGCGCAAGGACGGCGGCCGGATCGTCCCAGGCGGCGTCTGCAGCGCGCTGGTAGCGATTGCGGGCCGCATCCTCCGCCTTGGTCAGGGCGGTGAAGTCCTTGTTCGCCTGTTCCCATTCCGACGGGATCGTCGCGGCGAGCTTGTCGCGCTCCGCCGTCAGCGTCTCGACCTCGGCGGTCAAGCTCGCTTTCAGATCGTCGCTCTCCGGTTCATGCATCCGGCTGATCCGGGTCTGGAGCAGGCCGATGCGTTCCTCATGATCGCGGAGCTCGCGTTGAATGCGGCGCACGGTGACAAGCACCGGCCGGTAGCTGGGCGCGGCCTCCGCGACCGCCTGTTCGGCGGCGAATGTCTCAGCGAGCGCGGCGGCCGCCTCGTCCGCGGCGGCGAACCCGGCGCCAAGACTCGTCGCAAGGTCCTTCGGCAGCGCCGACAGATCGAGCGCCCTCGCATCGGCGACCGCCTTCAGCGTCGCGCCGCCATCCGTTGCGAGGGCCTCTCCGACATAATCGGCGAGGCAGAATTGCAGACGCGGGTTGCGCGGCGGTGGCGCGGTGTCGCTGAGGAGGTTGCTCCGCGCGGGAAGGTAGTTCACCAGCGGAGGATAGAACCCGACCACGACAAGCGCGACAAGCTGCAGGCATATGAAGGCGATCACGCCGCGATAGATCTGAACCGTGCGCACCACGGCCGGCGCCACGCCGCGAAGATAGAAGAGCGCGAAACCGAAGGGCGGCGTCAGGAACGAGGTCTGGATATTCAACCCGATCATCACGCCGAACCAGACCGCAGTAATGTTCGCGCCGGGGTCCGCCAGCAGGATCGGGGCCACGATCGGCACCACGACCACGGCGATCTCGATGAAATCGAGAAAGAAGCCGAGGAAGAAGATCACCGCCATGACAATGATGAACTGCGACCAAAAACCACCCGGCATGGATTGCAGGAAATCGCGCACCAGGTCCTCGCCGCCGAAGGCGCGGAAGGCGGCTGTCAGCATCGCTGCGCCGAGAAGGATGATGAACACCAGCGAGGTGGTCTTAGCCGTCTCCACCATCACGCCCCGCAGCGTGTCGCCGACCTGCAGAGCGCGCCAGCCGCTCCAGCACACCGCGACGATCAGGAGGATGGCGCCGGCGACGCCGATCTGGATGCCGAAAAAATCCTCCGGCGTCGCCGCCGCCTTCAGGTTCATCGGATAATTCATCAGCGCGAAGATGATCGCGCCGAGCCCGACGATGGAGAGAATCGCCGGGTAATATGTCGTCCGGGCGCCGGCGTGAAGTCGGTAGCCGGCCATAATCAGCGCCCCGGCGGCGCCGATCGCGCCGGCCTGGTTCACGGTCGCGACGCCGGTGATGATCGAGCCGAGGACCAGCAGGATCAGCGTCAGCGGCGGCACGAGCGTCATCAGCACCTTGCCCCAGAACCGCGCGTTCCGCTCACCTTCGTAATGAACGGCCGGCGCATGGCTGGGACGGATGAGCGCGTAGATCAGGATGAAGGTCATGTAGAGCCCGACAAGGACGAGCCCGGGCGCCAGCGCGCCAAGGAACATCTCGCCCGCCGAGGTCGAACCTACGCCAAAGACCGAGGGCATCGAAATCTCGCCGGTGGCCGATTTGTAGAGCGCTTTCCTCGCTGTCGACGCCTGATCGGTCGCGGAGGCGAGCTGATCGGCGAGGATGATGAGGACGATGGAGGGGGGAATGATCTGTCCGAGCGTTCCTGACGCGGCGATCGTTCCGGTCGCGAGCGAGGGCGAATAGTTGTTCCTCAGCATCGCCGGAAGCGAAATCATCCCCATCGCCACCACGGTGGCGCCGACGATGCCGGTCGTCGCCGCGAGCAGCGCGCCGACGAAAACGACGGAAATGCCGAGGCCGCCCGGCACGGGGCCGAAGAGCTGCGCCATAGTGACCAGCAGATCCTCAGCGATCTTCGAGCGCTGGAGCATGATGCCCATGAAGATGAAGAGCGGAATCGCGATCAGCGTGTCTCGATTCACGTCCCAATAGACGCCGCGAAGGTTCGTCACCCCCGCTGACAACCATTGCGAGGGGCCGCCGGTGTGAAAATAGGCGTCGGGATTCCCGGCGAAGAGCCAGCCGGACCCGGCGGCGAGCCCGATCGTGATGATCGCCGCGCCCGGCAGCGCGAAGGCGACCGGGTAGCCGGTGCCGAGCGCGACCGCCATGATCAGGACCAGGAGGGCGAGAAAATAGAGCTCCATCAAATCGTCCTCAGTGCGTGATCGGCGCGACTTCGCGTCGGCCTGGCTCGTCGCGCCTGTCCGCGACCGCCTCGAATAACTGGCTGACGAACTGGATCAGCATGGTGACGGCGAAAATGGCGAGAAAGGCCGCCATCTGATATTTGACGTACATTCCGGTCGAACCCGATTGCGACACTTCGAAACTCGCCACCGGGCTGTTGATGATCGACGTCTTGCCGGCGAGGCCGATATCGAGGATCACCCAGCACGAGGTCATGCCGAGGAGGATCGCGCCAATCGCGTTGACGGCGCCTTTGCGCCGGGTCGAGAAGCCGGCGTAGAGCACATCGACGCGCACATGCCCCTCGTCGAGCAGCGTGTAGGCCGAAGCGAAGAGAAAGAGCGCCGCGTACCAGTAGCGCACGAGATCGCTCATCAGCGCCTGCTCGTAGGAGAAGACAAAGCGCGAAAGCACGATCAGCAGCTCGGCCCCGACGATCAGCAGCGCCAGCCATGTGAAGCCGAGCGTGCGGGTGAAGAGCCCGATGATGAAGCCCGCGGCGACCAGCGGGCCGTGAATGTTCGGCGCGATGAAGTGCGAAAGACCGAGCGCGCGAACGGTCTCCTCATCGAAGAACAGGGCGAGCGAGTTCTCGGCCCGGAGCAGGGAGATCGCGGCGTCGACAAGGCCGACCAGCAGAACCGCCCAGAACAGCGAGCGCACAAGATAGGCGTTGAACGCGCTGATCCACGCCGCGTCGCGCCGGAGCGACCGGGCTGGTCCGAAAAGAACGAAGCCGAACGCGGCGGCGACGCAGACGACATAGATCGCGGCCGAGACGAGGCCGCCGCCGCTCAGGATCGCGCGGGCGCCTTCGAACTGGAACCAGACGACGAGGACATTCTCGATCAGGAACGCGGCGACGACGCCGAGCATTCCCCAGCCGAAGAGCCGCAGCAAAGGCGCCGGCGCGCCGGCGTCGATCGGATCCGTATTCAGGCTCATGGCTGACATGACGCCCCCTGTTTCAGCATGCTTGAAGCAATCTGACGTTTTCTTGTTTGTTCAGCCCGCGCCGTTTTCCTGCGCCGGCCGGTAGTTTGGAGCGGGCGGCGCCCCTGGCGCCGCCCGCAGTCCTGTCACGCAGACCGAAGACTTACGTGAGCCCGAGCACCCGGTTGCGCTGACGCACGAACGTGTACTCGAACTTGTCCATGAAGCCGCCGATCTGGCGGAGATAGGATTGGTAGGAGTCGTCGATCCGCGCGGCGATGTCGGAATGGTTCCGGACCTCCTCGAACACTTCCGCGGCGGCGTCGCCGAACGCGTCCCATGTGTCGTCGTTGAAATCGCGGACCTGGACGCCGTGTTCGTCGACCAGCTTCTTCAGGTAGACGCCATTGTTCGACTGGGTTTCTTCGTAGGAGTTGGCGTTCTCCTCGAGGCAGGCGGCGCGGATGACGTTCTTCTCCCATTCGCTGAGCGAGCCCCACCACGAAGCGTTCATGCCGAGGCAGGCCGAGGCGTTCGGCTCGTGCATGCCGGCGGTGTAGTAGTATTTCGCCGCCTCGTAGAACTTCATGAAGTAGTCGTTATAGGGGCCGATCCACTCGGCCGCGTCGATGGTGCCGGAGACGAGGTTTTCGTAGATCTGCCCGCCGGGCAGAACGACCGTGGAGGCGCCGAGTTTTGTCATCACCTGGCCGCCGAGGCCGGCGATGCGCATCTTGAGGCCCTTGAGATCGTCGGCGGAGTTGATCTCCTTGTTGAACCAGCCGCCGGCCTGGGTGCCGGTGTTGCTGCAGAGGATCGACTTGATCCCGAACTCGCCCGCAAGCTCGTCCCAGAGTTCCTGACCGCCGCCGAACTTGATCCACGCGTTCGCCTCCGTCGTCGTCATACCGAACGGAACAACGGTGAAGTAGGCGTATGCCGGGTGTTTGCCGGTGAAGTAGTATTCGCTGGCGCAATAGGCTTGGCTGTTGCCGGAGGCGACTTCATCCAGAACGTCGAACGCGCCGACGCGCTCACCCGCAGCGTAGTATTCCGTGGCGATCTTGCCGTCGGAAATCTCCCCGATCCGCTGCACCAGGCGCTGGACGGAGATGCCGATTCCCGGGAAATCCCGCGGATAGGCCGACACGATCGTCATCTGCCTGCGTTCTTGCGAGATCGCAGGGGCGGCCAGCGCAGTACTGGCGCCGGCAAGCGCCGCGCCCGAAAGGAAAGTGCGTCGTTTCATTTCATACTCCCTAGATATGCGCCTTGATTGCGCGCCGTCTTGTTGGCGCTCTGCGCCATCCGCAGGTAAAACATAGCTGCGCCCAAGCCAAGCGGGAACGGTCGGGACGCCGCCATTCACCGTCGAAAGGACATGATCGCCTGGGATATCCGGCGCTTTTCAAGGGTGCGCGGCATGCGCTGGAAGAACGATAAACGCGCCGTTCGCGCGGTGGTGGAGCAGGCGCGTTCGCCCCGATTCCGACTCGCCGAACGCAACGCTCGCCCGGCTGTCGCAGAGCGGGCGGCGGACTCTCGGCGAATGCGGGCGGAGCCGAAGCCCCGCCCGCCGATACGGTTCGCAACGCCGCGTCTCAGGTGAGGCCGAGCACCCGGTTGCGTTGACGAACAAACGTATACTCGAACTTGTCCATGGTGCCGCCGATCTGGCGCAGAGCCGCCTGGAAACTGTCGTCGATGCGCGCCGCCAGATCGGAATGCGCCCGCGTTTCCTCGAACACCTCCGCTGAAGCGTCGCCGAACGCGTCCCAGATATCGTCGTTGAAATCGCGGACCTGAACGCCGTGCTCGTCGATCAGCTTCTTCAGGTAGACTCCGTTCAGCGCCATCCCTTCTTCATGGGCGTTGGCGTGCTCCTCGATGCAGGCGGAGCGGATGATCGCCTTCTCCCAGTCGGACAGCCCTTCGTAGAAGTCCTTGTTCATCGAGAATGCCAGGCCGCCGCCCGGCTCGTGAACGCCGGCGGTGTAGTAGTATTTCGCCGCCTCGTAGAATTTCATGAAGTAGTCGTTGTAGGGGCCGACCCATTCCGAAGCCTCGATCGCGCCGGAGACGAGGTTCTCGTAGATCTGGCCGCCGGGCAGCGAGACGGTCGAGACACCGAGCTTCGCCATCACCTGGCCGCCGAGGCCGGGGATGCGCATCTTGAGGCCCTTCAGATCCTCCGGCGAATTGATCTCCTTGTTGAACCAGCCGCCGGCCTGCGTGCCGGTGGAGCCGCAGGGGATCGCCTTCAGGCCGAAGGAGCCGGAAAGCTCGTCCCAGAGTTCCTGACCGCCGGAGTACTTGATCCAGGCGTTCCATTCCGGCGTCGTCATGCCGAAGGGGACGGAGGTGAAATAGGCGAAGCTGGGGTGTTTGCCGGTGAAATAATAATCGGCGCCGATATAGGCTTGGCTGTTGCCGGCCGCGACTTCGTCGAAGACGTCGAACGCGCCGACGCGCTCGCCGGCGGCGAAATACTCGGTCGTCAGGCGGCCTTCGGAAAGTTCGGTGATCCGCGCCGCGAGGCGCTGCGCCGAGAGGCCGAGGCCGGGAAAGTCCCGGGGCCAGGTCGAGACGATGGTGATCGTCTTGCGCTCCTGCGCGATCGCCGGGGCGGCGAGCGCGCCGCCGACGCCGACAAGCGCTGCGCCCGATAGGAATGTGCGTCGTTCCATTAGTAGCTCCCTGAATTCGCGCCCTGCTTTCGGCGCCGTTTGTGATTTGCAGGTAAAACCAAAGCGGCGATCAAGCCAAGCGGGAAGGGCGGGAAAATTCCTTTTGAGCCCGAAAAACCGCTCTTGCGCGCCGTTTTGGCGCTTGCGCGCGTCTTCGGGAGACGCGGAGCGCGACATTTGATCAAAAGACCTTTTGCCGGCGGCGCGGCGATCGGCTAGTTTCCGCGTGCGGGGTGGAGAATTGTATGTTGGCGCTGGATACAGGGCTGTCGGTGAATTTCGGGGCGATGCCGGGCTGCTGTTGCGCGCTGTGCGCCGCCGCGCCCTTCGCCGAGCAGGCCGCGACCGCCAGAGGCGTCTATGTCGATCGCTCGACGACAGACGCGGATCAGAATGTCGATGCGCTGATCCACGGCGCGAAATGGGCGACGACCGCGCTCACTTTCAGTTTTCCGGACAGCGCGTCGGATTACAGTTATCGAGGTTATCTCAGTGTACGGGACAGTTTCTCGCCCGCGACAGCCGGGCTGGAGAACGCGGTCCGCGCCGCGCTCGAAGCCTCCGCCGCCGTCACCGGCCTGCGCTTCACCGAGCTTCAGGGCGCCGCTGATTCCAACGCCGACCTGATGTTCGCGCGGTCCGGCGCGCCGGAGACCGCATTCGCCTATTTGCCCGACAATGCGGACGAGGGCGGCGACGCCTGGTTCAACGCCGCGGACTACAACAATCCGGTGGCGGGGAATTACGCCTGGGCGACCGTTTTTCATGAGGTCGGCCATACGCTCGGGCTGAAGCACGGGCATGAGGACGAGGGTGCGGGGACGCTCGACGCCGCCCATGACAGTCATGAATACTCGGTGATGACCTACAGCTCATATGTGGGCAGCCAGGCGACCCACTACACCAATGGCGCGGCCAGCGGGGCGCAGACCCTGATGATGTTCGACATCGCCGCGCTCCAGCGGCTCTACGGCGCGAATTTCAGCGATCATTCCGGCGACGATGTCTACAGTTTCCGGCCCTGGAGCGGACGCATGTTCGTCAATGGCGCGGCGCAGGAGGCGACCGCCGGCAATGTCATATTCCGCACGATTTGGGACGGAAACGGCGTCGACACATATGATTTCTCCGCCTACTCCACTGATCTTGAAATCGACCTTACACCCGGCGGCTTTGTCGATCTCGACGTCGGGGGGAGCGCGCAGCGCGCCGCGCTCGGCGGCGGCGTTCAAGCCCGCGGCCACGTCTTCAACGCCCTCCTGCACGAGGGGGATCGGCGCTCGCTGATCGAGAACGCCATCGGCGGCTCGGGCGCTGACCGCATCGCCGGCAATATCGGCGCGAACCGGCTGGAGGGGCGCGGCGGGCGTGACGTGCTCGAAGGCCGCGCGGGCGACGACACGCTTTCCGGAGGGGCGGGCGGCGACGCCTTCGTCTTCGATCTGCGGTCGCTTCGCGACGGCGACGCCGATCTCGTGGTCGACCTCGATTTCGGCGGCGGCGACACTCTGGTTCTGCGCGGGTTCGACGGCGGCGTCTTTTCTGACAGCTTCCTTGGCGGCAACGCGCTTCAGGTCGCGGGCGGCGGCGGCGGCGCGACGATAGACAGCCTTGCCGACCTGAACGAGGTCGCGCGCTCCGAGTATGTCGACCTGTCCCGAAGCGCGGGGAACGCCGTCGCGGTGGTGTTCGAGGATCACGGGTTCAGCGCGTCGGTGGCGCTCGCCTCGCTGGGGTGGTCTGCGCTCTCGTCGAGTTTCGGGTTCGCGCCTTTCGCGGCGGAGATCGGGTCGGTGAACGACACGATCGTCGCGCCCCCCAGCGGCGCCGCGCTGTCCGGCGGCGTTGGCGAAGACAGCCTGATCGGCCGCGCCGGAGCCGACCGGCTGAGCGGCGGCGCGGGCCATGACACGCTGACGGGCGGCGGCGGCGCGGACACGCTCAAAGGCGGCCGCGGCGACGACATGCTGAAAGGCGGCGGCGGCGACGATGTTCTGAAGGGCGGCGCCGGCGACGATGTTCTGAAGGGCGGCGCCGGCGCGGACACGCTGAAGGGCGGGGCCGGCGGCGACCAACTGGTCGGCGGAGCGGGAGCGGACTATGTGGTCGGCGGCCTGGGCGGCGACCGGCTCCACGGAGGGAACGGCGCTGACGCATTGCTTGGCGGCGGCGGCGGCGACCGGCTGCTCGGCGGCGTCGGGGCGGACAGACTGATCGGCCATGCCGGCGCCGACATGTTGAACGGCGGCGCGGGCGCGGACATACTGAAGGGCGGCGCCGGGAACGACGCGCTTTTCGGCCAGCGCGGCGCGGACGAGTTGTTCGGCTGGCGCGGGAACGACCGGCTCGCTGGCGGTCTCGGGGCGGACCGGTTCGTGTTCGGCCGGGGCGACGGTTCGGACATCATCCTCGACTTCCAGGACGGGGTTGACCGGATCGCCATCGGGGCGGGCGCCGCGCGGCTCGCCGATCTCGACATCCGCGACGCCGGGGCGAACACGATGATCCGGTTCGCCGATGTCGCGATCATGCTGAAGGGCGTCGACGCCGCCGAACTCGGTCCGTCTGACTTCGTATTCTGAAAGCCCCGTCGCCGGCGCCGTCAGTCCGGCGCCACCGAGAACGGGTCGGGTTTGCGCAATTCGGCGACCGGCAGGGTGTCCGGCGCGTCGGTCGTCCGCCATTCGCCGCCGCGGAAAAACTCCAGCGGGGTGAACCGCGCCTTGTAGTCCATCTTCCGCGACCCGGGCACCCAGTAGCCGAGATAGAGATAGGGCAGAGCCGACTGCCGGGCGATCTCCAGATGGTCGAGGATCATGAATACGCCGAGGCTGCGCCGCGCCAGCTCAGGTCGGAAAAAGCTGTAGACCATCGAAAGGCCGTCGGCCATCACGTCGGTTAGACAGGCGGCGACGAGGCTCTCCTCCGCGGGCGCGTCCCGGTCGTGATATTCGATCACCCGCGTGCGCACCGTCGTCTCTTCGATCATCGAGGCGAACTCGCAGATATCCATCTCCGCCATGCCGCCATCGGCGTGGCGGGATTGGAGATAGGCGCGGAAGAGCTCGTATTGCTCCTCCGTCGCCCAGGGCGCGCACGTCCGTCGCTCCAGCCCGGCGTTGCGTTTCAGGATGCGCCGCTGCGAGGCGGTCGGAGCGTGGCGCGCCGCCGGAACCCGGACCGACAGGCACGCGCCACATTCCGAACAGGCCGGCCGGTAGGCGACCGACTGGCTGCGCCGGAAACCGCGAAGGCTCAGCGCGTCGTTCACTTCTCGCGCGTCGGCGCCGCGCAGCGTGGTGAAAAGCTTCCTCTCCTGCCGTCCGGGAAGATAAGGACAGGGCTGGTTCGCGGTCAGGAAGAACTGGGCTGTGATCTTCTGGTTGAGATGGGTCATCTTAGACTATCGAGAAACCGGCGCGGCGAAGAGAAGCGAAGCGTAGCAACGCTTTTCCACGCTGTCACGCCGGAGAATTGATCATTGTCGAGCCAAATGGAAGATCATGAAGCCCGCGCCCCATCGCCGAACCGGCCATGAGCGCGACGGAGACGAGTTGCACCACGATGAAGCTGATCGCCACATAGAAAAGGAGCGTGTGGCCGATCGCGTGGAAGAGATCGAACCGCGCGCCGTCGCGCTGGCGCAATTCGATCCCGGCGAAGCGCATACCCGGCGTCGCCGAGCGATTGGAGATCGTGGCGACGCGGTAGATGAAGTCGACCACCGCGATGACGAAGCCGAGAATGAAGAATCCGATCCCGAGCGTCAGTATCCCGACGATCAGCGCGATGCCCCAGACCAGCACGACGTCGATCAGAAACGCGAGGAGGCGTCGCGCCGGAACCCCGTCGTAAAACTGACGGTCGGTTACCGGGTCCGGCAGAACGCCGGGCGCGAGACCGGCCGTGTAATCTGACATGATCGTTCACTTCCTTTTCGGGGACTGTCGCCTCTCCCGTCTAGAGGTGGGTGATCGCGCGGGTGATATCAACATTCGTGAACCAGCCGACCGCCGGCTCTTTCCGCGCGCCTGTCGTGGTCACGAACACATCCTGCGCGCCTTCGTTGGCGGGGTCCTCCAGCCGCGCCTTCGCGTCCCAGAGCGTCGCTTCGGGGTCGATCGCCACCCAGAGCGACAGTTTGGGACCGATATCGGCATCTTTGAGAATGTCGCCAAGGGTGCGGGTGTCGGGATCGCCGGCGGCGGTCGGGTTCGGATTTTTCTGCAGAAACTCGAAATAGAGGCTCCTGTGCAGCATGAATTTCGGCGTGTTGTCGGCCGCGAGGACTGGCGCGCGGGTGCACGCCTTGCGGTTCGAATCCGGGCTCGGGTCGAGTATCTCTCCGAAGCGCGCAAGCGGGATCTGTTCGACCGTCATGCCGTCCTTGGGCTTGGCCACCTCAATCTCGTCGATCTTCATCATGATCCCGCGCACGAGGCTATGCTTCAGCGTCTGCTCGGGGGTGAGCCGGTCGACGATCTTCTTCACGCTCCGGTTCGCCGTTTCGAAATTCTTCGCGGAGAAGTAAAAGGCAAGAACCGTTCCGATCCATGTTCCGAATAGAGTAATAAGTGTTCCGAAAACATAGCGAGAAAATTCGATAATGTCCCTGCTGCTGTGGCTTATGCTAAATATCATTGCGGCGGTCGTGATCGTCACGACAATCATCGCTATGAAAACCCACTTGATAATATTATCAGCTATTTTGTCACGAAATTCAGTGTCGTTTGCACTAGGGTTTAGGTCCGGCATGATAAAGGTCTCCTGAAATGAATATCGCGAGATACTATCATGAACGGGGCATGCCTGATAGCAGTTCAACCATAAGGTGGTCCGTGACAGCGGTGATCGGCGATTTCCGCCGCAGGCGACGACGCGCGAGTCGCCGCAAGCGGTATCTGGATTTTCTCGATTCGCTATGGTTAACATGCGGATCGTCCGCCAATGCTTCCAGTAGGAAGAGCGGGCTCGATTTCGAACGACGGGGCTCTTTGTTCTGCTTCCCGCCCGGAAGCGCCTGCACGCGGCGCGTGTTATCGTCAGAGGTTTTCATGAAGAAAACGAGTTGGCTGCTGATCGCCTTTCTGACCGCCGCGCCGGCGGCGGCACAGGCCCAGGAATGGAGCTTCTCCGGAACCATCTACGGATGGGTCCCGGGGATCGACCTGACGGTCGACTCGCCCTTTGGCTCCCTCGAAGGAGGCAAGAGCAACGAAAGCGTTCTCGAATCCATCGACATGGCTTTCATGGCTTCGGCGGAGATCCGCAACGGGCGGTGGGGCCTGCTCGGCGATTTCATCTACGCCGATCTCTCCGGCGACCGGGACACCCCGCGCGGCCTGGCGTTTTCGGACCTCAAGATCGACACCAAGATCGCGGCGTTCAGCGGATATGCGGCCTACAGACTGGCCGAGAACGAGAATATCGCCTTCGATCTCGCCGGGGGGTTCCGCGCTTTCACCGTCGATATCGACGCCAAGCTCACCGCGACCCGGCCGGGCGGGAACCGGAAACTCAGCATCGACAGGACATGGGTCGTGCCTCTTCTCGGCGCGCGCGTGATCGCGCCCTTCGCCGATGACTGGTTCGCCATGGCGTTCGCCGATATCGGCGGCGTCGCGAACGACGACATGACCTGGCAGGCTCTGGCCAGCCTCGGCTATCGCTTCAATGAAACCTGGTCGGCGGAGCTCGCCTATCGCTACATGAGCATCGACACGAAGATCGGCGGGCTGGACACGGAGATGGATCTCCACGGGCCGCTCATCGGCGTCTCCGCGCGTTTCTGAGGGCTGAACCTAGGCCCGCCTGACCGGGCCGATGCGTGGAGAGTGCGCGTATCGGCCCCGGTCAGGCGGGCCGTCACGGCGTCGCCAGAGAGATCTCGCCGGCGGGCGCGCAGAGCGCCGGATCGGGCGGTCGGGCGGCGTCCTTGCTCCTGTGCTCGTAGGGAATCGCGGACAGCACGGCCCTGATCGCCGCGATGCGGGCGCGTTTCTTGTCGTCGGCGCGGATCACCGTCCAGGGCGCGTTGGCGTTGTGGGTGCGCGCGAACATCTCGTCGATCGCCTCGGAATAGTCCGGCCACCGGTCGAGCGACTGATAGTCGATCGGCGATAGTTTCCACTGTTTCAGCGGGTCCTCTTCCCGGTCCAGGAAACGCCGAAGCTGTTCGGCGCGCCCGATGGTCAGCCAGAACTTGAACAGCCGGATGCCGTCATTGACCAGCATGTCCTCGAATTCCGGCGCCTGGTGAAAGAAGAGCTCCCGCTCGGTCCTTGACGAGAACCCGAACACCCGCTCGACGACGGCGCGATTGTACCAGCTGCGATCGAAGAACACGATTTCGCCGGGGCCGGGCAGATGCCGGATATAACGCTGGAAATACCATTGCCCGCGTTCGACATCGGACGGCTTCGGAAGCGCGACGACGCGCGCGGCGCGGGAGTTGAGATTCTCGCAGAACCGCTTGATGGTTCCGCCCTTGCCGGCGGCGTCGCGCCCCTCGAAAATGATGACGACGCGCGCGCCGGTTGATCTGACCCAGGCCAGCAGCTTGACAAGTTCGATCTGGAGCGGCGCCATCTCCTTCTCGTATTTCTTGCGGCGCATCCGTTCCTTGTAGGGATAGCCCGGATCAAGGAAATCGTCTTTCGAGGCGTCCTCGATCGCCTCTCGCACGTCTTTCGGCGCCTTTTCCCTGAAATACGCTTTGACCTGGCCCATTCGCAGCCTCCCTTCGCCGGCGCGGCGATGATGCGGACCCGGCGCGCGCGCGTCCAGCTCTCAGGCGACGCGCTCGATCAGCTCCGAGAGCACATCCTCACGCGCGTGATGCGCCATGTGGCCGATTCCGGGCAACGGAGTCAGCCGGGCGTTCGGCGCGGCTGCGGCGAATGCGACGCCGTGCTGCTCGATATCGAGCAACCAGTCGGCGTCGCCATGCATGATCTCGGCCGGAACCTTCAACTCACCATAGCGCGCCGCGAGCGCCGCCACGCCGCGGTTCGTGTTCGCGAGGTCCTGGCCGTTCGCGGCAAGCGTCTTCTCGCGGAGCGCGAGCGGCGCCCCGACATAATCGAGATAGCCTTTCGGCGGGTCCTGCGGCTGAAAGGCGCGGGCGATGAAACGCTCGACCCCGCCGGTCTCCGCCGTGCGGGTGATCCGGCGATTATAGGCCGCGGCGATGAGCGGGCCGAAGCCGAGCGCGTCAAAAATCGGGGCGATACCGCCCCATGGCATGGTGACGCCGGAGACCGAGACGACGCCGGAGACGTCATCCGGCGCATCCAGCGCCCAGGCGAGCGCGACCGAGGCGCCCCAGCTGTGGCCGACCAGAACCGGCCGCTCCGCGCCCATCTCGCGCGCCGCTTCGCGAAGCTGCGCGGCCTGCGCCTCCGGCCGCCACGCGCCCTCGGTCCCCTCGCGTTCGGAATAGCCGAATCCGGGCCGGTCCATCGCGATTACCCGGCGATGCGTGGAGAGGCGCCTGGTGATGTCGAAGGTCCAGTCGCGGACATTGCCGCTGGCGCCGTGGATGAGGATGACCGGCGCGCCGTCGCCTCGCCCATCGTCGGTGGCGTGAACGCGCCGCCCATCCGGTCCGTAGAGCCGCCCGAGCGGCGGATAGGCAGCTTCGGCCGCTGTCGCCGAAACGACCGGCTCGCGCGCCGGGGCGCAGGCGGCGGCGAGTCCGGCCCCGGCGCCGAGGATAAAGCCGCGTCGGATCATCATCTTCCGCTCTCCGTATTCACGCCAGATCCGGAAGCGCGCGCCGCGCGCCTCACCCGCCGATACGGTCGACCTCGAATGGAGTCGTCTGATAGATCTGGTTGATCCAGTTGCCGTAGAGAAGATGCCCGTGGCTGCGCCATGTGTTGCGCGGCGGGCGCGACGGGTCGTCCTCGGGATAGTAGTTGGCCGGAATCGTGATCGGCGTCCCCGCGATGACGTCGCGATCGTATTCCTGTTTCAAGGTGTCGGCGTCGTATTCGAGATGGTTGAACATGAAGAGCGCGTTTAGCGCCTCATCGCGCAGGAGGCATATCCCCGAGAGCGGCGAGGCGGCGAGAATCTCGACACCGTGCTTCGTCACGTCGTCCTCGCGCACCTCGGTCCAGCGGCTGACCGGGGCGACGAAACGGTCGGCGAAGCCCGTCAGGTAGGGCGAGCCGGGGCGCGCGACCTCCTGCTCGAAACAGCCAAAAAGCTTGGCGCCGAGATCGTGTTTCGGCACGCCGTAGAAATGGCGCAGCATCGCCTGCCCGCCCCAGCAGATCGCGAAGGTGGAATGGACATGGCTTCGCGTCCACTCGAACACTTCCTGCAATTCGCGCCAGTAGCTGACCTCCTCGAACGGCAGATGTTCGATCGGGGCGCCGGTGATGATCAGCCCGTCGAACTTGCGTTCCCGGGCTTTCGCGAAGGGCTGGTAGAAGGCGCGCATGTGCTCCGCCGGGGTGTGGCGGCTTTCATGCTCGGTCATGCGGATCAGAGTCAGCTCGATCTGCAGCGGGCCGGCGCCGATCACGCGGGCGAGCTGCGTCTCGGTCTGCACTTTCTTCGGCATCAGGTTCAGAAGCGCGATCTGCAGCGGGCGGATATCCTGACGCGCCGCGTCATCCTCGCTCATCACCATCACGCCCTCGCGCGTCAGCACGTCGCGGGCGGGCAGGTCGGCGGGGATCTTTATCGGCATCGTCTCTGGTTCCGGGCCTCTGTGTCTTGCGGGCCTCCCGCATTACGGGCGGCGACGGTTTTCGGCAAGCGCCGCTCCACTCACCTTTCCGCGCGTTTCTCGATGGCGTCTGAAACAAGGCGGGAGAAATCCTCGCCGGTCTCGACCCCGGCGATGTCGTCCGCCTCCACCGTCACGCCCCAGCGGTCGGCGATCGCCTGGTAGCGCGGCCGCCGATGCGCGAGGAGCCGGGCGAAGCCGTGGCGGATGAACGCGTCGGGGTCGACCTTCTCAGGCGGGCCGTTCGTCTCGGCCAGATAATCCGCCCAGATCTCCTTCAGGAAACTCTCCTGATAATACATCGGTTTCGGCGCCCGGTCGAAACGCGTCTTCAGCGCCTCCTCGTGCGCCTCGGTTCCGCGGATATAGACCGGGAGCATGGACTGATAGAGCGCGTTCAGCACCGGATCGTCCGGGTTCGAGGGCTCCACCACCTCGCAGATCGAGCCCGAAGTATCGCAGACGAAGTGGTCATACTGATAGAGCGACCGCGCCCGGTCGATAAAGGCCCGCGCGTCCAGCATCGCCGCGATCTCCGCCTTCCGATGCAGGCGCTGACGGTCGAGATAATCGTCGAAGGGGATGCCGCCCTTTTCCGGATCGCCGGGTTTGCCAAGCCATGTCGAAAGCGGCGACAGGTTGTGAAAGGAGAGATTGGAGGCGATATAGATCGAATCCGAGCGCAGCAATTCCCGCAGATAGGGGTTCTTCATCGCCTCGCGCTTGAAGTCGTCGGTGATCTCCTCGTCGAGATAGCGCGTGCCGATCCGGTAATCCACGGAGTAGTGAAACCAGTCGCCCTCCTCGCGCAGAAGGGCGCCGATCCGGGTCTTGCCGACGCCGGACATGCCGAGAAGCGCGACCGCCTTGCGCGGCGCGGCGCGCCAGTCCTCCGCCGTCTCGTAGATCATCGCCGCTCTCCTGCGCTACGGGCGGATCGGTTAGCGTCAAAGCGCGCCAGGTTCAATGCGTGCGCCGCGCCGAACGCCGGGCGAGCGCGAGCAGGCCGATCCCGCAGAGCACCATGACGGCCGCCGCCGCCAGCATCAGATCGTACCCACCCGCCCGCCACAGGAGCGCCGCGAGAAAGGGCGCGGCCGCGAAGCCGGCGATGAAGGGCGTCGCCAGCGCGCCGGAGATCGCGCCGAACCCGGCGCGGCCCAGGATCTCCGCGATCGCCAGCGGCTTGGCGATCGCCCCGATCCCGTTCGCGGCCCCGAGCGCGATGATGGCGAGGAATATCCGCCAGTCCGGCCCGGCGGCGGAGAGCAGCAGGAGATAGGACGCCCCGGTAACGCCGTAAGCCCCGAGGATCAGCCCGATCCCGGCCGTGCGCCGCGCAAAAAGCGTGATGAAGATCCGCCCGGCGACCTGCGCCGGGCCGATCAGCGCGGCCGCGAAAACCGCAGTCCCGCCGGTCGCGCCGCGCGAGCCGAGGATCGGCATCAGGTGGCTGATCAGCATCCCGTGCGTAAGCGCGATTACCGGCAGAGCCGCCGCCAGCAACCAGAACGCCGCCGTAGAGCGCGCCCGCCGCGCCGCCGCGCGATCCGCGCGCCCGGCCTCGGCGCTCGGCCGCGCCGGGCCGCCCGCCGCGAGCCGGCGCGCCGACCAGTAGAAAAGCGGCGCCGCGACGAGGATCACCAGCGCCGCGAAAACCCTGAGCGCCGCGCGCCAGCCCGCCGCGTCGGCGATGACATCGGCGAGTGGAAAGGCGATGGTGGAGGCGAAACCGGCGACCAGCGTCACCAGCGTGATCGGGCCGCGCGCCTCGGCCCCTTTCACGCGGGTGAGAAAGGCGAAACAGGGCTCGTAGAGGCAGAACGCGTTCGCCGCGCCGATCAGCGCCCAGAGCGCGAAGAACCCCGCCTGGCTCTCAACCAGCGAAAGCGCCACGAGAAAGACCCCGCCGAACAGCGCCGCGACCGGCAGCATCAGCGCGCCCCGGCCGCTGTCGATCACCCGCCCGGCGATGGGGGCCGAAAGAGCCGAGACGCCGAGCGCCAGCGTGAAGCCGAGCGCGACGACGTCACGTCCCCAGCCGAAATCACCCTCCCATCTGAGGAGGAGGATCGGGAAAGTATAGAAGAGCCCCGCCCAGACGAGGGTTTCGGCCACGGCGAGACCGAGGATCGGCGCGCGGTCCGACGCCTTCATCGGCGCGAAACGGAATGCGCCCCGAGGGGGAGCTTACTTCTTAACGGCGTCAACGGATTTCTGCAGGATCGCCTCGGCCTCGGCCTTGTCGCCCCAGCCGATCACCCGCACCCATTTGCCCTCTTCGAGATCCTTGTAGTGCTCGAAGAAATGCTTGATCCGGTCGCGGGTCTTCGGGGCGATGTCCTCGAGGTCCTGGATATGGGCCTGGAACGGGTCGGTCTTTTCATGCGGGACGGCGATCAGCTTGTCGTCCATGCCGCCGTCGTCCTCCATTTTCAGCACGCCGACCGGCCGGCAGCGGATCACGACGCCGGGCTGCAACGCGAAATCGCAGATCACCAGAACGTCGGTCGGATCGCCGTCATCATGCAGCGAGTTGGGGACGAACCCGTAGTTGCAGGGGTAGAACATCGGCGTGTTGACGATCCGATCGACGAAAACCGCGCCCGAATCCTTGTCGATCTCGTATTTCACCGGCTGGCCGCCATTGGCGCCGCCGGTGATCTCGATCACCACGTTCACATCTGAGGGCGGGTTCTTCCCGGCCGGAATCGCATCGAGGTTCATTCGCTGTCTCCTTGAAATTTTCGCGCCGCGTGTAACACCGCCCGGCGCGGCGCGGAAGCCTGTCAGGCGCGGCTTTTTTCCGTCTAGGGCGGCGTGGCGCGGGTTTCCGCCCGGATGTTGACGAAATTCGCGGCGAAGATCACCGCCGCGCCGACCAGCACGAGGGGCGCCAGCGCTTCGTCGTAGAAAATCATCCCGACGACGGCCGCGATCGGCAGGCGCGCGAAATCGAGCGGCGCGACGACCGTCGCCGGAGCCAGCGCCAGCGCCGAAGTGATGCAGAAATGCGCGCTCAGCCCGCAGATCCCGACCGCGGCGACCCAGTGCATGTCCTCCAGCGCGGGCAGGGTGAAGTCGAGATCGTATCCGGCGGTGATCAAGCCGAAGCAGAGCTGCATCAGCGTCAGCCAGAACATGATGGAGACCGTCGCCTCGGTCCGGGTCAGCAGCTTGGTGGTGATCGAGGTGGCGGTGAAGCCGAAGGCGCAGAGAGCGGCGGCGATCACGCCTGCGCTCAGCCCGGACATGTCGGGCCGCGCCACGAGGATGATCCCGACGAAGCCGATCAGCGCCGCCGCCATCCGCGTGCGGGTCAGGCGCTCATTCAGGAAGAACGGCGCGGCGAGTGCAACCCAGAGCGGCACCGAGAACTCGAAGGCGAACAGCTGGCTGAAAGGGATCAGCGCCACCGCATAGAGCCAGAGGTTCTGCCCGAAGAAATGCGTGGCGTTCCTGAGTGCGTGCAGCCCCATCCGGCGCGCCTTCACGTCGTGCAGGATGCCGCGCCAGCGCGCGACCGCGAGCACGATCGCGAACCCGATCGCCGAGCGGTAGGTCATGATCTCGAACGTGTCGAGCCGCGCGGCCAGTTCGCGCCCGGCGACCGCCATCAGCATGAAGGAGAGCGTCGCCGCCATCATGAAGGCGAGCGCGGCGATCGGCCGCGATGGCGCGTCTGTCACGGCGATCACCCCCGGTTCGTTTCCTGCGGCTCTGAGTAGCGGCATTCGGGGGGCGAACTCCACCCCCGACGCGCGGCTTCGCTTTCGATGCCCCGAAGAGCCCGGCGCGACGCCTCGTGCGTTTACGCGCCCCGCGTCGCAGGACGCGGCGGAACGTCCAGCGCCTGGGGCGCGCTTTCAAATATCCGCCTTCCGGGTGGTTTCCGTTGAGGCGGAGGGGCGGCGCTCCGCGCGGCCCGCGCGGCCCGCTCGTCCCCTCGCCGCGCTCTCGCCCGCCTTCCGGAAGGTCGATTCCAGGCGCGTGAAAACATGAGGAGCGAATAAGCACTTCAATAACAAGTAGTTGCCCCCATATCGCATGCGATAATGCGCCTGACGCCTGCGCCGGAGCAAATACGCGGCCGCGCCGCGCGGCGAATCCCGGCCCGCTCCTTGACCACGGCGCCGGGCCTTCTTAGCGTCGCTCTTCAAGCGGCGCGGCGAACGCGCCCGGGCAAAGGGAAGGATGCCGGCGATGTCGCCGATGACGCTCGACGAAGCCGTCGCCCACATGGTCGGGACGGATCCGCGGTTCGCTCTGACCACCGCGCAGATTCGGGGTGAGGAACTGCCGGTCTTCGCCAACGCGCCGAACGATCTCCCGGCGTTGCAGGCCCTCGGCCGAACGATCCGCGCGCCCGGCGCCGACTTCATCGTCTACGAGGACGAGCGCGTCACCTATGACGACTGGTGCGAAGAGACCGCCCGCCTCGCGGCCGGGCTGGTCGCGCGCGGCGTCAGGCCGGGCGACCGGGTCGGCGTGGCGATGCGGAACTATCCGGAATACCTGACGCTGATCATGGCCATCGCAGCCGCTGGCGCGGTGTCGGTGTTGATCAACGCGTGGTGGACATCCGAAGAACTGGAATACGGCCTCGTCGATTCCGGGGCGAAGCTGATCTTCGCCGACGGTCCGCGAGCGGAGCGGCTTCGTCCCGTCGCGGGGCGGCTGGGGCTCGACATTGTCGCCACCCGCGACGCGGCGCCCGCCGGCGGCGCGCGCTACGCCGATCTTCTGACGCCGGAGCCCGGGGCGTTCACGCCGCCGAAGATCGACCCGGATTCCGATTTCGCCATCGTCTACACCTCCGGTTCGACCGGCCATCCGAAGGGCGTCGCGCTGACCCATCGCGGCGCCATCCAGGCGGTCTGGTCTTGGTTCATCACCCTCGCGGTCGGCCCGCTGATGGTCGAGACTCCGCCGCCGTCGAGGCCGCAGGCTTTTCTCTGCGCGACGCCGCTCTTTCATGTGACTGCGACCCATCCGCTTTTCCTCCTCTCGATTCCCTGCGCCGCGAAGCTGGTGATGATGCGAAAATGGAGCGGCGAGGCCGCGGTCGAGGTGGTGGAGCGCGAGGCCGTGACGCGCTTCCTCGGGGTGCCGACCATGTGCGCCGACATAGCGGACGCGGCGCGGCGCGCGGGGCGCACGCTTCCCAGCCTCGTCAGCCTCGGCGCCGGCGGCGCGAAAAGACCCGGCGCGCAGGTCGCGCCGCAGGCGGAGGTATTCCCTCACGCCGCGATCGGCTCCGGCTATGGTCTGACCGAGACCAATGCGCTCGGCGTCGGTATCGCCGGGCCGGATTATCTCGAAAAGCCGGAGGCCGCCGGGCGGCTCTATCCGGCGATCCAGAAACTGAAGATCGCCGACGAGACCGGGCGCGCGCTGCCGCCGGACACGCTCGGCGAGATCTGTTTCAAGTCGGCGACGCTGATGCGTGGTTACCTGAACAAGCCGGCGGAGACGGCGGAGGCGATCCGCGACGGTTGGCTCCATACCGGCGATCTCGGCATGGTGGACGCCGAGGGGTATCTCACGATCGTCGACAGAAAGAAGAACATCATCATTCGCGGCGGAGAGAACATCTCCTGCCTCGAGGTCGAGGGCGCGCTGCACCGGCACCCGAGCGTGCTGGAAGCGGCGGTCTTTCCGATACCGGACGAACGGCTCGGGGAAGCCGTAGGCGCCGCGCTCAGCATCGTCGGGCAGGTTACTTCGGCCGAGCTTTCGGCGTTCCTGGGCGACGTGCTCGCGCCCTTCAAGCACCCCGCCCGCTACTGGTTCCGGGAGGGGCCGCTAACCCGCGGCGCCACCGACAAGATCGACCGCCGGGCGATCCGCGCCGCCTGCCTTGCCGAAATGGTGGAGGCGTGAAGCTGCGCGCGGTGATCTTCGATATGGGCGGGGTTTTCACCGATTCCCCGGTTTCCGCCTTCGCCCGCTACGAGAAGGCGAATGGGCTTCCCGAGCGGTTTATCGGCTCGGTGGTGAAGGCGCGGCTGAACGACGGCGCCTTTTCGCGATTCGAGCGTTCGGAGATCGGCGTCGACGAATTCGACGCGGCTTTCGCCAGTGAGAGCCGCGCGCTCGGTCACGAAGTGACGGGACGCACGCTGCTTTCGATGATGAAGCTGGATTTCCGGCCCGACGTGATCGAAGCGCACGACCGGATCAGGGCGGCCGGGTTCCTGACCGGGTGCATCACCAACAACATGCCGGGGGGCGGCGCGGCGGAATGGGCGCGCGACGCGGCGGGCCGCGCCACCGCCGCCGAACTGATGACGAAATTCGATCATGTGATCGAAAGCGCGAAAGCCGGGATCAGAAAGCCGGAGCCGCGCATCTACGAGATGATGTGCGAAGCGCTCTCGGTCGCCCCCGGCGAATGCGTCTTCGTTGACGATCTCGGCGTCAATCTCAAGCCGGCCGCGGCGATGGGGATGCGTGTGGTGCGGGTGCCTTTCGATGATTATCGTCCCGCGCTGACGGAGCTTTCCGCGCTTACCGGCGTCGCGCTATAGGCGCGATGTCGTTCAGGCCCGCTCAGCCGGTATCCGCAATTCACGAGGAAGTGGACATAACACATGAATATCAACGACAGGATCGTCGTCGTCACCGGCGCCGCGAGCGGCATCGGCCGGGCGCTGGCGCTGAAATTCGCCGAGGCCGGCGCGCGGCGGGTGATCGCCGCCGATATCGACCTCGCGGGGGCGACGGAGACCGCGAAAGCCACCGGCGGCGCGGCGGTTGAAACGAATGTCGCCGATGAGTCGAGCATCAAGTCGCTGATCGACAGGGTCGAGGCGGAGCATGGCCCGATCGACCTCTTCTGCTCCAACGCCGGCATCCTGACCCCCGGCGGGCCGGAGACGCCGGACGAGAACTGGCGCCGGATCATCGATATCAACGTGATGTCGCATATCTGGGCCGCGCGCCATCTCGTCCCGCTTATGGCGGCGCGCGGAGGCGGCTATCTTCTCAACACCGCCTCCGCCGCCGGGCTGCTGAGCCAGGTCGGCTCCATGCCCTACGCCGTCACCAAGCACGCCGCGATCGGTGCCGCGGAGTGGCTGGCGCTGACCTATGGAGATCAGGGGATCAGGGTCTCCGTCCTCTGTCCGCAGGCCGTGCGCTCGAAAATGACGGCGGGGCATGAGGACGGCGTCGCGTCGATCAACGGGATGCTGGAGCCGGAACCGGTGGCGGAGGCATGCCTCAAGGCCATCGAGGCGGAAACCTTCCTCGTGCTGCCGCACCCCGAGGTGCTTCAGTACATGCGCAACAAGACCGAGAATTACGACCGCTGGATCGGCGGCATGCGAAAGCTGAACCGGCGCTACGGCGCCGCGCTGAAGGAGGGGTGACGCGGCGCGCGGCGTCAGCGGCTTCAGGGTTTCCGTATCGGTCGCATCAGCCCTTCCTGGGCGACCGAGGCGACCAGCCGTCCGTCGCGGCTGAAGATCTTCCCGCGATTGAAGCTGCGGGCGCCGCCGGCGAACGGGCTGTCCATTTCATAGAGATGCCAGTCGTCGAAACGGATCGGCTCATGAAACCACATGGCGTGATCCAGGCTGGCGGCCATTATCTCGCCGGTGATCCAGCTGATTCCGTGGGGTCGGCTGCCGGAACTGAGCAGCGACAGATCCGAAGCATAGGCCATCAGGCAGTGCTGCAGCCAGGGCGCCTCATCCAGCGGCGCGGCGACCTTGAACCAGAGCCGGTTATAGTCGCTGCATTTTTCAGGATTCGCGAGATCGACGGAATCGCATTCCTTGACGTCGATCGCGCGCGGACGAAGGAAATGCGCGCGCTTCTCCTCCGGTAGATTGGCGGCGAAGGCGGCGCGGATCTCGGCCCGCCCGGGCAGGGTTTCCGGCGGCGGGGACTCGGGCATGTCGTGCTGATGGCGCCAGCCTTCCTCCTCCTTCTGGAAGGAAGCGGCGAGATTCAGTATCTGCCGGCCATGCTGCACCGCGATCACCCGGCGGGTGGTGAAGCTGCCGCCATCGCGAGAACGGTCGACCTCGAAGATGATCGGGATGGAAGGGTCGCCGGGGCGGATGAAATAGGCGTGAAGCGAATGGCAGAGACGGTCCTCCACCGTGCGATAGGCCGCGGCCAGCGCCTGCGCGATGACGTGGCCGCCGAAGATCCGGTTGCTGTTCTCGCCGCCCTCGCCCTGGCCGCGAAAGAGATCAACCTCCAGCCGCTCGATATCGAGCAGTCGCAGGAGGTCCTCCACGGCACCGGCGCTCACAGCCGCGCCCCGTGCACCAGCGCCTTCAGTTGCGGCCGCGCCGGGTAGCTGGAGGAGGGCGTGAGCTGGGTGAGGAAGATCGCGGTCAGGTCGAAGGCCGGGTCGAGCCAGAATACCGTCGAGGCGATGCCGCCCCATGAGAAATCGCCGACATTCCCCGGCGCGCGCGTGAGCGCCGGGTCGAGGACGACCGAGCCGCCGATGCCGAAGCCGATGCCGGTCGTCGGCGTTTCGGCGAAGCTCGACGGCCCCATCGAGGCGATGTCGCCGGGGAGGTGATTGCGCCGCATGAAAGCCAGCGTCGCCGGTGAGAGCAGTCGCGCGCCGTTATGGGCGCCCCCCTTTCGCAACATCTCGGTGAAGGCGAAATAGTCGTCGATCGTGGAAAGGAGCCCGCCGCCGCCGGAGAATGTCTTCGCACCTCGCCATGCGCTGTCCTCCGCCGTCTCCACCTGCCGCATCACGCCCTTGCCCGCGGCGGCGAGGCTGATCGGCGCCCCGGATTCGAGCGAGGTGTAGAGCGTGGCGAGGCGGTCCACTTTGTTGTCCGGAATCGCGAAGCCGGTGTCCGTCATACCGAGCGGCTCGAGTATCTCCGCCTCAAGCCATGTGTCGAGCGGCTGTCCGGTCACGGCCTCGATCACCCGCCCGACAACGTCGATGCCGACGGAGTATTCCCAGCGCGTCCCCGGCGCGAAGGCGAGCGGCAGCTCCGCCAGCTTTCGCGTCATCTCCGCCAATCCCGGCCCGTTCGGGCGGAAGTCGATCCGCGCCGCGGCGTAGGCGGCCGCGGCGGGGCCGGGATTGAAGGCGTAGGTAAGACCCGAAGTGTGGGTGAGCAACTGATGCAGCGTCGGCGCGGGGCAGGGCGCGGTCTCGTCCCCGGCGCCGCCGGTGAGCGCGCGGCATTCGGCGAACTCGGGCAGAAAGTCGCTGACAGGCGCGTCGAGGTGAAAAAGCCCCCGCTCCGCCAGCATCATCAGCCCGACCGATACGACGGGTTTCGTCATCGAGTAGATGCGGACGATCGTGTCCTCTTCGAAGGGTTTCCCCTCATCGATCGCGCGATAGCCGGTGGAGGCGCGATGGACGATGTTTCCCCCTTCGGCGAGCAGAAATGTCGAGCCGGGGAATTTGCTCTCCTCGACATAGGACCGCATCCAGTCGTCGATGCGCGTCAGGCGTTCGGGGTCGAAACTTGGCATAGGTCATCCTGAATGGGGCGCGTGGGGGCCCGGGCGTCGGCGCAACTTAGATCGGAGTGGCGGTCGCGCGCCAGAGGGGTGAAGCGCGGCGCGCCGAAGCCGCCCAATTCGCGGCGCTTGCATTCCTGCACTTCCTCCGCCGTCGTGAAGCGCACATCTATCGGATGAACGAAGAGGGAGGGGTTCAACTTGGACAAGGCAGCTGCAATCGACGCCATCCGCGCTTCGGCGAAACTGGCGTTAAGGGCCGATATCAACCGACTGATGACGACGAAGTTCGAGCGCCGCTCGCACCGCGTCGAGGCGCTGAAGCGGGTGAAGGAGACGGAAACACGGCTCGAGGCCATTCTCGCCTCCACCGCCACGCCCGAAGCCAGGGGCGCCGCCGCGAAGCAGGCGGAGGACGCGGTCGACGCCGTGGTGCTCGAGGCGGTGCGGCTTTCGCTCTCCACCACCGCGTCGATCGACGTGCGCGCGGCGCAGATCGAGGCGATCCATAGCCATGACGCCGAGCGCCGCGCCGAAATCGCCGCGATCGACCGCGCGCCGGCGCCGGCGCAGGCGGCCGCGGATATGCTCGAGAAGGCTGGGAAGGCGATGCGCGCTCTCCGCACCCTCGCTTCCGATCCGAAGAAATACTTCACGCTCGCCGAGCAGTACTGGAACAAGGCCGTGCTGACGATGGCGAGAAAACTGCGCGTCGGCAGTCTTGCCCGGCTCACGCTCAACGTCAGTGAGCGGTTGCTGGACGCCATCGACAGGAATCTCGCGCTATCCGCCAACCGGGTGAGCGCCGCGGCGGTCGGGCGCTTTCTCGGCGTCGTCGGGGCGGGGCTGCTGGTGGTGAACGTCGTCATCCGCACGGTCGCGGACAGCTCGCGCTGGGCGACAGCGCTGGCGAAATCCGGCCTGCCCGTCGCGGCGTCGCTCGCGCTCGGCGCGGTGATTACCGGCGAGGCGATGATGACGCTGGCGGTGGCCGTTCACGCCGCCTACGCCACTTTCTGGGCCACCTCCGTCACCGTTGTGAGCAGTGAGATCGTGACCCTGTCGGTGGCGGGAACCGTGGTCGAGGGCGCCAGCGTCGCCGCCGGCGCGACTGCCGGCGCGCCGCCGGTGGCGGCGGTGATCCTCGCCACCGGCGTCGTCATCGCGCTCGGCGTCGCGATCACCGCGCTGGTGGATTTCCTGATCGACACGTGGTTCGGCGGCGAGATTCCGCCGTCGATGATGGTCGCCATGCAGCAGCCGATGGCGACGACGATGGCGCGGCAGATGGCGTCGCCGATGTTCCGCTCGATGAGCGGATGATCCCGTATCCGACCTGAATTCAACCCCGAGGAGAACCGAGATGATCTACGGTGAAGCGATTCGCTATGACGAGATGGAGGAAGCCGGGATCGAGCCCGATTTCGACAAGCTCGCCGCCGACGCCTACGCGGCCATGAACGCCTACGGCCCCGACGGCCGAACCTATGAGGAAGCGACGATCGAGCGCGTCAACGGCATGAAGGAGGAATACGGCAACGGCGTTTCCACGCTGATCATGTTCTACAACGCGACCGGCTCGACGCTGAAATTTGACGAGATCACCTCCGAATCCGGGCATCTCTTCAAATACGAGCCGGATCGCACAGTCTATAACGGCCAGTGGAGTTGCTTCCTGCATGTGAAGACATCGGGCGCGGCGACCGGATCGTTCGGAAGGCTCGGCTACTGGCTTCAGGGCGGCGTCGACAGGAAGACCGCCTGGCTGACCATCGACTGGGAGACGCCATGGTCCGGTAGGAACAAGGCGTCCGCGTCGATCATGGACAGCAGCCTGCTTGGCGGCGGCTCTATCGTCGAGATCATGAACAACATCAGGAACATGCAGGCGAGGAATCCCTTCGGGACCAGCGTTTCGGTCTCGCAGAACAGTTCGCCGATCCTGCGCGTCGTCGCGGCGCGCAAGAACCTGCTCTGACGCTGCTCCTCGCGATAGCGGCCGGCGTAGAAACGCGCCGGCCGCTTCCACCGCCGACCGGCCGGGTCGCGGCGCTTTGACGGGAGCGGCCTGAAATCGGAGCGATGGCGGAACGAAAGACGCGATCGCCCCGTTCTCGTCCTGTGCAACGTTTCAAGGAGGCCGCTCATGTCCCTCGGCGAGAATGTCGGAAAAATCTGGAAACTGATGAGAGACCATCCGACCTGCATGATGGTCTCTCGCGATGAGAACGGCGTGATGCGCGCACGGCCGATGCACGCCATCGTCGAGGAGGGCGCGAGCGAGCTCTGGTTCTACACGCGTCTCTCCAGCGGCAAGAGCGATGAGATCGGTTCGGACGGAGAGGTGTGCCTGTGCTTCGCCAGCATCAGCGAGACCGAGTTCGTCTCGATCAGCGGGATGGCGACACTCGTCACCGACCAGGCGCGGATCGCGAAGAACTGGAACACCTTCGTCGACGCCTGGTTTCCGGAAGGCCCGGAAGGCGGAGACGCCGCCATGATTCGGGTAGAGCCGGATCATGGCGAATACTGGGACGGGGATTCGAGCGCGATCCTCGCCGCGCTGAAGATGACCCTTGCGTCCCACAGGGACGAAACGCCGGACCTGGGCGAGAACATGAAAGTCACATTCTGAACAGGCCGTCGCCGGCGGCGTCTTGAGCGCCGTGAGTCGATCTGGCGCTTTTCATTCGCGGCGGTCTCGCTAAAGTCCGCGCTATGACAAAGCCTGTAATGGATGCGGCTGAAGCGGTCGCCCCGATCTTCGACGGCGCGACCGTCATGATTTCGGGATTTGGCGGCTCCGGCGCGCCGATCGAACTTGTTCACGCGCTGATCGACCAAGGCGCGAAGGGCCTCACCGTGGTCAACAACAATGCTGGCACGGGTATGGTCGGTCTCGCGGCGCTGATCCGCGAGGGGCGTGTCGACAAGGTGATATGCTCCTATCCGCGCACCTCCGACGCGCGCGCCTTCACCGAGCGCTATCTCGCCGGCGAGATAGCGCTGGAACTGGTCCCTCAGGGCGTGCTGGCGGAGCGTATCCGCGCGGCGGGGGCGGGAATGCCGGCCTTTTACACCCGGACGGCGGCAGGGACCGAACTGGCCGAAGGCAAGGAGCAGCGCGAGATCGACGGCGTGCTCTATGTGATGGAGCGCTGGCTGAAAGCCGATTTCGCGCTGGTGAAGGCGGATTGCGCCGATCTTGCGGGCAATCTCACCTATCGGCTGTCGGCGCGGAATTTCGCGCCGATCATGTGCATGGCGGCCGACACCGCCATAGTCCAGGCGCGTGAGATCGTGCCGATGGGCGGCGTCGACCCAGCTGTCGTCGTGACGCCGGGAATATTCGTCGACCGGCTGGTCAAGGTGGCTGCGCCGGCGCAGGAGGAGTTGCTGGTGAACGCGGGGGCGAGCTATCCATGAACGTGACGACCGACCCCGCTCGCCTCAGCCGCGCCCAGATCGCCTGGCGCGCGGCGCAGGACATTCCCGACGGAGCCTATGTCAATCTCGGCATCGGCATGCCGGTCGCCTGCGCCAATCATCTGCCGGAGGGGCGGGAAGTGATCTTCCAGTCCGAGAACGGCATCCTCGGGGTTGGTCCGGCGCCTTTGAGCGGCGAGGAGGATTACGACCTCATCAACGCCTCGAAACAGCCGGTCACCCTCTTGCCCGGGGCCGCGATCGTCCATCATGCCGACAGCTTCGCGATGATCACCGGTGGGCATATCGACATCGCCGTGCTCGGCGCGTTCGAGGTCGCCTCGAACGGCGATCTCGCGAACTGGTCGACCGGGAAGGGCGGCGTGCCGGGAGTCGGCGGAGCGATGGACCTCGCCGCCGGGGCGAAGGCGGTCTGGGCGCTGACCACGCATGCGTCGAAGAGCGGCGCGCCGAAGCTGGTGGACCGGCTCAAGCTGCCGCTGACCGGGGCCGGTGTGGTGAAGCGAGTCTACACCGATCTCGCGGTGATCGAGCTGGATGCGGAGGGATTTCTGCTTCGGGAGATGGTTCCGGGGCTCGATATCGAGACGCTCCGCGGGCTCACCGGCGCGCCGCTGAGGACAATCGGCGAGCCGCACCCGCTGGAGGCGCCGGGCGGCCTCTGAGCGCTGTGCAAGAGGCGCCGAGATGGATGGGCTTTGACCGTATTCATGATTTCGGTCGCAAATGCATTGAAATTGAATGTAGCACCAAGGTTCGCGTGTGCGGCGCGCCGGTTTCGCCGCCGGAGTCCGCGCCCGCCGTCGGGGCGTTGCGCGGCACGAATTTGTGTGCTGCAAAACTGACATCAATTCGTTACGCTTGCGCCAAGGACGGTGCGTAGAACCACGCAATCCGGTCGGCGGCGTGATCGCCGGCTGGCTTTCTCACGGGATTACAAGGGAGCACCCATGAAACATCTGCTGATTGGCGCCGTCTCGGCCCTCTCCATCGCCGGCGCCGCGCAGGCCGCGCCGAAGGAGATCAACTTCTGGCACGCCATGGGCGGGCAGCTTGGCGAGATCACCGACAAGTTCGCTGCTGACTTCAACGCCAGCCAGTCGGAGTATCAGATCAACGCGATCTACAAGGGCGATTACACCGAGACGATGACCTCTGCGATCGCCGCCTTTCGCGCCAAGGAGCAGCCTCATATCGTGCAGGTCTTCGAGGTTGGCACCGCCACGATGATCGCGGCTGAGGGCAAGGGCGCAGTCTATCCGGTCTACAAGCTGATGGCGGACGCCGGGGTCGAATTCAATCAGGACGATTACCTGCCCGCCGTGGTGTCTTACTACACCGACACCGACAACCGTTTGCTCTCGCTGCCGTTCAACTCCTCCACGCCGGTGATGTGGTACAACAAGACCAAGTTCGAAGAGCTTGGAATCCCGGTGCCGACGACTTGGGACGAGGTTGAGGAAGCGGCGAAGAAAGCCAAGGCCGCCGGCGTCGAGGCGCCGCTTTCCTTCGGATGGCAGTCCTGGACCCAGATCGAGACCTATTCGGCCTGGCACGACATCCCGATGGGCACCGCGGAGAACGGCTTCGGTGGGCTCGACACCGAGTTCACCTTCAACAATGACGCGGTGGTGAACCATATCCAGCGCATCGCCGACATGGGCAAGGAAGGCCTGTTCAAATATGGCGGCCGGCGGGGCGATAGCCGCGGCATGTTCGTGAACGGCGAAACGATCATGTGGATCAACTCCTCCGCGTATTATGGCGGGTTCAAGAAGGACATCACCGACTGGGAATTCGGCCAGGCGATGCTGCCGCTCGACACCGCGGTAGCTGAGAAACCGCAGAATTCGATCATTGGCGGCGCAACGCTCTGGGTGCTCTCCGGCCACGACCAGGGCGACTACAAGGGCGTCGCGGAGTTCTTCAAGTTCGTTTCCGCGCCCGAGCAGCAGGCCTATTGGCACCAGGCGACCGGCTATGTGCCGATCACGACGGCGGCCTATGTCCAGAGCCAGGAAGAGGGTTTCTATGACGAGAACCCCGGCACCGATACGGCGATCAAGCAGCTTTCGCTGAATACGCCGACGGCGAACTCCAAGGGCGTGCGCTTCGGCAATTTCGTCCAGATCCGCGACGTCATCAACGAGGAGCTGGAGGCGGTCTGGTCCGGCCAGAAGGACGCGAAGCAGGCGATGGACGACGCGGTTTCGCGCGGAAACGATCTGCTGCGGAAATTCCAGTCCGCGAATGAGTGAGTGCGGGGCGGGGCGGTGTCTTTGAGCGCCGTCCTGCCGCCGATGATGATCCCGGCCCCGAGCCGGGATCCTGGCGAGTTTTGCGATGCGGCGCGAGGTCCCGGCGCGAGGCCGGAACCTTGACGGGTTCCGCGGATCGGGTTCCGGGGCCGGGCCGGCGGAAGATGAGAACGAGACAAGACTTCGCATGATCAAGCGTGTCACCTTTCGTCATCGCTGGCTGCCTTACCTTCTGGTGGCGCCGCAGATCGCGATCACGCTGGTCTTCTTCATCTGGCCGGCCTATCGGGCGCTCGAATCCTCCTTCTTCATCGAGGACGCATTTGGCTTCAGCCGCAAATGGGTCGCGCTGAAGAACTACACCGCTCTCTTCTCGGACCCGATCTATCTGGACTCCTTCCGGATCACGCTGATTTTCGGCTTTGCCGTCACGGCGCTCTCCATGTCGATCTCGCTCGGGCTTGCGGTCGCCGCGAACCGGGTGCTGCGGAGCGCGCTCGCCTACCGGACCTCGCTGATCTGGCCATATGCGGTGGCGCCGGCGGTGGCGGGCGTTCTCTGGTATTTCCTGATGAACCCCTCGCTCGGCATCGTCGCCTATTGGTTGAAGGGGATCGGCTATGAGTGGAACCACTACGTCAATGGCGACCAGGCGCTGGTGATGGTGATCGTCGCCGCGGCCTGGAAGCAGATCAGCTATAATTTTCTCTTCTTTCTCGCCGGCTTGCAGTCGATTCCGAAATCACTGATCGAAGCGGCGGCGATCGACCGTGCGGGACCGGTGCGGCGGTTCTGGAGCATCGTCTTTCCGCTGCTTTCGCCGACGACGTTCTTTCTTCTGGTCGTCAATCTCGTCTACGCCTTCTTCGACACGTTCTCACTGATCCACGCGACGACGAATGGCGGGCCGGCGAACGCCACTTCGATCCTCGTCTACAAGGTCTACAACACCGGCTTCGTAGGGCAGGACTATGGCGGCTCCGCCGCGCAGTCGGTGGTGCTGATGGCGATCGTGGCGGTGATGACGGTGATCCAGTTCCGTTACATCGAGCGGCGGGTGCAATACTGATGCGAAGCGCGCAATGATCGAGAATCGCCCATACATGAAGATCCTCACGCACGTCGTGCTGATCCTCGGCGTGTTCTTCCTGTGCTTCCCGGTCTGGATGGCGCTTGTCGCCTCGACGCACGGGCCAGACGCGTTGTCGCGCTCGCCGATCCCGCTCTGGTTCGGCGATCAGGGATGGGAGAATTACGCGCAGCTTCTCTCCGGCGGCGTTCCCGAAGCCGGGGGCGTGCCGGTCCTCGGCATGATGCTGAACAGTCTGATCATGGCGCTCTCCATCACCATCGGGAAGATCGCGGTCTCCATCATCGCCGCCTACGCCATCGTCTATTTCCGCTTTCCGTTCCGCATGGGCTTTTTCTGGCTGATCTTCATAACGCTGATGCTGCCGGTGGAGGTGCGCATCCTGCCGACATTCGACGTGATCGTCCGGCTCGACATGCTGAACTCCTACGCCGGGCTGTCGATTCCGCTGATCGCGTCGGCGACCGCGACATTCCTTTTCCGACAGTTCTTCATGACAGTGCCGGACGAGTTGGTGGAGGCGGCGCGGATCGACCGCGCCGGGCCGATCCGGTTCTTCATCGACATATTGATACCGCTTTCGCGCACCAATATCGCCGCGCTCTTCATCATCCTCTTCATCTTCGGATGGAACCAGTATCTCTGGCCGCTGATAGTCACGACGGACGAGGCGTATTACACCATCGTCATGGGCATTCAGCGGATGACCAATTCCGGCGAGGCGCTGCCGGTCTGGCATTACATTATGGGGACGGCCGTGCTGGCGATGATCCCGCCGGTGTTCGTGGTTCTCGCGATGCAGAAGCTCTTCGTGAAGGGCCTTGTCGAGCAGGAGAAATAGATGGCCGGGCTTTCACTGAGCGGCGTTCAGAAGATCTATCCGGGCGGCGTGACCGCGGTTCACGGCGCCGATATCGAGATCGAGGATGGCGAGTTCATCGTCCTCGTCGGCCCTTCCGGCTGCGGCAAGTCGACGATTCTCCGCATGGTGGCGGGGCTGGAGGCGACCAGCGCCGGCGAAGTCCGGATCGACGGCGAGGTGGTGAACGGCAAGGAGCCGGGCGAACGCGACATCGCCATGGTCTTTCAGAATTACGCGCTCTACCCGCATATGTCGGTCCGGCAGAACATGGCCTACGGGCTTAAGAACGTCGGCATGAAGAAGGCCGAGATCGCGGCGCGGATCGCCGATGCGTCGAGGACGCTCCAGCTCGACGAGTATCTGGACAGGAAGCCCCGGCAGCTTTCCGGCGGGCAGCGCCAGCGCGTCGCCATGGGCCGGGCGCTGGTGCGGGAGCCGAAGGCGTTCCTGCTGGACGAGCCGCTCTCCAATCTCGACGCCAAGCTTCGCGGCCACATGCGCGCGGAGCTGAAGGAATTGCACCAACGGCTTGGCGCGACATTCATTTATGTCACGCACGATCAGGTGGAGGCGATGAGCCTCGCGGACAGGATCGTGGTGATGAACGCCGGGCGGATCGAGCAGATCGGCCGCCCGCGCGAGATCTACGACGACCCGGCGACCCGCTTCGTCGCGGAGTTCATCGGCTCGCCGCAGATGAATTTCCTGCCAGGCGCGCTATTGGGCGAGAAGGCCGCCTTCCTGGGGATCAGGCCGGAGGCGCTCCTGGTCGGCGAGGGGGGCGGCGAAATTTCGCTCACCGGCAGGGTGCGGCTGGTCGAGGACCTGGGCGCGGATCGCTTCGTCCACGTCGCGCTGACTGGGGGCGATGTCGTGGCGGTCGCCCGCGCGCCAGGCGGCCTTGTCGCCGAGCCCGGGACGGAGGTGACGCTGAACGCCGACCGCGCCGCGATCGCCCGGTTCGATGCGGAAGGGTATAGGGTCGACTGATCCGGCGGCCTGCGCGCCGGCGCTCGCGACGCCTGCAAAAACCCCTTGATCGCGCTTCGCGGATGCGTTGAGACTGACGCCATAAACAAGCGAAGCATGAAGCGACGCAGGGAGACAGAGATGATTCGCAGACCGATCAGCCGCCGTGCTGCGCTCATGGGCATGGGCGCCGTTGGGCTCAGCTTCACCCTGCCGAAACAGGGCTTCGCGGCCTCCGGCAAGGTCAACTTCTACAACTGGGACACCTATATCGGTGAGACCACGCTTGACGATTTCACGGCCGCCACCGGCATTGAGGTGCAATATGACCTCTTCGCCGACAATGACGAGCTGTTCGCCAAGCTGAAGAACGGCAATCCCGGTTACGACCTGATCGTGCCGACCAATGATTACGTCGAGCGGATGATCGTCGCGGACATGCTGGTTCCGCTCGACCATGCGCTGATCCCGAATATCGCGAATATCGGCGAGGGATTCCGCGACCCCGCCTTCGATCCGGGCCGGAAATATTCGATGCCTTACATGTGGGGTTCGATCGGCATCGGTTACCGGAAATCGGCGGTCGACAGCCCGCCGGACAGCTGGGCCGATCTCTACACCTCGGACAAATACGCCGGCCGGCTCTCGATGCTCGCTGACGGGCAGCATGTGTTCGGCATGGCGCTGAAGCTGATGGGCGAGTCGCTCAACGACTGGTCGCCGGAAAACCTCAAGGCGGCGGAAGAGATGGTGATCGCGCAGAAGGACAGGATCACCGCCTTCGCGCCGGATAACGGCCAGGACCTGCTGCTCGCCGGCGAGGTCGATCTCGCGATGGAATGGAACGGCGACATTCTTCAGGTGATGGATGAGGACGACGACATCGGCTACGTGATCCCGAAGGAGGGCGGCATGATCTGGGAGGATACGCTCTGCATTCCGACCGGCGGGCCGAACCCGGAGGGCGCGCATGCGCTGATCAATTTCCTGCTCGACGCCGAGGTGGGAAAGGATATCGCGGAGTTCATCTATTTCGCCACGCCGAACGCCGCCGCGCGGGCGCTGACCGAAGAATCCTATCGCGACAATCCGGCGATCTTCCCGCCGGAGGACGCCGTCGCGAACTCGGAAACCGCTGTCTATCCCGGTCAGGACGCGGTGCAGCGGATCGACGAGGCCTGGACTCGGGTCAAGGCCGCAGGCTGAGGCGCGGTCCCGTCCAGACGTCATGCCGACGCGGCCGGGGCGCTTTAAGGGGAGATGATGGAAAGCTGGCGCCGCACCCTGCCTGCGTTTGCGGCCTTCGCCGGTCCGACGACGCTCTGGCTGCTGGTCTTCTTCCTCGTCCCGCTCGGCATCATCTGGGTCTACTCCTTCGGCGAGAACATCTCGCTGACGGAGATCCGCACGACCTGGACGCTTTCCAACTATGAAAGGATCTTCGAACCGGAGATCGTGACGCTCTTCTGGCGCACGCTCCGGCTCGCCGGGGCGGCCACGATCATCTGCCTGATCGTCGGCTATCCGGTGGCGTTGGTGATCGCGACGGCGGAGCAGAAATGGAAGCCGTGGCTGCTGCTGATCATCATGCTGCCGTTCTGGACCAATCTTCTGATCCGGACCTATGCGCTCCTGAACATTCTGGGCGCGCGCGGCCGCGTGAACGGGGTTCTGGAATGGTTCTGGACCCAGGGCGACGCGCTCGCCGGCCTGCTGGGCATGGCGGGGCTCTTCGGCGAGCGGTTCACGCCCGTGGCCTTTCTCGGCACCGAATCCGGCGTGGTCATCGGACTGGTCTATGTCCACCTGCCATTCGCGATCCTGCCGCTCTATTCCGCGCTGGAGCGGCTCGACCGGTCCTATCTCGAAGCGTCGATGGATCTGGGCGCCGGGCAGGTCAGGACGTTCTTCCTGATCCTCGTGCCGCTGACCTCCGCCGGGCTGATCACCGCCGCGATCATCACCTTCATTCCGGCGCTCGGCTCCTTCCTCACGCCCGATCTACTCGGGCGCGGGCAGGTGGACATGATCGCGAACGTGATCGAGCGGCAGTTCAAGAAGGCGAACGACTGGCCCTTCGGTTCGGCGCTGTCGCTCTTCCTGCTCTACGTCACCTTCATCATTCTCGCGATCCGGGCGCTCATCGACATGCAGGCCGCGAAAGGGAGGCGGGCGTGAGCGCGGGGCCGTTCCAATATGCGCGCAAGACCTCGATGCGGGTGATGTTCGCGCTGACATTCGTCTTTCTCTACACGCCGATCATCGTTCTGGTCATCTTCTCGTTCAACAATTCGCGCCGCGGCGGCAATGTCATCTGGCGCGGCTTTACCACGGATTATTACGCCAAGGCATTCGCCAATGAATCGCTCGTCGAGGCCTTCGTCAATTCGATCGCCATCGCGGTCATCTCGACAATCTTCGCGGTGGCGCTCGGGGCGATGACGGCGGTGCTGCTCTGGCGCTGGCGGTTTCCGCTGAAGCCGGTCTATGAGGGGCTGGTGGCGCTGCCGATCGTGATTCCGGAAATCTGCATGGGCGTCAGCCTCGCGGTGTTCTTCTCGGCCTCCGGCCTCACCGTCCCGCCGGAGGCGCCCTGGCCGCTCAATCTCGGCAATATCATCGCGGCGCATATCACCTTCTCCTTTCCTTTCGCGGCGATGGTGATCCGGACGCGCTTGCAGAGCTTCAGCCCGGAGATGGCCGAGGCGGCGCGCGATCTCGGCGCTTCGGAATATCAGGTGTTCCGCGACATCCTGATCCCGCACATGGTTCCGGGGCTGATCGCCGGGGCGCTGCTGGCCTTCACGCTTAGCCTCGACGATTTCGTCATCACCTTCTTCACCTCCGGGCCGAACACCGTGACCTTCCCGGTCAAGGTCTATTCGATGGTCCGCTTCTCGGTGACGCCTGAGATCAACGCCGCCTCGACGGTGCTGATCCTGATGACGCTCTGCCTGACCTTCATCGCGATTCGCCTGCAAAAGCCGACGGAGATGACGCCATGAGCGCGCCCATCGTCTCGATCCGCGCCGTCTCCAAGCATTTCGGCGGCTTCGTCGCGGTCGACAATGTCGAACTCGACATCGCGGAGGGCGAGTTTTTCGCCCTTCTCGGCCCGTCTGGTTGCGGCAAGACCACGCTCCTGCGCATGGTTTCCGGCTTCGAGACGCCGAGCGAGGGGCAGGTCCTGATCGGCGGCGCCGACATGACGCATGTGCCGCCGAACCGAAGGCCGGTAAACATGGTGTTCCAGTCATACGCGGTGTTCCCGCACATGACGGTCGCGAAAAATGTCGCCTATGGGCTGAAGGTGGACGGGGTGAAAGCGTCCGAGATCGGCCCGCGCGTGAAGGAGGCGCTGGCGCTGGTGCGACTGGCGGAGTTTTCAGAGCGCAAGCCCGATCAGCTTTCGGGCGGGCAGCGCCAAAGGGTGGCTTTGGCCCGGGCTCTGGTGAAGAAGCCGCGGGTTCTGCTGCTCGACGAGCCGCTCTCCGCGCTCGACGCGAAGCTTCGCGACGCGATGCGGCTTGAACTGGTGAAACTGCAGAAATCCATCGGCGTCAGCTTCATCATGGTCACCCACGATCAGGACGAGGCGATGGCCGTCGCCGACCGGATCGCGGTGTTGCATAACGGCCGGATCAGGCAGATCGCGTCGCCGGAGGCGCTCTACCAGCGTCCGGCCGACGCCTTCGTCGCAGATTTCATCGGCAAGGCGAATTTCTTCGAGGCGACCGCGGTCAGCCGCGACGGCGCCGGCGCGATGGTGGAGACGGCGGAACTGCCGCCGCTGAGTTTCGCCGCGGCGCCGCCGGGGGATCTGCGCCTCGCTATCCGGCCGGAAAAGATCCGCCTTGGGCCCGACGCCGCCGGCGAGGTGCGGATCGAGGCGCGGCTCGGCGATGTGGCGTTTCAGGGCGACAGCTCGAATGTCGAATTGTTGCTGCCTTCGGGGCGCGCGCTGCTCGCCGCGGCGCACGGGCGGAGCGCGGAGGAGGTCGGTGCGATGGAGGAGGGCGCGCGCATCGCCCTCGCGTGGGATGCGTCCGACATGCTGGTGCTGACAAAGGTCTGAACCGGCGGGCGATGAGCGCCCCGCCGGTGGTGAATGAAGAGGCGGGAACTCCCGCTTGAACGAGACGCAAAAGGAGGCCGAAATGTTTAGCAAGATCGTTGTCGCCTATGACGGCTCGGACCATGCGAAACGGGCGGTTCGCGCCGCCTGTGACGTCGCACGACGCTATGAGGCGAAGCTCTGGCTCAGCCATACGCCGGAAGGCGGGGCGACGCCGATCGCGGTCGATCCGTTCATCGGCGCGATCGGCGCGCCGTTGCCGGCGGAAGAGATCGCAGCCGCCGCGAAACTCGCGATTGAGGAGGCGGAAGAGATCGTGAAGGCGGAAGGGTGCGTTCTGGAAGGGGCGCGCACCGGCTCCATCTCCCCCGCCGACGATGTCGCCGCGCTGTCCGAGGAGGTCGGCGCCGATCTCATCGTTCTCGGACGGCGCGGGCGCGGCGCCTTCGCGGGGCTGCTCTTCGGCTCGGTGACGCAGGAGGTCTCGCGCACCTTGCCGATCGCGGTGCTGACGGTGCTCTAGGCGAGAAGCTCGGCGACGAGATCGCTTTCAGGGTCGGCGAGATCGTCGATCACGTCGAAATGATGCTTGCCAGGCATTTCATGCGCCGCCGTCGCCGCGCCGAGGCCGGCCCATATGTTCGCGAGAAGCGCCGACTGGCGACGGAACTCCGGTCGTTCATTGCCGCCGACCCAGGTCAGGAGTCGTGCGCCGGGCGCGGGTGTGCGCAGCGCCGGGCTGGCCGCCGCCGCTTCCTCCGCGTCCAGCCGGAGATCGTCGTTTATCGCGGTTCGGATCAGCGGGCGAAGATCGTGGACGCCGGCGATCGAGACCACGCGCGCGATCCGCGCCGACACCGCCGCGGGCAACGGCTGGTCGGCGCAGATCATCCGCGCCGCGAGATGCCCGCCGGCGGAATGGCCGGTCAGGCGCACCGGGCCTTCGACCTTCCCGGCGGCGGCGGCGATGGCGGCGGCGATCTCGACGGCGATTTCCGCGATCTTCGCGTCCGGAGCCAGCGTGTAGCTGGGCATGGCGACAGCCCAGTCGCGCGCGAGCGGGCCGGCGGCGAGATGCGACCAGAGGGATTTGTCGAAGGCGCGCCAATAGCCGCCATGAATGAACACCACGAGCCCGCGCGCCGCGCCGACGGGCCTGAAGAGATCGAATCGCTGACGCGGCGCGCTCCCATAGGCGATGTCGGTCTCCGCCCTGGCGCCGTGGTCCGCGCGAAACGCCGCCGCCAGCCGCTGCCAGCGCGGCGGATAATCGGCCGCGCCTTCGATATGCGCGCCGTTCGCATAGGCGTCGTCCCAGTTTTCGATCCGCGTCTCCACGATCATCGTCCATCTCCATCGCCATCGTTGTTCGGCCAAGCTATGCATGAAAAAAGTTCGGAAGTCGCCGCTAGAGACGCTGGGAACGGGCAATGACACGCATAGTTTCGCGCATTACGGATTTCTTTTCGCATCGTTCTTCGGATGCGTCGCCGAAGGAGGAGCCAAGTGAGATCGCGCTGAAAGGGCGCCCGCCGCCGGCGGTCGCCGTCGACAATCTGTCAGCGCTTCTGGCGCGGCCCCGGCTCGCGCCCGACTGGCGGCCGCTTGCGGTCTCGGTCCATGATCGGCGCTATCGCGAAATGCGCCGCGCGCACCACTACTTCGGCGAGGTGGTGGCGGAGGTGACCGGCGCGCCGCCGGTGCGGATGCTCTGTCACGACGACGATATCGTCGCGTATGTCTATTTCTTCTTCGGACAGGATTCCTATGAGCCGCTCAGCCTTCGGCTCTTCGCCGGCTTCGCCGAGGATGGCGGCGCCGTGCTGGATATCGGGGCCTATACCGGCCTTTTCGGGCTCGTCGCGGCGGCGACCAACCCGGCCGCGACGGTGACCGGGTTCGAGCCCTTTTCGCATGTCGCCGCCCGCGCCCGGCTGAACATCGCACTGAACGGCCTCTCCAACCTGAAGCTGGAGGGAAAGGCGATCTCGGACCGGAGCGGGAGCGCTGCACTGACGCTTTATGGCGGCTCTTCCGCCACGACCGGGGCGTCGCTGGCGAAGAAGGCCCGTTCGGATATCGGCGTGCTTGAGGTGGAGGTCACGCAGGTCGACGATGTCGCGTCGGACCTCCCGGCGCCGGTTCGGCTGATGAAGATCGACACCGAGGGCGACGAGCCGGCGGCGATGAAGGGCGCGGCGGAGACGCTGGCGAGTGCGGGGCCGGTGGTTCTTTCCGAAGTGTTGAGCGACGACGCCGTCCGGGCGCAATGCGCGCAGATGTTCGCGCATGGCTACCGGGCGTGGTTCATCAGCGAGCGCGCGCGACGTCTGATTCCGGTCGATGAGAATTTCTCGCTCGATGGTCGGGGCTACGGCAACCTGATCTTCCTGCGCGGGGCGGAGGACGCGGCGCGCGCGGAGGCGCTGACGGCGGAGTTTCGCGAACTCGATTTTGTCGCACCCGCCGCCGGCCGTTGACGCTCAGCGGTTGCCGCTTCTCGCGAAGCGCGCGGCCTCCTCGGCGGCGCGCATCACCGCGCGGGCCTTGTGGATGGTTTCCTGACGCTCCATCTCCGGGTCGGAATCCCAGACCACGCCGCCGCCGGCCTGAACGTAGAGCGCGCCGTCCTTGATGACGGCGGTGCGAAGCGCGATGCACATGTCCATCTCGTCGGCGCAGGAGATATGCCCGACGCCGCCCGCATAGGGGCCGCGCTTCTCCAGCTCCAGCTCGTCGATGATCTCCATCGCCCGGATCTTCGGCGCCCCCGAGACCGTGCCTGCGGGAAGGCCTGCGAGAAGGGCGGAGAGAGCGTCATGCTCAGGCGAAAGCTCCCCCTCAACGTTCGAGACGATGTGCATGACGTGGGAATAGCGCTCGACATTGAATTCGGAGGTCGGCGCGACCGTGCCGATCTTCGCGACGCGGCCGACATCGTTGCGCCCGAGGTCGAGCAGCATCAGGTGTTCGGCCAACTCCTTCGGATCGGCCATCAGCTCGGCTTCGAGGGCGCGGTCCTCGGCTTCGGTCGCGCCGCGCGGCCTAGTTCCGGCGATCGGACGAATGGTGACGACGCCGCCCCGCACCTTCACCAGCACCTCGGGCGAGGCGCCGGCGAGCTGGAAGCCGCCGAAATTGAAAAAGAACATGTAAGGTGAAGGGTTGGTCCGCCGCAGCGCCCGGTAGAAGGAGAAGGGCGGCAACGGAAAGTCCATCCGCCAGCGCTGCGAGAGGACGACCTGAAAGATGTCGCCAGCCTCGATATAGTCTTTTCCTTTCGCGACCATCGCCAGATAGTCTTCGATCGGCGTGTTGGAGACCGGCGCGCCGACCTCGCCATCCTCGCCGAGATCGCGCTCCGCCGGGATCTGCCGATCGAGCGCGGCGACGGCGTCTGAAAGCCGCTCGGCGGCCTGCGCGTAGGCGGCGCGGGGTGGCAGACCGTCCTTTGTCCAGACCGGCGCGATCAGCGTCACCACGTCCTTCACCGCGTCCATCACCGCGACCACGGTCGGGCGCATCATCAGGCTGTCGGGCAGGCCGAGCGGGTCCGGGTTCGCCGCGGGCAACCGCTCCGCCAGGCGGACCATGTCGTAGCCGAAAAAGCCGAAAAGCCCGGCGGCGATGGGGGGCAGTTCCGTCGGCAGGTCGATCCGGCTCTCGGCCTGAAAGGCGCGAAGGCTGTCGAGGGGCGGCAGGGACTCAGGCTCGAACGCATCCGGATCGTAGCGGGCGGCGCGGTTGATCGCGGCCTTGTCGCCGATGCAACGCCAGATCACGTCGGGCTTCATTCCCATCGCGGAATAACGGCCCTTCACCTCGCCGCCGGTGACGCTTTCGAGAAGGAAGGAGTTCTCCGCTGCGCCGGTCAGCTTCAGCATCAGCGAGACGGGCGTGTCGAGATCGGCGGCGAGCTGGGTCCATAGAACCTGATTCTCGCCGCGCGCATGGGTGGCGGCGAAGTCGTCGAATCCGGGTCGGATCTCCATCGCTGTCAGTGGCCCGAGATCTGGGTGACCATCGAATCGATGACCTGCTGGTTGACCGAGACGCCGATCTCCCTCTGTTTCGCGGTGAGATAGAGGCCGAGCGCGTCCGCTGTGGCCATCTGGTCCATCTGTTGCTTCAATGAATCGCGCATCGCGCCGTTCTGGGCGTTGTCCTCGCCCGCGGCGATTTCGGCGACGGCGCCGATGACGACGGTATCGCCCATCGACGCGAACGCCGCGCCGCCGAGCGGCAGAGCGAACAGCTCTTCGACGAGCGCGGCGGGTGTCGCGCTCCAACCGGCCGCCCGCGTGTTCGGGCCCTCATTCGTCAACTCTACGCCAAGTTCGGTCGCGATCGCTTCAATCGTTTCGCCTGCATCGATGCGGTCGACGATCGCCTCGGCGCGGGCTTTCAGCGCCTCGCCTGTCTCCACCCGCCGCCAACTCGCCACGACATCGTCGCGGATTTCGTCGAGCGGGCGCAGCGCCGCCGGCGTGATCGCCTCGATCTGAAGCACGAAATAGGAGCCTGCCTCGGTCTCAACCATGTCGCGCTCCTCTCCTTCGGCGGCGGCGAAGAGTTCGGTCAGGAACTCCGGCGATGCGGCGAACCCGAACGCGCCGTCGCCGTTCGCGGCGACGCCGGTTGCGTGGCCGAGCGGCAGATTCATCTCCGTCGCGATTTCCGCCAGCGTGGCGCCGCCGGCGCGGCGATCCTCGACCTCTCCGGCCACTTCCGGCGCGCGGTCGAGCGCGTGCTCATAACGCAATTCGGCCACAAGGTCGGGTCTGGCTTCCTCGAAGGTGGTTTTGGCCGCCGGCGTGATCTCCGAGACATCGATCAGCGCGAAGCCGAACCCGGTGTCGACCGGCCCGGCGATTCCGGGCGATTCGAGTGCGAAAGCGGCTTCCCCGGTCGCCGGGGCGAGTTCATCCTCAGTGACTGCGCCGAGCGCGGTGTCGGCGCGGCTCTCGCCCCGCTTCGCGAGCAACTCGTCGAAGGTCGTCTCGCCGGAAGCGACGCGCGCCACGGCGGCGTCGGCGTCCGCCTTCGTGTCGTAGATGATCTGGTGCAGCGTGCGCCGCTCCGGCTGTTCATAATCGCCGGCGTGGCGCGCATAGGCGTCGCGGAGCGCATCCTCATCCGGCTCGAACCCTTCGCCGAGCGCTTCGAGCGAGAGATTGAGATAGATCGCGTCCCGCCGTTCGGGCGTGGTGAACTCATCCGCGTGCTCGGCGTGATAGGTCTGGAGCGTCTCCTCATCGGGCGCGCCGATCTCACCGGCGAAACTTGCGTCGAGCGTGATCAGGTCGAAACGCCGCGTTTCGGTCTGGAACGCGTAGATCGTCTCGACGGCGCCCTCCGGCGCGGTGACGCCGCTGGTGAGCGCGAGAATAAGCTGGCGCCGGGCGATGGTGCGGCGCGCGATGTCTTCATAGCTCTCGACCGTGAAGCCGTTCTGGGCGAGCGCGTAGCGGTACGCCTCCTGATCGAAGGCGCCGTTCGCGCCCTTGAAGCTGGGGTCGGAGGTGATCACCTCGCTCACCGCGCTGTCGGGCGCGGAGACGCCAAGCTCGTTCATCGCCTCATCGAACGTCGCTTCCTGCGCCAGCCTGCCGAGAACCTGTTGCGGCAGGCCGAGCGCGCGGGTCGTTTCCGCGTCGAGCGGCTGCCCGAAACGCTGGGAAGCGGCGCGGACTTCACGGTTCAGGGCGTTCGCGTAGCGCTCGGCCGGGATTTTCTGCTCGCCCACGGTGGCGACGGAGGAGCCGATGCCGAAATTGAACACATCGCCGATACCCCAGATCGCGAAGCTGACGACAAGAAGCCCGAACAGCACTTTCGCAACCCAGGTCTTAATGCCGCGGCGCAGAAGATTCAGCATCGTATATCCCTGTCTATGGCGAAGCCGCGCGGACCATATGCGCGGGCGGGGCGGGGTTCAAGCGAAGGGGTCAGGGCGCGAACATACGCAGCCGCCGCGCTGTCTCGCGGATGCCGTCCCGGTCGACATTGGCGAAGGCGAGGCGCAGCGTGCGGCCCGCCGCCGCGTCTCCGGGCGGCGCGAACATCGTTCCTGGCAGCGCGAGCAGCGATTGCCGCGTAACCAGTTCTTTTGCGACATCCTCCGCCGCCATCTCGAAAGGATGCGCGACCCAGGCGAAATAGGCCCCGGCGCCGAGAAGCCGCCAGGCGCCGACGCCGTGTGCGAACTCCGCCTCCAGCACCTGGCGGCGGGCGAGGAACTCGGCGGCTTGCGCGGCGACGAACGCCGACTGGGTGCGGAGCCCTTCGAGCGCGGCGATCTGGCCGATCCGACTCGGGCAGATCGTCACCGTGTCGAGGAACTTCTCGATCTGCCCCTGGCGCGCCGGGCCGGCGACGAGCGCCCCGACGCGGTGGCCCGTCAGTCGGTAGGCTTTCGAAAAGCTGTAGAGCTGGATCAGCGTGTCGCGCCAGCCGTGGTGCTGGAAAAGCCGGTGCGGCGGGCCCTCCGGGCCGAGATAATCGCGATAGGTTTCATCGACCACGAGCGCGAGCCCGGCCTCGGCCGCGAGGTCAAAGAACGCATCGAGCAATGCCGGCGGATATTCCGCCCCGGTCGGGTTGTTCGGGGTGACGAGAGCGATGGCGCGGGTCCGGGGCGTGATCAGCGCTCGGGCCGCCGCCGGGTCCGGCAGGCAGTCCTCGCCGACCGACAGCGGAACGGCTTTCGCGCCGATCATGTCGAGCCACATCTTGTGATTGAAATACCACGGGTTTGGCAGGATCACTTCGTCGCCCGCGCCTGCGAGCGAAAGGATCGCGGCGGCGAAACCTTCGTTGCAGCCCGAGGTGACCGCGACTTCGGCGGCGTCGACCGGAGCGGCGTAGAGCGCAGACCAGCGGCTCGCGATTTCGGCGCGGAGCGCGTCGTCCCCCGGAACCGGCCCGTAAAGATGCGCCGCGCCCTCGGAAAGCGCGGCCCGCGCCATGGCTTCGCGGAGCGCGAGCGGCGGCGGGCCGAGCGGCGCCGCCTGCGAGAGGTTGATCAGCGGACGGTCGTCGGGAAAGGTGCGGCCGCGCAACCACCCCTGCGCCGTCATGATCGGCGAGGCGGCGGCGCCGGCGAGGGCGGGGTTGAACGGCGCGGCGGGCATCCAGCGCTTATTGCGCCCGGCGGACAGGCGCGCAAGGGGGCGGGCGTTGACCTGCCGCGCGCCTGCGGATAGGCGGCGGCCATGGCCCGCCCTCCGCTTCTCACGCTAGATGACGTTTCGCTCGACCTCGGCGGCGCGCCGCTCTTTTCCGGTCTGTCGCTTTCCGTCAGCGCGGGTGAGCGGTTTTGCCTTGTCGGGCGTAACGGTGCGGGAAAATCGACGCTGCTGAAGCTGATCGCCGGCATGATCGAGCCGGATTCCGGAACCCGCTTCGCCCAGCCCGGCGCGCGCATCGCCTATCTTCCCCAGGAGCCGGATTTCACCGGTTTCGCGACTTTAGGCGACTACGCCGCCGCCGATCTGGAGGATCACGAGCGCTACAAGGCGGAAATGGCGATGGAGGGGCTTCAGGTCATGGCCGAGGCGGCGCCCGGCGCGGCCTCTGGCGGCGAGCGGCGGCGCGCGGCGCTGGCGCGGTGCCTCGCGGGGGCGCCGGATCTCATGTTGCTTGACGAGCCGACCAACCATCTCGACATCAACGCCATCGAATGGCTGGAGACGGAACTGGCCGGAAGCGAAGCCGGCTTCATCCTGATCAGCCATGACCGGCGATTTCTCACGAAGCTCAGTCGCGCGACGATCTGGCTCGACCGCGGCGAATGCCGACAGATCAGCCGCGGCTTCGACGGCTTCGAGGACTGGCGCGACAAGCTGCTGGAGGAGGAGCGGGCCGAGCGCCACAAGCTCGACCGGCTCATCAAGGCGGAGGCCCGCTGGGCGGTCGAGGGTATCTCCGCGCGCCGGACGCGTAACATGGGGCGGGTGCGCCGCCTCGGCGAGTTGCGCGCCGCCCGCGCCGGGCAGATCGCGGAGACCGGGCGGGCGGCGATGGCGCTTTCCTCGGGCGCCGCCTCCGGCAAGCTGGTGATCGAGGCGAAGGGAATCGCCAAGCGTTATGGCGAGCGGGTCATCCTGTCGCCGTTCTCGACGAGGATCGCGCGCGGCGATCGGGTGGCGCTGATCGGCCCGAACGGCGCCGGCAAGACGACGCTGCTCAACATGCTGACCGGAACATTGGCGCCGGATGAGGGAACGGTGCGGCTCGGCTCCAATCTGGAGATCGCGCGGTTCGACCAGAACCGCGATGCGCTCGATCCGAAAAAATCGCTCTGGGAGACATTGACCGATGACAAGGTGCGCGGTCCGAAGGCGCGCTCCGACCAGATCATCGTGCGCGGGCGTCCGCAGCACGTGGTCGGGTATCTGAAGAGCTTCCTCTTTGATGAGAGCCAGGCGCGGGGACCGGTTTCGGCCCTCTCAGGGGGTGAGCGGGCGCGGCTCTTGCTGGCGAAGATCATGGCCCGGGAATCCAATCTCCTGGTGCTGGACGAGCCGACCAACGACCTCGACATCGAGACGCTGGATCTGTTGCAAGAGCTGCTCGCGGATTATGACGGCACTGCGCTGATCGTCAGCCACGACCGGGATTTCATCGACAGGGTGGCGACTTCGGTGATCGCCGTGGAAGGGAACGGAAGCGCCGTCGAATACGCTGGCGGGTGGTCCGATTCCCGGGCGCAACGCAGCGCCTCCGGGCTTGAGAGGGAGGCTCGGCCGAGAGCGAAGGCGGGGGCGACGCCTTCGCCCGCGCGGCCGACGCCGAGCGCGCCGAAATTCGGGTTCAGGGAATCCCATCGCCTCGCGACGCTGCCGGGGGAGATGGAGCGGCTTGCGGCGGAGATCGCGAAGCTGGAGGCTTTCCTTTCCGACCCGGCCCTTTACGTCAGCGAGCCGAAGAAATTTGCGAAGGCGAGCGAAGCGCTGACGGAGCGCCAGGCGGCGCTCGGCGCGGCCGAAGAGGAGTGGCTGGAACTGGAAGAAATGCGCGAGGCGGCGGAAGGTCGGCGGTAAAGCGTCCGGCGAGCGACCTTCCGGCGGCGTTCCGCCTCTAGCGAAGGATTGACGAGCGTGCGATGGTTCATGTTCTCGACTTCACCATGATCGGGTAATTTATCGATCTGCTTCAAGCCAAGTGTCGCTCTCTGATCGCCATTCGCGATTCCGGAATATCGGTTGCCGGCCGTTTCGAAGGGGGCGCGAAAGGAAACTCGAAGAATGACTATCCACAGAATATCGCTCGCCCTCGTCGCCGCCGCGGTCATCGGCGGCGGGCTTTCCGCAGCAGCCGCCGAGAAAACGCCCGGCTACAACCACAAGATTCCGGACAGCATCATGACCCCGGACAGCGTGGAGACCCGGCTCGGGACGCTCACCTATTTCGACGGGATGCCCGACAAAAAAACCGTCGATCTGCTTTATGACAATCTCGACATCATGCGCGGTGCGGAAACCTTCCTGAACGGGATTCCCGCCACGTCGATCGAGGGGCTGCGGCGCGGCCTTCTCGACGTGGGCGCCGACGCCTCCCACAAGATCGTCATCATGGACAAGCTGATGGATTCGGCCCCGCTGTTCCTGACCGGGAATACCGACACGGTCTACGCGATCGCCATGCTGGACCTGCAAAAGGACGGTGCGACGGTGGTGGAGGTTCCGAAGGGATCGGGCCCCGGCACGGTGGACGACGCCTATTTCCGTTTCGTGATCGATATGGGCGCGCCGGGGCCGGACAGGGGGCAGGGCGGCAAATACCTGATCCTGTCACCGGACTACCAGGGTGATCTCGACCCGCCGGAGGGCGGCATGAAGGCGGAGGTCGACGGTGAGACCTATTTCGTCGCCAGGTCGCCGAGCTATGTGAACCTGTTGATCCTGCGCGGGTTTCTCGTCGATGGAAAACCCGACGCCGCGACGAAGATGTTCGAGGAGGGGATCAGGGTCTATCCGCTTTCAAAAAAGAACGATCAACCCAAGATGGAGTTCATCAGCGGCTCCGGGAAACCGTTCAACACCATCCACGCCAACAATTTCGAGTTCTACAAGGAACTGCACACCGTCGTGGAGCGTGAACCGATCGGCCTCTTCGATCCGGTAACGCGCGGCGTCTTCGCGTCCATCGGCATCGAGAAGGGGAAGCCTTTCGCCCCGGACGACAGGATGAAGAAGCTGCTGACCGAAGCGGTGGCGATCGGAAACGGAATGGCGCGGGCGATGGTGTTCCGCTCACGCCTCGACGGCGTCGCCCTTTATCCGGACAGCGCATGGGGTTCGGCTTTCGTCGGCGGGAATTATCAGTGGCTGAAGGATGCCGGAAAGGGCGGACGCTATCTCGACGCGCGCACGCGGTTTTTCTACCAGGCGACGGTGAACACGCCGGCCATGGTGGCGGAGATGGTCGGCAAGGGCTCGCAATACGCCGTCGCCACCTTTGACAAGGACGGGAATTATCTCGACGGGGCCAAGACCTACCACCTGCACATTCCCGCGGACGCGCCCGCCAAGGATTTCTGGTCCGTCGTTATCTACGACCCGCAGACGCGGTCCGAATTGCAGACCGCGCAACCGTTCCCGAGCAAGAACAACAAGCGCGACAAGCTCGTCAGCAATGATGACGGCTCGGTTGATCTCTATTTCGGACCGAAGGCCCCTGAGGGCAAAGACGCAAACTGGATCCAGACGGTGCCCGGCAAGGGCTGGTATCCAATTCTTCGGCTCTACGGCCCGCTCAAGCCATGGTTCGACAAGACCTGGCGGCCAAGCGAGGTGGAGCTCGTCGCGCAGTAGGCGACGTTCGTCGCGCTGACCCGCGCGGCCCGAAAGGAAATGAGGCGGAGGGCGTTCACGCCCTCCGCCTCATTGATTGGCGAAAACCACCAGTGGGGCGGTCTCGCGCACAGGCTGACATTCAGGCGGGACTCAGGGCTTTCGCAGCACGATCACATCGGCGCCGAGGGCGCGCGCGCGAATGTGTTCGCCATGTTCGCGGCTGACGAGTTCCGCGTCGCCCCGGTCGAGTTGCGCCTTCACCGCCGCGTCATGCGCGCCGTCCGCGAGGGCGACGTCGTTGAGCGAAAAACAGAAATGGCCGCCCTTCGGCAGAAAGCCGAGGACCTGTCCGATCGCCTCCGGCGGCGCGAGCCCCGGACTGAGGACGCCGGCCGCGACCACGGCGGCGTATGCGCCTGATGCGGCGGAAAGCGGCAGATCGGGTTCGATCTGGCGCAGAACGCGGTAAGCGTCGCGCCCTTCCGCGCGACGAAGCATTTCGGAAGAGGGGTCCCAGCCATCGATGATCGAGAATCCTTCGGCGCGAAGCGCGACGCCGGAAAGGCCGGTGCCGCACCCGAGATCGAGCACCGGCAGATTGCGCTCCGGCATAGCGGCCGCGAGCGCGCGCGCGCAGCGGCGCGGCGTCACGTAGCCGTTCTCGGCTAGCTCTTCATCGTATGTTTCGGCCCAAGCGTCGTAAAACTTCTCGGCCGCTTCACCCGCGCCGTGGCTGTAAGCGTCGTCAAGAAACTTCTTGACCATTGCATCCCCCGAACGCCCCCGCTCACCATAAAATGCACCGGAGCGGCGTTCTGTCAATCGGTTCTCAGCCATCCGTCCACCCGGTGAACGCCTCTTTCGCCCTTGAGGTGTAAAGATTTTTTCGCGCCGCCTTGCCGCGTCGACCGCCTGGCGCCGGTCCAAGCGGGGGGAACAGGCCGAAGTTCACATTCATCGGTTGAAAGGTCTCCGCCTCCGCCCCGCCGGTGATATGCGCGAGCAGCGCGCCATGCGCCGTTTCGGCCGGGGGCGCGGACATTTCGCGGCCCAGCCGCTCGGCCGCCGCGAAACGACCGGCGAGACCGCCCATCGCGGCGCTCTCGACATAGCCCTCGACGCCGGTGATCTGCCCCGCGAAGCGCAGGCGCGGCGCCGCTCGAAGCCGCATCGCCCGGTCGAGGAGCCGGGGCGAATTGAGGAACGTGTTGCGGTGGATGCCGCCGAGCCGGGCGAAGCGCGCGGTCTCCAGGCCGGGTATCAGAGCCAGCGCTTCAGCTTGCGCGGCGTATTTCATCTTGGTCTGAAATCCGACAATATTGTATAGTGTTCCCAGAGCGTTATCGCGGCGAAGCTGAACCACTGCATAAGGTTTTTCGGCGGGCGCGTGCGGGTTGGTCAGGCCGATCGGCTTCATCGGGCCGAAGCGCAGGGTCTCCGCTCCGCGCGCCGCCATCACCTCGATCGGCAGGCAGCCCTCGAAATAGGGGGTGTCTTTTTCCCAGTCGTGAAACTCGGCCTGCGGCGCGGCGAGAAGCGCGGCGATGAAAGCGTCATACTGCGCGCGGTTCAGCGGGCAGTTCAGATATGCGGTGCGCTCGGCTTCCGACTCGCCCTTGTCGTAGCGGGACTGGAACCAAGCTTTCCCCATATCCACGCTGTCCGCGTAGACGATGGGGGCGATGGCGTCGAAAAATGCGAGGCTCTCCTCGCCGGTCAGGCCGCGGATCGCGTCCGCCAGCGCCGGCGAGGTGAGCGGGCCGGTGGCGATGATCGCTGATGACCAATCCTCCGGCGGCAGGCCGGTGATCTCGCCGCGCTCCACTGTGATGAGGGGGTGCGATTCGATCCGCTTTGTGACATGGGCGGAGAACCGGCCCCGGTCCACCGCAAGCGCGCCGCCCGCCGGCAGCTTCGCCTCCGCCGCCGCCTCCATGACCAGCGAGCCGGCGGCGCGCATCTCCCAGTGGAGGAGGCCGACGGCGTTGCTCTCGTCATCGTCGGAGCGAAAGGAGTTCGAGCAGACCAGCTCCGCCAGGCCGTCAGTTTGATGGGCTTCGGTCCCGCGCTCCGGGCGCATTTCATGCAGGATGACGGGAACGCCGGCGTTCGCCGCCGCCCAGGCGGCGTCGGAACCCGCCATGCCGCCGCCGATGATGTGGATCGGATCCATGGTCGCCTCCTCGCGCTTCAGACGCCGCCGCGCATGTAGCGTGTCCGCGCGCCGAATGCGAGGGGGTCAATTTCGCCTGATCGTGCAGGGCGCGCCGGCGCGGCGCAGTCGCAGGCACAGCTTCTGCGCCTCGCTCCGACTTTCTGCGCCGAGCACCGCCAGATAACGCGGCCCGGTCGCGCGCCGCGCCCGGCGCAGGACGTGAAGCCGCGCCGGGTCGATCTGTCCGCGCGCGCTGCGCTTGGCCCGCTCGAAGGCGATCAACGCCGCGCCCCGGTTCCGCCCGCCCGCGACGACGACGCCCCAGGGCGGGCGCGGGGCGGCGCGCGTGGCGATGACCGGAAGCTGAAGACACCCGGCCTCGAAGCTCGCGTCTTTCAGCAGAGGGCGATCTTCAACCTCGCGGTCCTTGCGGCGGAACCAGTCGGCCGGCCGGGCGGTGATCGTGAGGACGTAGTCATGCGTCTCCGCCGGCAGCCGCGCCCGGTTGGCGAGCCAGCGCGAGACCCGGTCCGGCCCGCCGTTGTAAGCGGCGGCGGCGAGCCCGAAATTGCCGAAGGCGTCGCGAAGCTCGGCCAGATAGTCGGCCGAAGCCGGGATCGCCTGAGCCGGATCGAACGGGTCCGCGAGGCCGCGCTCCTTCGCCGTATAGGGCATGAATTGCGCGACTCCCTGCGCGCCCACCGGGCTGACGGCGTGGATGTCGAAGCGGCTCTCCTTCCAGATCAGCCGGGCGAAGAACGCTTTCGGCAGGGCCCGCCGCTCCGCTTCCGCGCCAATCAGCGCGCAGATCGCCTCCGGGCTCGCGGGGTCGGGGCGGGCGGCGGCCTCTGGCGGGTCCGGCGGCCGCGCGGTTGCGGGAACGGGCCCAAAGAGGAGCAGGAGGGCGAAGAAAAGCGCGCGGCGCGGCGCAACCATCGTCGGCTCAGGCCCCGCCGCTGGTCACGGCGGCGGTTCTCACGCCGTTGGGCGACGGGCGGCCGAAAGAAGGTCTCCACATGGGTTTTCCCCCGGAATCGCAAGCCCGCCATATTCGAAGGGCTCGCCGTATTTATGCTGCGGGACGACGATAGTCGATTCCGCGACTGGCCTCACGACGTAGGCCTCGGCCGGCAACCCATCGCTTTGCGGAAACCGGGCCTCGTGGACGGCGAGGAATTCCTGCGTCGACGTTTCCGCGAAGAGGGCGCCGCGAGTCCCGAAACCGGCGCCTGTGGCTCGGCCAGCGACGCCCTCGACGATAACCGCGCGGACTTCCGCCTCCCGCGACACGGCGGCGCCGGCATGAAGCGCGGCGCGCAGGCCCGCCAGCAGTTGGGATCGCCGCCGAAGAGGAAGAGGGAATGAGCGACCCGGTTCTTCCGCTCCCATGTCGAATCTCGCTGGCTGATCTCCTCCCGGAGGTCCTTCGACCCCTCCAACCACCCGCCATGCGGGGTCATGCGGCCTTTCTCCACGATCGGGACCGAGAGTGTTTCCCGCAGCCCGCGTGTGAAGAAAACGCCCGCGAAACTCGACCCGACGATCACCACGTCCCGACGTCTGGATGAAGGTCGGTCAGTTCATACACCGCCCGCCCTTCGTCGCGCCCGGCGCCTGCGTAGCCTACGCCGGTTCATCTTCGCCGTGGTCCTCGCCGCCCTGCTCGGCGATGCGGGCGACGGAGACGACCTTTTCGCCCTCGGCGGTGTTGAATACCCTGACGCCCCCGGCATTCCGCGAGCGGAACGAGATGCCGGAAACGGGGCAGCGGATCGACTGGCCGGAATCGGTCACCAGCATGATCTGGTCGTCGATCTCCACCGGGAAGGCGGCGATCAGCGGCCCGCCGCGCTGCGCCCGGTCCATCGCGAAGACGCCTTGTCCGCCACGCCCGCGCAAGGGGTAGTCGTGACTGGAGGAGAGCTTTCCGGCGCCCTTCTCGGTGAGCGTCAGGATCAGGTTCTCCGCCGCCGACATTTCTGCGTAGCGTTCCGGTCCGAGCGGGACATCGGCCACCGCCTCGGCGTCAGGATCGGCTTCCTCCTCCACCCCGTCGGCTTGCCCGGCGACAGCGCGGCGCATCTTCAGATAGGCGGCGCGTTCTTCGGATGTCGCCTCGAAGTGGCGGATGACCGCCATCGAGACGACATGGTCGCCCTCGGAGACGAGACGGATGCCCCGGACGCCGGTGGAGCTGCGACCCTCGAATACGCGGACGTCGGTTGTGCGGAAGCGGATCGCCTTCCCCGCGGCGGTGACCAGCATCACGTCATCCTCCTCGGAGGAGATGCGGGCGTTCACCAATTGAACGTCATCGGGCAGTTTCATTGCGATCTTGCCGTTGCGCATCACGTTCGTGAAGTCGGAAAGCCGGTTGCGCCTGACATGGCCGTCGGACGTCGCGAACGTGATCTGGAGATTTTCCCATTCCTCCTCCGGCTTGTCGACCGGCATCATCGCCGCGATGGAGACGCCCGGCTCGACCGGCAGCACGTTGACGATGGCCTTGCCGCGCGTCGCCCGCCCGCCCTGCGGCAGCTGATAGGTCTTCAGCTTGTAGCAGATGCCGCCGGTGGTGAAGAAGAGGATCGACGTGTGGGTGTTCGCGACGAAAAGCGTGGTGACGAAATCGTCATCCTTCGTCGCCATGCCGGAGAGCCCCTTGCCGCCCCGCGCCTGCGAGCGGTATTCGGCCAGCGGCGTGCGCTTGAGATAGCCGCCATGAGTGATGGTGACGACCATGTCCTCACGCTCGATCAGCGCCTCATCGTCCACGTCGCCGTCGAATTCGATGATTTCGGAGCGCCGGGGGACGGCGAAATTCTCCTTCACCTCGGTCAACTCCGCCGAGATCATGCCCATGATCCGCTCGCGTGAACGCAGGATGTCGAGATAGTCGGCGATCTTCAGGGCGAGCGCCTCCAACTCGTCGGTCACCTCCTTGACGCCGAGCGCCGTGAGGCGCTGGAGGCGCAGTTCCAGAATGGCGCGCGCCTGCGCGTCGGAGAGGTTGTAGGTGCCGTCGTCGTTGAGCGGGTGCATCGGATCGTCGATCAGCCGCAGGTATTCGACGATAGCGTCTGCCGGCCAGCGCCGCTCCATCAGCCGGGCGCGAGCGGTCGACGGGTCCGGCGAGGCGCGGATCGTGCGCACCACCTCGTCGACATTCTCGACCGCGACCGCGAGGCCGCAGAGAAGATGCGCGCGTTCGCGGGCGCGGCGGAGTTCGAACGCCGTGCGCCGCGTCACCACTTCCTCGCGGAACGCGATGAAGGCGGTGAGGAAACCGCGCAGATCGAGTTGCTCGGGCTTGCCGTTGTTCAGCGCCAGCATGTTGCATGGAAACGACTGCTGGAGCGGGGTGAAGCGAAAAAGCTGGTTCAACACCACCTCGGGCGTCGCGTCGCGCTTCAGCTCGATCACCACGCGCACGCCGTGCCGGTCGCTCTCGTCCTGGACGTGATGCAAGCCGTCGACCTTCTTTTCGCGCACCAGTTCGGCGATCTTCTCGATCATCGTCGACTTGTTCACCTGATACGGGATCGCCTCGACGATGATGGCGTAGCGATCCTTGCGGATCTCCTCGATGCGGGTCTTCGCGCGCATGATCACCGAGCCGCGCCCGTCGTGATAGGCCTTGCGCGCCCCGGAGCGGCCGAGGATCAGACAGTCGGTCGGGAAATCGGGGGCGGGGATGAATTCCATCAGGTCGTGGACCTGGAGATCGGGATCGTCGATCAACGCCAGCGTCGCGTCGATCACCTCGCCGAGATTGTGCGGCGGGATATTCGTCGCCATGCCGACCGCGATGCCGCCGGCGCCGTTGACGAGGATGTTCGGAAACCGCGCCGGCAGAACCGTGGGTTCACGGTCCTTGCCGTCGTAATTGTCCTGGAAGTCCACCGTTTCCTTCTCGATATCGGCGAGAAGGGCTGCGGCGGGCCGGTCCATTCGAACCTCGGTGTAGCGCATCGCCGCCGGGCTGTCGCCGTCCATCGAGCCGAAATTGCCCTGCCCGTCAAGCAGCGGCAGGCTCATCGAGAAGTCCTGCGCCATGCGCACAAGCGCGTCGTAGATCGCGCTGTCGCCATGCGGGTGGTATTTGCCCATCACGTCGCCGACCGGGCGGGCGGATTTGCGATAGGGCTTGTCGTGCGTGTTGCCGGTCTCGTGCATCGCGTAGAGGATGCGGCGGTGGACCGGCTTCAACCCGTCGCGGACATCCGGAATCGCGCGGCTGACGATGACCGACATCGCGTAATCGAGATAGCTCCGGCGCATCTCGTCCTCGACGGAGATCGTCGGGCCGGAATGCGTGGGCCGGGCCGGGCCGGCGCCTTCGCGGCCGTCCTCGTCATCATCATCGCTCAAGGGTTTTTCCTGCTCGCTCGGGGCTTGTCATGTTTACGTGATTTATACGCCGCGCGGCCGGTCGCGTCCACCTCGGACGGGTCCGGCCCGGTGGCGCCATGAGGGCCTGATTCCCGCGTTCAACGGGAGCGCAGCGTCTCCGTCGCGCCGAGCAGCCAGTCGCGAAAGCGCGCCGCCGGGCCGCGTCCGGCCGCGCCGGGCGGAAGGATGACGTGATAGCCGCCGAAGTCGACGCCAATCTCGCTCAGCCGCACGAGCCGGCCCTCGTCGATGTCCTTCGCGACAAGCTCGGCGGAGGAGAGCGCGACGCCCTGTCCGGCGAGGGCGGCCTCGATCGCCATCAAGCTGCCGATCCGACCTGTCCGTTCGCGAAGCGCGGGGTTCGAAAGCCCGGCTGCGGCGAACCAGCGCCGCCAGATCGCGCCGGAATCCTCATGGAGAAGCGCGAGCCCCTGCATGTCCTCCGGCGAGACGGGGAGGTTGAGTCCGGCGGCGAAACTCCTTGAAGCCACGGGATAGGCCGGATGGTTGCTGATCAGCGTGGCGCCCGGTTCACGCATCTCGGCGCGGGTCCAGCGGATTCCCACGTCGCATTCGCCGCCCTTCAGGTCGGCGATGCGCGCGTTCGCGTCGACGACGATCTCGATCTCTGGATGCTGGGCGTGAAAGTCGCTGAGCCGCGGCGCGAGCCATTTGAGCGCGAATGTCGGCTCCGCGCTCACGCTCACCCGGCGGCGCGCGCCCTCGGTCAGCCGGTCGGTCGCCGCCTCGATCAGGTCGAGCGCCCTTGAGGTTTCCGCCAGATAGGCGTCGCCCGCTTCGGTCAGCGCGACGCCGCGCGGCAGGTTGCGGAAAAGTCGCACGCCGAGGCGGGCCTCCAGCCCCCTCACATGCCTGCTGACGGCGGCGTGGGAGACGTTCAGCTCCTTCGCCGCGCCGACAAAACTCTGCCGCCGGCCGGCGGCTTCGAAGGCGCGGAGCGCGTTGAGAGGCGGAAGGCGGCGGGCCATGGCGAATCCGGTGACTTTTCCTGACATCTAGCGCGCCGAAACGGCGTTTGTGAAGTCGCGCGAACGGCTCCATCTGAGCCTCAACGCGGATTACTGACGCTCCATGACCGGGCGTCGGGGCAATATCCCGCAAGGGCGGCCGAAGAGGGCCGGAAGGAGAAGATCATGGCGATGGTTGAACGCGTCTCGAACGTATCCGGCGGCCTGCCGAGATTGGATCTCGCGCCGCTTGCGGCCGCGATTGTCGCCCGCTTCCGCGCGCGGCGGGCGGAGCGGCGGATGCTCCGGCTCAGCGACCGCATGCTGCTGGACATCGGCGTCTCGCGCGCCGACCTGGAGGCGCGCCATCCGCGGCTTCCCTCGATGGAGGCCGATGCGCCGCGCCTCTGAAGCGGCCGCCGCCCGGCGCCGATCATGGCCGGGCGGCGCTGTTCCAGTTCTGTGGTGGCGAGTGGCGGCCTATTCCCAACTGGCGCTCGCCTCTCGGTAGCAGTTGTTGCTGCAGCCGCGCGTTATATTGTAGTGGCCGTCGAAGCCGCCATCCTTCGCGTCGAGGCCGAACTTCATCGATTTCATTCCCCAGTCCGTCGTCGCTTTGGTCGAGAAGCTGAGGCTCCTTTCCGAAAGCGAGAAGGACGTGACCTCCGAAGCGCCGCCGAAGACCTTCGTGACCGCGCCGCTGGCGTCGACGGCGATCAATATGTCCTGATTGCCTTTCGTCGGATATTCGACCCGGAGCGCGCCGCCGCCCTCCGGCGTTCCGCTCGACTGCGCCGCGCCGGAAATCGGCGCCAGCATCAAAAGGAATGCGGCGATAATCGCTTGAATTTTCATCTTGGTCCGTCGGTAGTATATCAATGGGCCGATCCTGATCGGGCGCCCACGCGGCGTCAATGAAAAACGCGAGGCGCGCTTGCGCGCCGACGCGGAGGGTCATAGCTGAGGAGTGACCAGAAACCCGAGGAGAGCCCCATGTCCGATCCAATCGTCATCGTCGGCGCCGCCCGCACGCCGATGGGCGGCTTTCAGGGTGAGCTTGCAGGGGCTTCGGCCTCCGCTCTTGGCGGCGCGGCCATCGGCGCGGCGCTGGAGCGGGCCGGGGTCGCGGCGGCGGATGTCGACGAATTGCTGATGGGGTGTGTGCTGCCGGCCGGGCAGGGGCAGGCGCCGGCGCGTCAGGCCGGGTTCAACGCCGGGCTTTCCGAGGCGGTTCCCGCGACGACGCTCAACAAGATGTGCGGCTCCGGCATGAAGGCGGTGATGGTCGCGCATGATCAGCTTCTGGCCGGCAACGGCGATGTCGTCATCGCCGGCGGCATGGAGTCGATGTCGAACGCGCCCTATCTCCTGCCGAAGATGCGCGGCGGGGCGCGGCTCGGCCATGCCGAAGTCAAGGATCACATGTTTCTCGACGGGCTGGAGGACGCCTATGAGCCCGGCCGGTTGATGGGCGACTTCGCGGAGGATTGCGCCGAGAAATTCCAGTTCACCCGCGAGGCGCAGGATTCCTACGCGCTCGAATCGCTCTCCAATGCGCGCGAGGCGCAGGCGAACGGCGGTTTCGCCAAGGAGATCGTCGCGGTGAAGATCGCGACCCGCAAGGGCGAGGTGGAGGTGAGCGAGGACGAGCAGCCGAAATCCGCGCGCCCGGAGAAGATCCCGACGCTGAAGCCGGCCTTCCGGAAGGACGGTACGATCACGCCGGCCAACGCCTCCTCGATCTCGGACGGGGCGGCGGCGCTGGTCCTGATGCGGGAATCGGAGGCGAAGGCGCGGGGGCTGACGATCCGCGCCCGCATCCTCGGCCACGCCAGCCACGCGCAGGCCCCCGGCTGGTTCACCACCGCGCCGGTTCCGGCGATGAAAGCCGTGCTGGCGAAGGCCGGCTGGGGGGGCGGCGATGTGGACCTCTGGGAGGTGAACGAGGCCTTCGCCGTGGTGCCGATGGCGGCGATGGCGGAGATCGGGATCGAGCGCGAGAAGCTCAACGTGAATGGCGGCGCCTGCGCGCTCGGCCACCCGATTGGGGCGTCGGGCGCACGGATTCTGGTCACGCTTCTTCACGCGCTGGAGGCGCGCGGCGGCCAGCGCGGCGTTGCTTCGCTCTGCATCGGCGGCGGTGAAGGGACGGCGGTGGCGCTGGAGCTGGCGTAGGAGCCGGGCGACCCCTTATCGCGCGTTATCGCACGCGATAAGGGGGTCAAGCCGTTGATATATATCAGCAATCATAAAATGCGTGCGCGATAACGCGCGATAAGGGGCGGATTTCCGGCCCGATTCAGGCGAGCGGCGGGCCGACGAATTCCAGCTTGTAGCGCGCGGCGAGTTCGAGGATCCGGGGCATGTCGCGCTCCGGCGACAGCGCTTCGGCGGCGACGTCGCGAAAGAGGCCCTCGCCCGCGCCCGGCGTCAGCGTGATCAGCGCCCGCGAGGTTCCGGGGCCGAGCCCGCGGAACGTATGCCGCGCCCCGGCGGGGATCAGGACGGTGAAGCCCGGTCCGGCCTCGACCTCCTCGCCCTCGCAATGGAAGCGGACGCGGCCCTCGGTGACGACGAAGAATTCGCGTGCGTCGTGGTGGATATGAAGCGGTGGGCCGGCGCCCTCCGGGATCTCCTCCTCGAAGACCGAGAAGGCGCCGCCGACCGCGGCGGCGGGGATGCGAAACCAGCGGCGGAGGCCGAAAGCGCGGTTCTCCTCGCCCGCGCCGGGGCCGTGGACGACAGGCGCGAGGCTCACGCTCATTTCAGGTTCCTCCAACCGATGTGAAAGCTTCGGCGCGCGCCATCGTCCGGTCAAGCGGAGATTTGTTTCAGCGCATGAAATGGCATTTCAGAATCGCCTTCTGCGCGGCGGCGGTTTTTGCTGCGTCGAGGATCGCCGGGGCCGGGTTGTCCCCGGGGGACCATCTCCTCGCCGCCGTCTCTGCGCGACGGGCGGGGAGGCGGGCCGCGCCCGGCATCAGCCGCGCGTCGACCCGAGAGGGGCGCGCCGGTCGTGGCGGCTTTCACGCGCGCCGGGGCGGGCCTCAGCCGATCTGCGCGAGAAAGGCCTCGATCTCCCGCGTCGCGTGCGGCCAGGCCTGATCGTCCGCCGGCATCAGATGGTTGACCGAGTCGAGCACGACGAAGCGCGAATCCGGAATGCCGGCGGCGAGCCGGCGGCCCTGTTCGAGCGGATGCATGCGGTCGCCGCCGGCGTGCAGGAGGAGGGCGGGGCAGCGGATCGCGGGGAGGATGGCGGTGACGTCCAGATGGCCGATCACGTCGCGAAAGCGCCCGAACGACTCGGCGGTGATCATCTCGCGCATGGCTTCGGCCAGAACGCGGTGGTCCTCGGCGGAGGCGCCGGGCGAGATGATGCGGGCGAAATGGTCGCGGATCGACGGGTAGGAATCGTCCCAGCCGGTCCGGGCCATGGCGTCCAGCGCGGCGACGAATTCGGCGTGCCGCGGCTCGCTCCGGACATGGCCGCCCTGGGCGAAGCCGCCGAGGCAGATCAGCGCCGAGACCCGTTCGGGGTGGCGCGCGGCGAATGCGGCGGCGGTGGCCGCGCCCTGCGAGAGGCCGAAGACCGGCGCGCGCTCGACCCCGGCGGCGTCGAAGACCGCTTCGAGATCGTCGACGAAGCGCTCGACGCTCAGCTCCGGAACCGTCCGGTCGGAGAGGCCGTTGCCGCGCTGATCGAAACGGATCAGCCGGCGGCCGCGGGTCAGCGTCGTGAGAAGGCCGGCGAAAGGCGTTCGCCAGTCGCACTCCAGATGTGAGATCCAGTTCGGGGCCTTCACCAGCGCCGGGCCGTCGCCGATCGCGGTCCAGGCCAGTCTGGCGCCGTCCCGCGAGGTCGCGAAGCGGATCTGCTGGCTGGCCGCCAGCGCCGAGGCGGTCTCGTGGCGCTCCGCCGCGTCGAGATCGAGCGCCAGCGCCTCCACCGGCCGGGCGAGGCCCTTGAGGCGGAGCGCGCCCTCGGGGCGGAGCCCGACACCGATTCCGCCGCCGGCCATCTCGACCGCCGCGCGGCTGACCAGCGCGCCGCCGGGCCGGGCGGCCTCCTGCAGGCGCGCGGCGATGTTGACGGCGTCGCCGAAGATGTCATCGCCCTCCACCGTCACGTCGCCGACATGGACGCCGGCGCGGAGCTGCGTCGCCTCGGCGCGCATCGCCTGCTGGATGCTCTGCGTGGCGCGGATGGCGTCGCCGGCGGCGCCGAACTCCGCCAGCGCGCCGTCGCCCATCAGCTTGACGACGCGCCCGCCGGATTCGCGGATCAGCGGGCGGACGATGGTCCGCAGGATGCGCTGGAGATCGCGGAGCGTCGCCTCGGCGTCCTCGGCCATGCGGGCGCTGTAGCCGACGACGTCGAGCGACAGGATGGCGGCGATATGTCGGCTCATCGGGGGCACCTCATGCGGGCGGATCGGGAGCGGGAGCATACACGCGGCGGCGCCTGCGGTCAGGGGAGATCAGACCGCGAGGCACCATTTCAGGATCGCCTTCTGCACATGAAGGCGGTTTTCCGCCTCGTCGAAAATCGCCGATTGCGGGCCGTCCATCACCTCCGCCGTCGCTTCTTCGCCGCGATGGGCGGGGAGGCAGTGGAGAAAGATCGCGTTCTTCGCCGCGCCCTCCATCAGTCGCGCGGTGACCTGATAGGGGGCGAGCTGGTTGTGACGGCTTTCGCGGGCGGCCGGCTCGTCGCCCATCGAGAACCAGGTGTCGGCGATCACCGCGTCGGCCCCCGCGACGGCGGCCTCGGCGTCGCGCTCGACGCGCACCTTCGCGCCCGCTTTCGCGGCGAAATCGAGCGCGCGGGGCGAAGGGGAGAGCGGTTCGGGACAGGCGAGGACCAGCTCGAAGCCGAAGAGGGTCGCCGCCTCGATGAAGCTGGTGGCGACGTTGTTGCCGTCGCCGGTCCAGGTCAGGCGCTTGCCGCCGATCGGGCCGCGACGCTCCTCGAAGGTCATCACGTCGGCGAGGATCTGGCAGGGGTGGCTGTCATCGGTCAGGCCGTTGATGACCGGGACGGAGGAATTTTGCGCCAGTTCGACCAGGCTGGCGTGCGCGTTCGTCCGCATCATGATCGCGTCGACATAGCGGGAAAGCACCCGCCCGGTGTCGGCGATGCTTTCGCCGCGGCCGAGCTGCATCTCCTGCGCCGAGAGGATCAGCGCGGAGCCGCCCAGCTGCCGCATGCCGATGTCGAAGCTGACGCGGGTGCGGGTCGAGGGTTTCTCGAAGATCATCGCCAGCGCGCGGCCGGGGAGGGCGGGCGCCGGGTCGGGCGCGCCTTTCGGCAGGCCGGCGCGCGCCGCCTTCATCGCCTTCGCGTCCTCGATGATGGCGCGGAGATCGGCCGCGTCGAGATCGCGGATGTCGAGGAAGTGGCGCGGGGCGGCGCCCCCGCTCATGCCGCGTCCAACGCGGATGCGGCCTGGTCCAGCCGGCTCAGCGCCTCGTCGATCTCGTCTTCGGTGACATTGAGCGGCGGCATGACGCGGACGATGTTGTCCGCCGCCGGCACGGTCAGGATCCCGGCGTCATAGCCGGCCTGCACAACATCCGTGTTCGGCGCGACGCATTTGAGGCCGAGCATCAGCCCCTCGCCGCGCGTCGCCGCGAAGACCTTGGGATGCGCATCGACCAGCGCGCCGAGTTTCTGGCGGAGCTTTCCGGCCATGCGGTTGACGTGATCGAGAAAGCCGGGCGCCGTGATCTCCTCCAGCACCGCGAGGGCGACCGCGCAGCCCAGCGGATTGCCGCCATAGGTCGAACCGTGGCTGCCGGCGACCATGCCGGCGGCGGCTTTTTCGGTGGCGAGGCAGGCGCCGATGGGAAAGCCGCCGCCGATGCCCTTGGCGATGGCCATGATGTCCGGCGTCACGCCCGCCCATTCATGCGCGAAGAGCCGCCCGGTCCGCCCGACGCCGCACTGAATCTCGTCGAAGATCAGGAGGGCGCCGTTCTCGTCCGCGATCTCGCGTAGGGCGCGCAGGAAATCTCGCTCGATCGGGATGATCCCGCCTTCGCCAAGCACCGGCTCGATGCAGATCGCGGCGGTCTTTTCGCCGACCGCCGCGCGCACCGCGTCGAGGTCGATGGGGACGCGCTTGAAGCCGGGCAGGAGCGGGCCGAAACCCTTCGCCATCTTCTCGGTTCCCGAAGCGGAGATGCCGGAAAAGGTCCGGCCGTGGAAATTGCCTTCGAATACGACGATCTCCACCCGCTCCGTCTGGCCGATATGGTGCTGGTGTTTGCGCGCGGTCTTGAAGGCGCATTCCATCGCCTCGGCGCCTGAATTGGTGAAGAACATCGTGTCGGCGAAGGTCAGTTCGCACAGCCGCGCCGAAAGGGCCTCCTGCCACGGGGCGCGGTAGAGATTGGAGGTGTGCCAGAGTTTCCCGGCCTGTTCGGTCAGCGCCGCGACGAGTTTCGGATGCGCGTGGCCGAGGCAGTTGACCGCGATTCCGGCGCCGAAATCGAGATGGCGTCGGCCCGAACCGTCGATCAGCCAGGCGCCTTCGCCCCGCACGAAATCATGGGCGGTGCGCGCATAGGTCGGCATCACGGTCGGGATCATCTGAACGGCCCTCCTTCCGGGGCTGATGAGAATGGCGCAGCCCCGGCCGCGCCGAGGCGGGCGGGGCGGCTTTCGCGTTATCGTGGAGCGCGCCGGTGCTGTCAATCGGACGCTGGGCGGCGTCAATGCGCCTCGCCGCCGCCGGCGTCGCCGCCGGTGAAGAGCCCGATGAACGGCGCGATCAGCCGCGTCGCAACCGGGATCAGCAGAACGCCGAGGGCGAGACCGATCACGCCGTCGAGCGTCGCGGTGATCGCCCAGGTGACGAAGCCGGCGCCGCCGGTCGCGGCGGCTCCGTCGATGGCGACGTGATGGATGGTTTCGTAAAGCCATGACCAGCCGAGATCGAGCAGCCCGTGGGTGATGATGGCGCCGCCGACCCAGAGCATCGCCGCCGTGCCGATCGTGGCGATCAGGGTGAGCACCGTCGGCATGGATTTCACGATGCCGGCGCCCAGCGCGCGGACCGCGCCGAAACGGCCGACCCGAATGAGCCTGAGCCCGAAATCGTCGGCTTTGACCAGCAGCGCGACCGCGCCGTAGACCGCGACCGTGACGCCGACGGCGACGGCGCCGAGGATCAGGCCGCGGGTGAGCGCGTCGCCGGCTTCGATTTGCGAGAGGGCGATGGTCATGATCTCCGCCGAGAGGATGAAATCGGTCTTGATCGCCCCTTTCACCCGCTGCGTTTCGAGATGCGCGGCGCTGAGCGTCTCCGCCTGTTGCGGGCCGTGTTCCTTGTGCGGGAAGAGCGCGTGCCAGACCTTCTCGCCGCCTTCGAAGCAGAGATAGCCGCCGCCGATCATCAGCAGCGGGGTCAGGAGCCAGGGCAGGAACGCGTCGAGAAGCATCGCGACGGGCAGCAGGACGATGAGCTTGTTGAAGATCGAGCCGCGGGCGATCTTCCAGACGATGGGGATCTCTCGCGCCGCGGGCAGGCCGGTGACGTATTTGGGAGTGACGGCTGTGTCGTCGATCAGCACGCCGGCGGTCTTGGCGCCGACCTTCGCCGCTTGCCCCGCGATATCGTCGACTTGCGTGGAGGCGAGCTTCGCGATCGCCGCGACATCGTCCAGCAGCGCCAGCAAACCGCTCATCTGCGCATTCTCCTGCTTCGGGCCCCTCAGCATGCGGAGGTAAGGCAGGTTCGCGCCGATGCCAACAGCGAAGACTCCTAGCACGCCGCGCGCGGCCGCGCGCCGTCGAGCGCGAGGCGCAGCGCCGCCGCGCCGAAGCCCGGCTCCAGCGGCGCGTGCCGCAGCAGCACGCGCAGGAAGAGCGCACCGAAGACCAGGTCGACGGCGAGCCCGGCGTCGATATCCGCGCCGACGTCGCCGGCCTCTATCGCGGCCTCCAGATGCGCGACGGCGCGGCGGCGGCCGTCGAGCAGGACGCGATTACGAAAGAGCTTGAAGAGCTCGCCATCCTGTTCCGCGCTCGCAAGCATCAGCGCGGTCTGACGCCCCTCGCGGGAGGTGAGGCGGCGTGCGGTGTCCTCCAGCATGCGCTCCAGCGCGACGAGCGGCGGGGTCTTGCGCGCATCCCTGGCGCCGCTCGCCTCCCCGGCGGACATCAGCGCCGCCATGGCGAGTTCCTGCGCGTTCGCCCAGTTGCGGTAGATCGTCGGCTTGCCCACCCCGGCGCGGGCGGCGACCGCCTCGACCGTCAGGCGGTTCGGACCGGCCTCCTCGATGATCGCGCGTGCGGCCTGAAGCGCGGCGGCGCGTGCGGCGGCGCTTTTGGGGCGGCCAGGTTTGCGGGGCGGTTCTTGGCCTTTACTCATATCGAAACGATACGTAACGTAATATCAGATGACAAGGAGATTCGTCCGATGACCGCCACGCCCAGCCTCACACCCTATATCGTCGTGGATCGGGCGCGGGAGGCGATCGCGTTCTATACCGCCGCCTTCGGCGCCGAAGTGCTGTTCACGCTGACCGATCCCGACGACGGGCGGATCGGACACGCCGAGTTGAAGCTTGGCGCATCGGTGCTGATGCTGGCCGACGAATACCCGGATTTCGGGGCGCTGGCGCCCGGGGCTTACGGCGGATCGCCGGTAAAACTGCATTTCTATGTGGAGGATGTGGACGCGGTCTTCGCTCGCGCGGTGTCGCTTGGCGCGGCTGAGCTTCGCCCGGTGAAGGCGCAGTTTCATGGCGACAGGAGCGGCATGCTGGCCGATCCTTTCGGCCATATCTGGTTTCTGGCGACGAAGGGTGAAGAGGTTCCGCCGGAGGAGATGCAGGCGCGTTGGGACGCCTCGATGGCGCGATAGAGCGGGTCCCGTCGGGGCTCGCCTTGAAAAGAACGGCCGCGCGTCTAAAATAGGGGATGCGCGCCAGCGGTCGATGCGCGCAAATTCCAAGCGGAGAATACGATGTCGTGGACTGACGAGCGAGTCGAGCAGTTGAAGGCCATGTGGACCGAAGGACAGAGCGCGAGCCAAATCGCCAAGTCCCTCGGCGGGGTCACCCGCAACGCGGTGATCGGCAAGGTTCATCGGCTCGGTCTCTCCAACCGGGCCGCGGCGAAACCCGCCGCGCCCGCGCCGGAGCCGAAAGCCGCGAAGCCGGTGATCGCGCCGGAGCCGGTGGCGGAGCCCGCGCCTGAGCCCCAGCCGCGAGTCGAGCCCGTCGCGGCGCCGAAGCCGATCCCCTCGCCGACCGCGCGGCGCGAGCCGCCGCCGCCGACCCCGGCGATGGTCGAGGACGCGCAGCGCACCGCGCAGGCGCTGGCGGCGATGGAGAAGAAGGCGAAGCGGCTGAACCTCCTGGAGTTGACCGAGCGGACCTGCAAATGGCCGATCGGCGACCCGGCGACCGACAATTTCTTCTTCTGCGGCCTCGCCTGTCAGCCGGGCAAGCCCTATTGCGAGGCGCATGTCGCGGTGGCCTTCCAGCCGATGTCGTCGCGGCGCGACCGGGACCGCAACCGCAACCGTTCCGCCGGCGGCTTCCGCTAAGGTCCGGTCGCGCGCGCGTGCCGAAGGCGGCGCGCCGATCAAAGCGGACATTGCTTCCGGATCCGTTGCGCCCACTGTGAGCGGCGTGTTCGCCACGGGAGAATGGAATGTCCGCCATGATCTCCCATCGCTCGGTGGTCGATCCGGTCGATTGAGACTTTCTCGGCCACATGGACGTTTCGAGTTGCTTCGCCGCCTGTCCGGACGGCGTGTTCGCGATCCAGTCAGAAATGGGTCTTACCGGCAACGACATGCGAATGGGCCGCCGGTTGTCCTTCGCCGTCGTGCACGTTGAGAGCGACTTCGAGGCCGAATTCGTCGCGGGAGACACGATACGGCTTGAGACTTCGGTTGCAGCGGTCGGTGCGAAGTCGATGACGTTCAGGCATCGGCTGATCCGGTGCGAGGGCGACGCGCTGGCGTTCGAGACGGTGTTCAACTGCGCGATGCTGAGCCTGGACGCCTGCCAGGCCGCGGCGATACCCGATGATGCGCGCGAAAGGGCGACGACCTGGCTGGAGACCTGATCCGCCGAGGCGGGCCGTCAGTCGGTTCGCGTGATTGAAATGCGGAGGGGCGCCCCGCGTTTGCGTTGAACCGCGCGTCGCCCGCCCTCAGGGCCGCGCCGCGGGCGCCCAATAGCACCGCCGGACGCCGAGTTGGGCCAGCGCGAGACCGGCGAGGATCAGCGCCAGCGCCGACCTGACGAGCGGCGGCAGGCTCTCTCCCAGAAAGACGACGCCGAGCACCGTCGGTCAGGGCGACGCCTGATCGTTGACCGAGGGGATCGACCTGCCCGGCGCGCACGAGCGCGACGCCATTCAGAGCATGGCGCCGAGACAGGCGGTGAGGCGAACGAAGGCCCGGAGGCCAGGCGCGCCCGCGCTCAAGGCGCGGACCCGAGCGCGGATGCGCTCAAAGTTCGCTCGCGAGCGCCTCGACCAGTCGGTCGCAATCCTCTTCGTCGTTCCAGAGATGCGGCGTGACGCGGAGCGCGCCGCCGCGTTCGGAAAGATAGACCTGCTTCGCCGCCAGACGGGCGAGCAGATCCTTTGGCGCGCCGACGGGCAGGCCGGCGGAGAGATAATGCGGCCCGCGCGCCACGTCAGGCGTCGGGGAGAGCCCGAGCGCGGCGATGCGTTTCGAAAGCCCGGCTGCGCGGGCGGCGAGCGTCTCCTCGATATTGGCGACGCCCCAGGCCGTCAGTTGCTCCAGAGCGGCGATCAGGCCGGGAAGGAGAGCGAAATTCGCGCGTTCCCCCATGTCGAAGCGCAGCGCGCCAGGCTCGTATTCGTCAGTGTATTCCACCAGGCCGGCGAAATTCCGGCTGTCCTTGCGCGTGATCCAGCCTTCCTCCAGCGGTGCGCCGTCGCGCCGCTCGGGGGCGACGTAGAGAAACCCTGTCGCATAGGGGCCGAGCAGCCACTTGTAAGCGGCGGCGGTCGCGAAATCCGGCCGGATGGCGGCGAAATCCGTCACCATCGCCCCGGCCGACTGCGTGAGGTCGAGAACCAGCGCGGCGCCGGTTTCGTCGCAGCGCCTGCGGACCGCGGCGAGATCGATGCGCGCGCCCGTGGTCCAGAGGACATTGGGGAGCGCGGCGACGGCGCAGCGCTCGTCGATAGCGGTGAGAACCGCCGCCGTCGCGTCTTCGCCCGGCGGCGCGGCGACGGCGAACACTTCGGCGCCGGTTTCCACCGCCCTGCGACGCCAAGGGTAGACGTGGCTCGGGAACTGGTCCTTCAGCAGGACGACGCGGCGGCCGGGGGCGAGGGGGATGTTTCGCGCCGCGCTCTCGATCCCATAGCTCGCCGAGGGCGCAAGCGCGACGCCGGCGGCGTCCGCGTTCACCAGACCGGCGAAGAGCGCGCGGGCGCGGTCCGGCGCGTCGTAGAAGTCGGGAATCGTCAGATCCCACGGCCGGGCCTTCATCCGTGCGCCGCGGTCGATCGCGGCCACGGCTGCGTGGCTTAGCGGCGACATGTACGCGGTGTTGAGATAGGCGACGTCGCGCGGAATATCGAATAGCGCGCGCTGGCAGGGGATAATCGACATGCGGGGCTCCTTCGCCCCTTCGCTAACGGCTTATTCCACCGCGATCAATCGCCTTCAGACCGGGTCGCAGAAGCTCAGGCCGTCGGCCTCGGCCGGGGTCCAGTTCTCGGATTTGCCGAGCAGAGGAACGCCGAGATAGCCGCGCGCCTTGAGCCCGTCATCGGTGCGCGCAAGATCGAAGTCGAACCGCTCGCCGGTTTTCGGATCGTAGACCTCGCCGCCGGACCAACGACCGTCCTCGTCAGGACGAAGGCCGGTGATCACCTCGATGCCGCACCAGGGGCGGTCCCTGAGCGCGGTGTCGGGGTTTTTCGAGTCGAGACGCGGCGTCCCGTCCTTCCAGTTCGGCTTCTTCAGCCAGACCGTGCGGCCGCAGAGCGCGCCGTCGTCGCATTCATAGAGCCGGACGACGACGCCCTCCTTCTCCGTCAGCCAAAGCCCGGTCGGGGGATCGGCGCGCGCCTCCAGCACTGCCGGGAGCGTCGCGAGGAGGAGGGCGGCGAAGAATAGGCGGATCATTCTGCGGTTCTTTCGTTCGGCGTTCTTCGTCTCACGTATGAACACACCCGGTCCGTCGCAAAGCGCAAAAGATCACGTTGCGTTTCGGCGTCGACATGGCGGCGGGGCGGATCGGCGGCGCCAGTTTCCGATCGGCGCCAGGAGGCGACGGATTCCCCTCCGAAGACGACATTTCGCCCATTGACGCCATCCCGCTTGCGCGCCTATCCCGGCTGCGGGCAGGTCGTCGGGTATGGGCGAGCGGCGGCAGGCTCAGCAATTTCGCCCTGACGATGGAGCGCGTCGATGACGTTCCCGCAAAAGCCGCACGGTAAACCCGTGCGCCCTGAATTCTCTTCCGGTCCCTGTCCGAAACATCCCGAATGGTCCGCCGAGGCGGTGGCCGCGAAAGCCTGGCTCGGCCGTTCGCACCGCGCCGCCCTGCCGAAGGCGCAGCTGAAGAGCGCCGTCGACAGGACCGCGGCGATGCTCGGCGCGCCCGAGGGCTATCGCGTCGGGATCGTGCCGGCCTCGGACACCGGGGCGGTGGAGATGGCGCTCTGGTCCATGCTCGGCCCGCGCCCCGTCGACGTGCTGGTCTGGGAAAGCTTCGGCGCCGGTTGGGCGACCGATATCCAGAAGCAGCTGAAGCTCGACGACGTGAACGTGCTGAAGGTGGAATATGGCGCGCTGCCCGATCTTTCGGCGGTGCGGCCGGAGGCGGATGTCGTTTTCACCTGGAACGGCACGACCTCCGGCGCGCGGGTTCCGAACGCCGACTGGATCGATGCGGATCGCGGCGGGCTGACGATCTGCGACGCGACCTCCGCCGCCTTCGCGCAGCCGCTCGACTGGCCGAAGCTCGATGTCGTCACCTTCTCCTGGCAGAAGGTGCTGGGCGGGGAGGGGGCGCATGGCGTGATCGTGCTGTCGCCGCGCGCGGTGCGGCGGCTGGAGACATACGAGGCGCCCCGGCCGCTGCCGAAGATCTTCCGGCTGACCAAGGGCGGCGCGCTCATGGAGGGGGTGTTCAGGGGCGAGACGATCAACACGCCCTCGATGCTGGCGGTCGCGGATTATACTGATGCGCTGGACTGGGCCGAACGAGTCGGCGGGCTGGCGGGACTCCACGCCCGGGCGGACGCGAATTTCGCCGCCTTGCAGAAATGGGTGGACCGGACGGGCTGGATCGAGAACCTGGTCGCCGAACCCGCCTATCGCTCCAACACCTCGGTCTGTCTCCGGGTTGTCGACCCGGCGGTCGCCGCGCTCGACGACGCGGCGCAGCGGGCGTTCTGCAAGCGGATGGCGGCGCTGCTGGAGAGCGAGGAAGCCGCCTTCGATATCGGCGGCTATCGCGATGCGCCCGCCGGGCTGCGCATCTGGTGCGGCGCGACAGTGGAGACGGCGGATATCGAGGCGCTGACGCCCTGGCTCGACTGGGCCTTCGCGGCCGCCATGTCCGAACTCTCGGCCGCGGCCGCCTGAGACGTCTCTCCTTTCCCCGCCCAGGCGGGGAAGGGGCCGCTCATCGCCAGCACATCAACAGGGTCGGGCCGCGACGCCTGACAGACAAGGTCATCGAACATGCCCAAAGTACTCATTTCAGACAGCCTTTCCGAAGCAGCCGTACAGATCTTCAGGGATCGCGGCGTCGATGTGGATTTCCAGCCGACGCTCGGCAAGGAGCCCGAGAAACTGAAAGCGATCATCGCCGATTATGACGGGCTCGCGGTGCGCTCCGCCACCAAGGCGACGGCGGAGATCATCGCCGCCGCCGACAGACTGAAGGTGATCGGCCGCGCCGGGATCGGCGTCGACAATATCGACATCGCCGCCGCCTCGGCCAGGGGGATCGTGGTGATGAACACGCCCTTCGGAAACTCGATCACCACGGCCGAGCACGCCATCGCGATGATGTTCGCGGTCGCGCGGCAGATTCCGGCCGCGAACGCCTCCACCCAGGCCGGGAAATGGGAGAAGGCGCGCTTTCTCGGCTCAGAGATCACCGGCAAGACTCTCGGCCTGATCGGCTGCGGCAATATCGGCTCGGTCGTCGCGGCGCGGGCGATCGGGCTGCGGATGAAGGTGATCGCGTACGATCCGTTTCTCTCCGTCGACCGGGCGCGGGAGTTGGGAGTCGAGAAGATCGAGGAGGTCGACGCGCTGCTGGCGCGGGCCGACTTCGTCTCGCTGCATCTGCCGAAGACCGAGAAGTCGGTGAATATCCTCTCCGCCGAACGGATCGCGAAGATGAAGCCGGGCGCGCGGCTGATCAATTGCGCGCGGGGCGGACTCGTCGATGAGGCGGCGGTCGCCGCGGCGCTGAAATCCGGCGCGCTGGCCGGGGCCGGGTTCGATGTCTTCTCCGTCGAGCCCGCGACGTCGAACCCGCTTTTCGGATGTCCGAATTTCGTCGCGACGCCGCATCTCGGCGCGGCGACGCGCGAGGCGCAGGAGAACGTCGCGCTGCAGGTCGCCGAGCAGATGGCGGAATACCTGATGCATGGCGCGATCTCCAACGCCATCAACGCGCCTTCGGTGACGGCGGAGGAGGCGCCGATTCTCAAACCGTGGATCGGGCTCTGCGAGGCGGTGGGTGGTTTCGCCGGGCAGGTCACGGAGAATGCGATCAAGGAGATCGAGATCGAATATGTCGGCGAGGTCGGGGAACTGAACCTGCGGCCGCTGACCGCCGCGCTGGTCGCCGCGTTGCTAACGCCGCTGGTCGGCGAAGGCTCGGTCAACATGGTCTCGGCGCCGCTGGTCGCGCGCGAGAGGGGCGTGAAAATCTCGGAGACGCGCAAGGACGCCCAAGGCGCGTATGGCTCCTACGTGCGGCTGATCGTGACCACGGAGGCGCAGACCCGTTCGATCGCGGGGACGGTGTTTTCGGACGGCAAGCCGCGGATCGTCCAGATCAAGGGCATCGGGCTGGAGAGCGAGCCCTCGAAACACATGCTCTATACGACCAACAGCGATACGCCCGGTTATATCGGCGCGCTCGGCCAGAAGCTTGGCGCGCTCGACGTGAACATCGCGACATTCGCGCTCGGCCGGGCCGACAAGGGCGGAGAGGCGATCGCGCTAATTGGCGTCGATGAGCCGATCGGGCCGGAAATGCTGGCGGAGATCGTCGCGCTGCCGCAAGTGATTCAGGCCAAGGCGCTGAAATTCTGAACCGCGCTGCAGCGCGGAACGGATGCGCCCCGCCCGGCGGGCGGGGCGCGAGACTCAGTCGGCCGGGCCGCGCGGGATCGGGAAGTTCGGCCCCTGTCCGCCGGAGCGGAGCGTGCCCCGTTGAGTGCGGGTCGTCCGGCCGTTGTCGCCGGTGGCGTTGAGCGTGTAGTCGGTCGCGCCGTTGCCGCGGATGCTGAACGCGTCGACGAAGAACACGTAGGTGCCCCGCGGCACGCTCTCGCCGTTCACGACGATGTTCTCGACGCGCTTGTTCGGCGCCACGTTGATGACCCCGCCGAGATTGTCCGCGTCAAGCGTCGCAACCGCCCGGCCGTCGTTGAAGGTGATTGACCGGTTGGCGAAGAACACCTCTCCGGCGTCGTTGGGCAGAATGAGATGCAGGTCGAGATCGGAGTCGTCGGCCCAGGTCAACTGGCCCCGAACGACGCCCGCGCCGCCGACATCCACGAAATCCATGTTGTCGGCCAGGTCGTTGAGCGTATCCATGTCCGAGAACATCGTGCCCTGGGCGATCTCGTTGACCGTGGTGACGTTGAAATCGTCGTCCAGCGCCCGCGCCGAGTCGAGGAAGAGCCCCGTGGTGGACGCGGCGGCGCGGGAGATCCCGTCCGGCGTAAGCGAGTTGACTTCGGCCAGACGGCCCGCCGAGGCGGCGGTGCGCGCCGGCGGGGCGCCGCCGCCGCCGGGCGTGATGAAGAGCCCGGCGATTTCGGCCGCCGTCGCGCTGTCGAGCAGGCCGCCATAGGCGACGTCGCCGCCGGCGCCGACGCGGGCGTAGCCGCCGGGACGCGAGATATAGACCTCGTCCGCCCCGGCGGAGACCCGCGCGTATTCGCCGCCGAGGAGCGTCACGCGCTCCGCGCCGCCGTCCATGCTCTCCACCGTCGCCGCGCCGCCGCGAATGCCGATCGTCGCCGTTGCGGTGCGGATCGTCGCCTCATTGGTCTTGGTGATGCGCCCGCCGATCATCCGGACAGCGCCGCGCAGCAGGCTGACCTGGACATCGCCGGTCTGGGTTCCCGGGTCGTAAACATATTTGTCGAGCCGGATGCGGGAGTTGGGGGCGATCGTCAGCGAGGTCTGATCGAGGAACATCGCGAAGCCGAGCCCGTCCGGGCCGGAGACGATGTCGTCGTCGCTGAAGACCGCGTCGCCGGTCAGAAGCGGGCGGGGCTGGGCGCTCGGCGCGGTGCCGGTCAGGTCCGGATTGGCCGCGCCCATCACGCCGATCTCCTGCGCGTCGGCGAACGGCGCCGAGAGCAGGAAAAGCGAGACAAGGCTAGCGGAACCGGAGATCACCCGGAACGTGCGGAGCGGGGAGTGGGCGCCGAAAAGGTTCATCGCGCTTCTCCTAGAATTCGTACACGACCGAGAGCGCCCCGGTCAGGTTGTCGAAGTCGAAATTGGGGATGTCGGAGTTTCGGTTGAAGTAATCCGCGTCGAGCCGGATGCCGAACCCTTCCTGGATGCGGAAGAGATGCGCGGCGCCGATGTTGAACTCCGTATCGTCGCGGCTGCGGGTCGGATCAACCACGGGGTCGGGATCGTCATAGTAGCGCTTGGTCACGCGGGCGTGGCCGGACAGCGTCCATAGCCCGTCCACCATGTCGATTCCCGGCGCATAGGAATAGTCGGCGGCGGCGCGAAGGCCGATTTCCTGATTGTCGTAGTCATTGCTGTCGGTGAATTCCGCGGCTGCGAAAAGGCCGCCGCTGACCTGCACTCCGGGCGCCGCGCGCAACGTCCCGCCCAGCTCCGCGCCGAGGACGAAACTGTCGAAATCGCTGAGGCCGTTGTGAAATTCGCGCCGGTCGACGCCGAGTCGGCCGAACGCGGCGAAGGTGTCGTTGACCGGCAGCCCGCCGTCGACGCCGACGCCGAACTCGCTGTAGAGCGCGTCGTTCGAGACGCGCGAGTGGCCAAGCCTGATGAACGGTCGGGCTTTCGGCCCATAGGCGCTGTTGTCGAGCGAGAGCCGCGGCCCGGTGGTGAAGGCCACGACATCCACGTCGCCGTCCGTCTCGTCGAAATAGTGCAGCGAATACGCGCCGAACTCGGTGATCAGCGCGTCGGTGTTCGAGCCGCCGAGATCGTAGGTATGACGAAGGCCCAGCGTCGCACGCACGCCGAAATCGGGCTGCGAGGTCGCGGAGCTCGGAATCAGCGCCGGCAACCCGAGGAAGGAGATCAGCTCATCCTTCGGTCCGAGATTGGCGTTGGTGGAGTAGGCGAGGCCGAATCCGGCGACGCCGGTGAGCCGGGACGTCTGGGTCCGCGCCTCGATCTCCTCGAGATAGAGCGCGGCGCGCGAGTCGAGATCGGGCGGCAGCCCGCCGGCGCGCGCAGCGCCGAAATGATATTCCGCGATCTTGTAGGAGCCGATGCGGAAATAGGCGACGCCGAGTTCGAGATGCGTCAGCGGCTCGTCCGGCTCGTAGATCAGCGCCCGCTCCAGCGTTGCGATCGCGGCTTCGTAATCCTCGAGTTCGACGGAGGTTCGCGCATAGGCGACCATCAGCTCCGGATCGGAAGGCTGAGCCAGCATCTGCTGATAGAGTTCCGCCTGTTGCGCGCGCAGCTGTTCGCTCTCATCCGCCATGGCCGCGCTTGCGACCGCGCATGAGGCGACACCCAAGAAAAAGTAAGAAACAACCCCCCGCATGGTCCCCACCATTGCTGCCAAATCACGCTACACCTAGCGAACGGATTGACGCCGCGTCAATGAAAATTCCCGGCTCCGCTATAAATTGCGGCGTGGCGCGTTACAAAAGCGTCGTCATTTTGTGGTTTGTTCCGCCGATGCCGTGAGAGGAGTGAAGATGGACGAAATCGATGGCAAGGGGGCGATGGACTGGCTGCGCGCCGAACTCGCCGACACGCGCGACGAGGATTACGAGATAGAGCTCGAGGATGTCGTGCTCAGCCGCCGGGTCAGACGCATATACGAAAAGGCGCATCCGCCCTCGCTGGAGCGGCGGGACTATTTCCACGAGCTCCTTCGTCTCCAGTCCGAACTGATCAAGCTTCAGGACTGGGTCGCGCACGAGAAGAAGAAGGTGGTCGTGCTCTTCGAGGGCAGGGATGCGGCCGGCAAGGGCGGCGTCATCAAGCGGATCACTCAACGGCTCAATCCGCGCGTCTGCCGCGTCGTCGCGCTGCCGGCGCCGACCGAGCGCGAAAGCTCGCAATGGTACTTCCAGCGCTACGTTCCGCACCTGCCGGCCGGGGGCGAGATCACGCTGTTCGACCGCTCCTGGTACAACCGCGCCGGCGTCGAGCGGGTGATGGGCTTCGCCACCGAAGCCGAGGTCGAGCAGTTCTTTCACGACGTGCCGGAGTTCGAGCGGATGCTGGTGCGCTCCGGCGTCATCCTGGTGAAATACTGGTTCTCGATCACCGACGAGGAGCAGCAGTTGCGGTTCCTGATCCGCATTCACGATCCGATGAAGCAATGGAAGCTTTCGCCCATGGATCTCCAGGCCCGCGTGCGCTGGGAGCAATACACTAAGGCGAAGGAGGAGATGCTGATCCGGACGAGCATCCCCGAAGCGCCATGGCATATCGTCGAGGGCAACGACAAGAAGCGCGCCCGGCTGAACTGCATCGACCATCTGCTGACGCAGGTGCCTTACGGCCCGATCGCGCAGGAGGAGGTCACGCTTCCGGAGCGGGTGCATAACCCCGAATACGAGCGCCGCGTGTTGCCTGACGAACTCTATGTGCCGAAGAAATATTGAGGGCTGGCGGCGCGCCGCCGGCGCGCTATGATTCACGGCGAGCCAGCAGGGAGCCAGCCATGCCAGAACCGTCCGTTGTCGCCCGGAAGGGACCGTTTCCCGTCGAAGTCGAGGCCGGAAAGTCCTATTTCTGGTGCGCGTGCGGGCGGTCGGCGAAGCAACCCTTTTGCGACGGAAGCCACAAGGACACCGGGCTGGTCCCGGTGAAGTTCACGGCGGAGGACTCCGGCAAGGTGTTCTTCTGCGGCTGCAAGCAGACCGGAAACGGCGTTCTCTGCGACGGGACGCACGCGAAGCTCTGAGCCGCCGAGGCTGGCGCCGTGGGGCGTTGGCGCGGCTGGCGGAACACCGCGAAGCGCGAACCGGGGGATGACATTCGTGGGAAAAACCCAATAGAATAAAGGGTAGGCCGCGTTCGGCGGCGACGAGGGGGGCGCCGGCTCCATGGCCTGGTGAGCGCGAACACCGCCGATGACGGGCCGCGCCGGCCGCGGTCCGGCGCGGGGCTGCGGGGGCTGCTGGAGCGGGCGCTATGGGCGGTCGCCGCGGCGGCGCTTTCTTCGGCGATCGTGCTCTTCGCGTTCCGCTCCATCCCGCCCCTCATCGCGCTCGAAACCCAACTCAACGACATCCAGCGGGTGCTCATCGCCCCGCGCGAGGCGGCGCAGGACCCACGCGTCACCATCGTCGCGCTTACGGAAGAGACCCTGGTCCGCTTTCCCTATCGCTCGCCCGTCGATCGCGGCTATCTCGCCCGGTTGATGCGGGCGCTGGCCGAGGCGGGGGTGCGCGCTGTTGTCCTCGACATCCTTTTCGACCAGCCTTCGGAGCCGGCCAAGGACCGGGCGCTGATTTCGGCGATCCGCGATTTTCCCGGCCCGGTAATCGCCGCCTGGGGCGACCAGCGGTCCGGGCTGATTGAAGCGCAGCGCGAATATCTGAGCTGGTTCGCCGCGGAGAGCGGGCTGGTTCTCGGCTTCGCGAACGTCATCACCGACGATGACGGGGTGGTCCGGCGATTCGCCACGCGGCTGCCGGGGATCGACCGGGCGTCGCTGTCGGGCGCGGCGGCGCTGGCCATCGGCGGCGGGGAGCCGATGCGGGAGGGCGTGATCGACTGGCGCGCGCCGAAGACCGCGAACGCGACGCTCTTTCAGCAGTTGCCCTCGCTTCGCGTCACCGATCCGCCCAGCGAGGCGGTGCGCGATATTCTCTACCGGACGCTCGAGGGTCGGGTGGTGTTCGTCGGCGCCGATCTGGAGCAGACGGACCGTCACCAGACGCCGCTCGGGGTCGATCCGGCGAACCGGCGCACAATACCTGGCGTGGCGATCCAGGCGACGGTGTTCACGCAGCTTCTCGACGGGCGCGCGCCGCCGAACGCGCCACCCTGGCTCGTGGCGACGATCGTCGCCGCGCTCGCGATGGTCGGCGCCGGGTTCGGCCTCGCACGTTGGGATCTGGTCTGGAAGGCGGCCGCGACGCTGGCCGTGCTAGTCGGCTATCTCGCGCTCGTCTACGGGCTGGCGCTCCGGGGCGCTCAGTTCCTGCCGACAGCGCCGGCGGTCGCCGCGGTGTTTCTCAGTTCGCTCCTCGCGATCAGCCTCGACAGCGTGCTGACCCAGCGCAAGCAGCGGCTGATCCGGCGCGCCTTCTCGCATTACCTCGCGCCGGCGATGGTCGATCAGCTTGCGGAGGATCCGGAGGCGTTGCGGCTCGGCGGCGACAGGCGCGAGATTTCGCTCATATTCACGGATATCGAGGGATTCACGACGATGAGCGAGGAGCTGCCGCCCGATCAGCTCACCCGGCTTCTGAACGACTATTTCAATGCGATGAGCGAGGTGATCATGCGCCATGGCGGCGCTATCGACAAGTTCATCGGCGACGCCGTGGTCGCGCATTTCGGTTCCCCGAGGCCGTTGGCCGATCACGCGCTGAAGGCGCTGCTCTGCGCCGAAGAACTTGATCGCGTGGCGGAGGCGTTTCGGCGGCAAAACGCCCATCTCGGGCTCGGCGTCACCCGGATCGGGGTGCATACCGGCGTCGCGACGGTGGGTAATTTCGGCGGCCGCGCGCGGTTTGACTACACCGCGATGGGCGATGCGGTGAACACCGCTTCGCGGCTCGAGGACGCGAACAAACGCTATGGCACGCGCGTCGCGATCAGCCGCGAGACCGTCGACGCCGCCGCAGCGGGCGGCGCCCCCCTGCCGCTCCTTCTCTCGATCGGGCAGATCCGGCTGAAGGGAAAATCGCAGCCGGTCACCGTCTTCGCGCTCGACGCGGAGGCGGATGCGGATTTCGTCGCGGCCTACGAGGCCGCCTTCGCGTTGATCGAGACCGACCCGCCAAAGGCGCGGACGGCCTTCGAGGAGATGCTGCGCGCGCGGCCGGGCGCCGCGCTGCCGCGCTGGCATCTCGGCCGGCTACGGCAGGGCGAGACCGGCGTGCTGATCGACGACCTCTGACACCGCCGGCCGGGCGCGCCCGCGCTGGCCACCGGTCGCCGATTGCGCTAGGGTTTCACCGAATTGAAGTGTTTGGCGTCCGGCGTTTTTTCGCAGCGTGTATTTCTTCATTTTTCAGTGCCGTCGCGGCGCCTACATGAATAGTGCGAAGCCGTCTCTTAAGCGAGGCGGTCGAAAGCGGGGAGGGGCCGAACCATGGATCGTCGAATGCGATGCTTGGGAACGATCGCGGTTTTGGCGCTGGCAGGCGCGTCCGCCATGGCCGCGGACGTGGTGATCCTTGATAGTTCCGTCGGCGCACTGGGCGCGGGCGCGGTCGTCGACGAGGCGCAGCCGGTTTCGATCCCGGCGGGCGCCAGCGTGACGATGATCATGGCAAATGGCGAGACACGGCTTGTCGAGGGGCCGTATAGCGGGCCGCTCGCCGCGGCGACAGGCCGGTCCGGCGGCGCGGCCTCGGCGTTGACCGCGAGCCGGGGCGGCGAGACTCGCGTGCTCGGCGCTGTTCGCGCGCCGAAATGGGAACTCACTGAATAAATTTTGCTCGATCGGCGGTCTGCTCTTCAATCGCTGCAAGTGATTGGGCGTGGGCGACTGCGCGCATTCTCGGGAATGCTTGAAGAAATATCGACTTTGATAAGAGTTCTTGTTAACTTATCGCCGTGCCGTGGGATGCGGCGCAGCGATATTCTGCGGTATTGCGCCGCGTCGCCGCCGGGGGGTGGCCGTTGTCCGATGGGGTTGGGACGAGGACGGCGATGCTCGGAGTCGCGCTCTGGGCCGGCTTCGCACACCCGGCGTTCGCCCAGACGGCGGTTCAGGAAATTATGGCGCGGCGAAACGCGGATCGCAGAGACGAGCCGTCGCCACTGACCGAGCCGCGGGTGAAATTCACCTCGCAGCGTGCGCCCTCTAACGCCGAGGACATCCTGTTCGTACTGAACGCGGTCGAGCTCCACGGCGCCACTGCTTTCGATTTCGATGCGCTTGCAGCGCTTTACGGCGAAGAAATCGGGCGGAGGGTGACGCTGACGCAGGTTTTCGAAATCGCCGCCCGGATACAGGACCTCTACCGTGAGTCCGGCTTCATCTTCACGCGCGTTCTTGTTCCTGCGCAGGCGATTGAGGGCGGGGCGGTTCGGCTCGAAATCATCGAAGCGCGAATTGACGGCGTTCAGATCGAGGAGCCGGAAGGCCCCGTGGGGCCGGCGCGGAAGCTGGTCGAGCGCATGATCGCGCCGCTGGTCGGGGTTCTGAACCCGACCGACGCGTTGCTGGAGCGGACGATTCTGAACGTGAACGAGTTGCCGGGCGTGACGCGTGCGACGGTCGTTCCGCAGCCGTCAGGCCCGGAATCGCGGGGCGGACTGGTGCTGCATGTCAATGTCGAACGCGACCCGTTCGAAGGTGTTTTCTACGCCGACAACAGGCAGAGCCCGGCGATCGGGCGGGGCGTCATCGGCGGAACGATCGGGTTCAACTCGTACAGCGAATGGGCGGATACGACCTCCATCTCGATCTTCAACTCGTTCGATGTGTTGTCAGACAAGATTCCGGAAACCGGCGAAACCGACGCGGGCGGCGATTTCGACGAGCGTACGACCGTGCTGGTCGCTCACCAGCGGGCGGTCGGGACCGACGGTTTGACGCTTCAGGCCACGGCGCTCTACAGCCGCACAAGGCCCGGCGACGAGATAAAGAAGATCGGCATCCAGGGGCGGCAGGTCCAGGCGACGATCGGGCTTACCTATCCTCTCGTCCGCTCGCGGGCGTTCGAGTTGAACGGCGGGCTCGGCCTCGAATATCTCGATTCGCAGACCGATATCTCCAATGGCGTGTTCCGGGTGTCGGACGACCGGCAGCGCGTCGGCGTGGCGCGCATTGACGGGGTCTACCGCGATCCGCTCGGCTACACGACATTCGCGGCCTCGCTTCGGCAGGGGTTCGATGTTCTGAACGCAACCGCGCCCGACGATCTTGAGCGAAGCCGTTTCGATGGCCGGAGCGTGTTCACGCTGGCGCGCGCCGAGGCCGAACGGCTTCTGATCGTGAATGACGATCTCAATGCCTATTTTCAGATCGGCGGGCAGTATTCCCTGACGCCGCTTCTCGCGGCGGAGGAATTCGCGATTGGCGGCATCACTTTCGGGCGTGGGTACGACCCGTCGGAGTTCACCGGCGACAACGGCGTCGGCGTAACCGGCGAGCTGCGTTACGTGAGCGACCTGAACCTTTACGACGTTGCATTCACGATGGAGACCTACGGCTTCGGCGATTACGGCGTGGTCTGGAATCTCGGCAACGGCGAGCCGCGAATGCAGCGCCTGATTTCGGCCGGCGGCGGGGTGCGGCTCTACCTCCCCGAGCAGGTGTTCGTGGAGGCGGAGCTGGCGTTCCCGGCCAACCAGCCGCTGACGAGGGTCGGCCCGGACGGCGAGCAGATCACCGGCCCGCGTTTCTTCCTGACCCTGTCGAAGCGGTTCTAGGGCGATGACGGCGCGGCGAGACGCGATGAGGGCGACCCGCCGCGCCACGCTCCTCCTGGCGCTCGCACTCGGGTTCCCCGGCGATGCGCCGGCCGGGCCGAAGGGTGGCGTGGTCGCGGCCGGCGACGCGCGGATCGCGACCAGGGGCGCGCGCACCACGATCACCCAGGGCTCCGACAAGGTGGTGATCGACTGGCGGAGCTTCGATATCGACGCGGGCGAAGCGGTGAAATTCCTGCAACCGGGCAAAGGCTCCATCGCGCTGAATCGCGTTCTCGACGTGCTGCCCACGAATATTCGCGGCCAGTTGCTCGCGAACGGATCGGTATGGATCGTGAACCGGAACGGCGTCACCTTTCACGCCGGCGCGATGGCCGATGTCGGCGGGTTGCTCGCGACCACCGCGGATATCTCCAATGCGGATTTCATGGCCGGCGACTACCGTTTCGACCGGCCGGGCGCGCCCGATGCGAAGATCGTCAATGAGGGGGAGATCACCTTCGCCGAAGGGGGAGTCGCGGCCTTCGTCGCGCCGGGCGCCGAGAACCGCGGCGTCATCGCCGGCAAGGTCGGCAAGGTCGTGATCGCGGGCGCCGAGACCTTCGCTGTCGATCTCGCCGGAGACGGGTTCTACGCCTTCGCGCTGGAGGACGGCGCGGGCCGCGCTGGCAACACCGGCCGCATTCACAATCCCGGCGGTTACGTCCTGATCACGGCGACCTCCGCGAGCGGACTGGTCGACAGCCAGATCTCCGTCGGCGGCGTCGTCGAGGCGCAGACGGCGGAGAAGCGAGGCGGGCGGATCGTGCTCTCCGGCGATGGCGGCGTCGAGGTTTCCGGCGTTCTCGACGCCACGGGGGCCGCGCGGCGGGCGGCGGGCGGCGCTGTGGAGGTCGCGGGCGACAGGGTCCGGGTGGCGGAGAGCGCTTCCATCGACGTGACGGGCGCGGCGGGCGGCGGAGCGGTCGGCGTCGACGGCGCGCGCGTCCTTGTCGCGAAAGGCGCGACGATCCTGGCGAATGGTTCCGATGTGGGCGATGGCGGCGCGATCACGGTATGGTCGCGCGAGGCGACGGCCTTCTCGGGCCGGGTCGAGGCGCGCGGCGGCGCGGGCGGCGGCGATGGCGGGTTCGTGGAAATTTCTTCGGCGGGGCTTTTGCGGTTCGACGGCGCAGCGGATCTCTCCGCGCCGAAGGGCGCGCGCGGAGAGTTGCTTCTCGACCCCGTGAACATCGTGATCGGGGCGGCCGGCGCTGACGACGCGGAACTTGACGATAATGAAATCCTCTTTGGCGACCTCGATGGCGAGATCGCGGATCTCACGCTGAGCGCGGCGGCTTTGAGCGCCGCGACCGCCGATGTGACCTTGCAGGCGACGAACGACATCACTGTGGACGCCGCCGTATCCACCGGGTTCGGTCTGAGCCTTGAGGCGGGGCGCGACATCGTTCTCAACGCGGATATCGCCGCGGCGGCGCTGACGCTGAGGGCGGACGCGGACTTCACCGTGACCGGCGGGCCGGCGGCTGACGGCGCGGGAACGATCCGGTTCAACGGCGGCGGGCTATCCGGGGCCGATGTGGCGCTTTTCGCGGGCGAGGCGCTTACGCTCGGGCGGATCGCGGCGACGGGCGAATTCGCGGTCGCGACCGCCGCGGGAGGGATCGCCCAGGGCGCGGGAACGGCGCTTTCCATCGGCGGCGCGAGCGTGATCGACGCGCCCGGCCAGGCGGTGACGCTCGATGCGGCGGGAAACGATTTCGGCGGCGCCGTGGCGCTGAACGCCGGCGGCGTCGCGCTGGTCGATATGAACGAGGTGAACATCGGCGTCTCGGATGTCGCCAGCCTCGATGTCGGGGCGGGCGGCGCGATCGGCCAGAGCGGCGCGTTGACGGTCGCCGGGAATGCGGCGTTCGCGGCGACGGACGGGGCGGGGAATTTCGACATCACGCTCGCCCTCGCCAATGATTTCGGCGGGCGGGTGGACGCGGCCGGCGCCGCCGTGACGCTGAACGACATTTCGGCGCTTCGACTAGGCGCTATCTCGGCGCTGACGCTCGATGTCGCTGCGAGCGGCGCGCTGACCGATACGGCGGGCGCGGCGATTTCGGTCGCCGGAGCCGCCTCCTTCGCGGCGACGGGCGGCGGTGTTTTCGATCTGACGCTCGACAATGACGATTCTTCCGACCGCCACGGATTTGGCGGTGCGCTTTCGGCCGCCGGACGGGACGTGACGCTGATCGGCGCGGGCGGGATCCAGCTCGGCTCGGTTTCCACCGTCGCCTCGGGCGGCGGCGGGTCGCTCCTCGTCGGCGCGCGGGCGGGTTCGATCACCGATGGCGACGCCGGCGCGCTGCGCGTGGAGGGCGACGCCGCCTTCGAGGCGACCGGCGCCATCCTTCTCGACAACGCCGGGCATGATTTCGACAGCGACGGGGCGGATGACGGGGCGGATGACGGGGCGCCGGGGCGGGATTTCGTGACATTCCTCGCGGGCGGCGCCGCCACGATCGTGGATTCGAGCGGGCTTTTCGTCTTCGACAGCGCAGCCATGGGCGACCTGACGCTCACCGCTGCGACGGGCGACCTGTCCCTCGCCGAAGTGACGGGGGCGGCGCTGGTCGGAACGGCCGAGGGGGGAATATCGGCCGTCGACATTAGCGCGTCCGGCGCAACGTTCGGCGGTGCGGGATCGGTCGCCGGCGCCGCCGTCGCCGGAGCGGGGGCCGTCGCGTTGGAGCGGGCGATCATCGGGCCTGGCGGCCTCGGCGCGGCCAGCGCGCGCGAGGTCGCGCTCAACGATGTCTTCGCCGATGGCGCGATCACGGTGCGCGCGCCGGTCCAGCGCTACGTCTATCTCCGCTCGGCCGGACTCGCCGCCGGGACGCCGGGCGATTTCAACGAGGGGATCGCCGGGGCCGCCGGGGATATCGACTTGCTGACCCTCGACCGGATGCGTTTCGGCGGCGATATCGCCATCGCGGCGGGGGAGGTCCGTTTCGGCTTCCTCGACGCGGGCGGCGACCTGACGCTAAACGCCGTGGCCGGCGACGCCGCAAAGTTCACCGACGCCGAGATAGACTACACCGGCGCGGGAATGAGCGGCACCACCATCGCGCTTGGCCGTTCGGCGGCGACGATGCAGGCGGCGGACGCCAACGGCGCCTTCACCGAACTGGTCAGCATCGCGGGCGACGCCAGCCTCTCCGCCACGGGCGCTATCGTCCTGACCCGCGGATTCGACGCCGATGGCGGCGCCTTCCAGGCGCATATCGATGGCGCTCTGGCTCTCACCGGCGCCAGCGCCGCGGTCGAGGATTCACGCGGCCTCATGCTCGGCGATCTCGACGTGGCCGGCGACTTGGCGCTTCGGTTCAACGCCGATGAAAGCGCGGGCGCAGGCGAGGCGCTGAGCCAAATCGCGGGAGGCGCGGTGCGCGTCGGCGGGACGTTGAGCGCCATCGCGGGCGTTCATGGCGGACCGCTCGATACAGCGGAGCTTGGCGATATCATCCTCGACAACGCGGCGAACGCGTTCAGCGACGTGAAACTGATCGGCCGGGACGCAAGACTGCGGGATGCCGACGGGTTCGCCGTCACCGGCGGCGCGCTCGGCGGCGACCTGCGGATTGGCGCCCCGGAGGCGGCGCAGGCGGGCGATCTTGTCATCGCCGAACTCTCGGCTGGCGGGATGCTCGGCTTCTCCGCAACGGGGGCCGTCGCGCTCGATCGCCTGTCGCTCGGCGGCGCCGGACCGTTCGCGCTGGATGGCGCGGCGGATGGGGGCGTCGCGGCGACGGATATTCAGGCGGCTGGCGGCGCGCGGCTCGCGTCTGCGCGCGGCGCGATCTCTGTCGCGCGCTTCGATCTCGGTGATTTCGACATCGTCTCCGGCGGCGCCCTCGCGTTGAGCGAAGGCGACCTTGGCGCGGGGCGCGCTATCGCGGGGGCGGGCGCGGCGCTTTCCAATGTGAGCCTGGCGACCGGCGCGATTGAGGCGTCGGGAACACTGTCGGCCGATGCGGTGCGCGCGGCGGGCGAACTGGACCTCACCGGCGTGGATGTGCGGATCGGCGCCCTCGATATCGGTGGCGCGCTGGGCGCAACGGCGACGAGCGGCGCGATTGCGCTGGCGACTGCGCGGACCAACGCGCCGGCGGATGTGGAGATCGCGGGTCCGGGCGCGCCGGAGCTTGGGATCGGAACCGTCGGGGCGGGGGATCTGCGTGTGAACGACAATATCGACGCCGGGGCCGGGACGTCGATTTCGCGTGATGATTTCGACCGTCGCGTCGAAGTCGTCGGGCCTGCGACGCTCTTCGCGACCGGGGACATCATGCTGCCGCGCGAAGGCGCGGGGCTCGACGGGCTCCACAACCGCTTCGTTGGCGCCGTGGCGCTGAACGCGGGCGGCGATGCTACGCTCGCCACGGTCGATGCGCTGACTCTGGCGGCTGGCGCGGTCGGCGGGGCGCTGACGGTTCTGACCAACAGCGATAACGCCGGCGCCGCCAACGGGCTCGGTCAGGGCGGCGCGCTCGCGGTCGGCGGCGCGCTCTCGATCTCCACCGGCGATCATGGCGGCGCGCCGATCGCGTCGGCGGGGCGGCTGGGAGATGTCGCGCTGACAGATGCGGGCAACCGGTTCGGTGGGGCGGTGTCTGTGGTGGCCGATGACGCGGCGCTGGTCGCGGCGGAGGGATTCGCGCTGAGGGATAGCCGGCTCGGCGGGGCGTTGAGCGCGCGCGTCGCGTCGAATTCCACCTCCGCCGGGCTGAGCGTGACCGACATGGCGGCGGGCGGTCCGGTTACGCTGAACACGGCCGGCGCGGTCGATCTGGCGAGGCTGGCGGTCGGCGGGTCCCTGACGGCGGAGAGCCGGGGCGCCCGTCTCGACGCCAGAGACATCAGCGCCGGAGCGACGGCGCTCCGGGCGGCGGGGGCGGTCGCCCTCGACGACATGACGCTTGGCGCGACGGAAATCGCGGCTGGCGGCGCGGTCAGCGCGACGGACATTCGCGCCGGGACGGTGAAGATCGACGCCGCGCGCGCCACGCTCTCCCGCGCGGTGACCGGGGCGACGGCGCTGAAGGTCGCGGGGGTGGCGAATGTCGACCGGTTGATAGCCGACGCGACAGTGATCGAGTCCGAGGGGGCGCGCGTGACGAACGCCCGGATCGCGGGGGCGTTGACGCTCGACGCCGGCGGCGGCGCGGCCACGCTAAGGGATCTTTCGGTCTCCGGCGCGGCGCGGATCGAGGCGGCTTCGATCGGCTTTGGCGGCGACGCCGGCGCGCGCGTTCATGTCGGCGGCCGGATGACCGCGCTCGCCGATGGCGGGATCGACCTTTCCGATCTCTCGGTGGGTGGGGCGACGCGGATGGTCGCCGACGGGCGCGCGACGCTCGATGATTTCGATATCGGCGATTTGACCCTGACAGTGGGCGCGAGCGCCGATCTCGGCGACGGGCGCCTCGGCGCGCTGGTTCTGCGCGCCGGCGGCGCGGCGGCGCTCGACAATCTCCGGCTCGGGCGGCTGGACGCGCGGGCGGCGACCGGGATGCGGCTCGACGGGCTGTCAGCGGGTGGCGCGGCGACGCTCTTCAGCGCCGGCGGCGATATCGGTCTCGGCGCGGTCGCCGTGGCCGGACGGCTTCGCGCTTCGGCGCCGGAGGGCGATATCTTCACTCTCGACAGCGATTTCGCACTCGGCCGGGTCGCAATCGATGGGCCGGGCGAAGCCAGGGTTCCGGAGGCGGTGGCGGAGGGGCCGGACGCCGATGCGCCGCTCCCGCTCCGCGTCGCTCCCGCGGGCCAGACGATCGTTCTCGGCGCCGAGCGGACTGCGGGTCTGCTTCACGTCGCCGGCGACACCTATCTCTCCGCCGGCGGCGATGTCGCGCTGGTCGATGATGTGCGAGGCGTGACGGGCGACAATGATTTCGGCGGCGGTGTCTCCGTCCTCGCCGCGCGGAACGTCATGCTGAACGACGCCAACGACATTGCGCTCGGCGCGCCGACCGGTGTTGCGCTCCCCGGCGGCGGGCGGGCGACGCGGAGCGGGATTTTCGCCGCCGGATCGCTCCGCGTCGAGGCGGGTGGAAAGATCAGCGACGCCGCGCCGCCGCGCGCGCGCCTCGAAATCGGCGCCGACGCGCTCTTCCTCGCCGGCGAGGATATCCGGTTGAACAATGGCGGACATGCGATCGCCGGCGCGGTTGGCGCTCAAGGGCGCGACGTCATCCTGACCGAGGCCGGCTCGATCGACCTCGGGCCGATCCGGGCCGGGCGCGATCTGCGCATCGTGGCGGGGGCCGCCGGCGCGACCGGCGATGCGGCGATCCGGCAGGTCGGTGTTGTCGATGTCGTCGATATGGCGGCGGCGGCGCCTTCGGCGCTCGCCGCCGCGCCTGGCGCGGCTGCGGCGCGGCGCCGGGGCGCCATCCGCGTCTCCGGCGACGCGGATTTCTCGACCGGGCTCGACCCGGCGCGCGGATTCGGGATCGTCGCCGCCGGGGCGGAGCGCGATCTCGTTCTGGGCAACGCCGGGAACATCTTCAACGGCGTGATCTCGCTCCGCCGGATCGCCGGCGATGCGGTGCTGACCGAGGAAAGCGCTGCGCGCTCCGCCGGCGGCGTCGCGACGGCGCAGCGCCTCGCGAATTGGGAGGTTGGCGGCTCAACCCTTCTGACGACAACGGACGACGTTGTCTTTCTGGGGCGACTTACCGCGCTCGAGGACGGTGCGGGGCCGCCGCCGCGGCTCGCTCGACCGAACGCGGCGGCTCCGCGCCAGCAGGGCGAGGCGGCGTTGCCGGAGAACCTTCTGCGGCTCTATCTCAATTCGGGCGAAGAGTTCCGGATCGACACGACCGGCGGCGGCTTCGCCCCGCGCGGCGGTTTCGTGCGCTTCGATCGGCCGGTCGACGGGCTGAACGATGCGCCGCCGGTCGGCTCCGCCGCCATTGCGACGGAGCGCGGCGGGCTTGGTTCGCTCTCCATCGCCGCCGGGCGCGGCGCGGTGCGTTTTCGCGATTTCGTCGGCGCGGCGAACCCGATCGGCGCGCTCGATATCAAGGGCGGCGCCTTTTTCGCAGGGTTCACTTTCGCGGAAAGGACGCCCGGCGGTAACGCCGTGCGGACGCGGTTCCTCTTCGATCCGGCTTTCCCGGACGATTACTTCTTCAGCGGACCGATCCGCATCAACGTCTCGGGTCCGCTTCTTGCGGCGCCGCCGCCGGGGCAGGTGGACGCTTTCGTCTCTTCCGACAGCTATTTCGGGATCAATACGCCGGCTTTCACCTTCGGCGACCTGATCGCGCCAAGCTCGGCCGAAGCCTATGGCTTCATCGTCAACACCCGTCAGCGCGCCGGGGGACTCTTTCCTGTGCCTCCCAGCCGCTCGCGGGAGTTTCAGTTCAACGACTGCGTCATCGGCGATGTCGCGGATTGCACGAACGTGCCGACGCCGAATGTCGTCAACCAGGTGCTGATCGTCGCGCCGCCGGTTCTCGACATCGACGACCAGGAGTTGCTCGAGTTGTTCGGCAGCTTCGGCAACGAGGAGCTTTGGGGCGTGCCGCAGAGCTTCTTCTCGGATTTCGTGAACACCGCCGCGCCATGCGAAGAGGGAAGCACATGCTGAAATATCCTGTTTCGGTTCTCTCTGGGCTGGCGCTGCTCGCGGGGTGCGCGGCGCAAAAGTCGGACGACGCGGCGACGCCGCTCGCGCTTCTGGCGAACGACGAAGGCGCGCTCTGCGACAGGGTGGACGAATTGCTTCTGAAGGGGCAGCGCAACAGTTTCGGCCTTCGGTTCGCGGAGGCGGAGAACGCCTTTTCCGAGCTTCTCTCGATCTACAGCCTCGAGCCGGTGAACCAACGCTGCCCGGATCGGCCCTCGCAGGCCTTCGTCCTGATGAACCAGGCGTTGGCGCATTCCAGTCAGGAGCGCTTCGCGACTGCGGACGGGCTGTTCGCGCGGGCGGAGGGCCTGCTGCGCGACGGCGCCGAGGTCCCGCCCGAACGGCTGACGCGCGAGCGCACGCTCTACACCGCCTATCGGGCGCAGGATTTGCTGAACCGCTCCGCCGTCATCGGCGCGCGCGAATTTGCGGAGGCGGCCGCGAACTCCTTCCCGGAAGAGGGGGTCGGCGCCGCGTTCGGCGCCTCCTTCGACGACCTTCTGATCGGCGGGTCGGACGAGGCGCGCCGCTCGATCGTCGATGAAGCCTCCAACAGCCACGCGCGGGCGCATATCCTCCTCCTTGAGGGCGATCTGCCGGGCGCGACCGAGGCGATCAACTACGCGCTCGATCTGGTCAATCTCGTGCCGCGCTCCGCCGCCGTCTATCGCCCGCGCTTTCTCGCCGAACGCGCGCTGATCGATTACGAGAAACGCGACTACGATGCGGCGCGCGCGGATGCGAGGGAGGCGGCGGACAGTTTCGCCGCGCTCTTGCCACGCTCGCCGCTGGAGGCGCGGGCGCGCACCAGCCTAGGCCGCGCGCTCGCCGCGCTCGGGCGGATCGACGAGAGCCTGGAGGAATATGAACGCGGCTTTCGCGTCTATGAGGAAACGCCCGTTATCGTCGAGTTCAAGGCGCTCTGGCCGTTCTTCCGGCTGGGACTGGCCGAGGCGGAGAAGAACCCCGCGCGGCGCGAGGAATACGCCGCGCGGATGTTCCGCGCCGCACAGGTCATTCGCCGCTCGATCACCGCGCAGACGGTTTCGGGGGCGGCGGCGCTTCTGGGGCAGGGCGACGACGCCAAGGCCGGCGCAGTCCGCGCCTGGCGGACGGCTGAGGAGAAATACGCGACGCTGAAGGCGCTGCAGATCATCCAGTTGCAGGACCCGCTGAACCAGAGCGAGCAGACCGAGCGCCTGGCGCGGGAGGTCGCGGACGCCGGGGCGGAGGTCGAGCGTCTGCGCGCGGCGCGCGACAGGATCGCGCCGGAATACCAGTCCGCCATCGCCTCGCCGGTCTCGCTAGGGGAGGTGCAGACGGCGCTGAGGCCGGATGAAGCGATGGTGCAGATCGTCTCGGGCGAGCCGCGCTCGATGATCTTCGTCATCTCGAAGACCGGGGTGACGGCGCGCTCGATCAAGGCGACGGAGGGGCAGTTCGCGGTGCTCGTCGCGTCGCTCCGGCAGGCGGTGACGGTCGGCGCCGGCGGCGTCGCGCCGGTCTTTCGCGCCGATTTCGCGCATATCCTCTACAAGCTGATCTTCGGCGAGGTGACGGATGAATTGGCGGGTTTCGACAAGCTGGTCGTCTCGACCTCTGGCGCGTTGCAGAGCTTCCCGCTCGAACTTCTTGTGACGACGGCGCCGGGCTCTGCGAACGCGGCCGACTGGGCTCTCAGAGGCGATTACACCGGGCTTCGATGGCTGAGCGCGGACAAGGCGATCTCCTATGTGCCGAGCCCGCGCAATCTCGTCGATATCCGCTTGCGCGCGGGGCTCAGCGCGGCGCCGCGGGCTATCGCGGCCTACGGGAATTTCGCCCCCGGCGTCGATCCCGAGAAGGTGCTGCGCCTCAATGACCTGCCGCCCAACTGCATCGGTCTGGCGCGTGCGATCGACACGGTGGGGAGCCTTCCCGGAACAGAGGCGGAGGTCGCGGCGGTCGGGGCCATCTTCGGCGCGGATGGCGAGGTGGCGACCGGGGCCGATTTCACCGAAGAGGCGCTGAAGGCGGCTTCGGCCGCGGGCCGGCTGGCGGAGTTCAAGGTGCTGCATTTCGCGACGCACGGCATTCTCTGGCCGACGCCGGACTGTTTCACCGATCCGGCGCTGACCGTCAGCGCGACCGGGGATCCGGATAGCGACGGACTATTGAGCGCGACCGAGATCCGTGCGTTCAATCTCGACGCCCAGCTCATTGTGCTTTCGGCGTGCAACACGGCCTCGACCTATCTCGCCTCGCTCGGGCGCAACGCCGGCGCGCGCGGCGATGTGGGGACGGGCGGCGCCGGGCCGACCACCGCCGCGCGGATCATTCGGGAAAGCGGCGCGGGGGGCGAAAGCCTCTCCGGCCTCGCGCGGGCGTTCTTCAGCGCCGGCGCGCGCACCGTGCTGGCGACGCACTGGCCGGTGGCGGACGCCGAAACGACGCGGCTGATCGCTTTCTTCTTCGAGCGGTTGAAGGGCGGCGGCGTCAGCTTCGCGGAAGCCCTGCGCGAGGCGCAGGCGCGGCTGCGCGGGGCGCCGGCCACTTCTCACCCGATCTTCTGGGGGCCGTTCGTGCTGATCGGCGACGGCGGGCTGGGGCTGGGCGGCGCCGGGCGGAGTTGAAGGGCGCCGGCGGGTCAGTTCACCGAGGAGAAGCTCCGGGCGCAGCGGCGGGTCAAGAGGGCGGCGCGCTCGACGTCGAGGTCCTCCATCGCGACGACGCCGACGCAGGCCTCGACCGCCGCCTCGCCGGCCCCCGGCCGGCGCAGCGGGCTCGCGACGCCGACGGCGCCGGTCTGCAACTCCCCCCTCGTCACGCTGAACCCGTCGCGCCGCGCACACCGCACCGCCTCCGGATCGGTCGGCTGTTCCGGCCGCCCGGAAAGGATCGCGATCCCCGCCGCGCCGGCGTGGATGGAATGGCGCCCGCCCAGCCGATAGCCGACCCGGAACGCGCCATGTTCCGGCTCGGCCACTGCGATCACCACGCATTCGGCGCCTTGCGCCACCGTGAGGAACGATGTCGCGCCGGTGTCTTTCGCGAGCGCGGCGAGCCGGGGCTGCGCGACGGCGCGCAATTGCGGCTCGAACCGCGCCGCGAGCGCCGCCACCCCGCCGCCCAGCCTGACGCGCCCCCCGCTCGGGCGGGCGACGAGGGCCCGCGCCTCCAGCGTCGCGACGATCCGATAGGCGATGGCGCGGTGAACGCCCAGATGCGCGGCGAGAGCGGCGACGGTCACGCCCTCCGGGTTCCGGCTCACGAATTCGAGCGTCTCCAGCCCGCGATCGAGGGTCTGCAACATGGCTGCGCCATCCTCCGCAACACTCGCGCCGGCGTCGCACCGGATTGCGAATGGTTCCGAATATTGATAACATCTGTGCGATAATAGAGACAATAAGGAATCGCGTTCATGACCGATGCCAGCATCGGCGTCTGTCCGTTCGACGGCGCGGCGGTTTCGCCCGAGGCCGCCGCCTTCGACGTTTTCGGCGCGCCATACCAGGCCGACCCGGCGGAGGCGTTGCGTTGGTCCCGTGAGCAGGAGCCTGTCTTTTACAGCCCCAAGTTCGGCTACTGGATCGTCAGCCGCTATGAGGACGTGAAGGCGGTGTTTCGCGACAACATCCTTTTCTCGCCCTCCATCGCGCTGGAGAAGATCGCCCCGGCCTCGCCGGAGGCGGGCGCGGTCCTGAAGCGCTACGGTTATGCGCTGAACCGGACCATGGTGAACGAGGACGAGCCGGACCACATGGAGCGGCGGCGACTCCTGATGGGCGCATTCCTGCCCGAGAAGCTCGAGAAGCACGCGCCGATGATCCGCCGCCTGACGACGGCGCGGCTCGACGCCATCATCGACAACGGGCGGGCCGATCTGGTGAAGGAGGTGTTCTGGGATATCCCGGCGACGGTCGCGCTGCATTTCCTCGGCGTGGACGACGCCGATATCGCGGAGCTCAAGTCCTTCTCCGTCGCCCATACCGTCAATACATGGGGCCGACCGTCGCCCGAGGAACAGGTTCACGTCGCCGAACAGGTCGGGCGGTTCTGGGAGGCGTCGGGGCGCATCGTCGCGAAGATGCGCGCCAACCCCGATGGCGAGGGCTGGATGTATGACAGCATCCGGCGGAACGCGACGCACCCGGATATCGTCACCGACAGCTATCTTCACTCGATGATGATGGCGATCCTCGTCGCCGCGCACGAGACGACCGCCCATGCCTCCGCCAACGCGTTCCGGCAGCTGCTTTCGCGGCGTGAAAGATGGGATGAGCTTGTAGAGACCCCCGATCTCATCCCCAACGCGGTCGAGGAATGCCTGCGCTACGCCGGGTCGATCGTCGCCTGGCGGCGGAAGGCGACGGCGGCCTGCCGGATCGGTGATGTACCGATCCCGGAGGGCGCGAAGCTGCTGATCGTCATGGCCTCGGCCAATCGCGACCCGGCGCATTTCGAGAATCCGGACGAACTGGACCTCTACCGCGACAACGCCGCCGACCATCTGTCCTTCGGCTATGGCAGCCACCAGTGTATGGGCAAGAACATCGCCCGGATGGAGATGCGGATATTCATAGAAGAGTTTACGCGGCGCATTCCGGGCCTTCGCCTCGTCCTGGATCAGGAATTCGCCTCGCTGCCGAACACATCGTTTCGCGGCCCCACCTCGCTGCTGGTGGAGTGGGACCCGGCGCAGACCCCCGAGCGGCGGGCGAAAGCGCGGCGCGCGACGAAGGACTTCGCCGTCGGCCCGCCGGTGCGGAGCGAGATTCTGCGCACGCTGGAAATCGCCGAGGCGCGGCGCGTTGGCGGCATCCTGTATCTTTCGCTTCGCGATCCGCGCGGGCGTTCGCTGCCGCGCTGGAGCGCCGGCGCGCATCTCGACCTGATCCACGGCGGGTTTCGCCGGAAATACTCGCTCTGCGGCCAGTCCCCCGATCGCTACGATGTCGCGGTGCTGCTGGAGGCCGAGGGGCGCGGCGGTTCGCGCCATTTCCATGAATCCCTGAGCGTCGGAGACGCGGTGCGCGTCGCCGGGCCGCGCAATCATTTCCGCCTGGACGAGCGCGCGCCGCGCTATGTCCTACTCGCCGGCGGCATCGGGATCACGCCGATCATCGCCATGGCGGATCGGCTGAAGGCGCTTGGGAAACCCTATGCGCTGCATTTCGCCGGCCGCGCGCGCGGCGCGATGGCGTTTCTCGACCGGCTGGAGCGCGAGCATGGCGACGCGCTGACCCTGCACGTCGCGGAAGAGGGGGGGCGCGTCGATCTCGCGACGCTGGTCTCCGGCCTTCCGGACGACGCGGAGCTTTACGCCTGCGGGCCGGAGCGGATGCTGGCGGCGCTGGAGGCGGAGTTTGCGGGCAAGCGTTCGGACGTGTTGCGCTCGGAGCGGTTCTCCTCCGCCGCCGCGGCGCTCGAACCCGAAAAGGAGCACGGGTTCGAACTCGTTCTACGCGACTCGGACCTTCTGCTGAAGGTCAGGCGCGATCAGACCGTGCTCGACGCGCTGGAGGAGGCGGGCGTCGATGTCGCCTGCGATTGCCGGGAGGGGCTCTGCGGCTCCTGCGAGGCGACGGTGCTCGAGGGAGAACTCGACCACCGCGACAATGTGCTGACCGCGAGCGAGCGGGCCAAGGGCGATCGTATCATCACCTGTTGCTCGCGGGCGAAGGGTGGGAGGATCGTGCTTGCGCTGTAGGCGACGGGCCGGCGGCATGCGGGGGCGCGTCGAAGATCCGGCGCGGCGAAGCAGAGGCTGTTATTGTGGCGGCGCGCGTCGTAAAGGCGTTCAATGGCCGGAAGCGAAGCAGCCAGACAAGATCAGGACGCAAAGGGAGAGGAACCCATGACATCCAGTTTCAGACTCGGCCTCGGCGCAATCGCCGCGGCCGCCGCCGCAGCTGCGGGAATGGCGACGCAGGCCGCGGCTGAAACCACGCTCAAGCTCAGCCATTTCCTGCCGACCGTTCACGGCATCCACACGGATTTCATCAAGCCCTGGACCGAGCAGGTGACCGCCTGCACCGATGGCGAGGTGCAGTTCGAGATCTTCGCCGCGGGCTCGCAGCTCGGCAATGTCGCGCGCCAGCAGGAGCAGGTCATGGCCGGCGTCGTGGATATCGCCCACGGCCTCCACGGCATCCCGCGCGGCCGCTTTCCGCGCACCTCGGTCATCGACATGCCGTTCCTGACCGACGACGCCGGAGCCGCCACCCACGCGCTCTGGACGATGCTTCCGGACGAGTTGGCGGAGGAATATGATGGCCTCAAGGTGCTGGCGCTTCACGCGCATAATGGCGGCCTGATTCACACCAGCGAGAAGAAGGTGGAGACGATGGAGGACCTCGACGGCCTCCGCATCCGCACACCGAGCCCGGCCGTGTCGGAGATGCTTACCTTCCTCGGTGCGACACCGCAGGGCCTGCCGCCGGGTCAGGTCTATGAGAGCCTGCAGCGCGGGGTCATCGACGGCACCGTGTTCCCGTGGGATCCGGTTGCATCCTTCGGCCTGAACGAGGTCTTGAAATATCATCTTGATGCAGGCGCTTACACAGTTTCGTTCTTCTTCGTGATGAATGAGAATTCGTACAACTCCCTCAGTGAGACGGCGCAGGCTTGCGTTGACAAGTATTCGGGCGACGCGCTGGTTTCGAATTTCGGCGACTGGTGGGACGCATGGGACGCGCCGGGCCGTCAGGGGGCGATCGACGCCGGCCACGAGATCACCGAGCTTTCCGACGAGGAGAGAGAGCGCTGGCGCGAGACGCTGGCCCCGATGATCGACGGCTATCTCGAGGAGCTGAAGGCCGACGGCGTCGACAACGCGCAGGAGATCTACGCGCGGATGCAGGAATTGGTCGCCGAATACGCGGCGTCCAACTGACGGTCGAATCCGACGCGCCGATGGATCGGGCGAGAGCCGGCCGAACCATCGGCGCGCGGAATCGAGAGGGGACAGATTGGTCATGAGACGGGTCGCGCATTGGCTCCGCCGCTTTCTTCGCGCGATAGCGGGGTTGGGCGTTCTCGCCTATGCGCTGGCGGCGCTCGTCACCGTCGCGGACATTCTCGGTCGCCAGGTCGGCGTCCCGATCGATGGCGTCGTCGACCTGGTGCAGCTCTTCGTGATGGCGGGGGCCTGGTTGGTGATGCCTTACGCGTTCATGGCCGGCGCCCATGTCGGCGTGGATTTCCTCGTCGGGGCCCTGCCGGCCGCGCCGGCGGCGGCGCTGCGGCTCATAGCGGCGACGCTGGCGTTCACCCTCCTCGCGCTCATGCTCTGGCAGGGCGTGCTGACCTACGAGACGCGCACGATGTTCGGCGACCGCTCGCAGCAGCTCGGCATACCGATCGCATGGTACTGGTGGCCCTTGCTCGCGGGCCTTGCGTTGTCGCTGCTGGGCGTCGCGCTCGCGGGCGCGGAAAGCTCCGATGCGAAGGCGAAACAATGAGCGCGGCGTGGCTCGGAGTTCTGGGGTTCATCGCGACATTGGGGCTGATCGGCCTCGGGCTGCCGGTCGCCATCGCGATGGGCGTGATCGGGACGCTGGGCTACTGGTGGCTCAACGGCTGGACCGGCGTCGCCTTTGTTCTCGGCTCGACGCCGTTCGAGTCGCTCTTTCCCTACTCCTTCAGCGTGATCCCGCTCTTCGTGATGATGGGGGTCTTCGCCTCCCATGCCGGGTTGTCGCGTTCGCTTTTCGACGTTCTCAACGGGTTTTTCGGGCACAGGCGCGGCGGGCTCGCGGTCACGACCATCGGGGCTTCGGCGATTTTCGGCGCGATCTGCGGCTCGTCCCTCGCCACCGTCGCCACGATCGGTCGCGTCGCCATGCCGGAGATGGAGCGTCATGGGTACGATCCGTCCCTCGCCTCGGCGACGGTGGCGGCCGGGGGGACGCTTGGCGTGCTGATCCCGCCGTCGATCCTGCTGGTGATTTACGGGCTGCTCACGCAAAGCTCGATCGGCGCGCTCTTCATCGGCGCGCTGCTGCCGGGGCTGCTCGGTGCGGTGCTCTACGCCGCCGCGGTGAAAATCCGCGTCGGACTGAAGCCTGAGCTTGCGCCGAAAGCCGAGCGCACCGGCTGGCGCGGACGCGCGGCGCTGATGGGGCGCATCTGGCCGGTGGCGCTGCTGTTCTGCGTGGTTATCGGCGGCATCTATCTCGGCTGGTTTTCGCCCACCGAGGCGGCGGCGGTCGGCGCCGTCGGCGCCTTTCTGCTTGCGCTTCTGAGCCGTAGCCTGACGCGGGAAAACCTGCGCGCCTCGGTCTACGAGACCGCCGCGTTGACCGGCATGATCTTCTTCATCCTGATCGGCGCCGCGATCTTCAACTTCTTTCTGGAGAACACCGGCCTGCCGCAATTTCTTATCGCCGCTATCGAAGGCGCCGGCCTCTCTCCGCTTGCCGTCATGGTGCTGATCCTCGCGTTCTATATCGTCCTCGGCTGTTTCATGGATGCGATGTCGATGATCCTGCTGACCGTCCCACTTCTCGCCCCGGTGGCGCTGGACATGGGGTTCGACCTCGTCTGGTTCGGCATCCTCGTGGTGACGGTGGCCGAGATCGGCCTGATCACCCCGCCGGTGGGCATGAACCTATTCGTGGTTCAGGGCACGTCGAAGAATCTTACACAGGGGGTGGTGGTGCGCGGCATCCTGCCTTTCATCGTCGCGGATATCCTGCGTCTTGCGCTGCTGGTCGCGTTTCCGGCGCTGGTTCTCTGGTTGCCGGGCGCCGGGCTCTGAACAGCCGGGGGCGCGTCAGTTGACGCGCCAGCGCTCCAGCACGTCGCGCCGGACCTCGACGCCGAGGCCCGGCCCATCCGGTACATGGGCGACGCCATCCTTCACGCGCACCGGCTCGACAAGCAGGTCCTGGCGGAAGGGGTGCGGGGTCGAATCATATTCGAGAAGCGGTTGGTGCGCGCCAAGACCGGGGGCGGAGGTGGGCAGTACGGCGAGAAGCTGCATCGCGGCGGCGAGGCCGATCCCGGTGCCCCAGACATGCGGCTGGTGGCGTGCGCCATGCGTCCAGGCGAGGTCGGCGATGCGTTTCGCCTCCGTCAGTCCGCCGCAGGAGGCGGTGTCGGGCTGGATGATGTCCATCGCGCGGGCGTCGAGGATGCGGCGGAAATCGTGCCGCGTGAAGCTGCACTCGCCACCGGCGATCGGGATGGAGGTGAACCGGCGTATCTCGGCATAGCCTTCGAGGTCCTCCGGCTCCACCGGCTCCTCGAACCAGCCGATATCCAGCGGCTCCATCGCGCGGGCGAGACGTTTCGCCTGCACGAGATCGCAGCCGTGATTGGCGTCCACAAAAAGCTCCGCGCCGCCGATCGCGCCGCGCAGCATCTCGACGAGGGCGATGTCGTCGGCGAAGCCGAACCCCACCTTGGTCTTCATCGCGGTGAACCCGGCCGCGAGATAGCCCTCCGCCTCCGCCTTCAGCATGACGTGGTTCTCCGCCCGGTCGTTCGTGCGGCGATAGAGCCCGGTGGCGTAAGCGCGGACGGAGGAGCGGACCGGGCCGCCCATCAGGCGGTGGACGGGCTGGCCGTAGGTCTTCCCGCGGATGTCCCAGAGCGCGATGTCGATGGCCGAGAGCGCCTGAATCGCCAGGCCGCGCTGGCCGTGATCGCGCCAGCCGTTGTAAATCTCCTCCCAGATCGCCTCACCCGCCAGCGGGTCGCGCCCGATCAGGCGCGGGGCGTAGAGCGTCTCGATGATCGCCGCGATGGCGAGCGGCGGGCCATAGGCGTCGCCCCAGCCGGTGATGCCGGAGTCGGTCTCCACTTCAAGGACGAGGCCGACGCGACGGTCGACCCAGGACTGTGAAAATGCGAAGGGCCGGTCGATGGGCGCTTCCAGGGCGTGCGCGCGGACCTTGATGATCTTCATTCCGAATCCACTGGGCCGAGCAACTCCATGCTCGGCATCAGGCCGAGAAGGTGTTTCGTGTATTCATGCGCGGGCGCGGCGAAGAGCTGTTCTGTCTCCGCAATTTCGCAGATCGCCCCATGGCGCATGACCGCCACCCGATCGCACATCTGGCGGATGACCGGCAGGTCGTGGCTGATGAACAGCATGGTGAGGCCGAGTTCCTCCTGCAGATCTTTCAAGAGGTTGAGGATCGTCGCCTGCACCGAGACGTCGAGGGCGGAGGTCGGTTCGTCGCAGATCAGGATGCGCGGGCGGCAGGCGAGGGCGCGGGCGATGGAGATGCGCTGGCGCTGGCCACCGGAAAATTCGTGCGGATAACGCAGCGCCGCGGCGGCGCCGAGGCCGACATGGTCGAGAAGATCGTCGATGATGCGCCGAACCTCCGTTTCCGATCCGGCGGTGCGATAGAAGCGGATCGGTTCTGCGACGATATCGAGGACGCGCATCCGGGCGTTGAGCGATGAATACGGGTCCTGGAAGATCATCTGGAGCGCGCGGCGGGCGGCGCGGGCTTCGGGCGCTTTCGGGCGGCTGCTGACGTCCTGCCCGAGAATGCGGATGGCGCCGGAATCAGGCCGGTGAAGCCCGGCGATGAGGCGGGCGACGGTGCTTTTCCCGGAGCCGGATTCGCCGACGAGGCCGAAGGTCTCACCCTCGCGGATGGTCAGCGTCACATCATCCACCGCCTTCAGCATCCTTCGGTTCTTCGGCAGGACCGCCCGTTGGAGGATGAAGGAGAGGTCGGCGTTCTCGATCTCGATCGCGGCGCCGCCGCCCCGGTGATCGGCCGAGGCGCCGAGCCAGTGATTGGCGATGTCGATGCGCCGGAAGGGCGTCGCGTCGCCTTCGATATAATCGACGGAGGTGAAACGATGGAGGCGCCGGTCGGCGCGCGGGACGGCGGCGATCAGGCTCTTCGTGTAGGCGTGGGCGGGGGCGCCGAGGATTTGCGCGACCGCGCCGGTCTCGACAATCTCGCCGCGATACATCACCGCGACGCGGTCGGCGATGGTGGCGATGACGCCGATATCGTGGGTGACGATGATGACGCCGAGCTCTCGCTCGCGGCAGAGCTGTTTCAGAAGGTCGAGGATCTGCGCCTGAATCGAGACGTCGAGCGCCGTCGTGGGTTCGTCCGCGATGACGAGATCAGGATCGCCCGCGAGGGCGAGCGCGATGACCACGCGCTGGCGCATCCCGCCGGAGAACTGGTGGGGATAGGCCTTGAGCCGGGCGCGGGCCTCGGTGATGCCGACATGTTCGAGCAATTCGATGGCGCGGCTGGTGGCTTGCGGGCCGCGCACGCCCATGGTCTTCTCGATGGTCTCGACAAGCTGGTCGCCGATGGTGAGCAACGGGTTGAGAGAGGTTTGCGGGTCCTGAAAGATCATGCCGATCCGGTCGCCGCGGATGCGACGCATCTGCGCTTCCGACTTGCCGCGCAGCTCCTCCCCCTCGAAAACGATGGAACCGGCGGAGACGCGCCCGGGGCGCTCCAGGAGGTCGATGATCGCGGCGCCGATGGTGGATTTGCCAGCGCCGGATTCGCCTACGAGGCCGAGCACTTCGCCGGGGTTCACGCTGAGATTCACGTCATGCGCGGCCCGGATCAACCCGCGCCGCGTCGGAAATTCGACGCCGAGGCCGGTGATTTCGAGAAGCGCGCTCACCGGAGCTTCGGGTTGAGGGCGTCGCGCATCCAGTCGCCGAGGAGGTTGACCGCGAAGACCAGGATGACGAGCGCGATGGCGGGAAAGAAGGTGATCCACCAGAGGCCGGAGAAGAGATATTCGTTCCCGACCCGGATCAGCGTGCCGAGCGAAGGCGTCGTCGGCGGAATGCCCTGGCCGAGAAAGCTCAGCGTCGCCTCAGCGATGATCGCCAGCGCGAGGCCGATGGTGGCGATCACCAGCACAGGGCGCAGCGTGTTGGGGAGAATATGGCGCGTCATGATGCGCCAGCCGGGCAGGCCGATGATCCGCGCCGCCTGCACGTACTCGCGGCTCGTTTCCACCAGCGTCGCGCCGCGGGCGACCCGGGCGAATTGCGGCCAATCGGTCAGCCCGATGGCGAAGATGACGACATAAATCGCGAACTCTTGCCTGAGCTCCAGGGGCAGCATGGCGCGGCCGATCCCGTTGATCAGGATGGCGAGGAGGATGCCGGGAATGGTGAGCTGCACATCGGCGGCGCGCATGATGACACTGTCGACGCCGCCGCCGACATAGCCGGCGATCAGTCCGAGCGCGACCCCGAGCACCATGCCGAACGCGACCGCGGCCATGCCGACAAGGATCGAGAGCCGCCCGCCATAGAGCAGCGTCGATAGCATGTCGCGGCCCTGATTGTCGGTGCCGAGCAGATAATCCGGGTTGCCGCCTTCGACCCAGACCGGGGGAAGCTTGCCGTCCCAGAGCGAGATCTCCGCCGGGTCGAACGGATTGTGGGGGGCGATGAGGGGCGCCGCGAAACAGGCGATGATGGCGGTGATCGCGATCAGCGCGGCGACCATCGCCGAGGGGGTGGTGATGAAGGACCAGAATATGTCGTTGTCCTTCAGCCGCGCCCATCGGGTCATGGGCGGGGCGATGCCGGGTTCGTCCGTGGCGCTCATGATCCCCCCAGACGGATTCGCGGGTCGATGACGAAATAGAGGATATCGACGATGAGATTGATGGTGACGAAGAGGAGTGCGACGAAAACAAGATAGGCCGCCATGATCGGCACGTCGACGAAATCGACCGCCTGGATGAACATCAGTCCGGTGCCGGGCCACTGGAACACCGTTTCGGTGATGACGGAGAATGCGATCAGCCCGCCGATGTTCAGCCCGATGATGGTGATGACCGGCACCAGCGTGTTGCGCAGCGCATGGACGAAATTGATCGAGCGTTCCGCGAGGCCGCGCGCGCGGGCGAATTTGATGTAGTCGGTGCGCATCACCTCCAGCATCTCGGCGCGCACAAGCCGGAGGATCAGCGTGAGCTGGAAGAGCGAAAGCGTGATCGCCGGAAGGATGATCGAGCGCCAGCCGTCCGCCGTCAGCAGCGAGGTTTGCCAGAACCCGAGGTCGACGACGCCGCCGCGCCCGGAGGAGGGCAGCCAGCGCAACAGCACCGCGAAAAGATAGATCAGTGCGATTCCGATGACGAAGGTCGGCAACGAAACCCCGACCAGACTGATCGAAAGCGTGGCGCGGCTGAGCCAGGTGTCGCGTTTTATGCCGGTATAGACGCCGAGCGACAGGCCGAGGACGAGGGCGATGATGGCGGAGACGAAGACAAGCTCGATCGTCGCCGGCAGCCGCTCGAAAATGAGCTCGCTCACCGGGCGCCTGATCCTGTAGGAGAGGCCGAAATCACCCGAGAGCGCGTTGCCCATGAAGCGGACATACTGGGTGATGATCGGATCCTCGAGGCCGAGCTGGACGCGGATCTGCTGGCGCTGTTCACGCGTCGCCTCCTGGCCAACCATGTTGTTGACCGGATCGCCGACGAAATTGAACAGCGAGAAGGAGATGCCCGAAACGACGGCCATCACCAGAACCGACTGCGCCAGCCGGCGAAGAATGAACGAGATCATCGCGTGACGATCCGGCCGGAGCGCGCGGAGGCGCCCCGGCCGTTCGGCCTATTTCGCGACGATGTAGCGCGGACGGAGCGCGTCGTCTGCACCGATCGGCACGTCGAACTTGTCCGAGATGCCCCAGGCGATGACCTGGTGGTGGATCGGCGCGTAGGGCGCGTCCTCCTTGATGATGGTCCACGCCTCGTCGATCAGGGCGGTCCGCTTCTCCACGTCCATTTCGGTCGCGATCAGGTCGGTGATCTCGTTGACGCGGGGATTGGAGTAGCCGGTGGCGTTCCAGGAGCCTTCACCGTCAACCAGGTAGGCGAAGACATAGTGGCTGTCGAGCGTCGGCACGCCCCAGCCGAGCATGTAGAAATCCGTCTCCCGGTTCTGGAGCTTCGGGAAGTGCTGGGATTTCGGGATCGCCTCGAGGTTCACCTTGATCCCGACCTTGGCGAGCATCGCGACCGCGGCCTGGCAGATCTTCTCGTCATTGTTGTAGCGGTCGTTCGGGCAGTCGAGCTGAACGGTGAACCCGTCCGGGTAGCCGGCCTCGGCCAGCAGGGATTTCGACAGTTCCGGATCAAAGGAGTAGGGGGGGTCGTTCTCGGGTGTGTTGCCGAGCACGCCCGGCGGCGTGATCATGCCGGTGGGGAAGGAAAGCCCCTCCATCACCACGCGCTTGATCGCCTCCTTGTCGATCGCATGGTTCACCGCCATGCGCACCTTCACGTCCTTGAACGGGTTCTTGCCTTTCACGTCGGAGGAGCGCAGCTCGTCCGAGCCTTCGTCCATGCCGAAGAAGATCGAGCGGATCTGCGCCACGGTTTTCACGCCAAGCCCATCGGTCGCCTTGATCCGTTCGAGATCCTGGAGGGGCGGGTCGAGGACGAAATCCAGCTCTCCCGAGAGGAGCGCGGCGACGCGGGTCGCCGCGTTCTTGATCGGCCGGTATTCGATCCTGTCGATATTGCCGGGGAATTCGCTGGCGCCCCACCACTCCTTGTTGCGTTCGAGAACGGTCAGCTCGTCCGGCGCGCGGCTCACCACGCGGAAGGGACCGGTGCCGTTGGCGTTGCGGACGGCGAAGGTCTCCTCGCTCGCGGCGTAGTCCTGCGGCGTCTCGACGTCATGCTCCTTCGACCAGTCCGAATCCATCATGTAGAGCGATGTGATCTCGTTCGGCAGAATCGGGTTCGGCCCCTTGGTGATGACCTTGACAGTGTGGTCGTCGAGGATCTCGACATCCGCGACGGAGGAGACCTGCTCCTTGTAGTCGGAGCTTTCCGCCATCGCCCGCTTGAAGGAGAACGCCACGTCCTCGGCCGTGAAATCGGCGCCGTCGTGGAATTTCACCCCCTCGCGAAGATGAAAGACCCAGCCATCGTTCCCGCCCTCCCACGAGGTGGCGAGTTCGGGTTGAAGATTGAGCTCCGGGTCGCGGGTGACGAGCGATTCGTAGATCTGCCCGTTCATCGCGATCGTCGGCCCTTCGTTCTGCGACATCGGGTCGAGCGTAAGCGCGTCGCCTTGGCTGGCCCAGCGAAAGACGTTCTCGGCTGCGGCCGGTGTGGCGGCCGCGAGCGCGGCGGCGAGCGCGAGCGCCGAGGCGCCGGTTAGCTGGATTCTTCGCATCAGTCTCTCCTTGTCGGTTCCGGCCGGGTTCAGCGGCTGGCGCCGCCCGGCTCTGCCGGGAATAGTAGGCGCTCGTGCGGCTGCGTCCAGCAATGAATGCGCCAGCGCGGTAAAAGTAGCGGGAGGTCGAAATGGACGAAGTTACAGTCGAGTGGCGGGCGGGGGAGACGCCGGACGCCGGTCGCATCGCGGTGGTGCGGTTCGATCGCGGCCATCGGGCGAATCCGTTGGCGCTCTCGACGATGCGGGCGCTGACCGAAGCGGCGCGTGGTTTCGAGGGCGATGCGCGGTTGGCGGCGGTGGTGCTGACCGGGCGGGCGGAAAATTTCTGCCTCGGTTTCGACCTGAAGGACGCGGAGACGGCGGCGCTCCTCGACCTGTCGCTGGCGGAGCGGCGGGAGGTTCTGCGGACCGGGCGGCGCATGTGCCGGGCGTGGGCGGAGATCGAGGCGCTGACGATCTCCGTGATATCGGGCTGGTGCGTCGGCGGCGGACTGGCGTTGGCGGCTGCGACGGATCTGCGCGTCAGCACTTTGAAATCAAATTTTTACGCGCCCGAGATCGAGCGCGGCATGAACATGAGCTGGGGCTCGATTCCGCGGATTGTCGATCTGGTCGGACCGTCGAAGGCGAAACGGCTCCTGATCCTCGCCGAGCGTATCGACGCGGAGCGTGCGGCGGCATGGGGGCTTCTCGACGAAATCGCTGAGAACCCGATGGAGGCCGCGCTGGCGATGGCGGCGCGCGCTGCGGCGATGCCGGCGGCGCCGGCGCGGATGATCAAGCGCGGAATCGACGCTTACGCCTCGGCGCTGGCGGAAAGCGCTAGTCACGCCGATTCCGACCAGTTCGCCCTGGCGCAGACCGGGCCGGATTACGCGGAGGGAGTCGCTTCGTTCATCGAAGGCCGCCCGCCCCGATTTCCGGGCTGAGGCGCACGGAAGAAGGCCCGGCCGCCGAGGGACTGGCGCCGGGCCTCTTCCCCCGTGTCGCGCTGGGGTGGAGCGCGCGCCTGCGGGTTGACCCCCTAATAGACGAATTTTCCGCAAACACAATTCAAAAGTGATTATCCGATAAAATTCTCTTACCATAATCTAGTTTATCTACAGTATGTTCTCATGTTTTCTTCAATTGAAGTTGAAGGAAGAGCCGTGCGCGCAGATGATCCGTTCGATCTCCGCCCGCGCGCCGCGGATCAGCGGAAGCGCGGCGCCGCATGCGTCGTCGGAGGTGATGACGATGATGTTCTCGTCGTTCACCAGATTCGCCGGGCCGGTATAGTTGAAGGAACCGATGACCAGTGTCGCTTCGTCGATCACCATCATCTTGTGATGAAGCTTGTTGACGCGGCCGTAGTCTTTCTTCACCCGCTTCAGATCGGCGCCCTCCTGGATCAAGCGGCGGGTGGGAGCCCACGCCTGGTTGCCCTGCATCCCGTCGAGTGCGCCGGCGATCTTCACTCCGGCGCGCATCGCCATCTCCATCGCGTCGTCGATGGCGGAGGATTGCGAGAAGGTGAAGATCGCGAAATCGATGCGGTCCATCGCCTTGTTGATGCGTTTGGCGATCTCCATTTCAGGGTTGTGCTCGGGCGCGAAGCAGATCTTGAAACGCACGCCGTCGACGACAATTTCGGGCGGATGGTCGCTATGGGTCGAGTCCCGGCCGAAATTTCCCTTCGCAATATCACTGAATTCCCGGCTGTAAATCTTTGCAATCTCACGAGATTCGATCGTTATCACGTGATTGAGATTGCCGCCCTGGCGGGCGCGGCCGACCCCGGTCGGGGTGAAGTTGGTGGAGCCGGTAAGCACCGACTCGCCGTCGCGGATGATGAATTTCTGATGGAAGATATGCGGGTTGAAGTCCGAGCGAAGCCAGATCGTGGTGCGCAGCGCGGCTGCGGCGAGGAGGCGGTTCGCTTCGCGGGGGCCGGCGCTTTCGAAGGCTTCCGCGACTGTCTTCGGGCGTCGGTTGGCGACGAGGTAATCCGCCTCCAGCACCATGCGGACCTGCACCTTGCGTTCGATCTCGGCGCGCAGGATCGCCTCCAGGATCGGCCGGCTCTCCAGTTCCTGCACCGCGATGTCGAGCCGTTTCGTCGCCCCGTCGATGAAGTCGACGATCGCCGCCTCGAGATCGTCGAGGCCGGGAGCGGCCGTGTCTGGGCCGAGATGGAATTTGATACGGTCGCCGATTTCGATAGGCATGGTGTGCTTCCCCTCGTTGCGGGGCGAACGCTAGCATGAATTCGCGTTACGGGAGAGGGGGACGCCGCCATCCGGCATCGCCTCGCTGCGTCTGGCGAGCGGCGTGGATCTGGGCGCGAGGCCTGCGGAGAACGCCGTGAGCGCGGAGGGGCTCCGCAATACACGCGGCGGCAATCTCGGCGCTCGATACAAGCTGTGCGGGTCCATGGCCGCGGCGGCCGGGGCCGAGCCCGGTCATCCGCCATGATGTGGACGTGCGCGATCGCACATGTCGATGGCCTGAACAGACAAGAGTCAGAACGCCATCTTTCAATATCATTCCTGATAGGTTATCTAAAAATCAGTGTGTTTCGTGTGTGTGGGTTGTTCCTGCGGCATGTTCGGCCGCGAAACTGTGGGAATCTACTCCATAAGTTGAGCTTGCGGCCCAAGTGGCGCGGAATAGTTGAATCTGTTCTTCGCTCCAGGGTGGCGAATCCGAAGTCCTTCCCGCATTGCGGGAAATTGGGGAGAATGAACGTGAATATCAAACATCTCTTGGCGGGCGTTGTAACCGCCGCTGCGATGGTGGGAAGTGCGCATGCCGCGACCTTCTCGATCGACATCTACAATTTCGACGCTAACGGCATCGAGGCGGACGCCGCCGCGACGGCCGCCAATGTGGGGGCGCAGACGCTTCTCGAAACCGTCAGCTACTCCGGCCCGCTCGATTTTTCGGTCGACGCGGCGAACGGCCTTTCGACGATCGGTGATTTCTTCGCTTCCGGTTCGGGTTCGGTTTCCGGCCTCTCAGCCGGCGTCGCCGGTCTGACGCTCAGCTCGGGCGCCGGCAGCAGTTCGGCGGTTTTCCGGACCACGACCTTCCTCGACATCACGGCGAACTTCGCGAGCGGGTTCTACGGCGACATCATGCACGATGACGGCATCAGCCTTTTCGATGACGGCATTCTCGTCACTGCGGCGTCGGCGCAGCCGCCGACGACCCAGATCACGACGGCCTACTCGTTCGATGGCGGGGCGTTCCGTCTGATTTACGCGGCGGCGAATGGCGACCCCTCGGTCCTCAACGTCTCGCAGGTTCCGCTTCCGGCCACCGCGCTTCTGCTCGTCGGCGCGATTGGCGGCCTCGGCTTCGTCTCGCGCCGTCGGCGCGCGGCCGCGGCCTGAAGATGAACTGGCGGCGCGTGGGCCGAAAGGTTCTCGCGCCGCTGCTCCGACCGGGCCGGGCGCAGGCGCCCTTTCCGCCCAACCGGTCCGACGATCTGCGGTTTCGCCGGATCAACGGCGAAGAAGCCCGCTCCGGATCACTCCCTTCGCTCGCCATCTCCTGAAGCGCATCTGCGCCTCGAACCTTTTCGCTTCACATTTCGCGCAGATCTTTCGCCCCCGCAGACGAGGTTATCCGTCAACCTGTCGCGAGGCGGCGAACGCGAAGGCGTGGTTTCGCGTTCAGATGCTGGTTTTCTTGAAAACCTGTTCGGGGATCGCGCAGATGATCGTCATTACCAGACGCCATATCGGCTTCACATAGACGACGTTCCGGTTTTTCGTGAGCGCCCGGACGACGCGATCGGCGACCTCTTCCGGCTCCGCCGTCAGGCGCGGGGGCAGGTCCATGCCCTCGGTCATCCGGGTCCGCACGAATCCGGGCTTCACCGTCATCACATGCACGCCGGTCCTGGCGAGGCGGTTCCGCAGCCCCGAAAGGAACGCGCTGAACCCGGCTTTCGCGGCGCCGTAGACATAGTTCGAAGCGCGGCCGCGATCGCCGGCGACCGAGCTTACGCCAACCAGCGCGCCGCCGCCCCGCGCCTCCATCCGGTTGGCGAGGATGGCGAAGATCGCGGCCGGCCCCTCGAAATTGCTGCGGATCACGCGCGCCGCCGCGCCGAGATCGATCTGACTCTCGGCCTGGTCGCCCATGAACCCGACGACCGAGACGGCGATGGCGGGCGGCTCAGGCAGGCCATCGACAAAGGCTTCGAGGGCGTCCGTCGCGAGCGCATCGTAGCTGTGAAGCGTTACGGAGATACGATGCCTGATCTCGATATCGCTCCGGTCCGCCTCCAGCGTGTCCGGCTGGCGCGCCGCGAGCTGGATCGCGCGGCCATCCATGGCGAAGCGATGCGCGAGCGCGCGGCCGATATCCGAGCCGGCGCCGAGAATGAGAACCGGTCCGTCATTCATAAGCCAAGCCTTTCCGATTGAGCCGAGGCGAAACGCCCGACGAGCCCCGCCGCTTCGCGCTGCTTTCGAAACGCTGCGGCGCGCTGGTCCGAGCACCGTAGCGTACGCGCCGAGATGCGGGCGTCCTTCGCGAGATAGAAGCGCCCACCATGCTCGACGGTGATCCGGTCGAGACGCTCGAGAAACGCGAGCGCCGCAGGGCTCGCGGGAAAATCGAGCGCCAGCGTGTATCCCTCCATCGGGAATGAAAACGCGCTCTCCTGCGGGCCGAAGCGTTTCAGCACCGCGAGAAAGGAGCCGCTGCCGGCGGTCGAGGTCGCCTCCAGAATCCGGGTCAGCCCGTCGCGCGCGCTCGCCAGCGGGATGACGCACTGGAACTGCACGAAACCACGCCGCCCGTAGATCCGATTCCAGTCCAACACCGAATCCAGCGGGTAGAAATAGCTGTCCCAGTCGATCAGCGTCTCGCCCCGGCTTTTCCCGCCCTTCTTCCAGTAAAGCGCGTTGAAGGCGCGGACGGTGAAACGGTTGAGCGCCCAGCCGGGCGCGTCGAACGGCGCGCGGAGCCGACGGCGGGCGGGTGTTTCGAACGGACGGTCGCGCCGGTCGGCGCTCAGGTCAGCCGGCGCCGCGTGTTCGCCAAGCATCAGAAGCGAGCGGCCGAGCGCGGCGCCTGTCGAAAGGCAGTCGATCCAGGCGACGGAATAAGTCCGGTCGGAGGTGGCCTCGAAAGCGTCCATCGCCGCGTCGAGATTGGCGACGACGAGGGTTTCCTGACGGATCCAGCCGCTCTTGACGGGAAGGAGCCGGATCGCCGCCCTGAGAATGACGCCGGTGAGACCCATGCCGCCGATCGTCGTCTCGAAGAGCGCCGGGTTCTCCGCCTTCGAGCATCGGCGTACGCCGCCGTCCGGCCCCATCAGGTCGATCCACTCGACGAATTCGCCGAACGCGCCCGCCACGTGATGATTCTTGCCATGGACATTGGCCGCGATCATGCCTCCGAGCGTAACGAATTTGGTGCCCGGCGTCACCGGCGGGAACCAGCCGCGCGACAGGAGCGCCGTTATGACATCCGCGAGCACGACGCCGGCCTCCGCCACCAGCAGGCCGGTCGCATCGTCGAAGGCGAGAAAGCGGTTCATGCGGCGCATGTCCACGACCGCATTGCGGTTCAGCGCGCTGTCGCCATAGGAGCGGCCCATGCCGCGGGGAATGATGGGCCATTCCTTCAGGGCGGCGGCCACGCCGGCCTCGTCGCGCGGGCGAATGACCCGGCAATCGATGGAGGGGAAGCGGCCCCAGCCGGATAGTTTCATGGCTGGGCCCGCCGTTCGGGGCGCGCCATCCCGGTTCTGAAGACGAAACGCAGATCAAGCTGATATTTGATGACATAGCCGATCGCCAGCCCGATGACGGCGCCCAGTTCACGCATCGGGTCGGTTCGCCAGATCAGCCAGAAGGCTGTCTCGAAGCCCCAGAACACCAGCGTCGTCACGACCCCCATGATCGTGTAGAGCGTGAACTTGCGGCCATGCGCGGCGAGGCCGGTCGAGCGGTCGTCGAAGATCCACCGCTTGTCGAGGATGTATTTCAGCACCAGCCCGGCCCCGGTCCCGGCGATCACCGCCATCGCGAAGCCGATCTCGCCATCCACCGCCGCGAGGACGAGGCGCTGCGCCGCGAGATTGGCCAGCGTCGCCAGCACGGCGAAGACTGAATAGCGGAAGACCAGCGTGGCGCGGGTCACAGCAGGCTGCCCGCGAGGACGAGCGCGCCAACGACGCCGCCGCAGAGCCGGCTGACCCGGTCGCGGACGGCGAAGACGATCGGATCGTCATCCATCTGCCCGCGATGCGCCCGCATCGCCATCCGGCTGACCCAGTAGAGCAGCACCGGTAGGACACCCCAGAGCAGAAGCGGTTGCGCGTAGAGCGTCCGAACCACCGGCGAATTCAGATAGAGCGCCAGAAGCAGGACCGAGCCGTAACCGGCGGCGATCGCCATCGTCGAGACAATGGGCAGATCGTCGCCACGATAGGCGCGCCCGGCGGCGCCCTCGCGGCCCGAGGCGATCGTATCGACGAGTTCCGCCTGCCGCTTCACAGCCGCCAGAGACAGGAAAAAGAACACCGAAAAACCGAGGAGCCATTCCGAAAGCGGAATGCCGGTCGCCGCGGCGCCGGCGATGATGCGTAGCGTATAGAGCCCGGCGAGGGTGCATATGTCGATCACCAGCCGGCGCTTCAACGCCAGGGAGTAGGCGGTGGTGAGAACGTAATAGGCGAACATGGCCGCCAGAAACTCCCACCGGCCAGGCAGAAAGGCGACGACGATCCCGGCAAGGAGCAGCAGCGCCGCCGCCATCGTCCCCCGTGACAGCGGCAATCTGCCGGAGGCGAGCGGCCGCTCGCGCTTGCGTGGGTGCGCCCGATCCGCCTGAAGATCGAGAAGGTCGTTGAGAAGATAGACGCTGGAGGCGACGAGGCTGAACGAAACGAAGGCGGCGAGCGCGGCGAACCAGGTCGCCGGCGTGAAATCATGCGCGGCGATGGGCGGCAGAAAGACGAGCATGTTCTTCAGCCACTGATGCGGGCGCATCGCTTTCAGATAGACGGCGGGCCCCGCCGGGGTCCGTTCCAGGTGACGGATCTCTCCGCCTGCGGTCGCGACCTTGCCGCGTGAGCGCCGGTCGAGACCGACGGCGATCGCGCGCCTGGCGCTGCGCCAGACCGGAAGGTCGGCGGCGGAATCGCCGATGTAGTCATAGCCGCCCGCGCCGTAGCGTTGGACGAGAAACCGCGCCTTCTCCTCTCCCTTGAGATTGCGCTCTCCGTCGGAGCCGTGAACTTCGTCGAAAAGGCCGAGATGGGCGGCGATGGCGTCGGCGTAGCCCTGGTCGGATGCGGTGCAAAGGACGACCGTCGCGCCATCGTGGCGCGCGGCGCGCAGAATTTCGAGAACCTCCTCGTCGTAGGGAAGGCGCGCAGGGTCGAGGTCCGTCGCGGTCCGGAGGCGCTGTTTCAGCGCGGCGCGGCCGTGACGGAGTTCGACGATGGCGGCGCCGGCGGCGCGCGGCTCGGCCGCGGCCGTGCGCCAGAAGGATTCGTAGAGAAGATCGGTCCGGATCAGCGTGCCGTCCAGATCGACGACCAGCGGCGTGTCGGCGGGCGAGGATGAAGGAACAGTGGTTTCGGTCATCGAATTCTCCCGAGCCATGTACCCGCCGGGCGCCGGGCGACGAAGCGCGCGCGTCCGATGATGACCGGCTGCGAGCCGGGCGTCGAGGCGCGAGCGGGATCAATACGCGAGGCGGCCGCGCCGCGCCAGTGCGGCGCCCGGTTCGGGCCGTGAACGCTGGGCGCGCGTCTCTTCACCGGGCGCTCAAGCGATGTTCACGGCGCCGCCGGGTCGAACGGGGCGTACGCGCCCGTCGCCCAGTCGAGGATCAGGATGCGGGTGAAATCCTTCGGATCGAATTCCGCGACGATGGTCGGCCCGAACTCCACATCGGGGGTGTTGCCGGCCGCCGGCCCGGTGGAGACGCTGGCGTCAGGAAACTCGTAGACGATCTCGCCGCCGCCGGGCAGGGCGCGCCGCGCCCCGTTCGCGGCGAGATCGGCGCGGTCGTCGGCCCAGAAGACCAGGAACCGGGCGCAGTCCGGCAAGGTCAGCGTTACGCGCACCCGGCCTGCGGCGCTGGGCGCGACATCCGGCGCCGGCGCGTCTTCCCCCTCGACGCAGCCAAAGATGCGCGCCAGGTAGGTCATCTCGCCCGGACGGCCCCAATGCGACATGAGCCAGCGTGGCGCGGGCCCGGTGACCGGCGCGTGGATCACCAGGAGCCGGTCGTTCGCGTTCGGAGGGGCGCTTTCGACAGCCGCCTGCAGCGCGGCGAAGATGCGCGGCTCTGGCTCGTTCGCGGCGCGCTTGATGTTCCGGAAATCCGCGACCGCCAGACTGCCGACGAACGCGGTGAGCGCGATCGCGGCGATCGGCCGGACAACGCCGCTGAAGGCGGTCGGCGCGCAGGCCAGCCGGGCGAGCAACAGGAGGAGGAAGGGATGCAGGGCGGCGGCGAAGCGCATCTCTGCGGCCACGAGCATGGCGAGGCCGGTCGCGCCGAGGGTCCAGACGACGATCAACCCGTCCGCATCCGAGACCCGGCCGCGGACGAGCCGGGTCAGCGTCCAGAGCGCCATCCAGGCGATGAGCGCGTCGAGGAGGAGATTCAGCGTAACCGCGAACGCCGCTCCGGGATGCGTCAGGATCGCGCCGGGGCCGGTTTGGAGCAGGTCGGTTGCGAACGCCTTGATGTCCGCAGCTCTCGCGATTCCGGTCGGAAAGATCGCCAGCCCCCGCGCGAGGCTTGTCGCCAGGCCCGTCAGGCCGTCGCCGGCGACGGCGTAAGCCCCGCCGGTGAGCGAGCCGAAGACCGCGACGCGCAGCGCGGCCCAGATGACGAGCGGGGCGATGACCAACGCCGCCCCGCGCAAAGAGCGCGCGAAGATGACCGCCCATAGCGCCGCCGCGAGCGGGGCGAAAAGGGCGATCTCCTTGGTGAAGACGGCCACGAGCAGCAGGAGCGAAGCGATGAGCCACCGCCGCCTCAGGCAGGCGAGCGCCGCGAGGAGCGAGAGCGCGCCCGCGAGGGCGTCCTGCTGGAAGGTGACGTAGAGCAGGCCCGGCGGAATCCATGCCGGCCCCAGCAGGATGACGACGCCGACGGCGTAGCGCGCCACGGGACCGAGGCCGAGCTCCGCGCCGAGCGTGACGGCGGCGCCGGCGGCGAGGCCGAGGACGAGGTAGACCGGCAGAAGATAGAGACCATAGGACGCCCCGAATACCAGATGGTCGAACCACATGAGAGCCTGCGAGACCGGGCGGAGAAAGTTGTAATCGCTCCCCTCGAAAAACTCGCTGTAGCCTGTGCCGATCCAGTATCCCGGCCCGAAATGGCGCGCCGTCTCGAATAACGCGACATCGTCGTGGCTAAGGGTCTTGCCGGTAAAGAATGCGGGATAGAGCGCGGCGTAGCAAAGGAGGCCGAGCAGGACGAAGAGGCCCGCATCACGAATTCCGTTCGACATTCTCAGCCTGTCTCCCCAACACAATGGCGCGGAAACTCGCACAGGGGGCGGGCCGTGTCGAGCCGGTTCCCCGGCCTCAGACTGATGCGCGCGCCAGTTTGCGGCGGATAATATTCCGGCTTTTCAAGTTCTACCCGAAGCAGCCGCACGCCAGGGCCGCGACCGAACACGGCGGCGGGGCTTGCGGTAGGGGATCTGCTCCGGTCGCGCCCGACGGCGGGGCGTCGGGTGCGCGCGCCCGGAACGAAACTTGCGTGCGCCGCGTTTTGGAAAAAGGGTGTCTGGCGCCGACCATATGGAAGCGCCTCGAACGGCGGGCGTAGGGATTCGAGCGGAACTCCACCGCATCGAGCATATATATTTGTCTGACGGGCGACGATTGGAAAGGTTGCCCGGCGGTCGCGGTGATCTGCGATTTTCGGTTCGCGGTGCGACAAGGCCGCCGGCGCCATGCGCGGAAGGGAAGCCAGAATGTCATTCAGAAGCCGCTATCTCACAGCTCCGATCATGCGCTGGGCCGAAGGCGCGTTGCCGCCGCTCTCCGACACCGAGCGCGAAGCGCTGGAGGCTGGCGACACTTGGTGGGATGTGGAGCTCTTCTCTGGCTCGCCGGACTGGTCCGTGTTGCTCGATACGCCCGCGCCCGTCCTGACGGAGAACGAGCAAGCCTTTCTTGACGGACCCTGCGTCGAACTTTGCGGCATGCTGGACGATTGGGCGATCACCAACGAAAACCGCGATCTTTCTCCGGAGGTCTGGCGGTTCATGCGCGAAAAGCGGTTCTTCGGCATGATCATTCCCGAAAATCGTGGCGGTCTCGGCTTCTCCGCCTATGCGCAATCTGAGGTGATCCGGCGCATTTCCACCCGCAGCATCACCGCCGGGGTGACGGTGATGGTGCCGAATTCGCTCGGGCCGGGCGAACTCCTGATGCAATACGGGACCGACGCGCAGCAGGATTGCTGGCTGCCGCGCCTCGCCAGCGGCGAGGAGACGCCCTGTTTCGCCCTCACCAGCCCGGAGGCCGGCTCCGACGCCGCCGCGATGGTGGACGACGGCGTTATCTGCAAGGGCGAACACGAGGGTGAGAAGGTGCTCGGTATCCGCCTTAACTGGCGCAAGCGCTATATCACGCTGGCCCCGGTGGCGACGGTGATCGGCCTCGCCTTCAAGCTCCGCGATCCGGAGGGGTTGCTCGGCGGCGCCGAGGATCGCGGCATCACCGTCGCGCTGGTCCCCGTCGATACGCCGGGGGTCGTCACCGGGCGCCGGCATGTGCCCTGCGGTCAGGCGTTTCAGAACGGGCCGACCGAAGGGCATGACGTTTTCGTCCCCCTGGATGCGATCATCGGCGGCGAAGAGCGGATCGGTCAGGGCTGGATGATGCTGATGAGCGCGCTCGCCGCCGGCCGCGGCATCTCGCTCCCCTCGCTCGGCGCCGCCGCGATCGCCTTTGGCGCGCGGACGACCGGCGCCTATGCGCGCGTCCGCCGGCAATTCGGCATCCCGGTTAGCAAATTCGAAGGCGTGGCCGCGCGGCTCGGCCGGCTCGCCGGGCTTTCCTACCAGATCGACGCCGGGCGGCGGCTGACCTGCGCCGGGCTGGACGGCGGGCGCAAGCTGGCTGTGATCTCCGCGATCATGAAGGCGCACGCGACCTTCCGGATGCGCACCGCGGTCAACGACGCGATGGACGTTCATTCCGGCAAGACGGTGATCGACGGGCCGAAGAACTATCTCGGCAATCTCTACCGCGCGATCCCCATAGGCATCACCGTCGAGGGCGCGAACATCCTGACCCGCAACCTGATCATCTTCGGCCAGGGCGCGATCCGCTGCCATCCGCATCTCCTGGACGAGATGCTGGCGCTGGAGGAGCCTGACCGGAAGCTGGCGTTGGAGCGTTTCGACAAGGCGTTCTGGGGCCATGTCGGCCATGCCTTCGCGAACGCTGGGCGCGCCTTCGTGCGGAACTGGAGCGGCGGGCGGATCGGACCGGTTCCGCCGGGCGCCGGAGCGATCGCGCGACATTACCGGCGCGTCGCCCGCTACGCCGCCTCGCTCTCGCTTGTCTCCGACCTCGCGCTCCTGACGCTTGGCGGAGGGCTGAAGCGCAAGGAGATGATCTCGGCCAGGCTCGGCGACGTGCTCTCAGAGCTTTACCTGATGACAGCGGTTCTGAAACGGTTCGAAGACGAGGGCCGGCAGGAGGCCGATATCGTCCTCGTCGACTGGTGCATGGCCTCGGGCGCGGCGATGGTCGAGAAACGCTTCGCCGAGGTGTTGCGGAACCTGCCCTCACGTCCGGCGGCCTGGCTGGCGCGCATCGTCATCGGCTCCTTCGGCGCCCGCGCGCGCGGCCCGGACGACGCGACCGTGCTGGCCTGCGCCGCGCTGCTGACCGAGCCTTCCGCGGCGCGCGAGCGCCTTACGGCGGGCGTCTATTGCGGCGCCGGGGGTGACGAGGTGAAGACGTTGGAGACCGCTTTCGATCTCGTGGTTGAAACCGAACCGCTTCGAAAACGAATGGCCGAAGCGAAAGTCGCGAGCCCGGACGAAGCCGAGGCTCGCGGCGTGCTTTCCCCGGACGAGGCGGCGCGGCTCCGTGAGGCTGACGCCGCCGTCGCCGAGGTGGTTGAGGTCGATTCCTTCGCGGCGCAGGCGCTCGCCCCGTCGATCGATATCGAAAAGGAACGCGCTGCCGCGGCGGGGGCGGCATGAGCCGCCCGGTCCATGTCGCCGATGACGCCTGAACGCCAGGCTCAGCCGTTCGGCTGCGATACGCGGGATCGCGTCAGCCTCGACATCCGCCTCCCGGTCGGCGCACTCTCTCCGAGTGCGGCTGAGGGCGCCCATGCCGGAATCGCCCAGCTGGTTGCGCGATCGGGTCGCGGCAGGTTGGCGCGGGGCTCATGCGGGGGCGCGGGAGTTATGAGTAAGACGAAGACGACAAGTCGAAGAAGCAGACATGAGAGACCGGCCGATCGCGCCGGTGTTCAGCGCCGCCGCCGCGCGCCTGCGTGACGGCGTGGCCGTGAACGCGGATATGGTCTACGCGGCCGGTGAGACGCTTCAGTCGCTGAAGGCGAAGCATGGCGAGCGTTTTCGTCCCGATCCGGGCGTGGATCGCCTCCGCGCGCGCGCATGACGGCGCGACCGGAGCGCCATGATGACGCGCGTCGTCTCGCCGAGCGGATCATCGCGCAGACCGGCGGCGATGTCAGGCTCGGCCTGCCGCTCGGCCTCGGCAAGGCGCCGCATGTCGCCAACGCGCTTTTCGAGCGGGCGCGCGCGGACCCATCGGTTCGGCTGCGCATATTCACCGCGTTGACGCTGGAGGCGCCGTCGGGCGCTGGCGATCTCGAGCGCCGTTTCGTCGAACCGATGGCGGAGCGGCTCTTCGCCGGTTGGCCGCGCCTCGCCTATGTCGATGCTTTGCGGGGCGACGGGCTGCCGCCGAATATCGAGGTCAACGAATTCTTTCTTCAGGCGGGCGCGTGGCTTTCCAGCGCGCGGGTCCAGCAGTCCTACACCTCGATCAATTACAGCCGCGCCGTGGCGATGCTGCGCGCGGTCGGGATCAATGTCGTCGCACAGCTCGTGGCGCCCGACCCGGAGGGTGGCGACCGGCTGAGCCTGTCCTCGAATCCGGACCTCACGCTGGATATGCTGGACGTGATGCGGGCGCGGGGCGGCCCGTGCCTGCTTGTCGGGCAGGAAAACGCGGCGCTGCCGTTCATGCCCGGCCCCGCGGCGCTGGAGGCGACAGAGTTCGATCACCTTCTCGCCGGCGAATCCAGCGAATTCCCGCTCTTCGCGCCGCCGCACGCGCCTGTCTCCGCCGCGGAGCATGCGATCGGGCTTCGCATCGCCGGGACGGTTCCCGATGGCGGCACGGTGCAGATCGGCATCGGCTCGATCGGCGACGCGCTCGGCGCGGCGCTGATCATGCGCCATCAGGCGCCGGCGCTGTTTCGCGAGACGCTGGACCGGCTCTGCGGCGGGCCGGCCGGCGCGCTTCGCCATGACGGGCCGTTCAACGAGGGCCTCTATGGCGTGAGCGAGATGTTCGCGCCCGCATTTCAGGCGCTCTTTCGCGCCGGCGTCCTGAAGCGGCGCGCAAAGGATGGCGCGGTGCTCCACGCCGCGTTTTTTCTCGGCCCGGAGGCGTTTTACCGTCAGCTTCGAGAGGCGCCGCCGGAAGAGCGCGCCCTTTTCCAGATGCGGCCGATCTCTTTCACCAACACGCTGGATGGCGACAGGGCTGCGAAATCGCGCGACCGGCGCGACGCGCGTTTCGTCAACAATGCGATGGCGGCGTCGCTTCTCGGCGATGTCGCCTCCGATACGCTCGAGGATGGGCGGGTGGTCAGCGGCGTCGGCGGCCAGCACGATTTCGTCATGCAGGCGCTGGACCTGCCGGACGCCCGCGCGATCATCGCGCTGACCTCCACGCGTTGGGCGAAAGGGGCGATCCATTCCCGCATCGCGCTGAGTTGTGGGCGCGCGACGCTGCCGCGCCATCTTCGCGACGTGATCGTCACCGAATACGGGCTCGCCGATCTCAGGAACCGGTCGGACGCGGACTGCGTGGCGGCGATGATCGCCATCGCCGACGACCGGTTCCGCGCAGGACTGGCCGACGCCGCCGCGCGCGCCGGCAAGCTCGCGCCCGGCGGCGCGGGCGAGAGGGTCGCGCCAAACACGCCCGATCGTATCGAGGCGGCGCTCGCCCCCGCCCGGCGCGCCGGCTGGTGCGCGCCGTTTCCCTTCGGGACGGATTTCACCCCTGAGGAATGCCGGCTTCTGGGGCCGCTGAAACGGCTGCGCGGCGTCGCGGCGCGCCCCCTGGATCTGGCCCGCTTCGCCGCCGCCGCCGTTTTCGAGCGCGCGCCGTCGGAGGAAGAGGCCCCGCTGCTGAAACGTCTGTCGCTCGACGGCGCCTGGACGCTGCGCGAACGGCTCATGGCGCGCATGGTGTTGCGGGCCGTGCGGGCGGAGGCGACCGGCCAGACCGGATGAGGGGACTTGCGCGGCGGCGGCGGCGGGATTAGCCCGTTGCGGATGATCGGCGGGAGCAGGACGATGGCGGAAGTGAAACCGGCGGGCGGCGCGAAGGCGAAGCGGGATATTTTCGCCGGAGACGACCCGTACGCGCTGGCGCGGGCGTGGCTGACGGAAGCGGAGGCGACGGAATTGAACGACCCGTCCGCGGCGGCGCTCGCCACCGCGGACAAATGGGGCCTGCCGAACGTGCGGATGGTGCTGTTGAAAGAGATCGAGGCGAACCAGGCGAAGGGCGGCTTCGTCTTCTACACCAACCATGAGAGCGCCAAGGGGCGGGAGTTGGCGGAGAACCCGCAGGCGGCCCTGGTGATGCACTGGAAGTCCCTGCGCCGGCAGGTGCGCGTGAGGGGGCCGGTGGAGCCGGCGCCGGCTGCGATGTCGGACGCATATTACAATTCCCGCGCCTATCAGAGTAGAATCGGAGCCTGGGCTTCACGTCAGTCGCGCCCGCTAAGAAGCCGCGCGGCGCTGATGGCGGATGTGGCGAAATACGCCGCGCGCTTTCCGATGAAGCCGCCGCGCCCGCCGCATTGGGGCGGCTACCGCATCCGACCGATCGAGATCGAGTTCTGGGCCGACGGGGATTTCCGGCTGCACGACCGGTTCCGCTGGACGCGGGTCGGCCCGAAGGCGACCGAGTGGAAGGTCGAGCGGCTGAACCCGTGACGCGGCGGGCCTTCGCGCCTATCTTGACGGCATGATGGATGACCTGACCCAGCCGACGATCCCGTTCGACAACAGCTACGCGCGGTTGCCGGAGCGGTTCTTCACCCGGCTCGACCCGACGCCGGTGAAGGCGCCGGCGCTGATCCGGGTGAATGAGCCGCTTGCGGCGGAGTTGGGGCTTGACCCGGCGCAACTCGCCGCCCCGGGCGGCGTCGCGGCGCTTTCGGGGAACCGGCCGCCGGCGGGCGCGGCGCCGCTCGCCCAGGTTTACGCCGGGCACCAGTTCGGCGGCTGGTCGGCGCAGCTTGGCGACGGGCGGGCGATCCTGCTTGGCGAGGTCGTGGACCGGGCCGGGCGACGGCGCGACATTCAGCTCAAGGGCTCTGGCCCGACGCCCTATTCGCGGATGGGCGACGGGCGCGCGCCGCTCGGGCCGGTTTTGCGCGAATATATCGTTTCGGAGGCGATGGCGGCGCTTGGCGCGCCGACCACGCGGGCGCTCGCGGCCGTCGCGACCGGCGAGACGGTGCTGCGCGAAGATGGCCCGCTCCCGGGCGGCGTGATCACCCGCGTCGCCGCGAGCCATATCCGCGTCGGCACGTTCCAGTATTTCGGCGCGCGGCGCGACGAGGACGCGCTGGCGCGGCTGGTCGATTACTGCATTCGACGCCACTGGCCGGAGGCGACGGGCGCGGCGGGGCTCCTGGAGGCGGTGATCGCGGCGCAGGCGCGGCTGATCGCGAAATGGATGAGCCTCGGCTTCATCCACGGCGTGATGAACACCGACAACATGGCGATCTCCGGCGAGACGATCGACTATGGGCCCTGCGCCTTTCTCGACGGGTTCGATCCGGCGAAGAAATTCAGCTTCATCGATCGGCAGGGGCGCTACGCCTACGCCAACCAGCCGGGGATCGGGCACTGGAACCTCTCGCGGCTGGCGGTGGCGCTGATCCCGCTGCTGGGCGAGACGGAGGAAGCGGCGGTGAATGTCGCGCAAGGGGCGCTCGACGCTTATCCAGGCCTCTTCGAAGCGGAATGGCGGCGGCTCTTCGGACTGAAGCTGGGGCTTGAAGGCCCGGATGCGGGGCTTGCGGAGGAACTCCTCGCGCTGATGGCCGCCGAGGGTGTGGATTTCACGCTGACGTTCCGGCGGCTCGCCGATGCGGCCGCGGGCGAGGAGGATGCGCTTCGCTCGTTGTTTGCGGACGGCGCGGCGCTGGACGCATGGCTCGGGCGCTGGCGCGCGGCGCCGGGAGCGCGGGACGCCGCGGCGATGCGCGCCGCGAACCCGCTCTACATCCCGCGCAACCATCTAGTGGAGCAGGCGATACGCGCTGGTTATGCAGGCGACTACAGGCCTTTCGAGGCGCTTCTTGAGGTGTTGTCGAACCCGTTCGATATGCAGGAGGGGCATGAGCGTTACGCTGCGCCCCCGGCGCTGGATGAAGTGGTCGCCAACACTTTCTGTGGAACCTGAAAACGACCGGAGTGGAGACGAACGGCGGTGTTCGCGGCGCGCTCCGCGGCTTGCCGCCGCCCCCGGCCCGCCCTAGACTCGGCTCAGCGACGGGCGCGCCCCGCAGCCGAGCCCGTGACCGTCCTGGAGGCGCCCCATGCCCGACCGCAAGACCCTTCTCCTGACCGGCGCCTCGCGCGGGATTGGACATGCGACCGTGAAGCGGTTTTCGTCGGCCGGCTGGCGCGTCATCACTTGCTCGCGCCAGCCTTTCCCGGAGGATTGCCCCTGGGAGGCGGGAGAGGAGGACCATATCCAGGTCGATCTCGCCGACCCGAACTCGACCATCGAGGCGGTGGAGGAGGTCCGGCGGCGACTGAAATCCGGCAAGCTGGAGGCGCTGGTGAACAACGCCGGGATCAGCCCGAAAAACGAGGACGGCGGGCGGCTCGACACGTTCTCCACCGATCTCAGGGCATGGGGGCAGGTCTTTCACGTCAACTTCTTCGCTCCTGTCGTGCTGGCCCGCGGGTTGAAGGCGGAGTTGGCGGCGGCGAAGGGCGCGGTGGTCAACGTGACTTCGATCGCTGGCGCGCGGGTCCATCCGTTCGCCGGGGCGGCCTATTCGACATCGAAAGCCGCACTGGCGGCGCTGACGCGGGAGATGGCGCATGATTTCGGGCCGCTTGGGGTCAGGGTGAACGCCATCGCGCCGGGCGAGATCGAGACGGATATCCTGTCGCCGGGGACCGAGAAGATCGTCGAAACGTTGCCATTGCGCCGGCTTGGCAAGCCGGAGGAAGTGGCGCGGACGATCTACTATCTCTGCACCCCGGAAAGCTCCTATGTCTCGGGCGTCGAGATCGAGATCAACGGCGGTCAGCACGTATGACGGCTTGCCAAGCGGGACGAGACGCCCGATCCTGCGCCTAGCGGCGGAGAAACGTCGAGACAGGGAGCGGCGCAGATGCGCGGACGATTCGAACTCATCACGCTTTGCGGAGCGACGATCGGGGCGATTTACCTGCTGAAATCACATTTGGATGGGATTCCGCAGATCAGAACACATCACGCGACGATGGCGATCGCCTTCGTCGCCATCGCCTATGCGCTCGCACATGTGCTGGAGCAGATATCGAGGCGGGATTGAGAGCGCTCCTTCTGAAGATCGGGCGGCTCGCGCCTTTTCGCAATTTCGTCACCTTTCCCGGGCTGATCAGCCTTTCCGGCGTCGTGATCGCGGCGGCGACGGTGTGGGCGGACACGCATCTGATCGAATATGCGAAGAGCCTCGGTCTCGCGATGTTCTCGGCCGCCGTCGCGCAGACGGTGCTCTCCACCCTCGCCGGCGCGGCGATGACGGCGCTCAGCCTCGTCTATTCCATCGTGCTCGTCGTCTTCACCCTCGCTGCCGGGAATATCGGGCCGCGGCTTCTGGAGCGGTTCTCACAGGACCGTGTCAATCAGATCGCCGTCGGCGTGCTTGGCGCGCTTTTCCTTCATTCGCTCATCGCGCTCGCCTTCACCGAAAACGCGGACGGTTTCTTTTCCGTCGCCGCCGCCTGCATTCTGGCCGTGCTGGCGTTGCTTCTTCTACTCGTCTTCGTCGACAAGGTGTCAGGCCGGGTGACGATAGACGAGGAGATCGCGCGCATCGCCACCGATCTCGACAAGCAGTTCGCGCGGGAGGACGCGCGGGTCAGCGGCGTCGCCGCGGCCAGTCTTGTCCGGATCGACGGGCCAGAGACGGCGATCACGGCGCGCAAATCGGGTTATATCAACCGCATCGCCGTCGAGGCGCTGGTCACGCGCGCCGCCAGTCTCGATTCGTACGTCGATTTCAGCGCCCGAGCCGGCGATCATGTGCTGAAGGGGGATCGCATCGGGGTCGCGATGGCCGGCGATCACGCGACGATGGCGGAGACCGCCGCCGGGGCGCTCACATTTGGTTTGCGTCGCACGGCGGAGGGTGATCTGCGCTTTTCGGTCAATCTCCTAATCGAGATCGCGCTCCGCGCTCTCTCACCTGGCGTCAATGACAGCTATACCGCGATCGCCTGTATCGATCGGCTGACCGCTTCCTTCGCACGGGCGGCGGAAGGCGGCGTGCATTCCGGCGTCTATTGCGACGCGGCGGGTGCGGCGCGGGTCTTCGTGCCGCGCAGCGGTCTCGGCGACCTGATCCGGGCGAGTTTCGATCCTCTCAGGCGCGCCGCGCGCGGAAATGGTCTGATGCAGGAGGCGCTCATCCGGGCGCTCGGCCGGCTTCGCCCCTATCTTTCCGAAACAGCGCAACGCGAGACCGAACGGCAGATCGCGCTGGTCGTGGAGGAGGCGGAGGCGTCCGACATGTTGCCGGCCGATATCGGAAGCCTGACGGCGCTGGCCGTGGCGAGCGGCGACGGCGAAAGAGGTTCCCGAGTCGAATCTGACCGCCACGGCTGAGGGTGTCCGGACGGCGCGCCACACGTTGATTGGCTCGCGGATGGCGAAATTGGGTGTCACCTAGCGCGATGCGAGCAGCCGAGGACGGCGTCGCAGGCGTGACGCTCTTTCCGCATGGCGGCGTCGACCTGACGTGATGCGAGAATTCCGGCGATGCGGCCGCGCCGAAACGCATCACCTCCGACCGTCCCCGGATGCGACGAAAAACGGGATGCGCCGCAGGCACGATGCGTTCATCGCGCGCCAACGGGACGTTTCACTTTCTCACGCCGAGTTCAGACGAGTTGTGTGGCGTCGCACATTCCGGCGCGCATGATGGACGCGGATTTGAAACCGAAGACGCGAAAATGGCCCGCCGGCCATCCGCATAAGGGAGAGAGAAAATGAACCAGTCCGGTGCACTCGCGGTCGCGGCGGCCGCTTTTACTCTGATCGGGTTCGCCGGGGAGGGGCGGGCGGCGGATTGCACGGCGCCCGCCGATCCCTACGACCTCAGCCATGAGCAGGCGAACGCCGTGTACGAATGCCTCAAGGATGATCTTTACGCGGGTTATCAGCAGGGCGACAAGGGTTGGATTCCATCCGAGATGGTGAGCGGTTATCGCAAGTGGGGCGCGGCCACGACAGCGCCGGCGAACCCGGGCTTTCATGGCGGCAGGTTCCTTTTCACATATGTGAACGAAACCGGTTTCGACGCCTACACCGAATACGCCGAAGACCCTGATATTCCGGCGGGAACTAAGATCGCGAAGGAGAGCTTCACGATCGGCGAGGATCTTTCTGTGAAGCCAGGGCCGCTTTTCCTGATGGAAAAGGTCGCCGCCGGCGTCTCGCCGGAGACGAATGACTGGTATTACATGATGGTCGCCCCCAACGGCGCGCCGCAGGCCATCGACGTCGAGACGGCATGCAGCGCCTGCCATATGGAGAATTACGGCTTCCAGGGCGGACTTGGCTATCCGATCGAGGACGTGCGGCTGCCGAAGTGACGCCGCGCCGCGCGCGCGATCTCCGGCCCGCGCGTCAGCGCGGGTCCAGCGGCTTCACCCGCAATTTGGTGATGCGATGGCGCTCGCGGGCGAGAACCTCGAAGCGGAAGCCGTGGAACGAGAAGATCTGGCCCGCGTCGGGGATCGTCTGGGCTTCGTGAATCACCAGCCCGGCGACGGTGGTCGCCTCGTCGTCGGGAAGGTCCCAGTCGCCGAAACGATTGAGGTCCCTGATGGTCATTTCGCCCTCGACCTCGATCGAGCCGTCGGAGCGTTTGGCGAGCGTCGCCTCCTCCGGATCATGCTCGTCTGAAATGTCGCCGACGATCTCCTCCAGGATATCTTCGAGCGTGATCAGGCCCTGAAGATCGCCGTATTCGTCGACAACGAGCGCGAAATGGCTGCGCCGACGCAGGAACTCCCGCATCTGCTCGTCGAGCGAAGTGGTGTCAGGAACGAACCAGGGCTCCATCGCCACCGCCATGACGTCGAAGTTGTCGAGCGCGGCGCGGCCCGGCGCAGCGGCGCGGGCGAGGCGGTCGACTTCGCGTAGCAGATCCTTCGCGTGGATCACGCCGACGATGTTCTCCGGCTCGTCGCGCCAGACCGGGATGCGGGTGTGCGACGAATTGAGGAAGAAGGCGACGATCTCGTCCGGCGCGGCGTCGGCGTCGATCGTTTCGATGTTGCGCCGGTGGCGCATCACCTCGGAGACCTCGCGCTCGTTCAGGTCGAGCGCGGCGAGAAGCCTGTCGCGGTCGTCCTTCTCCACGCCGCCCTCGGAGTGATGGAGGTCGATGGCGCCCCTGATCTCCTCGTGCGCGCCGAGGATGCGGGCGTCGGGATCGGCGCGAACGCCGACGACACGGAGCGCGCCGCGGGCGAGAACCCGGATTACGCCGACGACCGGAGCGAAGAGCCGCACGAAGATCGAGATCGGTTTCGCGACCCGAAGCGCCGCGGTCTCCGGGCTGGTAATCGCATAGGTCTTCGGCGTGACCTCGGCGAAAACCAGAACGAGAAACGTCATCACCAGCGTCGCCCAGGCGACGCCAGCCTGCCCGAAATGCCGGGTGAAGAGATGCGTCGCGAGAGAGGCGGCGAGGATATTGACGAGGTTGTTGCCGAGCAGGACCGCGCCGATCAGCCGTTCGTTATCCTCTGTCAGTTTCAGGGCGCTCGCGGCGCCGCGCTCGCCTCTGCCGGCGAGCCGGTGCAGAGCCGCGCGGCTGACCGCCGTCAGCGCGGTCTCCGAGCCGGAAAAGAATGCGGAAAGCAGAAGAAGACCGATAATCGCGGCCACCGTCCACAATGTCGCGGGGTCCATTGAATTCTCCTCGGCGGGGTCAGACCCGCGATATTAGGCGTGGGAACGACGCGATCAAGCGGCGGTGCCCTTCGGTCCAGTCGTCATGGATGCGAAAACCCGATCCCATGCGCACCCTCTAGCGCGGATCGCCGACGCTGGCGAGAGCCCCGCCCGGCAAGCCGGCGAGCGCGAACGCCGCGCGTCTTGACGCGCGCGGGCGGGGGGCGCCTGATGTGCGGAGAGACGGATTGGGAGACGATAATGGCCGAAACGGTGCTGCTGGTCGGATGCGGGAACATGGGGCGGGCGATGCTGGCCGGGTGGATGGCGGCGCGGCCGAACCTGAACGCGCATGTGGTGGAGCCGGACGCGGGGTTGCGCGACCAGGCCGCAGCGCTCGGCGCGGCCGCGGTCGCGGCGCCCGGCGATCTGCCGACGGATCTTGCGCCCGAGTTGGTCTTCCTCGCGGTGAAGCCGCAGGTGATGCCGGCGGTGCTGCCGGATTACGCCCGTTTCGGGGGCGCGAGCTTCGTCTCGATCGCGGCGGGAACCACCGTGGCGACGCTGCGCGACGGGCTCGGGGCCGGGGCGGCGGTGATCCGCTGCATGCCGAACACGCCGGCGGCGATCGGCGCGGGGATGATGGTCTGCTACCCGACGCCGGAGGTCGGCGCGGAGGCGAAGGCGCTGACGGCGGCGTTGCTGTCCGCGTCCGGCGAGGTCGACTGGATCGACGACGAAGCGCTCATGGATGCGGTTACGGGGGTTTCGGGCTCCGGCCCCGCCTATGTCTTTTATCTGATCGAAACGCTGGCGGCTGCCGGGGCCGCCGCGGGCCTGCCGGAGCCGCTCGCCGCGAAACTGGCGATGCAGACCGTGATGGGCGCGGGCAAGCTGGCGGCGGATAGCGGGATCGCGCCGGGCGTGTTGCGCCAGCAGGTGACCAGCCCGGGTGGCACCACGGCGGCGGCGCTCGACGTGCTGATGGCGCCGGACGGGTTGCAGCCGCTGATGACGCGCGCGGTCGAGGCGGCGCGGGCGCGGGGGGCCGAACTCGCGAAAGGGTGAGGGAGACCGGACTTCAGGATGCGGGCTTGTGCGCGCCGGGGTGAATGTGGAATGTCGGCGCATGACGGACGAAGAGAGGAGACCGCGATCATGAAAATCACCTGGCTTGGCCATTCCGGTTTTCGCATAGAGGCGGCGGATCAGACTCTCCTTATTGACCCGTGGCTCCGCGGCAACCCGAGCTTCGACGAGGCGGATTTTGACGCTGCGATCGAAGGCGCGACGAATATCCTGATCAGCCACGGCCATGGCGACCATTCCGGCGACGCGGCGGAGATCGCCCGCGCCACCGGCGCGCCGGTCGTCGGCATCTACGACTGGACGACCTGGCTCGAGGAGACGGAGAAGGTGAAGGTCGTCGGCATGAACAAGGGCGGCACGGCGAAGCTGGGCGATGTCGCGGTCACGATGGTGAACGCGACGCATTCATCCTCGGTGATGGTCGAGGGGCGCCCGGTCTACGCTGGTCATGAATCCGGCTTCATGATCGCCGCCGAGGGCCATGTGATCTATTTCATGGGAGATACCGATGTGATGGCGGATATGGGGGTTTTCGCGGAGCTTCATCAGCCGGATATCGGCATTGTCCCGATCGGCGGACATTTCACGATGGATCCGCCGCGCGCCGCCTTCGCCTGCCGGAAGTTCTTCGAATTCAAGACGATCATTCCCTGCCATTATCGAACTTTTCCGCTCCTTGCTCAATCGGCGACGGACATGGAAGTGCCCGGCGCCAACATCGTCGAGCCGGAGGTGATGAAGGCGATTACGATCTGAACGCAGCCCCAACGATTGCGCGCTCCGGACGTTGCAACGAACAGGCGATCGATCCATCATCGATCCTGAGGAGAGCCGAGATGAATATGCGTTCCCGACTGCCTGTCCCGCTTGTACTGTTCGGAGCGCTGTTCGCCGCGGGCGCGATCGCGCAGACGGCCATCGAGACCGATGAACTGACGCCCGCCGGCGAGCGGGTGGAGATCGGGGGTCCGGTCGGCGGCCCCGAAACATCGCCTTTCCTGACGCCGGGTTTCGACGCGGGCGTATACAGCAAGCCGCGCTACGGGCGGTATGGCGACTCTTCAGACCGGATCGGCGCGGCCAATGATTTTGACTTCGATTCGCTTCTGACGCCCGGCGCGCGCGGCTCCAAGCGCAGCATGGCGGGGCGCGGAACCGATCTGCGGTTCGATGTCGATCGCTAGAGCGGCGCGCGCAGGGTCGACTCTCCTGCTCATTCTCTTCATGGCGGCGCCCGCCGGCGCGCAGGTCGTTGAGGGCGAGGCGCCCGGCGGACCGGACGCCGGTGTGGCGGGCGCGCGCCCCGAAGCGCCGGAGCCGGATACGGATCGGCGACTGAATCGTGACGAGACTCCGACTGAGCGGCGCGCGCGAGAGACCCGTGCGACTGTCTTCGACGAGCACGGCCGGCACCGCGATCCGCGCGAACAGAACTCCCGCGGGAGCGGGGTGGCGGTGGACCGTCTGCGCCGCGACCAGCGCCCAGACTACAGCGTCGGTCCGGGGGTGAACATCATTCGCCGGCAACCCTGAGCTGAAGGCGCTCCTGTCAGGGCTCACGCTCATGCCGGGCCGCGCGAGAGGGGGCGATTCCGGACTGAGCCGAAACGCTCTTGCCGCGACGCTCGCGGAAGAAGCGGCGTAGCAGCGTGGCCGATTCCGTCTCCGCCACACCATCGTAGATTTCGGGCTTGTGATGGCAGGTCGCCTGCGAAAAGAAGCGCGGGCCGGAAGCGACGGCGCCGCCCTTCGGGTCGGTCGCGCCGTAGTAAAGCCGGCTGATCCGCGCGAAGGAGATCGCGGCGGCGCACATCGCGCAGGGCTCCAGCGTCACATAGAGATCGAGACCGGGCAGGCGCTCCGACCCAAGCGTCGCGCAGGCCGCGCGGATCGCCAGGATTTCGGCGTGGGCCGACGGGTCGTTCAACTCGCGTGTGCGGTTGCCGGCTGCGGCGATGATCTTCCCGCCCGGCTGCACGATGACCGCGCCAACCGGCGTCTCGCCCCGCGCCGCCGCCGCGCGCGCTTCTTCCAACGCCGCCTGCATGTGGGAGGTGAAACCGGTCATCCTGCGCTCTTCATCGACGAGATGATTTTAGTCGCTTCGTCGATTGGCGCTTTCACTTCCTTGCCAAGCGGCACGTTGTCGGGCGCCAGCGCGGCCGTCGCGCGCTTCAACTGGTTGAGATCGCCGTCGGCCAGGACGAGCGTGCAGGCGCGCGAACGATAGAAGGCGGAAAGCCGGAGCGCGTAGCGATAGAGGTTCAGGAGGGCGGTGGCGAGAAACAGCAGGACGAAAATGATGCCGAACCGCATCAGCCCGGAGGCGAGAAGAGCGTTGCGCTCCCGACCTTCGGTGCGAATGGCGGGTTCCTTCAGGCGTGCTTCGGCCAGTTGCGAACGAGCCCGCTTGAGCGAGCCCACATCCGTCGCGCCGCGCATCGTCTTGATCAGCTCCTGCTGCGCGTTATGGTCGGTGTTGAGGGCGCTGATCCGGGCGTCAATTGACGCGAGTCGGACTGTCCGCGCCTCCGCAGCGTCGGCGCCGCCCGGTTTCCTTGTGCCGAAGATTTCCGACATCTCACTGTAGGCCGTTTCGATTTTCTTCGACAGTTTCGCGGCCGACGCCTCGGCCAGGTCAAGCGGCGTCTGCGCTTCGCGGACCAGAACCTGCGCCTGTGCGCCGCGGTCGAAGGCGGCGTTGCAATGGCCTTTGAAATTCGTTTCGAATGTCAGCGCCGGATCGGCTCTCAACGCCATGACGTTTGTCGTGGCGCTGGCCGGGCTAGCGTGATCCGGGGCGGCGCGACCCGGCGCACAGAGATATGATAGCCGAATGCCCGAAATGGCGGTCAGTAGTATTTCAAAAAAATATGACCACTCCCGCTGTGGGTGTCGATCAGCATCTCCAAATAGAATGAGCGGATCGTAGCGACTTGAAGATAATTTCAAAAGCAGAACTATGATCAATACAATCAATAAAAATGTCCATAATCGCCTTTCGTTTGAAAAGAATATTGGTATTTTTGACCAATATACGGCAAGCGCGGCGATATTGATGGCCATCAGGGGAATCGGCGGGACGGATATCACCACACCATTTGACGGGAGATTTACATTGAAAGCGACGCTGGGCGTCACCAGAACGCCGGCTGCGATCCGGATTATCGGCGCCCGGATCGTCAGCCAGATCCGTTTTAGAGCTTTCATTGTCCCCCCGGGGAGCCTATGCGGCTGAAATGCAGCAGGATGACGATAACACAAGCGAACGGATCGCGAAGCGGCTGGCGCGGGCCGGCGTCGCCTCGCGCCGTGAGGCGGAGCGGATGATCGAGGCCGGGCGCGTGCGCGTCAACGGCGAACGGATCGACAGCCCGGCGCTGAATGTGACGTTGAGCGACCGGATCGAGGTTGATGGCGCGCCGCTCGCGGCGGCCGAGCCGCCCCGCCTCTGGCGTTACCACAAGCCCGTCGGGCTGGTGACGACGGCGCGCGACGAGAAGGGCCGGGCGACAGTGTTCGAGAAGTTGCCGGAGGATTTGCCCCGCGTGATGAGCGTCGGGCGGCTCGACATCAATTCCGAAGGGCTCTTGCTGCTCACCAATGACGGCGAGTTGAAGCGGCGTCTGGAGCTGCCGTCCACGGGCTGGACGCGGCGCTATCGGGCGAGGGCGCATGGCCGGATCGATGAGGCGGGCCTGGAGCCGCTTCGGCGCGGGATCACCATCGAGGGCGAGCGCTTTCAGCCGATGGTGGTCTCCGTCGAGCGGGTGCAGGGTGGCAATCTCTGGCTCTCCCTCGCGCTGAAAGAGGGGCGGAACCGAGAGATCAGGCGGGCGCTGGAGGCGGTCGGGCTGGCGGTGAACCGGCTGATCCGGGTCTCCTACGGCCCGTTTCAGCTCGGCGATCTGGCGGCGGGCGGGGTCGAGGAGGTCAAGTGGAAGATCCTGCGCGATCAGCTTGGCTTGAAGCGTGACCCCGATACGCTGCGCGGACCGGCGGCCAAGACGCCGGAACCCGATGTGGAAACGAAACGCGGGCGCAAGCCGGGCGCGAGATCCGACGCCAAGCCCGGACGCGATGGTGGAGCAAAGCGCCCGCCGGGGGCCGGCCGCGGTCCGAAGCCGGGCGGCGAGACCGGCGGGAAATCCGGCGCTAGACCCGCATCTCGGCGCGGTAGCCCGCGCGGAGCGCCGCGAGGGTCGAGGCGGGGGTGAGAAGCGTCAGCGGCGCTTTCGGCGCGGCGGGCGCATAGCCGGTGAACGACCAGCGATGAAAACCGGATCCGTCGAACAGGAAGGCGTCGCCGCCAGCCGCGACCATTGCGCCGGGGGCGAGATCGGCGTGCGCGACGGTCGGCCCCTGCGCACGGCGTTCCATCTTCAGCACCGCGTCCATTTCGTCGGCCGTCACGCGCGCGCCGCCTCGCCCGGCCGCCCATGCGGCGGCGAAGGCCTTCGCCGCATCGCGGCGACACTCGTAACAGGGGCGATGACCGGCGGCGAGCGCGGTCGCCTCGTCGAGAAAGAACAGTTCGGTATAGCCGTCGCCCATCACCGTCCGGCGGCGCCCCTTGAATTCCAGCCGGCATATGATCCAGCGTGGCGAGGCTTGACGCCGCACGATCCGCCAGTCCCGATGGATGCGCCCGCCGCGATTGCCGAGCCAGCCGCCTTGCGCGGCGGCGGCCACGATCTCGCCAAAGGGCGTGACCCGGTTCGGCAGCGGCGAGGGACGGCTGGACATGGTGCGAAGGCTCGTCGAAATACGGGTGAATGACCAGTCCAAATCATAACGCACGCCGCCTGGGCCAGCCCGACATGGTGGTGATCCATTACACGGGCATGAAAACCGCCGCCGCCGCCCGTGCGCGGCTCTGCGATCCGGGAGCCGAGGTTTCGGCGCATTGGTTGATCGACCTTGACGGCGGCTCCGAGGCGCTCGTGCCCGAGGACCGCAGGGCGTGGCATGCCGGGGTTTCATCCTGGGAGGGGGAAAGCGACGTCAATTCCCGCTCGATCGGGATCGAACTCGTCAACCCCGGCGTGGAACACGGATATCACCCGTTTCCCGAGCCGCAGATGGCGGCGTTGGAGCGGCTACTGGCCGGGATAATGGCGCGCTGGTCGATCGAGCCGCGCAATGTCGTCGGTCATGAGGACGTGGCGCCGGGACGCAAGATCGATCCGGGTGAGAAATTCGACTGGGCGCGGCTGGCGCGGCGCGGGTTATCGGCCCGAACCGGCGTGCGCGTGTGAGTTTCGTCGGGCTGGTCGTCCTCGCGGCGACGCTGGCGGGGGCGGGGCTGTTTCTCTCGCCGTGGATGCTGCGCTCGGAGCTCTGGCGGGCGACGGTGACGCCGCTCGCCTCGATCATCGGCTCGGGCTTTCTGGTGCTCGGCCCGATCCTCGCACACGCGTTCGGAATGTGGGCGACGACGGCGATGGCGGCGCTTTGCATTGCGGCGTGGGGATTCGGAGCGGCGATCCGTTACAACATCGCCTACGCCGAGCCGCTACCGGAGGGTGAAGATGTTCTGGTCGATCGCCTGGAGACATTTTCCGGCGCGGCGCTGGCCGGCGCCTATATCGTGTCGGTCGCCTATTATCTCAACCTTTTCGGCGCGTTCGGCGTCAGTCTAACGCCCTTCAACGGTGCTTTCGAGGGGCGGGCGCTCACCTCCGCCATGCTGATCGGTCTGCTCGCGCTTGGCTGGTTCAAGGGCTTCACCGCGATGGAGAAGGTCGAGATGTTGACCGTGGCGATCAAGCTGGCGGTGATCGCCGGGCTGGTCGCGGGTCTCGCGGTCTACTTCTTCGATCGCGCGGGCGCGGGCGCGCTGAAATTCTCCGCCCCGCATCTGGGGCCGTGGGCCTCGTTCACGCTTTGCCTCGGGCTGATCGTCACCGTGCAGGGGTTCGAGACGGCGCGCTATATCGGCGGAGCGCACACGGCGCCGGTGCGCATTCGGGCCATGCGGCTGGCGCAGGGCCTCGCCGTGGTGATCTACCTCGTCTACACGGTATTCCTCTCTTTCAGTTTTTCCGTCGATCCTGGCGCGCTTTCCGAAACCGCGATCATCGACATGATGGCGGTCGTGGCGCCGCTCCTGCCGTTCCTGCTGGTCGCGGCGGCTTTGGCCGCGCAGGCGAGCGCCGCGATCGCCGACGCCGGCGGGGCCGGCGGGCTCGGCGCCGAGCTGACCGGCGGACGGCTCTCGCCGAAGGCGTCCTATGCGGCGCTGGTTGCGGCCGGGCTGGCGCTGACCTGGGGGTCGGACATTTTTACGATCATCTCCTACGCCTCGCGCGCCTTCGCGTTCTATTACGCGCTGCAGGCGACGATCGCCTGCCGTTTGGCGCTGAGGCGGGACGAGCGGCCGAAAGCGATGATTTTCGGGCTGATCGCGGCGCTCGGGCTCGCGGCGGCGATTCTGGGCGCCCCGGCGGAAGGCAAGGCTGGGTAGCGCGCAGTGCGTTGACCGCGCCCTCGGCCAAGGCTATCTGAACGGCGCGGATGGCTGGATAGCCGCGCCCCTTCGGGGGTGAGGAACGTCCGGGCAGCATGGAGAGACGGCGCCGGGCAACACCCGGCCGGGGCAACCCGAGGGAAAGCGCCACAGAGAAGAGACCGCCCATGTTCCCGGCTCGCCGGAGGCGTGCGGCAAGGGTGAAACGGTGGGGTAAGAGCCCACCGCGCCCCCGGTGACGGGGGCGGCATGGCAAGCCCCGCCGGCTGCAAGATCGAATAGGGTCGGCTGCGCCGCCGCAAGGCGGGGCAGGGGGTCTCCGCCCCGCCGACCGGGTTGATCGCATGAGGCGCGCGGCGACGCGCGTCCCAGATGAATGGCTATCTATCGCGCGAAAGCGCGGGGACAGAACCCGGCGTAAAGGCCATCCGCGCCTTCCCCGCCCCGGACGGGTCAGAGGCCCGCCAACAGCATCTGGCCGGGCGCCGCCACCGAATGAGCGTGAAATGAAAGCGCCATGAAGGCCGCAACCATGAGCGCGGCGAAGGCGGCGGTGCGTAAGCTCATGCGTCCGTTCCCTATCGTTCACGAGGGTTTTCGCAAAATTCGGGGCATGTGCGGAAGTGCAGGATGGCACACGGCGCGCGGGCGCGGCTCGATGCGTTATCCGGGCAAGGTCAGCCGGAAGACTGCGCCCGTCCCGTCGCTCGCCTCCAGCTCCAGTCGGCCGCCATTGAGCGCCGCGAGTTCGGCGGCGATGGCGAGGCCGAGGCCGGCGCCGCCCCGCCGCGCGCCGCCGCGAAAGGGCTGGAAGAGATTATCGAGCGCCTTTGGCGGAAGGCCGGGCCCGTCGTCCGCTACGGTGAGCGCGACGCCATCTACGGTCGGTTCGGCCGAAACGAGGACGCGCCCGGGGCGGCCCGTAGCCTCGATCGCCTGGCAGGCGTTGCGGGTGAGATTGGCGAGAATGCGGAAAAGATGATCGGCGTCGACCGTGGCGTAAAGCGCGGCTGGCGTTTCGTTGACGAAAGTGATCGGCCCGGCTTCGGGGACGACCGCGTCGCCGACATCGGCGGCGATGCGGCGGAGCGCGAGGCGACGCGGGGCCGGCGGCGCCTCCTCCGCCCGACCATGCTGGAGGGTCGAGACGCAGAGCGTGACGGCGCGATCGAGCGAACTGATCAGCTTGGGGCCGACGCGGGCGACCACCGGATCGCGGCTTCCCGCCAGCCGGTCGGCGAGAAGCTGCGCGCTGGCCAGCATGTTGCGCAGATCGTGGCTGATCTTGGCCACGGCGCCGCCAAGATCGGCGAGGCGCGACTTCTGCCTCAACGCGGCCTTCAGCTCCGTTTGCATCTCGGCCAGCGCCGTCTCGGCGTTGGCGATCTCCCGCAGGCGGGAGCCGGAGGGTTGGATCGGCGGCGTGCGTTCGGGGTCTTTCTGAAACGCGAGCATGTTGCTCACCACCCGCTCCATCGGCCGCACGATCAGCCGACGGGTGACGACGAAGACCAGCCCGCCGGTGACTGTCGAGATCAGGAGCGAAAGCAGAAGGATGCGGCCGGCGTAATCGATCACCGCCTCGCATAGCGGGGTCTCGGCCATGGTGATTTCGATCTCCACCCCGCCGCCTTTCATCGGCGCGCCGATCACCCGGATCGTGCGCGGCTCCGGCCGGACGAGGACGGCGAGCGCGTCGTGAATGAGCGTCATCGCGTCATCGACGCGCAGATCGTAGGTCTGATCCACCATCGTGTCGCCCGGCGCCTGAAGGATGAGCTGCCGGGAAGAATCGCGCCGCAGCACGATAGAGGAGACGCCGGCGTTCTTGAGCAGTTCCGCCTCCAGCGTCTCCTCAACCATGTCGTCCTCGGACGCGAGCAGGACAAGCGCCGCGATCTCGGCGAGATGCAGACGCTGAAGGAGGTAATCCTCGCGGAAGCGCGCGACCGAAGGCAGAAAGACCAGCACTTCGGTCATCATCACGATGCCGACGGTGAGAAGCAGCAGCCGGCCGGAAAGCGAACGCGCGAGAGGCATGAAGGTCCTGAACCGGGCCCGCCCGCTGCGGGCCTCGTCGAAACCTATCCTCTCAGCCGAGTTTCGCAAGCAGTCGAACAACCCAGGGGATCAGATTGCTCTGGAAAAGGCGCGGCGCAAAATAGGCGCTGGCGACGCTCTTCGCCAGTTCGCCGTAGGTGGGGTAGGGCGCGACGAAGCCGGCGACATCGCCGATCTTCAGCCCTTTGGAGATCGCCAGCGCCCAGATCGAGATCAGATCGCCGGCATGTGCGCCGACAATGGAGGCGCCGACGGGGCGACCCCTGACGATCATCACCTTGGAGAAGCCGGCCGTGCGGTTCTCGGTCAGCGCGCGGTCATTGGCGCCATATTCGGCGCGGTGAACCTCCAGCGCCGCGCCGTGCTTCTCTCGCGCATCGGTTTCCGTCAGGCCGACCTGCGCCAGCTCCGGATCGGTGAAGGTCGCGCGGGGGATCATGTCGGAGCGCGCCTGGACGGGTAGGCGGAAAAGCGCCGAACGAATGACAAGCCCGGCCTGATAGGCAGCGAGATGGGTGAACTGCGCGCCGCCTGCGGCGTCGCCGATGGCGTAGATGCGGCGATTGGTCGTACGCAAGCCCTTGTCGACCTTCACACCGGTCTTGGAGCGTTCGACCCCCGCGGCTTCGAGGCCGAGATCGTCGATCTCGGCGCGACGGCCGGTCGCGACGAGAAGGGCGTCGGCGCGGAGCGTCTCGCCGTCCTTCAGGCGCAGGAGGGTCTCATTCCCGACCCGATCCACAGCAGAAATCGTTGCGCCTTCGCGGATCTCGACCCCCTCGGCGCGAAGCGCGCTGACGACGACGGCCGACAGTTCGGGGTCTTCGCGCGACAGCGCGGTCGCGGCTTCCAGAACGGTGACCTCGCAGCCGAGACGGCGATGCGCCTGCGCCATCTCCAGGCCAATCGGCCCGGCGCCGATGATGGCGAGGCGCGCAGGGCGGTCGCGCAAACCGAAAATCGTCTCGTTGGTCAGATAACCGGCTTCCTCCAACCCCGTAATCGGCGGCGCGGCTGGGCGCGAGCCGGTGGCGATGACGAAGCGGCGGGCGCGGATGCGATTCTCGCCGGCCTCGACCTCGCGCGGGCTGGTGAAGCGGGCCATCGCGCGGATCACGGTGACGCCGAGGCCGGTGAAGCGCTCCTCGGAATCATGTGGCGCAATCGCGTCGATCGCCGAACGGACGTAGTCCTTCGCCGCGGCGAAATCGATCTCGGGGGCGACGGGGTGGACGCCGAATTGGGCCCCGGCGCTCATCGCGTGGGCGGCCTTGGCGGCGGCGAGGAGCGCTTTCGACGGGACGCAGCCATGGTTGAGGCAGTCACCCCCCATTTCCGCGCCCTCGATCAGAACGACCGAGGCGCCCATCTGCGCCGCGCCGGCGGCGACGGATAGGCCGCCGGAACCGGCGCCGATGACGCAGAGATCGGGTTCGACTATCGTCATCGGCTGTCTCCAGGGCGTTGTCGTCGGATCAGCCGAACGAAGATCGGCAGCGCCGAGAGCGCGGCGAGTCCGAGCAGGGGAAGAAGCACTTGCGGCTCGAAGATCAGCCCGAGATCGGGCGTTCCGCCGGCCTCGAACACCACGCCGAGGCCGGCGCCGACAGAGGCGTAGACGAGGGCGCCGGGGATAATGCCGACAAACGTCGTCCAAGCGTAATTGAACGTCGTGGCGCCGAGAAAAGCGGGAACAAGATTGGCGGCGAAGAAAGGGATGGCTGGCACCAGCCGCATCATCAACAGAAAGCTGATTTCGTTGGCGCGAAAGCCCTCCTCGGCCTTCTTGACCCAGCCGCCCGCGCGGGCGCGCAGCGCGTCGCCGAGCCCGGTTCTGGCGGCGAGGAAGATCGCGAGCGCGCCGGCGGTGGCGCCGGTGACGGCGAGGACCGCGCCGATGAAGGGCCCGAAGAGGAAACCGCCGGCCAGCGTCAGCGCAAGCCCGCCGGGAAAGGAGAGCGCGGTCGCGACGGCGTAGAGCGCGGCGTAGGTGAGAGCGGCGAGCGCATAATGCGCGTCGCGCCAGGCGAGAAGCGTCTCGCGGTTGTCGCGAAGCGCGTCGAAGCTGAGATAGTCGCGCCCGAAGGCGTAGAGAAGAATTGCGCCCAGAAACGCCAGCGCGAGCGGCGCGGCGCGTCTGAGCGAGAGCGTGGCGTTGGTCTCTTTCATCTTGGCTCCGCGCTACGCTGGATCGGACGCGCAGGCCAGTGGCTTTCGGCCCGACTGACACGAGCGTGATGCGATGTCATCCGCGCCGCCACGGTTTGCGCGACGCCTTCGCCACGGTGGAAGGCGGCGACGAGCGGAAGGGCGTCCTCCAGCCGTTCGGGGCCGAGGGGCGCGGGATCGGCGCGGGAATTGACAGGGCGCGCGGGCGCGCGTATCTCACCACCTCCGAATTCAGGGCGCGCTCTGGCGCTCGCCCGACGCATGTGACGAAGGACCGAAGCGATGAAACGCACCTTTCAGCCGAGCAACCTCGTGCGCGCCCGTCGCCACGGCTTCCGCGCCCGGATGGCCACGAAGAATGGCCGCAAGATCCTGAACGCGCGCCGCAATCGTGGTCGGAAGTCGCTCTCGGCCTGAGCCGATGACGGCGCCGGGGACCGGCGCGACCGACGCCCGCATCACGGAGAGCTCCGGCGACGGCTCCGCCTCTGGCGGGGTCGTTCCGATTCGCCCCGAGCGGATCCGCAAACGCCGCGATTTCCTCGCCGCCGCGCGGGCCCGGCGCCACACCTGCCCGGGATTTCTGCTTCAGGGCCGGAAACGCGGCCCGGGCGAGAAGGCCGACCCTGACGCGCTCCGCGTCGGCTTCACCTGTTCCAAGAAGGTCGGCAACGCGGTGGCCCGCAACCGGGCGAAACGGCGCCTTCGGGCGATCGCGGCGCAGGTGCTGCCGCTGCGCGGCCGTCCGGGCTGGGATTATGTGCTGATCGGGCGGGCGGGGGTGACAGCGACACGGTCTTTCAGTGATTTGCTGGGTGACCTTGAGACCGCGCTTTCACGCGTACACGCGCCGAAGGCGCGGCGATGAGTCCGGCCGCCCATATCGTGGCGCTGCCGGTCCGGCTCTATCGCGCGACGCTTTCGCCATGGGTCGGCATGAACTGCCGCTATCAGCCGACCTGCTCGGCGTATGCGCTGGAGGCGCTGGAGGCGCACGGGGCGCTCAAGGGCGGCTGGCTGACCCTGCGGCGGATTTTGCGCTGCCATCCTTTCGGCGGTTCGGGCTACGACCCGCCGCCGGAGCGAAAGAAGAAACCCGATGCTTGATTCCCAGCCCGCGCTTTTCAACGACATGCCGTCGAGCGGCGCGTTCGCCAAGCTCCGCAAACGCATCATCCGCGAGACGCGCGAGGCGCTAGAAGCCTATGGCATGGTCCGGCGCGGCGCGCGCTGGCTGGTCTGCGTCTCCGGCGGCAAGGACAGCTACACGTTGCTGGCGGCGCTGCTGGATCTGCAATGGCGCGGTCTGCTGCCGGTTGAGATTCTCGCCTGTAATCTCGATCAGGGTCAGCCGGGATTCGATGCGTCGATCCTGCCGGATTTCCTGACGAGGATCGGGGTCGCGCACCGGATCGAGCGGCGGGACACCTATTCCATCGTCACCGAGAAAGTGCCGGAAGGGCGAACCTTCTGCGCGCTCTGCTCGCGGCTCCGGCGCGGCAATCTCTATCGCATCGCGCGGGAGGAAGGGTGTGAGGCGGTGGTTCTCGGCCATCACCGCGACGACATGCTGGAAACATTCTTCCTCAACCTCTTTCATGGCGGCAAGCTGGCGACGATGCCGCCGAAACTCCTGAACGACGAGGGCGATCTTCTGGTCCTGCGCCCACTCGCCCATGTCGCGGAGGCCGATTGCGCGCGCTTCGCGGCGGCGATGAACTTCCCGATCATTCCCTGCGATCTCTGCGGCTCCCAGGAGGGGTTGCAGCGGGCGCAGATAAAGCGATTGCTGGATGAGTGGGAGGCGCGCAGCCCGGGCCGCCGTCAGGTCATGTTCCGCGCGCTGCGGAACGCCAACCCCAGCCATCTGCTGGATTCAGGTCTTTTCGATTTCAGCGCGCTGACGCCGGAGAGGTGAAGCGCGCGCACGCGCGCGCGCCGTCGAGATTTACAAATCCGCGCGCGCGGCTAGGGTCTGGCCATCAAGGAGAATCCGATGGCAGACACCCCCCTTTGGCGCCTCGGCGCCGCCGAAACCGCCGCCAGAATCGCTGCGGGAGATATCTCCGCGCGCGACGTCATCGGCACAGCCGTCGAGCGGATGCATGCAGTCAATCCGAAGCTCAACGCGGTCGTCGCCGATCTCTCGGAGGAGGCGATGGCGGCGGCGCAGGCGCTGGATGAGAAACAGGCGAGGGGTGAATCGCTCGGCCCGCTGCATGGCGTTCCGGTCACCATCAAGGTGAATGTCGATCAGAAAGGCTGGGCGACGACGAATGGCGTGCCCGCGCTGGCGGGGAACTTCGCCAAGGAGGACGCGCCCGTCGTCGCAAACCTGAAGAAGGCCGGGGCGGTGGTGATCGGGCGGACGAACACGCCGGAATTCTCTTTCCGCGCCGATACGGATAACCCGCTGCATGGCCGTACAAACAACCCCTGGGGCGACCATGTCTCGCCCGGCGGATCGTCGGGCGGGGCTGGCTCCTCGGTGATGATGGGGATCGGCGCGCTTGCGCATGGCAACGACATTGGCGGCAGCCTGCGCTTTCCCGCCGCCGCCAATGGCGCGGCGACCGTGAAGCCGGGCATCGGGCGGGTTCCGGCCTTCAACCCCTCACAAAGGGTCGAGCGCGGCATGCTCGCGCAGGCGATGTCGGTTCAGGGACTGATCGCGCGGCGCGCCGACGATGTGCGGACCGGCATGCGCGCGCTCATCGCCCCTGACGCGCGCGATCCTTGGATGGTGGAGGCGCCCTTCGACGGCGCGCCGGTCGAGGGGCCGATCAAGGTCGCGTTCACCAAGGAGACGTTCGAGTTCGACCTTCATCCCGATGTCGAAGCGGCGCTGGATGCGGCGGCGGCGGCGCTTTCCGACGCCGGCTACGAAGTGGTCGAGACGGAGGCGCCGATGGTGCGCGAGATCGCCCATGACGGCTATCGCGCGCTGATGGGCGAGGTCGAGGGGCTGATGGGCCCCGATATCCGCAATTACGGCTCCGAGACGATCAAGGCCGTGTTCGCCAGCTACCATGAGCTTTTTCCGCCCTTCATCGGAGACGAGCTGCTGCGCGCGATGGCGAAGCGGACCTTTTACGCCCGCGCCTGGTCGAAATTCCTGGAGGCGTATCCGCTTGTCCTAACGCCATTTCTTCCGGCGCCGTTCTTCCGGCCGAACCGCGACGCCGAGGGCGTGGAGGGCGCGCGTGAGGCGCTCGGCTCCGCCATCTGGTCCTATTCGATGAACTATCTCGCGCTTCCCGCCGGCAACATTCCGGCGCATTTCAACGGCGTGCAGCCGATCTCGGTCCAGATCGTCGGTCGGCGGTTTCGCGAGGACCTGATCCTCGACGCCTGCGAGGCGGTCGAGACCCGCGTCGGGGTGATGGCTGAACGGCTCTGGGCGCGCGAATCCTGAGGCGATGCTGCCGGATATTCTGGCGGCGGAGCTTGACGTTGTCTTTTGCGGCGTCGCCGCGGGTCGACGCTCGGCGGAGGTCGGCATGTACTACGCCGGGCCGGGCAACCGGTTCTGGACGATATTGTCCGAGACCGGTCTCACCCCGCGCCTGCTGTCGCCTGAAATGGCGGGCGAGCTTCTCCATGTGGGGATCGGTCTGACCGATCTCGCGAAGGACGCCTCCGGCGCTGACAGCGAGATCCCGCGCAGCGCGCTCGCGCCCGCGCGTCTGGTGGAGCTGCTGGAGACCTGGCGGCCGGCGATCGTCGCGTTCAATGGCAAATATGCGGCCCGCACGGCGCTCGGTCGGCCGGTGGATTACGGCGAGCAGACCGGGCTTTCGCTCGGCGGCGCCACCCCTTGGGTGCTTCCGTCCACATCCGGCGCGGCGCGGCGCTACTGGTCGGTGGAGCCTTGGCGCGGGCTTGCCGCGACGGTCCGGAGCTTTCGCGCTGCGCGTCGCTCGTGATTGTATTGCAGCGCACAATCGGCTTTACTTCCGTGTCAGGAGAAGCAAGCGCGCATGTTCAACGAGATGTCCGGCGAAGACGGGGTGACGCGATCGGCCTATGAGGGTGTCGCGCGCTGGATCGATGAGACGGGCGTCGACGCGCTGCTGCTGAAGACCGAGGAGGCGGAGGCGATCTTCCGCCGTATCGGCATCACCTTTGCGGTTTACGGCGAGGGGGGCGACCCTGAACGGCTGATCCCGTTCGATCTCATTCCACGGGTTTTCGATGCGCATGAGTGGCGCCGGCTGGACCGCGGCATCAAGCAGCGCGCCCGCGCGCTGAACGCCTTCCTCTGGGATGTCTATCACCGCGGCGAGATCCTGAAGGCCGGGATCGTGCCGGAGCGGCTGGTTTATCAGAACGCGGCCTTTCTGCCGGAGATGATCGGAGTCGATCCGCCGGGCCGGGTCTATTCGCATATCGTCGGCATCGACATCGTGAGGACGGGCGAGAACTCCTTTCAGGTGTTGGAGGACAATTGCCGCACGCCCTCGGGCGTCTCCTACAAGCTGGAGACGCGTGCGATCATGATGCGGATGTTTCCCGAGCTCTTTCAATCTCTCTCGATTCAGCCGGTGGACGACTATCCGGATTTGCTCAGAAAGACGCTTGAGGAAGTGGCGCCGCCGGCCTGCAAGGGCGATCCGACGGTGGTGATCATGACGCCCGGATCGCTCAACTCCGCCTATTACGAACATTCCTTTCTCGCCGACAGGATGGGGGTGGATCTCGTCGAGCCGCAGGATCTTTTCGTCGATGAGGGCCGCGTCTGGATGCGGACGACGCAGGGGCCGAAGCGGGTCGATGTGATCTACCGGCGGATCGACGACGATTTCCTCGACCCGATCACCTTTCGCGCCGACAGCGTTCTCGGCGTGCCTGGACTGATGCAGGTCTATCGGACCGGCGGCGTCACCATCTGTTCGGCGCCCGGGGCGGGCGTCGCGGATGACAAGGCGGTCTATTGCTACGTGCCGGAGATGATTCGTTTCTACCTTGGCGAGACGGCGATCCTCGAAAACGTGCCGACATGGCGTTGTTCGGAGCCGGATGAACTGAGCCATGTTCTCGCCAATCTCGGTGATATGGTGGTGAAGGAGGTGCACGGCTCCGGCGGGTATGGAATGTTGATCGGCCCGAAGGCGACGGCGGAGGAGATCGAAGCCTACGCCAGTCGGATCAGGGCGGAGCCCGCCGATTTCATCGCTCAGCCGACGTTGGAATTGTCTGCCTCGCCCTCGCTCGCCGGCGGCGGCATCGCGGCGCGGCATGTCGATCTCAGGCCCTATTGCATGGTCGGCGCGGACATGCGCCTCGCCCCCGGCGGGCTGACGCGGGTCGCGCTGCGCGAAGGCTCGCTCGTCGTCAATTCGAGCCAGGGCGGCGGCGTGAAGGACACGTGGGTGCTGTCGGAATGAGCACCGCGAGAGGAAAACGGGCGTGCTGAGCCGGGCGGCCGAGAACCTCTTCTGGACCGCGCGCTATCTGGAGCGCGCGGAGGCCGCCGCGCGGCTCATCGAGATGGGCCAGCGCATGACGCTGATCCCGGGACCGGGGCGCGACGAATGGCGCTCCGTCGCCGCGGTCGCCGGGGCCGCGCATCTTTTCGAGGACGAAGAGCGGATCACCGAGGCGCGCATCGTCGAGAAACTGGTGCTCTGCCCGGAGACCCCTGCGTCGATCCGCTATTGCCTGAATCGCGCGCGGGAGAACGCGCGCGCGGTGCGCACCGCGATCACCGCCGAGATGTGGGAGGCGCTGAACGACGGCTGGCGCCGGCTGGAGATGGCTGACCCAGGCGCCGCCAACCGAGAATTGCCGGCGATCATCGACTGGGTGAAAACCCGCGCGGCGGTGTTCCGCGGCGCCTCGGAAACCTCGATGCTCAGGACGGACGGCTATTATTTCCTGCGCATTGGCGGGCTTCTGGAACGGTCCGAACTGACCTTGCGGCTGCTCGACGTGAAATATTACGTGCTGCTGCCGGAGACCGAGACCGTCGGCGGCGGGCGCGACCATCATCAATGGACCTCGGTGCTGCATGCGACATCGGCATCGCGGGCCTATCATCACGTGTATCGGGGCGATTTCAGCCCGTGGAAGATCACCGACTTTCTGATCCTCAACCAGCGTTTCCCGCGCTCCGTCGCTTATTGTTACAATGAGCTTTCACGCTATCTCGGGCTCCTTGCACTCGCCTACGGGCGGCGGGACCACTGCCACATGCTGGCCGGCGAAATGGTCGCGCGGCTGGCCGATGTGGAGATGGGGGAACTGTTTCAAACCGGCCTGCATGAGTTCACGACCGAGGCGCTTCAACACAATGCGCGGCTTTCGGCCGCGATCTCCCGCGCCTATCACTTCTGAGGTCCGATGCTGCTCTCGATCCGCCACCGCACGTTCTACCGCTACGATCCGCCCGCCGCCCGCGTGGCGCTGAAACTGCGGCTCTACCCGGCGGTCACCGCCGCGCAGACGCCGCGTTCATGGTCGGTGACGGTGAACGGCGAGGCGCCGCATATGCGGCTGGCGAACGGCTATGGAGACGAGGAATCGGTCTGGCTCGCCCATGACGGCGCCGAAGAGGTGGAGATCGTCGCCGAAGGCGTAGTCGAGACGCGCGACGTTCACGGCGTGCTGCGCGGCTGGCGCATGGCTGCGCGCCCGGCGATGTTCCTGCGAAAGACGCCGCTGACGGCGCCGGATGAAGCGATCACGGCGCTGGCGAAGGAAGCGACGGCGGGCAAGACCGGGATCAGCGCCGCGCACGCGCTTTCCGAAGCGGTGCGCGATGCGGTGGATTACCGTCCCGGCGCGACGACGGCGAAGACGACGGCGGCGGAGACGTTGAATCTGGGCGCCGGGGTCTGTCAGGACCATACGCATCTACTGATCTCGGGGGCGCGTTCGCTCGGCGCGGCTGCGCGCTATGTGGTCGGCTATCTGATGGTCGGCGAGGGCGATCAGCCAGAGCTTTCGACAGAGCAGGAGACGCACGCCTGGGCGGAAATCTGGATCGACTCGCTCGGCTGGGTCGGTTTCGACGCTTCGAACCGGATTTGTCCGACCGATCACTATGTGCGGCTGGCCGCGGGGCTTGACGCGCCCGATGCGGCGCCCCTACGTGGATCAATCACTGGCGCCGCCGAAGAGACGCTCGAGGCCGACGTCCAGGTGACCCAGGCTCAATAACCCGAGGATGGTCTGATGACCTATTGCGTCGGACTGAAGCTCGATGCCGGCATCGTGATGATGTCGGACACCCGCACCAACGCCGGTCTCGACAACATTTCGCGCTTTCGAAAGATGTTCAACTGGAACGACCCCGGCGAGCGCGTGCTGGTCGCCTGCTGCGCGGGAAATCTTTCGATCACACAGGGAGTTCTGAGCCGGATCAACGCCGCCATAGCCCGCTCCCAGGATGACGAACGGGTCGAGACGATCCTGAACGCGCAGACGCTCTTTCGCTCGGCTCAGCTCTTCGGCGATGCGATGAGGGACGTGCAGGCGCGCCACCGCGAGACCCTGCAGGCGCAGGGGGCGGGGGCGGACGCCTCGATCCTGCTCGCCGGGCAGCGGAAGGACGGCGAGATGCGGCTATACCTCATCTACTCCGCCGGAAATTTCATCGAAGCGACGCCGGACACGCCGTTTCTGCAGATCGGCGAGCACAAATACGGCAAACCGATCCTCGACCGGGTGATCACCCCGGAGACGCCGCTCGATCAGGCGCTGAAAGCCGTGTTCCTTTCGATGGATTCGACCCTCCGCTCGAATCTTTCGGTCGGGATGCCGCTCGACCTGACGGTGATCCGCGCCGATGAACTCGATTTCGCCGTGCAGCGCCGGATCGAGGCTGAAGACGAAGATTTCTCGGCGATTTCCAGGGGCTGGGCGGACGCGATTCGTGAAGCGTTCGAGACGCTGCCATCGGTGAACGGCGACGGGCGGTAGGGGGGCGGGCCGGCGGCAGATGAAGGATCGTCCCGACGATATCGCGCTTCGGCGCGGCGTGTTCCTGCTTCCCCTAGCTTCAGATTGATCCTCTTTTCGCCTCAGAGCGGCATTGGCCAACGCCGGTGGATCGCCTCGATACCGTCGAGAACGTCTTCCGGCAGTTCCCGCTCGGCGGCGCTGAGGGCGGTTTCCAGATGCTCCATCTTCGTTGCGCCGAAGATCGCGGCGCCCATGAAGGGCCGGGAGAGGCAGAAGCCGAGGGCCATCCGGGCGGGGTCGAGCCCGGACTCGCGGGCGAGCGCCAGATAGGCGTCATGCGCCGGCCAGAGATACTCGGTGATGCGCCCGCCCAGCGTTGCGTTAAGCGCGCGGCGCGTGCCGGGCGGCGTCTGGTCACCGGCGTATTTGCCGCTGAGGATGCCGGCCGCTAGCGGCGAATAGGCGAGGAGGCTCACCCCTTCGGCCATGCAGGTCTCAGCGAGGTCGAGATCAAAGATCCGGCAAAGAAGGGAATACTCGTTCTGGAGCGAGACGACGCGCGGCAGACTCTCGCGCTCCGCGACATCGAGAAACTGCATCAGGCCCCAGGCGGTCTCGTTCGAAAGCCCGATATGGCGGATCTTGCCGGCTTCGATCTGGCGTGAGAGCGCACCGAGGATGTCGGCGATCTCCTGTCGCTCGGTCGCGGCGTCGTGCGGCTTTGGAACCCAGCCCCAGTAACGGCGAAAATGATAGGAGCCGCGATTGGGCCAGTGAAGCTGGTAGAGGTCGACATGATCGGTCCGGAGTCGCTTCAGCGACGCGTCGAGCGCCTTGTCGATCTCGGCGGCGTCGATCGGCGGGGTCGGGGCGACCCCGGCGCGGGGGCGCTGACTGCCTTCACCGGTGATCTTGGTGGCGAGGATGATCTCGTCCCGCCTGCCGGTCTTGGCCAGCCATTCGCCGATGATCGTCTCGGTCGCGCCGGGCGCGTCGCCGGGGCCGGGATTGGCCGGATACATCTCCGCGGTGTCGATGAAGTCCACGCCCGCGTCGAGCGCGCGGTCGATCTGCGCATGAGCCTCGGCCGCGTCGTTCTGCGAGCCCCATGTCATAGAGCCGAGAGAGAGCGCGGAGACCTTCGGGCCATTCCTGCCGAGCGTTCGATAGATCATGCGTCCATCCTGTCCAGAATATTGAAGAACCCCGTCCCGCCTCAGGACGCGACGGCGGCCGAACATGGACGCCGGGGCGTCGCTGTCAAGGCCGGCGGGCCGCGCGCTGCGCCCCGTCTGATGGACGCGCCGAGCGCCTCCGCCTAGAAGAGGCGGTGAAATTTGGGGGGCGAGCCCGGATTTCACGAGCAAACCGCGGGGCCGGTCAATGAAGTTCGATGTCGCGATCATGCAGAGCTATTCGCGTTCCGGCGAGACGCTGCTGCTGCGAACGCTGAACGCGCATCCCCGAATTCACGCGGTTCACGACCTGCGCAAGACGAACTCCGAGGAAGAGCTCGCGCTTTTCGAGCATCTGCGCCGGACCGGCGCGACGGCGGTCGCCGCCGACAGCAAGCTGGCGCGGCATGTCTCGTTGCCGGATGGCGGGTTGCTTCTGCTCAAGAACGCGGTGTGGCTGTCGCCGCCGGTTCATACGAGAGGCTTCGTACTGGTCCGGAACCCGTTTTCCGTCGCGGCCAGCGCCGGCGTGATCGGAGAATCCCCGGCGCGGCGGGAAAGCAATCGTCGCATCATCATGCGCTGGGCGCGCGGCATCGCACCCGGTTTCGTCGCCGCGCTCGATGAGCTCGACAACCTCGCCGCGCTGCTCCTCCTCTGGAATGTCAAAGTCACCGAAGCGATGCGGTCCGGTCTCCCGGTCGTGCATTACGAACGTTTCGTGGCCGATCCACAGCGCATCTTGCGGACGCTGATCGCCGGACTCGGCCTTCCCTGGAACGACGCAGTCCTGACCGCGCACGAAGCTTATGCTCCGGGTGAAAAGGGCCATGGCAGGATGCCGCTTTCGGCCCCGATCCACCAGAAGTCGAGAGACTCATATCGGGACCTTCCCGACGAGGTGTTCGACCGCATCCACGCGCTCGTCTACCCGACACTGCGGCTCTGCGGCTATGTCATTGAAGGGCGAACCATCTCGATCGCCAGCGATTTTGACGACCGGCTGACCGCTCGCCGATAGGCGCGGCGCCGCTCAGGCGGCCGGTCGTGGCCTCCTTCGCCGCCGTCCGCCGCCGTCGCCGCTTTCTCCACCGGCTGCGAAGGACACGCTCGGGAGGGTGACGATCGAGTTCAGGCGCGGAAACGGATCCACCTTATGCGGCACCGCGATGGCGTTCACGAAATGCTCCTGAAAGCGCGGCTCGACCGCGGTTTCGATCTTCTCGATCCGGCGCACGACGCTCTCGATCTCCCGCCGCGCGGCCGAGTTGAGAAGCGCGATGCGGGCGCCGGTGCCGGCGGCGTTGCCGGCAGAGGTGACTTTCTCCAGCGGGCAGTCCGGGATCATGCCGAGGATCATCGCGTGTTTCGGAGAGATATGCGCGCCGAACGCGCCGGCGAGCACCACGCGGTCGACCGATTCCACGCCGCGCTTGTCCATCAGCAGCCGCGCGCCGGCGTAAAGCGCGGCCTTGGCGAGCTGAATCGCGCGCACGTCGGCCTGTGTGATCAGGATGCGCGGCCCGCCGCTTTCGGAGCCGTCATGCAGGAGATAGGCGTGCGTTCGCCCGTCGGGAACCGCGCGCTCCGTCCCGGTGGCGGCGGCGGAGCCGATGGAGCCGTCCTCGTCGACGACGCCTGCGAGGCGCATCTCCGCGATCACCTCGATGATGCCGGAGCCGCAGATGCCGGTCACGCCCTGCGGGCCGACGGCGCGCTCGAAGCCGGGATCGTCGGACCAGAGCTCGCACCCGATGACGCGAAAGCGCGGCTCCCGCGTAACGGGGTCGATCTCCACCTTTTCGATGGCGCCTGGCGCGGCCCGCTGGCCGCCGCTGATCTGCGCGCCCTCGAAGGCCGGGCCGGTGGGCGACGAGCAGGCGAGCACCCCGTCGCGGTCGCCGAGCATGATCTCGGCGTTGGTGCCGACATCGACGATCAGCACGAGGTCGTCCGAAACATTCGGCCCCTCCGACAGCGCGACGGCGGCGGCGTCCGCGCCGACATGGCCGGCGATGCAGGGAAGGATGTAGATGCGCGCGTCGGGGTGCATCTCGATCTCGATCTCCTTCGCCCAGAGTTGGATCGAGTTCGAGGTGGCGAGCGCGAAGGGCGCCCAGCCCAACTCCTTCGGGTCGATCCCGAGGAGGAGGTGATGCATCACCGGGTTGCCGACGAAGACCGCCTCGACGATCTCCTCCCGACTGATGCGGGCTTCGGCCGCGACCTGGCCGATCAGCGCGTTCGCGGCCTCGCGCACCGCTTTCGTCATCGCCTCCGCGCCGCCCTCGTTCATCATCGAATAGCTGACCCGGCTCATCAGATCCTCGCCGAAGCGGATCTGCGGGTTCATCAGCCCGGAGGAGGCCAGGACCTCGCCGGACTGAAGATCGACGCAGTGGCAGGCGATGGTGGTCGAACCGACATCGAAGGCGAGCCCGTAGATCGAGCCTTCGTGAAAGCCGGGCCAGACCTGAATGATCCGCGCCGCGCCGAGGCCCTCACCCTCGTAGATCGCGCAGGTGACCTTCCACTCGCCGTCGCGAAGCGCGGGTTGCAGCATCTGCATGGTCCGAAGGTCGCCGATCACATGGGCGAGGCCCCATTGATCGAAAAGCGCCTGCTGGAGCCGCTCTAGATCGCCAGTGGGCTTCTCCATGTCGGGTTCCTCGACCTCGACATAGTAAAGCCGCGTCGCCGGATCCATGACGATGTCGCGGGCCTCGGCGCGTTTCCTCACCACCTGCTTGTGAACCTGGCTTTCGACCGGCACGTCGATGACCATGTCGCCCTGAAGCGTCGCCTGGCAGCCGAGCCGCCGGCCCGGTTTCAGCCCGCGCTTGGAGCGATAGCGCTCCTCCACCGCGTTCCATTCGGAGAGGCCGCTTTCCTCCGCCTTCACACCGTGTTTGGCGAACTCGCCGAATTCCGGCGTGATCTGACATTTCGAACAAATCCCGCGTCCGCCGCAGACGCTGTCGAGATCGACGCCCAACTGGCGCGCGGCGGTCAGAACCGGCGTGCCGACCGGGAAATGGCCGCGCTTGCCGGAGGGGGTGAAAACCACGAGGGGGTCGGTCTTGGTCATGCTTCGGCTTCCATCGGTCCGCACAAGGGCAGTGCTAATGCTTTCCCGTCTCTGCGCCAACCGCCTGCGGAATTGCGCCGCTCGGAGGGGGGAAAGCGTCGCGGCCTGTTTTCGCGCTCTCGATTAAGGCGGCAGATGAGATTCAATTCCCGTTTCATGGACGTCGCGCGGCGCGCGCTCGACCCCGGCTGGCGGAACCCGTCGGCGATCGACGGCTGAACCACTCGTCAAGAGCTTGGCGCCGCGGGCCGGCGGCGCATAGGCCCGGGTGCGCCAATGGGAGACGCGCATGACGAAACGGATCACGATCCGGAACGGGCCGAACCTGAACCCGCCGGGCGAGTGGGAGCCGGAGATCTATGGCGCAACGACGCTCGCCGATATCGAGAGCGCTTGCCGTAGTCTCGCGCAGGATCTTGGCGTTACGCTCGTATTCCGGCAAACCAACCATGACGGGGTGATGGTCGACTGGATTCAGGAGGCGCGGGGCGCCGCGGACGCGCTGAGCATCAACCCCGCCGGCCTCTCGTTTCAATCGGTTCCGGTGCTGGATGCGATCCGGATGATGCAGGCGCCGGTGATCGAGCTTCATATCAGCAATATTCACGCCCGTGACGCGGCGCATCGCGATTCGATCATCTCCGTCGCGGCGACGGCGGTGATTTGCGGGCTTGGCGCCGCAGGGTATCCTGTGGCGATGCTGGCGGCGGCGCGGCTCGCCGGGCTCGATGCGCGTGCGCTTCCCGGGGGCCTGAGCGCCTTGTCTTGGCGCCATCTCCCGTCGCGGGCGGCGCACGCAAGCAGGGGCGTGGCCATCGGCGCGCCTTCGCGCTAGCTTGCCCGCGAAGGGTCGGACGAGCCGACGGGAGATGACGAATGGCGTTCGACTCGCTTCGCGCGGATTGGCGCGCGCAGCCGGCCGTGATCCGCGGCGTCGCGCTGATGTGCGCGTCCACGGTGTTCTTTTCGGTCATGCATGTGAGCATACGTCATGTGTCGGCGGAACTGCCGCCTTTCGAGATCGCGTTCTTCCGCAATCTGTTCGGGCTTCTGGTTCTGACGCCGCTGCTGCTGCGTTCCGGGTTCCAGGAGATGCGGACGCAGCGCATCGGGCTGCACGCGCTGCGGTCGCTCCTCAATATCGGCGCGATGCTGATGTTCTTCACCGCGCTGGCGATCACGCCGCTGGCGAAGGTCACGGCGCTGAGCTTCACCGCGCCGATCTTCACTGCGCTGATGAGCTACTTCATTCTGGGCGAGGTGTTCCGCGTCCGGCGCTGGCTGGCGATCGGGGCGGGCTTCGTCGGGATGCTGATCGTGCTTCGGCCGGGCGTCGCGATGGTGGAGCCCGGCGCGCTGCTGGCGCTCGGCTCGGCGACGCTCTGGGCCGGAGCGCTCATCGTGATCAAGGTGCTGTCGCGAACCGAATCGAGCGTCGCCATCGTCGCCTGGATGGGAGTCTTTCTCAGCGTCTTCTCGCTCGGCCCCGCGCTCTGGGTCTGGCGCGACCCGACGCCGGAAGCCTGGGTCTGGCTCGTGTTCATCGGAATCATCGGAACGCTGGGGCAGGTCGCGCTCAGCCAGGCGCTGAAGGAGGCGGATCCGGGCGCGGTGATGCCCTTCGACTTCCTGAAGCTGATCTGGATCTCGCTTCTCGCCGCCTGGGCCTTCGGCGAGATCCCGGACGCATGGACCTTCGTCGGCGCGGCGGTGATCTTTTCGGCCGGGATCTACGTCGTGCGGCGGGAGCGGCGTGAGGCCCGGGCGGCGACGACTGCGCTCCGCGACAACGCGGGCCAAGGCCGGGATTTCTGAAGCGGCGCGGAGGGAATCCCCGCGCGACGGTCAAAGCCGCGAGGTGTTGCAAACTCGCATGGCGGCCGCCAGAGCCGGGCGATCGCTCACCCGGCCGGCAGGCGGCCGTCCATGGCTTCCGAGTCGTGTCGGTCGGCGATCACATGCAACAGGCTTCGCGCGCGCCTGCCGCCCTCTCCGAACCACAGCAGGCGCTTGCGGGGTTCGACGCCCCGCAACAGCCATTCGCAGTCCCTTCGATGGATCGTTTCCGCTCCGCAGGTTTGCAGATCGCCCGTGAATCCCGAAGATATACAGTCGCCAGACCATTCTTCATGGACGGTTCGCCCGGAACCATCAGTCTGAGCCCCGAATTGCCGGGCGAAAACTCGACCAGTAGCGGCGCGTCGGAGAGTTCCGGAAGTCTGCCGAGGCTCTTTTCGAGGATGCCGCGAAACTTGCCGACGCTCATATGCGCCTCGCCGGGGCCATCCAGGAGTTGCAGGCGGGCTTCCTGCCACGTTTCAACCTTGCCGCCGCAATCGATGCCAGTCGACGTCGAGTGTCGAAGTTCAGTGACGTGATAGCCGGCGCCGACAGGCTGCCCGTCGAATTCAAAGATCAGGGCCGCAGCGGCGTCAAGCCGCTCGAGGCCGGATAGCAGGGTCGCGAAAGTCATGTCAGCTCTCACTTTCATTTCAACGAATCTTGAAATATAGAGGTGACACAGCGCGGGATACATTTCAAGGACTCTTAAAATATGCGTGAGGAAGAAGCTGCCTCCCTGTTTCAGGCCCTGTCGAATGCGGACCGGCTGAAGGTCATTCGGGCGTTGGTCATCGCCGGCCCGGACGGGCTGAACGCAGGCGACATCGCCGCGAAGGTCGGCGCCAGCCCTTCACGCGCCTCGTTTCATCTGGCCGCGTTGTCGGAAGCGAGAATCGTCCAGCGCGAAAGGCGGTCGCGCAGTCTGCGTTACACTGTCGATTTTTCGCGCATCGGCGAATTGCTGACGTTTCTCATGGACGATTGCTGCAATGGCAGCCCTCGCCTCAAATCATGTTGCCCCTGAACTTGCGTCATCGCCGACCCGCCTCTTCAACGACTACACCGCTCAATTTCGGCGTGTAGCGTCGGGATTTGTCATTGGCGATATGCGCGGCGTCAGGCGGATTGGGCGCGAAGCCGGCATCTGACGTTTTCGGTCAGTCCATGGGTCCGGATCCCGGCGCGCAATCCAGTCGGAATGCGACGCCGTTCGGCTCACGCCCCGGCTGACACGAAAGGCGTCCGACCGGGCCGGCGCTCGCCTCAGCCTCGCCGCCGCCGGCGGCCTTCGCGTGCGCCGCCCTCGCCCGGAGCGGCGGCGACCTTGTTGAAGCGGATCCAATCGGCGCCCGAGGCGTCGTTGTTGAGCAGGAAATTCGCGGCCTTTATCGCCTCGACCTCTTTCGACGGCGTGGCGGAGGCGGCGCCGAGGCCGATGAGTGGGGCGAGCGCCTTCGGGTCGATCCCATCGGGCACGACGATCCCGAGCGCGGCGAGTTCGGCGATCCGCGCTTCGATCTTCTTCGCGCTCGCCCCCGGCTGCACCGGGTTCATGATCGCCGAGGTCATCCCCGCCGCCGCCGCCATCGGCAGGAAGGCGTTGTTGATTCCGTGCCGGTTCGGCAGCCCGAAGGAGATGTTGGAGGCGCCGCAGGTGGTGTTGACGCCCAACTCGTCACGAAGCCGGCGCACCAGCGTGAAGACCTGATGGCCGGCGGTCGCCATCGCCCCGATCGGCATCACCAGCGGATCCACCACGATGTCATGCGCCGGAATGCCGAAATCGGCGGCGCGCTCGACAATCTTCTTCGCCACCGCGAAACGCACGTCCGGGTCTTCAGAGATGCCGGTGTCGTCATTCGAGATCGCGACGACCGGCACGTTGTATTTCTTCACCAGCGGCAGGACGAGCTCCAGTCGCTCCTCCTCGCCGGTGACGGAGTTGAGGAGAGGGCGGCCGTGGGCGGTCTCCAGCCCGTTCTTCAGCGCGCCGGGGACCGAGCTGTCGATGCAGAGCGGCACGTCGACCAGCCCCTGCACGCGGGCCACCATTTCCTTCATCAGCGCCGGTTCGACGAAATTATTGTCGGCGTAGCGCGGGTCTTCGGCCATTTTGTTGGAGAACACCGCGCCGGAGTTGATGTCCAGCACCGCCGCGCCGCAAGCGACCTGCTCCAGCGCGTCCCGCTCGACGGAGGAGAAATCGCCGGCCTCCAGCTCCGCCGCCAGCTTCTTGCGGCCGGTCGGATTGATCCGTTCGCCAATCACACAGAACGGCTGATCGAAGCCAATGATTACGGTCTTCGTCCTGGATTCGACGACAGTGCGGGTCATAAGGCGTTCTGCTTTCTGCGGCTGGGCGGGATCGGGAGTCAGCCGGTGGCTGCGAGCGGACGCGAGCCGCCGAAAACCCCGGTGAATTCGGCGGTCCTGGTGATGCCGCCGAGTGGGAAGAAATGGACGTTGGTGATGTTGAAGCCGGGATGCGCCGCCGTGTGCTCCGCGAGATCGGTGAGGAACTTCTCCGGCGTGAACGGGGTCATCAGCTTGGTCACGTCCGAGGCGCGGCGCTGCAGGACGCGAAGCGAAGGGCCGACGCCGCAGGCCAGTGCGAAACGGATCAACGTCTGAAGCTTGGCCGGGCCGGCGACCCCGATATGGATCGGCAGCGCGACGCCTTCCGCGCGCAGCATGTCGGCCCATTCGATGACCGGCGCGGCCTCGAAGCAGAACTGCGTGGCGATGGCCATTTCGGCGTCGGTGCGGCTGGCGAAATCCGCCTTCCAGCGCAGCGCCTGCATCGCGCGAACGCCGGAGCCGTCCGGGTCGATATCGCGATTGCCCTCCGGGTGGCCGGCGACATGGAGGCGTTTGAAGCCGGCCTCGTCGAAAAGCCCGGTCTCGATCAACTGCATGGAATCGCTGAAATCGCCCTTCGGCGCGTCGAGTCCGCCGGCGAGAAGAAGCGCCTGATCGACGCCCGCCTCGCCCTGGTAGCGGGCGATCCAATCTCCGAGCATGGCCCGGTCGCGGATGATCCGGGCCGGGAAATGCGGCATCACCGGGAAGCCCTCGGCGCGAATCCTCTTCGCCGTCGCGACCATGTCCTCGATCGGCGTGCCGTCGATATGGGCGATGTAGACGCGGGTGTCGGCGGGCAGAAGGGTGCGGAAATCCTCGATCTTCTCGGCGGTGCGCGGCATCACTTCGATCGAGAACCCGTCGAGCAGCGCGGCGGCGGCCGCTCCCACGGGCGCGAGGTTCGCGGGCGCGGCGGTCTGGCGGTGGGCAAACAGGTTCAGGATCTTCGCCATCAGAATCAAATCCCTATCAGGGTCAACGCGCTTCGGTCCATCCGTCATTTGCGATCAGGGCGCGGACGCGGTCCTGATCGTACTCCGCCTCCAGCCGCGCGGCCTCGGCCGCGGCGACCGTTTCGTCATCGGCGCCCGCCACCTCGACCGGCGTCGCCTTGCGCCATTCAGCGAGATAGGCGTCTTCGCCCTTTGCGCCGATCTTCATCGCGCATCGGTCGATCGCCTGGACAAAACGCTCTGCAAGCTGGACCTTCGCCGCCCGGCGGCCCTTTCCGACGATGACTTGCGCCGGGATGTCCCGCCAGTAGACCGTCACGACCTGAGGCACTCGATCATTCCCCTACGCTCTGTCCGGCACGTTCTCTTCCGACGCCAGATGCGCCCTCGCGCCGGTTGCGGCGCGCATGATCGCGACCGCCCATAACCGCTTTGCGACACTCAACGATAGATGGCGCGGGGCGTTTCGCGATGCAAGTCGGGTTTTCGCCTTGTAGCGTCGCTTTTACACCTGTATCCTCCGCCGGACGGCGTCGCCCGTCTTGTCCCGAGGATTGCCGCATGACCAGTTCGACCCCGTCGATATCATTCGAATTCTTTCCTCCGAAGGGGCCCAAAGGCGCGATGCGGCTCTGGCGTTCGGTGGAGCGTCTGGCGCCTCTGGGACCGCGCTTCGTTTCGGTCACCTACGGCGCCGGCGGATCGACGCGCGAACGCACGGTGGCCGCGATCCACACCATCCGGGATCGCGCCCGGCTTGATGTCGCGGGGCATCTCACCTGCGTCGGCGCGACTCGCGACGAAACGCTGGCCGTCGCGCGGACCTATGCGAAACTGGGTTGCCGCCGCATCGTCGCGCTGCGCGGCGACGCCGCGGCGGGCGATAACGGATTCCGCCCGCATCCCGGCGGATTCGAAGGTTCGGAAGAACTGATTCGCGCACTGAAGGCGGAGGGGCGCTTTCACGTCACCGTCGGCGCATATCCCGAACCGCACCCGGAAGCGGCGCATGACGGCGCCGATGTGGATCACCTGAAGCGGAAGTTCGACGCCGGAGCGGATGACGCCATCAGCCAGTTCTTTTTCGACGTCGAGACGTTTCTGCGGTTCCGCGACCGCTGCGTCGCCGCCGGGATCGAGAAACCGATCCATCCCGGCGTGCTGCCGATCGAGAATTTCGCGCGGATGCAGGTGTTCGCCGCGCGCTGCGGCGCGAGCGTGCCGGACTGGATGAAAACCGCCTACGCCAACGCCGAAGCGGCGGATGCGGTGGATTTGTTGTCGATCTCCGTCGCCTCCGAAATGTGCGACACGCTCCGGCGCGAGGGCGCGGGGCATATCCATCTCTATACGCTTAACAACCCGGATCTGCCGTATCAGGTCTGCCAGGCGCTGGGTGTCGAGGTGAAGCCGATGCGCATCGCGGCGGCTGGCGGTTGCGCCTGAAGCCAAGTCCTGCCTTGCCGTGGCTTGCAGCCTCCTCTACCTCTGGGTGCTGCAAAAGATAACCGACAACAGGGGACGGGATGGACGGCGAGACCGTTCCGAGAACGACGCGAGCCGGCGCAGTGGCGGACGGTGGCGCGGCCTCGGTCGCGGGCCTCGATCTCGGCACCAATAACTGCCGGTTGCTCGTGGCGCGCCCCGAAGGCGCGACGCTGCGGGTGATCGACAGTTTCTCGCGCGCGATCCGTCTCGGCGACGGCATGGAGAAATCCGGCGCGCTCGATCCGGCGGCGATGGACCGTGCGGTCGGAGCGCTGAAGATCTGCGCCGACAAGATCGCAAGAGCCGGGCCGCAGAGTTTTCGCGCGGTCGCCACGGCGGCTTGCCGACAGGCGCTCAATGGCGACGAATTCGCGCTCAGGGTGCGTGAGGAGACCGGTATCCACCTCGAGATCATCACGGCGGAGGAGGAATCGCGACTCGCTGTCGCCGGCTGCGGGCCGCTGGTGGACCCGGAGGCCGAGCGGGTGCTGATCTTCGATATCGGCGGCGGCTCGACGGAACTGGTCTTGCTCGACCTTGCGGAGGTCGACCCGGCGGAGCGCGCCGACGGGGTGCGCGGCATCTGCGCAAGCACTGGAGATGCGGGCGGCGCAGAGGGCGGGGCGCGGATTCTTGATTGGGTATCGATCCCGGTCGGCGTCGCGACGCTGGAGGACAAGTTCGCCGAGATCGCCGATCCGGGCCGGCGATTCGGCTTGATGACCTGGTATTTCGAAGAACTGATCGCCGGTTTCGCCCGGCCGATGGCGGAGGAGGCCGGCGAGCGGCCGCTTCAGTTGATCGGCGCCTCCGGCTCAGTCACCACCATCGGCGCCGCGCATCTCGGACTGCGGCGCTACGACCGGAGCCGGGTCGACGGGCTCTGGCTGCCGTTCCGCTCCGCGCGGCGCATCGCGCGCGAACTCGCATCGCTCTCTGACGACGCGCGTGCGCATCATCCGAGCATCGGCGCCGATCGGGCCCGGCTGATCGTCGCAAGCTGCGCGATCCTCTCCGCGATTCTGAACGCCTGGCCGACGCAGCGGTTGCGCGTGGCCGACCGGGGGCTGCGCGAGGGGTTGATCTATACCCTCAACGCCGGCGCGCGGGCATGAGCGGGGCCAAACCCTCCGGCGGCGGGCGCGGGGCGCGCGAGTTGCGCCAAAAGGTGAAGACCGCGAAGGGTCGAAAGCTGTCCTCGAAGCTTTGGCTGGAGCGGCAGATCAACGACCCTTATGTCGCCCGCGCGCAGGCGGAGGGCTATCGCGGCCGCGCGGCGTTCAAGATCATGGAGATCGACGACAAGCACCGGTTTCTGGTTCCTGGCGCCCGCGTCGTCGATCTTGGCTGCGCGCCGGGCGGCTGGCTTCAGGTCGCGGTCCCGCGGATCAACGCGCTTGGCGAGAAATCCGGCAAGCGGACCGGGCGCATCGTCGGCGTCGACCTTCAGGATGTGGACCCGGTTCCGGGCGCCGTGTTGCTGAAGCTCGACTTTCTCGATGAGGGCGCGGACGATGCGGTGAAGGCCGCGCTCGGCGGACCGGCCGATGTGGTGATGTCAGATATGGCGGCTTCCTCCTCCGGCCACAAACAGACCGATCACATCCGGATCATGGCGCTTTGCGAGGCGGCTGCGCTGCTCGCCTTCGATATTCTGGAGCCGGGCGGCGTCTTCGTCGCAAAGGTGCTCTCTGGCGGGGCGGAGAACGAGTTGCTGGCTGAATTGAAACGCCGTTTCAAAAAAGTTTCGCACATGAAGCCGCCGTCGTCGCGGAAGGACAGCTCCGAGAAATTCGTCGTCGCGACGGGCTTCAGGGACGCGCCGGCGGACGACTGACGGAACGGCGCTCTTGACGCGCCGCCCTGCGGTTTCCTTTCTGAGCGGCGAGATGGTTGAGAGGCGGGGCGCGGAATGGAACGGCTGATCGTCGGTGGCGCGAGCGGGTATTGGGGCGAGGCGCCTCATGCGACGGCCCAATTGCTTGCGCACCCCGGCCTCGATGTCGTCATCCACGACTATCTCGCGGAGATCACCATGTCGCTGCTGGCGCGGGCGCGGGCGAAGGACCCGGATGCGGGATTCGTTCCGGATTTCGCCACCGCGGCGATGGCGCCGAACCTGAAGGCGATAGCGGAAAGGGGGGTGCGCGTCATCTCCAACGCAGGCGGGTTGAACCCGGCGGGCTGCGCCGCGGCGCTCCGCAAGGAGATCGCCGCGCAGGGCCTGACGCTCAAGGTCGGAGTCGTCGAGGGCGACGATCTGACCGCGCGGGCGGCGGAGTTCGCGGGCGTCCGCGAGATGTTCTCCGGCGCGCCGTTCCCGCCCGAGGTCGCCTCGGTCAGCGCCTATCTCGGCGCCTTTCCCATTGCTGCGGCGCTGCGGGCCGGGGCCGATATCGTCGTCACAGGGCGCTGCGTCGACAGCGCGCTGACGCTGGGGGCCGCGCTCTGGCGGTTTGGTTGGGAGGAGGAGGATTTCGATCTTCTCGCGGCGGGCTCGCTGGCCGGGCATATCCTCGAATGCGGGCCGCAGGCGACCGGCGGTAATTTCACCGACTGGGAGGCGGCGGGCGACATCGCCGCAATCGGCTATCCGTTGGCGGAGATTGCGGCGGACGGCGCCATCGCCGTGACACGACCCGAAGGAACGACGGGGTTGGTGAGTCGGGCGACGGTGGCGGAGCAGATGCTCTACGAGATCGGCGATCCGCGCGCCTATCTGCTGCCCGACGTGAGTTGTGACTTCTCTGAAGTCAGGATCGAGGAGGAAGGCTCGGGCAGGGTGCGGGTTTCCGGCGCGCGGGGCGGCGCGCCAAGCGGAAAGCTGAAGGTTTCCGCGACCTGGCGGGACGGGTTTCGCGGCGGATATCTCTTCGAGTTCAACGGGCGGGATGCGGGCGCCAAGGCGCGCGCCTTCGCAGCCGCCGGGCTGACGCGGGCGCGCGCCCGGCTCGGTGCGCTGAACGCGCCCGATTTCGCCGAGACCTGCGTCGAGGTCAGCGGCGGGCGGCCGGGCGCCGGGGCCTATGAGGAGGTCACGCTGAAAACCGCCGTCCGGCACGAGGACGCGCGGGCGGTCGGGTTGTTCCTGAAGGAGACGATGGGCGCCGGTCTCGCGGCGCCGCCGGGGCTGCATGGCTTCACTGGGGCGGGGCGGTCGAAGCCTTCGCCGGTGGTGCGGCTCTTCTCCTTTCTGATCGACGCCGCCGCGGTTCCTGTCCGCGTCAGCGTCGATGCCGCTGTCGTCCCGTTCTCTCCGCCGGCGCCGCAAGCCGCCGGCGCGGCGCCCGGTCCCCACGCGCCGCCGGAGGCAGCCGGCGAGGCGGACGCGGCGCGGTCGCTGGAGGCGCTGGCCTGGGCGCGATCCGGCGACAAGGGCGACGCCGCGAACATCGGCGTGATCGCGCGCCGCGCGGACTATCTGCCCTGGATCTGGGCGGCCCTGACCGACGATGCGATCCGGGAAGCGATACCGTTCGCTAAAGGGAGGATCGAGCGCTTTCACCTGCCGGGGTCGGCGTCGATGAATCTCCTGCTTCACGGCGCACTCGGCGGCGGGGGGATCGCCAGCCTCCTGAACGACGCGCAAGGCAAGGGCTACGCACAGCGGCTTCTGGCTCTGCCGGTGCGCCTGCCGGCGGCGCTTGCGCCCGAGGGATAGAGTATGGCTTTTCAAAGTCGCGTAGCGCCCGGATCGCCTGAATTCGCGACCAACGCGGCGGCGATTCGCGCCCTCGTCCAGCGGCTCCGGGCGCTCGAAGCGCGGGCCGAGGCGGCCTCGGAAGCCTCGGCCGCGCGGTTCGAAGCGCGCGGCCAGATCACCCCGCGCGAACGGCTGGCGCGCCTTCTCGATCCGGGGATGCCGTTTCTGCGGTTACATTCGCTGGCCGGCTATCAGGTTGACACGGCTGAGGAGGAAGCGTCGATCCCCGGCTCGTCGCTGATCGCCGGGATCGGCTTCGTCGCCGGGACGCGGGTGATGGTCTGGGTCGACGACAGCGGCATCAAGGCCGGCGCGATGGGAGCGATGAGCCTCCCGGTCACGCAATCCATTCAGGCCATCGCGCTTCGCCAGAAGCTGCCGCTGGTGCATCTGGTGGAAAGCGCCGGCGCGAACCTGATGAAGTATGAAGTCCGGCACTGGGCCGAGGGCGGGCGGATCTTCGCAAATCTTGCCCGGGCCTCGGCGGCGGGCATCCCCTCGGTGGCGGTGCTCCACGGCGCCTCGACCGCTGGCGGGGCCTACATGATCGGCCTCTCGGACTATGTGATCGGGGTGAAGAAGCGCGGCATGGCGGCGCTGGCGGGCGCGGCGCTGGTGCAGGCCGCAACCGGCGAAGCGGCGGAGGATCGGGCGCTTGGCGGTTCAGAGATGCACGCAGAGGTCACCGGGCTGGTCGAATACCTCGCCGAAGACGACGCGCATGGCGTCGCCCTGGCGCGTGAAGTGATCGGCCGGCTCGACTGGAACAAGAGCCTCGCGCCCCGTCCTGCGCGCGCCTATGCGCCGCCCATTCACGATCCGGCGGAACTTCCGGGCGTGATTCCGGCCGATCCGAAGACGCCGTACGAGGCCCAGGAGATCGTCGCGCGCATCGTCGACGGCTCCGAATCCACCGCTTTCAAACCGGATTACGGCCGTACGACGCTTTGCCTGCACGCCGCGATCAACGGCTTCGCCTGTGGGCTGATCTGCAATAACGGGCCGATCGACCCGGCCGGCGCCACCAAGGCGGCGCAGTTCATCCAGCTTTCCGACCAGGCGGAGACGCCGCTAATCTTCCTTCACAACACCACCGGCTATTTCGTTGGAACTGAATATGAGAGAGCCGGCATGATCAAGCATGGATCGAAGATGATCCAGGCTGTGGCGAACGCGCGGGTCGCGAAGATCGCACTCCATGTCGGCGCGTCCTACGGGGCTGGAAATTACGGCATGGCGGGTTACGGTTTCGACCCGGATTTCCTCTTCGCCTGGCCGAACGCGCTCACCGGCGTGATGGGCGGCGCGCAGGCGGCTGGGGCGATGGTCTCGGTCATGCGGCAGGGCGCCGAACGCAAGGGCGCGCCGGTGGATGAAGCGGCGCTCGAAGGTCAGCGCGAAGCGATTCAGAAGGTTTTCGACCGGCAGGCCGATGCGTTTTACACCTCCGGACGCTGCCTCGACCACGGGGTGATCGACCCGGCGGATACGCGGCGGGTGCTGGGCTTCTGCCTGGAGACGATATGGGAGGCGCGAAACCGGCGGCTTCAGCCGAACGCATTTGGCGCGGCGAGGATGTGATGAAACTACCGAAAAGCGCCGCGCTCGACCTGGAGGTTGCGGAGGGCTGGCTCACGGTTTGGTTCAACCAGCCCGAGGCGCGAAATCCGTTGACCGCAGCGCGTATCGAAGCGCTCGTCGCGCTATGCGCCGCGTTGAAAGGCCGGCGCGACATCCGTGGCGTGACCTTTCGCGGGCGCGGCGCGGTCTTTTGCGCGGGGGGCGACCTGAAGGCCTTCGCCGCCACGGAGAACGCGACACGCGAGGAGGTCATCCAACTCAGCCTCGCCGGCGCGGCGGCGTTCGATGCGGTGGAGACGCTCGATCAGGCGACGGTGATGGCGGTGGAGGGGTTCGCGATGGCGGGCGGCTTTGGCCTCGCCTGTTGCGGCGACGTCGTGATCGCCGAGGCCGGCGCGCGCTTTGCGCTGAGCGAGGCGCGGATCGGCCTCGTCCCGGCGCAGATAGCGCCCTTCGTCGTCCGGCGCCTCGGCGCGCGTGAGGCGCGCCGTCTGATGCTGACCGGGACGATGATCGACGCCTGGGGGGCGGAGCGCGCCGGGCTGGCGGACGAGGTGACGGCGGATATGGACGCCGCCGTCGCCGGCGTGCGCGATGCGGTCCTGAAATGCGGCCCCGCCGCCGTCGCCGCGACGAAGGCGCTGATCCGATCGCTTCCGGGCGAGAGCCGGGCGGCCGAGCGCCGCCACGCCGCCGAGGTGTTCGCCGACGCGCTCCTCGGCGACGAAGGCCGCGAGGGCGTGGCGGCCTTCGTTGGCAAACACCGGCCAAGCTGGGCGCCGGAATGACGCTCGAGACGGTTCTGATCGCCAATCGCGGCGAGATCGCCTGCCGGGTGATCCGCACGGCGCGGGAGATGGGGCTGCGGACGGTCGCGGTATATTCTGACGCTGACAGGGGCGCGCCACATACGCTAATGGCGGATGACGCCGTCCGCATCGGCCCGGCCCCGGCGGCGGAAAGCTACGTCTCCGCCGAGCGGATCATCGAGGCCGCGCGGGCGGCGGGTGCGGACGCGATCCATCCGGGCTACGGGTTTCTCTCGGAGAACGCCGATTTCGCCGAAGCGGTGGCGGCCGCCGGGCTGGTCTTCATCGGCCCGCCCGCCGCCGCGATCCGCGCCATGGGCGACAAGGCCGGCGCGAAACGGCTGATGATCGAAGCCGGCGTGCCCTGCGTTCCGGGCTACGAGGGCGAGGACCAGTCCGAGACGGCGCTGACCGACGCCGCCGCCAGAATCGGCTTTCCGGTCATGGTCAAGGCCGCGGCGGGCGGCGGCGGCAGGGGCATGCGGCTAGTCGAGGCGCCGGAGGCGCTGCCGGAGGCGCTGGCCCGGGCGCGGGCGGAGGCGGAATCGGCTTTCAGCGACGGCCGGCTGATCATCGAAAAGGCGATCAGCCGGCCCCGCCATGTCGAGATCCAGATCTTCGCTGACGCGCATGGCGCCTGTCTCTCGCTCGGGGAGCGGGACTGCTCGGTCCAGCGCCGGCACCAGAAGGTGATCGAGGAGGCGCCCTCGCCGGCGGTCGGTCCGGCGCTCCGCGAGGAGATGGGCCGCGCAGCGGTGGCGGCGGCGCGCGCCGTCGCCTACCGCGGCGCGGGAACCGTGGAGTTTCTGCTCGATGCGAACGGCGGATTCTACTTCCTTGAGATGAATACGAGATTGCAGGTCGAGCATCCGGTCACCGAGATGGTGACCGGGCTCGATCTCGTCGCGCTGCAGATCAGGGTGGCCCGAGGCGAAGCATTGCCCCTCACGCTAGGCGACGTGCGAATCTCGGGCGCGGCGATGGAGGCGCGGCTCTACGCCGAGGACCCGGCGGCGGGATTCCTGCCTTCGACCGGGATGATCGAAATCTGGCGTCCGGCCTCCGGCGCGGGGGTGCGGATCGATTCCGGGGTCGCCGAAGGCGACGAGGTTTCTCCATGGTACGACCCGATGCTGGCGAAGATCGTCACCTGGGGGGAGACGCGGGACGAGGCGCGCAGGCGGCTGATCCACGCGCTGGAGGAAACCGCGCTGGTCGGGCCGGAGACGAATACCGACTTTCTGATCGACGCGCTCGGCGCGCCGGCTTTCAAAGCGGGCGAGGCGACGACGGCGTTCATCGAAGAGACCTGGCCCGAGAGGCCGGCGGCGAAGGCGCCGGTGAAGGAGGAATGGGTGCTGGCGGCGGCGATTGCGCTCGATGCGGACCGCGCTTTCGCGCTGGACCGCGCCGGGCTGATCGGCGCGGACCAGCTTGGCTGGCGGAGCGACGGGCCGGCGCGCGCCTATCTGACGCTTGAGACCGCTGGCGAGGCGGCGGCGCTTGTCGCGACGCCGATCGCCAACGGCTGGCGCGTGACGCTGGGGGCGGAGACGCTCTCGGTCGAACTGACGGGCGAGGGAACGGCGCGCATATCCGGGCGTCGCCGCCGGTTCGCGGCGAAGGCGCGCGCCGGCGGCGAGGTCGCGCTGGCGCTCGGCGCGGCGCGGCGGCGATTCTTCCGCGCCGCACCGGCGGGAAAGGTGGTTGGGGTGGCGGCGGATGGCCTGATCCGCGCGCCGATGCCGGGGCTTTTGAGCGAAATCGCCGCCGAGCTGGGCGCCACCGTCGCCGCGGGCGAGACGCTGGCGGTTCTGGAGGCGATGAAGATGCAGCACCGGATCGTGGCGCCGGTCGCGGGCAAGGTGACTGCGGTGCGTGTCACGGCTGGCGAGCAGGTGGCGAGCGGCGCGCCGCTGATCGAGATCGCGCCGATCGAGTGAATGGCCTTCGCCCGCACCGCCGCGTCTGACGCGACAGCCGTTAGTCCTTGACGATTCTCAAATGATCGCGTCGCCGCGCGCCGTTTCCCGTCCCGCCGCCCGCCACACCTTTCAGCGCGGGCCGGTCATGGTGGAAGGGCGCCGCTCCCTCGGCGAAGCCGGGCAGAGGTTCCGCTCGCGTGAGGGGCGGGCCGTCGCCGGCGATCCGGCTCGTTCTCAGAAGCCGGCAACGCCGCACCGTGCGCGCGACGTCCGGAGAGCCGATGACATGCGCGGCGCCGAGCAGGCGATCGACGCGACCGAAATCATTGCGAAGCGGCGCGAGGATGAGTTCGAGTTCTATCGGTTCGGCGGCGGGCGCGTCCGCAGGCGGCGCGGCGACGGCGCGGGCGACGGCGACCTCGCCCGATTCAAGGGTCTTTTCCGCCAGGGTGAGAAAGCTCGCGCGGCTTTCGGCCACCATGAGCGTATCGGGGCGCATCCCCCTCAACTCCATGCCGAAGAGCTCGAACAACGCGCTTCCGGCGCGGCGAATGCGCAAATCGCCGGGGCCAAGAGATTCCAGCACGAACGCCCGTTCGCACAGCGCCCGTCCGAGCGCCGCGTTCGTCACCTCCGCCAGATAGGGCGCCGGGCGCGCGCCGCGGAGCGCGGTCCAGAATGCGTGGAGCGCTCTTGTCCCCGCATGTTCCATATCGGCCGCGTTCATCGCAGGTCCCGGTCCCAGTCTGATACAGATTTCACCGTATTTGAATGAATCATAGCGCATTTTCACACTCCTTTTTACGTGTATTCAACAAGTTATGAATCGTTCGCCGGATTTCGGGATGAATCGGCGCAAGACCCATGCCAATTCGTTCGAACTCTCCGCGTGCGGACTTGGCGCGCGGCGTCGGGGGGCCTAGTCTCCGGCGCCGATGAGAGAGGGACCATGATGCAGTCGATGACCGGATTCGCCGGGGTGGAGCGCACCGCCGCCGGGCGGCGCTGGCGCTGGGAGGCGAAGAGCGTGAACGGGCGCGGACTTGACCTCCGGTTCCGTCTCGCCGAAGGGACGGAAGCGCTGGAGCCGACGCTGCGCGCGCAGGCCGCGAAGCGATTCAGCCGCGGCAACGTCAATTTTACACTCCGCGCCGACGATGGCGGCGAGAGCGGCGCGCCGGCCCTCAACCGAACGGCGCTCGACGCGGTGATCGCGGCCGCGAGCGCGGGCGAGGCGGCGGCGAAGGAAGCCGGCCTCGATCTCGGTCAGACGACGATCGGCGAGTTGCTGGCGGTGCGCGGGGTGATGGAGCAGACCGGGAGCGGCGCGCCCGACGATGAGGCGGCGGCCGCGCTCCTGGCCGGCTTCGCCGCGCTGCTCGATGATCTCGCGGACTCGCGCGGGGCGGAGGGCGCGCGGATCGCGGTGGTTCTCGAAGGTTTCATCGATCGGATCGAGGCGCTGACGGGAGAGGCGGCGAAAGCCTTTGAGGCGAGTCGGGCGGGGGCGAAGGCGCGCCTCTCGGAAAAGGTGGCCGCGCTTCTGGATGCGGGGGCTGAAACCGCGCCCGAACGGCTGGCGCAGGAATTGGCGCTGATCGCGGTCAAGGCCGACGTCCGCGAGGAACTGGACCGGCTTTCCGGCCACGTCGCCGCGGCGCGGGGGCTTCTGCGCGCCGAAGGTCCGGTCGGGCGAAAGCTGGATTTCCTGACACAGGAGTTCAATCGGGAGGCGAACACGCTCTGTTCGAAAGCATCCAGCGCTGCGCTGACCGCCGCGGGCCTGGAGCTGAAGGTGGTGATCGATCAGATGCGCGAGCAGGCGCAGAACATAGAATGAGAGAACCGGCGATGACGCGGCGCGGCCTTCTCTTCATCCTTTCCTCGCCCTCGGGCGCGGGGAAATCGACGATCTCGCGCATGTTGCTGGAAAAGGAGGCCGATCTCAGCTTCTCGATCTCGGCGACGACGCGCCCGCCCCGGCCCGGCGAGGTCGAAGGGCGCGAGTATCATTTCATGGATCGCGAGGCCTTCGCCGCGATGGTGGAGCGCGGCGAGATGCTGGAGCACGCCGAGGTTTTCGGCAATCGCTACGGCACGCCTCGCGCCCCGGTCGAGGCGGCGATCAGCGCCGGGCGCGATGTGATCTTCGATGTCGACTGGCAGGGCGCGCAGCAGATCGCCAATTCACCGCTCCGCGAGGCTGTGGTCTCTGTCTTCATCCTGCCGCCGTCGATCGCGGCGCTGGAGGCGCGGCTGCGCACGCGCGCGCAGGACAGCGACGCCGTGATCGCGGCGCGTATGGCGCGCAGTCGCGACGAGATCAGCCATTGGGACGCCTACGACTACGTGCTCATCAACGAGAATGTCGATCAATGCGCGGCGGAGGTCGCCGCCATCCTGACCGCGGAGCGGCGCCGTCGGGCGCGGCGTCCGGCGCTCAGCGGATTTGTCCGGAGCCTGAACGAGGAGTTCGAGGAAAGACAAAAATAGCGCCTCTTCACGGGCCTGCCCGGAATCCTGGCTTGGGCCCTACGTTCCGACATGGGCGATCCCCAGCCGAAACGCGGCGCAATGCGGGCTTCCACAGCAGTCTCTCGTATCCTAGTTTGACGTCCGCGCCGGTCCGATTGGAGGTTAGCGTATGCCGTCATATGCGACCGACGCCACTTGCGCCGCACGCGAACGAAACTGTCGCACTGAAACCATGAATTTTTCGAGGTGAGTGAAAATGCCGAGCTTCGCTGATGCTCCATCCGTTCCGAAGGAAGGCTTCTGATGGCCTACTGGTTGTTCAAATCCGAACCGGGCGCCTGGGGCTGGGACGATCAGGTCGCCAAGGGCGCGGCGGGCGAGGAGTGGGACGGGGTGCGAAACTATCAGGCGCGCAACAACATGCGGGCGATGAAGGTCGGCGATCTCGGCTTCTTCTACCACTCGATCGACGAGAAGCGCATTGTCGGAATCGTCGAGGTCTGCGCCGAAAGCGCGCCGGATTCGACGACCGACGATCCCCGCTGGGAGTGCGTCCATATCCTCGCCGTCGCGCCGATGCCGAATCCGGTGACGCTGGACCAGTGCAAGGCGGAGCCGAGGCTGAAGGACATGGTCCTCGTCAACAACACCCGTCTTTCCGTCCAGCCGGTGACCGAGGCGGAATGGAAAGTGGTTTGCGAAATGGGAGGCTATTCCGCCGGCTGATCTGCGCTCATCATGCGCGCCCGATGAATGACGTAACTCGTAGAACCGACCGAAAGCAGCGCCGAGACCAGCATCAGCGCGAGCAGCGGCGAGGCGCCGCTCGTCGGGCTCAGGATCCAGCCGGCGACGGCGGCAAGCCCCGCCCCGCCGCCGATCATCAGCGCCGCGCCCAGCCCTGACGCCGATCCGGCGAGGCCGGGCCTGACGGAGAGGAGCCCGGTCGTCGCCGCCGGCATTGTCAGCCCGTTGCCGAGCCCGACGAAGATGCAGAAGCCGAAAACGACGAGCGGATGCTGATAAATGAAGAGATCGACGAGGAGCCCTGCCGACAGCCCGGCGACGCTGATCAGGCAGCCCCAGAGCATTAGCCGGTCGATGCCGGTTCGCGCCGCGACCCGTCCGGTGATGAGATTCCCGGTCATGTAGCCGATCGCGGTGGTGCCGAGATAGAGTCCTGTCGCCGCCGGCGTCTGCGCGAAAATCTCGCGCGCCACATAAGGCCCGCCGCCCAGGAGCGCGAAGAACGAGCCGGAGGCGAAGGCCGCCGTCGCCGAATAGCCCCAGAAGCGCCGCGCGCGCAGAAGATCGGGATAGGCGCGGAACTGCGCCGTGAGCGAGCGCGACCGGTTGAGATGCGTCTCTCCGAGATCGAGCCAGCAGAGGGTCATGACGACGCCGCCGAAGATGACGAAGCTCCAGAACGTCGCGCGCCAGCCCAGCGCCTCCTCCACCGCGCCGCCATAGAGCGGGCTGATCATCGGCACCAGCGACATCGCCGCCGTCATGTAGCCGATCATCGACGCGGCCTCGTCCGGCGGCAGAAGATCGCGCACGATGGTGCGCGACAGCACCATGCCCGCCGCGACGCTGGCCTGCAGCATCCGGAAGAACATGAAGATCTCGGGGTCGGTGGACAGAACGCAGCCGATCGAGGCGGCGATGAAGACGCCGAGCCCGAGCAGGATCACCGGGCGCCGCCCGTAGCGGTCCGAAAGCGGGCCGATCATCAACTGCATCACCGCCGTCATCCCGAGGTAGCCGGAAACCGCGATCTGCATGAAGGCGTAGGACGAACCGAGATCGTCAGCGATGGTCGGCAGCGACGCGATGAAAGCGTTCATCGAGAAAACGCTGACCGAGGTCAGCAGGATCAGCGTGATCAGGGCGGGCGGCGAGCGCCGATCGCCGAAGGTCGCGCCGGCGAACTGCATTAACCAAGGACCGAGAAGGACGAATTCGGGTTGATCTCCCGATTGCGCGAGAAAAAGCCGATCGAGCAGTCCATGCCGACATTCTCGAACCGGAACGACGCCGGCTCCGCGTCATGGTCGCGTCCGGCCTCGCATTCCTCGATCAGCTTCGTCATCATCTTGCCGACCACCGGCGCATTCTTGAACTGGTTGCCGGAGGTGCCGATGGCGACATAGAAGCCCGGCAGCGCGGTCTTGTCGTAGATCGGAATCCAGTCCTCGGTCACGTCATACAGATCGACGACGCCCTTCACCTTGTTCGGGATCGGCAGGCCGGTATAGCGCTGCGCCAGCCGCATCGCCTGCACCCGCGCCTGTTCGCTCAGATCGCGATTCCAATCGTCCGGATCGACCCATTCCCGGGTATCGCATTGCGGGTCTTCCGAGCCGATCAGCACATGGTCGCCCCGCTCCGGCCGCGCGTAAGTCGCAAGGTCGCTGTCTGAGGTGACCATGCCGTGCGCGCCCATGTCGAAACCCGGCGGCGCCGGGACATGCGCCACTTCATGGCGAAGCGCGCGGGTCTTGATGTTCATCTCGTCGAACACCCCGGCCATCCGGTTAATCTTGGAGGAATGCGGCCCGGCGATATTGACCACGATTCCGGCGCGGAGCTCCCGCCCGTCGGAAAGGCGCACGCCGGCGGCCCGACCGTTCTCGGTCAGTATGCCCGCGACTTCGGAATTGTAGAGGAATTCCGCCCCGTGGCGCTTCGCGGCGAATTCGGCGTTCTGCGCGGCGAGCGCCGGATCGGTGACGTACCCGCCGCAGGGAAAGAAGATTGCGCCGGGCAACTCGCCGCCGGTCGGTTCGCCGAAGCCCGCGTCCTCGGGCCGCTTCGCCGGGCCGAAGAGCTTCAGGTCGAAGAACGGGAAGCGTTCCCTGATCCGTTCAGGCGACCAATGTTCATAGGGGGCGTGGATCGCCTCCATCAGTTCCGCCGCCCGCTCCAGATAGCCGTTCTCGGCGCATTTCATCACCAGCGTGCCGGTGTCGCGATAGTCGATCATGCCGCGCGGGTCGGGCGCGCCGAGATAGCCCGCCCAGTCCTTCCAATAGAACCAGTTCTCATAGGCGAGCGCGCAACTCTCCACGTTCGAATAATAGAGCCGGATGATCGCGCAGGAGCCGGAGGTGGAGCCGTGCCCCGCGCCGCCCGTCTTGTCGATCGAAAGCGTACGGTACCCGGCCTTCGCCATCTCGAATGCGGTGCAGGCGCCGATCACGCCGGCTCCGATGATGATCGCGTCGTAATTTTCTGACATGGCGGAAGTCCTATGTGTTCGTCCTGCTTTCAGACAAGCAGCAAGAGGGCATGGCTGCTACGGCGTTTCCGACATGGCCCGCCGGATCGCCGCCGCAGCCGTCGCAACCACAGGTCTTTAGCATGGATGCGCCGCGCCGCAATCGCCCATGCGCGGGGCGGCGGCTTGCGCTTGACGAGCCGGCGCCGTTAGCCGCAGCCTGCGCTCAGGCGGAAGCGGGAGGGCGCGATGTTCAGCGACGGGCTTTTTGACGGCAAGCGCATTCTCGTGACCGGGGGCGGGACCGGACTCGGTCGGGCGATGGCGGAGCGATTGCTTGCGCTCGGCGCCGATATCGTCATCTGCGGCCGGCGCGAGAACGTGCTCCAAGCGGCTGCGAAGGAGATGACCGCGAAAGGCGGGCGGGTGGACTGCTACGGGCTGGACATCCGCAACGCCCAGGCCGTCGATGAGATGGTCGCGGATATCTTCGCCACCGGCGGGCTCACCGGCCTTCTGAACAACGCCGCCGGCAATTTCATCGCCCGGACCGAAGATCTCTCGCCGAAGGGTTTCGACGCCGTCGCCAATATCGTCATGCACGGCACGTTCTATGTGACGCAGGCGGTCGGCAAGCGCTGGATCGCGGCGGGGCAGGGCGGCTCGGTCCTCTCCATCGTCGTCACCTGGGTGCGCAATGGCGGCCCCTTCGTCACCCCCTCCGCCATGTCGAAGGCGGCGGTGGCGGCGATGACGAAATCGCTGGCGGCTGAATGGGGCCGCTACGGCGTGCGCCTCAACGCCGTCGCGCCCGGCGAGATCCCGACCGAGGGCATGTCGAAGCGCCTCAATCCCGGCGAGACGCCTGGCGCCCGCACCGCGGCGCGCAACCCGATGGGGCGCGTCGGGACGATGGAGGAATTGCAGAACCTCGCGGCATTCCTCCTCTCCGACGGCTGCCCGTGGCTTACCGGCGAGGTCATCGCGATGGACGGCGCCCAGGCGCTGGCGACCGGCGGCAACTTCTATGAATTGCGTGAATGGGGCGACGCGGAGTGGAAAGCCGCCCGTGAGCGGATCGAGGCGGTGAACGCGAAGGACCGCAAGGAGCGGTGAGGGAACGGTCGTCATTGGCGATCACCCGGTGATATTGACTATCGATGAGCGAACGCCTAGCTCTCAATACATGTTGGCGCACGCAGACCATTTCCGGTTTCTTCTGCTGAACCGCTCGGTTCCCCGGGCGGGATAAGCGCGTTCGCGCCTGCCAGACCTCCCGGGGCCTCCTCAATATCCTGAACCCAGCGCGCGACGATTTATCGTCCGAGGAGCCGCCATGTCCCGCATCGACCATTCGCCTTCGCACTCTACAGATTCCCGCGATCGCCTGAAATCGCCCTCCGTGCGGCCGACAGAAACGCCGGCGGTTCTCGCGGAAGGGCGCCGCGCCGGCTGACCCTCCGTCCGCGCTGACGGACCGAGCCAACCGGACGCTCCGGCGCCCGGCGGTCCGCTTCACCGGCCCCATACGCACGTCCAGTTCCGAGCCACCTTCAGGAGAAGAGCAATGACGCCCCTCAAGACCGAGCCCGCCAAGAAACGCCGCATTCGCGATCCGAAGATCGTCATCGACGCCCGGCATCTCGATCATATCGAGGCCCTCGCCGAAGGCGCCATGCAGCGCAACCCGACCATGGCCGACCGGCTCCTGCACGAGATCGGGCGCGCCCGCGTCGCGCCTTCGAAGAAGATGCCGAAGACTGTCGTCTCGATCGGCAGCATCGTGACCTATCGGGACGAGACGACGGGACAGGAGCGCACGGTCCAGTTGGTCTACCCGGAGGATGCCGACATCGCCCGCCAGCGCGTCTCGCTGATGACGCCGATCGGCGTCGCGTTGCTCGGTCTGGCCGAAGGCGCCGCCTTCTACTGGGATACGCGGGACGATCAACGCCGGACGCTGACGGTGATCCGCGTCGAGCAGCCCGCCGACGCCGAGCAGAGCGCGGGCTGATCGGGCGCCGGCCCGCCATGACCGTATGAAGCCGCCCCGCCGAGGGCGCAGGAGGACGGGCGCCGCGACCTGGCGGCGCCCGTCGTCGATCCGTTCACCCCCGTCATGAGGAGCGCGTCGAGATGAGCGCCATGAATCATGCGAGACAGCTTCTCTGGCCGACCGTTCTCGTCGTCCTGAGCGTCGGGTTGGCGCTCTTCCAAGTCGAGCTCACCGGCGTCTTCGGCGACAGCGAGATGCTGGCGCTCTCCTTCCGGGCGCTGGCCTATTTCGCCGCCGCCTGGCTCGCGGGCCGGCTCGTCGCCGTGGCGCTCGACCAGACCGCGGGGCGCCGGCGCCCCTATCCGCGGCTTCTGAAGGACATGTTCGCGGCGCTCTTCTTCATGGCCGCCTTCGCCGCGACCGTCGCGCTCGTGATGGGCGAGGGCGCGGTCGGCGCGCTGGCCGGGTCCGGCATCATCCTGGCGCTGATCGGCTTCGCCATCCGCAACGTCGTGGCGGACACGCTCTCCGGCGTCGCGCTCGGCGTCGAGGGGCCGTTTCGCATCGGCGACTGGATCGACATCGACAAGCTCGCCCTCGGCAAGGTGATCGAGATCGGCTGGCGGACGACGCGCATCCTGACCGCGGATTCGACCTACCTGATCCTGCCCAACAGCCAGATCGCTCGCCAGCGCATCACCAACTATTCCGCGCCGAGACCGCATTACCGCGCCCAGATCGCCATCACCCTCGACCACACCATGCCGATCGGAACCGCGCGCGAGATCATGCAGGCGGCGACGCGCGGCGCGAAGCTGATCCAGCAGGACCCGGCGCCCGATATCCGCGTCCAGTCCTATGACGAGGGCGGCATCACCTACGCCGTGCGCTACTGGGTCTCGCGGTTCGAGCGGCATGTGGACTGCCGCGACGAGGTCTATTCCGTCATCGACAAGGCGCTCCGCGACGCCGGCATCGTCGCCCCGCACCGCCGCATCGAACTGGTTCGCGCCCACCAGACCCCCCGCCCCGCGCCTTTCGAGAGGGCGGAGCCGATTGAGGCGGACGCGATGTGAGGGGGGAGGGTGCCGGAGCGGACCGCTGCCGAGTCGTCTCCGGGCGGCGGTTCGTGGTTGTAGACGGGAGCGGATATTCGTCGCCGGCGCGAAATGGCAAGGAAGAAAGCTAAATCGACGTACGCTTGGCGCGTCGTGCTTTTCTGGATACGACTTACATACGAGAACTTATGCGCAAACGGCGCTTGCCGCGATCAGGTCTCAGTTGCTTGGAACTTGATTTTGAGACACTTACAAGGAACGACACGTCAAGAGCATGGTAAAGCATGGCATATGGATTTGATGAGCGCCCGAACACGGCATTGACGGCGGATGCGACGAAACACCTTGAATCAATTAAGAGCTCCGAATACGCAGTTCTTGTTGGGCGTAATAATTGCGGCAAGTCGTTTCTCCTAAAGACGCTTACAGAGAAAATTGGACAGGAGGCGGCGTATATTGGTCCAGCGAGATATACGAATTTTAATAGACTTGCATTTTATACACCAAATCGACGGAGGAAGAAAGAATGGTGGCAGAAATTTTCCCAGTGGAGGAGAGAAAATCACAATATGGACAATTCTCCGATAGATCTGCAGAGAGCGATTGCCGAATTTGATGATGTGACAATAAATGTATTCTTTGGATTGATGAGAGAATTACTTAATATAGATATTGAAATAGCAAAGGCGGATCCTACAAATGAAATGTCTCAACCTTACCTGAGCTGCGGTGGCCATAATCTTTCGTACACGAGCTCTGGAACTAGGCTAATAGCATCTATACTAACATGTCTCTTAGACAAAGAGTATAAGGTTATTCTTATAGGCGAACCTGAGCTTGGCATTAGTCCAGAAGTACAGGGAGTTCTTGCGGATTTTTTATTTAGCAAGAAATCTAGACAAAAGTATTTTTCACATATCGAAACTTTGATCTTCGCCACTCATTCGACAGTATTCTTGAATAGAAAGAGAATATCAGACAATTACATGGTAGAGAAATCTGGTGACACAATTGATATTTCTAGGGTCCAAACTCAGCAGGACCTTAACGGCATCCACTTTTTCCTTTTGGGTAATCGATTAGAAACACTATATCTGCCTAGCGGTATTTTTATTGTCGAGGGGAAGTGTGATGAGATATATCTTAAACGGCTGTTCGAGATTGAGTTCCCCGGAGCAGTGCTCAGCGTTGTGCAAGCTGGAGACGACTCTAGAATTTCTCAGGTTATTAGTATTGCGTCTGGGTTCTTCTCCGACCTTCAAAAAAGTCCGTATCGAGATCGCATTGTTCCGGTCCTAGACTCAGTTCACGCCAACGGGCTGGTCGGGAAAATTGTTAAACAAGGTATCCCGATGGATAACATTGTTATTTGGTCAAAGAACGGTATTGAGCATTTTTATCCTGAGAATATCTTCGATGATATTTTTGGCGAAGGCGGAGAACTTGTAATTGATGGCGATTCAATCTCTCGCAATGGCGTTTCTTATAAGAAATTTGAACTTGCAGAGAAGGTAACAGCAAGATTATCTACGAATGCGACTCACCCAAGCGAGGTAGATAAAAAGCTTTTATCCAAGGTTCGTGGGATGATTGGTGAGGCGTAGTTTGGTATTGCTAAAGTCTGTTTTTGTTGCATTATTTAGTCCCTCTGTCTTGGCGTTACTGGAAAAAATTCCGCAAAATCAGGCAGCGACCGCGGTGCATAGATCTCAAGCGCATTCAGGCGCCTACTTTCGAGAAGCTGCGCTGGACAAATCGGTGACTAGTCAACCGCCGGTTTGGGTCGCCGCTTCCGACGCGAAGTCTTCAACCCCAACAGCGTCCACCCACCAACCCCCCACGCAACACCACCGCGCGCTCCTGTCAGACTTTCCTAACCAGCTTCCCCGATCCTCCCCGCCGTTTGAACCGAAGGAGGAAGCCATGGCCGTCGCCGATCCGCCGCATGAGGAAGCCACGCATCTGATCCCGATCGGGGAGATCGACCCCGACCGTCTTCTGCTCCGCGACCGCATCACGAAAGACGCGCCGGCGATGGAGGAGCTGATCAACGCCATCCTCCGCTCCGGGCTCCGCTCCCCGATCGAGGTTTTCAAGCTGAGCCAGGCGCGCCCGCCGCATGTCTACGGGCTGGTCTCCGGTTTTCGCCGGCTCGGGGCGTTCCGCCTCCTGACCGAGCGGAGCGGCGCCGATATCTGGAAGCGCATCCCCGCCTTTCTCCGCCAGCCGGAATCCGAGCAGGACATGCTCCGACGTATCGTCGAGGAGAACGACGTGCGCCGCGACGTCTCGCCATGGGAGAAGGCCCGCGTCGCCGTCAGCGCGGCTGACCGGGGGTATTTCGAAAGCGTCGAATCAGCGGTCGACGCGCTCTATTCCACCGCCTCGCCGATGAAGCGCAGCCGGATCCGCGCCGCCACCCGCGCCGTCATCCTGCTCGACGATTATCTCGCCGACCCCTGGCGCCTCAGCGAGCGGCAATGCGCCCGCATCGCCGCCGCCGCCGAGCGCGAGAATTTCGGCGAGGCCATGCAGGTCGCCCTGATCGAGACCAAGGAGCGCAATTTCGAGGGCCAGTGGCGGCTGATCGAGCCGCTGATCGCCGAATCCGAGCGCCCGCGCCGCGCCACGGCGACGCCGATGGCCGAGGGTCGTCCGCGCCGGGTTCTCCGCGCCCGCCGCACCCTGACCGTGCGCCGCGAGCGCACCCGCGACGGCTACAGCCTCCACTTCACCGGCAAGCTGGCCGAGGAGGGGCTGATCGAGGATGTGCTGGACGATATCGAGCGCAAATTCGCCCCCGCGCCGGCGGATTGAAGAGGCGCGCTAACAATGCATTAACTATTTTAATATTGTGATTTCAGTAGCTTGCGGCGGATAACCATGGTTATGCCCGGTTATCCGCCGCCATACCCGCCCATGTCAGCCCCGCATCCGCGCTCCGTCGGCGTCGAAAAGCGGCGTCGTGATCAGCCGGGCCTTCCGCATCTCCCCGAGGATTTCGATGGAAGCCGCCAGCCCGTCGACCGCCTGATCGATCGGAACGAACCCGAGCGCGACCGAGGTTTTCGCGTAGTGCGAATACCCCCCCGATGTGCAGAACCCCCGCACCTTTCCCTCGATCCAGATCGGTTCGTAAGCCACCACGTCGGCGTCCGCCGCATCGACGGCGAAGGCGCAGAGTTTGCGCGCCGGCCCGGCGGATTTTTCCGCCAGCGCCGGCCCTTTCCCGATCCAGTCGGCCGGCTTGTTCCAGGCGATGAACCGGTCCATCCCGGTCTCCGCCGGCGTGTAGTCGGGGCTGTATTCCCGCAGCCATGAGCCGAAGAATTTGTCGAGCCGGAGGCTCATCATCGCCCGCATACCGAAGGGCTTCATTCCTAACCCCTCGCCGGCCTCGGCAAGCGCCGCGTAGAGCGCCCGCTGATCGTCCGCGCCGACATAAATCTCGTAGCCGAGATCGCCGGTGTAGGAGACCCGCTGCACCAGCGCCCGCGTCAGCCCGACATCCATCTCCCGCGCGTCCATGAACCGGAACGCCCCGGCCGAGACATCGGCCCGCGTTGTGCGCGCCAGCAATTCACGCGCCTTCGGCCCGGCGATCTGGAACCCGATCCGGCGGGTCGAGACGTTCTCCACCGCGACGCCTTCTGGCGGCAGATGCGCCTCGAACCAGCGCATGTGGAACGCCTGCGCCGAATAGCTGGCGGTGACCTGGAAACGCCCCTCAGCAAGGCAGGTGACGGTGAAGTCGCCGATTAGCTTGCCCTTCGGTGAAAGCATCGGCGTCAGCGAAAGCCGGCCCGGCTTCGGGATGCGCCCGGCCATGATCCGGTCGAGCCAGTCCCGCGCCCCCGGCCCGGTGACGAGATACTTGCCGAAATTGTGGATCTCGTTGATCCCCACCGCTTCGCGCACCGCCATCACCTCGCCGGCGATGGCGGCGAAGGCGTTGGAGCGTCGAAAGCTCGGCGTTTCCCACAAGGGCTCACCCGCCGGCGCGAAGTAGTTCACCGCCTCCATCCCGAATCCGGCCCCGAAAACCGCGCGCTGTTCGCGCCAGATGTCATAGGCGGGGGTGGTCTGGAACGGGCGCGCCGCCGGCAGTTCCTCGTTCGGGTAGCCGATGGAGAAACGGCGCTGGTAATTCTCACGCACCTTGGCGCGAGTGTAGCCCGGCGTGATCCAGCGCCCGGCATGGCGGTCGGTCCTGAGTTCGCCGAAGCGTGAGACGTCCATGGCGAAGACGTCGCGCTCCGCTTCGCCCTCGACCATCCACTGCGCGAGGCTGAGGCCGACGCCGCCGCCCTGGCTGAACCCCGCCATCACCGCGCAGGCCGACCAGTAATTTCGCAGCCCCGGAACCGGCCCGACCAGCGGATTGCCGTCGGGGGCGAAGGTGAAGGGGCCGTTGATCACCCGCTTGATTCCCGCGCGCTCCAGCACCGGAAAGCGGCGATAAGCGAATTCGACCGAGTCGGAGATCCGGTCGAGCTTGTTCTCCAGGAGCTCATGCCCGAAATCAGCCGGCGTGCCGTCCACCGCCCAGGCGTCGCAGGGCTGCTCGTAAAAGCCGATGCAAAGCCCGCGCCCCTCCTGCCGCAGATAGCTCTCGCCGCCGGGGTCCATCATGTGCGGAAGCTCGGTCTCGCGGTCATAAACCTCCGGCGTCTCCTCGGTGACGAGATACTGATGCTCCATCGGATGGAGCGGCAGGAAAAGCCCGGCCAGCGCCCCGACCTCCCGCGCCCAGAGCCCACCGGCGTTCACCACATGTTCGGCGTGGATCGTCCCGTCCTTGGTCACCACGTCCCATGTTCCGTCGGCGCGCGGGTTGGTCTCCAGCACCGGGTTGCGGAGCACGATCTCCGCCCCCGCCATCCGCGCCGCCTTCGCGTAGGCGTGGGTGGTCCCCGAGGGGTCGAGATGGCCGTCGAGCGGGTCGTAGAGGCCGCCGATCACGCCCTCGGTGTTGGTGATCGGCGAGAGCTTCCTGATTTCGTCGGGGCCGACGAGTTCGGTTTCCAGGCCCATATAGCGGTGCTTGGCGCGCTCGGCTTTCAGAAAATCCATGCGCTCTGGCGTGTCGGCCAGAGTCACCCCACCGACATGGTGGAGGCCGCAGGACAGGCCCGTCAGCGCCTCCAGTTCCTTGTAGAGTCGGATCGTGTAGCCTTGCAGAGCCGCCATGTTGGTGTCGGCGTTGAGCGTGTGAAACCCGCCCGCCGCATGCCATGTGGAGCCGGAGGTGAGTTCCGAGCGTTCCACCAGCATCACGTCGGTCCAGCCGAACTTGGTGAGATGGTAGAGCACCGAGCAGCCGACGACGCCGCCTCCGATCACTACGACTCGGGTCTCTGTCTTCATAGCGGGTCTCCTCTTACGACATTTGCACCCGGTCAGAAGCGCCGGCGGCGCGCAAGTCGAAAAGCGGCGCGCGCCGCCGGGTTTTCGCATCTTCGGGACCGAAAGCGGCCGGGAGGCGGGCCCGGCGCGCCGTCGGCGTCCAACGCCTCGGGCGCGGGGACGGGGGCGGCTGCTCGGGAATCGACGCCCCTGGCGGCGCGGTCGCCGCCGCGGGGGAGCGTCGCCGTGGCGACGGTCGGTTGGAGTTCAGCGAAGCGGCGCAGGTGAAGCGCGGGCGGCCTTCAACGCGTCGAGAAGGGCTTCGGGCTCGTTCGCCTCGGCCTTCACCATCACCCAGCCGCCGAAATGATCGGGTTCGGAGAAATGGGCGTTATCCGTCGCGACGAGGTTCGCGACGCCGGCCCTCGGAAAGCAAGAGATCCCGCGTCGCGAACCCGTGCGGGCGGTCGGCGCCGACGCCGCATGTTTGATTATAGACGTCGACCGCATGCGCCGCCTCGATGCTTCGGGCGTCGGCCAGCGTCAGGCCGGACCATTCGGGACGCGCGATGGCGACGAAGGCCCCGGCGGCGCGGGCGCGGGCGCGGGCGGCGATGGCGGCGCCGCTCTCTTGTCCGTCGACCGGCAGGAAATGCGGCGCGTCGCCGGGCGCGAAATCCTGCGGGAGGCCGACCGCGAGGATATGCCAGAGCTCGCCATTCTCCATCGCGCCGGAGTGGAGTTCGGCGCCGAGGATGGTGGTGAACCGGTTGTCGCGATATGGGGCCGTGTTGGTGATCGGGTAGTCGAAAAGGCCAATGAAATGATCGGTGAGGGCGATGAAATCATACCCTTCCTCCCGATAGCGACGGCAAACCTCTTCGCGGGCGAGAACGCCGTCGGGCCGTGTCGAATGGGTGTGGAGATTGCCGCGATAGAAGGCTCCTGCGGCGGTGAAGGCGAGCGGGCGCTTGGCGGTGTCCTCTGGCGGTCCGGCGCGGGCGCGCCGGCTTCGCGACGCTTGGGTTTGAAGCCTCGTCCAGGCTAGCGTCGCGCCGGTGCGATTAGAAAGAGGAAAAAAGCATGGCGCGGGTCGGATTCATCGGAACTGGAGAGATCGCCGCTGCTCTGGCGCGAGGGCTCGCCGGTCGCGGGCATGAGATCGTCGTCTCGGAGCGCGGCGCCGGTTTCGCCGCCGCGCTCGACGCGGAGATCCCCGAGCTTTCCGTCGCCGCCAACCAGGACGTGCTCGATCGGACGGACGTGGTTTTTCTCTGCCTGATGGAACGCGCTGCGGAGGAAGCGCTAACGCCGCTGAATTTCCGGCGCGATCAGCGGATCGTCTCCGTCATGCTCGCGGTCGATCTCGCCACGCTCGCCCGGCTCTGCGCGCCGGCGAAGGAGATCAGCATCACCATTCCTTTGCCCTTCATCCGCGCCGGCGGCTGCCCGCTGCCGGTGTTTCCCGAGAGCACGGCGCTGGCGGAGCTTTACGGCGACCGCAACACGATCATCCCGCTGGGCTCCGAGGCGGCGATCCCACCGCATTTCGCCGCTTCGGCGATGTGTTCGAGCGTCTATGATCATCTAATGACCGGCGCCGAATGGCTGGCGGGACTGACCGGCGACAAGGCGGGCGCGGAGGCGTATCTGATCGCCCTGATCGGCGGTTATCTCGCGCAGACCCCGCTTGACGGGAAGGACCAACTCGCCGCGGTGCTGGAGAGCCTGGACACCGAGGGAGGCCTCAATACGACGCTGCGCGAGCATATGCGCATGCGGGGGGCGAACGCCGCGCTGATTGATGGGCTCGACGGGTTTCGCGAGCGACTCGGCCTGCCGCGCGATACCTGACTCAGCCGGCGCCGACGTGAATGATCTGCCCGCGCGCGCCGAGCGCCTCGAAAAGCTCGGCGCCTGTCCCCGTCATGAAAGCCGGCGCGCCGAGCGCGACGATCTCGTCGAAAAGCGCGGCGCGCCGATCCGCGTCGAGATGCGCCGCGATTTCATCCAGGAGCAGAACCGGCGACGCGCCCCGCTCTGCCGCCAACGCGCGCGCGTCTGCGAGGATGATGGAGATCAGGAGCGCCTTCTGTTCGCCGGTGGAGGCGAGCCGCGCCTCCACGCCCTTCCCGTCATGTGTCGCGATCAGATCGCTCCGGTGCGGCCCTTGAAGCGCGCGCCCGGCGGAGGCGTCTGCGGCGCGCCCCGCAGCCAGCGCCATCCTGAGCGCAGTCTCCGCTTCATCCTCCGCCGCGCGCGGATCGTCCGCCGCGGCGACTCGCGCCTCGGTCGCGCCCTCGATCCGGAGCCCGGCGCGGGGAAACGCGCTCGCGGCGTCGTCCTGAGCCGCGATCAGGCGCGCCACCGTCTCAACCCGGGCGCGGGCGATCCCGGCGCCGGCCTTCGCCATCCGCGCCTCCAGCGCGTCGATCCAGGCGGGGTCGCGCCGCCCCTCGGCGAAGAGACGGTTTCGCTCGCGCATCGCGTGTTCGTAGGCGAGGGTGCGTTCGCCATGACCCGGCTCGAAGCTGAGCGTGGCGCGGTCGAGAAAGCGCCGCCGTTCGGATGGACCTTCGGTCCAGAGCCGGTCCATCGCCGGAGTGAGCCAAAGCATCGGCAAGAGCGCGCCGAGCGCGGCTTGCGGCGCCGTCTTTCCGTCGATCTCCACCGATCGGCGCTGGCCGGGCAGGGCGCCCGTCGCGACCTCATGCGCGCCCGAAGGCGTCTCGACGCGCGCGCGCACTTTCCAGCCGATCGGATCGGGCCGGCGCGCAAGTTCGTCCGCGGCGGCGCGCCGAAGCCCGCGGCCGGGAGAAAGCATGGATATCGCTTCGAGGATATTGGTCTTGCCCGCCCCGTTCGGGCCATAGAGCGCGACCGGGCGGTCGTCGACCTCCAGCGCAAAGGCCGCGTGGGAGCGGAAATGCGAAAGGCTGATAGAGCGGAGCGCGGCCATTCCGGTCGTCAGACGGCGGGCGCCGCCGCGCGTGGGGCGGGCGGCGTTCCGGTCACACTCGCATCGGCATGACGACGTAGATCGCGCTGTCGTCGTCGCCCTCGCGCACAAGCGTCGGGTCGCCGGGGCCATTGAACAGGAGGACGGCGTTCTCCCGATCCACCTGGCCGGCGATCTCGAGAAGATATTTCGCGTTGAAGCCGATCTCCATCGGTTCGTCGGTGTAGGCGACCGCCATCTCGTCGGTCGCCGACCCGCTATCCGGCGCGTTGACCGAAAGCGTCAGCCGGTCCTCTGAAAGGCTCAGTTTGACGGCGCGCGAGCGCTCGGCCGAGACTGTGGCGACGCGATCCACCGTGCGAGCGAAATCGGCGGCGTCGACCTCCATCCGCTTCGTATTGTTGGCGGGGATCACCCGTGTGTAATCCGGAAAGGCGCCATCGATGACTTTCGAAGTCAGCGTCAGATCGCTCGCCGCGAAGCGGATCTTGGTTTCGGACACGGACACGGCGATCGTCGCTTCATCATCCTCCAGAAGCTTTCTCAACTCGCCCACGGTCTTGCGCGGAACAATCACGCCAGGGCAGCCCGCGGCGCCCTCCGGCAGGTCGGTGTCGATCCGCGCCAGGCGGTGCCCGTCGGTGGCGACGGCGCGCAGCTTCGGCGGAGTCGCCTCGGGCGCATGGAGATAGACACCGTTGAGATAATAGCGCGTCTCTTCGGTCGAGATCGCGAAATTCGCTTTTTCGAAGAGGCGCCGCAGCGCCGGCGCGGCGATCTCGTAGCTGGTCTGATACTCCGCTGAGGCCATGACCGGGAAATCCTCGCGCGGCAGGGTCGGCAGGGTGAAGCGCGCGCGTCCGGCGGTCACTTCGAGGCGACCGTCGCCGACCGCATCGTCCAACGTCACGGTCGCGCCGTCGGGCAACTTGCGGGCGATTTCATGCAGGACATGCGCCGGCGCTGTGGTCGAACCGGCGGTCGAGACCATCGCGGGCATCGACTCGCGGATCTCGATGTCGAGATCGGTGGCGCGGAACGACACCGCAGCGCCCTCCGCCTCGATCAGCACGTTCGAGAGGATCGGGATCGTTGTCCGCCGCTCCACCACGCCCTGCGCCCGGCTCATCGCCTTCAGCAGCGCCGCCCGTTCGATGCTGATCTTCATGTCTTCAGGTCCCTCTCGACCGGCCGGTCGGCCGGATACGCCCCTCGTGATGGACGGCGGAGCGTAACGGATTCCGACCGGCGGTCAATCGGCCGAAGGCGCTGATGCGGTCCGCGCGTCCGAAATCCGGAAAGCTGCGCCGATGGGGCGCGATTCTCCGGCTCCGTCGGAGCCTATTCCGGAAGCCTGAGTTCCTGCCCGATGGACAGAACGGCCCCGGACGGGAGGCCGTTCATTTCGATGATCCGCGTGTAGAGCGTCGCATCGCCGAGTTTCGCCTTGGCGATGTCCCAGAGCGTGTCGCCCGGGCGCACGACATAGATCATAGCGGTGTCGGCCGCCGTGGCGGGATCCGCGCTTTTCGCCGCCGGCTTCTCGGAGTCGGCGGTCATGGCTGCGCCTGAACCGAAGCCCGCGCCCTCGACAATGTTGCCGAGGAGCTTGGGCTGATAGGGCGAATGCGCCCCGAGGTATGCGGCGACCGCTTCCTCGAGATTAGGGCCGTAATCATAGGCGTCCATCGCCTTGTCGCGGAACGTCGCGTATCCGTCGCCGCCGCCGCGCATGTAGTTGTTGGTGACGACGCCATAGACCGTCTCCGGCTCGATCGGCGCCCAGCCGTCGCCGGCCTTCACCTCCACGGTGGTGATGCGGGAGCCCGGCTCCCTGTCGGCGTCGAAGGCGTAGCGCAGCCCCGCGACCTGCGCGAAGCGTCCGGCCCCCTCTTCGATCTTTGAGACGGCGTTCTCCAGCGCCTCAACCACATCGGCGCCCTTCAGCTTCATCGTCGCGATGGTGTTCTGGAACGGCAACACCGTCAGCACCTCGCCCATCGTCACAGGACCGGCGTCGATCGAGGCGCGAAGTCCGCCGCCATTGGCGATCGCGATCGTGATCCCGCTCGGCGCGGTCTTGGCGAGCATCGCCTCGGCGACGAGAACGCCCATCTCGCATTCTCTCGCGCGGCAACTCGCGCGCTCACCGTCGATCGACGCCGCGGCTTCGGCGACCACCTTGGCCTTGATCTCTTCCAGCGGCTTCGCAAGCTCCGCCACACGGGCCGCCATCGCGGGATCGGGCGTCACCGACGCGTCGAGCAGCATCGAATCGCCCTCGGCGAACAGCACATTGCCCTCATCGTCGAAATCGACGGTCAGATCGCCAATATACTTGGAATAGGCGTAGGACTGCACGATGGGCACGAGCGCGCCGGCGGGCCCGGTCACCCAGGTCGGATAGCCGCCCTGGCGTTTCGGGTCGGAGGCGGACAGAAAAGTGTGGCTGTGGCCGCCGACGATCACGTCGATTCCCGGCGCCGCGGCTGCGATCTCCAGGTCGCGGGGGAAGCCGGAATGGGTGAGCGCGATGATCTTGTTGACGCCCTGTTTCTCCAGCTCGGGCACGGCGCGCGCGAGGTAGGCGATCTCGTCCTCGAACTTCACGTTGGGTCCGGGCGCCGAGGTTTCATCCGTGTCGGTGGCGAGAACCGAGACGACGCCGATCTTCTCGCCGCCGACATTCAGGACGACATATCCGGGTATTTTGTTCGCGAGCAAGGGTTCGCCCGAAACGTCGGTGTTGCCGGAGATGATGGGATAATTCACCTTCGCGAGATAGTCCGCGAGGACGCGGGGACCGTCGTCGAACTCGTGATTGCCGAGCGCGACCACGTCGAGCCCTATCTCGTTCATCAGTTGCGCCGTCGCGTCACCCTTGTAAGTCGTATAAAAGAGAGAGCCTTGGAACTCGTCGCCCGCCGAAATCGTGATGACGTTCTCGTCCGCGAGTTCCGCGCGCCGTTTGTCGAGCCAGGTTTTCATCCTGGCGATGCCGCCGAAGCACTCGCCCGCCTCGTCCTCCTCGGATGAGCAGGGACCATCATATTTCGATACCGGTTCGAAGCGACTGTGGAAATCGTTGAAATGCAGGATCGTGAGCCGGTAGTCGGCGCTTGCTGCGCCGGCCATTGCGGCGACGGCGACGGCGGCCGCCAGCGTTGCGAGAGAACGGGGGGCGGTCATCAGAAGCCTCCTACCTGATACGATGCAAAACCGTGAGCTTTTGTCAGGGCGCCGTCAAGACGGGGCGCGCCGCCGATTGGCGCCGATTTCCGGCGTTCCGAACTCCGCGTGGCAAATATCGGCGAGCCGGGCGACGCCGTCACGGATCGCCTCTGGCGCCGGATTGGCGAAGCAGAGCCGGATCCAGCGACCGGCGTCGGCGCCCTTCGACCATTCGCGCCCGGGATTGACCGCGACGCCCCCGGCGAGCGCGACCTCGGCCAGGCGCGTCGTCTCCACGCCTTCGGGCAGCTTGACCCAGAGGAAAATGCCGCCGGGCGGGCGTTCGAACTCCACGGACGCGCCGAAATGCTCATCCAGCGCGTCGATCAGCGCGTCGAGCTTCGCCTCCAGCGCCCGGTTCAGTCCGGCGACGTGATCGTCAAAATGCGTCGCGCAGAACTCCGCCAGCACCATCTGCTCGAGCGCGCCCGAACCCGCGTCATGTTTCACCGAGAGAATGTGCGAAAGTACCGCCCAGGGCGCGACGATGTAGCCGACGCGAAGCGCCGGCGCGATGGACTTGGAGAAGGAGCCGACATGGATCACCAGCCCCTCACGGTCCAGCGCGTGGAGCGCGGGCGGGCGTTCGCCTGACCAGATCAGATCGGAATAGCACTCATCCTCGAAGATCGGGACGCCGTGCCGCGCCGCCAGCGCGACGAACCGTATGCGCCGCTCTTCGGGCATGATCGTGCCGGTCGGGTTGTGGACGGTCGGGATCGTGTAGATGTATTTCGCCTTGGTTCCTTGGCCGTCCAGCTGCTTTAGCGCGGTCTCCAGCGCGTCGATGTCCATGCCGCCCGCATCGACGGGTATCGTGACGATCTCGACCCCGGCGCGCGCGAGACGTGGAAAGACGCCGCCGTAATTCGACTCTTCCACGATCACCGTGTCGCCTGGCGCGAGCATCGCGGCGTTGATCAGGTCGATCGCCTGGAGCGAGCCGGAGGTGAGCAGGATCTCGTCAGGGTCCACATCCATCGCCGCCGCGCGCTTCAGTTTCGCGCAGAGAAATTCGCGGAGCGGGCGATAGCCGAGCGGCCCGGATTGCAGGAAATATGTGCCGAGATTCGAACCCTCGCGCATCAGCACCGCGTCGGCGGCGGCGCGGAGGGCTTCGACCGGCACCGAGGCTTCGTCATTGTGGCCGCCAACGAAGTTATATGCGGGAAACCCCGTCCAGCGAGCGGCCGCCGGTGGCAGGTCCTCCCGTACGAAGGCGTTGAAATCGAAGCTCATCTTTTCTCTCCGGCGGCTTGTTTGCTGCGGCTCCTGCGTTCACTCGCGGGTTTGTAGGGCGCCATCCCTTCGCGCGCCAGAAGGTCGGCGCGCTCGTTCTCCTCGTGCCCGGCATGGCCCTTGACCCATTCCCAGGTCACGTCGTGGCGCGCCTGCGCCTCGTCGAGCGCACGCCAGAGGTCCTCATTCTTCACCGGTTTCCGGTCGGCTGTTTTCCAGCCATTCCGCTTCCAACCGTGCATCCATTGTGTGACACCGCCTTTCACATATGCAGAATCGGTGACGACGGTGATGCGGGTGGGGCGGCCGAGGGCGTTCAGCGCCTCGATCGCCGCGGTCAGTTCCATTCGGTTATTGGTCGTCATCGCCTCGCCACCCTTGAGGGCGCGTTCGCGCGTGACGACGCCGTCGCGCCGCGCGACCAGCAGCGCGCCCCAGCCGCCGGGCCCGGGATTGCCGGAGCAGGCGCCGTCGGTATAGGCGGTGAACTCGATCATTCGCGGGCTTCCGCGGGCTTCTTGCAGAGGATGTGCATCACCTGTTCGGGAACCCCGTCATAGCCGCCGCCCTTGTTCTCGTGGATCTCGATGTTGTGGAACCCCGTATCCTCAAGCAATTTCACAATCTCGTCCCTCTCAAAATAGGTATAGAACCGGCCGAGCGAGTCGCGCGTCTCTCCCGCGCCGCGCTTCAGCCCGAGATAGAAGACCCCGCCGGGAAGAAGCGCGCGTTCGATGCGCGTGAGATTGCCCGGCATCGCTTCGCGCGGCGCGTGGAGCAGGCAGAAGGAGGCCCAGACGCCCGCATAAAGCCCGCTTTCCGCGAACTGCTCGAAACGCATGACGTTGACATTGAGTCCGGTGAGCTTCGCCGCTTCCCCGGCCAGCGCGGCGGAGCCGTCGAACGCATCGACGCGTCGCCCCGCGTCCAGCATCCGCTTCGCCGCCCAACCACCGCCGCAGCCATAGTCGAGAAGACGACCGTCCGCTGGAGACATCGCGATGAACCTGTCGAGCGAAACGTATTCGCCGCTCGGCGCCGCCCAGATGGCGTAGTTCGCGCCCTCCCGGTCATAGAAACGGAGCGTCGCTTCGTCGCCGCTCATTTCCCCGTTCTCCGGCGTCGCGGCGGGCCGCCTCAAAGCGCGAATCCCGCGCCGTTGGCGATAAGCCAGAGGCAGGCGGTGACGATCGCGGTCAGAAGAACACGGAGCGAAAGCCACCAGCGGGGCGCCATCTTCGCCCGCCAGAAGAGATAGTCGATCGGCAACAGCGCGGGAAAGCCGAAGAGCAGGATCTCCACCGTATCGCCCGGCGCGACGAGCATCGCGACGAAAATACCAGCCGCAGGCGCGCCGGCGAGTCCGAGCCAGCGCCAGCCGGCGCGGCCCGAGGCGCGGTTCGCCCCCGCCGCGAAGCCCCAGAAGACCCCGCTCATGTAAGCGAAGAGAAGCGGCCCGAAGACTTCGATAATCACCAGGGGGGGAGCGGAGTCCGATTCCCACGCCGGCAGATGCGCCGCCGCCGCGCCATAGATGAAGGGGATCAGCCCCATGAGGCCGATCGCCAGCGGCGGGCGCGGGATCGAGAAACTCAATTTCGCCCCGTCGCCGGCGCCGCGCGTACGCGCGACTTCCCGGCCGGGCAGGCGGGAAGGAGGCGGAGCGCGATCATGCGGCCGGCGCCCTGAGAATGCGCGGCGCCTTGAACTCGACCGTCTCCACCGCCGTTTCGACCACTTCCAACGTGACGTCGAAGCGCTCGCGGAAGGCGGCGATCACCTCCTCGACCAGCACTTCGGGGGCGGACGCGCCGGCGGTGACGCCGACCGCTTTCGCGCCGTCGAGGGCGCGCCAGTCGATATCGTCCGCGCGGGGCGCGAGCTGGGCGTAGCCGCAGCCGGCGCGGCGGCCAACCTCGACCAGCCGCTGCGAATTCGAGGAGTTCGGCGAGCCGATCACGATCAGCGCGTCGATCGCCGGGGCCATCGCCTTCACCGCCTCCTGCCGGTTGGTGGTGGCGTAGCAGATGTCTTCCTTGTGGGGGCCGACGATGCCGGGAAAGCGCGCCTTCAGCGCCGCCACGATCTCCGCTGTGTCGTCGACGGAAAGCGTCGTCTGGGTGATGAAGGCGAGCCGCGCGGGATCGCGCGGCTCAAGCGTCGCGACATCCGCCGCCGTCTCGACCAGCAGCACCTCGCCGGGCGGCAACTGGCCCATCGTGCCGATCGTCTCCGGATGGCCGTCATGGCCGATCATCACCATTTGCAGGCCGTTGTCGTAATGGCGCTGCGCCTCGATATGGACCTTGCTTACGAGGGGGCAGGTGGCGTCGACGAAAAGCATCTTTCGCGCCTCCGCTGACGCCGGCACCGATTTCGGCACGCCATGCGCGGAGAAGATCACCGGCCGGTCGGCGGGGCATTCCTCCAGCGTCTCGACGAAGATCGCGCCCTTCTCGCGAAGTCCGTCTACCACGAACTTGTTGTGGACGATCTCGTGCCGGACATAGACCGGCGCGCCCCATTTCTGGATGGCCATCTCGACGATACGGATCGCGCGATCGACGCCGGCGCAGAACCCGCGCGGCGCGGCGAGATGGAGGGTGAGGGGCGAGCGTTTCATCGCCCGAAGGGTTACATCAGGGGCGCAGGGATGAAAAGCCGGACGGCGCTCAGCCTCGCGCCGCGCCATGGCGCCGGCGGACGGTTTCCGGCCGTCCGGGCAAGGTCAGCCGCGCGTCGCCCCGCGGCCGCGTCGCGATGACGCGGCCCTTCGCGACGACGGCCAGGCGGTCGGCGCGCAGGCGCAGCGCCTCCACCGGGTCGCCGGCGTCGAGAACGACGAGAGAGGCGAAATCGCCGACCTTCAGGCCGTAGCCCTCCAGATTCATGATCCGGGCGTTCACCTCCGTCGCCATCTCATAGGCGCGGCGCATCCCCTTCGGGCTGGTCATCTGCGCGACATGGAGGCCCATGAACGCGACGTCCAGCATGTCCGCGGTTCCGAGCGGATACCAAGGGTCGAGGACGCAATCCTGACCCCAGCCGACATCTATGCCCTCTGCCTGCATCTCCCGCACCCGTGTCATTCCGCGCCGTTTCGGATAGCTGTCGTGTCGGCCCTGAAGGGTGATGTTGATGAGCGGATTCGGGATCGCGGCGACGCCGGCCTCGGCGATCAGCGGCAGCAGTTTCGAGACATAGTAATTGTCCATCGAATGCATGGAGGCGAGATGCGATCCCGCTGCGCGCCCGCCAAGGCCATGGCGCAAGACTTCCCGCGCCAACGTCTCGATATGACGCGACATAGGGTCGTCGGTTTCGTCGCAATGCAGGTCGATCATCAGCCCCCGTTCGGCGGCGATCCCGCAGAGCTTCGCGACGGAGTCCGCGCCCTCCGCCATCGTCCGCTCGAAATGCGGGATGCCGCCGACGACATCGACGCCCATGTCGAGCGCGCACAGCGTGTTCCGCAACGCGCCCGGAGTGCGATAGAGCCCGTCCTGTGGGAAGGCGACGAACTGGAGGTCGATATATCCCTTCACCGCTTCACGCACGGCGAGGAGCGCCTCCACGCCCTTGAGCGCATCGGCTGTCGTATCGACATGGCTCCGGATCGCCAGCAGTCCCATCGACGCGGCCCAGTCGCAATAGGTCAACGCCCGCTCCGCGATCGCCTCTACGGTATCGATCTCTCGCAACTCGCCCCAGAGGGAAATCCCCTCCAGCAGCGTGCCCGATTCGTTGACCCGGGGCGTTCCGTAGGAAAGTGTCGCGTCCATGTGGAAATGCGGGTCGACGAAGGGCGGTGAGACGAGATCCCCGGCGGCGTCGATCACGCGCCCGGCGGCGACATTGTCCGGCAGCGTCTCCACCGCCGCGATCCGCTCTCCCCGGACGCCGATATCGGCCCGGCGCCCGTCCGGCAGCACGCCGCCCTTCACCACGAGATCGAACATCGGTCAGCGTTCCCCCTTGTTATACGGCGTCATCAGCGCCGCCGGCGCGGCGCCCCGGCGCGACATCAGGATCAGCGCCAGAATGGACAGGATGTAAGGCGCCATCAGAAAGACCTGATAGGGCAGGGCGGCGCCAAGCGGGGTCTGCTGGAGCCGGATCTGCAGGGCGTCGAATGCCGCGAAAAGCAACGCGCCTAGCACCGCCTTCCCCGGCTTCCACGCGCCGAATACAACGAGCGCGATGCAGATCCAGCCGCGCCCGTTCACCATCTCGAAGAAGAAGGAGGAGAACGCCGACATGGTGAGGAACGCCCCACCGACCGCCATGAGCCCGGAGCCGACTATCACCGCCCCCATCCTGAGCGCGGTCACCGAGAGCCCCTGCGCCTCCACCGCCTCCGGGCTTTCGCCCGCCGCGCGAATGGCGAGGCCGAGCGGCGTCCGGTAGAGGACCAGCGCCGTCAGCCCGGCGACGGCGAAGGCGAGATAGGTCATCGGGGTTTGCGCGAAGAACGCGGGGCCGATCAGCGGAAGCGCGGAAAGCCAGGGGATTTCGAGGGCCTGAAAGGGCTCGATCCGCGGCGGGCTGGTCACCTCGGGCAGCGCAAGCCGATAGGCGTAGGCGGCGACCGCAGCGGCCAAAAGCGTGACGCCGAGGCCGACGACGTGCTGCGAGAGCCCGAAAGGCACGGTCAGCACCCCGTGCAACGCGCCGAAAAGCATGCCGACCGCCATCGCCGCGGCGACGCCGAACCAGAGCCCGGCCCCGGCGTAGACGGTGATCCAGCCGGTGAAGGCGCCGATCACCATGATTCCTTCGATGCCGAGATTGAGGACTCCCGCGCGCTCGCAGATCAATTCGCCCATCGTCGCAAAGATGAGCGGGGAGGCGATGCGCACAGCCGCTGCCCAGAAGCTGGCCGAGATCAGGATGTCGAGGATATCCATCGCCTAATCCCTCACCACGCGGAACTTCGTGAGCAGGATCGCCAGCACCATCAGCAAGAGCGCGGTCGCCAGCAGGATGTCGGCGATATAGGTCGGCACCGCCGCCGCCCGGCTCATGCTGTCAGCGCCGACGAACACCCCGGCGACGAATAGAGCGGAGACGACGACGCCAAGCGGATGGAGGAGCGCCAGCATGGCGACGATGATCCCCGTGTAGCCAAAGCCCGGCGAGAGATCGAGCGTCAGATTGCCCTTTAGCCCGGCGACTTCGGAGAACCCGGCGAGCGCGGCGAGGCCGCCGGAAAGGAGCGCCGTCTTGACCAGCACCGCGTTCACCGGAACGCCGGCGAAGCGCGCCGCCTCCAGGTTCTGGCCGACGGCGCGAATCTGGAACCCGAGCACGGTGCGGGTCTGGATCAGCCAGATGACGAATGCGGAGATCAGCGCCAGCGCGAACCCCCAGTGAAGCCGCAGCCCCTCCACGATGCGCGGCAGGCGCACGGCCTTCGACAGCGCCTCGGATTTCGGCCACCCCATGCCCATCGGGTCTTTCAGCGGTCCTTCGAGCAGCATCGAGACGAAGAGGAGCATGATGAAGTTGAACAGCAGCGTCGTGACCACCTCGTCCACTCCGAAGCGGGTCTTGAGGAGCGCCGGGCAGAGAAGGACGAGCGCCCCGGCCAGCATCGAGGCGAGCGCCATGAGCGGGAGGAGCGCCGGGCCTTCGATCAGCGGCGTCCCGGCGCCGATCATCACCGTCGCGAGGGCGCCGGCGTAGAGCTGCGCCTCCGCCCCGATGTTCCAGAGTCGGGCGCGAAAGGCGACCGCAGCCGCGAGTCCGGTGAAGATCAGCGGCGTCGCCCGGTTCAGCGTCGCCAGCAGCGCGAACTCCGACCCCGCCGCGCCTTTCAGGATCAGCCCGAAGGTCGCGAAGGGATCGGCCCCGGCGAGCAGCGCGAGCAGGGAGCCGACCAGCACCGTTGCGCCAAGCGCCAGCGCCGGCAGGCCGAATCGGCGGAGGGGACCGGGATTGGCGATCGGTTCAAGCCGCATCTTCTGACGCCTCGAAACCCTGGCCCGCCATCCAGAGGCCGAGCTCGGCCGCGCTCATCGCGCCGCGCGGGAAGCCGGGTGAGAGCCGCCCTGCCGACATGACGTGAACAATGTCGGAAAGCTGCATGATTTCGTCGAGATCCTCGGATATCAGCAGGATCGCGGCGCCGTCGTCGCGCGCTGCGATCAGCCGCGACTGTAGATATGCGACCGCGCCGACATCGAGCCCGCGCACCGGCTGGTCGGCGAGGATGATTTTCGGCCCCGGCGCCAACGCGCGACCGAGGATCAGCTTCTGCATGTTGCCGCCGGAAAGCAGCCGGATGCGGGTCTCCGGGCCGGGGCAGCGGACATCGTAATCCGCGATGATGTTCCGTGCGAGCCGGTCGGCCTCGCCCCAGTTCATCCATCCGCCGCGGCTATAGGGCGCGTCGCCATGGCATTCGAGGACGGCGTTCTCCGCCAGTGTGAAATCGGCGATGGCGCCGGAGCGGTGGCGATCCTCGGGGATGCGGCCGACGCCGGCCCTGAGCGCGGCGCGTGGCGACCAGCCGGCGCCGGCCTCGGCGCCCCCGGCCAAAAGGATGCGGCCGGATGCGGGCCGCGCGACGCCGGCGACGAGCGCGGAGAGCGCCGCCTGACCATTGCCGGAAACCCCGGCCAGCCCGGTGATCGTTCCGGCGCGTAGCGCAAGGGTGACGGCGCGCAGCCCCGGCCGCGCGCCCGAAGGCGGCGTGGATACCGTGTCGAGCGTCATCAGCGCCGGTCCCGGATTCGCCGGGGCGGGGTGCGGCTGCGCGATCTCCGCTCCGACCATCATCGCGGCGAGGCGGCCCCTGTCGGTCTGATCCGTCGCCACCTCGCCGACGAGCCGGCCATGGCGGAGGACCAGAACGCGCGATGAGACGGCCATCACTTCGTTCAGCTTGTGGCTGATGAAAATGATCGAAAGCCCGAGCGCCACCGCGCGCCGAAGCGTGACGAAAAGCGCTTCGCTCTCCTGCGGCGTCAGAACCGCGGTCGGCTCGTCGAGAATCAGGATCTTCGCGTCGCGCCAGAGCGCTTTCAGGATCTCAACCCGCTGGCGCTCACCTACCGTCAACGCGCCGATCCGCGCGTCGGGATCCACCGCGAGGCCGAAATCCTCGGAGAGGGCCTTGATCCGCGCCCGCGCGGCGCGCCTGTCGAGGCCGGGCGCGCGGAGCGAGCGGGCGCCCAGAAGGATATTCTCCCAGACGGTCAGGTTGTCGGCCAGGGTGAAATGCTGATGCACCATGCCGACGCCCGCATCGAGCGCGGCGCGCGGCTGCCCCGGCGGCAGAGTGGCGCCGAGCACCTCCACCTGACCTTTGTCGGCCGTGTAGTGGCCGAAGAGGATGTTCATCAGCGTGGTCTTGCCGGCGCCGTTCTCACCCAGAAGGGCGATCACCTCGCCGCGCCGCAGCGAAAGACTGACGTCTTCGTTCGCGACCAGCGCGCCAAACCGCTTGGTGATCCCGGAAAGGCGGAGGACGACCGGCGCCTCCGCCCCCGTTTCAGGCGCAGACATCGCGCGGAATCACGAGGATTTCGGCTCTTCGTCGTTGATCTCGACGGTGAACGACCCGTCCTTGATCGCCGCCTCGCGCTCCGCGACCATTTTCATGGCGTCCTCGGGAACTTTGCCCGCGAACGTGCCGAGCGGCGCCAGCGAGCAGCCGCCCGCCTTCATGTAGGAATAGACGCCGTAATTCGCCGCCGTGAATTCGCCGGCCTGAATCGCCTTCAGCGCCGCGTTCAGGGTCGGCTCGAAATGCCAGAGCGCCGAGGCGACGACGGTCTCGGGATAGTCCGGTTGGGTGTCGATCACGTTGCCGATCGCCAGAACGCCCTTTTCCTGCGCCGCGTCGGAGACGCCGAAACGTTCAGCGTAGAGCACATCGGCGCCGTTCTCGATCATCGCGAAGGCGGTCTCCTTCGCTTTCGGTGGATCGAACCACGAGCCGATGAAGCTGACCTGATAGGCGATATCGGGGTTCACCTCCCGCGCGCCGGCCATGAAGGCGTGCATAAGGCGGTTCACTTCGGGGATCGGGAAACCGCCGACCATACCGATATTGCCGCTTTTCGTCATCGCCCCGGCGATGATGCCGGAAAGATAGGATGCGTCTTGAATGTAGTTGTCGAAGACCGCGAGATTGCCGAGATCCGGGTCCTCCCCGAAGCTCGACCCCATCAGGAAGGCGACGTTGGGATAGTCCGCCGCGACTTCGCGCGCCTCCTGCTCGACGCCGAAAATTTCGCCGCAGATCAGCTTGGCGCCCTGTTCGGCGTATTCGCGCATGACGCGCGGATAGTCGGTGTTGGCGACGTTTTCGCTGAAGGTGTATTTGACCTCCCCTGTGGCTTTCGCCGCCTCGGCGGCCTTGTGGATGCGGCTGACCCATTGCTGCTCGACCGGCACCGTATAGATGCCGGCGACGGAGACCGGCCCGGCGGCGCGCAGCCGTGCGGGCGCGCCGAAGAGCGATGTGGCGGCGAGGGCGCCGCCGGTGGTCATCAATATCTGACGCCGCGTCGGCTCGCGAAGGGTGGTGAGCTTGGTCATTTCGGCTTCCCTGTTGCTGGCGCTATTTTTATCAAACGGTAAACTTTTCAGGCTCCGCTCACAACTGAATTGTTGCGCCCGCGAAGGGCCGTAACGAGGCGCGGGCAAATGGCGCGACGCGCCTTCATCGCCCCCTGATCCGCGGGTCGAGCGCGTCGCGCAGCCCGTCGCCGATGAAGTTCACGCTCAGGACGGTGAGGCTGATGAAGAGGCCGGGCCAGATCACCCGCCCCGGCGAATTGGTCAGGAAATCCTTGCCGTCGTAGAGAAGTCGCCCCCAGGTCGGAAAGTCCGGTGGAAAGCCGAGTCCGAGAAATGAGAGCGTGCTTTCGGTGATGATCGCGTTGGCGATGCCGATGGTGGCGGAGACCATGATGGGCGACAGCACGTTGGGCAGGATGTGGCGGGTGATGATGCGCCGGCTGATCGTGCCGATGCTCTTCGCGGCCAGCACGAATTCCTGTTCCTTCAGCGCCTGCACTTCGCCGCGTACGATCCGGGCGGTGTGCATCCAGCTGGTGACGCCGATAACGGTGACGATCATCACGAAGATGCCGGCCTCCGGCCCGAAACTGGTGCGGAGCGCGTCGCGAAAGAGGAGAATGGCGACGAGGAGAAGGGGCAGGATCGGCAGGGCGAGAAAGAGCTCGGTGAGCCGCATCAGGGGCGCGTCCATCCGCCGGAAATAACCGGCGAGAACGCCGATCACCGCACCGATCAGCATCGAGACCAGCATCGCGACGACGCCGACCGCGAGCGAGGTGCGCCCGCCCGCCAGCATCTGCGCCAGCATGTCGCGTCCGATATTGTCGGTGCCGAACGGGTGCGCCCAACTGATCGGGGCGTTGCGCGCGCGGATGTCGGTCATGCCCGGGTCTATCGTCCAGAGAAACGGGCCGAAGATCACCGCGAGGATGATGAAGCCGAACACTGCGGCGCCCACCATGGCGCCCTTGTGGGCGCGGAACTGGCGCCAGACATCGCCCCAGAGCGAGCGGTGCTCCGCCGCCGCCTCGGGCGCGGCGCCCGGCTCTGCTGACGCGTCAGTCATAGCGGATCCGCGGGTCTAGCACGCCGTAGAGGAGATCGGCGATCAGGTTGAAGATCACGATCAGCACCGCGAAAATGAAGGTCAGCGTCTGCACCAGCGGGATGTCGTTGCTCTCGATCCCGACGATCAGCAACTGGCCGATGCCGTTCACGCGGAAGATCTGCTCGGTGACGATGGCCCCGCCAAAGATCGTCGGCACGCCGAGCGCGATCACCGTCACCACCGGAATGAGAGAATTGCGCAGGACATGGAGAAGGACGACGGTCCGCTCCTTCACGCCCTTCGCGCGGGCGGTGCGGACATAGTCCTGGTTGAGATTGTCGAGCATGGAGGCGCGCATGAAGCGGCTGATCTGGCTGGCGTTGGCGAGCGCGAGCACCATGGTCGGCATCGCCATCTGCTTCACTTGGAACCAGAAGCTGCCCCAGCTGTTCACCACGTGGGTCGTGTCATAGATCGACGGCAACCAACCTAGCCAGACCGAAAAGATCACGATCAGCAGCAGCCCGGTGAAAAAGGTCGGGATCGAGAAGCCGAGCATGGAGATGAACGTCCCGACCTGATCGAAGATCGAGTATTGCCGATAGGCGGAGATCACGCCGATCGGGACCGCGATCAGCACCGCGATCACATAGGACATCCCCACGACCCAGAGCGTCTGCGGCAGACGCTCGACGATCAGGTCGGTGACCGGCGAACGGGTGGCCCATGAGAGGACGCGGAGCCGTTCGCCATCGCCGACTGTCAGGCCGGTCATCTGTTCGAAGACGCTCAGCGGTTCGTTGATCAGGAACTGCTGCAGCCACTTCACGTAGCGGATCGCAAAAGGCTCGCCGAGGCCGAGCGAGAGGCGGATCTTCTCGCGCACTTCGGGCGGGATCGTCAGCGGCAGGTTCGCGGTCGGGTCCGAGGGCGCGAGGTCGAGGAGGGCGAAAACGACGAAGCTGATCGCGAGCAGGGTCGGGATCGAAACCAGCAGTCTTCGGATCGCGTAGCGGAGCATCGGGTCCTCGGCTTCAGGGGGCGGAGACGGCCCCCGTCGCGGGGCCGCCTCCCGTTTCGGTCAGGCGCGAGTCACTTCGCCCGATGCCAGTCGGCGATGTTCCAGAGTTCGCTGTCCCAGTCGTTGATCTTCACGCCGGCGAGCGTGTTCGAGTGCGCAGAAGTGCCACCTCGATAGACGATCGGGAACATCACGTAGTCCTGCATCAGCATGTCGTTCATCTGCTTGGCGATCTTCGCCCGCTCGTCCAGCCCGGCGGTGTTGGCGAACTTCACCGCCAGCGCATCGTACTCCTTGTTGCACCAGCGGTTGATGTTTTCGCCCTGCCATTGGGTGGAGGGACGCGGAGCCTTGTCGCAGGTCCATGTGCCCATGTAGGCCTCGGGATCCACGCCGGAGAAGTTGTTCGTGTACATCTCCAGATCGGCGTAGAACTTCTGGAACGTGTCGGGCGAGCCGGGGTCGCCGCCGAAGAAGACGCTGGCGGAGACGTTGCGAAGCTCGGTCTCGACCCCGATCTCCGACCACCACTCCTTGATGATCGCCTGGAATTCCTGGCGCACGGCGTTGGTCGAGGTCTGGAAGAGGAAGGAAAGGCGCCTGCCGTCCTTCTCCCGTACGCCGTCGGCGCCGGGAACCCAGCCGGCGTCGTCGAGAAGTTTCTTCGCTTCGTCGAGGTTCTGGGTAAGGCAATCGTCATTGGCGCTGGAGGCGTAGATCTCCGGCCCGGGCAGCACGTTGCAGGTCGGTCTTCCAGTCTTGCCGTAGCCGATCTCCGTCAGGATCACCGGGTCGATCGCCTTGGAAAGCGCCTTTCGCACGGCGAATTCGGAAAGGATCGGATGCGGGTTGGAGCCGTCCTCCTTCCACACTGACCGCTCGTCCGGGCCGAGGGCGGGGTCGGGGTTGGTGAAATTGACATGGACCCGTTCGACCGAGGTCGCGAAGGCGACGACGACCTTGCCTTTGCCGGCGGCTTCCATCTCCGTGAGGACTTCTGGCGAAATCTGCAGGTTCCAGGCGTAGTCGAATTCGCCGGTCTGAAGCACCGAACGGGCCGCCGATTCCGCGTCTCCGCCGCCTTTGAACAGGACCTTCGCGAAGGCCGGTTTGTCCGGGTCGCGATAATTCTCGTTCGCTTCGAGCGTGATCACGTCGTTGGCGCGGAATTCGGTAACCTTGAACGGGCCGGTGCCGATCGGGTTGAAGTTGGCTTCGGTGCATTCGGGCGCTTTCGCACCCGTGCAGTCGGCGAACTGCGCGGCCTGGATGATCGGCGATTCTGAACCGACCAGCGCCGTATAGGGGAAGGGCTTCGGTTCGGTGAAGCTGATCTTCAGCGTATGGTCGTCCAGCGCCTCCATCCCGGCCACGCCCTCGAAATAGGTCGTCTGGGCGCAGCCGCCCTCCGGATTGGTGCAATATTCGTAGGTGAAGATCGCATCAGCTGCGGTGAATGGTGTGCCGTCGGCCCAGAGAACGTCCTGCTTCAGCTTCCAGGTGATCGATTTCAGGTCCTCGGAGACGCCGCCATTCTCCACGGTCGGAATTTCGGCGGCGAGGGCCGGCACGATATCCCCGGTGTCGGAAAAGCGCGCGAGCGGCTCGATCACCATCGAGGCGGCCTCGACCTCCTTGGTGCCGCCGGAGAGGTACGGGTTCATCGTCGACGGGGCTTGCCAGTAAATGATCTTCAGCTCCCCGTCGGCGCCTCGCTCGGCGAGGGCGGGGCCCGCGCAGAGCGCGAGCGCCGTTCCCGCAGCGAGCATGCGTTGCATTTTGGTCATTATTTCAGGCTCCCTTCCTAGTTGGTCGTCAGGCGCGCAACTCCGCCGGGCGGATGCTGCGATGAACGCGGGCGAGGCGCCGGCGCATGGCATGAGTGTTATTCATGGCGGGTCGGGCTCTCTTTCTTCGGCGTAGTGGCAGGCGACTCGCCGGCCATCCGCCAGCACGCGGAATTCTGGCTCCACCTCGGCGCAATGGGCCCGCGCGATCGGGCAGCGGGTGCGGAACCGGCAACCCGATGGCGGGTTCGCTGGCGAAGGTACGTCGCCGGTGAGCACGATCCGTTCGCGGCCGGTCTGCGCGACGGTCGGCACCGCTGAAAGCAGCGCCCTGGTGTAGGGATGGCGGGGCGAGTCATAAAGCAGGTCGCGCGATGCGAGTTCCACGACCTTGCCCAGGTACATCACAGCGACCCGGTCGGCGATGTGCCGGATCATTGAGAGATCATGGCTGATGAAGAGGTAGGTCAGTCCGAGTCGGTCCTGCAGATCCTCCAGAAGATTCACCACCTGCGCCTGGATCGAGACGTCGAGCGCAGCGATCGGCTCGTCGCAGACGATGAATTTCGGCTCCAGCGCGAGCGCTCGCGCGATGCCGATGCGCTGGCGCTGACCGCCGGAGAACTCATGCGGATAACGATTGGCGAAATCGGGGTTCATGCCGACCTGATCGAGCAACTCGCGGACGCGGTCCTGGCGCTCCGCGCGACCGAGATCGCGCCGATGCTCGACCAGCGGCTCGGCGATGATGGAGCCGACCGTCATGCGCGGGTTGAGACAGGCCTGCGGGTCCTGAAAGATCATCTGCATGCCGGGGCGAAGCCGGCGAAGCGCGCCGCCTTCCAGTTTCGAGATATCCTCGCCGGCGATGCTGATCTGGCCCGCGGTCGGCGTGTACAGCCGGATGATCGCGCGGCCGGTGGTCGATTTCCCGCACCCCGACTCGCCGACAACGCCGAGCGTTTCGCCACTGCGGATGTCGAAGCTAACGTCGTCGACCGCTTTCACCACGCCGACCTGGCGACGGAATATTCCCTTGTAGATCGGAAAATGCATGGAGAGTCCGTTCACCCGGACGAGCGGCGCCTGATCTGTCGCGTCAAGCGGCATCGCGGCCCGCCTCCCCGATCGTTTCCGGCGGCGTCCACCAGCAGGCGACGTCATGCCCGCGTCCGCGCGGCGCGATCGGCGGATTGGCCTTGAGACATTGGTCATGCATGTGCGCGCAACGCGGCGCGAACGGGCAGGAGGACGGCGTCGCGCGCAGGATCGGCGGTTGCCCGGCGATGGTCAGCAGGCGCTCCTTGCGGACGCCGGAGATGTCCGGCAGCGTCTCCATCAGCGCGCGGGTATAGGGGTGCTGCGGACGGGCGAACAGCTCCGCCGTCGGCGCGTGCTCGACCACCTGTCCGCCATACATCACCATCACCCGGTCGGCGATCCCGGCGACGACGCCGAGGTCATGCGTGATCCAGATGACTCCCATGCCAAGTTCAGTCCGGAGTTTCTGCACCAGGTCGATGATCTGCGCCTGTATCGTCACGTCGAGCGCGGTCGTCGGCTCGTCCGCGATCAGCACTTTCGGATCGCAGGCGAGCGCGATGGCGATCATCACCCGCTGGCGCATGCCCCCGGAAAACTGGTGCGGATAGTCGTTCAGGCGCGCGGCGGCGGAAGGGATGCCAACAAGGTCGAGAAGCTCGGCCGCGCGCTTTCTGGCCGCGGCTTTCGAAAGCCGGAGATGTCCCCGGAGCGGCTCCATGAGCTGGAAGCCGACGGTGAACACGGGGTTGAGCGAGGTCATCGGGTCCTGAAATACGAATCCGATCTCGCCGCCGCGCAGCTGACGCAGCTCCGATGGCGACATCTTCCTGACGTCACGGCCCTGAAACAGCACCTCGCCGCCGATGATTTCCGCCGGCGGCGTCGGCAGGAGTCCCATCAGCGACATCATCGTCACCGACTTGCCGGAGCCGGACTCCCCCACGACGCCGAGCAGTTCCCCCTCTCGGATCGAGAAACTGACATTGTTGACAGCGTGCACCGCGCCGTCACGGACGTGAAAGATCGTCTCCAATCCGGTCACGTCGAGGACCGGGGCTGTCCCGGTCTCGCCAATATCTGTCATTCGCCACCCTGTCGGCGCGCCTTGTCGGCTTGTCTTGAAGAAACTCAACACCATCCGGCGCCGTGTCGCAAGCGCAGATACTTCGACGCGGCGACCGCCGCCGGTCAGACTTTGCCGCGCATCGCCCGCCAGGCCTCTTCCGCCGTTTCGACGAAACTGAACAGATCGAGATCCTCGTCGGAGATCGTGCCGGCCTCGGCCAGAGCCTCCCAGTTCACGATCTTTCGCCAGAATTTCCCACCGAACAACAGCACCGGCATCCGTTCCATCCGGTCGGTCTGGATCAGCGTCAGCGTCTCGAAGAGTTCGTCAAGCGTCCCGAAGCCGCCAGGAAAGACGGTGATGGCCTTCGCCCGCATCAGGAAATGCATTTTGCGGATCGCGAAATAGTGAAAATTGAAGCAGAGTTCGGGCGTCACATATTCGTTCGGGGCCTGCTCGTGCGGCAACACGATGCCAAGGCCGACCGAGCGGCCGCCAGCGTCCCTTGCGCCAAGATTCCCCGCCTCCATGACCCCCGGGCCGCCGCCGGTGACGATCACCAACTCGCCGCCGCCGCGCTTCAGGCTCTCTTCGGTCACCATCCGGGCGAAACTTCGCGCTTCTTCGTAGTAATGCGAGAGCGCTGCGAGCGTTGGCGTCCGCGCCCGGGCTTTCTCCGCCGGCGAAGGAATGCGGGCGCCGCCGAACATCACCACGGTGGAGTTCACACCTTCGGCGCGCAGGAGGCTTTCCGGCTTCTCCAGCTCCAGTTGCAAACGCACGCCGCGCAGGGGGTCTGAACGCATGAAGTCGGGGTCGACGTAAGGCAGTCGATACGCCGGATGCGCGGTCTGCGGCGTGACAGGCACGCGGGCGGTATGGCTCAGATCCTCCTCGAGCTGGGTCAGGGCTGAACTGCGGTTGTCTGGCGTCGTCACGGTGTCATGCCCCTTGAAGGCCCATTTTGCTGCCCCGGGGCGGCGTCGATTGCGCGGGGCTCGACGCCATCGTATAGGCTCGCCCTGACCGGGAACAGACCCCCCCGCCGACAGTCGCAAAGGAGCGCCCCGATGAGCAACGCCGCGTTGGAGAAAGCGATCGAGACCGCATGGGAGGAGCGCGATGCGATCACCCCCGCGACGACCGGCGAGATACGCGAAGCGGTCGAGGCCGCGTTGGACGCGATGGAGGAAGGCGCGCTCCGCGTCGCCGAGCGGGGCGCGGATGGTGTCTGGAAAGTGAACCAGTGGGCGAAAAAGGCGGTGCTGCTTTCCTTTCGGCTCAACGACATGGCGCCGATCGCAGGCGGCCCCGGCGACGCGACGTGGTGGGACAAAGTGCCCTCCAAGTTCGACGGCTGGGGAGAGAACCAGTGGCGCGCGGCGGGCTTTCGCGCGGTGCCGAACTGCATCGTCAGGCGTTCCGCCTATATCGCGAAAGGGGTCGTGCTGATGCCCTCCTTCGTCAATCTCGGGGCCCATGTGGGCGAGGGGACGATGGTGGACACATGGGCCACGGTCGGCTCATGCGCCCAGATCGGCAGGAACGTGCACCTTTCCGGCGGCGTCGGCATCGGCGGCGTTCTGGAGCCAATGCAGGCTGGCCCGACGATCATCGAGGACGACTGCTTCATCGGCGCGCGTTCCGAAGTGGTCGAAGGCTGTATCGTTCGCGAGGGCTCGGTCCTCGGCATGGGGGTCTATATCGGCCAGTCGACCAAGATCGTCGACCGGGAGACTGGCGAGGTCATGTATGGCGAGGTGCCGGCCGGCTCCGTCGTCGTCTCAGGCTCGCTGCCTTCGAAGAACGGCGTAAGCCTTTACTGCGCGGTGATCGTCAAGCGGGTTGACGCGCAAACCCGCGCCAAGACGTCTGTCAACGAACTCTTGCGCGACTGAATATCGACAATCTCGGCAACGGCGGGCGAACGGGCGAGACCACGGCGATCGCCGTCAGCCTGCTCGCCGGCCGAGGTGGTCGATCCGGAGCCGCCGGATGAGTCACCGCCCGGCAATCATCTGTTTGCGGGGTGCTGCGGCGTTGCGAATAGCTGTCGCCAAAGAATTCCTCCCGGCCCGCGCTCTTGCGACCGTTGCGGCCCTGCGTCCCGCGCGGGAAAACGCGCCGGGGTCATTCTAGCTGGCGGTTTCCGGCGTAGCGAGAACCCATCTTGCGGGTGATGTGTAGTGGCTGGAGGTTCTGGATTAGAAGTAGGGCCGACGGAGCAAGGGTCCGCTCGGCCAAGGCGCAGCCATTCCCGATGTTACGCAGACTCAATACGTCAGAGACGACGACAGCCGCACTTAGTGAGCAGACCGAGAACACGGCTGAACACTTCAAGGCGTATTCCGTCACTCGATCTTCGGCTGACGATCGTTTTCCGCCGGTGATCGGATCCAGCTTGCGGAGCAAGCCCGCCAACCGCCCCGGAATTTCTGGTCACGACGATCATCCAAGCGGCGGTCCTTGGGCGAAAGTCATCCGGACGGATTGGCAAGTCATCGAGGTGAAGAAGGAACGCCTCGACGGCCCGCAGAGAGGCGTGTGGTTTGGGCGCGCCAAGAGACAATTGGCGGCTGGCTTCCTCTGCTCTTCGCTACGTCTGCGCGCGAGTCCTGACCAACCCGGTCAGGGCGCGCCCCTGTCGACGATAGAATCTTCAGACCTCAGGTTGCAGCGCCAGATGCCTCCGCAGCGCCTTGTGGATCGCCTCGCCATCATTATCCCCATACCCCGCTCGCGTCAGCGGGAACGAGTATGTTACATCGTTTCAGCAAGGCGTGACGAATTCGGATGGATGCAAGGTTGTCGAAGAACTCAAACGTGGTGACGGCGATCCAGCGCGAAACGGGAGCTGCGCGTTCTTCACTCAAGAGTGGCCTCGATGTCCTGCAGCTGTTGAGCCAGCGCCAAGATCTGACACTCACGGAAATATCGATTGCGCTGGGCAAATCCAAATCGGGCATGCACTCGATTTTGAACACGCTGCGGGAGCGCAGTTTCATCGAGAGGATCTCCAGCGGCGAATACCGCCTCGGCCCGCGCGCCTGGGAACTTGGCCGCGCGAGTTATTCGTTCGAGATCGACGAACTGGCCCGGCCGTTTCTCGCGCGGCTTGAGGAGCGAACAAGCGAAGGCGTGATCCACGGCGTGCTGGATGGTTTCGATGTGCTCTATCTCAGCATATTGCCGGGCAAGCAGGCCGTTCGGCTGAACGTGGAGGTGGCCGAGCGAATTCCGGCCAACATGACGTCAACGGGCATCTGCCTGCTTGCGGCGCTGCCGGACGAGGAGATCAGCAGACTGCTGCCCGAGATGTTCGAAAAGAGCACCGAGTTCAGCGTCTCCAACCCGAAGGCGCTGTGGCGGGAGATCGAGGCGGCCCGCGTCAAGGGGTACTCCATCATGAAACGGGGCTGGCACGTCGACGTAGGCGGCATGGCGAAGTGCGTGATGGACGAGCACGGCAAGGCCGTCTCGGCGATCTGCGTTTCGGCGCCACTCTATCGCGTCGACCAGAACTGGTATGACACTGTTCTCAAAGAGATCGAGTTCGCCGTTCGTTGCATCGAGGACCGCATGAACGACGGACGTCGCGACCGTGCGTCCGGCGGCTTCGGGCACAGGCGCTGAACCTCGCCGATCCGCGCCCGCTCACCTAGACAACAGCTCCGGCAGCCCGACGCTTAGGATCGGGAACAGGATCAGGATCAGCACGACCGCGCACAGCAAGGCGATAAAGGGAAGCACCGCAAGCGAGATCGCTTCAAGGGATACCTTGGCGATAGGCGCCGCCACGAACAGATTGGCGCCCAGCGGTGGAGTCAGGAAGCCGATCTCCGAGGTGATGACCAGCAAGATGCCGAACAGGATCGGATCGATGCCGACCGACACGCAGACCGGCAGCAGGATCGGCGTCAGCAGCACGATTGTCGCGAGCGTCTCCATGAATGTGCCGATGATGATCAGTCCGACGGCGATGATGATCATCACCACATAGACGTTGTCGGTATGCGAAAGGACGGCCTCCGACAGCATCTGCGGGATCTGGTACTGCGTCAGCAGCCGGCCGAAGGCGCCGGCCACGCCAACGATGATCGTCACGGTTCCACCGACCATGACCGACTTTACAAAGGCATCGACGAACTTCCTGAAGTTCAGTTCGCGGTACATGAAGAAGCCGACGACGAGCGCGTAATTGACCGCGATGATCGAGGCCTCGGTCGGTGTGAAAACGCCGCCGTAGATGCCGCCGAGCACGATGACCGGCGCCATCAGCGCCCAGCATCCGTTCCAGAACGCCCGTGCGATCTCGCGCGAGGAGGCCCGCTCGGTCCGCGCGGTATAGCCGTATCGACGGCATATCCACCAACTCGCGACGATCAGCACGAGGCGGGTCAACAATCCCGGCGCAACGCCGGCAATGAACATCTGTGTGACGGAAACATTGCCTACCACGGCGTAGATGATCATCGGCGTACTGGGCGGGATCATGATGCCGAGCGTGCCGCCGGTCGATGCTACGGCGCCTGCGAAGGGCGCCGGATAGCCACTTCGGATCATTGCCGGGATCATGATAGTGCCGATGGCCGCGACCGTGGCCGGCCCGGCACCCGACATTGCGGCGAAAAACATGCAGGAGACGATCGTCACCGCCGCGAACCCGCCAGTGACATGGCCAACCAGCGCCGACGCCATATCGGTCAGTTTGCATGAGACCCCACCGTATTCCATCAGATATCCGACAAGCACGAAGAACGGCACCGCTATCAGTGGAAACTGGTCAGTGGCGTGGTAGATCGTCTGCGGCAGGAACACTCCGGGAATGCCGGCGGCCAGGATCAGGCAGAGCGCGGCCGCGCCCAGCGCATGCGCGATCGGCACGCCGAGCGGGATCAGCAGTGTGAAAACACCGAAGAGGATGAGGGAAACCTGCACTGGATCCATGGCGTATTCCCCTCAATCCGTCGCCCAGCCCAGTCTTCGCAGTGCGATCCGCAGCCCCCTGAAGCGCGATGCTGACGGGCACGCTTAGAGCCTGGCTCGAAACTCGGTCAAACATAACAATACCTTGCGAGGCGTCTGGTGAGCAGTCGGATATGCGCGACGTTCGCCCACGCCTCGGACGAGGCGATGGATCGCTCCCAGTCCTTGGCGAGACGGCGGCATCTTCCAAGCCATGCGAAGGTGCGCTCGACAACCCATCGCCTTGGAATGATCTCGAACCCTTCGGCGCGATCAGATCGCTTGATGATCTCGATGCGCCAGTCGCCGAACCCGGTCAGGGCGCGGCGCAGTTTCTTCCCGGCATAGCCGCCGTCTGCGAAGACGTGGCGCAGCCACGGTCAGCGTCTGCGGATGGACGCCAGCACGAGCGGGGCGCCGTCGCGGTCCTGCACGCCGGCGCCGTGAACGACCAGGCCAACCATCAGCCCAATCGTATCGACCACCATGTGGCGCTTGCGGCCCCTGATCTTTTTCCCAGCGTCGTAGCCGCAAACCCCTCCCGCCTCTGTGGTTTTCACGCTCTGACTGTCGATCACGCCTGCGGTCGGAGACGCCTCGCGCCCCTCCAGCTCCCGTGACACCATCACCAGCGCATTGTTGAGTGCGGGCCAGAAGCCTTCGTCCCGCCAGCGGTAGAAGTAACGCTGCACGGTCGAAACAGGCGGAAACTCCGTCGGTAGATAGCGCCAAGGGCAGCCGGTCGAGGCGATGTAAAGGATCGCGTTCATCACCTCCCGCAGATCGGTCGTGCGCGGGCGGCCCAGACCGCGTCGATCAGGCATGTAGGCGGCGATCACCTCCCATTCCCGATCCGTCAGGTCGCTTGCATAGCGCGCTGACCGTCGCGCATATTCCGCGCGGGCGATATCATCCCAGGGCATCGGGCCTCCGTCAGTCGTTGCAAACCGACGTGAATCACAACCCTCTGATATCGCTCAACTCATTTCGGGGCGGGCTCTTAGGTCTTGATAGAGCGTCGAGAAAACTGGTCCGAACTTCCAAACCTGCGGGCACTCGTTGAGGATGGGGGTATCACGAGCCAAAGAAAACCCATGCGCAAAGTGAACGAGCTTTTGCGCCTTCATGTGCTCTATTGGTTTCCCTTCCGCGATCCCGAGCGCAATAAATTCATTAGCAACAGCCAAAGGTGAGTAAGCGTTAGCCATCACCCCCACCTCGCGCTTGCAGCCTTGCGCGCGATTTCGCTGCGCTGCTCGGCTGACAGGCTCTCCGCACGCGCTTTCCCGCCCGCCAAGCCGCTCTTGCGGCGTCCCGGCGCGGCCAGCGTCGTATCCTCGATTTCTCCGGTTGCGATCTTGGCAATCAAAACTGCATTGCCGATCACATCCGCCGGGCGCTTCTGGCCCTGTGGTCCTTTCGGCATGGTTTTCTCCCGTCTCGGCTTCCTGGCAACCGCCACCCCCATCGGGTGAGCGGAAACTACCATGCATCGCCGTTCTTATATATGAGATAATTCTCGAAAATGAGGATTCCAAGGCAGCGCGGCAAACTGATGCGGATGTTCGCGCGCGCGTGAGCGCAGGGAAATCTACCCTAATCATGGTCGTTCCCCGGCCGATTTTTCAAACTGAGACACCACCGCCCTTCTTCCCATGTTGACGCGCCGGGAACAGCAGCGGCCGCCAGAGCCAGGGTCTCTAGCAAACTCTCTCAATAGCGGCGCCTCAACTCAGATATTCTGGGTGGAATTCCGTCGCGTCGGAAGCACTGCCGTTCCTGCGCGCGCGGGAGCCGAGACGGTCAGTTGGGCGCGATGCCCGGCGGGTCCGGACCTGTCTCGGCGGGAGGTGCGGAACTAGTCCGCGCCAAAGACCGGATGCGTGGGTGCTCACAGCAAAGAGTATCCGCAACAAGATTGCCGCCTCGAAATGGAAGGGGAGGCGGATAGGGGGGAGCGCGCCCTTCGGTCACGACGTGAGGGAGAGATCGCTCACGATCAACGCATCCGAGGCGGCAACGGTGAGCGCTCTATTCGAGTTCCTTGAGGCGCGAAGGGTTCTCGCGGGCCGGTATCCTGCAACTCGTCGATCTGGATTTCTTGTCGCCGGTGCTTGTCGAGGCAATAGTCGAAGGCCGACAGCCTCCGAGTCTTACCTCTTCGCATCAGGCGAAGATCGAAGCTCCCGCCGAGTGGAGCCGCCAGGCGACGCTGCTCGCCGATACAACATAAGATCCAACGCCCGCCGATTCCGCAAACGTCAGTCCCGAAAACCGGCTTTGGAGACCGGCAGATGAAAGTCACCGTTTGTCGGGAGCGGTTGGCTGGGGAACCTGGATTCGAACCAGGACTAACGGAGTCAGAGTCCGTGGGTCTACCGTTAACCTATTCCCCAGTAGCCGCAGTCGGTCGAATAGTCGCCGGGGCGGCGGCTGTCAACATCCGGGCGGTCAGCTGTTAGTTTCGCGGATCTTCTCCGCCGCCTCTGCGTTGAAGACGACGCCGCCGTCGCGGAAGGTCTGGTCGAGTTCGCCGGAGAGCACCATCTCGGTGATGATGTCGCAGCCGCCGACGAATTCGCCCTTCACATAGAGTTGCGGAATCGTCGGCCAGTCCGAGAATGACTTGACGCCGTTCCGGATGGCCTCGTCCGCGAGGACATTCACGTCCTTGAACGGCACCTCCATGTAGTTCAGGATCGAGGCGACACGGCTGGAGAAGCCGCATTGCGGCATGGTCTTCGTGCCCTTCATGAAGAGCACCACGTCATTCGCCTGAATCTCCGCACGGATCGCGTCATGCGCGGGGTCGGTCGCCGTCTGGGCTGTTGTATCAGTCTCGGTCATCAATCAATCCTCAATCCGGCGCCCGCGTCGTCAGCGCGAGCGCGTGAAGTTCACCGCCCATGCGGCCCTTCAGCGCGGCGTAGACCATCTGGTGCTGCTGCACCCGGTTCTTGCCGCGAAATTCCTCCGCAGTGACGGTCGCTGCATAGTGGTCGCCGTCACCCGCGAGATCGGTGATCTCAACTTCCGCGGTGGGAAAGGCGCCGAGAATCAGCTTCTCGATCACCGTCGCTTCCATCGCCATCGCGGCACGCCCCTTCAGCCCTGTTTCAGATTCCGATGTAGTCTGGAACCGGCGCACGTGCAAGACGGGGCCGGCGCGGGCGGGAGGATCAGCCCATCATCCGCGGCAGCGCCCCCTCATGCGCGGCGCGGGCTTCCGCGAGCGCGACGGCGCGGTCGCCGATGACGATCCGGTCGCCTTCGACCTTGCCGACATGGCGCGCGGGGACGCCGGAATCGGCCGCCGTGTCAAGGAGCGCCTCCAGGCTGTCGCGGCCGCAGGCGAGAAGGTAGCGCGCCTGATCTTCGCCGAAGAACCATTCATGCAGCGGCGTCTCGGGATCCGAGAGAAGCTTGACGCCGACATCGCCCGCAAGCGCCATCTCGGCGGCCGCGACGCCGAGCCCGCCATCGGAAAGGTCGTGCACGGCGGAGATCAGTCCCTTCGCTTTCATCGTCCGCACGAATTCCCCTGCGCGGCGCTCGGCGTCGAGATCGACCGGCGGCGCATCGCCTTCATCGCGGCCGAAAAGCTCGACGAGATACGCTGACTGGCCCATCCAGCCCGTCGTCTCGCCGATCAGCACCAGCATGTCGCCGGCCCGGGGCGCGATGCCGATCATCTGGTCGAGATCGTCGAGAAGTCCGACGGCGCCGATCGTCGGGGTCGGCAGGATAGCGACGCCGTCGGTTTCGTTGTAGAGTGAGACATTGCCGGAGACGATCGGCATTCCAAGCGCGGCGCAGGCTTCGCCGATTCCCTTCACGCAGCCGACGAACTGGCCCATGATTTCCGGCTTCTCGGGGTTTCCGAAATTCAGGTTGTCGGTCGTCGCCAATGGCCTGGCGCCGGTGGCGCAGAGATTTCGATATGCCTCGGCGACCGCCTGCCTGCCGCCCATGCGGGGGTTGGCGCGGCAATAGCGCGGCGTCACGTCGGAGGTGAAAGCCAACGCTTTCGAGGTTCCGTGCACCCGGATCACCGCCGCGTCCGCGCCCGGGCCGACGACCGTGTCGGCCATCACGCTGTTGTCATACTGCTCCCAGACCCAGCGGCGCGAGCCGAGGTTGGGCGCGCCGAGAAGAGCAAGAAGGGCGTGGTCCATGTCCATCGCCGGAATCGGACCCAGCGAGGCGGGGGCGGGGGGCTCCACCCAGGGCCGGTCGTATTCGGGCGCGGAGCCGGAGAGGGTCTTGAGCGGCAGGTCGACCTTCACGTCGCCGCCATGGAGGACCAGAAAGCGATCCTCGGTGATGGTTTCGCCGACTATGGCGAAATCCAGATCCCATTTCTCGAAGACGGCGCGGGCCGCGTCCTCCTTTTCCGGGCGGAGCACCATCAGCATCCGCTCCTGGCTCTCGGAAAGCATCATCTCATAGGCGGTCATCCCGCGCTCGCGCACCGGCACGAGGTCGAGGTCGAGCCTGACGCCGAGCCCGCCCTTGTCGCCCATCTCGACGGCGGAGCAGGTCAGACCGGCGGCGCCCATGTCCTGGATCGAGATCACCGCGCCGGTCGCCATGAGTTCCAGCGTCGCCTCCATCAGGCGCTTTTCGGTGAACGGGTCGCCGACCTGCACGGTCGGGCGCTTCTCCTCTATCGTGTCGTCGAACTCGGCCGAGGCCATCGTCGCCCCGCCGACCCCGTCGCGGCCCGTCTTGGCGCCGAGATAGACCACCGGCATGCCGACGCCCGAGGCGGCGGAATAGAAGAGCGCATCGGTCCGGGCGATGCCGGCGGCGAAGGCGTTGACGAGGCAGTTTCCGTCATAGGCGGCGTGAAAGCGTAACTCGCCGCCAATCGTCGGTACGCCGAAGCAATTTCCGTAGCCTCCGATCCCGGCGACCACGCCGGCGACGAGGCTTTTGGTCTTCGGATGCTCGGGCCGTCCGAAGGAGAGCGCGTTCATCGCCGCAACCGGCCGCGCGCCCATGGTGAAGACGTCGCGAAGAATGCCGCCGACCCCGGTCGCCGCGCCCTGATAGGGCTCGATATAGGAGGGGTGGTTGTGGCTCTCCATCTTGAAGACCACGGCGTCGCCATCGCCGATATCCACGATCCCTGCGTTTTCGCCCGGACCGCAGATTACCTGCGGTCCGGTGGTCGGGAGAGTGCGCAGCCATTTCTTCGATGATTTGTAGGAGCAATGCTCGTTCCACATCGCCGAGAAGACGCCGAGCTCGGTGTAGCTGGGCGTTCGGCCGCATATTTCCAGGATGCGGGCGTATTCGTCCGGATTCAGGCCATGGGCGGCGGCGAGGGCTTCGTCGACGTTGGGCTCTCGGTTCATCTTGGTCCTCATGCAGGCGATGGGGCCTCTTAGCCGGTTCGGCGCGGGTGGGAAAGCGACCTTGCGCCGCGTCGCAGCGAGGCGCATGAGTGGCGCCGGAAGTGGAGGACGAATGACGGCGGTGACGGATCGGGGCGAACCTTCGCTGACGCTTGGCTATATTGGAATCCTGCTCGCGGTGGCGATCTGGGCCGGCTGGATCGTTTCGACGCGGGATTCTGTGCTCATGGAGCACACGCCGTTCGATATCGCGGTGGTGCGCTATGTCGCGCCGGCGCTGCTTCTGTCGCCCTACTGGATCCGGAAAGGCGTCTTCCCGAAGGGAGAAAGCCCACTTCTGCTCGTCATCATGACCGTCGGTTGGGGCGGCCCGTTCGTCATGCTGATCGCCCAGGGGATGAAGACTGTCGAGGCGTCGCTTTTCGGGCCGCTGGTGCCCGGGCTCCTGCCGATGGTGGTCGCGGTCTGGGGCGTCGCTGTGGAGGGAGAGAGACTCCGGCCGGGTCGTCTTCTCGGGCTTTGCTTCATCGCCATGGCGGTGGCGCTCATCCTGGGCCCGGCGCTGGCGGGCGCCGACAACGGCGTTCTGATCGGCGCGCCCTGGCTGCTGCTGGCCTGTATCGGCTGGTCCTCCTTCACCATCGCATTCCGGCATACAGGGCTTTCGGGGGCCGAGTCTGCGGCCTATGTCTGTCTCTATTCCTCTCCGTTCCTGATCGCTGCGGCGATGGTGTTCGGGACCGACCTCTTCGATTATCCGCCGATCGAAGTCGGCTATCTCATACTGGTGCAAGGTGTGCTTTCGGGCGCGCTGTCGGTCGCCTGTTTCGGCTATGCGGTAAAGACGCTTGGTCTCGGCCGGGCCTCGGCGTTCACCTCCCTGGTGCCGGTGCTGGCGGCGATCGGCGGCTGGCTGATGCTGGGTGAGACGGTCGGCCTTGCGGGCTGGGCCGCCTCCGCCGCCGCATGCATCGGCGTTCTCCTGGTGAACCGCTACGCCGTCTGAAAGGAGCGCGCCCTCCTCGAAACCCATCCGGGGTCGCCTCCTCGGGCGATCGGTTCACCAGGGTGTGAAAGACTTCAACCCATCGTCGCGCCGCCCAGCACCCAAAGCCAGCCGGCGGCGGTGGCGACTGAAAGCGCGGTGGCGATGATCACGGTCGCCGCCACCTCGCCGGTCGCACGGTCATACATCGAAGCGAAGACGTAGGCGTTCACCCCGGGCGCCATCGCCGCCATCACCGTCGCGGAGCGGACATAGCCGGGCTCGAGCGCGAAGACATGATGGGTCAGCGCGAAGGCGATGGCGGGGTGGACCAGGGTCGAGACGAAGGCGATCGAGAACGCCTCGCCCAGCGTCGCGCGGATCCGGTAGCGGCTGAGGACGCCGCCGAGGCCGAATAGCGCGGCGGGGAGCGCGGCGCGGGAAATCATGTCCGCCGCCGCCGCGACCGGCAGCGGGAGCGACAGGCCGGAAAGATTGTAGGCGAGGCCGGCTGCGGAGGCCATGGAGATGGCGTTACGGAACATCGCCTTCAGCGTCACCCGCACGGTGTCGCCGGCGCTGCGCCCATCGGCGCGGGCGATCTCCATCGCCGTGATGCCGATCATGTAGCAGACGGGGGCGTGAAGCGAGATCAGCGCGTAATTCGGCGCGAGGGACTCAGGCCCGAAGGCGCGCTCCATGATTGGCAGGCCGAGCAGCACCGAGTTCGAGAAAAGCGCGCCGAAGCCGATCGCGACGCTCTCTCCGGGGCGGCGATGAAAGCCCTTCCGGGCGATGAGATAGCCGAGCGCGAAGCAGAAGATCGCGCCGGAATAGAAGCTGAAGATCAGCCGCGCGTCGAACGAGGCGCCGAGATCGAGCCGATAGAGCGCCATGAAGAGGAGGCAGGGGATCGCAACATTCTGCGTGAAGCCCATCAAGAAATAGACGCCATCATCGGCGAAATAGCGGAACTTCACCGCCGCGTAGCCGGCGCCGACGATCAAGAAGACCGGCAGGACGGTGTTGAATATGCTCAACATTGGCGGTTCCGCGCCGGCGTCCGGCGCTCAGACAGGGAAATCAAGGCGCATGCCGTCAAATGCGGGTGCGACATGATCGGGGAGTTCGCGCCTGAGCGTTTCGTAATCGAGGTCGATATGCATGTTGGTGATCACCGCGGAGGGAACGCCCGAGCGCTCGATCCATTCCAGCGACTGCGCAAGATGGGTATGCGTGGGGTGCGGATCGTAGCGCAGCGCGTCGAGCACCCAGCAGTCGGCGCCCGCGATCGCCGTCCAGGCTTGGTCGGTCATGCTGAGCACGTCTGGGAGATAGGCGAGCGGGCCGATCCGGAAGCCGAGCGAGTCGATAGAGCCATGGCTGACCTCGAAAGGCCGCGCCTCCACCACGCCGCCGGCGCCTGTCACGTCCACCGAGCCCTTCAGCGGCCTGAGATCGAGGATCGGCGGATAGGGACTGCCTTCCGGCTGCGCGAAGGCGTAGCCGAACCGTGAGAGCAGCGCGTTCGAGGTCTTGCCATCGGCCCATACCGGCAGGCGCTTCTTCTGATTGAATACGATCATGCGCAGATCGTCCAGCCCGTGAACATGGTCGGCGTGCTCATGGGTGTAGAGGACGCCGTCGAGATCGCCGACTCCGGCGTCGAGGAGTTGTTGGCGCAGATCCGGCGAGGTGTCGATCAGGACGCGGGTGACGCCCCCTTCCTCGATCCGCTCGACCAGCATTGAGCAGCGCCGGCGGGCGTTCTTCGGGTTCTCAGGGTCGCAGTTTCCCCAGCGACCGCCAAGGCGCGGCACGCCGCCGGAGGAGCCGCAGCCGAGTATGGTGAAGCGGAGCGTCGCCATCAGACCGCCCGTGCTTTCGACCATTCGGCCGCCTTGGCGAAGAGCCGGTCGAAATTCGCCGTGGTGGCGGCGGCGAATTCGGCGAGCGGCAGGTCCTTCACCTCGGCCCCGACGGCGGCGGTGAGCGCGGTGTACGCCGGCTCGCAGCGTTTGCCGCGATGCGGCGGCGGCGCGAGATAGGGGGAATCGGTCTCCACAAGGATCCGGTCGAGCGGCGTGGCGGCGAATATCTCGCGGACAGCGGCGGCGTTCCTGAAGGTCGCGACACCTGACATCGAGAGGTAGAAACCGCAGTCGAGCGCCGCCCTGGCCAGCGCCGGGCCGGAGGAAAAACAGTGCATGACGCAGGAATAGGCCCCCGCCGCATGTTCCTCGGTCAGGATGCGCGCCATGTCTTCATCCGCATCGCGGGCATGGATGATCAGCGGCAGGCCGGTGCGGCGCGCGGCTTCGATATGGACATGCAGGCTCGCCGCCTGCGCTGCGGCGCTCTCCTTCTCATAGTGATAGTCGAGCCCGGTCTCTCCGATCCCGACCATTTTCGGGTGGCGGGCGAGCGCGGTGAGCTGCTCGACCGTGGCGGCGTCCTCCTTCGCCACGCTCATCGGGTGGACGCCGGCGGCGTAAAAGACGCCTTCATGGGCTTCGGCGATGGCGCGGACGGCGGGTTCGTTCCGCAGGCGCGTGCAGATCGTGACCATGCGCCGCACCCCCGCGGCGCCGGCGCGCGCGATCACGTCGTCGAGTTCCCCGATCAGATCAGGAAAGTCGAGATGGCAATGGCTGTCCACCAGTTCGGGCGGCATGGGAACGCTCCGTGCGCGGTCAATCTTGGTCAAACGGGGCGCGCGCGGATCTTTCTTGCGGCGGCGTCGAACGCGAAGAAGATATCGAGCATGACCATCGCAGGGTCAAGGTTGACCGCCAGCGCGCGCGCGGCCTTAATCTGAATCTCTGCGGCAAGATCGGCCCAGACCCGGGCCGCCGCCTCATCCGGCGCGAGTTGCGTCAGAATTTCAGCTTCGCCCTCCACCGCCTCGGCCCCGCGCCGTCCTGCGCCGGCGCGCGCCAGCCGGGCGAGAAGGATGTCGATGAGACGGAGGGTCAGGTCATATGTTTCGGCGGCGCCGCGTCCGGCGCAGGAATCGGCGAGTGCGATCATCTCGCGCCGGTCCATGCCGGGCGCGCCCTCCGCGAGCCGAAGAAGCCGCCGGTAGAGTTTTGGCCCGCCGAGCGCGACGAGCCGCGCGGCCTCGCCCGCCGCGCCGCCGGCGAGAATCGCGAGCGAGTCGAGATCACCCTCCGTCTCCACGCCTGCCTCGCGGAGCGCGGCGTCGAGATCGGTTGGGCCGAGCGGGCCAAGTTTCAGCACCCGGCAGCGCGAGCGGATGGTCGGCAGCAGGCGCGCCGGGGCGTGGCTGACGAGAAGGAGGAGCGCGCGCGGCGGCGGTTCCTCCAGCAGCTTCAGGATCGCGTTGGCGGCGGCGGCGTTCATCTCCTCCGCCGGATCTATGACGGCTACGCGCCACCCGCCATCCGCGGCGGAAAGTTGAAAAAAGCTCTTCATCCGCCTGACATCGTCGACGCGGATCTGCGTGCTGAGCTTGCCGGTCTTCGCATCGGGCGTGCGGCGGAGTGTGAAGAGGCCGGGCTCCGAACCGGCCGCGACGCGCCGGGCGACCGGGTGGTCTGGGGTGAGCGCGAGCGTTGTGGGCGGTTCGGGCGCGTCGAAGAGCCCGCCGCCATCCGCTTGCGCCAGCCGGGTCCGGGCGATGCGATAGGCCAGCGTGGCCTTGCCGACCCCGCGCGGCCCGGTCAGGAGCCAGGCGTGGTGAAGCCGACCCGCGCCCCACGCGTTCAGGAAGTCCGCTTCCGCGGCGTGCTGGCCGTAGAGCGCCTGCGTCTCACGCGGGTGCGGCAGGTCGCCGACGCGATCCGGCTCAGGCGGTGGCGCGTCCTCCGCCATCAGCGGAGGGCTTTCTCGACCACGGCCCAGACCCGGCTGGCGACCGCATCCTCGTCGCCGGCGGCGTCGATCAGCTTGCATCGCTCCGGCTCGGCGGCGGCGATCTCGTGGAATGTCTGGCGGAGCCGCGTCTGGAAACCGGCGCCGAGTCTTTCGAATCGCGCTTCGTCGGTCGTGCGCGCGACGCCGCGAGCGTGGGCGGCGGCCGGATCCATGTCGATGATCAGCGTGAGCCGGGGGTCGAGGCCGATCGTCCGCTCCTGGAGCAGGTCGATCAGCGCCCGCGCGGCGCCCGCCGCGTCCGGCCGCGCGGCGGCCTGATAGGCGCGGGTGGAATCGGTGAAGCGGTCGGAGATCACTGTCGCGCCGCGCGCGAGCGCCGGAAGGATCGTCCGCTCCAGATGGTCGCGGCGCGCGGCGAAGAAGAGCAGCGTCTCCGTCACCGGCGACCAGCGTGCGGGGTCGCCGGTGAGGAGGAGTCGGCGGATCTCCTCCGCCCCCGGCGCGCCGCCCGGTTCGCGCGTCAGCACGACCTCATGGCCGGCGCGCCGCAGGCGTGCGGCGAGGCGCCGGGCCTGCGTGCTCTTGCCGGCGCCGTCGACGCCTTCGAAGGTCAGAAAGAATCCGGTCACGTGCGGGACGCTATTCGGTGAGGAGGAGCGCGTCCTCGTCCCGCAGGAGCGTGCGGATTGCGGCGCCGACGCGGGTGGCGAGACCGCCCTTCGCCACCGCCGCGGCGGCGATGAGCGGCGTCGAGACCGGAGGGAGGCCTGGCGCCTCGACCACGAGATCGCCGATCCGGTCGCCGGCGGCGATCGGCGCCGCAATCGGCCCGTCATAGCGGATGATCGTCTTCATCTTGTCTATATCGCTCCAGGGCGCGGTCGCGATCACGTCATGCTCGGGCGTCAGCGGCACGGTCGCGTCCTCTCCGACCCAAACCTCCGCCTCGCCGACGATCTGGCCGGCGGTAGCGATTTGTTCGGTGCGGAACTCGCGGAACGCCCAAGTCAGCAGCCGTTCGGCCTCCTGACTGCGCGAATTCATGCTGTCAAGTCCAGTGATGACGAAGGCGATGCGCCGCCCGTCGCGAATTGCGGAGCCGGTGAGGCCATACCCCGCCGCCTCGGTATGGCCTGTCTTCAGCCCGTCGGCGCCCAGATCGAGATAGAGAAGCGGGTTGCGGTTGCTTTGCTTCACTCCGTCCCATTCAAACTCGGTCTCGGCGAAAATCGGGTAGTATTCGGGGAAGACGTTCACCATCCGGTCGACGAGGATCATAAGATCTCGCGCCGTCATGCGGTGCTCGGGGTCTGGCCAGCCGGTGGCGTTGACGAAATGTGATCCTGTCATGCCGAGTTCCGCCGCCCGGGCGTTCATCTTCTCGGCGAAAGCCGCTTCCGACCCGGCGAGCCCTTCCGCCAGCACCACGCACGCGTCGTTCCCGGACTGGACGATGACGCCGCGCAGAAGGTCGCGAATGCTGACCCGCTCTCCCGCGCGCACGAACATCCGGCTGCCGCCCATCTTCCACGCCTTTTCCGAGACCGGGAAGGTTTCATCGAGCGATAGCCGTCCCGATTGCAGCGCTTCGAATGTCATGTCGAGCGTCATCAACTTCGACATCGACGCCGGGGGCAGCGGCATGTCGGGATTCTTCTCGAGAAGCACCGCGCCGCTGGTCATGTCGATCACCATCGCCGCGCGGGCGGCCGTATCGAAGGCGGAGGCGGGCGCAGCGGCCAGCAAAACGGTGGCGAGGGCGGCGAGAAAGCGGGTCATAAAGTCACCTCGATTGCGTCATGTATGCCTTCGGCCGCCGCCGCCTCGCGCGCCGAGGCGACGGCGTCGGCCGAATCCAGCGGGCCGATGAGGACGATGCTCATGAGCCTGCCGCCGACGCTGCGCTCGACCCGTCGCGATGGCTGATCGCCCGCGCGGAGCCGCTCGGTGAGCGCGGCGGCGTTCGCCGCGACGCCGAAGGAGCCGACCTGAAGATATCTTCCGGCGGGCGGCGCGGCGGTCGCCGCCGGCCGCGGTTCATCCGCCCCCACCGGATGGGCGTTCGGTGGGGCGTCATTCGCGTCAGAGCGGGCGAGGACTGCAGGTGACGCGGGAGCGGGCGACTGCGGCGCGGCGCCGACTCGCGTCCTCTCCGGCGCTTGCGCGACGGGGTCGATCTGAATCGGAGCGGGCGCCGGCGGGGCAGGGGCCTCCACGGGGTTCGCCGCGCTCGCGCTCCGGCCTTCAAGGCTGGACGGAGCGGCGTTCTCCAGCGCAGTGACCTCCAGTTCGGCCGGCGTCCCCGGACTCAGGCCAAGTGCGCGCGCGGCGTCGGAGGAGACTACGATTGGCGGGCCGGGCATCGCCGGATCGCGGCGGAACATCGCGCCTTCAACGGTCTCGCCGGTCGCGATATTTAGGATGCGCACCCGCTCGGCCCGCGCGGCGCGCGGGTGCGCGATCCAGACGCCTTCAAGCGTCGCGGCGCCATCCCAGACCGCCGTTCCCGTCGCATGGAACCGCGCGGGCGCCAGTCTGTCGTCGCTGGCCCCGGAGGCGGGCTCGACGGGCGCGCTGACCGGCCCTGAAGCCGAATCGACCGTGCGCGCCGCCGATTTGAGGAAGTGCACACCGAGCTTGGCTTCAGTGCAGCTGGCGAGCGCGATGATGCAGAGTGAGAGCGCCACGGCACGGCCGCGAGAACCGGCGTTGAGGTTCATACACGTATCTCCGCCTCAGAATGCTCCGCCGGCTTGCGCGGCGTTCATCCAAGCCTACCGCAAGCCGGCCGCTATGGAAACCGCGCGCAGCGCTGGACGCTCCGCCGTCCGGGGGCTAGAACCCGCACCGGGTCCGCGTCCGCCAGCGTGGCGGGCGCGCCAGCGGAGAGGTGGCAGAGTGGTCGAATGCGGCGGTCTTGAAAACCGTTGAGGGCGCAAGCCTTCCCAGGGTTCGAATCCCTGTCTCTCCGCCATGACTTGATTGCGTGCTAAGCACAATACGTTGCAATCAAACGATAATTGAAAAGCCGGCCGAATTATTGGCTATTTTTGCTCCACACTTTGCTCCACAAATTCCAGCGCTGCGTCGCCTTTTGGCGCTCCCCGCCCACACTGATGCGCCCCGGCCGCAGCCGGAGCGCTGACGGCTCTTGCGAGTCCCTCTACCGCTTCACCGAGAGGCTGCGTCGCCGGCGGATGTCATGTTCCGCTGTGATCAGATCCGCGACCCGGTATGAGAGCGCAAGCGCGTCGGCGAGGAAGCCCCGAAGCCGGCTGATCTCCTGTTCGCTCTGCGGGTCGTCCGCCCTGAGTCTGGAGAGATACTCAACCGCTTCCTCAGCGGCCTCGCGGAAATCATCGTCGAGAACCTGTCGCTTCCGGACGAGATCGGCCAGCGCCCGAAAGGCGGGGTCGAGCACCCCCTCTGCGATGGAGTCCGCCTCATAGGCGCGCACGGCGGCGCGAGCGGCGGCGATGGCGTCGGCGGCCGAGATCGCCGCCCGGGCCAGTTCGTCTGGCTGGGCCTCGGCCGTAAAGACCAGATGACGGCGGGTGTTTTGCGTGGAAAAGCTGTTCGGAAGCAGCGTGGTGATGTCTGTCGACATTTTGATATCCTCTTTCATTTGGATGAGCGCAGCCGGGATCGTCCGGGCCACATCGTGTGGGCCCGAACGGATCTCGGCCTGCGGGGGTCGGTAAGTCTCAGGCGCTGGTCGCTGGCCGGCGCCGGCGCGGCCATCGGTGCTCAACCCTGACCGGGCGCGGCTCGGTGCGCCGGTGGCGCGCGCCTCGGGCCTTCCGCCGCTCCGAGCGGCGCTCGGCGGCGATGTCGGCTTCGGCGTGGATCCGGGCGCGCACGCTGTTCATGCGCTCGACGGCGTCGCCCGAGAGGCGGCCCATCACCGGAGCGCCGGTCGCGGCCCAGAGAACGATCCCCGGATGATCGAGGGAGACCAGCACCCGCCGCGCCCCGACGAAGCGGGTCGGGCGATGCAGGCCGGCGGCCAGAGCCTCCGCCTAGCTCAACCGGATTTCATAGCCGCGATTGGCCTTCGTGTAGGCGCTGGTGCCATAAGCCAGCATGGCGTAGCGGCGCTCGCCCAGCCGGGCGATGTCGAGCACCAGGCAGGGCCGCTTCTTCGGCGGCAGCTCCGACGAGCCCTCGACCGGGAAGCGGAAGCTGATGATGTCGCCCCAGGTGAGCGACTGGCGCCAGTCGGCACGGCTGACGGCGGCGGCGGGTGTGGATGAGAGTGCGTCGAGCATGTGCGGTCCTTCGCATTGAGTTGATCAAGGCGACGCGCACGATCCGGTGAGACCCCGGGCGATCCGTAGCAGCGGAAGGTGTGAACCCTTGCCCGGCAGCCTGTTCTCATCCTCTTTTTCCAGAGGCGATCCGCTTCGTGCGCGTCATGAAGACCGCGCACGGAACGGCTCGCCTCCTCTCGCCGCGATCTCGGAGCGGATCGCGGATCAACTCGGCCGCCTCGGCGGGCGGCGGCATTCGGGGAGAGCGTCGAGAGGGGGCGCCCCTCTCGACTTCGGCAGGGACGGGTTTAGAATGCTGCGATCGGCGTGATTAAATTGAAACTAAGATTCGCCCTCGGCCAATGTTGAACATGAGCCTTCGGCCCAATGCAGTTCTTGACTGTGGGCAGAGACGTTGCAGTGCAGCTTTCCCTATACGGACCTTCGAGCGCTACCTGAGGTATCCGCCGCCAGAAGTTCCAACCCTGCGTTCTTGCCTCAGAGCCCGCCCCGAAATGAGTTGAGCGATATCAGAGGGTTGTGATTCACGTCGGTTTGCAACGACTGACGGAGGCCCGATGCCCTGGGATGATATCGCCCGCGCGGAATATGCGCGACGGTCAGCGCGCTATGCAAGCGACCTGACGGATCGGGAATGGGAGGTGATCGCCGCCTACATGCCTGATCGACGCGGTCTGGGCCGCCCGCGCACAACCGATCTGCGGGAGGTGATGAACGCGATCCTTTACATCGCCTCGACCGGCTGCCCTTGGCGCTATCTTCCGACGGAGTTTCCGCCTGTTTCGGCCGTGCAGCGTTACTTCTACCGCTGGCGGGACGAAGGCTTCTGGCCCGCACTCAACAATGCGCTGGTGATGGTGTCACGGGAGCTGGAGGGGCGCGAGGCGTCTCCGACCGCAGGCGTGATCGACAGTCAGAGCGTGAAAACCACAGAGGCGGGAGGGGTTTGCGGCTACGACGCTGGGAAAAAGATCAGGGGCCGCAAGCGCCACATGGTGGTCGATACGATTGGGCTGATGGTTGGCCTGGTCGTTCACGGCGCCGGCGTGCAGGACCGCGACGGCGCCCCGCTCGTGCTGGCGTCCATCCGCAGACGCTGGCCGTGGCTGCGCCACGTCTTCGCAGACGGCGGCTATGCCGGGAAGAAACTGCGCCGCGCCCTGACCGGGTTCGGCGACTGGCGCATCGAGATCATCAAGCGATCTGATCGCGCCGAAGGGTTCGAGATCATTCCAAGGCGATGGGTTGTCGAGCGCACCTTCGCATGGCTTGGAAGATGCCGCCGTCTCGCCAAGGACTGGGAGCGATCCATCGCCTCGTCCGAGGCGTGGGCGAACGTCGCGCATATCCGACTGCTCACCAGACGCCTCGCAAGGTATTGTTATGTTTGACCGAGTTTCGAGCCAGGCTCTGAGAGATACAGACATCTAACACTGGCAAACGGAATCGCCCCGCAAGATCGCGAAGGACTGCGATGCGTTCCTGCGCCGACAAAGTCGACGCCGGGAGCCACGGGCAAAACAGTGACGCAGCGGTGTTTGCTGGCATGTTTACCCAATTGTCGTCGATCTGAAACCGCTGGAGATTGAAGGTGATTGCAGCAACGCGGGAGAAGCTGTTTGGCAGCCAGGCGAGAAGCTCAAGCGACCACAACAGGTCGGTCCTGAGGCAGTCGCCGCTCACTCCTCCGCTCACCGTTCCCATGATTGCTTCAACGGACGGATCGGATCTTCTCAGTTCAGCTTCCAAACTATCAAGGAATGCTGAAGGGGCGGCTTCGGCGAGCACTCTAAGATGATTGCGTAGACTGACCTCCCTCTCGAACTGCGCGAACGAGAGGAGGACATTCAGCGTCAGACGCCCCATGCTGCTCGTGGTGTTGAAGGCTTGGGTGACGGAGACGAAGCTGACCGCGTGGGCGTCGAAGAGCTCGACGATGCGCGCGAAGTCGGCGAGCGACCGCGTCAGCCGGTCGATCTTGTAGACCACGACGACATCCACTCGCCCCGCCCTGATGTCGGCGAGCAGCCGCTTCAGCGCCGGGCGCTCCATGGTCCCGCCCGAGACCCCGCCATCGTCATAACGCTCGGGGAGCGCTTTCCAGCCCTCGCCGGCCTGGCTCTTGACGTAAGCCGCGCAGGCCTCGCGCTGCGCGTCGAGGCTGTTGAACTCCTGGTCGAGCCCTTCGTCCGAGCTCTTGCGGGTGTAGAGCGCGCAGCGCTTCGCCGGAACCTTCGTCACGCCGCCGCCTTCCCGGCGTCTTGTTTCCTCAATCCGAAGAAGCGCGGACCATTCCAGCGGATCCCGGCGATCGCCGTCGCCGCGGCGGAAAGGCTCGGATGAAGATCGCCCCGGCAGAGAAAGCCCCCCGGGCTCGACGATCACTTCGACCGTCTCGCCCTGCGCCGCCGCGTCAGGCGAGCGACCCTCGCTGAACTCGCGGGCAAGCTCCCGTCGTGCGTCGTGACCATGGAAGCGTGTTCCGGCGCGCATCATGCCGGGCGGCTGTTCGCCGCGCGCGGTCAAGAGGTACGGTTGATGTCGCCGGAAACGGATACTTATTCGGCTTTCCTGACAGCACTTTCAAAGTTACACTGCCTCGGCCAGACTACCGGTGCGCCAGAGGAGTCCCTTTTCGGAGCCGTCTAGAGGGGGGCGAGCGCAAGCCGATTGTCGCCGCAATCGTCATCTTCCGGTTTTGAGGCCCGAGCCTAGGAGGTTCGCCGGCTGTTCGACGAAGTTTCTGAAACTCTCCAGCCAACGCGCGCCCAGTGCGCCATCAACGACGCGGTGGTCGCAGGAGAGCGTCAGTGACATCATCGTGGCCGCCACAGGCTGATCGTCATCTCCGACGAGGAACCGGCGCTCACCGCGGCCAACTGCGAGGATCATGCTTTCCGGTGGATTGATTATCGCCGAAAACCGACGAACCCCGAACATGCCGAGGTTCGACAGTGACATGCTGCCGCCCTGCATCGCTTCGCTGGAAAGCTCGCCGGCATGTGCGCGCTCGGTAAGGTCAGACAGTTCCCCGGCCAGATCGACCAGCGATTTCTGGTCTGCATCTCGCAAGACCGGCGTGACCAACCCACCGTCGACCGCGACGGCCACCGAAATTTGCGCCGCATCATAGTGCAAGATGGTTTCACCCGCCCAGGAAGCATTGGCTTCAGGCACCTCGATCAGCGCCAATGCCGCCGCGCGCGCCAGGCAATGCGTGACCGAGACGCGGCTGGAACCGCCCAACGCCGCCAGGCCGGAGTTGATCTGCGAACGGAGCGTCAAGAGCGGGTCCAGCCTGATCTCGGCTTCGAGATAGAAATGCGGGACTGTCGTCTTGCTCTCGGTCAGACGGCGAGCGATGACACGCCGCATCCGGCTGATTGGTTCCAGCCGGTGGCCCAGACCCAGGCGATCGGCGATTGCGCGCGGATCGGTCGACGCGACAGGCGCCGAGACCGCCGCAGCCTCCGCCTCGACATCGCTCCGGGTAATGCGGCCGCGCGGGCCGCTGCCGGCGATGCGCTCCAGCATCACTCCCCGTTCTCGCGCTAGGCGGCGGGCAAGCGGAGAGGCGCGCAGCTTCCCGTCGTCTTGCAAGGCTTTCTGATCCCGCGGGGACGCGGGCTCAGGTCGGGTCGCAGTGGCCCGGTCAGGCTCCGCTCGCCGATTTGGGGCCTCACGCGACGGGGTGACCATCTCGGCCGCCGGCTCCGCTTCGCCTTCGGTCTGGATCAGCGCCACCACAGCGCCGATCGGCACCGTGTCGCCCGGCGTCGCCGTGACCCGTCGAAGAATTCCAGTGGCCGGGCTTTCGACCTCCATCGTCGCCTTGTCGGTCTCGATATCGAACAGCGCCGAGCCCTTCTCGACCTTGCCCCCTTCGGCCACATGCCAGACCGCAACGACGCCCTCGGCCATGTCCATGTCGACCTTTGGCATGATCACCTCGACCGGCATCAGGCGCGGCCTCCGGCCAGACGCCGCGCGGCGTCGAGGATGTCTGACGACTGGGGCACCACCGCCTTTTCCAGTTCGGGGTTGTAGGGGATCGGCGACTCCGCGCCACCGAGACGCAGGATCGGCGCGTCAAGGAAATCGAAGGCGTCGCTCTCGGCCACCATGGCGCTGACCTCGGCGCCGACGCCCAGCGTCTTGACGCCCTCGTAGACGATCAGCAGCCGACCGGTCTTGCGAACGCTCTCCAGCACAGTTTCGCGATCCATCGGACGGATCGTGCGCAGGTCGATCACCTCGACTTCGACGCCCTCTTCGGCCAGCCTTGCCGCCGCGTCCAGCGACTTATGCACCATGATCGAGGTCGCCACGATGGTCACGTCGCGCCCCGCCCGGCGCACCTCCGCCTTGCCGATCGGCACGGTGTAACGGCCTTCGGGGACCGGCCCCTTCATCTTGTAAAGCAGCTTGTGCTCGAAGATCATCACCGGGTCGGGGTCGGCGATGGCGGCCAGCAGCAGCCCCTTGACGTCATGCGGCGTCGCCGGCTGCACGACCTTCAGGCCCGGCACGTGCCCCAGCCAGGCCTCAATGCTCTGACTATGCTGCGCCGCCGCCCCTGTGCCCGAACCGGCCGGAAAGCGCATCACCAGCGGCACCGACACCGCGCCGCCCAGCATGAAGCGCAGCTTGGCGGCCTGGTTGGCGATCTGCTCCATCGCGAGCGTCGCGAAGTCCGAGAACTGGAATTCGAAGATCGGCTTCAGGCCTGTCAGCGCGGCCCCGACAGCCACTCCGGCGCCGCCCAGTTCCGAGATCGGCGTGTCCATCACTCGATCCGGGCCGAACCGGTCAATCAGATCGCCCGTCACCTGGAAGGCGCCGCCATAAACGCCGATATCCTCTCCAAGCAGGATCACCGCCGGATCGGACTCGAGCGCAATCGCCAGGGCCTCTCGGATGGCCTCGGCATATGAAAGCTCGCGATTGTCGGTCACGCCGCCTCCGGTGCGACTGCTGCGGGAGTATAGACGTCGCGCGTGGCCTCAAGCGGGTTCGGGTCGGGGCTCTGGCGGGCATAGTCGATCGCGGTGGCGATTTCTTCCGCCACATCAATTTCCAGCGCCGCGACCTCGGCCTCGGTCATCACGCCATGTTCGACCAGTAGCGCCGCGAAACGTGGGATCGGATCGCGAGCGACCCAGGATTCGATCTCGTCCTTGGTGCGGTAACGATTGCGGTCGGATTTGGAATGGCCGCGCCAGCGATAGGTCATGGTCTCTATCAGGCTGGGGCCCTCGCCCGCGCGCGCCCGTTCGACCGCCGCATTGCAAGCCTCTGCGACCGCCGAGACATCGTTGCCGTCGACCGCCTCTCCCGGCATCCCGTAAGCGACGGCGCGGTCGGCGACCTGGGCCGCGGCGGTCGAACGCTCGGTCGAGACGGACATGCCGTATTTATTGTTCTCGCAGACGAAGACGACCGGCAGCTTCCAGACTGCCGCCATGTTCAGGGCCTCGTGGAAGGCGCCTTCGTTATTGGCGCCGTCGCCGAAGAAGCAGGTCACCACACCGCCAGTGCCGAGCCGCTTGGCGCTGAGCGCCGCGCCCACCGCAATCGGAAGCCCGCCGCCGACAATGCCGTTTGCGCCGAGATTGCCCTTGGCGACATCGGCGATGTGCATCGAACCGCCGCGGCCCTTGCAATAGCCGGTCTCCTTGCCGAAAAACTCGGCAAACATCTTGGTTGGCTCGGCGCCCTTGGCGATGCAGTGGCCGTGGCCGCGATGCGTCGAGGTGATCTTGTCTTCATCGCTCAGCGGCAGGCAGGCGCCGACGGCGCTGGCCTCCTGACCGATCGAAAGATGCATGGTGCCGTGAATCAGGCCGCGGGTATAGGCGTCTTCGGCGCCTTCCTCAAAGCGGCGGATCAGGATCATCTTCCTCAGCGCCTCGCGCAGAACCTCAGGCGTGTAGGTGTGGATGGCGAAGGGTATGTTTACGGCGGCATCAGACATTTGCGTCACCATAGAGAATCCGGTCCTGTTCCGCGCGCATCCTGACCAGCGCCGAGTCCGGTGGAGTGACATTAGCGCGCGTGATCAGATCGCCTTTTGCGATGGGTTTCGTCACCTTGGCGTGAGTCAGCATGCCGCAAGGAACCGCACCGACGGCGCGCGACTCCCGCGTCTCCATGATCCAGGCGCGATAGTCGTATTCGCCGATCATCCCCAGCGTGTCGCCCGGCTTGAGGTTGCGTTTGGCCACCGCGCAGACCTCGGCTACCGGCCGGTCCATCGGCTGCATGTCGGGCCGGCCGTAGAGCACGGCGCGGGCGCAGGTCAGCGGTACTTCGAGCGAGGTCAGATGGTAGGGGCGGATGAAGGTGAAATAAGGGCCTTGACCCAGTTTCAGGTCTTCCATCCGCTCGGAAATCCGTGGATGGCGCATCTCCGCCACTACGAAAATCCCCGGGGCGAGTCCTTCGCCGATGGAGAAGTCTACCCGCCCTGAAGCCGACAGAATGCCGCCATCGGCCTTCGGCGTCAGCACCTTCGCCAGATCCTTCGGACCAGCCGCCGGTCCGTGCATTCCCGGCTTGTCCGGGATCAATCCGGTGGCGTTGGCGATCGCCGCCATCTCGACCATGGTCTTCGAGCCGTCAACGAATTCGACGAGCATCCTTGGATTCATGCTGCGCCGCTTCGCCTCGGCCTCATAGGCGTCTGGCGTGGCGTCGAAATTCAGCGGATTGTTCTTGCCCTTGCCGGCGCAGACGATTGGATGGCCCATCGCGGAAACGAATTCGATCAACTCCATGCAGGACGACGGTTCGTCCCCGGCGCCCAGCGAGTAGACCACGCCGAGCCTCTCGGCCTCGCCTTTCAGATACGGGCCGACGGTTACATCCGCCTCGACATTCATCATTACCAGGTGCTTGCCATGCTGCATGGCGCGCAACCCGATCTCGGCGCCGACGGCGGGAATTCCGGTGGCGTCAACAACCACGTCGATCAGGCCGCTGTTCAGAAGTTGCTCCGCATCCGCGACCACCGCGACCTTGCCATCTTCGACCGCTCGATTCAGCGCATCGGTCGTGTCGACATCGCGCGAATGACCGTCCTCCTGAAAGGCGATGTCCACAGCCTTCGTCGCGGCCTCGGGATTCAGGTCGGCGATCGCCGCCACCTCGACGCCCTGCATGTGGATGGTGCGGGCGACGATATCGGTCCCCATCTCGCCCGAGCCGACAAGCCCGATACGAATTGGCTTTCCCGTCTCGGCGCGCTGCGCGAGATCGCGCGCAAGGCCGACGAGCGCTACATTCGTGGCCATTGTGACGACCCTTTCTCTCGCTGCGTCGTCTGTTGATCCGGAACATTTGTGCCGATGTCAACACTAACGTTCATCGCACGGCTGCGGGCGCGGCCTGGCGTCTCGGGGCTGCTTGACGCGCAAGGGTGCAGGCACCATTGTTCTGATGCGATAACAATTGTTCTTGCTGCGGATCGAGACGCCGCAGATGAACCGGAGGCGATGATGCTTTCTCCCGCGCTGCCCGTGAAAGATGCCCTGCGCAGCCTGCGCACCGGATTGGCGGCGGGCCGGGAGGTGATACGGCCGCTCCGATCTCTTGTGCCGCCGCCGGTGGGGGGCTTGGTCGACGATTTCATGCACCGGATCGACAGGATCGGGCTGCGCGTCGAACATGAAACCTCGCGTGCGGTTCATTCCATGCTCGATCATTCGACTCCGCAGGAGCGCAATACCTGGACGCTGGCGCGCATGGCGACGGATCCAGCGGGCCCGACGGCTTTTGCGGAACGGCTTTACTTCGGGCTCGAAATCGCTTTCGAGCGCCTGTCGTTGCCGTCGGAACTCCTGAGCGAGATGCTGGCGGCGCGAGCCTTCGATCGGACGCTCCGCTCGACGCCGCCGCCCGGAGACAGTTTCGATCTGGCTGCGGCGCTGCTGATCGAGGCGGATGCCGGGATGTTCGCCCCGCCGCCGCCATTCGCTGTCCGGGCGTCGGCCGCGGATCGGCGGCTGGCGCTGTTCGCAGTGATGCTGTGGCTGCTGGTCGATCCCGACGATGACCCCGACGAGCAGGCGCTGCTCGACATCTGCATCGATGCCGCTGCGGCGCTGGGCCGCCAGATCGCCGAGCTTCCCGACGACCGCGCGGCGATCCGCCGGCTTCTCTCCGAATACGCGCGGCTGATCTAGCCCCATGGGCTTGGCGCTCGTCCCCAATCCCTTTCAACCGGCGGAACAGGCCGGCGACTTGGCGCGTCTGCGGCGGTTCGCCCCCGCCTTCACGGCTACGATGCGACGGATCGGGCGGGATCAGGGCGCGGTTGTGCGGATCGACAGTGTTCGCCTGGCGGCCGCCTACCTGGATTGGCGCAGTATGCTGCCGATGCATCCGCCGCATCGCGCTGCGGGGGTGCTTCTGCAAGCGCTGCTGCGGAACGCCCCGCTGAAGATGGTCATGCCGGCGGAGACGCCGGAGGGGTCGGCGCGGTTCTGGCCCGAGGGCCATGCCTGCGTGACCTGGTGCCTTGACCTGCGCCGGATGCTTTCGGACGGCGGCGGACCTGGCGCGGCCTTCCTCGATCTGCGCACCTGGTGGTCGTTTCGCGAGAACTTCGCCGAAGACAGCGCCGTCGCGGTCCCTTTCCTGGAGCTTTTCGCCGGCGACGAGCCGGACTGGGACAGAGCCGGCGATCAGAGCGCGTGCGGGCCACCGCAGTTGCGAGTGGTCGCGAGCGAATTCGTGCCGCTGCCGCCAGACACGAACGTCGTGATCTTCGATCTAGGCGCGCTGAGCAATGCCGATGACCTGTCGGTGCAGGCTCAATGCGCACTACTGGCGCATTATGGCGCGGCTTTGCCCGAGGCTGAGGTGCGGCGTCGTTTTCTGCACCGGCCGGTGGGACTGGCGATGACGCATGTGGCCGAGCGCACCGGTCGGATCTGCCCCAGCGGCTACATCGCTGACTTGCGGCGGAGCGAGGCGAAACTGCTGGCCGGAGGTCTGATACTGTCTGACGGAGCGGCGGATATTGTCGCCGCGTTGAGCAGGCGCGGCGTCAAGGTGCGGATCGTCGCGCGAGAGAGCGCGCTGGCAGCGACATTGGCGGAACTGCGCGCGTCGTTTCCCACTGCCGAGGTCGTTCATGGAGACATCGCTTCCGGATTGGACGGCTTGACCGACGACATCTGTCGAACGATCGCGGCGACGACCTCGCCGGCGGTGATATCCGCCGTAATCGCCGCCGGCGGCGCGGCGCTGGGCGTTGCGGACCGGAGCGACCTGCGTAAAGAGTTACTGGCCGCCGGCGCGCGACAGGTGTTGCCTGTCATCAGCAATCTGACAATCGCACCCTGAGAGTTTACAGGCGTTCGAGCAGCGTATCGTCAAGGCGCTGCTCCATCGACCAGCGCAGCCGGCTGAGCGTGATGAAGCCCTGCGCAAGCAGGCTGTTCTCGTCCCCCGCGACCGAGGCGTGCGCACGACCCCGCGGGACCACCAGTTCGGTCATGTTGTCAGTCCGCGAAACCACGCGACTTTCGCGGGCGATCTTGTCGCGGCCGATGCGCGGCTGCCGCACTGCGGCCGGAATCCGCTGCGGAAGGTTCAATGACAACCATGAACCTTCGACGTACCAGTCCCGCCGTCGCTCCCACAGGCTTTCGATCAGATCAGCCAGGCGCCCGGCGTCGGTCTCCTGCACATCGGCATTCTTGACCCGCGACAATCCAATCGCGGGAAGACCCCAGAAGCTCGCCTCGCGCGCAATGGCGAGAGTGCCGGAATAGGCGATATCCTCGGCCACGTTCGGGCCGTCGTTTACGCCCGAGATCACCAGATCCGGCGCATCCGCATCCCGAAACAACCAGGTCATCGCAGCGACCACGCAATCGGCTGGCGTCCCCGAGCAGGAATAGCGCTGCGGCCCGAGGCGATGCATTCGAAGCGGCCGCGCGACGGTCAGCGAATGGCCGGCTGCGGTCCGCTTCGCGTCAGGCGCGACGGTCCATACATCGTCGGTCAGCCGGTCGACCGCTGCGGCCAGCAGCGCCAGGCCAGGTGCGCCGATACCGTCGTCATTGGCGATCAGGACTCTCAAGACATCGTCTTTCTATTAGCGGCACCGAAGCGCCGGTCTGGACAGTAGGATCGAGAGCGGGCAATGCGCTGTGCAGCGCATGGAGGGCGTCAGGCGGGCACGAGTGGCCCAGGGCCGCAGGGCGACCCGCCCGATTCCAGATCGCGAGATTCTCGGCAAGAGTGGGATGCGTCGGCATGCGCAGCCAGTCCGCCTTGCCTGCCGCGCGAAGGATCGCGCCGGGCGACCCCTCGGGCAGATGCCCGCTGAGCAGCACAGGCGCGGCATCGGCCACCGCCTGCTCCAGCGCGGCGACGGAAGGTCCAGCCTGGCCCATGGCGTCGTGGACCAGTAACGCGCAGTCCGGCAATGGCTGGCCGGGGCTCCAGTCCTCCGCGCGCGCCACTCGCTGTGAGAGTTCGGGTCTTCCGGATCGCGCGATCTGCTGCAGCAGCGCTCCGCGCATGTCGCTGGCGATCGCGAACCGCCCGTCGAGGATGGCGATCAACTCCAACGATCGGCCGGACAGCGGCGTCGGAAGAACCGCGGCTCCCGGATGGGCGTCGATCCATCGGGCGATGGCTTCTGCGCGCTCCGGCCCAGACACCGTATCAACCCCATAGGAACAATCGAGAATCAGCAATTCGCATTCGGGGATCGGCCGCATCGGAAAGACCGTACTCTGCGGCACCACGTCCCCCGCATAGCCAAGTCGGGAATTTCCGCCCGTGACATGGAACCAGAGCCCGCCGGCGACGTGGCCGGACGCGCCGGATGTCACCCGCAACCCGCCAATGTTGACGCTCTGACCTTCCTCGATCAGCCGTATGTCCATCGCCTCGGGCCGGAATCCGGCTAGGTCCGTCGGTTGGGCGTATTGCGCCAGTGTAGCCGGCATTTCGGCGCGGGTCTGTTCCGTCATGAATACCGGCCCGAGGAATCCCCTCTCCGAAAGCCAGGGTAGGGCGCCAATGTGATCTTCATGCGCATGGGTGACGAACAGCGCGAATATCCGCTCGGCCGGGCGCGGTAGCCGCGGATGATAGTCGTCGCCCGCAGCGCCGACCTTGATCCCCGCGTCCAGAAGAATACAGGTTTCGCCGTCGTCAACGGCGATCGAGGTCCGGCCCTTCTCGCCGAAGCCGCCACACAGGTTGACGCTCAGCGTCACCGCCCGTCTCCTGCGGGGATCAGCCAGCCCCCGGTCAGACACAGCCGGATCGGGTCGCCAGAGGCGATTGACTGTGGATCCGGTTGCTCCAGATGCAGAAGCACCTCGGGTGCGGCGTCCGGCGCGATCTCCAGCCGCGCGACGCCGCCTTGATAGACGGTGCGCCGCACCACCCCGTCGAAGCCCGGTTGATCCACCGTCGTCACCCGCAGATCTCCGGCCCGCACGCAAACCGTCGCATTGGCGCGAGGGCCGTCGCCAGGCGCGCAGCGCAGGACCACCGGCTGACCCAGCACATTGGCCTGACAGGCGCCTTCAATTGCACGCGACTCGATCTTTGTCGGAAGCATCATTCCCTGAGAAATGAACGAAGCCACCATCGGATTGGCGGGCCGGTGATACAGAGCCTGCGGCGTGTCGAGCTGCATCAGTCGTCCATGATCCATCACCGCGATCCGATCCGCCAGCGCCATCGCCTCGGCCTGGTCGTGGGTGATGTAGACGATCGTGGTTCCCGTGCGTTCGTGGAACGCGCGAAATTCGTCCTCCATCGAGGCGCGCAGGTGCACGTCGAGGTTGGCGAGAGGTTCGTCGAACAGAACCAGCGATGGTTCCGCCACCAGGCAGCGCGCCAGCGCCACGCGCTGCCTTTGCCCGCCCGACAGGCTGGCGGGGGAACGGTCGGCCATTTCGCCGAGATCCACCAGCGCCAATGCTTCGCGCACCCGGCGATCGCGGTCGGCGCCTGAAACGCCAGTCACCCTCAGTGGATAGGCGACGTTCTGCGCCACAGTCATGTGGGGCCACAGCGCGTAGTTCTGAAAGACGATGCCGATCCGCCGTTGGTTGGGCGGCACTTCCAGCGTCGGCGTGGACACGACTTTACCGCCAATCGCGATTTCGCCCGCACTGACGCTCTCGAACCCGGCGATGGCCCTCAGGAGAGTCGTCTTGCCGCAGCCGGACGGGCCCAGCACCGCCAGAAATTCACCCTCGGCGACATCAAGCGACACGTCATCCAGCGCGGTGAAGCCGCCGAAGGTCTTGGACAGGTTTCGGATCGTCAGTCCTTCCACGGCAATACTCCTTCGGGCAAACGTTTCGCGAAGAGCGTGGCCGACAGCATGAGCAAGAAGGTGATCGCCACCACGATCACGGACAAGGCGGCTGCATATTTCGAATCGCCGCCCTGCTCGAACGAGAAGATCACCACACCGATGGTCTCGGACCCCGAAGACCAAAGAAGCGCCGAGACAGTTAGTTCGCTGAGCGCGGTCATGAAGATCAGAAGCCCGCCGGCCATGGCGGCCGGCGCAACCAACGGGAAGATGATGGTTCGGAGCCTGGTGAAGAGGCCGGCGCCCGCCACTTCCGCGGCCTCCTCCAGCGCGCGGTCCAACTGGGCGTAGCCATTCACTGTTGGTCGGATCGCCAGCACCAGAAAACGCGCCAGATAGGCGAACAGGATGATCCAGACGGTGTTGTAGATCGAGAACCCGGCCAGGGGGATTGGTTTGAGGAACATCAAAAGGGCGGCGATCGCCAACACCACGCCGGGCAGCGCATAGGGAAGTTCGATCGCGAAGTTCAGCCAGCGGACCCAGCGCGTCCGCCCCCAGGCGATCAGATAGGCCACCGGGATCGCCGCGAACACCGAGAATACGGCGGCAGTAGCCGCGAGCATCAGGCTATTGACGAAAGCCCGCCGCGCGGCCTCATGCAGGGTCAGGATGAAACGGTAATTGTCCAGCGTCGCCGATGCGGCGGTCAGGACGACCCCATAGCCGCGCACCAGCGAGGTCAGGATCAGCCCGACCAGCGGCAGAACCAGAACCCCCACGATCAGCGTCCACATCAGCGCGCCGATGACGATCCTCCACCGGCCGAGCCGGTAGGGTTCCGGCGGCACGGAGGTGGTGGTGATCCGAAAGTCGCGGCGTTTGCCAACCCAGTCCTGCGCTGCGATTCCCGCCATCGCGATGATACCGATCAGCACCGAAAGATAGGCTACGTCCGACAGCACCTCCGGGCCGCCACCAGCCAGCCGCCGGAAGATCAGCGTCGGCAGCACCGTATAGTTCGCCGGAATGCCGAGGAATGCCGGTATGCCGAAATTTCCGACGCAGGACACGAAGGCGAGCGCCGCCGCTCCGGCGATCGAAGGCGTCATCAGCGGCAGCACGATCGTCACCACCACCTTGAGTGGTCCGGCCCCGCCAGCCTGCGCCGCCTCGACCAGTTCGCGAGGCAGCTTCCGCAAACCCGCACGCACGATCAGGAATACCAGCGGTCCGTAGTGAAGCCCCAGAAGCAGGATGATGCCGCCTGCGGAGTAGAGCGGATTCGGTGTGCCGATGGGCGGCGCGATCCCCAGCAGATGCAATAGTGGACTGGACGGCCCGAACACCTGCAGCCACGCCAGCGCGATGACCTGCGGCGCGATCATCAGCGGCGTGACGTAGCACAGGACCAGCATTTGAGTTCCGCGGATGTCGGTGAGGGTCACCAGCAAAGCGACCGTAGTGCCGAGGATCACCGCCAGAGCGCCGCCCCCGATGCCCACCACAAGCGAGTTGCGAGTGGCGATCCAGGCGGTGCGGTCGCCCAATCCATCACGGATCGCATCGATCGAGAATGTCCCGCCCGGCAGAACGATCTCCTGCAGTAGCCGCAGCATCGGCAATAGGGAAAACAACACGATGAGCGCAAGGATCATCGTGGTCAGGGCCATCTGCTGGCCCTGACCCTGTCGCGCCGCCGCTGGCATCCGGGTGGAGTCCTCAGCCGCCGAACATGGTGGCGAAACGCTTCTTGTCGGCGTCGATTGACTTCACGACTTCGGGTACGCTGATATCCATCACCTTGACCTCGACGCCTTCCGGCAGCCAGTCGGGACGTCCGACCGAAGCCTTGGCGGGCAGATAGCCTTGGCTCAGCGCCAGTTCCTGACCGGTGTCGGAAAGGATGAAATCGACGAACTTCCTTGCGTCATCGGCGTTTTTCGCGGTGGCCATGATCGCCACCGGCTCAGTCACCGCCGGCACGCCTTCCGGGGGGAAAACGAACTCGATCGGCGAGCCGTCCTTCTTGGCGTTCATCGCCATGAAGTCCACAAGGATGCCATAGGCCTTCTCGCCCGATGCGACCGACTTCAGCACGGCGCCGTTGCCGCGTACCGCCGTCAAGCCGTTTTTCCTCATGTTCTCGAAATAATCCCAGCCCAGATCGTCCCGCGCGGTGAACCCCGCCAGCAGGAACGCGGCCGCCCCAGAATAGAGCGGGCTGGGCATCACCACCAGGTTCTTGTAGGCGTCACCGGCGAGGTCGCTCCAGTGTTCGGGCTTTTCGGTAGCGCCGGTATTGTAGGCGATGCCGGTGGTGATCAGCTTGCTGCCGAAATAATAGCCGTCGGCGTCATACGCGTTCGGATCGAACCCCTCGGTGTTCGCGTCCGCGTAGGCCATCAGCCGGTTATCAGCCTTCAACCCTTCCATACTCACCGCATCCGCGATCAACAGCACGTCGGGTTGCGGGCTTCCGGCCGCAAACTCGGCCGCCAGCTTCGACAGCAGGTCGCTCGTCCCCGAGCGGAATATTTCCACTTCGACGCCCGGATTGGCCGCCTGGAAAGCGCCGACTGTCGCGGTCGCGTCCGCGTCGGGCTGCGAAGTGTAAAGCACGAGCTTGTCCGCGGATGCAGTCGACGCCATCCCGACCGCAACCGCCAGCGCCGCCGAAACGCCCGCCAGTCTTCGAGTTTTCGTCCCCATCGGAAAGTCCTCCCTTTTGAAGCGGGCCAAGCGAGGGGCTCCGCCTCCGCACCCCGCTGCCCATTGCAATCACGATAGTGCGCCGAAATATAGTCATGTTCAAATGATCCGTGTCAAACACAAATGTTCGGATACACTTGCGTGGAGATGCGGCATCAGTCAGGAGGGTGCGAGCGGAGACCGGGCCAACAGGGGACGCGAGCGATGGCGAACAAATCGAACGGATCCCAGCTTGGAATGGTTTCGTCCGACCTGCATGTCAAAATCGCCTGGCTCTATCATGTCGAAGGGATGACGCAGGAGGCGATCGCGAACTTGCTGAAAATCAGCCGGATCAGGGTCATGCGTTCGCTTTCAAACAGTTCCAAAAGCAAGGTGGTTGTCACCACGATCAACGCCAGCGCCTCCGACCAGATCGCGTTGGAGAGGATGCTGGAAACCCGCTGGCGGTTGGAGAGCGCGGTGGTCGTGCCGACCCCTAGCGAAGTGAAGAACCTCGAGCGCAGCATCGGTCATGCCGTCGCGCGTTTCATCGACGAGGCGATGCAGGACGGAATGACCCTGGCCATCGGCGGCGGCGCCACGTTGCACTCCAGTCTGGACTATCTCGAGCGGCGGGAACTGCAGCGCGCCAGCGTCGTCGGGCTGGTCGGCGGGCTGCCGAACTCGCGCTGGATCAATCCTTCGATCGTCGCCAGTCGGGTCGCCCAACGCCTCGGCGCCGAAAGCTATCAGATCACAGCGCCCGTGATCGTCGACGCCCCCGACCTGCGGGATCGGCTCTGGGCGCAGCCGACCTTGCAGGACGTCCACGAGCGGGCGTGCCAGGCGGACCTCGCGATCCTCACGGTCGGCGAGATGGCGGCGACGGCGACCGTGTTCAATCACGCCATCGCGCCCATAGACCTCCTGCAGCCATTGCGGGAGGCGGGAGCGGTGGCGAATATCCTCAGCTATTTCGTCAATCGCGACGGAGTCCTTGTCGATCACGAGATCAACCGTCGGATCATGGCGATCCCGCCGACCGAGATCGCCGCATTGCCAAGGGTGGTCCTCGCCGCCGGCGGGGCGCACAAGATCGACGCCATTCTGGCTGCGCTGACAGCGGTTCGGGCGCAGGTGCTTATCACCGACCTCGCCACCGCCAGCCAGTTGCTCGCCGCGGCGCCCGATCCGGGATGAGTTTCGACCTCGTAGAGGTTTGAACTTAATCGGACATCAGGCGTTCGGGTATCGGTCAGGCCGCGCCTGTCGATCTGCGATCCTGCGGCTGTCATGTTCTTCATTCGCAATGGGTGTGGCGTCGGGGAATGTCTGCGTCGGCGTCTTGGCGCGTCGATGCCGCCAGAGGGCGGCCACCCGGCCATCATCACCGCCAGACGAATGATCGCCGGGCATCTCCCGAAATAGCGAGAAGCGCCGCGCTAATTCACCCGAATACGCAACGAAACAGGCCTGGCTGGCTCAAGCCGGTTTCCATCGGAAGCGCCGCCACAGATGAGCCGGTCAGATGATCCGGCGACGGATCTTCGTCGTCACGGTCTCGATCACCAGAACCACCACCAGAATGATGGCCAGGATCAGCCCGGCCTGGTCCCAGTACAGGTTCGACATGGCCGCATCCAGCGCCATGCCGATACCGCCGGCGCCGACCAGCCCCAGCACGGAGGACTCGCGGATGTTGATGTCCCAGCGCAGCAGCACGATCCCCCAGAAGCCTGGCTCGACTTGCGGCCAGTATCCCTTCAGCAACAGATGCCGGAATGGAGCGCCCAGCGCCGAAAGCGCCTCGATGGGACCGGGCTGCGCCTCCTCCAACGCCTCGGAGAGCAGTTTGCCCACGAAGCCTATGGAGCGGAAGGCGATGGCCAGCGTGCCTGCCAGCGGGCCGGGGCCGAACACGGCCACGAACAGCAGCGCCCAGATCAGCGAGTTGACCGAGCGTGAGGCGACGAACACCGCCGTCGCCAGCCAGTTCAGCGCCGGGACAGGCGTGATGTTGCGCGCCCCCAGCAGCGCCACCGGGACCGCGATGACCAGCGCCAGCAGGGTGCCCAGCGTGGCCATGTGGATGGTTTCGATCAGCGCGCCCTGCACGGCCTTGGGATAGTAGGCCCAGTCGAACGGCCACATGCGCTGGAACAAATCCCAAGTCTGCTCAGGCGCGTCGTAGAGGAACTCGGGGATGATCTTGATCGTGTCGAGCGACCAGACCACCGCCGCCACCATCAGCAGATAGGCGGCGAAGCGGCCGGTGCGCTGCAGCGGCGTGAAGCGCTCCCACTGGCGCAGTTCGCGGGTGGCTTGAACGCTCACTGGAACAGCTTTCGCAGTCGCCCTGCCGCCGCCTCGGTGACCAGCACCAGGGCGACGATGGTCAGCAGGATCGTCAGCACGAAGTCGTAGTCAAACCGCTGATAGGCGGTGAACAGCGGCGCGCCCAGACCGCCCGCGCCGACGATGCCGACCATGGTCGAGTTACGCAGGTTCGAATCGAATTGGTAGGAGGCGAAGCCGATGAACCGCGCCGCCACCTGCGGCAGCACCGCCATCACCAGCACCCCCAGGAACGTGCCGCCCGCCGCGCGCGCGGCCTCGACAGGCTTCATGTCGATCTCCTCGATCGCCTCGCCAAACAGCTTCGAGATGAAGCCGAGCGAGGCCACGATCAGCGCCATCGTCCCCGCCAACGCGCCGAAGCCCACCGCTTTGACGAACAGGATGGCGACGATGACCGAATGCAGCGAGCGGCAGAGCGCAATGAAGCTTCGCGCCGCCCAACTGACCGGCGCCGGCATCAGGTTGCGCGCCGACAAAAAGCCCAGCGGCAGCGCCAGGAGCACCCCGAAGAAAGTAGCCAGCACCGCAATCTGCAGGCTCTCCAGCGTGCCGTCCAGCAGTAGCCGCAACTTGTCCGGCGCGGTCTGCGGCGGGAACATCCGCGACAGGAAGGTGGCGCCGTTCGACAGGCCCTCGACAAAACGCTCCCAACTCACCCCCAGCTTCGAGGCTGCGTAAAGCGCATAGAACGCCACCAGAAAAAAGATCGCCCGGCGCCGCCAGTTTGGCGCAAAGGGCGCGGGGCGCCGGACGGAAGAGGCGGACGCGGTCATTGCAGCCAGCCCTCGCCGCCGTAGATTTCGACCAGATGCGCATGCTCCAGCGCCTCGGGCGGGCCGTCGAACACCACCGCGCCATTGGCCAGGCCGATGATCCGCCCGGCGCAACGCCGGGCCAGATCTACGTTATGGATGTTGATCACCACTGGAACCCGCTCGCGCTCGGCCAATTCGCTCAGCAGGTCCATAATCTCGGTCGAGGTGCGTGGATCCAGCGACGAGGTTGGCTCGTCCGCCAGCATCAGGCGTGGGCGCTGCATCAGCGCGCGGGCGATCCCCACCCGCTGGCGCTGCCCGCCCGAAAGCTGGTCGGCGCGGCGGCGCACGAAACTCTCGTCCAGGCCTACCCGCTCGATTAGAGTGAAGGCGCGCTCCACGTCCTCGGGCAGGAATCTGCGCAACCAGACTCGCCACAAGGGCGCATAGCCGAGCCGACCGCACAGGATGTTCTCGATCACGGAGAGGCGCTCGACCAGATTGTATTCCTGAAAAACCATGCCGATCTTGCGGCGCGCCAGCCGCAGTTGCGCGCCTTTCAGAGCGGCAAGATCCTGGCCGTCGAACCAAACTTCGCCCGAGGTGGGATCGACCAGCCGGTTGATGCATCGGATCAACGTCGATTTCCCGGTTCCCGAGGGGCCGATGATCGCAGTCACGCCCGAAGGGGCGACCTCCAGGTTGATCCCCTTCAGCACCGGCTGGCCCGCGCGGTATTCCTTCACCAGATTGTGGATGCGCAATGCGGAGCCGTCCGCAGGCGACTCGAAATTCATCATGATCGGTCTCAGAGTGGAGGGGGCCATCGGGGGGATGTCGCTGCGTCCAGAGATGAGGTGCGCCCGACGGGATCGGCGGGCGCACCCGGAAGCGGCGGCAGGGTAGGAGCGCCGGCTAATCCGCCTTTTTCTTCTTGAGCTTTTCCATCTCGCGCTTGGATTGCGCCTCGTAACTGCGCTTGTTGAAGGGAGTGCCGGACTTCTCGGCCACCTCGCGCACCACCGCCCAGCGGTCCTTGTAATTGACCGGAACGTAGCGGTCCTCGCCGTTCAGTTCGGCCTGCTCCTCTTCGGAAAAGCGGTAGCTGAAGAAACACTCCTTGATCTTGTCTTGCAGCGCGGGCGTCAGGTCGTGCGCATAGACGTTGCCGTTGGTCGGGAATATGTCGCTGGTGTAGAGGATGCGGAAGTCGTCACGCTGAATCTCGCCGCGCTCCACCATTCGCTCAAAGACATCGCTGGCCACGGCCGCCATGTCGTAATCGCCGTGCATGACGCCCAAGATCGATTTGTCATGGCCGCCCGACATCATCGGCGTGTAATCGGTCTCCGGGGTCAGGCCCAGCTCAGGAAACAGGACCCGCGGCGCCAAGTTGCCGGAGTTCGACGAGGGCGAAGTATGGGCGACTTTCTTGTCCTTGAGGTCGGAAAGTTCGTGGAAGTCGCTCGACGCCTTGACCAGAGCGATCAGGTGGTAGCCGCGCGGCCCGGCCTCGGAGCCGCCCGAAGCGAACGGCACGGCGCCGGCCATGTTGACGGCAAAGGCGGTGGGCCCGGTCGAGAAGGCGGCGATATGGAGCCGCCCCGAGCGCATGGCCTCAATCTGGGCGGTGTTCGACTGCACCGAGTAATAGACCACCTTGCGGTCGATACAACTGCTCAGATGGTCGATGAACGGCTGCAGCAGATTCGAGTAGACAGCCGGATCCTCGACCGGAGTATAGGCGAAGACCAGCGTTGAGGGATCCTTCAGCAGCGAGGGATCTGTCGGCGTGTCGGCGACCAGATCGCCGTCGGCGTCGCAGTAAAGGTCGTCAAGCTGCCCGCGATTCGGGCAGGTGTCCTGCGCAAGGGCGGCCTCGGACATGAATCCCAGGATCATTCCCAGAGCCAGCAAGCTACGTATCACGTTATTTCCCCAATCTTCGGTGGATCGAAACCCCACAACGGCAATTAATGGCAAAATTTTTTTTTTTGAGTCAACTTGGATGCGCGCCGTAGGCGCGGTCAAATGAAACGCTCGGATCTCCGTTTGGTCGGGGAAGATTCGGCATAGGCGGCTCAGGAAATCTGGACAGGGGCGATGAGTGGATGGTCTGCGCATTATCGCCATGGTTGCCGAGAGAGAGGAGCGACGATCATCTGACGAACGCGGCGGAATCAGAGCCCGGCCTTCAAAGCAAGGCATGATCGGAACGGGCGCATGATCGACGTGATTTCGGTCAGAAAAACCAGGAGTCTTCTCCAAGCCTGAAGGTCGCTGCTGGAGATCCGCGTGCGCTCCGCGCATCGTCATCCTGGTCAGCGACGCCATGTCAGCCGCACGAACAGGCCCAAGTAGACTGCGCGCTCGATCACATGTGTGGACGATAAGAAAGTCTGTGCAAGCCGAGCGGCATGCATAAAAGGAGATTCGATCTCCTTTGCAAGCGGCGCTTGAGGTATGGAGCGCACCGCGCGTTCGGCGCCGCCCGGCCGCGGAGCCGAAGCCACGCGGCCGGATGACATTCGTGGCGTCTCAGTGCGCGAAAAGTGTCGGCATGGGTGGCGCGGCTGCTATGCTCCGCGTCGCGCCGCCGACAACATACTCCCGCAACCGGGAATGGGCGTAACCACCCATCACGAGAAGATCAGCGCCGGTTTCGCGCACGCGCCGGGCCAAGGTATCGCCGATCGTAGCATCGCCGCCGGGGTCGACCCGGAGTTCGACCGCCACGTCGAGGCGCGAAAGCTGTTGCGCCAACATCGTCGCGCGTTCCTCCCGATCCGCCGAGGCGCCGACGACACAGATCTCCACCGTCTGCGCCGCCTTCAGGAACGGCGTCGCGCCGCGCACCGCCCGCAGCGCTTCGCGCCCGCCATCATAGGCGATCACCGCGACCCCGCCGCTCGGGACGGACTGGCCCTCGCCGATCACCAGGACAGGGGCGTCGCCTTCGAAGAGCGCGCTCTCGAAGGCTTCGGTGGCGACAGAGGCTTTGTCGGAGCCGTAAGGCGGACTCAGCACGACCAGGTCGGCGAACTGCGCCCGCGTGGCGAGGGCGGTGGCGAAATCGCCCGGCGTGCGGGCGAGCGTCTCGACATCCGAAAGAATTCCTGCAGCGGCGAGCGCGGCCTCCGCTTTCTTCCCCTGTTTTTCGGCTTCCGCCGCCGCCTCGGCTATATAGTTCTGGTAGAAGTCGAACGCGTCCGGTGTATTGGCGTAGGGAACCGGCGGAATCGCAGGCTCATAGCCGCATGCGAGCACGGAGAGATGGGCGTCGAAAGCCGTGGCGATAGCGGTCGCCGCCTCCAGCCGCGGCGCCGACAGCGCGCCAGCGTCGAAATAGGTCAGGATCGATTTCATACTCGAAGTCATCAGTGCATCCTTTCGTGGCGGGTCCGGTACGGGCTGTATATTCGCGTGCGTGGTTACTTCCGGCATATCGACAACCTTCTCGGTCAAGAATCGGAATGCGCCTCGCGCTAGCGGTAATTTCTCTCTTCCGCGCCGCGCCGCATTGATCGATATCAAGGCGGGCGACGGCGGCCTCGATCGTCAGTACGAGCTCCCGGTCCCGAGGGTGGAGGACTTCTATACCCGGCCGGGCTTGTCATTGCCGAGGCCGAGAAGAGGCGAGCGAGAGAGTTGGCTTATCTTCGGATGACAGTGGGCCGAGCGTTCGATCAATACGTGGGTCACCGGCGTCGCGAGCGAGATCGCTTCCGTCGCCGTCAACGCCGACCTCGGCATTTTGCCGGTCACCCGGCGGCTTCGAGTTGCAGCCCCTGACGTCGGGTGGGATCGGCCCGCTCACGGCGGGGGAGCCTGGCGCGCCTGCTCGGGGAGAAGGGGCCGACCGGGCGCGCTCGCCATCGTTTCCTTCAGTTGACGACGCCGGTCTTTGACAGGCGTCAAAGCCTGCTTCGGAGATCAGGCGATAATGGAACTGTAAACGCACACGCAATGTCAATTCGAGGAGCCTCCAATGCCCAGATCGCAAGCCGCTCCGCTGATGCCCAGCGATATCAAGATCGCCGTCCCGCCTCTCGACATGGAACCAGTCTTTGCCGCCAATCAGCGCGCGTTGAAAGCCGCATCCGAGGCTCAGGCGCACATGATTTCCCGTGTCACCAAGTTCAACTCGGAGCTTTTCGGCTTCGTCAATCGACGCCTCGACCAAGACCGCTGCGCGGCGAAGGAAATTTCGCGATGCCAGACTCCGCAGGACATGATGTCCATCTACGCCAAGTTCGCGGAGCGGGCGATGAAAGACTATTCGGAGGAAATCGGCCTTCTCGCCGGCATCTATGCGGATCAGGCGCGCGAGGCCCTGGAGGATGCCCAACATCAGGTCGAAGAGGTGATCGAACCTGCCGCCGACGCGGTCAACGGCGAGAACAACACCAAGGAAAAGGCCGCCTGAGCGCCGCCCGCAGCGCTTCCGGTCGGGAGGAGCCCGACGATGAACTTACCTCCCCGTCACACTGAGCGGGGTTGAACGAATACTGTGTTCGCGGGTGTGCAGGCTGTGCGTCTGCTTCATGCGAAGCGGGCCAGTCACAGGAGCCTATTTCCGTATGCGCATGCCTCCAGCGATGGCGGCCTTTGTGTCTGACGCTCTGGATATGCGGGCGTCTCGGGAGTCGCGCTATCCGCAAACTGCGATCTGCGGTTAAGTCGACACGCGAGGTCGAAACGCGAAAGAGCCGCAGCCGCATGGTGTGGTCCGGTGGGGTCAGGATGGCGCGCCTGATCAGGAAGCGTATCTGGTCGCGAAGCGTTCAGGCGCCAGCAAAGCTGCGAGTGTCCGTCATCCAACGCAAAGTCCGCTCGCTGGATTTCTCCCCCGTCCCGATTTCCCGTTTTTTGTGTTGCGGCGCCGTGCTAGGATTCGGCTAGCCTCATCGAGACCACGAGAGGAAGAAGGAATGAAATTCTTCGATGGTCGAGTCGGTCGCGGGCGTCAAGAATGCGATTTGCGCCGATGCATCGACTGAGTAAGGAGCGGCTTTACGATCTGATCGTAGCGACCGCGCCGGACGGGATCATCACCTCGGACGCCTCGGGGGCCATACTGAGCTTCAGCCCCTCCGCGGAGGAGATGTTCGGCTATACGGAAGCGGAGCTAATTGGAGAGAATCTGAGGATCCTGATGCCCGCCGGGCACGCGGCGCGCCATGATGGTTACATGCGCCGCTATCTCCGGACAGGGGAGAAGCGGATCATCGGCATCGGGCGCGAGGTGCAGGCCCGCCGCCGCAACGGAGAGGTCTTTGTCGCCGAACTCGCGATCGGCGAACTCAAGCTCGGGGAAGAGCATGTATTCACCGGCTTTATTCGCGACATGAGCGACAGGGCGGCGGCGCAGGCCAAGGCGCGCAAGCTGCAACGATCTCTCGATCAACTGACCCGCACGCGCCTGATCGGCGAGATGTCGACAGCGATGGCGCACGAGATCAACCAGCCGCTTGCGGCGATCTCCAATTTCGCCCGGGCGGCGAGCCGCCTGCTGGCGGACGGGGCCGGGGATAGGGAGAAGGCGGCAAGCTACCTGGACAAGGTGGCGGAGCAGGCGAAGCGGGCGGGCGAAATCATTCGCCGGATGCGCCGGCTTGTGGACCGCGGCGATGTGGACCTCAGGCCCGACGACATAAACGAGATCGTGCGAGAAGCCATCCGCCTCGACGAGGCCGGGTCCGGCTCCGATGACGTCAGGATCAGCGTCGAACTGGGTCTCGAACTGCCGCCGGTGATGGTCGATCGGATCCAGATCCAGCAAGTGATTCTGAATCTTCTTCGAAACGCCCGCGAAGCGCTGGAGCCGGCTGAAGACGGGGTGAGGCGGATAACGACAAGCGCCACCCGTGGCCGGATCGAGATGAAAGCGAAAGTCCAGGAGGCCGGCCAGGTGATGGTGACGGTGAGTGACACCGGACCTGGCCTGCCGAGCGACATTCTGCAGTCGTTATTCGAGCCGTTGGTGACGACCAAGGATCGCGGCATCGGTGTCGGATTGGCGATCTGCCGTTCGATCGTTCATGCGCATGGCGGTCGCATCTGGGCCGAGAACAATGCGGCGGGCGGGGCGGATGTCCACTTTACCCTTCAGACGGCCCCAACATGACCGGGAGCGGCGTCAGCGTGGTCGTCGTCGAGGACGATGACGATGTCGCGGAGAGCCTTGAGGCGCTGCTCGGCGGCTACGGTTATGCGGTGTTTCGTTATGCGAGCGCCGAGGCGTTGCTCGCCGCGCCCGAACCGGCCGCGGACTGTCTTCTGATCGACATGAAACTTCCGGGGCTTACGGGGCTGGAGCTTCTCGAAACGCTGCGCGCGGGGGGATCGACGACTCCCGCGATCTTCGTCACTGGGCATGGCGACGTCGCCCTCGCCGTCCGCTCGCTTCGCGCCGGCGCGCGCGACTTCATCGAAAAGCCGTATGACGATGTCGATCTCATCGCGCGGATCGAGGCGGCGATGCGGGAGGCGAGCGACGCCGACCCCGAGCGCGCCGTCTATCTCCGGCGTTTCAAGGGGCTGACGCCGCGAGAGCGAGAGGTGATGATCGAAGTTGTCGCCGGACGCCCCAACAAGGTCATCGCGCATCGGCTTGGCCTCAGCCCGAAAACCGTCGAGGTTCATCGCGCGCGGGTGATGGAGAAGACCGGCGCGGCCAATCTTTCCCATCTTGTCAGGCTGGCGCTGAAGGCCGGATTCGACCCCGAAGGGGACGGCCGGCCGGATGAGGCCAGATAGAGGATTACCCTGTCGGGGGATAAGCCTGACTACCGGCGCGCGCCTGAAGGGCGTTCCCTTTCCTCCCCACGCGCTTTTTCGGGCAATAGGCTCCGCGAAGGTTCCTCGCGCCGTCGATGACGCGCGAGGAGAGCGGAGACTATCTCGGTTCTTCCCCTGAAACGGTGAGCTGGTCCTTCGGCGTGCTGAAACGGGTGGGGTGATCGATTTCAAGGGTCGGACCGCTTTCGGCTCACGGCGCGCCCCTACGGACGCGCCGCCTGGGCGCTCATCACGGCTTCGGCCATTCGGCTTTCGTCACGCCGTCCCCGGCGGCCGAACGGCGCGTGACCCGGCCGCAGACCGGGCAGATCGCCTCGCCGTCCGCCGCGACGACCATTCGGGTCGGCGGATGCGGCGCTTTCCGGTCGCCGCGGCAGATCCCCGCCGCTCCGTCCCGGTTCGGCGTTCGATTGCGCGGCGGCATTCCGCCGCTTGGGGCCCTCGGCGTCTTCACTCCGACGCGCGGCCCGGCGATGTCGGCGCCTGCCGGCGGCGAAACGCATACCCGGAGACCGCCATTCCCGTCTCGGGCTGCTCCCTCGGCGCCGGTGGAACCGGTGATTGGGGCTTCTCAAGCATCAACACCTCCTGGTCCGTCTTTCGCGGTCGTTGCGTCCCATTCGACCGTGGGCGCACGAAGCGACGATGACGTGCGGCCGCCGACGGATCCTTGACGCCGATCAATTTGCGAAATGCGCGCGCCCTTGATCCGGCGCCAGCTGAGGCCGAGGCTCCCGCGCTCACGAACCGATCGTCGGCTTCAGCGCCGGCGGCGGACCGGAGGACCATGATCTTGATTCTGATGCGGGCCACCCATGGCCGCGCGAAGCACGCTTTCAGGTCTCGGGTCGGGCGCCCAGCAGATAGACCTCTTCCAGACGGCGTCGTCCCCTGAGCACCTGCCGGCCGCACGGCTTTGCCATGAGATCGTCGCCAATCTTGCGCGCCGTATCGCCGCTTATGAGGATCACCACGTCCTCCGTCGCACTCGCGAATTGTCTCGCGAGCGCTTCAAGTCTTTGCGAGATGTTCACGGTATCCCCGATGACCGTGAAATTCGCGCGCCCGGGCGCGCCGATATTCCCGACGACTGCCTCGCCGGAATGGATGCCGATACGAAGCCGAACGGCCGGCTCGCCCCGGCGCCGACGTTCGGCGTTATCAGCTTCTATCGCCTTGCGGATGCGAATTGCGGCGCGGCAGGCGTGCGCGGCGTGGCGATCATCCGTTTGCAAACCGCCCCAGAACGCCATCACGGAATCGCCGATGAACTTGTCAACGACGCCGTCTTCGGCCCAGATGCAGGACGAGATCAGCGCGAAATGCGCGTTCAGGAACGCCGCCACCTCGGCTGGCGGCATCTCCTCCGAGAAGGGGGTGAAGCCCTGGATATCGGTGAAAAGAACGGTGATCTGACGCGACTCCGACTTGATGGTTCGCGGATCGTCCGCCGTGACCAGTCTCTGAGGCAGGGTCTTGGGCAAATAGAGCTGAAGCGATCGCAACGCCCTAAGCGCGGCGGCGAAGGCGCTGCTCGCTTCGTTGATTTCGCGAAACCTGCTCTGGCGGAGCGGCGAATCCTCGTCGACCTCCCACCGGCTTATCTGCCTTGCGGCCGCCGACAGCGACCGGATCGGCCAGCTTATCGCCCGCCCGATCGCCAATGAGGCCAGAGCGGCCGCTACCAGAAGCGCTATGCCGCCGATTACGATCACGGGCGTCTTCAGGAGTTGAGGCGTGAAACCTTCGAGATCAAAGACGACTCCTATGTACCATGGGGTCGCGCCGAAAGCGGAAACCGGGTCGTAGACCAGATAGAATTCCTCGTCCTCAAGCTTCAGGGTGCGCGCGAACACCTCGTCTGCGGCGATCGGCTCGGCGTTTTGCGCGCTACGCCAGAGCCGTCGGAGCTTTTCATCGCTAAACCCGTCGATTGGCGGCAATGGGGTCTTGTCGCTCAATCCGCTGACGCCGGCCGCCATCCCGGGATGGGCGAGAACCGCGTCTTCGCCATAAAGGATAAAGGGTTCGCCCTCGGTCTCCTCCGCGAGTTCGGCGAGGAAGGCGGAGAGTGACGTCAGGTCCACCGTCGCGATGACGATGAACTCCGCGCCGGATGTGTCTCTCAACGGGATCAGACGGCTCAACAGGGTCGTTTCGCTGGATTCGGCGAAAAAGGGCTCGCCCCAACTTGCGGCGCCGGTCGTCATCGTCGCCTTCGCGACGGCGGCGAACTCGTGGTCGTCACTCCAATTGCTGACGCGGAAACGCTCGTCGGGGCGGTTGCGGAACACGCGCACGAGCGACAGATCCGCATCGACCAGCGCGACCGAGGAGATCTGGGGCGCCGCCGCGAGAGACGCATAGAGCAGATACGATATCTCCGTGTTCGACAGCGTGATGACGTCAAGTTCGCCAAAGAGTTCGGCCAGCAACTCGACCTGCGCCTCCACCGGCCTCAACTGCGCGATGGCCCGTTGGGAAATCGTGCGGTTGATCACCACCGCCTTCTCGTGGGTTTCCGCTTCGATCATATGCTGGGAAACGCCGCCGGCGGCGAACAGCGTAGTCAACCCCACGGTGACGGAGAGAATCATGAATAGCGCCACGATCGAAGTCGCGATCGATATGCCGGCTTCGGTCATCGCAGTCTTTTCGTTGCGAGATGGCGGCACGCGGCGGCTCCTGCTCAAAATCATCCAGTATGGGCCGTCTGCTGTCGGGAAGCGTCCTTTTCAAGCGGCGCCGCGCGATGCTGTGGCCCACCTGCGCTCCTGGCGATCACACATTAACCGCGTGCGCGATCTGACGCATGGATCTGACAAAACGCAAGCCCACCGTCGCTCATGATGCGCTCCATGGCGACGGCGTGCTGTTACAGGGGAGGGCGCGCGAGAAAAGAAGCCGATCGCGCGGAGAGGTCGTTCGGCGTGTCTGAACAGGCTCTGGGTGTATGGCGAACGGGTCTCCGCCATCAGACGGCTGAACAAGCGGTCCCTGGGCGAGCCGTGGCGCGGGGGCCCATTTGCGCCGCCTCCGGCGTTGGTCTCATGGCGCGGCAAGAGTCACCATCGCATGACAGGAGATCGGGCGTCAGGTCTGGCGCGCTCCGACAAAACCCGTCACATCATGCGAAGGGATCGTGACGACCGAGCCGACGGCGGAGCCGGTCGCGCTCCTCCATCAGACCGATCGCTAGCGCGATTCCCGGCAGATTGACACCGAGATCGCGATGCAGCCGCCAGGCCTTCGTCGCCGTCGAGACGCTGGCTCCGACGAAGCGCCATGAGTCCGTGTCGCGGCCCATCGGCTCGAGCACGCCATGGTCCACCAGTTCGATCACCCATTCTGCATGGAACCCGCCGATCCGGCAAAGCTCGCTCAGCGTAATATCTTCGACGATCTCGCCGTAGCGGCGATTTCCGAGGCGCTCGATCATTGCCTGAACTCCATTTTCGCGCGGGGGTCGAAGCTCATCTCCTTCGCCATGCGTTCATAAAGAGCCCGGCCTTCCGCGTTGGCGACAGGAGGAACCACGATTGTAAGCACCGCGAAGAGATCGCCCGGCGGATCACCGGGGATGCCCTTGCCGCGAAGACGGAGCTTTTGACCGGAGCGCGCGTTCTTCGGTATCTTCAGCTTCACTTCGCCGCCAGGCGTCGGCATCCGCACGTCGCCGCCGAGCGCCGCTTCCCATGGCGTGATCGGCAGATCGAGCGCCACGTCCCGGCCATCGACGCGATAGACGGGATGCGCGCGGAAGGCGATTTCAAGCAGCAGATCGCCAACCTGGTCCTGCGCGTTGGCGAGCCTGATGTGTTCGCCTTCCGCGACGCCCTTCGGAATCTCGACCTCAACTGTCCGTTCCTGCAGTTCGATCCGGCCCGATGGGCTCAGCGTCGGCGTGCGGAGCGCAAACCGTCGCCGGGCGCCGACATAGGCGTCCGCAAGGTCGATTTCGACGCGGGCGAACTGACTGGTCGGGCCGTTGCGATGCGTGCGGCCGGCGGCGCCCTGTCCGCCGGAGCCGAACAGCGTTTCGAAAAAATCCCCGAAGGACGCGGCGTCCGCCTCGGTGAAACCGCCCCCTGAAAACTCGAACCCGCCGTCCCATTCTGGCGGAGGCGTGAATCCTTCGCCCTCTCGCCAGCCGGATCCCAGCCGATCATAGGCGGCGCGCTTCTCAGGATCCTTAAGCACCTCGTAGGCTTCGCCGATGTCCTTGAATGTCTGCGTCGCTTCCGGATCGGGATTCACGTCGGGATGGTGCGCCCGAGCGCGCTTGCGATAGGCGCGCCTGATCTCGTCCGCCGTCGCTCCGCGCTCCACGCCGAGCGTCTTGTAGTAATCCTTGTATTTCATGGCGGCGTCCTGCCCGGAACCGGAGTCAGCGAAGAATATGGACGGCGCTGTCAGCGTGCCGCGCCACCCATGCCGCGGTCGAGCCAAGGATGTAATCCGCGACGCCGGGGCGATGAGACGCGATCACGATGCAATCCGCACCGTGCCTTTCGGCGTAGTCGACGATCATGGTCGGCGCCTTTCCCGTTACGACGGCGACGTCGACCCGATACGCCTTGTCCTTCGCGAGAGTTTCCAAACCGCGCCGAATTTCATCTCCGGTCTTCTTGATGACCTCCTTCGGGATGTAGCTTTCGACATAGCTCGGGATCGTCTCCTGGACGTGGAGGAGCGTGACGCGGCCGCCTTCGTCCAGCAGCGCTTCGGCGACGGCCAATGCGGCCGGGCCTCTCGTCTCATAGTCGGCGGCCATCGGCGTCAGAATGTGGGAATACATCGCAGGCTCCCTTGCGGTTCGCGATCAGGAAGAAAAGAGGACCGGGACGGTCATGCTCTCGAGCAGCTTCGTCGTCGTCGCGCCGATTACGAAATCGTAGATGCGCGAATGGCCGAAAGCCCCCGTAACGATCAGATCCGCGCCACGTTCAAAGGCTTCGTTGAGCAGGATATCGCCGATAGCCATACCCTCCGTGATGCGCTCGGCCACTTCGGCGCGAACGCCATGCCGGTCATAAACAAGCGCCAGTTCGCGGGCGGTCGCCATCGCGTGGTTCTGCTCGTCCGCGGCGCGCGCTGTCACGATCGCCGCGGCGCCATCCGGCGCGATCAGCGGGAGCGCGTCATGAGCGGCGCGCGCCGCCTCACGGGTCGCGCTCCAGCCTACTAGGACTTTCGATCCGACGGTTTTCATTTCTCCAAGATAGGGGATCACCAGGACCGGGCGCCCAGACTTGCGGATTGTGCGCTCCAGCATGACCTCGCCCCCGGAATACGCGTCGGTGGAATTCTCCTGCGCCATGATCACCAGGTCGGCGGTCCGGGCCTGTTCGATGATCTGGTCGGACGCGGTTACGGTCCGGGTCTGAACGAAACGCCATTCGCTGACGAAGTCCTCACCCTCCGTCGCCGCCTTGAATATCTTCTCGATCTTCTCGGCGCGTTCGGATTGGGCGGCCTCCAGGTGCTCGATTTCAGCCAGCGGCGGGACCATGACATAGTCCGCATGGATCGCGACCGCCTCCACCACATGGACCCCGACAAGATGCGCGCCGTGTCGGCGGGCAAGCTCCACGGCCGGGCCGACGAGTCGTTGCGCCGCTTCCGGCGTATTCATTGAAAGAAGTATGGTTTTCGGCGGCATATCGGATGCACCTTTTCCGCTGGCGGTTGGTTGACGAGAACATCTCTAGCCCGCCGTGCGCCTGATCGTTTTGACGAGCGTCAATACGGTGCTTCAGCAACCGACCGATTGACCTTGGTGAGCGCGACACGCCGCGCCGCGCCGATCCGCTTCGTTGTGTTGATCGCCGTCATGCTCGATCGCGAGCATTGGCGCGGGCGGATCGGCTGGACATGCCCTCACGGCGATGCCGGCCGCCCGCCATCGGGTCGAATAGATCGTCGGATGCCGAGCGAACATGTTGAAGAAGGCTTCGACGCCGATGCCATCTCGCGGAGAAGGCGTCATCCGCGTCGGCCATGAGGAATCGCCGCATCCGCCGTCCCATGACGCCGCGCTCCCAAAAAGGGCGAGGCCGCCAGTTCGAACTGCGGTAAAGCGCATCTGAGTCGGGCGTCTGCCGGAGGGGTTGCGAATTCTGAATGGCCGCGCGCTCGATAACGCCTCACGCCGCAATTTTCGACTGCTGCGCCACGAGCCGATACTTTTCGGCGCCGCGCATTTCGATCACGCCGGCGCGCTTCAGGGAACCGAAAGCCCGGCTGACTGTCTCAAGCGAGAGACCGAGATAATCGCCGATCTCCTGGCGCGTCATCGGTAGGGTCAGGAAACCGTCGTCGGCGCGGCCGGCCGAGAAATTTCGAAGGAACCAACCCAAACGCTGTTCCGCCGACTCGAAAGCCAGAAATGTCAGGTGCCGCTCACGCTCCGCCGTGAGGTCGCCAACGCGCATGCGCAGATCTCGTCTGAGCGCCCGGCTGCCGTCTAGCGCGTTGTCGAACGCTTGCTTGGAAATCGAGCGGAGGATCACCGCATCGACAGCCTCGGCGGTATAATGCCAGTGATCGATATCGATTAGTCCGAAGATGTCGCCGGCCCGCGCAAAGCGGAATATCTGTCGCCGTCCCTGCTCGGTGAAGGAACAGGAGCGGACGGTGCCGGCGACGACCTGAAAGAGATGGGTAACCGGATCGCCTTCGACCACGATCGCGTGGCCGGGCGCATGTCGCTGGAGGTTTTTCGCACCGCTGAAGAGGTCCGAAAGGGTCGAGGGGTCGGACTCTTGGCGCAAAACCGGAAAGGGTGCATGACGCATCGTTTCTCTCCTTAAGGTCTGTCCACCGAATACGCGACGATAGAACAGTTTATTAACCTCAGCCGATAGTCAGGAGATTCCCGTATGAGGGGTATCCCCTATAAGCCCGATCCGCGCGTACAGCGGTTTCGGGATCATGGCCGACCTTCATCGCCGACCGAGCCAGATGCGGGATGTTCGTCGCGCAGGTCTGCTCCATCACAGCGCCCAATGGTTCTGGACCGTCTTCGCGCCGCGGCCGAGTCGGTGCGCGGCGGCCTTGCAGGAATGTCCGGCGACCGCCTCGACAATCACGCCCATCTCGCACGGCGTCAGGCCATCGAATCGGCGGCGAAAGAACAATTGCTCGGGACCGGCGACGCTCACCGCCCTCATCGCGGCGCCGATCCGCGTGAGCAGCTTGGAGCCGTCATGGGGTTTCTCGGGAAAGCCTATCGCACCGGCGCGAAGCGAATCGACGGCCATCCCCGTAGCGTCACGCCCAGTGGCGATGATCAACCGCGTTGTCGAGGGCTAAGGGCGCGCCGCCGTATCGCGCCGCGCGAAGAACGCAGCTTTCAGCGCGGCGGATCGTCAGGCGGCTCCCGCCGATAGCACCCTCGGCGCAGGGCGTGCCGCGCCGGGGTCACGAGGCGCGGCTCTCGTGCGGCGATGGCCGGTCTCGCGGCGAAATACCCGGAACGGCTTTTGACCGAGGTCAATGCGACGATCGCTTCTGGCGACGATACGGGCTGAAAGCGGGGCGACGTTCGTGCGCGGGTCCTGCGGAGGCGACTGCCGAAAAGAGGACGAGACATGAGCGCCTCACTCGACTTTCAACCTATGGATGGCGGCCCGCCTTCGCTTTCGAGGCGCGCAGAGGCGGGAGCGCGTGAGCGGACCGCAATTGCAAAGGATACGAGGAATGAATGAGCTGACAGGATATCCGAACCGCGGCTGGTGGCTGTTCCTGCTGCGCGGGATCGTCGCCATCGCATTCGGCGTCGCCGCTTTCGTCTGGCCGACACTGACATTGACCGTCCTGATCGCTTTGTTCGGCGCCTACGTGTTTGTCGATGGCGCATTCGGCCTGGCGCACGCGATCCGCAGCCGCGGCTGGCTGCCGCACTGGTGGCTTGGGGCGCTGGAAGGCGCGCTGGGCGTCGTCTTGGGGCTGCTGGCGTTCCTCGCTCCCGGGGTTACGGCGTTCGTCCTGCTGATGATCATCGCGACATGGGCGATCATCGGCGGCGCCCTCAGGATTGCGCTGGCGATCTGGATGCGCCGTGAAATTCGGGGGGAATGGTTCCTGATCGTGAGCGGCGCGCTCTCGATCCTGTTCGGTGTACTGTTGTTTGTCGTTCCGGAAGCCGGAATCCTTTCGGTGATCTGGCTGATCGGATTCTACGCGATCCTGTTTGGCGGGCTCATCGTCGGGCTGGCGTTGCGGTTGCGCCGTGAAACCGTGGGGTTGGCCCGGATGGCGTCGCCAATGTCTCTGGGGGCGGGTCGGCCCATCGAATCCGGTGGGAAAGGCGTATGAAACGTCTGCGGAACATGGTGGCGGCGATCACCGCCGACAACTTCGTTCGCATCATGGCGGCGCGGCGCCCGTTCGATAAGGGCAGGGCGGAGGGCTGAGCCATGGCCGACGCTCCTGACAAGGCCATGGCTGAAGGTCGCGTCGTCGCGGCGCGCGGCGGCATCGTCGACGTGGTGTTTCCCGGTGTGTCTCCGGGCGACGGGCCGCATATCGACGATCTGCTCTATGCGGGCGACGTGGCCTTGCAGGTCATGTCGTTCGTCGAAGGCGGCGCGGCGCGATGCATTGCGTTGGCTTCCGCGCGCGGGATCGGGCTGGGCGCGGTCGTGCGCGCGACAGGCGGCCCCGTCATGGCGCCGGTCGGCGAGGCGGTGCTGGGCCGGATGCTTGACGTGTTCGGCGCGCCGATCGACGGCTTGCCGCCACCCGTCGCCGAAGAACGCCGGTCGATCCACCGGGCGCCGCCGCGCCTGTCCGACCGGGTGACGCGCGCCGAAGTGCTTGAGACCGGAATCAAGGCGATCGACTTGCTGGCGCCCATCGAGCGGGGCGGCAAGACTGGCCTGTTCGGCGGCGCGGGCGTCGGCAAGACCGTGCTGCTGAGCGAACTGATCCACAACACGGTCGAACATCACCACGGCGTCAGCCTGTTCTGCGGAATCGGCGAACGCTCGCGTGAGGCTGAGGAGCTTTGGCGCGAGATGGGCGAGGCCGGCGTGCGCGACCGGATGGTGATGCTGTTCGGCCAGATGAACGAAAGCCCCGGCGTCCGGTTCCTTGTCGGCAAGACGGCGCTGACCATGGCCGAATGGTTCCGCGACGACCGCGAGCAGGACGTTTTGCTGCTGATCGACAACGTGTTCCGCAACGTGCAAGCGGGATCTGAGGTGTCGGGCCTGATGGGGCGAATGCCCAGCCGCGTCGGCTATCAGCCGACATTGGCGACCGAACTGGCGACGTTGCAGGAGCGTATCGCCTCCACCAGACGCGGCGCGATCACGTCGATCCAGGCGGTCTATGTTCCCGCCGACGATTTCACCGATCCCGCGGCGGCGCATATCTTCTCGCATCTCTCCGCGTCGGTCGTGTTGTCGCGCAAGCGGGCGAGCGAGGGGCTTTATCCTGCGGTCGATCCGTTGGCTTCGTCTTCGGTCATGCTGACCCCCGGCGTCGTGGGCCAGCGCCACTACGACATCGCGCGAGCGGTGCGCAGGACGTTGGCGGAATACGAGGACCTGCGCGACATCATCGCCATGCTCGGAATCGAGGAACTGTCCGCCCACGATCGCGCCGTCGTCGCCCGCGCGCGGCGGCTGGAGCGGTTCCTGACCCAGCCCTTCGCCACGGTCAGCGCCTCGACGGGCGAGGGCGGCGAACTGGTGCCGCTGGAGGGGACTCTGGCGGGTTGCGAAACGATCCTGGGCCAGACCAGCTTCGAGCGACCGGAGAGCGACTACTACATGATCGGCGCGCTGCCCGATGCGGAGGCGGCCGCATGAGCTTGGCGGCGGAGATGCAGGTGAATGTCCGGGTGCCCGGCGGCACGCTGTTCGAAGGGGCTGCGGCGCGCCTGAACGCAGTGGCGGAAAACGGTGCGTTCGGAATCCTGCCCAACCACGTCGATTTCGTCACAGCGTTGGCGCCTTCGGTTCTGCTGATCACGCAGCCCGACGGGACCGAGCGGATTTTTGGCGTCGACGAAGGGCTGCTGGTCAAGACCGGCCATACCGTCGACGTCGCAGTGCGGCGCGGGGTCGAAAGCTCCGACCTGGCGACGCTGCGCCAGACCGTCCGCGAGGCCTTCGAAGCGGTCGAGGACGACGAGCGCGTCGCCCGGTCCGCTCTATCGCGACTGGAGGCGGACATGGTGCGCCGCTTCGCCGGGTTGCGACAGGCTCCGCAACCATGACGGACCGGAACCGCAAGCAGGTCGACGAGATCGGCCACAGCGCGGCGCGCAAGAAGACCGCGCGCGACAATCCGGGGCCCAGTCCTCTGCGCGGGGTCGCGGTATTTGGAACGATCGGCTGGGCGATCGCCGTTCCGACGGTCGCCGGGGCGTTTCTGGGCCTTTGGCTGGACCGGACGCGGCCGCAGGATTTTTCATGGACCATCGCGCTGATTCTCGGCGGCGTCGTGATCGGCGTCGCCATCGCATGGGCCTGGATCGACAGGGAGAAGAGCGAATGATGACGCCAGTCTTGGATTTCGGCCTGTTCGGGTTAGGTCTGCTGGCCGGGGCGATGGCCGCCGCGCTGTTCTTCGCTGGGCTTGCGTGGGGGATGCGGCTGGCGCTGCGCGCCGCGCGTCCCGTTTCGGTCCTGCTGGCGAGCGCGGCGTTGCGCATCGCGCTGCTGCTCGGCGTGGGCTGGTGGGTGGCCGCGCAGGGTATGGCGGCGGGCGTCGGCTTCGCTCTCGCGTTCCTCGCGATGCGGCTGGCGCTGCTGGCGACGTTGCGCGCCGGCGACGAGGTGACGTGATGGAGCTGACGCCCGACGACACAATCGTCCTTACGGTTGGCGGCTTCGCTCTGAACGCCACGATCCTCTTTACCTGGATCGTCATGGCGATCCTGACAGCCGTTTCGGTCCTGATCACCCGGAACCTGCGCCCCGATGTGCCCCCGGACCGCTGGCGCACCACGCTCGAAGCTATCGTGCTGACCATTCAAAGCCAGATTGATGAGATCAGCGCGCGACCCGATCGCCGGTTGCTCTATTTCGCAGGCACGCTGTTCCTGTTCATCGTGACGTCCAACCTGCTGATGATCGTGCCCGGTTGGCGTTCGCCCACGGCATCGCTGTCCACGACAGCTGCGTTGGCGTTGGCGGTGCTGGTGGCGGCGCCGCTTTTCGGGATCAGCAGCCGCGGCCTCGGCGGCTATCTGCACAGCTATGTGGAGCCGAACGTGATCATGCTGCCTTTCAACATCATCGGCGAGTTCTCGCGCGGGGTATCGCTGGCGATCCGGCTCTACGGCAATGTGATGAGCGGTGCGGTGATCGCCGCGATCCTGCTGGGCGTCGCGCCGTTCTTCTTTCCGGTGGTGATGGACATGCTGGGCCTGCTGACCGGCGTCGTCCAAGCCTACATTTTCGCGATTCTAGCCATTGTCTACATCTCTTCGGCCACCACGCCGCCCGACAGCTCATCCCTCCCCGCACAGGAGCAGACATGACCGATCTCGCCATCATCGCCGCAATCTCGATCTTCACCGCCGGTCTGACGGTTTCCTTCGGCGCACTCGGCCCGGCCTTGGGCGAAGGGCGTGCCGCGGCCTCCGCGCTGTCGTCCATCGCGCAGCAGCCGGACGCCGCCTCGTCCCTGTCGCGCACGCTGTTCGTCAGCCTCGCGATGATCGAATCCACCGCCATCTACTGCTTCGTGGTGGCGATGATCCTGCTTTTCGCCAATCCGTTTTGGAACGCGGCTCTGGAGTCTGCGGGGCAGGGCGCGGGCGGCTGAAAATGTCGATCGACAGCATCACCGTCGCGGCCCAGCTGATCAACTTTCTGGTTCTGGTGTGGCTGCTGAAACGGTTCCTCTATCGCCCGATCCTGGACGGGATCGACGCGCGTGAACGCCAGATCGCCGAACGTATGTCCGAGGCTGCGCGCGTGTGCGAGTCGGCTGAAAAGGCTGCGGCCGAACACCGGGCGGAAATCCAGCGCCTGAAGGCGGCGCGTGAGGAAGCATTGGAACAGGCCCATCGCGAAGCGAAGGCCGAGCGTGACGCCATGCTGTCGGCCGCGCGCGCGCGACTGACGAGCGAACAGGAGGCCCGTGAGGCCGAGCGCGAGCAGGAGGCCCGCCGCTACACCGAACGGCTGCACCGCAAGGGGGCGGCGGCGCTGGTCGCCCTGACGCGCAAGGCGCTCGGCGATTTGTCGGACGAGACGCTGGAAGAGCGCGTCGTCGCTCGCACCGTCTCGCGCCTCGCGCGTATGGCGGGCGATCTGAAGGCGGCGGCGGGCGACAGCCGCGAGGCGGTCGTGACGACCAGCGGGACGCTGCCTGAGGAACTGCGCGCGCGGATCAACGAAGCGGTCGTCGGCGCGCTGCCCGGAACGCAGGTGCGCTATGCGACCGAGCCGGGGCGATCGGCCGGCCTGTCGCTGCGGCTGGGAGGGGCGCAGCTCGGCTGGACCGTGGACGACTATGTCGATGGCTTGCAAGCCATTCTGGACGACGCCGGAGCACGAAAGGGGCGCGCCGGTGCCGCATGATTCTCTCCGCGACGGCACAGACGATCTGCTTCAGGCGGTGCTCGACGCCCCTGCGCCCAAACCGCACCTGAGCGAGATTGGAACGGTCGCCGAGATCGGCGATGGCATCGCCATCGTCACCGGCCTTGCGCGCGCGCTGGTGGACGAGGTTCTGGACTTCGGCGGCGGGCTGTCCGGCATCGTCTTTGATCTTGAGCAGGACCGTCTTGGCGTCGTGCTGCTGGGCCCGTCGGAAGCGGTCGCGCCGGGGGCCGACGTGCGCCGGACGGGCCGGGTGGTCAGCGTCCCGGTTGGCTCCCGGCTGCTAGGCCGGGTCGTGGATGGTCTCGGGCGGCCACGGGACGATCGCGGGCCGATCGGCTCCGATCTTTTCCGCCCCATCGAGGTCGACGCGCCTGGCATTCTCGATCGAAGGCCTGTGACGCGTCCGCTGGCGACGGGGCTCAAGGCCATCGACGCCGCCGTGCCCGTGGGCATGGGGCAGCGAGAACTGATCGTCGGCGACCGGCAGACCGGCAAGACCTCCATCGCCATCGACGCCATCCTGAACCAGAAGGACACCGGCGTCTTGTGCATCTATTGCGCCATTGGCCAGCGCGGCGACGCCGTCGCCAAGGTTATCGGCGCGTTGCGCGACGGCGGCGTGATGGAAAACACCATCGTCATGTCTGCGGGCGACGAGGAGACGCCGGGCCAGGCCTATGTCGCGCCCTATGCCGCCATGTCCATGGCCGAGGCGCTGGCCGCCGACGGGCGCGACGTGTTGATCGTGCTGGATGACCTGACGCGCCACGCCCATTCCTATCGTGAACTGTCGCTCTTGCTGCGCCGTCCGCCGGGACGAGAGGCGTTTCCGGGCGACATCTTTTATGTCCACGCCAGGCTGCTGGAACGCGCGGGGCAGTTCGGGCCGGGCGCCGGAGGCGGCTCCATCACCGCGCTTCCGGTGGTCGAGACGCAGGCGGCGAACCTTTCCGCCTATATCCCGACGAACCTGATTTCGATCACCGACGGACAGATTTACCTGTCGCCCCGGCTGGTGCGGAAGAACCAGTTTCCGGCTGTCGATCTGGGCGTGTCGGTCAGCCGCGTCGGCGGCAAAGCGCAGGCCCCTGCGCTACGCGAAGTGGCGGGCAACCTGCGCGTGACCCTGTCGCAATTCGAGGAGTTGGAGGAATTCGCCCGCTTTGGCACGCGGCTGGACGATGAGACGCGCGCGCGTCTGTCGCGCGGCGCCGCCGTGCGCGCCGCTCTGCGCCAGCCTGAACGCGAACCCATGCCCGCCAGCGATCAACTCGCAGTCCTGATCGCGGCGATGGAGGGGCTGTTCGACGGCATGGACGAACCGGCGCTGGCGGCGGCGACCGGCGCCATCCGCGCCGCGCTTCGCGACGATGGGGATGCGGCGCGCGAAATGATCGCGTCCGGTCGGCGGCTGGACGACCAGGACCGCGCGCGCATCGTCGACCTAGCGCGCGCGGCGATCGGGGAACGCGGCCAGATGAATGCCGAAGGGAGGGAGGATCCTCATGGTTCAGACGCTTGAGCGCCTCACTCGTCGCACTGATACGATGCAGAGCATTCGCGGTATCGTGCGCACGATGAAAACGATGTCCGCGATCAACGCGGCCCCCTATGAACAGGCCGCGCGGGCCATCGACGCCTGGCGCGACACCGTTCTGGGTGGGCTGCACGCCTTCCTGCATCTGAACGGCCCGCTGGCGCAGGACACGCCTCCGGATGACCGGTCCATCCTGGTCGTGATGGGGTCCGATCACGGGCTTTGCGGCGCCTATAACGAGGTTCTGGCGATGGAGGCCCGACGTCATGTCGCGCCGGGTGAGACGGTCCGGGTTCTTTGCGTCGGAGCGCAGATGGAGGATGCGCTGCGCGGCGAGAAGATGGCGCCCGAAGTGACGCTTCTGCCGCCGGCAAACGCCGACGGTCTGAACCGGCTGGCGGGCGAACTGGTCACGCGGCTGGAGCGCATGCGCGGAGACGACCGCGTCACGCTGATCTACACGCAGCGCGCCGCCCATGGTCGTCAGGCGCCGGTTGCCCTGCCGCTGCTACCGCTGGACGAGGGGATGCTGGAGGAACTGGCGGCGCGGCCCTGGACCTCACGCAGTTTGCCGCAATTCTCTATGGCTGCGCCGGCCCTGCTGGCGGCGCTGGTCCGCAACCTCCTCTACGCGACCGTCCACCGCGCCGCGGCCGAGGCCCTGATGACCGAGAACGCGGCGCGTCTGGCGCGGATGCAGCAGGCCGAACAGTCGGTGGACGAACGGTTGGAGGATCTGCGGTCGGAAACTCGCTCGGTTCGCCAGAGCGAGATCACAACCGAGCTTCTGGACGTGATCGTCGGATTCGAGGCTCTCCGGGCCCGTAACCGTAGCGAGGCGCGGCGCGTCGCCGGGGCGGACTGATCGTCAGGAGAAGGTCGACCGTCAGGCGGACATACCGTGCGATTCCGCCCGGCTCGGGTGGCGTGGCGCAAGGGTCGAGCGCGCCGATGGCGGCATGATCCTCACCATGCGCCTGCAAAGCAATTCGGGTCAGTTCGCGCAATTCTTCCTTGATCGCCATGAACTGGAAATAGCGCGAATTGTCGGAGTGACGCCCGAATCCGGCTTGCAGCGGATGCCGGTCGTCAGCGGTCGCCGGACGGATCAGAGTTTGCGGCGCCGTTCCTGAATTTCGATTCCGACGAACCCCTCGATCTATTCTGCCCGTAATGGCCTCAAGCGCATGCGCCGCCTTGCTCCAGCGCATGCGCGACCGACCGGGCGATCACGCCTTCCTCGTCGGTGTCGATTCTCAGCAAGGCGACGTGGCTATCGTTCGAATGAAATGCTGTCTCGCCGCGCTTGTTCGCCTCCGCGTCAAGCGCGGCGCCAAGCCATTTCGCGCCTTCGGCGATGCGGGATCGGATTCCAGCGGAATTCTCTCCGATCCCAGCGGTGAACACCAGCGCGTCGAGCCCGCCAAGCACCGCTGCAAGAGAGCCAATCTCGCGGATCGCGCGGTAACAGAAGAGATCGATCGCCTCGCGGGCGTTCGGGTCCGAACTCGCCTCCAGCACGCGCATGTCATTGCTGACGCCGGACACGCCGAGCAGCCCGGATTCGCGATAGAGCATGTGGTGAACGTCAGCCGCCGCCATCCCTTTCTGCTCGATCAGGTGAAGCACCACCCCGGCGTCGAGCGATCCGCAGCGGCGGCCCATCATCAGCCCGTCGAGCGCGGTGAACCCCATGGTGGTGGCGACGCTCCTGCGGCCGTTCATGGCGCACATGCTGGCGCCGTTGCCCAGGTGCGCGACAATCACCCGTCCATTGGCGCGTTCGCCCAGATAGACCGGCAGCACGTCGGCTATGTGCTCGTAGGAAAGGCCGTGAAACCCGTAGCGAATCACGCCTTCGTCGCTGAGACGCCGCGGCAGGGCGAAAAGTTGCGCCAGCCGGGGCTGATTGTGATGAAAGCTGGTGTCGAAACAGGCGACCTGCGGAAGCTCCGGCGCGATATGCGACACCGCATCAACCGCAGCGAGATTATGAGGTTGATGCAGGGGCGCGAGCGGGACGAGATCTTCGAGTTTTCGCCGCACGGTTTCGTCTATTCTGATCGGGCCTTCGAATGTCGGCCCGCCGTGGACGATGCGGTGGCCCACGGCGACAGGTCGGTACATGACGTATTCGCCGCGCAGCCGTTGCAGAAGCTGGGTGATGAGCCATTCATGGGTGGCGTCGGCCGGAATGGCGTTCAGCGGTTCGGTCACGACAAGCGCATGTTCGCCCATTCTGGCCGATAGGACGGGCGCCGATCCGATGCCGGTCACCTCACCTCTCAGCAACGGCTTTCGCGCGCCCGCTTCGGCGGGATAAAGAGCGAACTTCAGGCTCGACGAGCCCGAGTTCGCGGTCACGATGACGTCTGTCATGGCGCATCCAGGTTCTTGCGTCGGATGTAAAGTTGCGCCAGCGCCGCCGAGGTGAGGCGCGCAAGAACGTCATCCGCGCGGCTTGTCAGCATGATCGGCGCCCGCGCGCCGAGAACGAGCCCCGCCGCGTCTGCGCCTGCGAGATAGAGCAACTGCTTGGCGATCATGTTTCCCGCCTCCAGATCGGGGGCGACGAGAATGTCGGCGTCGCCCGCGACGGCGGAGACGATTCCCTTCGTCATGGCCGCCATGCGCGAGACGGCGTTATCGAAGGCGAGCGGCCCGTCGAGCTGGCCGCCGGTGATCTGCCCGCGCTCTGCCATCTTGCAGAGCCCGGCCGCGTCCACGGTCGAACTGATCTTGGCGTTGACCGTCTCGACCGCCGAGAGAAGAGCGACTTTCGGCGTCTCCACGCCAAGCGCGCGGACGAGATCGATGGCGTTCTGAACGATGTCGCGCTTGGCGTCGAGGTCGGGATATATGTTGATCGCGGCGTCGGTGACGAATAGCGGTTTGGGATAGGTCGGCACGTCAAGCGCATAGACATGGCTCATGCGCCGCTCGGTGCGCAATCCGGTTTCGCGATTGACCACGGCGCGCATGACCTCGTCCGTGTGCAGCTTGCCTTTCATGAGGGCTTCGGCCCGACCTGCGCGCACCATCGCCACGGCCTCTGCGGCCGCCGCGTGGCTATGCGGCGTATCGACGATTTCCACTGAACCAAGGTCGATTTCAGCTTCCGCCGCCGCCGCGTGAATCTTGGCCTCCGGCCCGACCAGGATCGGCCGGATCAGGTCTTGCGCGGCCGCCTCCAGCGCACCTGTTAGCGACAGCTCATCGCAGGGGTGGATTACGGCGGTAACAACAGGTTCGAGTTCGCGGGTCGCCTCTATAAGCCGCCGGTAGCGTTCGCCGCGTTCGTGGAGATGCACTTCGGGCAGCGCGGTGCGAGGGCGGCGGATCTTCTCCGTTGGGGCGATCACCTCGGCCTCGCCCTTGATGACCGTCTCGCCATCGGCGTTGAGGCAAACACAATCGAGGATCAGGCGCTTCTTGACGGCGTCCTTGGCGCGCACGGTGACTCGTGCGGTGATCGTGTCGCCCGGACTTACCGGATGCCGGAAGTTCAGCGACTGGTTGAGATAGATCGTTCCCGGCCCCGGCAGTTCGGTGCCGAGCACCGCCGAGATCAGCGAGCCGCCCCACATGCCGTGAGCGATCACTTCGTGGAACATGTCTGTTCGGGCGTAATCCTCATCGAGATGAGCGGGGTTGATATCCCCCGATACGATGGCGAACAGATCGATGTCTTGCGGCGTCAGAGTGCGGGTGATCTCCGCCGAGTCGCCCAGGGAGATCTCATCGAAGGTTCTGTTCTCGACATATTGCATCTCGTTCACAACGCGCCTCATGACATGACGTGGTAGCCGCCATCGACATAGGCGACGTTCCCTGTGACGGAGCGGGCATGATCCGAGGCGAGACAGACCGCCACGGCGCCGACCTCCTCGATCGTGACGAGCCTGCCGGTTGGCGCACGCTCCCTCGCCTCGTCGATCAGCGCGTCGAAATGGGCGATCCCCGAGGCGGCGCGCGTCTTGAGTGGCCCCGGCGAGAGAGCGTTGACGCGGATCCCCTTGCGCCCGAGTTCCGCCGCGAGGTTCTCCGCGGTGGCCTGCAGGGCGGCCTTCACCGGCCCCATGATGTTGTAGTGATCCACCACCTTCTCCGCGCCGTAATAGCTGACGGTCAGAAAACAGCCGCCCTGTTTCATCAGCGGCTCGGCCAGCTGCGCCATGCGAATGAAGGAATGGACGGAGACATCCATCGCTTCGGCGAAACCTTCGCGTGAGCAGTCCGCAACGCGGCCGTGAAGGTCGTCCTTCGGGCACCACGCGATCGAATGCAGCAGGAAATCCAACGAGCCCCATTCGCGCCCGATTCGTGAGAACAGGCTTTCCAGCGCGCCATCCTCGGTCACGTCGAGCGGTTCGAGGATCGCGGCGCCGACCGCCCGCGCGACCGGCTCGACATAGGGTTTCGCGGTGTCGTTCAAATAGGTGAGCGCGAGGTCCGCGCCTGCCTCGTGGAACGCCTTGGCGCAACCCGCCGCGATGGAGTGTTCGTTGGCCACGCCGACGACGAGGCCTTTCTTTCCTTGAAGCAAATCCATGACGCGCACTCTCAGTTCTGAAGAACGTAGGCGCCGGGGGCGTCGCAGATCGGCGCGTATCGCTCCGATCCCAGCGACGGCGGGGATACCGGCTTTCCCGAATGCGAGCCGAGCCATTCGCCCCACTCCCGCCACCAGGAGCCGTCTTTCATCTCCGCCTTCTCCGCCCAGGTCTCCGCGTCGAGATAGGGATCGCCGTGAAGGGTTTTCGCTACGCGGTAATGCCGGCGCGGATGACCGGGTTCCGACACGATCCCGGCGTTGTGACCGCCGCTGGTGAGCGCGAAAGTCACATCCGTGTCGGTCAGCAGGTGGATCTTGTGGACCGAACGCCATGGCGCGACATGGTCCGTCTCGGTTCCGACCGAGAAGATCGGCGCGCGGATGTCGGTCAGCGCCACCGGGCGATCGGCGACCTCGTACTTTCCGGTCGCCAGTTCGTTTTCGAGAAACAGCTTGTGCAGATACTCCGAGTGCATCCGGTACGGCATCCTCGTCGCATCGCTGTTCCACGCCATCAGGTCGTTCATCGGGTGGCGTTCGCCCATGAGGTATACGCGCAGAATCTGTGACCAGATCAGATCGTTCGAACGCAGAATCTGAAAGGCGCCCGCCATCTGCTTGGCGTCGAGATAGCCCTTCTCCCACATCATGTCCTCGAGGAAGGCGACCTGGCTCTCGTTGGTGAAGAGCATGATTTCTCCCGCCTCGGTGAAATCGGCTTGCGCCGCCAGCAGCGAAATCGAGGCGAGGCGGTCGTCGCCGTCGCGAGCCATCGCGGCGGCGGCGATGGTCAGAAGCGTCCCGCCGAGGCAGTAGCCCGTGGCGTGAATCTTATTCGACCCGGAAATGTCCTCCACGGCGTCAAGCGCCGCCATCACGCCGAGTTCACGGTAATCCTCCATACCGAGATCCCGATCCCGGTTGTCGGGGTTCTTCCACGAGATCATGAAAACCGTGAAACCCTGATCGGTGAGCCAGCGCACCAGCGAGTTTTGCTCGCTCAGATCGAGGATGTAGTATTTCATGATCCACGCGGGAACGATCAGAACCGGCTCCGGCCTGACTTTCTCGGTTGTGGGCGCATACTGGAGCAGCTCGATCAGGCGGTTGCGGTAGACCACCCGCCCAGGCGTCGTGGCGAGATTTTCACCGACCCGGAACGCCTCGGCTCCGGCGGGCGGGCGTTGCGCGACGACACGCTCGTAGTCCTCGATGAAATTCAGAAAGCCGCGATAGAGGTTCTTCCCGCCCTCGTTGACGGTCCTTTCGATCAGTTCGGGGTTTGTCGGCAGGAAGTTGGATGGCGCAAACATGTCGAGGACTTGCCGCGCCGCGAAAGAGACCGCGTTTTCATGTTGACGCGTCACGCCGGGAATGCCGGTCGTCGCCTTATGCCACCATTGCTGGTTCAACAGGAAGTTCTGGTAGATCAGATTGAACGGCGGTTTGTTCCAGGCGTCAGCGCGGAATCGCCGATCCTGAGGGAGTGGTTCGATGCAAGCCGGGGCGTCGTCCTGCGAGGTGGCGCACCGCATCGCGTACTGGCGGAGACGAGATTGTTTGCGGACGGCTTCCTCAACGAGATGCATCTGCTTGCCGGGCGACATCGCCAGATGAACCGCCCAATCGGCCCAGGAGCCCATCAGAGCCGCTGGAGACAGACCGAGGGTGAGGCGGGCCAGCCCGGCGTGCGTGGCGCGATCGATCATTTCCGCGACCTGCGATCCCTCATGGAAATCGGCGACCGTGGCGCCCGCCGGGCGCGCCGTCGGCGCAGCCTGACTTGCAGGCTGACTTGAATGGGGCCGCGCCTGACTGACTTCGGACCCAGCTTTCTTGCGCATCGCGGTAGCCATAGCATTCTCCACAAAATTGGGCCGTCGGCGGCTTCTGCACTTACTTAACGTCTGGCTTCGCAGTCGCAATAGACCGGCTTTTGCATGGCAACATTGATCGAGATCAATGCGAATCAAGGATTGCGGTGGGATTGAGAAGTTCCGAATGTTGCACTGCAGTATGGAGTGATCGGGGCTCGAGTCGCGCTCGGGGCGGTTTGGGTAGCCAGGCCGATGGCTGCGAAAGAACCGACGCCGATGAGGATGTGAAAGTGACGCTCGACGACAACAACGATAGCGCCGCCTGAATCAGCCGGATCGTGACAGGAGAAATCATGTCGATGAGAAGATGGATGCTTGCCGGCGCGCTGGTCGCTGTGATCGGCGGGGGCGCGTGGTGCTGGCTCGACAGCCGGTCCAACCCTCTCCCCGACGGAATCGTCAGCTCGAACGGGCGAACCGAGGCGCAGCGGATCGATGTCGCCAGCAAGTTCGCCGGACGGCTGCAGGAGATCCTGGTCGCCGAAGGCGGCCTCGCCGAAGCGGGTCAGATCATTGCGCGAATGGATTCCAAGGAGATCGCCGCTCAGATTCGCGAAGCCAAGGCGGGCGTTCGACAGGCTGAGCACGCGTTGATCGAGGCGAAGGCGCTCCTGGCTCAAAGGCGGAGCGAACTGAGATTCGCCGAGCAGGAACTTGCGCGAACGGAAACGCTGAACGCGCGCGGCTACGAGACGACGGAGAAGCTGGATCTGCGCCGGTCGGAAGTGGCGACCGCAAACGCCGCCGTCGCTTCGGCCGAGGCCGGGATTGCACGGGCGCAAGCCTCTATCGAAGCGAACGAGGCCACGGTCGATCGTCTTCGCGCCGATCTGGTCGAGTACGAGCTGAAGGCGCCAAGATCGGGACGCGTTCAGTATCGCCTCGCCGAGCCGGGCGAAGTGCTTGCGGCCGGCGGGCTGGTCGTGACGCTGCTCGACCTCACCGATGTCTATATGACGGTCTACCTGCCCACGAGCGCCGCCGGACGCTTGCGTTACGGGGCCGAGGCGCGACTGATTTTCGACGCGGCCCCGGAATATGTCGTCCCGGCCTCGGTCTCCTTCGTCGCGAGCGAGGCGCAGTTCACGCCAAAATATGTCGAGACGGAAAGCGAGCGCGAGAAGCTGTTGTTCCGGGTCAAGGTCAAGATTCCGGAAGACGTGCTGCGCGATTATCAGGAGATCATAAAAACGGGCGTGCCAGGCATGGCCTATGTGCGGGTCGACCCGATGGTCGACTGGCCTGTCGAGCTCGCGGTGCGCCTGCCCGATGCCGATTGATCCCGGCTTTGCCGCGAGCCTGACCGGCGTAACACATCGTTACGGCGCGACAACGGCGCTCGACGACGTTTCGATCTCCGCGAAGGAAGGGCGGATGATCGGGCTGATCGGACCGGACGGGGTCGGCAAATCGACGCTGCTGGGGCTTGTCGCGGGCGTTCGGCGCGTCCAGTCTGGAGACGTGCGCGCCCTGAATGGCGACATGAGCGACGCCGCGCATCGGGCGGCGGTCTGCGACCGCATCGCCTATATGCCGCAAGGATTGGGCCGGAATCTCTATCCGACGCTCTCGGTCTACGAGAATATCGACTTCTTCGGGCGCCTGTTCGGGCAGTCAGCGGCGGAGCGGAAGGGGCGCATAGCCGAGCTCCTGCGGAGCACGGGGCTTGAGCCGTTTCCAGACCGCCCGGCCGGCAAGCTGTCGGGAGGCATGAAGCAGAAACTCTCCCTGTGTTGCTCGCTGATCCACGATCCGGACCTCCTGATCCTCGACGAGCCGACAACCGGCGTCGATCCCTTGTCTCGCAAGCAGTTCTGGGAGCTTATCGCCCAGATCCGGAAGCGGCGCCCGGGGATGACCGTCATCACAGCAACGGCCTACATGTCGGAGGCGGAAGGCTTCGAAGAACTGGTTGCGATGGATGACGGTCGGATTCTCGCCACCGGGTCGCCGGATGATCTGAAGGCCAGGACAGGCGGGGCGACGCTTGAGGACGCCTTCGTGACCCTTCTGCCGGAAGAACGGCGTAAAGGGCATCATCAGATCATGCTGCCGCCTCGCCAGGCTTCCGAAGGCCCTCCAGCGATCGAAGCCGACGGGCTGAGCATGCGGTTCGGCGACTTCACCGCCGTGGACAACGTGAGCTTCCGCATCGAACGCGGCGAGATCTTCGGTTTTCTCGGGTCCAACGGCTGCGGCAAGACCACAGTCATGAAAATGCTGACCGGCCTGTTGAAGCCATCGGAGGGCGACGCGAAGCTCTTTGGCGAAACAGTCGAGAGCGGCGATCTGCGAATACGCCGACGAGTTGGCTACATGTCGCAATCGTTCTCGCTCTATTCCGAACTGACGGTGCGCCAGAACCTCGATCTGCACGCCGATCTCTTCCAGATGCCCCGCTCGGAGCGGGAGCGACGGATCGAGGATCTGATGTCGCGCTTCGATCTGGCGGGAGTGGCGAACGCGCGGCCCGGCAGCCTCGCGCTCGGACTGCGCCAGCGGCTGCAACTCGCCGTCGCCGTTCTGCACAAACCCGAGATGCTGATCCTTGACGAGCCGACCAGCGGCGTCGACCCGATCGCGCGTGACGGTTTTTGGGAGTTGTTGATCGAAATTTCGCGCGAAGACGGCGTCACGATCTTCATCTCGACCCATTTCATGAACGAGGCGGAGCGCTGCGACCGCATCTCGCTGATGCATGCCGGAAAGGTCCTCGCCGCCGGTCAGCCGACGGAGTTGCAGGCTGCACGCGGCGCCGAAACCCTCGAAGAGGCCTTCATCGAATATCTTGCAGAAGCGGCGGGGGAGGGCGCGCGTCAGACTGAGGCTGAAGCCACGGCGCCCGATGACGCGCCAGGCGACATTACGCCATCCCGTACGTACAGGTGGATTTCGCCCAACCTCGTCTGGGCCTTCGCGCGGCGGGAATCCATTGAACTCGTCCGAGATCCGATCAGGCTGCTTTTCGCCCTGCTTGGGCCCGTCGTGATGATGCTGGCGATGGGATATGGAATTTCGTTTGATGTCGAAAAACTGACATTCGCCGCGTTGGATCGGGACCGCACGCAGGAAAGCCGGACGTTTCTGCGGCAGTTGTCCGGTTCACGCTACTTCAGCGAACAGCCCGAGATCGTCAATCTGGCCGATCTTGACAGACGGATGGTCGCAGGCGAATTCAGCCTCGCCGTGATCATCCCGCCAGATTTCGGTCGGGATCTTCTGGCCGGGCGTTCGCCTGATGTTTCCGTCTGGCTCGACGGCTCCAACACCACGCGGGCCGAAACCGGCCGTGGTTACGTCCAGGGCGCTTTCCTCTCTTTTCTGACCGAGTTCGGCGTCACCGAAACCGGCGACGCGCTCTCTCTCTACCCAGCGAGCATCGAGCCCAGGTTTCGCTACAACCAGGCATTCAAATCGGCGTATGCGATCCCGCCCGGCGTTCTGATGATGCTGTTGATCATGATCCCGACGATGCTGACGGCTCTCGGGGTGGTGCGTGAGAAAGAGATGGGCTCCATCACCAACCTCTACGCCGCTCCGGTGAGAAAGATCGAGTTCCTGCTCGGCAAGCAATTGCCCTATATCGGCGTCGGGATGTTGAGCTTCGCGAGCCTCGTTGCGATCATGATGACGGTGTTCGGACTGAGGATCGAAAGCGGTCTGCTGGCGCTCGTGCTCGGCGCGCTGCTCTACACGGCGGCCGCCACGGCCTTCGGTCTCGTGGTCTCGACATTTGTCAGGTCCCAGATCGCGGCGATTTTTGCGAGCGCGATCATAGTGATGATCCCGACCATCAACTTCTCTGGGATGATGTATCCCGTGGCGACTTTGGAAAGCGGCTCCCGCCTGATCGGCGAGGCCTTCCCGCCGCTCTACTTTCAGCAGATCAGCGCAGGCGTCTTCAACAAGGGTCTCGCCATAGGCGATCTCTACTTGAACCACGTCATACTCGCCGGGTTCTGCCTCCTGTTTCTGACTGTCGCCAACACCCTTCTCGTCAAGCAGGAGGCGTGAGCGATGCGTTCAGCGAGCAACATCCTGCGCCTTGGCGTCAAGGAACTTTACAGCCTCGCGCGTGATCCGGTGCTGCTGCTACTGATCGTCTATACGTTCACCGTCGCGATTTATTCGGTGGCGCATGGCGTGCAGACTGAAGTGAAAAATGCGGCGATCGCGGTCGTGGACGAAGACCGGTCGGCTCTTTCGGAGCGCATTCGCGGCGCCTTCCTGCAACCCTATTTTCAGCCCGCGGCGCTGATCGGCCTCAATGAGGTCGACCCGGCGATGGACGAAGGGCGCTACTCTTTCGTGCTCGATATACCGCCCAATTTCCAGGCTGACGTTCAGGCCGGAAACTCCCCGACGGTGCAACTTCAGGTTGATGCGACCGCGATGACGCTTGCCGGCAATGGAGCAAGATACATCCAGTACATCGTTCAGACCGAGCTTATCAAATTCCTGAGCCGCTCGGAGACTGAGGTCGAGTTGCCGGCGACGCTCGTCACGCGCGCGAGGTTCAACCCGAACCTCGATTCGAGCTGGTTCATGGCGGTGATGCAGATCGTCAGCAACGTGACGATCCTGGCGATCATCCTCTCAGGCGCCGCCGTTATTCGCGAGCGTGAGCATGGCACCCTCGAACATCTGCTGGTCATGCCGGTGACGCCGGGCGAGATCATGGCCGCCAAGGTCTGGGCCAATGGCGCGGTGATCGTTCTGGCGTCGGTCCTGTCGCTCCACCTCGTGGTGCAGGGCCTGCTGGGCGTGCTGATCAGCGGGTCTATCGGGCTCTTCGCGTTCGGCGCCGGCGTCTATCTGTTCGCGGTCGCTTCGCTCGGCGTCATGCTGTCGACGGTCGCCACGACCATGCCGCAATTCGGACTCCTGTCGATCCCCGTCTTTCTCGTGCTGAACCTGCTTTCCGGCGGCGTGACGCCACTGGAAAGCATGCCCGAGACCCTACAATCCATAATGCAGGCTTCGCCGACCACTCACTTCGTCAAATTCTCGCAGGCGGTGCTATATCGCGGCGCTGGTCTCTCCGTGGTTTGGCCCCAGATTCTCATGGTCGCCGGGATTGGATTGGTGTTCTTCACCTGCGCTCTGCTGCGCTTTCGCAAGACTATTTCCATGTCGCATTAATGGTCCGCTCCCGGTCCACGCTTCTGGATATGTACCGCCGATTGCAAGGCGACGAGCAAAGGCCTCTGCCGTTGCCTCCGCAGTGAGCCGCAACCGGCTGAGTGGGCCACGCGACCATCCAGCCTTGGCGCAACAGGTTCGGCCAGATATTTGTCGCCGAGATCAGGTGCAAACAGCGCCGACCGGATGCGGGCGTTCTCTAAATAGTTCCCGCGCCTCAGTGGGCATCAGTGACGTCTAATGGACAGAGAATTTGCCGTCCTTGCGCCGGGAGATGCGCGAAGCCCGCCGGGGCCCTATCAGAGAGTTTCCGAGCCGTGTTGCATGCCTCGCAGAGGCTCAGCGCCGGGCTGCGCCGGCGCGGCGGTCCTCGACGAGCATGTCGCTGACTTTTTCCCCGATCATTATGGCCGGCGCGTTGGTGTTGCCGGAGACGATCTCCGGCATGATCGAGCAGTCGGCGACGCGCAGTCCCGTCACGCCCCGCACGCGGAGTCGCGCGTCGGTCACGGCCCCTTCGTCCGAGCCCATGCGGCAGGTGCCTGCGGGATGGTAGATCGTGGTCGCGCTGTTTCGCGCCCAGTCGAGAAGGGCGGCGTCGCTTTCGACCGCCGCGCCCGGGCGGAATTCCTCCGAGATGTGCGCCTTGAGCGGCGCCTCTCTGGCGATATCCCGCGCCATCCGGATTCCCGCGACGATGGTGCGGCGGTCGGTTTCGGTCGCCAGGTAGTTCGGCCGGATCGTGGGGTGCGCCGTCGCTGAGGGCGACCTGAGACGGATCTCGCCACGGCTTTCGGGCCGCAGCTGACAGACGGAGACGGTGAAGGCGGAGAAGGGATGCACGCCCTCGCCGGGGCTGTCGGCTGACCACGGCTGGATGTGGAACTGGATGTCGGGTGTGGCGAGGTGATCCGCTGTTTTCAGAAAACCGAAAGCGAGGCTGGCCGCCATCGTCATCGGACCCGATCGGAAGAGGGCGTATCGAAGGGCGATGCGCGCCTTGTTGGCGAGGCTCCGCACCTCGTCGTTGAGCGTTGGCGAATTGCATTTCAGGACCAGCCGCGCCTGCAGATGGTCCTGGAGGTTCCTGCCGACATCCGCACAATCGCGGATCACGGGAATCCCGTGTTCCTGAAGGTGCGCGCCTTCGCCGACGCCCGAGAGCATCAGAAGCTGCGGCGAGCCGATCGCGCCGCTGGCGAGGATCACCTCGGCGTGCGCCCGCGCCCGGTGGAGCCGCCCGCCCGCGTCGCGCCAGACGACGGCGGTGGCGCGGCCGTCCTCTATCTCGACTTTCTCGGCCTGTGCGCGTGTGACGATGCGCAGGTTCTCACGCCCGCGCGCGGGGCGCAGGTAGGCCGTGGCGGCGCTGCAGCGCCGTCCGTTCCGCACGGTGAGCTGGAAATAGCCGACCCCTTCCTGCGTCTCCCCATTGCAGTCCGGGTTGAACTTGTGGCCGGCCGCCTGCGCGGCCGCGACCCATTCGTCGCAGATCGCGCGAGAAATCCGCGGGTCGCTGACGGAGAGCGGGCCGCCGGCGCCGTGATGCTCGTCGGCGCCGCGCTCCTGATCCTCGGCCCGCTTGAACAGCGGCAGCACCTCCGGCCACGCCCATCCGCGCGCGCCCATTTGCGCCCAACGGTCGTAATCCTCCGGCTGGCCGCGAACATAGAGCAGGCCGTTGAGCGATGAGGAGCCGCCCAGCACCTTGCCGCGCGGCCAGTCGAGTTGACGGCCGTTAAGACCGGGGTCCGGCTCTGTTCTGTAGCGCCAGTCGAAGGCGGGGTTGTTCATCGTCTTGAAATAGCCGACCGGGATATGGATCCACGGGCTCCGGTCAGGCCCTCCCGCCTCCAGCAGCGCGACCCTGACAGAAGGGTCGGCGCTGAGACGGTTCGCGACCACGCAGCCGGCAGAGCCCGCCCCAACGATGACGTAGTCCGCTTCGATATCCGCCACATCGCTCTCCAGCTTGCCTGGACCGTAATAGTGTGGTCATAACTGAGACTTCAAGTTTCAATTATCGGCAATATGACGGTGGATGCACTGCGGCGGAGAAATTGGCCTCGCCCGGAGGCCGACGCGACGCGGAGCATCGAAGAGCCGGGCGGGAGCGCCATGAAAGAAAGCGCGGAAACGGGCGGCAACATCCCCACGAACCTGCGGCTGCTGCTGGTCGCGGAGGAGATCGTCCGCGCTCCCGGGCCGGTCACTCCGACTGAGGTCAATCAGACGCTCGGCCTGCCGAAGCCCACGATTCACAGGCTTTTCGCGACGCTTGAGGAGGGCGGGTTCATCCGCCGGGATATCGACGGACGGCGTTATACGCCGGGCAGGCGCCTCCGGCGCATGGCCGCGGGGGTGCTGTCGGGAGAGCGCCTGCGCGCCGCGCGCTTCGCGATCCTGACACGGCTGGCGCGGGAGATCGGCGAGACCTGCAATATCGCCGCGCCCGACCGCGATGCGATGCTCTATATCGATAGGGTGGAGACGGCGTGGCCGCTGAGGATCCAGCTTCAAGTCGGCGCGCGCGTGCCGCTCTACTGCACCGCGAGCGGAAAGATGTTCCTGTCGACCCTCTCGGATCGGCATCTGCGCGGCTATCTCGCCTCTTCCAAGCGCGCCGCGCGCACCAGACGGAGCCTGATCGAGGCCGACGCGCTTATGGCCGAACTGATGCTGATCCGGCGGCGGGGTCATGCGCTCGACAACGAGGAGTTCATGGAGGGCATGGTCGCCGCCGCGGTTCCGGTGAAGGACAAGGAAGGTCGTCTGATGTCGACCCTCTCTTTCCATGCTCCGGTTCAGCGCGTGGCGTTCACCGAGGTCGAGACGCATCTTTCCCTCCTTCACGCCGCCGCGCGGGAACTGGCCGAGCTGGTCAGCTAGGACCGCCGCTCCCCGGCGTGGAGAGGCCCGCGTCGCCGGGGCGCGGGCCTCTCTCCGATCACTTGTTGGCTTCGCGCACTTTCTCGGCGCCGTTCACGACCGCGCCATAGAGCTTCTGGACGCGGGAGTGGTACGGATAGACGAGCTCTGCGAAGTCGGCCTGCGATTTGTAGACCTTCGCGAAGAACTCGTCGTCATTGATGTATTCCTGAACGACCTCGTTCTGCGCGTCGATGAAGAGCTGGTAATACTCGTCCGGCGTGTCGAGCATCTCAATGCCTTCCTTTTCGTACTCCTTCACCGCCAGCGCGTTCTCGTAAAGATTCGCCGATTGTGTGGTCTGGGCGTTGGCGATGATCGCGGTCTCGATGATGGCCTGCAGATCGGCCGGAAGGCCATCCCAGAAATCCTTGCAGATCATCAACTCACCCACATCCGTTTGCTGATGCAGGCCCTGCAGGTAGTAGTATTTCCAGATCTTGCTGAGGCCGAGATTGCGGTCGTCGGCCGGCCCGATCCATTCCGCCGCGTCGATCGTGCCGCGCTGCGCGGAGGGCACGATTTCGCCCCCGGGCATGGCGACGGCCGGGACCCCCATCTTGTTATAGGTCTTGCCGGCGATGCCCGGCGGCGAGCGGTACTTGATGGAGCGGAATTCATCCATGTTCTTGAATGGCTTGGAGAACCAACCCAGCGGGTCCGGGCCCATCGGTTGCATCAAGAACGGAACGACGCCGATGCCCATGATGTCCTGCGTCAGTTCGCGGTAGAGCTCCTTCCCTTCGCCATTGTAATACCAGGACATCAGGCTCTGCTGGTCCATGCCGGTGCTGGCCGGCACGTTGGAGAACAGAACGTAGGACGGGTTCTTGCCTGACCAGTAATGCGGCCAGGCGTAGCCCGCCTCCACGACGCAATTGCCGACCGCGTCGAGAATTTCGAAGGCGGCGACCTCGGCCCCGTCGGGAAGCACCTTGATTTCGAGGCGACCGCCGGACATCGCCGCGGCCTGGTCGGCGAAATCCTGCACCAGCTTGAAATAGAGGCTGGAGTTCGGCACCGCCGTCTGGATGTTCATCTGGAACTTGTCCTGTGCGAGGGTCGCCCCCGCTGTAAGCGCCAGCGCGGCTGCAAACGCGCCGCCCGCCGCCGTCCTGATCGGATGTCTCATGATCTTTCCTCCTCCGTTCTTGTTTTCAGTCATGTATGCCCGCCGCTGCGTGCCGCCCCCTGCTTAGCCAAGCACCCGGGGCAGCCACAGGACGATGTCCGGGAACAGCACCAGAAGCAGCACCACCATCAGTTGCAGCGCCACAAAATGGGTCATTCCCAGATAGATGTCGCCCATCTTCCATTGCGGGACGACGCCCTTGAGGAAATAGGCGGATAGCGCCATCGGCGGGGTCAGCCACGAGGTCTGCAGCGTCACCGCCACCAGGATGGAGAACCAGAGCGGATCGTACCCCATCTCCACCATGGTCGGCAGGAAAATCGGCACGATGACAAGGACGATCGGTATCCATTCCAACGGCGAGCCGAGAACGAAGACGATCGCCAGGATGATGAGCAACATCACCGTTGGCGAGAAAGGCAGGCTGAGGAGGTACTCCGTCAGCAGATTGCCGCTGCCGAGGCGTGAAAAGACTGCGCCGAAGAAATTCGCCGCGCCGAGCAGGAACATGATCATCGCCGACATGGTGAGCGTGCTGTAGACGCAGTGCTTGAACGCCGCCCAGGTCATCTTCCGGTAGAGCAGCGCCAGCACCAGCGAGGCGAGCGCGCCGCTGGCGGCGGCGTCGGTCGGCGTCGCGATACCCGCAATGATGACGCCGAGCGTAAAGGCGATGACGATCACCACGGGAATGACGCCGAGGAGCAATTCCAGCAGCTTGCCGCCGATGTTGGTCTCGGCAATCTCCGCATCGCTCAGCGCTGGACCGAGCGCCGGGTTCATATAGCTCCGGATCAGCGTGTACAGGATATAGATCACCGCCAGCAGCACGCCTGGAATGATCGCCGCGGTGAAGAGGTCCGAGACCGGCACGCCGACGACCGGGCCCATGACGATGAGCAGGATCGAGGGTGGAATCAGGATGCCGAGCGTACCGCCGGCGGCGATGGCGCCGGCCGAGAGGCGGATGTTGTAGCCCGATTTCTCCATGATCGGCGCCGCCATCACCCCGAGGACGGTGACCGAGGCGCCGACGATGCCTGTCGCCGCGGCGAAAACCGTCGCGACGATCAGCACCACCACATAGAGCGAGCCGCGCACCCGGCCGAGCAACAGCCGCAGCGCCTTGAACATGCGTTCCATCAGCCCGGATTGCTCCAGGATGAACCCCATGAACAGGAAGAGTGGGATCGCCGCCAGCGTGGTGTTTCGCATCAACGAGAAGAACTGGTACTGCATCAGCGAGATGACGCGATCGCCCATGCCGAGCCAGCCGAAGACAAGCGAGATGAAGATGAAGGTGAAGGCCATCGGATAACCGGTGAGGATTCCGATGAAGACGAGGCCGAGCGAGATGAGCCCAAGGACGGGTTCGCTCATGCCTTCAGGCTTTCATCTCTGGCGCGGAAATGGCGGTTGGTGACAATGGTGTAGCCGCTCTTTATCAATTCCGAGAGTCCCTGAATGAGAAGCAGCGCTCCGGTCACCGGCATGACCGTCTTGAGCGGATAGATGATCGGCATCATCGGGCTGGTCGGGATCCGCTCGCCGCGCTGCCATGACGTCAGCGCGTAGTCGAACGTCGCCATCGTGAAGAAATACATCGCTGGAAAGAAAAGGAAGACGATGAAGACCGCATCGATCGTCCCCTGCCAGCGCGGCGACAGGACGTTGAACAGAAAATCGGCGCGGACGTGGCTATCCTGCCCAAGCGTATAGGCGGCGCCGAGCATGAAGAGCGCCCCGTAGAGCATGAAGGTGGCGTCATAGGCCCACATGGTCGGCTGGTTGAAGCCGAAGCGGGACACGACCTCGTAAACGAGCGCGCCGACCATCGGCACAATCAGCCAGGCCGCCGCCTTGCCGACGATCAACGCCGGCATGTCGAGCCAATGAGTGACGCCGCGAATGCGGTTTTCCTGGCTGTCGGTCAACTCCATTCGCCACCGCCCGGTCTGGCGTGGCCTTCGGCGTCGGAGCCGGCGCTTGGCCCGCTCATGGCGAACCTCCCTTCATTATTGAGACTTATAATCTCACTAGAACGCCCATTAGTGAGATTCGCAACATCGATCTGCGCCGGAAGCGGTTCGCGGCGTTGCTGTCAGCGGGTCGTGACTCCGGAATGCTCCGTGGGCGAAGGAGCAGAGAGGGTGCCTTTTTTTGCCTGACCTTCGCTCCCGAAGACCTTGACTCGGGCTGCCAGACGCCGGCTGGAACTCAATGTGTTCCGGCCAAGGCGCGGTTCGCCCGAGAGAAGACGCCATGTCGGGCGCCACGGTTTCGTGTCCGGGTGAATCGGTTCGCGTCATGCCTGCCAATGTTGCGTCGCGCCCGTCGCAGGGATTGGCGTCGCGCGGAATGCAGGGACGGTGCAATTTCCACGATATTCTACGCTCAGCGTCAGGTTTCGCAGTCGTCAGTCACGCAGCAGGTTGTCGGTGAACCCGGTCATGGCGCTGGCGCCGGCGGTTACGCGGCCGGCGGCTTCCGGCCGCCGCCCCTGCTCGGAGAGGCGTGGGCGGCCGCGGGCATGGACGCCGTCTCTCTTCGACTTCAGATCTGCTCATCGCGTCGCCATAGCGTCGAAGCGGCGGATTTGCGGATCGCTGGGCGGGAACGCCCGTTCCGGCGCATTTTGTCCTCGCGCCGCCGAAATCCCTCTGTTATGGAAGCGCCGGATTTTCAGAGGCGGCGTTGCGGCCCGGCGCTCCGCCGGTTGCTGCGCCGCATCGGCGGGCGGGCGTGGTGGAACTGGCAGACACGCGAGATTTAGGTTCTCGTGCCGCAAGGCGTGGGGGTTCAAGTCCCTCCGCCCGCACCACTTTCCGCGCCGCCCCATGTCGTACGAGATGATGAGGACGAAATGCAGGTGACCGAAACGTTGGCCGAAGGCCTGAAGCGCGAATACGCGATGACCCTGGCCGCCTCCGACCTGGCGGAGAAGATGGACGCCAAGATCGACGCCGTGCGCGCCGATTTCCAGATGAAAGGCTTCCGCAAGGGCAAGGCGCCCAAGCCGCTGCTGAAAAAGATGTTCGGCAAGAACCTGATGGGCGAAGTGGTGGACGAGGCTGTGAACGAAGCGATGCGATCGCATTTCGACAGCTCTGGCGACACGCCTTCGCAGCAGCCTGAAGTCTCCATCACCAACGAGCGGTTCGACGAGGGCGACGATCTGAACGTCACCGTCAAGTATGAGCGCCTCCCAGATGTGCCGGATGCGGAGTTCGGCGAGATCAAGTTGACGCGGTTGATCGCGACCGTTGGCGATGCGGAAGTCGACGAGGCGGTGGCGAAGCTCGCGGAGCAGTCGCAGAGCTTCAGCCCGCGTGAAGAGGGCGCGAAGGCCGAGGATGGCGACCAGGTCACGTTCGATTTTCTCGGCAAGGTCGATGGCGAGCCGTTCGAGGGCGGCGCTGCGGAGGATTATCCGTTGGTGCTGGGCTCCGGCCAGTTCATCCCCGGCTTCGAGGAGCAGCTGGCCGGCGTCGTAGCCGGCGAGGAAAAAGCCGTCGAGGTCACCTTCCCGGCGGAATATGGCGTTGAGGCGCTGGCGGGAAAACCGGCGGTCTTCGAGTGCAAGATCAAGGAGGTCGCGGCGCCGGCTCCGGCCGAGATCAACGACGAGATGGCGAAGAAATTCGGGCTGGATGATCTCGCCGCGCTCCGGGCCCAGATGAAGGAACGGCTTGAGGCCGAATACAAGGGCGCCGCGCGCCAGCTTCTGAAGCGGGAGCTTCTGGACGCGCTGGACGATGCGGTGAGTTTCGAGCTGCCCGAGGGGTTGGTGACGGCGGAGGCGAACGCCATCGCCCATCAACTCTGGCATGAGGAAAACCCCGACCACAAGGGTCACGATCACCCGGAGATCGAACCGACCGACGAGCACAAGACTATCGCCGAGCGGCGTGTTCGTCTCGGGCTTCTCCTCGCGGAGGTCGGCAAGAAGGCCGAAATCGAGGTCAGCGAGGGTGAGCTCAATCAGGCGATCTTCCGCCAGGCCCAGCAGATGCCGGGGCAGGAAAAGGCGTTCTTCGATTATGTCCGGCAGAACCCGCAGATGCTGCAGCAGATGCGCGCGCCGATCTTCGAGGACAAGGTTGTCGATTATATCGTCGAGCTTGCCGATGTGACAGAGAAAGAGGTCACCAAGGCCGAGCTTGAGGCGGCGATCGAGGCGCTCGACGACGAGTAAGCCGCTGCCGACGGCCGCGCTGCCCTGTCCCAGTCCCCGCGCGCCGCGATAAGGCGCGCGGGGATTTCGCTTTTCTGGCGAATTCCGCGCCCACAATGAAACTTTTCCGTGCTACTCTTCGAAATGCTATCGCGGCCGCTCCGGCCGCTGCCACCAAGCTTGTTATCGCCAGGGAAGGACAGATGATGCGGATTGCGACACAACGGGGCTTTTGGATGAAGCCGGCGCTCGCGGGCGGCGTGCTCGCGGCGGCGCTGCTGCTCACAGCATGTGACAAAGACATGATGATGGAGCCGGAGGCTGCTTCGCCCTCGCTCTATCAGCGACTCGGCGAGAAGCCGGCGATCACCGCTGTGGTCGACCAGTTCGTCGCCAACGTCGCGGCGGACGCGCGCATCAATCAATATTTTGCCGGCGCCGACATCCCGCGTCTGAAGGCGATGCTCGTGGATCAGATTTGCGAGGCGTCGGGTGGTCCCTGCGTCTACAAGGGCGGCGACATGAAGTCGGTTCATGACGGCATGGGTGTGACCGATGAAGCCTTCAACGCGCTCGTCGGCGATCTTGTCGCCGCGCTCGATCAGTTCAACGTGCCCGAGCAGGAGCAGAGCGAGCTTCTCGCCGTGCTTGGCGGCATGAAGGGCGATATCGTCGAAAGCTGACGGCGCCGCGGCGCGGCCCCGGCGCGCGGATTCGCGCGCCGGATGAATAGACCTGTCCCCCTCCTGGCGCGAGGGTGACGGGGCCGGTTCTTGCGTGAATATTCCGCAAGTTTGAGCGATCCCGTGGCCGGCTTCTTGAAGCGCCGGATGCGAGCCCATAAGACAGGGGGCGAGATCCATCGAAAGGCCCCCCGATGAACGACCCGATCGAGACCTACATGAACACCCTCGTCCCGATGGTGGTCGAGCAGACCGCCCGCGGCGAACGGGCCTACGATATCTTTTCGCGGCTCCTGAAGGAGCGGATCATCTTCGTCTCTGGCCCGGTTCACGACGGAATGTCGACGCTGATCGTCGCGCAGCTTCTTTTCCTTGAAGCGGAGAATCCGAAAAAGGAAATTTCGATGTATATCAACAGTCCGGGCGGGGTGGTGACCTCCGGGCTCTCGATCTACGATACGATGCAATATATCCGCCCGAAGGTTTCGACGCTCTGCGTCGGGCAGGCGGCGTCGATGGGCTCGCTCCTGCTTGCGGCCGGGGAGAAAGACATGCGCTTCACCCTGCCGAACAGCCGGATCATGGTTCATCAGCCCTCCGGCGGCTTTCAGGGTCAGGCTTCCGACATCCAGATCCACGCCAAGGAGGTCCTGGAGCTGAAAGAGCGGCTCAACAACATCTACGTGAAGCACTGCGGCCAAGACTACGCGACCGTCGAAAAGGCGCTGGATCGCGATAATTTCATGACGGCGGAAAAGGCGAAGGACTGGGGGCTGGTGGACCAGATCGTCGATCAGCGCGACGCGCCGGACGCCAAGGCCTGAGCCGAGCCGGGGCGACCCCGTCCGGCGAGGCGCCGCTGCGCAGACGGAACGTGACAATGCGCATGGTCCACGCCCTTGCTTCGGGTTTCAGGACCATGCACAACATGAGACATACGGGATTCGACGATGCGATCATTGACGCGATCTTTCGCAAAGTCCCGGCGGATACGATCTGACGCCCCGATATTCGGGGCCGGGAGAGCCGAATGAGCAAATCCGGAGGGACCGAGTCCAAGAACACGCTGTACTGTTCCTTCTGCGGCAAGAGCCAGCATGAGGTCAGGAAGCTGATCGCTGGGCCGACCGTCTTCATCTGCGATGAATGTGTCGAGCTCTGCATGGACATCATCCGTGAAGAGACCAAGTCGGGCCTCGTGAAATCCGCCGACGGCGTGCCGACGCCGCAGGATATCTGCGAGGTTCTGGACGATTATGTGATTGGTCAGAGCCGGGCGAAGCGGGTTCTCTCCGTCGCCGTCCACAACCATTACAAGCGCCTCAATCATTCGGCGAAATCGGGCGATGTCGAACTGGCGAAATCGAACATCCTGCTGATTGGCCCCACGGGCTGCGGCAAGACGCTGCTGGCGCAGACGCTTGCGCGGATTCTCGATGTGCCGTTCACCATGGCGGACGCGACGACGCTGACCGAAGCCGGCTATGTCGGCGAGGATGTCGAGAACATCATCCTCAAGCTGTTGCAGAGCGCCGACTACAATGTCGAGCGCGCGCAGCGCGGCATCGTCTATATCGACGAAGTCGACAAGATCAGCCGCAAGTCGGACAACCCCTCGATCACGCGGGACGTGTCGGGCGAGGGCGTCCAGCAGGCGCTGCTGAAGATCATGGAGGGCACCGTGGCCTCCGTGCCGCCGCAGGGCGGACGCAAGCATCCGCAGCAGGAGTTCCTGCAAGTCGACACCACGAATATTCTTTTCATCTGCGGCGGCGCCTTCGCCGGGCTCGACAAGATCATCGCGCAGCGGGGCAGGGGCTCCGCCATGGGATTCGGCGCCGACGTTAAGATTTCCGAGGACCGCAAGACCGGCGAGCTTCTGACCGAACTGGAGCCCGAGGATCTGTTGAAGTTTGGCCTGATCCCGGAATTCGTCGGCCGCCTGCCGGTGATCGCGACACTCGAAGATCTGGACGAAGAGGCGCTCGTCACCATTCTGTCCAAGCCGAAGAATGCGCTGGTGAAGCAGTATCAGCGGTTGTTCGAGATGGAGAGTTCGAAGCTGACCTTCACCGATGAGGCGCTGGCCGCCGTCGCGCGCAAGGCGATCGAGCGCAAGACCGGCGCGAGGGGACTGCGTTCGATCCTGGAGAACGTGCTTCTCGACACCATGTTCGATCTTCCCGCGCTTGACGGCGTGGCCGAGGTCGTGGTGAACGAAGAGGTGATCGACAAGGGCGCGCACCCCCTCATGATCTACGCGGAGAAAAAGCGCGGGGACGCGTCGGCGAGCGCATCCTGACAGGCTTTCGCGGTGGTCTGAGCGCCTGCGCTTCGCTTGAAATCCACGCCGGCACGGTCCATTTCTAAAGCGACCCTGATAATGAGGGAGCTTGCACGACGCCGCCTGCGGGTCACGCAAGCTCGCCGTAACGAAAGAGCAGTTTCATGACCGAACCGAAGACCGCGGTGACGACGCTTCCCGTTTTGCCGCTTCGCGACATTGTCGTCTTTCCGCATATGATCGTTCCGCTTTTCGTCGGCCGCGAAAAATCCGTGCGGGCGCTCGAAGCCGTGATGAAGGATGACAGGTCGATTCTCCTCGCCTCGCAGCGAGACCCTTCGGAGGACGAACCCGGCGCTGACGAGATTTACGAAATCGGGTCGGTCGCAAATGTGCTTCAGCTTCTGAAACTTCCCGATGGCACCGTGAAGGTGCTGGTCGAAGGCAAGGCGCGCGCCCGTATCGAGGAGTTCACCGAGCGCGAGGAGTATTTCGAAGCGAAGGCGAGTGTGCTGGAGGAGAGTATCGGCGACCAGGACGCGGTCGACGCGCTTAGCCGCAACATCGCCGCCGAGTTCGAGAAATACGTCAAGCTGAACAAGAACGTGCCGCAGGAGGCGGTAAGCACCGTCGGCCAGATCGAGGAGCCGGCGAAGCTCGCCGACACGATCGCCGGGCATCTCGGCGTGAAGCTCTCCGAGAAACAGGCGTTGCTCGAGATCACCGATGTCGCCAAGCGGCTGGAGCGGATCTACGGGCTGATGCAGGGCGAGATCTCGGTGCTGCAGGTCGAGCGCAAGATCAAGACCCGCGTCAAGTCCCAGATGGAGAAGACGCAGCGCGAATACTACCTGAATGAGCAGATGAAGGCCATTCAGCGCGAGTTGGGCGATGGCGAGGATGGGCGCGACGACGCAAGCGAGTATCTGGAGCGGATCGAGGCGACCAAGCTCTCGAAGGAAGCCCACGAAAAGGCCATGGCCGAGCTGAAAAAGCTCAAGCAGATGAGCCCGATGTCGGCCGAGGCGACCGTGGTGCGGAACTATCTCGACTGGATGCTTTCGATCCCGTGGGGGAAGAAAAGCCGGGTCAAGAAGGACCTCGCCAGGGCTGAGAAGATCCTCGATGACGATCATTACGGCCTCGAGAAGGTGAAGGAGCGGATGATCGAGTATCTCGCCGTCCAGCAACGCTCCGCCAAGCTGAAGGGCCCGATCCTTTGCCTCGTCGGCCCGCCTGGCGTCGGCAAGACGTCGCTCGGCAAGTCGGTCGCGCGGGCGACCGGGCGCGAGTTCATCCGCATCTCGCTCGGCGGCGTCCGGGACGAGGCGGAGATTCGTGGCCATCGGCGGACCTATATCGGCTCGATGCCCGGCAAGATCATCCAGTCGATGAAGAAGGCCAAGACGACCAACCCGCTTATCCTTCTCGACGAGATCGACAAGATGGGACAGGATTTCCGAGGCGATCCCGCCTCCGCGATGTTGGAGGTTCTGGACCCCGAGCAGAACTCCACCTTCGTCGACCACTATCTGGAGGTCGAATACGATCTCTCGAACGTGATGTTCCTGACCACGGCGAACACCTACAACATGCCGCGCCCGCTCCTGGACCGGATGGAGGTCATCCCGCTCGCCGGTTACACCGAGGACGAGAAGGTGGAAATCGCCAAGCGACATCTCCTCGAAAAGCAGATGAAGGGCCACGGCCTGAAGAAGGGCGAGTTCACGCTGACCGACGAGGCGTTGATCGAGATCGTTCGCACCTATACCCGCGAGGCCGGCGTGCGGAATCTCGAGCGTGAGATCGCCAAGCTTTGCAGGAAAGCTGTGACCTACATCGTGAAGGGAACTTACGACAAGGTCGTGGTGACGCCCGATATGCTCGAAGACATGCTCGGTGTCAGACGCTTCAAATTCGGTCTCGCCGAGAAGGAGGATCAGGTCGGTGTCGTCACCGGGCTGGCCTGGACCGAGGTTGGCGGCGATCTGCTGTCGATAGAGGCGCTGAAACTACCGGGCAAGGGCCGGATGAAGACTACTGGCAAGCTTGGCGATGTGATGAAGGAATCGATCGACGCTGCGTCCTCCTATGTCCGCAGCCAGGCGGTCAGTTATGGCGTGAAGCCGCCTGAGTTCGAGAAAATGGACATCCATGTCCACGTGCCGGAGGGCGCGACGCCGAAGGACGGTCCGTCGGCCGGTGTCGGCATGGTCACCTCCATCGTCTCGATGCTGACCGGCATTCCGGTGCGCCGCGACGTCGCGATGACCGGCGAGGTGACTCTGCGCGGCAACGTGCTGCCGATCGGCGGCCTGAAGGAGAAGTTGCTCGCCGCGCTGCGTGGTGGTGTGACGACCGTGCTGATCCCGAAGGACAACGTGAAAGATCTCCGCGACATCCCTGACAACGTTAAGAACGGGCTGGAGATTATCCCGGCGGAGACGGTGTCGGAGGTTCTGAAGGTCGCGCTCACCCGCGCGCCCGAGCCGATCGAGTGGGACGAAGTCGCCGAAGCCGCGGCGATGGCGACGAACGACGCGTCCTCGGAAGGCGGTAGCGTCGCCGCTCATTGAAAGACCGCCGCCCCCGACGCGTAATCGGCGCCGGGGGCGGTTCACTTTCGCCGCGCGATCCGCATACGATGGCGACTATCGGGTACAGCGCCGGAACTGGATTGATCGTCGTATATCCGTGGTTTCCGACACGACTCATCGGTTCCTGTAAATCCGGATCATTCTCTCCAGGAGAAGGCGAATAGCGCCGTCCCCGATTCCCCTCCCCGTCGCGGGGACGGGATTGCGAAAATGCGAGAATGCGTTAAAGGGAGCGAACGGGCGCGCGCAGCGCCCGGTCCGGTTTCCCGGGCGGTTAGCTCAGCTGGTAGAGCGCTTCGTTTACACCGAAGATGTCGGCGGTTCGAACCCGTCACCGCCCACCAAGCCCACTTGAATATTATTGACATTCTGCGAAGCGTTCCACGGTTCACTGGATCTGCCCAGGTCCAAAGCCTCAGCCGCATCCTCAAGGTGTTCAGGCTTGCGCCGAGCGTAATCCTGTTCGGTGATCTGCGTGTTCGAATGACCGAGGAACTGGCTGACTTCTGAAATTGGGTGCCAGGCCGTCAGCTTCTTCACGGCGGCGGTGTGGCGTATCCGGTTGATGTTTGCGCTCGCCAATCCGTGATCGGGTCGAGTCGAAGCGCGCCGAATTGGGGGAGAACTGCCTTTCCCGCCCATCCCATCGTCGCCGCTTTCGAATTGGCCCCTGATGAGCGATGTAGCATTCCCTAATGTCGCTGACTGTCTTTCCGCGAGGGCGTGCGGTCTCACTGAGTTGGCGGTCGCGGGCTTCGGCTTCCGTTCAGGTGCGCACCTCAAGCTGACAACGCCTTTGACCTCCTGCCGCGGCCCGCTAGACGCAGTCGAGTCTCTTCCTCCGGGTCGTCTGCTGCAGTGATCACTGTCGAAGAAATGCGAACCGCGATGATTCGCGCTTTTTCAATTTCCCAGAGTATATTAAGAATTACTGAGCAGGTTCAGTTATTTGAGTGAGGGTATCCGATTCTCACTTAGTCTTGTAGAAGTCGCACGATTGGAGCCAACATGAACAACACCGAGACTCATGCCGCGACTCTGGATCCGGCGCCGCTGTCGTGGACGGCGCCCGGAACAGGCGATTCCTTCGCGATCTACGGGCTGATCACGCTCCTTCTGATCGTCTTTCTGGTGATCTATCTCTACGCGGTCTTCGACCGATATGCTGAAGGCAAGGGCGAAGCGAGCCCTCTGCGCACGACCGTCCCGACCATGCTGTCAGTCGGGTTGGCCTACGACCTGTTGCCGCCGCTCGAAGGCGTCAATTTCCTTCTGCCGTTGTCGCTGATCGCCGCTGCCCTGACACGGGATATTGTCCTCTGGACGACAGAGAGTAGAGGGCGCTGACATGATCGAACTCATTCTGACCAGTTTCCCGCTTCTGATCCGTATCGCCTACCTTCGGTTCCGCCGCAAAGCGATAACGGTCTACAACGTCTATCGCGCCGTCTTCGTCTGGTTTCTGCTGTTTCTCGCCCTCGTCTTCACCATCGAGTATTATCACCCCGACAGCGATTCCGGCATCGTGCCGTTCCGGATCGTTCCTGTCGTGGCCGAGAAGGGCGGAACCGTCACCAGTCTGCATGTGTCGGCGGGCCAACAGGTCAAACCAGGCGATTTGCTCTTTACGGTCGAAGATTCAAGTGAGGTTGCGGCCGTCGCCGTCGCAGGTAGCGTGGTCGACGAGGCCGAGCAGCAAGTCGCCGTGGCCAAATCGCAATTGCAGGAAGCCCAGGCCGCGGTTTCTACCGCACAGGCGAAGTTGGATGAGGCCAACATCCAACTCTCCAACCAGCAAAAGCTGCGCGATGAGAAATCGCCGGCCTTTGCGCTGGATCGCTATCTTCGCGCGCAGGACGAACAAAAGGAGCGCGCCGCCGACGTTTCCGAGGCTCAGGCTCGGCTGGCCACCGCCGAGCTGCAGGCGGACAAACTGGCGCCAGCGGAACTCGGAACCGCAAAGGCATCGCTCCAGCAGGCCCAGGTCGAACTGGACAAGACCCGGATCAGCGCAGCCGTCGCAGGCCGGATCGAACAATTGACGCTGAATGTTGGCGACCGTGCAGCGCAGGTTGCCCTCAATCCCGCAATGGTCATCGTGCCGGACCGGATGGAGGATGATCCGGCTGAGGTCGTCGCCGGATTCACCCAGGTCAATCGCTCGGTTCTGCATGTCGGCATGCCCGCCGAGGTCGCTTGCCAGAGCAACATCAACAATGGAATGACCAATTCAGTCCTTCCCGCCCGGGTCGTGCGCATTCAGGACTCGATCGCAACGGGGCAGGTCGTGCCGACCGGAAAGCTCATCCAGCCATCCGATCGCGGTGGAAATGGTGATGTGGTGGTGCATCTGAGACTTGAGCACCCCGAACAGCAAGACCTGCTTGTCGACGGCAGCAGGTGCCTGGTTCAGGCCTATACGACGCGCATATCCGGGAGCCTCGCCGGGACGACGATGGGAGGTATCATCGAGGCGTGGGCAATTGAAAAAGCGATCATCATGCGAATGAAGGTCTGGGTCATGCTTGCTGCCGGCGCAGGCCTTGGTGGGGGATAGGCATTTCGCGGGCGGACGGTGCCCAATTGGAAGGCGCGGCCGAAGGACGACGGCCATTTTCCTCCTTGTCCACCAATGCTGATCGCAATGGCGGCGCTCAAATCTCGCTACCCTCACCCGCGGGATTAGCGGCTGGAACCGAGCGACGGCGAGCGGCGCATGGTGTAGCGCGGCATCAAGGCGGCGAGATCTCCGGTCACCAAAAGCCTCGACTTCAAGGCGACCCCAAAGCTCAACAAGATGCAGGTGCTCGAGCGCCCGATGCGAATGGATCGACCGGAGCGAGAACGTCACCGCGCTTGTCATACCCCTCCTTTCTGTGCGCGATCCTCACTCACGCTTTCTGGTACGAGCCACCGTCGTATCGACGGATCATGGCCAAACACGAGGTGGTCGCTGGTTCACTGAACTTGTGTCGGCCGGAACAGGTTAAGAGAACGCCCATTTGGTTTTATATACAAATTATTCCCTTCAAATGATTACAGTAGTTTGTGAGTAGTCCGCTTCGTCTGAACCGAAGATGTCGGTGGCGCGAGCCCCTCACCGCCCGCCAGCGCCGTGCGCGATTTCGTGGTGAATCCGCGCCGTCGGCGCTTGACGCGCCCGCGCCTGCTCTCTAATAGGCACTCACCTCCGGCGGATGTTTCCGTCGGGCGGGGCGAGCGGTTGTAGCTCAGTTGGTTAGAGTGCCGGCCTGTCACGCCGGAGGTCGCGGGTTCGAGCCCCGTCAACCGCGCCATCGCCCCGTCTCTCCGACAGTTCGAATAGTGGGCCGGATGCCTGGCCTTTGCAGCGGCGCCCCGTCGGCTGCGAGGAAGCTTGAATTGTCGCGATGGCGCTCCGTGGCTTTGTTGACCCCCCGTCCTCGCGAGAGTAGACACTGCCGTGGATGCGCTGCACTGCAAGATAGCGTCGGAGGCGAACGATTCATCATGGACGAACTCTTGCGTGAATACCTGCCGATTCTAGTGTTTCTCGGCCTTGCGGTCGGGCTCGGGCTGGTGCTGATGCTCGCGGCGCTGGTTCTGGCGGTGCGCCGGCCGGACGCGGAGAAAATCTCCGCCTATGAATGCGGTTTCAACGCTTTCGATGATGCGCGCATGAAGTTCGACGTGCGATTCTATCTGGTGGCGATCCTCTTCATCATCTTCGACCTGGAGGTCGCCTTCCTCTTTCCTTGGGCGACCAGCTTCCAGGATGTCGGCGTGTTTGGGTTCTGGTCCATGCTTGTCTTTCTCGGCGTCTTGACCGTCGGGTTCGCCTATGAATGGAAGAAAGGGGCGCTGGAATGGCAGTGAGCGGCAAGCCTGCGACCGGGGCGGTCGTGAGACCGCAGGGCGCGGAGGTCGCGCATCCGGACGCGCAGAGCGTCGCCGCCGGTGGCGGCGTCATCGTTCCGGCTTCGACGCCGGCGCAACATATGGCGCCGGGCGCGGCGAGCGCCGGAGCGGACAAGGACGTGCTCGCCGGACATATCTCGACCGAGTTGTCAGACAAGGGGTATCTGCTCACCTCGGCGGAAGATCTTGTGAACTGGGCGCGCACCGGTTCGCTCTTCTGGATGACCTTCGGCCTCGCCTGCTGCGCCGTGGAGATGATGCATACCTCGATGCCGCGCTATGATGTCGAGCGGTTCGGCTTCGCCCCGCGCGCCAGCCCGCGTCAGTCCGATGTGATGATCGTTGCGGGCACGTTGACGAACAAGATGGCCCCGGCGCTCCGCAAGGTCTACGACCAGATGCCTGAGCCGCGTTACGTGATCTCCATGGGGTCCTGCGCCAATGGCGGCGGCTATTACCACTACAGCTATTCCGTCGTCAGGGGATGCGACCGGGTCGTGCCCGTGGACATCTACGTGCCTGGCTGTCCGCCAACGGCGGAGGCGCTGCTTTATGGCATCCTTCAGCTGCAGAAGAAAATTCGCCGCACCGGGACCATCGTGCGCTAGGAGAGAGAGATGAGCGAAGCTCTCGTTGAGCTCAGCGAACTGATCGAAGCGGCGAAGGGCGATCTTGTCTCTTCGAGCGCGATCGAGAATGACGAACTGACGCTGGAGACGACGCCAGGAGCGATTGTCGAACTTCTGAAATATCTGAAGAGCAACGGCGCCTGCCAGTTCACTACTCTGGTCGATCTTTCCGGGGTGGACTATCCGGGCCGCGAAAAGCGGTTCGATATCGTCTATCACCTGCTCTCCATGCGCCAGAATCAGCGCATCCGGATTCGGCTCGCCGTCGGCGAGACTGAATTCGTTCCGTCATGCGTTGAGATCTATCCGTCCGCCGACTGGTACGAGCGGGAGGTTTTCGACATGTACGGAGTGATGTTCTCCGGTCATCCCGACCTGCGCCGCATCCTCACCGACTACGGGTTTCGCGGGCATCCCTTGCGCAAGGACTTCCCGACCACAGGCTATGTCGAAGTGCGCTACGACGAAGAGCAGAAGCGCGTCGTCTATGAGCCGGTGTCATTGGTTCAGGACTATCGGCTCTTCGATTTCATGAGCCCGTGGGAAGGCGCCGAGTACATCCTGCCAGGCGACGAGAAGAAGGAGGCGTCGTAATGGACGGCGACGTCATGACCGCGGAGCAGCGCATCCGCAATTTCAACATCAACTTCGGGCCGCAGCACCCTGCGGCGCATGGCGTTCTTCGGTTGGTTCTGGAACTGGACGGCGAGATTGTCGACCGGGTGGACCCGCATATCGGCCTCCTGCATCGCGGCACCGAGAAGCTGATGGAGAGCCGCACCTATCTGCAGAATCTGCCATATTTCGATCGGCTCGATTACGTCGCTCCAATGAACCAGGAGCATGCCTGGTGCCTCGCCATCGAGAAGCTGACGAAGGTCGAGGTCCCGCGTCGCGGCTCGCTGATCCGGATTCTCTATTCCGAAATCGGGCGCATTCTCAATCACCTGCTCAATGTCACCACGCAGGCGATGGATGTCGGCGCGCTGACCCCCCCGCTCTGGGGCTTCGAAGAGCGTGAGAAATTGATGGTGTTCTATGAGCGGGCCTGCGGCGCGCGGCTGCATTCCGCCTATTTCCGCCCTGGCGGCGTTCACTTGGACCTGACGCCGGAACTCTGCGACGACATCTGGCAGTGGACGGAGGAATTTCCGCAGGTTCTGGACGACATCGAACTCTTGCTGACCGAGAATCGCATTTTCAAGCAGCGCAATGTCGATATCGGCGTCGTCAGTATCGAGGATGCGCAGGCGCTCGGGTTTTCTGGCGTGATGGTGCGCGGGTCCGGCTGGTCATGGGATCTGCGCCGCGCGCAGCCTTATGAGCTCTACAGCGAATTTGATTTCATGATCCCGGTGGGGAAGAATGGCGATTGCTTCGACCGCTATCTCTGCCGCATCGAAGAGATGCGCGAGAGCACAAAGATCATCCGCCAGGCGCTTGAGAAGATGGATCAATGCAAGGGTGAGCCTGTTGTAACCCGAGATGGCAAGATCGCGCCGCCGAGGCGCGCCGAGATGAAGCGTTCGATGGAGGCGCTCATCCATCACTTCAAGCTCTATACCGAAGGTTTCCATGTGCCGGAGGGCGAGGTTTACGCCTGCGTCGAGGCGCCCAAAGGCGAGTTCGGCGTCTATCTGGTTTCTGACGGCGGCAACAAGCCCTACAGGGCCAAGCTGCGCGCGCCGGGCTTTCCGCATCTCGCGGCTATGGACCATATCTGCAAAGGCCATCAGCTTGCGGATGTGAGCGCTATTCTCGGGTCGTTGGACGTGGTTTTCGGGGAGATCGACAGGTGAAAGTCCAGAAACTCGCCGTCGCGATGCTGTTCGCCGCTGTCGTCGTCCCCGGGACGGCGCTCGCGCAGGATCGCGGTTTTGAGCCGGAGCGTCGCGCGCTCTTCATTTCGATACTCGAGAACAATGGGTGCAAGTTCCACAATCTCGCGCCTGATCCGACGACCATGAAGCAGATTGAGGCGAATGATTTCCTGCGCGATGAGCTCCGCGCCATCGTGTTCGATATTCTCGAGTCCGGCGACGGTGTTCGAGAGGGTGAGTTGCTTGTCCTTCAGACCGACGAGTGCGTCTGATGCTGCGTCGGCTTCACCACACTCAGCCCGAGAGCTTTGCGTTCACGCCCGAGAATCAGAAGTGGGCCGAGGCGCAGATCGCCAAATACCCGGAAGGGCGGCAAGCCTCCGCCGTTATTCCGATCTTGTGGCGCGCGCAGGAGCAGGAAGGCTGGATCACCCGACCGATCATCGAGACCGTGGCGAAAATGCTCGGGATGGCCGATATCCGGGTGCTTGAGGTCGTGACCTTCTATTTCATGTTCCAGATGCAGCCGGTCGGCTCTGTCGCTCATTTTCAGGTTTGCGGCACGCTTTCGTGCTTGATTTGCGGCGCGGAGGATCTGATCGCGGTCTGCCGTGAGAAGATCGCGCCGAATCCGCATGAACTGTCCGCTGACGGGAAGTTTTCTTGGGAGGAGGTCGAGTGCCTCGGTGCCTGCTCGAATGCGCCGATGGCGCAGATCGGGAAGGATTACTACGAGGATCTGACGGCGGAGCGCTTCGCGGAAATCATCGACGAGTTCGCGGCCGGGAAAGTCCCGACACCCGGTCCGCAGAACGGGCGCTATGCGTCGGAGCCAATCACCGGGTTGACCTCTCTGAAGATACCGGAAGCGGAGCGTGTCGCGGAGAACGCGTCAAGAGAACTGGCGCGTGTTCTCGGCGACACCAATATGCGGATCACCGACGGGCGCGGAACTGGCCGGCCCAGTGGCGGGAACCCGGACGCCGCGCCCGAAAGCGCGCCGCGCAGGGCCGCGGAGGAAGCGAAACCCGCCTCCGAGCCGACCGAGCCAAAGGCGCCGCAAGAAGCGATGGCGGATGCCGCGGCGCCCGGAGACGGGCCGGAACTGCTGAAGGCCGCGCGCGAAGGGCATGCCGATGACTTGAAGAGAATCAAGGGAGTAGGGCCGAAGCTTGAGACACTCTTGAACCAGATCGGCGTCTTTCATTTCGATCAGATCGCCGCCTGGACAGACAACGACGTCGCCTGGATTGATGGACAGTTGAATTTCAAGGGTCGGGTCGAGCGTGAAGGCTGGATCGAGCAGGCCCGAAAGCTGGCTGCCGAATAGGCGCAAGAGGAGAGTGACGTGAGCACTGGAATCTGCAGACCGGTCTGCTATGCGGCTGCGGTCGTGATCGCCGCCGTGCTCGCGTCGCTCATCTCCGGCGCGGTGTTCTCGCTTTGGGGCATCGTTCTTTTCGTTCTGATCGGCGCGGGGGTCGGGCATTTCTTGCCGAAACTGGCTTGCGGGGGCGGCGATCGCGCGACAGCGCCGGCGCGCCCTGCGGCCCCGGTGACCGACCTGCAGTCGGCGGCGACGCCGGAGAGGGCTCCGAGCGCGCCAGAGCCGGTTGGGCCGACCGTTGCGGCGCCCGCGGCGCCGGGCGCTCACTGGTCGACGGGCGTGGCGGCGGATAGCGGGCGAAAGGGTGTCGGCGGCGGGCAATCGGGCTTGAAACCCTCGACCCTGCTGACGGAAGAGGCGACTTTGCGCGATGGCGTCGGCGCCTGGCGTTACAGCGCGCCGGCGGTCCTCGCCGGAGTGAAGGCATGAAGGCGCCGGCCGCGGGTTCATCACCCCTGCCGATGCGTGCGCGAGGAAAGACCTGATGCTGGACGACAAGGACCGGATATTCACCAATCTTTATGGGATGCATGACCGCTCCCTCAAGGGCGCGCGCGCGCGCGGGCACTGGGACGGAACTGCGGAGATCATAAAGCGTGGCCGCGATGAGATCATTGCGGTAATGAAGGCCTCTGGTCTGCGCGGGCGCGGCGGAGCGGGATTCCCGACCGGGTTGAAGTGGTCGTTCATGCCGAAGGAATCCGATGGCAGGCCGGCCTATCTTGTGGTCAACGCCGACGAGTCCGAGCCCGGCACCTGCAAGGACCGGGAGATCATGCGCCATGATCCCCACACTCTGATTGAAGGATGCCTGATCGCCAGTTTCGCAATGGGTGCGCATGCCTGCTATGTTTATCTGCGCGGCGAATACATCCGTGAGAGGGAAGCGCTGCAGGCGGCGATCGACGAATGTTACGATGCCGGCCTTCTGGGGCCGAACGCGGCCAAATCCGGCTGGGATTTCGACATCTACCTTCACCACGGCGCCGGCGCCTATATCTGCGGCGAGGAGACGGCGCTTCTGGAGAGCCTCGAGGGCAAGAAGGGCATGCCGCGGCTGAAGCCGCCTTTCCCCGCCAATACCGGCCTCTATGGCTGCCCGACCACGGTGAATAACGTGGAGTCCATTGCGGTTGCGCCCACGATCCTTCGGCGCGGGGCCGACTGGTTCGCGGGGTTCGGGCGGCCGAATAACACCGGCACGAAGATCTTCGCGATTTCCGGCCACGTGAACGCGCCCTGCGTCGTCGAAGAGGAGATGTCGATCACGCTTCGCGAACTGCTCGATCGGCATTGCGGAGGCGTGCGTGGCGGATGGGACAACTTGAAGGCCGTGATTCCGGGCGGCTCGTCGGTGCCGTTGCTGCCCGCGAGCCTGTGTGAAGACGCGATCATGGACTTTGACTGGCTGCGTGATCAGAAATCCGGCCTCGGCACGGCGGCGGTGATGGTGATGGATCAGTCGGTGGACGTGATCAAGGCGATCTGGCGGCTCTCGGCCTTCTATAAGCACGAGAGTTGCGGACAATGCACGCCCTGCCGTGAAGGCACCGGCTGGATGATGCGGGTGATGCAGCGGCTGGTGACTGGCGACGCGGAGATCGAGGAGATCGACATGCTCCTCGAAGTCACCACGCAGGTCGAAGGTCACACGATCTGCGCGCTCGGCGACGCCGCCGCCTGGCCGATCCAGGGCCTGATCCGTCACTTCCGGGGCGAGATTGAGGACCGGATCAAGGCGAAGCAGCGCGGCCGCGTCAGCGCGATGGCGGCGGGGTAGGGCGATGTGCATGGGCGACAACCCATATCAGCTGCGCCTGATGATGCGCGAAAGCGCGGAGCGGACGGCGGGCGTCGAAGCGGTGGATTTCATGCCCGCGCGGGGCGCGCTGGCGCGGCTTATGCGGGCGCTGAAGGATTTGACCGCCGGCGCGCCGGCGGCGAGCGAGGTTAATCGATGAGCGATCTTCGTAAACTCAAGGTCGACGGGATCGAGATGGAGGTCGATGGGGCGATGACGCTCCTTCAGGCCTGCGAGGAGGCGGGGAAAGAGATTCCGCGCTTCTGCTACCATGAACGCCTTTCGATTGCCGGCAATTGCCGGATGTGTCTGATCGAGGTCAAGGGCGGGCCGCCCAAGCCCGTCGCGTCCTGCGCGATGCAGGTCCGCGACATGCGCCCGGGCCCGGACGGCGAGCCGCCGGAGGTTTTCACCAACACGCCGATGGTGAAGAAGGCGCGTGAAGGGGTGATGGAGTTCCTGCTTATCAACCACCCGCTGGACTGCCCGATCTGTGATCAGGGCGGGGAGTGCGACCTTCAGGATCAGGCGATGGCTTACGGCGTCGATTTCTCCCGCTTCCGGGAGCCGAAGCGCTCCGTCGCCGATCCCGATCTCGGCCCGCTCGTCGGCACGCAGATGACGCGCTGCATCTCCTGCACCCGCTGCGTGCGCTATACGACCGAGGTCGCGGGCATCACGCAGATGGGCCAGACCGGACGGGGCGAAGACGCCGAGATCACGACCTATCTCGAGGCGGCGCTCGAGAGCGAAATGCAGGGCAATGTCGTCGATCTCTGCCCGGTCGGCGCGCTCACCAACAAGCCCTACGCCTTCAACGCCCGGCCTTGGGAGCTGACCAAGACCGAAAGTATCGACGTGATGGACGCGCTCGGCTCCAACATTCGCGTCGATACGCGCGGCCGCGAAGTGATGCGCATTCTGCCGCGGAACCATGACGACGTGAACGAGGAGTGGATCGCGGACAAGACGCGTCATATCTGTGACGGGCTGCGCCGGCAGCGGCTCGACAAGCCCTATATCCGCGAGAACGGCAGGCTCCGCCCGGCAGGATGGGGCGAGGCGCTCGCAAAAGCCGCCGAAGCGATGAAGGGCGGAAAGCTCGCCGCGCTCGCCGGCGACCTGGCGCCGGTCGAGGCGATCTGGAGCCTGAAAGGGCTGGTCGAAGGGCTGGGCGGGTCGGCCGAATGCCGCACCGACGGCGCGGCGCTGCCGATCGGAAACCGCTCCGGTTATGTCGGCTCCGCATCGATCGCGGATATCGACAGCGCCGAGATGATTTTGCTCGTCGGGACCAATCCGCGGATCGAGGCGCCGGTGCTGAATGCGCGTATCCGCAAGGCCTGGATCAATGGCGCGGAGGTCGCGCTGATCGGAAAGGCGGTCGATCTGACCTATGAATACTACCATGCGGGGGCCGGGCCGGAGACCCTGAGCCAGATGATCGCCGATGGCGTCTCGGACGAGACCAAGGCGAAAAAGACCCTGGTCATCGTCGGGCAGGGTGCGCTCGCGCGTGCGGATGGCGCGGCGGTGCTCGGCGCGGCGATGAAGATGGCGGATGTATCCGGCTCCGGGCTCCTCGTGCTTCACACCGCCGCTTCGCGGGTCGGGGCGATGGATGTCGGTTTCGCCGTCGAGGGAGGGATGGAGGCGGCGCTGGCTGACGCCGAGGTCGTGTATAATCTTGGGGCCGATGAAGTCGACGCGCCGGATGCCGCCTTCGTCATCTATCAGGGCAGCCATGGCGACCGCGGCGCGCATCGGGCCGATGTGATCCTGCCCGGGGCCGCTTATACCGAGCAGTCGGGGCTTTTCGTGAACACCGAAGGCCGCGTGCAGATGGCGTATCGCGCCGGCTTCCCGCCCGGCGAAGCGAAGGAGGACTGGGCGATTCTGCGAGCGCTTTCCGCGGAGCTTGGCGCGACACAGCGTTGGAACAACCTCGCCGCGCTCCGCTCGGCGCTCTTTGAGGCGCATCCGCATTTCGCGCGGATCGACGCGATCGAGCCTTGCGACTGGACGCCGGTTCCGACGGGGGAGATGGACGGCGCCCCGCTCGAGACGCCGATCCGAGACCATTATCTCACCAACCCGATCGCGCGCGCTTCAGCGATCATGGCCGAACTCTCGCGCTTGGCGAAGCAACGGGCGGCGACGCGGATGGCGGCGGAATGATCCGCGCCGCCTTCTTCTCCGCCCTGACGGCGGCGGCGCTCGCCGGTTGCGCCGCGCCGCGGGCCGAGGCGCCCGCGCCGACGCCGCCCGTCGCGCCGGGGCTGACCGTGACCGACGCCGCCGCGGGCGTCATCCGGGTGGCGGGTTCGGCCGTCGACGAGGACGCGCTGGCGGCGCATCACTGCGCCGCGGCGAAACATGCGCGGGCCGCGGGCGCGGGCGCGCTCGAATGGGTCGGAGGCGTCGCCAAACGGGACGCGATCGGCGACGGCGTGGACGCGGATCTCGTTTATCAGACGATGGCGACCGCCGGCGCGCCGGTGAAAGGCGCGCCGCCGGCGGAGGGCCGCGCGGCGGCGGTCGAAGACTGGCTCATCTACTGCGATGAAGCGGGCGTTGCACGGGAAGGCGAAGCGTAATGGATTTTTTCGACACCCAGGCGGGCATTTTCCTGATCATCCTGGCGCAATGCCTTGTAGTGACGGTCTCATTGCTCGTCAGCCTCGCGTTTCTTCTCTACATGGACCGCAAGGTCTGGGCGGCGGTGCAGCTTCGGCGCGGCCCGAACGTCGTCGGGCCGTTCGGACTCTTGCAGAGCTTCGCGGACTTCCTGAAATTCATCATGAAGGAAATTGTCGTCCCGGCGGGCGCGGACAAGGTGGTGTTCCTGTTGGCGCCGCTCGCGACCTTCGTGCTGGCGGCGATCGGCTGGGCGGTAATCCCCTTCGCCGACGGCTGGGTGATCTCGGACCTCAATGTCGGCATCCTCTACATCTTCGCGATCTCTTCGCTCGGCGTATACGGCGTCATCATGGGTGGTTGGGCGTCGAACTCGAAATATCCTTTTCTCGGCGGGCTGCGCTCTGCGGCGCAGATGGTCTCCTATGAGGTCTCGATCGGCTTCATCATCGTCGGAGTGCTGATCTCGACCGGTTCGCTGAACCTTTCGGAGATCGTCCGTGCGCAGGATGGCGGGCTCGGTTTCCTGAACTGGTACTGGTTGCCGCATCTGCCGATGGTGGTGCTCTTCTTCGTCTCGGCGCTGGCGGAGACGAACCGGCCGCCTTTCGATCTGCCCGAGGCGGAATCGGAACTCGTCGCCGGTTATCAGGTGGAGTATTCCTCCACGCCTTATCTCCTGTTCATGATCGGGGAGTACATGAACATCGTGCTGATGTGCGCGATGACGACGATCCTTTTCTTCGGAGGCTGGCTTTCACCGGTTCCGTTCCTGCCGGACGGCGTTCTGTGGTTCGTCCTCAAGGTGGTGTTCTTCTTCTTCATGTTCGCGATGGTGAAGGCGATCGTGCCGCGCTATCGCTACGATCAGCTGATGCGGATCGGCTGGAAGGTGTTCCTGCCGCTTTCGCTCGGCTGGATCGTGCTGGTCGCGGGATTCGCGCAGTTCGGCGTGCCGGGCTACGCTCGCTGGGCCGTGGGGGGCTGAGGCGTGCGGTTCATTTACCCCTCCTTCATGACGAACGAGAATCCCGCGGAGCGGGTTTACCTTTGCGATGAGATGCGCGAGACAGCGGGCGCGCGGCGGGTTCGCGCTGTGCAGCCCGAACCGATGGAGGCGTCATGAGCATCCCGTTCGACAGGGCGTTCTGGTATTTTCTGCTGACCGACATCTTCATCGGCTTCAAGGTGGGCTTCAAGTACTTCCTGAAGCCCAAGGCGACGCTGAACTATCCCTTTGAGAAAGGGGCGCTTTCGCCGCGTTTCCGGGGCGAGCACGCGCTGCGGCGTTATCCGAACGGTGAAGAGCGCTGCATCGCCTGCAAGCTCTGCGAAGCGATCTGCCCGGCACAGGCCATCACCATCGAGGCGGAGCCGCGCGCGGACGGTTCGCGGCGCACCACGAAATACGACATCGACATGACGAAATGCATCTATTGCGGCTTCTGCCAGGAGGCCTGCCCAGTGGACGCCATCGTCGAGGGCCCGAATTTCGAGTTCGCCACCGAGACGCGGGAGGAGCTTTTCTACAACAAGGAGAAGCTTCTGGAGAATGGCGACCGTTGGGAGCGCGAGATTGCGCGGAATATCGAACTTGACGCGGCTTATCGCTGACGCGAGCGAGAGGGGACCATCATGGCGCTGACCGCCATCGCATTCTACGTCTTCGCCACGGTCACCGTGGCCGCCGGGCTTCTGGTCACGCTGGCGCGCAACCCGGTGCACTCGGTGTTGTGGCTCATCCTCGCGTTCTTCTCCACGGCTGGCCTGTTCGTTCTGATGGGCGCGGAGTTCATCGCAATGGTGATGGTCTTCGTCTATGTCGGCGCGGTCGCGGTGCTTTTCCTCTTCGTGGTGATGATGCTGGATGTTGATTTCGCCGAGCTGAAGAAGGGAGTGGCGGATTTTCTGCCTCTCGGGGTGATGATCGGCGTCGTTCTTCTGGTGGAACTCGGCCTCGTGATCGGTCAATGGCTGATCGCGCCGCAAGCTCCGGTGCAACGAATGGCGGAGACGCCGGCCTCCGATCAGGTGGAGAACACCGTCGCGCTCGGTCGTCTGATCTATACCGATTACGTCTATCTCTTCCAGGCCGCCGGGCTGGTCCTCTTCGTGGCGATGATCGGCGCCATCGTGCTGACGATGCGCCATCGCGAAGAGGTCAAGCGCCAAGACGTAACCGGACAGATGTGGCGGCGGCGCGAAGAGGCGGTTGAACTGCGCGATGTGAAACCGGGGCAGGGGATCTAGGCGATGGAGATCGGACTTTCAAACTACCTGACCGTCGCGGCGATCCTGTTCGTCACCGGCATTTTCGGGATTTTTCTCAACCGCAAGAACATCATCATCATCCTGATGTCGATCGAGCTGATGTTGTTGGCGGTCAACATCAACCTGGTGGCGTTTTCGGCGCATCTTGGCGATCTGGTTGGCCAGATCTTCGCGCTCTTCGTGCTGACCGTCGCGGCCGCGGAGGCAGCGATCGGGCTCGCCATCCTTGTCTGCTTCTTCCGCAATCGCGGCTCGATCGCGGTCGAAGACGTCAACGTGATGAAGGGCTGAGCCGTTGTTCCAGATCATACTCTTCGCTCCGCTGCTCGGCGCGCTGGTCGCAGGGCTTTTCGGTCGCGCGATCGGCGAGAAGATGGCGATGGCGATACCGACAGCGCTTCTGTTTCTCACCGCTCTGCTCTCATGGATCGTGTTTTTCACGCATACCGGCGAGGCGGGTGCGACGTTCCCGCTCTTTCGCTGGTTCGATTCCGGCGCGCTCGTCGCCGACTGGGCGATCCGAGTCGATACGCTGACGTGCGTGATGCTGGTCGTCGTCACCACGGTTTCATCGCTCGTTCACCTCTATTCCATCGGCTACATGGAGGAGGATCGCTCCAAGGCGCGGTTTTTCGCCTATCTCAGCTTCTTCACCTTCGCGATGCTGATGCTGGTGACCTCGGACAATCTTCTCCAGATGTTCTTCGGCTGGGAGGGGGTGGGTGTCGCCTCCTATTTCCTGATCGGATTCTGGCATCACAAGCCCTCCGCGAACGCGGCGGCGATCAAGGCTTTCATCGTCAACCGGGTGGGTGATTTTGGCTTCTTGCTTGGGATTTTCGGCCTGTTCTTCATGGTCGACAGTATCGCCTTCGACGACGTGTTCGCCGCGGCGCCGGTGCTCGCTGAGAGCACGATCGGTTTCGTCGGCATGGACCTCAATGCGGCGGAACTGCTCTGCTTCCTGCTTTTCATCGGCGCGATGGGGAAATCGGCGCAGTTCCTGCTTCACACCTGGCTGCCGGACGCGATGGAGGGGCCGACGCCAGTCTCGGCGCTGATCCACGCCGCGACCATGGTTACGGCGGGCGTGTTTCTCGTCTGCCGGATGTCGCCGCTGATGGAATTCGCGCCGAGCACGCTGATCTTCATCACCGTGATCGGCGCCACGACGGCGTTCTTCGCCGCGACCGTCGGATTGGTGCAGACCGATATCAAGCGAGTGATCGCCTATTCGACCTGCTCGCAGCTCGGCTACATGTTCGCGGCGGCCGGGGTCGGCGCGTATGAGGCGGCGATGTTCCACCTCTTCACCCACGCCTTCTTCAAGGCGCTGCTTTTCCTCGGCGCCGGTTCGGTTATCCATGCGATGCATCACGAGCAGGACATGCGCCATTACGGTGGGCTGCGGAAGAAGATCCCGCTCACCTACTGGATGATGATGGCCGGCACGCTTGCGATCACCGGTGTCGGTATTCCGCTGACCGGGATCGGTTTCGCCGGGTTCCTTTCCAAGGACGCGATAATCGAGAGCGTCTTCGCGGGCGAGGGTATGAGCTATGCGTTCGTGCTGCTTGTCGTCGCGGCGGCGATGACGTCGTTCTATTCATGGCGACTGATCTTCCTCACCTTCTTTGGCGAAACACGCGCGGACGCGCATACCTACGATCACGCGCATGAGAGCCCGAACGTGATGATGATCCCGCTCTATGTGCTTGCATTCGGCGCAGTCGTCGCGGGCATGGTGTTCTACGGTGACTTCTTCGGCCATCACGAGAATGAGTTCTGGGCTGGCGCGATCTTCTCGGGCGAGCACAATCACGTCGTCCATGACGCGCACGGGGTCTCCTGGCTGGTAAAGGCCTCGCCCTTCTTCGCCATGCTGATCGGCTTCGTCATCGCTTATGTCATGTATATCCTCAGACCCGGTTCCGCCGAGGCGCTGGCTCGCCAGCAGAGGCCGCTCTACCTCTTCCTTCTCAACAAGTGGTATTTCGACGAGATCTACGATTTCATCTTCGTGCGGTTCGCGAAGTGGCTCGGGCGCTTTCTCTGGAGGCGCGGTGACGGCAACGTGATCGACGGGGCCGTCAATGGGTTGGCGCTTGGGGTGGTGCCGTTCTTCACCGGGCTCGCGGGGCGGGCGCAATCTGGCTTCGTCTTCCATTACGCCTTCGCGATGATCCTCGGAATCTGCGCGATCATCACCTGGTATACGGTCGTCGGAGGCTGATGATGCTGCCCTATCTCTCCATCATCACCTTCCTGCCGCTCATTGGCGCGCTGATCATCCTGTTGTTGGTGAAGGGCGACAGCGGGCAGGCGGTGCAGAACGCGCGCTGGACGGCGATCTTCACAACCGTGTTCACTTTCGTTCTGTCGCTGCCGGTCCTGATCGGCTTCGATCCGACCGACACCGGCTTTCAATTCGTTGAGGAGCGCGCCTGGCTAGGCGCGTTGGCCTATCGGGTCGGCGTGGACGGCATCTCGATCGGCTTCGTGATGCTGACGACATTCCTGATGCCGCTGGTGATAGCGGCCTCCTGGAAAGTCGAGACGCGGGTGAAGGAGTACATGATCGCCTTCCTCGTGCTGGAGACGCTGATGATCGGCGTATTCGTCTCGCTGGATATGATCCTCTTTTACTTGTTCTTCGAGGGCGGGCTCATTCCGATGTTTCTCATCATCGGAATATGGGGCGGCAAGGACAGGGTTTACGCCTCCTTCAAGTTCTTTCTTTACACGCTCCTCGGCTCACTACTGATGTTGATCGCGATGATAGCGATGTATTGGGACGCGGGAACCACGGATATCAAGGAGCTGTTGATTCACAGCTTCGACTCCGCGCCGATCGAGATACTCGGCTGGAACATACTCGGTGGTTTCCAGACGCTGCTATGGCTCGCCTTCTTCGCTTCGTTTGCGGTGAAGATGCCGATGTGGCCGGTGCACACCTGGCTGCCGGACGCGCATGTGCAGGCGCCGACCGCGGGGTCCGTCGTGCTGGCGTCGATCCTGTTGAAAATGGGCGGCTACGGCTTCCTGCGCTTCAGCCTGCCGATGTTCCCGGTGGCGTCCGAACTGATGGCTGATTTCGTATTCCTCCTCTCGGCTATCGCCATCGTCTATACGTCGCTGGTCGCGCTGATGCAGGAGGACATGAAGAAGCTGATCGCCTATTCCTCCGTCGCGCATATGGGTTTCGTCACGATGGGGATATTCGCGGCGAACCGGCAGGGGGTCGATGGCGCAATCTTCCAGATGATCAGCCACGGATTCATCTCCGGCGCGCTCTTTCTTTGCGTCGGAGTGATCTACGACCGGATGCACACGCGAGAAATCGCCGCCTATGGCGGACTTGTGGTCCGCATGCCGATCTACGCCGCCGTGTTCATGCTCTTCACCATGGGGAATGTCGGGCTGCCGGGCACTTCGGGTTTCGTCGGGGAATTCCTGACGCTGGTCGGGGTGTTCCAGGTCTCGACCTGGACCGCGTTCTTCGCGGCGACGGGCGTCATCCTCTCCGCCGCGTACGCGCTCTGGCTCTATCGGCGCATCGTCTTTGGCGAACTGATCAAGGAGAGTCTGAAGAATATCAAGGACCTAAGCCGGCGAGAAACGGCGATCTTTGCTCCGCTCGTGATCGGCACGATCGTCCTCGGCGTCTATCCCAGCCTCCTGACCGATCTTTTCGGCCATTCGGTCGACGCGCTTCTCGCGAATATCGACGCCGCGCGCGACAACTTCAACCTGGCCATGAAGTGAGACACTGATGACCGGCGCAGATTTCGACCTCGTCCTGCCGGAGATTATTCTGGCGCTCGGCTCCATGGGCCTTCTGATGTTCGGCACGTTCGGCGGCGGAGATGAGCGCGCCGGGACGGTCAACTGGTTGATGGCGGGCCTGATGACCCTGCTCGCCGCGATAATCGCGGTCGACCCGGGCTCCGGCGTCGCCTTTGGCGGCGCCTATGTGGCCGACGCGTTCTCAAATTTCGCCAAGGTGCTCATCCTGCTCTCGGCGGCGGTGGTGCTGGTGCTGTCGCGCGACTTTCTAGTGCGGCGCGGCCTGATGAAGTTCGAGTTTCCCGTGCTGATCGGCCTCGCGGTCACGGGCATGATGATGATGGTCTCGTCGGGCGATCTGATGAGCCTCTATATGGGGTTGGAGCTGCAATCGCTTGCGCTCTACGTCGTCGCCGCGTTTCGGCGGGACAGCCTGAAATCGACCGAGGCCGGGCTCAAGTATTTCGTTCTTGGCGCATTGTCCTCTGGTCTTCTGCTCTATGGGGCGTCCCTGGTCTATGGTTATACCGGCTCGACGAATTTCACGCGGATCGCCGCGGTGGTCGCGGCGGAGGAAGTTTCGCTCGGTCTGATCTTCGGTATTTCCTTTCTCGCCGCAGGCATGGCTTTCAAGATGTCCGCGGCGCCTTTCCACATGTGGACGCCGGACGTTTATGAGGGATCGCCCACCCCGGTCACCACGTTCTTCGCCACTTCGCCGAAGATCGCGGCCGGCGTGCTTTTCGCCCGCGTGATGTATGACGCCTTTGGCGATGCGACCGAGGCCTGGCGGCAGATTATCGTCTTCATCTCGCTCGTCTCGATGTTCTGGGGCGCATTTGCGGGGATCGGACAGACCGATATCAAGCGGCTCATGGCCTATTCCTCGATCGGCCATATGGGCTTCGCGTTGATCGGTCTCGCGGCCGGGACGGTAGACGGGGCGGAAGCGCTGCTGATCTACCTGGCGATCTACCTCATCATGACGCTTGGTGTATTTGCGTTCATCCTGTCGATGGAGCGTGGCGGGCGGCCCGTGACGCGGATCGACGATTTCTGCGGCCTCTCCAAAAATTCTCCGGGGCAGGCGATGGCGCTGGCGGCGCTCTTGTTCTCGCTGGCTGGAATTCCGCCGCTCGCCGGATTCTTTGGTAAGTATTTCGTCTTCGTCGCTGCGGTCGACGCCGGGCTTGCGCCGCTTGCGCTCGCCGGTGTGGTCGCCTCCGTGATCGGCGCGTTCTATTACCTACGGATCATCAAGTTGATGTATTTCGACGAAGTGGATCAGCCGCTCGACGGGCGGCTTCTGGCTTCGCATCGATTGACGCTTGGCTTCTGCGCGTTGGCGATGACGATCGGTTGGCTGCCGTTCATGGACGGGTTCGGGCTGATCGAGGCGAGCAGGGCCGCCGCCGAAGCGCTCGTCCGTTAGATGCGACCGGGCCTGGCCGTCGTATGGCCGCATGGCGTGGGACTCGTCGTTCTCGACGAGATCGACAGCACCAACGAGGAGGCCCGCCGTCGCGCTCTGGCGGGCGCCGAGACGCCGTTGTGGATCAGGGCCAGACGGCAGGTCGCCGGGCGCGGGCGTCAGGGCCGCGTCTGGACCGAAGGCGACGGTAATCTTTACGCGACGCTCCTGATGCGCCCTGGGATGCCGGCATCCGGGAGCGCGCTTCTCTCATTCGCCGCATGTATCGCCGTGGCCGAGTTCTTTGAGGCGCATGGTGGACGCGCGGCCTTGAAATGGCCGAACGATCCGCTCCTTGGCTGCGGCAAGGCCGCCGGCGTGCTGCTTGAGAGCGCGGGGCGCGCGGGAAAACTCGATTGGCTCGCCATTGGCGTCGGCGTCAATCTGGTCAGCGCGCCAGCCGCAGACGGCGCCAGTTCGCACCCGCCAACGAGTTTGCTCGAAGAGGCGGGGGTGCGGGTTTCAGCGGAGGACGCGCTCACATCGATCGCGGCCCGGCTCGCATACTGGGCTTCGCTCCTTGCTGCTGAAGGTTTCGCGCCGATCCGGGAAGCGTGGCTGGCGCGCGCCGCGCGACTCGGAGAGAGGATCGAGGCGCGGACCCCGCGCGAGAACGTCACCGGCGTATTCGAGGATGTGGACGTTGAGGGCGCGCTCGTGCTCGGAACCGCGAATGGCCGGCGGAGAATTCACGCCGCCGATATCTATTTCCGCTGACAGGAGCGCTTTCATGCTTCTCGCAATCGACGCCGGGAACACCAATACCGTCTTCGCGGTGTTCGATGGGGACCGCCTGCTTACCGCCATGCGATGCTCGACATACGGGCCGCGCACGTCAGACGAGTATTTCGTCTGGCTCAACAGGCTGATGGACCATCATGGCGTGCCGCTGGAGGCGATCACGGATGCGATCATCGCAACAGTCGTGCCGCAGACGCTTTTTAATCTGAAGCGCCTCTGCCGCGAGTTCTTCAAGTGTGAGCCGCTTGTCGTGGGTGAGCCGAACTGCGCGCTCGGCGTGAAGATCAAGGTCAAACGCGAGCGCGAGGTCGGCGCCGACCGACTGGTCAACACCGTCGGCGCATTCGACGCGTATGGGCCCAACCTGATCATCGTGGATTTCGGCACCGCGACGACATTCGACGTAGTGGATTTCGAGGGCGCCTATGCCGGTGGGCTGATCGTTCCGGGTGTGAATCTGTCTCTCAAGGCCCTACATGAGGCGGCGGCGAAGCTGCCGAATGTCGATATAGCGAAACCGCAGCAGGTGGTGGGGACCGATACCGAGAGCTGTATGCAATCGGGCGTCTACTGGGGCTATGTCAGCCTCATCGAAGGCGTGTGCAAACGGGTGTCTGAAGAAATTGGCGTACCGATGACGGTGATCGCGACGGGCGGTCTTTCCCCCTTGATGGCTGAGGGAACGCTGGCGATTGATCATGTGGACGGGGACCTGACTATGCGGGGGCTCGTCAAAATCTATAAGGAAAACAGACCCTAAATGATTGATAATGCGAATCTCGTCTATGTCGCTCTTGGCGGCGCGGGCGAAATCGGAATGAACATGTACCTCTATGGTCATGGTCCGGTGAAAGACCGGCGCTGGATCATGGTGGATTGCGGCGTATCTTTTGGAGACATGGACACGTCGCCGGGCGTCGATCTGGTTATGCCGGATATCAGATTCGTCGAGGAGATCGGAGACCGGCTCGAGGCGGTATTCATCACCCATGCGCACGAGGACCATATCGGCGCGCTCGGTCGGCTCTGGCCGAAAATTCGCGCACCCTTCGTCGCCGCGCCACTTTTCACCGCCGAGATCGCGCGGAGGAAGCTCTCTGAGGTCGGGCGCTCGCCGCAGGTGGTGAAGACCGCGAAATGGGACACGCCGATCGAGGCGGGGCCTTTCCGGGTCTCCTTCCTGCCGGTCACCCATTCGATTCCTGACCCGGCGATGCTGCTCATAGAGACCCCGGCGGGCCGGCTGGTTCACACCGGCGACTTTAAGATCGACCCCGACCCGGTGATCGGCCGGCCGACCGACATGGCGCGTCTGCGCGAGATCGGCGACGAAGGCCTGCTGGCGCTGATGTGCGATTCAACGAACATCTTCGAGGATGGTGAGGCCGGTGGCGAGCAGCCGCTCCGCCCGCATCTGAAGCGTCTGATCAAGAGCGCGAAGGGGGCCGTCGCCGCGACGACATTCGCCTCCAATGTCGCGCGCCTCAAGACGCTGGCGGAAGTCGCAACCGAGTGCGGGCGCTCCGTCGTCGTCGCCGGTCGCGCGATGCAAAGGATGATCGAGACCGCGGTCGAAACCGGCGCGTTGAAAGGCTTTCCGCCGATCGTCGGCGATGACAGGGCTCGCGATATTCCGGCCGAGAATCTCTTCTACCTGATTACGGGAAGCCAAGGCGAAGGCCGCGCCGCGCTCGCCCGCATCGCCACGGGCAGCCATCCAACCGTGAAGCTGAAAAGCGGTGATCTCGTCCTCTTTTCCTCGAAAACCATTCCGGGGAACGAGAAGGAGGTCTATCGGCTTTACAATCTGCTTTCCGAACAGGGAATCGACGTGGTCGACGATGACATGGAGCCGATCCATGTCTCCGGCCACGGTCAGCGCGAAGATATCCAGCAGATCTATCGGGCGCTTCGTCCGCAGGTCGCCGCTCCGATTCATGGAGAGCATCGCCACCTGGTGGAGCACGCGATGCTGGCGAAAGGATGGGGCGCCGCCTCCATCGTCGCGCCGAACGGGACCATCGTTGGCCTGGATCTCAATCAGCCGCAGGTGGTCGGACATGTGGAGACCGGACGCGTCTATCTCGATGGCGAGATGCTGGTCGGCGCGCTGGACGGGGTGATCCGCGCGCGCTTGAAACTGGCACGCCAGGGCCATGTCGCGGTCAGCCTCGTGATTGATGAAGCTGGCGAGCTTTTCGCCGACCCGCGGGTCAGGACAGAAGGCCTGCCGGTCAAGGGGCGCAATGGCGAAGAAATCGCCGCTCTGATCGGCGATCGCGTCGATGCGGCGATCGGCGGCGCGTCAAAGCGTGAGTTGCGCTCCGACGACCGCATCGCCGAACTCGCGGAGCGCGTCGCGCGGAAAGCGGCGATGGAGGCGTGGGGCAAGAAGCCGGTCGCGAGCGTCCTGGTGACGCGGCTTGAAGCAGAATAGACCAGATAAAATGGGCGGGCGCGGAATGCGCCTGATCACGCACTGCTCCGCCGCCGGCGGCTCACCCCGTGAGCGCTTCTGGCGATTGGCGCGGCCCTACACGTCAATCGCTCTGTCGCCGCTGAAGGCGCGCCGGCCCGCTGCGGCTTACGCCGCAGCCTCGTCGTTGTTGGTCTTATCGCTCGACTTGGTTCGCGTCGATTTCAGTTTCGGCAGCGGGATCGACATGAAGGCGGGCATATGGTCGCCAAGCCCCTTCACCGGCGCGCCATCGCCATTGTTGCGCTGAGCGGCGTTGCTATTGCGCAGACCGCCGCCTGACTCTCGCCGCCGCTGGTTCTGTTTCGGCGCCGCCTGTTCGGCCTGCTGTTCGCGCTTCGGTTCATTTTTCTGCGCGGCTGGCGGCTGTTCCGTCGCAGGCGCCGCTGCAGATTCGGCTTCGACGCTGCGGGCCTCTTCGGTTTCGGAACCGTTTCGCCGTGACTCGTCGCGCCGTGGCCGTCGTGCGCGCCGGTTGTTCTCACCGCGTGGTTCGGGGCGCGGTTTGCGCCCTACGCGAACGGCGTCCGCTGGCGGGGGCGTCCGATCGATCTTCGTCTCAATCAGCTCTTCGATCTTGTCGAGATATTTCGTTTCATGCGGCAGACAGAGCGTCAGCGCGTCGCCGGCGCGCCCCGCACGGCCCGTCCTCCCGATACGGTGGACGTAGTCCTCGGAGTGGATCGGAACGTCGAAATTGAAGACATGGGAGACGATGGGAATGTCGAGCCCGCGCGCCGCCACATCCGACGCGACGAGAATCCTCAACTCGTTGGCGCGGAAAGCGTCCAGCGTCCGCATTCGCACCTTCTGGTCGAGATCGCCATGGATGGGCGCAGCGTTGTAGCCGTGCTTCGAGAGGCTCTTCGCGACGATGTCGACATTCGACTTACGATTGCAAAATACGATGGCGTTGGTCAGCTTCTCGCCTTCGGCGTCGATCAACGCGCGAAGAAGATCGCGTTTTTCGCTATCCGCCGCCTCTTTGGACGAGGCTTTCCACTCGATGACGCGCTGAGAGATATTTTCGCCCGTCGTCGCCTGCCGCGCCACCTCAATCCGCACCGGATTATGTAGGAACTCCTGAGTCAATCGCGTGATTTCCGGCGGCATCGTGGCGGAGAAGAAAAGGGTCTGCCGCGTGAAGGGCGTGAGTTTGAAGATGCGTTCGATATCGGGAATGAAGCCCATGTCGAGCATCCGGTCGGCCTCATCCACCACCATGATCTCGATCCCGGTGAGCATCAGTTTGCCCCGTTCGAAATGGTCGAGAAGCCGACCCGGCGTCGCGATCAGAACGTCGACGCCGCGGTCGATCAGCTTGTCCTGATCCTTGAAGCTGACGCCGCCGATCAGCAGCGCCATGGTGAGTTTGTGATACTTGCCGTAGATCTCGAAATTCTCGGCCACCTGCGCCGCCAGTTCACGCGTCGGGCAGAGAACGAGGCTGCGCGGCATACGCGCCCGCGCCCGACCCTGCGCCAGGATCGTGATCATCGGCAGCGTGAAGGCGGCGGTCTTGCCGGTGCCGGTTTGGGCGATGCCGAGCACGTCCTTCGCCATCAGCGCATGCGGGATCGCCTGCTCCTGGATCGGCGTTGGCGTGTCGTAGCCGGCCTCAAGGATAGCCTGATAGACTTTCGGATCGAGATTAAGTTCTGAGAAGGAAGTCATAGGACCCTTTCGCGTTGTTTGGCGGTCTGATGGCCGCCTGTTCAACGCGGCCCTGAGCGTCCATATTGACGCTCTTCCTTATGTGCGTTGCAAAATAGACAGACGTGTCCGAAAGTCAATCGGAGCGTAGGCGGCGCGCTGTCGCGGACAAATCGGAGATTGGCGATGCGAATACTGAGGTCATCCGCAGTCTTTTTTGTTTTGATTTGTATGGGATTCGCCGCCGAGACGCAGGAGATCTGCGAAGGATTCGGGCCGCAATCGCCGCGCGACATCTCGACGAAGGCGGGGCAGAATACGAAAGCCTTCGCTCTCGCGCCGTCGGCCGCCAGCCTCAACCTCTGCAATATCCATACGCACACACAGGCCGAGCATCGCGGACCCGGATTCGCGTATGCCTCGGGTGCGGGCGGATTTCGCTGTAATGGATCGGACGCGCTGACTGCGGCGGAGCGCGCGCCGCTCAAGGGCGCCTATAAGGGTGCGGCCCCGGGCGACACGGTTGAGGTGCATTGGGTCTACTCTTCATGTGACGTCATGCCGGGAGAGGGGCTCGCCGCCTGCGCGCCGCAGACCTGCGCCGAGCCGCAAATTCGCGTTGAGGCGCAGGTGTTCCTGCTGGTGAACGACCCTGAGGCCCTCGATTTCGGCGACTATGCCTACGCGGCCAACCGCGTGGGGCGGCCACAACCGAAAGCTTTGCCCGATGGCGGTGTTCCGGTGATCTATGCCGGCTCGACCACCGGGCCGGCCTATTCCGCGTCGATATGTTCGCCACTTCACGTGACCTGGAGCGTCAGGCCGGATTGCGTCAAGCTCGACATCGCCTCTCTTCATCGCTGGGCGGAGGCGAATGTCTTCAACGAGACCAAATCGCATGGCGTCCGAGCGCTGGTTACGGCCCCCGCGCTCCTCTCGCCGATCGAGTAACACGATACTTTGCTGTTGCGGCGCGTTGCGCTGGTTGCTCCAACGTGAACGGCGAGCGGGATGATCGGGGCTATTCCTGTTGCTTCGCGAACGCGTCCGGCCGCGTCTCCCGCGCCATCGCATCAAGAACGGCGTTGGCGAGACCCGGCTCCTTTCCCTCGGGGAAAAACGCGCGCGCAACGTCCACATATTCGGTGATTATCACCTTGGGCGGGGTTTTTCGCTCCTCGAGAAGTTCGGCGCCGGCGGCGCGGAAGAGGGCGCGGAGCGTGGCGTCGATACGGCCGAGCGGCCATTTCTCGACCAGAATGCGGTCGGTGGTCTGGTCGATCTCGATCTGTCGGGCGAGCGCGTGTTTCAGCAGCCGGCGGAAAAGTGCGATATCAGCGTCGTGGTACTGTGCGCCGTCGATCTCCATGCCGATGCGGTGCGCTTCGAACTGGTTGCGGACCGTGACCATGGGCTGGCCGGAAAGCTCCATCTGATAGAGCGCCTGCACCGCGGCGAGGCGCGCGGCGGAGCGCATTCGGCGGCGATCTTCACCCTTCGGGGCCTGAACCTCCCGCGACATTCAGACTCCTCCGATCACAGGGTCGCCGGCGAGGCGTATGTCGCCCTTTCCGGTCGCGGGGGCGGCGAAGCGCCGTTTGAGGGCGAGGAGATGCAGCGCCGCCTCGGCTGCGCCGCCGCCCTTGTTCATGCATGCCGGATCGGCCCTGACGACCGCCTGAGCGTGGGTTTCCACGGTGAGGATGCCGTTGCCGAGGCAGAGCCCGCGCTCGACGCCGAGCAGCGTGAGAGCGCGAGAGCTGTCATTGCAGACGGTCTCGTAATGTGTCGTCTCGCCCCGGATCACACAGCCGAGCGCGACAAATGCGGAAAAGCGCCGCTCCGCGAGCCGGATGGCGATGGGAATCTCCAGCGCGCCCGGAACCTCAGCCAGCTCGTGTTTCGCACCCGCGGCGTCCAGCGCCGCGCGGGCGCCGGCGATCAGCATGTCGGCGATGTCGCGATAGAAGGGCGCGGCGACGATCAGGATGCGCGGCGCGTCGTCAAAACGCGGTGGCGCGAGGGCGATGCGGTCTTCGGTCGACGCCATGTTCATTCCTTCCAATTCGGAATCGCTCTGACGCCGGTGATCGAGAGTCCGTATGCTTCGAGGCCCACGACCTCCGGTTTTGGCGAGTTTGTCAGGAGCGTCATCTCACCGACTCCAAGCGCGGCGAGAATCTGCGCGCCGACGCCATATTGCTTGAGCCGCTTCGGCGCGTCGTGCGGGGCGTTGTTCAGCCGCGCGGAGACGAGATTGGGCGACATGTCGCGCAGAAGGACGAGCGCGCCGCAACCCTCTTCGGCGATCGCCGCCATCGCGGAGGGCGCCTGGCGCCAGTGGCCGCCGGCAAGCGCGAGCACGTCTTCGAGGGGATCGAGCTGGTGCATCCGCACCAGAGTCGGCGCACCCGGCGTGATTTCGCCCTTCACCAGCGCGATATGCTCTGTTCCGTTCGCGGTGTCGCGAAAAACGCGGAGAGCCCATTGGCCGCCGATTTCGGATTCGATATGCGTCGACGCGACTTCGCGGACGAGGTTATCGTGCCGACGCCGCCAGGCGATCAGGTCGCTGATTGTGCCGATCTTGAGATTGTGGCGCTGCGCGAAGGCGACCAGGTCGGGCAGGCGCGCCATCGACCCGTCATCGTTCATGATCTCGCAGATGACGCCGGAAGGGTTGAGCCCGGCGATCCGCGCCACGTCGACCGCCGCTTCGGTATGACCGGCGCGGACGAGAACGCCGCCCGTCTTGGCGCGGAGCGGAAACACATGGCCAGGCGTGGCGATATCGGCGGGGCCGGAGGCCGAGTCGATGGCGACAGCAATGGTTCGCGCGCGGTCATGCGCGGAAATTCCGGTCGTCACGCCCTCGCGGGCCTCTATCGACACGGTGAAGGCGGTTTCGTGGCGCGACTGGTTCTGCGCGCTCATCAGGTTCAGGCCGAGCTTGTCCAGCCGTTCCGCCGTCATCGCGAGGCAGATCAATCCGCGCCCGTGCGTCGCCATGAAATTCACCGCGTCCGGCGTCGCCATCTGGCCGGGAATGACGAGATCGCCCTCATTCTCGCGGTCCTCGTGATCGACGAGGATGAACATGCGGCCGTTGCGCGCCTCCTCGATGATCTCCTCGGTCGGCGAGATCGCTTCGCTGTAGCTCTCTTCGGTCATGTCGCGTCCGGTCCTTGCGCTCCCGGCGCCAAATACCGCGCGACGCGGAGAAAGACCAGCGGCGAGCGCGACGTTCCGGCTTGACGGCCGGATCGTCGCAACCGACCTTCGACCGTGAACGAAGCGGCGCGCGGGCGGTGGAATGACGGCAAAACCGGTTGACGAGCTGACCGAGGCCGAAGCGGCCGCGGCGCTTGAGCGGCTCGCCGCCGAGATCGCCCGGTACGATCGCGCCTATCATCAGGACGACGCGCCGGAGATCGACGACGCCGCTTACGATGCGCTCCGCCTGCGCAACGCGGGGATCGAAGCGCGGTTCCCCCATCTCGTTCGCGATGACAGTCCCTCGAAACGGGTCGGCGCTCCGGTTTCCGAGGCCTTCGCCAAGGTCCGGCATGACCCGCCGATGCTGTCGCTGGGGAATATCGTCATGAAAGCCAAGAAGAAGGAGATTGATGAGTTTGTACGCGAAGCGAAAGCCAAGGTGGCTGAATTTGACGAATACGCGCGCAAATTCCTCGGGATCAGGCCGGAAGCCGAATTGATCTATACGGCCGAGCCGAAGATCGACGGGCTTTCATTGTCGCTTCGTTATGAGGACGGGCGGCTTGCGACGGCCGCGACGCGCGGCGACGGGCGGGAGGGTGAGAACGTCACCCGCAACGCGGCCACCATTGCTGACATCCCGAAACGGCTTGAAGGTGATGCGCCCGAGCTTCTGGAGGTGAGAGGCGAGGTCTATATGAGCCACGCCGATTTCGCCGCACTCAATGCGCGCGCGGCGGAGGCGGACGCTAAGGTCTTCGCCAACCCGCGCAACGCCGCCGCCGGCAGTCTTCGCCAGCTTGACCCGGCGATCACCGCCGCCCGCCCGCTCCGGTTCTTCGCCTATGCCTGGGGCGCGTGCTCCGAGCCGCTGGCGGAGACGCAGATGGACGCGGTTGAACGGCTCGGCGCGCTCGGTTTTCAGGTCAATCCCCTCATGGCGCGCTGCGAGTCCGTCGATGAGCTGATAAAGCATTACATGAAGATCGAGTCGCAACGTGCGATGCTCGGCTATGATATCGACGGTGTTGTCTACAAGGTCGACCGTCTCGACCTGCAGGAAAGATTGGGGTTCCGGTCCAGCAGCCCTCGCTGGGCGATCGCCCATAAGTTCCCCGCCGAAGAAGCGACCACGATCCTCGAGCGGATCGAAGTCCAGGTCGGGCGCACCGGAAAGCTTTCCCCGGTCGCGCGGCTCAGGCCGGTCACTGTCGGCGGCGTTGTCGTCTCCAACGCTACGCTGCACAACGCCGACTACATCGCCGGGCGCGACGGCAAGGGCGAGGCGATCCGTGACGGCAAGGATCTGCGCGAGGGAGACACGGTTACGGTCTATCGCGCGGGCGACGTGATCCCGAAAGTGGTCGATGTGGACCTGTCCAGGCGGCCGAAGGACGCCAGGCCCTACGAGATGCCGACGGAATGCCCGGAATGCGGCTCACCTGTGATCCGCGAGGAAGGTGAGGCGGATCACCGCTGCACCGGCGGTCTGATCTGCCCGGCGCAGGCGGTTGAAAAGCTTAAGCATTTCGTTTCCCGCTCCGCTTTCGACATTGAGGGGCTGGGCGCGAAACAGATCGAGGCGTTCTATCAGGACGAAACGCTGCCGATCCGGGAGCCGGCGGATATCTTCACCCTGGAGACGCGGGATCGAAAAGGCCTGACACGACTCAGGAACCGCGATGGCTGGGGGGAAACTTCCGCTGGCAATCTTTTCCGCGCCATCGAGGAGCGAAGGACGATCCCGCTCGCTCGCCTGATCTTCGCGCTCGGGATCCGTCATGTCGGCGAAGTGGGCGCAGAGGATCTCGCGCGACATTACGGCGGTTGGGAGGCGATGGTGACTGCGCTGGACGAGGCGCGCCCGGCTGCGCTCGCGCACCGGGCGGCGGATGAGGCGGTGGAGCGGGAGCGCGCCGCCGCAAAGGCGGAGGGCCGGCGCGCCCGCGTCGCGGAGGCGCGCAAGGCGGCTATCGCAGCCTCCGGCGCGGATGCGGCGGCGCAGGCCGCCTGGGACGATCTCATCAACACCGGCGGCGTCGGCCCGGTGATGGCGCTGTCGCTCTCCGACGCTTTCGCGAACGAGAAGGAGCGGCGCGCCATCGAGGACCTTCTCGAACATCTCACGCCGACGGCGCCGGAGGCGCGGGCGAAAGAAAGCCCGGTCGCGGGCAAGACCGTGGTCTTCACCGGTACACTGGAGAGGATGACGCGGGCCGAGGCGAAGGCGCGGGCGGAATCGATGGGCGCGAAGGTCTCGGGCTCGGTTTCCGCAAAAACCGATCTCGTCGTCGCCGGGCCAGGCGCCGGCTCGAAGCGGAAGAAGGCGGAGGAACTTGGCGTCGACGTGATCGACGAGGACGGGTGGCTCGCCCTGATCGGGGCCTGAGATGGTGACGAAGCCTTCGCAGTCGCCGGGCCGACCGGAGGTTCTCTGGCCGCTCTTCGCCGAAATCGCCAGCCTGCCGGGAATTGGCGAGAAGACCGCGAAGCTCTACGCCAAGCTCGGTGCGACGCGGCCGCGCGACCTTCTCTTCACCGCGCCGACCGGGGTGATCGACCGGCGCATCCGTCCCTCCATCGCCGGCGCTGCGCTCGATGAAGTGGCGACAGTGGAGGTCGAGGTCGGCGCGCATCACCCGCCGAACGCAAAGGGCCGACCCTACCGCGTGATGGTGCGCGACGCGGGGGCGGAGTTCATCCTCACCTTCTTTCGCGCGCATGAAGACTGGTTGCGCCGGACTCTGCCGACCGGCCAGCGGCGCGTCGTCTCCGGCAAGGTGGAGATTTTCGACGGCGTCATGCAGATGACGCACCCCGATCATGTGTTGACCACGGCGGAGGCGGAGGCGTTGCCGCCGTTTGAGCCCGTCTACCCGCTCACTGCCGGTTTGGGGCAGCGCCAGGTGGCGAAGGCGGTCGCTGCGGCGCTCGCGCTGGCGCCGGCGCTTCCCGAATGGCTGGACCCGCCCCTGAAGGCGCGTGAGGGCTGGCCGGACTGGCGGGACGCGCTCGGCGTGCTTCATGCGCCGGACGGGCGAATGGCGCTCTCGCATTCTTCCCCGGCGCGCCGGCGGCTCGCCTATGACGAGGTGCTGGCGCACGCGCTGACTCTGGCGCTGGCCCGGGCGCGGATGCGGCGCGGGCGGGGGCGGGCGTCCAGCGGCGACCGCCGGCTCCGCGACCGGCTGCTGGCGGCGCTTCCCTATTCGCCGACCGGAGCGCAGTCGCGCGCCGCGGCCGAAATCGAGGCGGATATGGGGGCGTCGGACCGGATGCTCAGGCTCCTGCAGGGGGATGTCGGCGCCGGCAAGACGCTGGTCGCGATGCTCGCGCTGCTGACCGCGGTGGAGGCGGGCGGGCAGGGCGCGCTGATGGCGCCGACGGAGATCCTGGCGCGCCAGCATTTCGCGTCTCTCTCCCCGTTGGCGGAGGCGGCGGGCGTTCGGCTGGCGCTGTTGACCGGGCGGGACAAGGGTGGCGCGCGCGCGGCGAAGCTAACCGCCCTGACGGCCGGTGAGACGGATATTCTGATCGGCACTCACGCGCTTTTCCAGAAGGGCGTGGAATTCGCCGATCTGCGCCTCGTCGTCGTCGACGAGCAGCACCGGTTCGGCGTTCGCCAGCGGATCGAACTGACGCAGAAGGGCGCAGGGGTGGATGTCCTCTCGATGACCGCGACGCCGATCCCGCGCACTTTGGCGCTGGCGAGCCATGGCGACATGGATATCTCGGTGCTTGATGAGAAACCGCCGGGGCGCCAGCCCATTGAGACGCGGATGATCAACGCCGATCGACTTGACGATGTGGTCGCGCGGCTTCGCGCCGCGGTGGCGGCGGGGCGGCGGGCCTATTGGGTCTGTCCGCTGGTCGAGGAGAGCGCCGCGTCCGACATGGTCGCCGCGGAAGATCGCGCCGCCGCGCTGCGCATCGCGCTCGGCTCCGAGAACGTGGCGCTGGTTCATGGCCAGATGCCGCCGGCCGAGAAGGACTCGGCGATGGCCGCTTTCGCCTCGGGCGCGGTTCAGGTGCTGGTCGCGACAACGGTGATCGAGGTTGGGGTCGACGTGCCGGAGGCGACGATCATGGTGATCGAGCAGGCCGAGCGCTTCGGGCTCGCGCAGCTTCACCAGCTTCGCGGGCGGGTCGGCAGGGGTGGGGAGGCGTCGACCTGCCTCCTCCTCTATCGCGGTCCGCTTGGCGACGCCGCGCGCGCGCGCCTCTCGGTGCTTCGTGAAACAGAGGACGGGTTTCGCATCGCGGAGGAGGATCTGAAGCTCCGCGGCGCCGGAGATCTCCTTGGCACCGCCCAGTCCGGTCTGCCCGAGTTCCGAATCGCGGATCTGGAGGCCGACGGCGCGTTGATGCGCATCGCGCAATCTGATGCGCGCCTGGTGCTGGAGCGCGAGCCCCGTCTGGACGGCGCGCGCGGTGAAGCGCTGCGTGTTCTGCTTTATCTGCACGACCGCGATGCGACGATCCGTTACCTGGACGGCGCCTGACGGTCATTAATGTTCGAGTAATGTTCTTGACATTGGGGCGATAAAGAGAACAAATAGGGATCAGAACACGTATTATGCAACCTAAAGCAGAAAGATTCCATCATGAGCGCGGTAGGCAGACTGATCGAACTCGCAGCCGCCCGTCCGGGAGAGGCCCTTGCCGATGTGCTTGGTCTTGCGGCGATCTGCGTGATGGTTTTCGTTGGTTTCGCGGCGACCGCGTTCGCCTGAACGTCGGATCCCTTCCTTTCTGTCTGCGCGCTTATTCTCTCTGCGCGCTGACCCGTTCCTCGCGTTCTGTCCCGCGAAGGCCGGTGGTGGACGCCGATGTCGACTGGCGCCGCGGTTCGTACGCCGCGGCGCCTTTTTCTTTGGATCAGAGTGAGCGCGCCGTTTCGCGCCACGGTGACAGCGTCAACCGACGACTTCGAAAAGAGCGAGGATATTGCGTTGAATCGGCAGAAAATTGTCGTCGGAAGCGATAAACAGATAGGTCCGGTCGGCTTCGCGCCAGAGCGCTACGCTCTCGATGTTGTCGATATCCGTTTCCGCGCCGAAATCGAGCAGCGTCTCCTCTTCGAGCGGCGCCGCGCCGTCGCCCCAACGAAACCGTCGCAACCGAAAGCGAAATCCCCTGAAGACTGAGAACGCCCGTTCCGTCACATAGAGCCAGCCGTCAGGCCCAAAATCGGCGCCGGTTGGGCGATAGGAGCCGCGCCGCGGAATGGTCTTCGTCTTCCACCCTTCGCGTCCATCGATCCAGATCGTGAAGACGGCGCCGGAGTCGCCCTCTCCGATGGCCCAAAGCTGACCGTCGACGTCGCGGGCAAGGGCTTCGATCCCCCTGTTCTTGCTGAAATGCGCCCATTCGGGATGCTGGATCCGGGCCCGTGTAGGCCCGCCGGGCTGGTCAAACGCCAGGATCCTGTGCCGACCTTCATAAGAGACCCAGAGCCGGCCGGATTCGGGATCGCGCGCCAGACCCTCGGCGTCGCGGGCGCCGCCGGGAAGGGGGCTCCCCTCGGCGTCAAGCATCCGGGCGGCGATGATCGACTCTACGCCGACGAGCCGCCCATTCTCGATCTGGAGCGCGATACGAAACCAGTCTCCGGTGTCGGAGATCGCGATTGCGACGCCGGGCCCCTCCATAGCCAGGCCGGAGAGGCCGCCAAACCAGCGTTCTGGCGGGCTTATCGCCACGGCGCCGCGAAAGATCAGCGGGCCCCCCGCCGGCGTCGCAAGTTGCATCGACCGGCTTTTCGGCGCGGTCGGCGGTGTGAAGCCGTCCGCCAGCGCTGGCGCGGCGGCGAGAAGCGCCGCGACGACGAGAGGTTTGATCATTTGGCGTTAAGCACCGCGGCGCAGGCAGAGGGCAGATCGGCGAGCGTGAGTTCGCGTCGGGGCTTCGGTTTGGGAGCGTCGGGTGCGGGCTTCGGGTTCAACGCCTCGTCCGAGAACCACCAGGCGAGCGTCTCGTCGCATCCGTCGCCAGCTGGGGGCGGAGCCTGATCCGTGCAGGCCGGCGCGCCCTTAGGACAAGTAAGCCGGACATGAAAATGTTCGTCGTGCCCCCACCATGGCCGAATTTTTCTCAGCCAGAGCCGGTCGCCCCCCACGTCGCGGCAAAGCTGGTCCTTGATCGCGGCGTTGACGAATATCCGCGCCACGGCGTCATCTTCGGCCGCCGCTTGCAGCAACGCCGCATGGCGCGGGGTCCATGCGTCGTTGACGCTGCGCCGGTCTGCTCTGACGACGGAGAAGGAGCCAAGCTTGCTCCGCTCCGCGCGCGTCAATTCGCGCGCGTAACCGGGCCGCATCCATATGTCGACATCGAGCCCGATCTGGTGCGAAGCGTGCCCTGAAAGCATCGGCCCGCCGCGCGGTTGGCTGAGATCGCCGACAAGGACGCCGTCCCAGCCGATGCTTTGCGCCGCCGCGCCGAGGCGGGCCACGAAAGCGACCAGTTCAGGATGGCCCCAGTTGCGGTTGCGCTCCAGCCTCATAGCTTGCCAACCAGGCCCGGTAGTGGGGAGCATGACGCCGCCTGCGAGACACCCATTGGCGTAGGAGCCGACGGGCGCCGCCGCCATCGAAGTCGCGGGCGCGGCGCGCGCGCCGAACAGCCGTTTCGCGGGTTCCGCCGAAGCCAGACTCGTAAGGGTCGCGAGGGCGGCGAAACCGATCGCCAGTGTTTTCATGCTGCACCAACTCCCGGTGATACTCCGCCCGTCAGCTTAGCGATTGCCGGCCCGGCTGAACATACGTCCGCGGACATAGAATTCGCGCCGTGATCAAGGCGTGATCGTCCTCAATCAACCCTCCCGGAACAATCGAAACATGGACCCAGCGCGGGATCTGATTTATCACGCAGACGCGGACGGTTACGGTCCGATTGTCTGCGTAGCCGAGAGTGTCGTCGACAAATACGATCCGGTCACGCCTGCAGATATGTTACGGAAGTGTCATGAACGTCTCCGGAGTGCGACCGATTGAAAAGAAGCGTCTAGCGCCATTGGCCGTTGTACTGTTGGTTTCGTTTGTAATCCCAGCTAATTTCCAGATCGGAACGCTGTATCTGACGCCGTCGCGGATTGTAATTTTGTGTGTTTTTCCATTCCTATTTATCAAATTATTTTCGGGAGCATATGGAAGGATAATTATTAACGATATACTGTTGCTGGTTTTCATTTTGTGGATGTTGACGGCGATGCTTATCAACAATCCGGATCTTGCGATTGTTTTTGTGGGGCTTCAGACGCTGTCAATATATGGCGGATATATGGTTGCACGCGCGACGATCCGAAGCGCGGACGATTTTCGAGCATTCGTCAGGTTTTTCGGGGTCATTGTTATATTCTTTCTTCCCTTCGCATTTTATGAATCCATAACGTCGCAGTTCATTATTCCGAAAATAATATCCGCCATTCCGGGGATATCCAGCATTTCGGATGTTAACTATGAAAGGCGACTGGGGCTTGATCGCGCCCAGGTTGTATTTTCACATCCAATTCATTTCGGGTTCTACTGCTCAATGCTCGTTGGCCTTTATTATGTCTGTCTTTCGGGCGTGACGACCAATGCAAAGCGCTTAGTTGTGGTTATGGTTTGTCTTACGAATTGTGTGCTTTCCGTTTCGAGTGGACCTTTGCTTTCCGCCCTCATCCAAATCGGTTTGATTGCATACGGGAAGATTACCTACAGCATCGAGAAGCAATGGAAGCTGCTTATGGGCGGCTTGGCGGCGCTTTATATTGCTCTCGAAATCTATTCGACCTATCCGGCTCTCTATGAAATCTCCAAACGCTTGGCGCTTAATTCCGCGACAGCGCAGAACCGCTACCTGATCTTTGAATATGGCTCAATTCAGGTCGGAAAGACGCCCTGGTTCGGGGTCGGCCTAAATGATTGGGAGAGGCCATTCTGGATGAAGGAGAGCATAGACAACCAATGGATGCTGGTCGCTGTTCAATTTGGGCTTCCCGCGTTTATTCTGTTGTTGTGCGTTTTTCTCAACAGCTTGATCCGCGCCGGCGGCGGCAAGTTCAAGAGGGGGTCCGATCTCTATAATATCCGGTTGGGGTGGAATATCGTGCTGATCAGCATCATGCTGACGCTTGCGACCGTCGCCCTGTTCGGTGAAGTGATTTCGATGACGTTTTTTGTTCTCGGGGCGGGCGCGTTCCTTTTCTACGCGCGCGAGGACGATGCGGTGACGAGCGCGCCCGTCGCAAACCCGCCAAAGCGTAGGGTGATCCTGGGCGATGGCGACTTCGAAGATGAAGACGACGGCGCCTCGCAAAGCGGGTCCTCGACCGCCGCTGCGCGCGGCGGGCCGTCCCTGACGGGTGGACGGACGCTACTCCGGTGACGTTCATGGTGCGCGCGCGTCGCTTCCCTTCGGGAAGGTGTTGACAGTGTCGATCCGTTCCTAGCGTTCTGACCACCAAATTCTCAACGAAGGAGAACTCATGTCGTTGCCCCCGATTTTCGGCTCTCTTCGCCTGCCCGTCGTCGGCGCGCCGATGTTCATCATTTCCAATCCGAAACTGGTGATTGCGCAGTGCAAGGCTGGAATAGTCGGCGCGATGCCGGCGCTGAATGCACGGCCGGCCGAGTTGCTGGAGGTCTGGCTGAAGGAGATCACGGAGGAACTGGACAGGCATAACCAGGCGAACCCCGACAATCCCGCGGCGCCCTATGCCATCAATCAGATCGTTCATCGCTCCAATGATCGACTGATGCGCGATATCGATATCTGCATGAAATATCGTGTGCCGATCACGATCACCTCGCTCGGCGCGCGCGAGGAGGTGAACGAGGCGATGCATTCGGTCGGCGGCGTCACCCTTCACGACGTGATCAACGACAAGTTCGCGCGCAAGGCGGTCGAGAAGGGCGCCGACGGGCTGATCGCGGTGGCCTGGGGCGCGGGCGGGCACGCGGGCACGCTTTCGCCCTTCGCGCTGGTGCAGTCGATCCGGTCATGGTTCGATGGGCCGCTTCTTCTCTCCGGTTCGATCGCGACGGGCGGCGCGGTGCTGGCGACGCAGGCGATGGGCGCCGACCTCGCCTATATCGGTTCGCCATTCATCGCGACGACGGAGGCGCGGGCGCCGGACGAGCAGAAGCAGGCGGTCGTCGACGCGAACGGCGAGGACATCGTCTACACGAATCTCTTCACCGGCGTTCACGGGAACTACCTGCGGCGCAGCATCGAGAATGCGGGACTCGACCCTGACGATCTGCCCGCCTCCGACCCCTCGAAGATGAGCTTCGGCTCGGGCAGGACCAAGGCGTGGAAGGACATCTGGGGCTGCGGGCAGGGGGTCGGCGCGATCGACCGTGTGCAGGACGCCGCCGAACTGATCGGGCGGATCGCGGCGGAGTACGATGCCGCGAAGGCGCGTCTGGCGGCGTGACCCTGTTCGACAGCGGCCGCCTCGCCCTGATAGACGCGCGGCTCGAAAGCCGGGTCGCGGCCGGCGATTACGAGCGGCTCGAATGGGCGTTCGGCGATGCGTCCGGCGTCGTGCATCGCGGCGCGACCGAGGCGGCGGCGTCGCTCTATCGTATCTATTAGATGGCCAAGCCGATCGTTTCGGTTATCGCGCTTCAACTGGTCGAGGAGGGGCGGCTACAGCTTTTCCATCCGGTCACGCGCTACCTGCCGGCGTTCGAGGCGCCGCTGGCGTTCACCCAGACCGGGCCGAGGCGCGCTGGCCGACGGATGCTGGTATATCATCTGATGACGCATACCGCAGAGCTTTCCTATGGTTTCATGGGCGACGCCACCGGCGCGATGATGAACGCGGCGAGGGTCCACGCCGATGCTTCCGTGACGCTTGGCGAGGAAGCGAAGAGAATCGCCAGGATTCCGCTTCAGTTCGAGCCGGGGTCGCGCTTTCTCTATTCGGTTGCGACCGATGTCCTCGGCGCGCTGATCGAGGAGGTCGAGGGCGCGCCGCTCGGTGAGATCGTCGCGAAGCGGGTGACGGGGCCGCTTGGGATGAACGAGACCTCCTTCTGCCCCGGCGCGGCGGCGGAAGGACGGGTCGCGCCGCTGGTGGGCGGGGTGGATGGCGGGCTGCTATCCTCGAAGGAGTTCGCCACGACATATCCGCATGACATGCCGGGATTCGCGCGCGGTGGGCACGGGCTGTTCTCCACGCTCGAGGACTCCGCGCGCTTCGCCGGCGCGCTGTTGCTGGACGCGCGGGGTGGGGGCGCGCCGCGCTTGTTGTCGCAGGCGACGCTGGCGCATGCCACGCGGAACCATTGCGCCGGCGTGATGCCGATAGGGATCGAATTGCCGCCGAACTCGGTCAATTCCGGTCCTTGGGGGCAGGGATTCGGGCTTGGCTTCGCAGTGAGCCAGCCGGGCGGGCCGCTGGTGAGCCGGCCGGAGGCCTTCGGCTGGTCCGGCGCGGCGGAGACCTGGTTCACGGTCGATCCAGCTTCCGATCTCTTTGTGGTTCTGATGGCGCAGAATTTCAACTGGCCGGGCGCGTCCTTCGATCTCCAGAACATGGCCTACGCCGCGCTGACGGAGTGAGGGCCGCTGGACGCGGCCCGGTCACTCCTCCATATCATCGCGGATGAAAGATATTCCCACCAAGAACGAAATTCTCGACTGGGTTCGCGATAATCCGGGGCGAGCTTCGAAACGCGACATCGCCCGGGCGTTCAATATCAAGGGCGCGGGGCGGATCGAGCTGAAGCGTATGATCCGCGAGATGCGCGACGAAGGCGTATTGAAAAAGGGCGGGCGCAAGACCTTCCGTGGCGACGGGGCCCTGCCGCCGGTGGGCATGCTTTCGGTGATCGGGACGGGCGATGGCGGCGATCTTTTCGCCAAGCCTGAGTCGTGGGAGGATGAGACCCCGCCGCCGCGCATCATCGTCGTGGAGAAGAAGGGCGATCCGGCGCTGACGAGAGGCGACCGGCTGCTGGCGCGGCTCATCGCGAGCCAGACGGAGGATGGTCTCTACGAGGCCCGGATGATCCGCAAGATCGCCGGGGGCGCCCGACGGGCTCTCGGCATTTATCGCGCCGAGGACGGGGAGGGGCGCCTCGTTCCCATCGATCGCAAGCAGGATGAAATGATCCTGGTTGACTCGGACGACGCCCGCGATGGCGAACTAGTGGAGGTGGAGACGCTGCCCGGCCCGCGTTTCGGTCTGCGGCGCGCGAAGGTGGTGGAGCGGCTGGGCGACCCCGGAGCGGCGCGCAGCGTCTCGCTTATCGCGGTTCACGCGCATGGAATTCCGACCGAGTTTCCCGAAGCGGCGCTTCGCGAAGCGGAGGCGGCGAAGCCGGTGAGGGGGCTGAAGGGGCGTGAGGATCTCCGCCATCTGCCGCTCATCACCATCGACCCCGCCGATGCGCGCGACCATGACGATGCGGTCTGCGCGGAGCCGGACCCGGACCGTGAGGACGGCTGGGTCGTCTGGGTCGCCATCGCCGATGTCGCGCATTACGTCCGGCCCGGCTCGGCGCTGGATCGAGAGGCGAGAAAGCGCGGCAACTCGACTTATTTCCCGGACCGGGTCGTGCCGATGCTTCCCGATTCCCTGTCTGGCGACCTCTGTTCGCTCCACGAGGGCGCTGACCGGCCTTGCATCGCGGCGCGGATGGTCCTCGGCCCGGACGGCGGGATGCGGGGGCATTCCTTTCATCGCGGACTGATGCGCTCTCCTGCCGCGCTGACCTATGAGCGGGTGCAGGCGGCGATGGACGGCGCGCCGGATGAGGGGATCGCGCCGCTGGTCGAGTCGGTGCTGAAACCGCTCTACGGCGCGTTCAAAGCCGCCTGGCTGGCGCGCGAGCGCAGGGCGCCGCTGCATCTCGAGCTTCCCGAGCGCCGGATCGAGCTGTCGGAAACGGGCGAGGTCACCGCGGTCCGGGTTCGCGAGCGGCTGGCGGCGCACAAGCTGATCGAGGAGTTCATGATCCTCGCCAATGTCGCCGCCGCCGAGACGCTGGAGAAGAAGCGTCGGCCCTTCCTCTATCGCGCGCATGAGGAGCCGAACCCGTTGAAGTTGGACGCGCTTCGCACGCTCGCGGAGGAGGCGGGGTACCGGCTGGCGAAAGGGCAGGTGCTTCAGACGCGGCATCTGAACGCGCTTCTCGACGCCGCCGCCGGCACTCCCGATGCCGAATTGATCAATCTCTCGGTTCTCAGATCGCAGACGCAGGCCTATTACGCGCCGGAAAATTTCGGTCATTTCGGGCTTTCGCTGAGATCTTATGCGCATTTCACCTCGCCGATCCGGCGTTACGCCGACCTGATCGTCCACCGGGCTCTGATCGCGGCGCATGGCTGGGGTGATGACGGCCAGACGATGGAGGAGGCGGCGGATCTCGGAGGGATCGCCGAGCATATTTCGATGACCGAGCGCCGTTCGATGGACGCCGAGCGCGACACGGTGGACCGCTATCTTTCCGCCTATCTCGCGGATCGCATAGGGGCGGAGTTCGACGGCCGCGTCTCCGGCGTCGCCCGGTTCGGACTGTTCGTGAAGCTGGACGAGAGCGGCGCCGACGGGCTGGTGCCGATCTCCTCTCTTGGCGCGGAGTATTTCCGGTATGACGAAGCGCGGGCGGCGCTCGTCGGCGAGAAGACCGGCAAGACGATCACCATGGGGGCCCGCGCCCGGGTCAGGCTGGCGGAGGCCGCGCCGCTGACCGGCGGGCTGCTTTTCGAATTGCTGGACGCCGAGGGTTTCGGCAAGCCGGCCCGCGCCGCATCGCGCGGCGGGGCGCCGAAACGACGGCTCGGCCAGGCCAGGGCGAAGCGCGCCAAGCTCGCCAAGAAGACACGGCGCCGCTGAGCCGTCGCCCGTTCGCCACGCTTGCCGGCTCAGCGTTCTTCTTTCATTCTTGTTCTTCCCTGCGACGAGATGTGAGTGAACGGATTTGCAGACGCCTGATCTTTTCCAAGGCTGTTTTCCGCTTCGGGCGGGACGCGCGCATGAGATTTGCGGGGCGGGCGCCCGCGGGTTTGCGGCGATTCTCGGCGGAATGCGCGAAGGGTGCGTCCTCTGGCTTGTCGAGGACCGGCGGCGCGAGCGGGTGAATCCGCTGGGGCTCGCCCGTTTCTGTGATCCCCGCACGGTGCTTCTGGCCGGGGCGGGCGGCCATATCGAGATGCTGGCGATGGCCGAGGAGGCCTTGCGCTCGGGCGCGGTCGGGACTGTGGTGGCGGAGACGCGCGCGCCGCTGGATCTAACGGCGGGCCGGCGGTTGCAACTGGCGGCGGAGGCGGGCGGGGCGCTGGGGATGTTCCTGATCGCCGAGGGCATGGGCAGCAACGCCGCCGAGACGCGCTGGCTTTGCGAGCCGCAGTTCGACCCCGACGACTCGACATGCTGGCGCTGGCGTCTTAGAAAGAACAAATCAGGAACATTAGGATCTTGGACGGTTCGCTGGGATGAGCAGGCGCATCGCATCGCTATGGTTTCCGCGACTGGCGAGTGAACGGCGTCTGCGAGACCGGCCAACGACCGGCCCATTCGCGATCGTCTGGAAAGAAGGCAACGCAGAGCGGGTCTATTGCCCGAACCCGGCGGCCGAAGCGGAGGGTCTATACCGGGGGCAGGGGGTCGCCGACGCCCGCGCGCTCTGTCCCGATCTCTGCGTCGAAGAGGTCGATCCGGTGGCGGATCGCCGGTTTCTGCTGAATCTCGCCCGTTGGGCCGGGCGCTACTGTCCCTGGGTGGGTCTGGAGGGCGATGACGGGCTGGTGATGGACATTTCCGGCTCGACCCATCTTTTTGGCGGCGAAACGGCGCTGGCGGATGATATGCGCGCCGCGCTGACGAAAGCCGGACTCAGCGTCCGGATCGGGCTCGCCGATACGCGCGGCGCCGCGTGGGCGCTGGCGCGGTTCGCCGAAGGGCGCGCGGCGCCGGGAGAGGCGGCGTTGCGTCTCGCAGAGCTTCCCGTCGCGGCTCTGCGGCTGGATCAGAAGACCTGCGCAAGCCTGAACCGGGTGGGGGTGAGGACCATCGACGCCCTTGCGGACCTGCCGCGCCCCACGGTGACGCGCCGTTTCGGCGCCGGTCCACTCCTCCGGCTCGATCAGGCTCTGGGCCGGCAGCCGGAAGAAGTCTCGCCACTCCCCGAGCCGAAGGTCTTCCAGGTCCGCCTGACGCTGCCGGAGCCGATCGGCCTTAGCCGCGACGTCATGGCGGCGCTGGAGAGAATGCTGGAGCGGCTTTGCAGCCAACTCGAGGCGCGGGAGAAGGGCGCGCGCGTCCTTCATCTCACCCTGCGGCGGGTCGATCGGGCGAGCAGCCGGATCGAATTGCGCCTGGCGCGCGCCATGCGCGATGCGGGGCGGATTCTGGCCCTCTACGAGAAGCATGTCGAAAAGATCGATGCGGGGTTCGGGATCGACCAGCTCCGTCTTGAGGCTGTTCAGGTCGATAATGCGCCCGCCGCCCAAATCAGCCAGTGCGGCGCGCCAGAAGACGCCCGGATCGCCGGGGCGGATGACGGGCTGGCCGACCTGATCACCCGCCTCGGCGCTCGTGTCGGGCTGGAGAAGATCATCCGTTTCCTGCCCGCCGAAAGCCATATTCCCGAGCGCGGATTCATCACCGCCTGCGCCGCCTATAGCGAACCCGCCGCGACCTGGCCGGCGTTTTCGCCGCCCCGGCCGTTGGTGATGTTCCCGCCGGAACCCATCGGGGCGAAGGGGAGCGCGCCGCCGAAGCGTTTTCGCTGGCGTGCGATGACGCTGACCACCGCGCGGGCGACCGGACCGGAACGGATCGCCCCGGAATGGTGGCTGGACGATCCGGCCTGGCGCTCGGGCCTGCGCGATTACTGGCGGGTGGAGACGCGGGAGGGCCGACGGCTCTGGCTGTTTCATACACCGCAGAACCCCGCCTGGTTCGCGCAGGGGGAATTCGCGTGAGCTACGCCGAACTTTGCGTCACCTCGAATTTCACCTTTCTCACCGGCGCCTCGCATCCGGAGGAGCTGGTGATGCGCGCCGCCGAACTGGGGCTGGAGGCGATCGCGATCACCGATCATAATTCGCTGGCGGGCGTGGTGCGGGCCTATTCCGCGCTGAAGGAGTTGGCGCGCGGGGCCGGGGGCGGACTCAGAATCCGGTCGCAGACCCGGATCGACCCCAGCAGCCGGCAGGACAGAGGCGGGGGTGACGGGCTCACGCGGCCCGAAGCGCCGCGCCTGCCGCGCCTGATCGTGGGCGCAAGGTTGGTTCTGCGAGACGGCGGCGTCGACTGGATCGTCCTGCCGACCGACCGGGCGGCCTACGCCCGGCTGACGCGCCTCCTGACCCTTGGCAAGCGGCGGGCGGAGAAGGGCCGGTGCGATCTCGACAGCGCCGACATGCTGGAGGGCTGCGTCGGGATGATCCTGATCGCCCTGCCGCGCAAGGGGCTGCGCGGCGTTCGCGGGCCTGTCCGGGCGATGGCCGAGCGCTTTCCGGGGAACGTCTTTCTTGGCGCCGCGCCGCGCTATGACGGCCGCGATCAGGCGCGCTTCGACGCCTGCGCCCGGCTGGCCGCCGACGTGGCGGCGCCGATGGTCACGCTTGGCGATGTCCTGATGCATCACGCCCGGCGCCGGCGCCTGGCGGATGTGCTGACCTGCATGCGCGAACATCTCACGATCGACGGGATTGGCGTTCGGGCGTTGGCGAACGCCGAGCGCCGCCTCAAGACGCCGGGGGAGATGGCCAAGCTCTTTCGCAACCATCCCGCTGCAATCCGCCGCACGGTCGAGATCGCGGGTCGCTGCGGATTCAGCCTGGACGAGCTCTCCTATGAATATCCGGACGAGATCGTCGGAAGCGAGACGCCGCAGGCCCGGCTCGCCCGCCTGACTGAGGAAGGGTTGCGCCACCGCTATCCGCAGGGTGTTTCTGAACGTATCCGCGCCCTGGTCCGCAAGGAGCTCGCAATTGTCGAGAAGCTGGGCTTCGCCGCCTATTTCCTGACGGTCCACGACATCGTCGTCCATGCGCGCGGCCTTGGTATCCTCTGCCAGGGGCGGGGATCGGCGGCGAATTCGATCATTTGCTACGCGCTCGGCATCACCGAAGTCGGCCCCGAGACCATAGCCATGGTCTTTGAGCGTTTCATGTCCGAACAGCGCGGCGAACCGCCCGATATCGACGTCGATTTCGAACATGAGCGCCGGGAGGAGGTCATCCAGCATATCTATGAGCATTACGGTCGAGCGCGCGCCGGGCTCTGCGCCACGGTGATCCATTTCCGTTCCCGCGCCGCGATCCGCGAAGTCGGCAAGGTCATGGGACTGAGCCAGGATATCGTCGCCGCGCTCTCTGGCCGCACCTGGGGCTGGTCCGACGAAGGCGTCGACGAGGCGCAGATCCGCGAGGTCGGCCTCGACCCTTCCGACCGGCGCCTCGTCCAGACGCTTGAGATGATCCGGGAGATCATCGGCTTTCCCCGGCATCTCTCGCAGCATGTAGGCGGTTTCGTGATCACCAGGGGGCGGCTGGACGAGCTCTGCCCGATCGAGAACGCCGCGATGGAGGACCGCACGGTCATCGAATGGGACAAGGACGATATCGACGCGCTCGGCATTCTGAAGATCGACGTGCTGTCGCTGGGGATGCTGACCTGCATCCGCAAATGCTTCGACCTGATCGCCGAACATGACGGCGAGCGTCTTTCCATCGCCGCCATTCCGCAGGATGACGAGGCGACCTATGACATGCTCTGCGAGGCGGATGCGATCGGCGTCTTTCAGGTGGAGAGCCGGGCGCAGATGAATTTCCTGCCCCGCATGCGACCGCGCGAATTCTATGATCTGGTGATCGAGGTCGCCATCGTCCGCCCCGGCCCGATTCAGGGCGGCATGGTGCAACCTTATATCAAGCGACGGCGGAAGAAGGAAAAGGTCTCATTTCCGTCTCGGGAGCTTGAAGACGTTCTCGGCAAGACTCTCGGCGTGCCGCTCTTTCAGGAACAGGCGATGCAGATCGCCGTGGTCGCCGCCGGCTTCACGCCGGAGGAGGCCGACCGCTTGCGCCGTTCCCTCGCCACCTTTCGGCGCATGGGAACGATCGGGGAGTTCAGGGACCGGTTCGTCGCCGGTATGCTGGAGCGCGGTTACAAGCCGGATTTCGCGGCGCGCTGTTTCTCGCAGATCGAGGGTTTCGCCGATTACGGCTTTCCTGAAAGTCACGCCGCCAGCTTCGCGATGCTCGCCTATGTCTCCGCTTGGCTGAAGCATCATCACCCCGCCGCTTTCGCCTGCGCGCTCCTCAATGCGCAGCCGATGGGGTTTTACGCTCCGGCGCAGATCGTGCGGGATGTCCGCGAGCATCGGATCGAGGTACGCCCGATCTGCGTCAACGCCAGCCAGTGGGACAACACGCTGGAGCGTCGGACCGACGGCGCGCTCGCGCTGCGGCTCGGCTTTCGACAGATCAAGGGATTTCGGAAGGAGGACGCGGACTGGATCGTAGCGGCGCGGGGTAACGGATATCCGGATCCGGAAAGCCTCTGGCTCAGGGCCGGGACGGCGCCGGCGGCTCTCGAAAAACTGGCGGACGCCGACGCTTTCGCCCGTCTCGGCCTGTCGCGCCGGAAAGCGCTCTGGCGGGTCAAGGCGATCCGCGGCGCGCGGCCGCTGCTGCTCTTCGACGACAGGATCGACGGCGAGGGCGTTCGCGAGCCCGATGTCGCGCTGCCGGCCATGCGTCTCGGGGAAGAGGTGATCGAGGATTATCTCTCGATGCGCCTCAGCCTCAGGGCGCACCCGATGGAACTGTTGCGCCCCGCCTTGCCCGGTCTCACCCCGCATGCCGAATTGCAGGAGGCTTCGCGGCGGGATGTCGCCGTCTGCGGGCTCGTCATCACCCGCCAGCGGCCGGGAACGGCCTCGGGGGTGATTTTCATCACACTGGAGGACGAGACAGGAATCAGCAATGTCGTAGTCTGGCCGAAGGTTTATGAACAGTTTCGCCGGGCGATTATCGCCGGGCGATTGCTGCGCGTGGCCGGGCGGCTGGAGCGCGAGGGGATCGTCGTCCATCTGATCGCGAGAACGGTCGAGGACCTTTCCGATCGACTTTCCCGGCTGGGAGAGGCGATGAACGGGACGCCGGAGGCGAAGCGCGGGCGCCCTGACCCAACCCTCCGAGCTTCGATGGGCTCTCGAGCTTCTCCGGCGCGCCATCCGCGCGAACAATCCAGAAAGTTGTTTCCGAGTCGGGACTTTCACTGACGAGGTTCGACCATGCCCTGAATCGGCCCGGACCAGGGAATCTTGGCGTCGCGCAATTCAGCCTGCGTCGAGGCCGCCACGCGAACCGGTCGCGCCGTGAGAGAACTTTCATCTCTATGTCGCGTCAGGTCATTCATTCAAATGGCTCCATTCTGGAAATAATACACCAAAATAATGTATAATAAATCGGATGTTAGTCAACAAACCGCCCTATTTATCTCTACAATGAAACTTTGCAGTGGACGGATTCGTGCAATAATATCTCTCTCGGATTTGAACGGATAGAGAACTGGCTCGTTTCTTTCTCATTGGAGCGTATCGGCGTCGCAATACGACTATCAGCGCGCCCGGCTCGTGAACGGCAAGCGGGGACTGTCAGAAATGTCTATGCCGACAAAAGCTCGATCCAGGGGCGGCGATCTAATCGAAGCGATCCGTCTGAAAATTCTTCTTCATGAACTCAGACCCGGCGACGGCATTTCCGAGGACGCCCTGGCGGAAGAGTTCGGCGTTTCCCGCACGCCGATCCGTGAGGCGATCATCACACTTCAGGCCGATCGGCTGGTCACGCTGGAGAGGAATTACGGCGCCTATGTCGCCGCCGACTCGCTCGGCGCGTTCAAGTCGTATCTCGAGGCGGCGATCTTGATCCAGAGTCAGACTCTGGCGCTTGCGGCGAAGCGCCGGACCGAACGGAATCTCGCCAGATTGGCCGAGATTCTGGAGGAGGCGAAGGCCCATCAGGCGTCCGAAGCCTCCATTCCGCGCATACTCGCCTGCCGCCAGTTCATGTTCGAACTCGCGCGGGCTTCACAAAATCCCCTGCTTGCGGAACAGGCGCGGCGCATGATCGATCTTCACATCTTTTTTCGCGTTGGGCTGGCTCGCGCGCTTGCGCCGATGCAACTCGATCAAGTCATGGTCGAACCGCTCGATGATTACTATTCCCTGCTTGAGCTCGTCCGAGAGCGGGACGATGAGGGAATGCGCGCCGCCGTCGGTCGACGTTTCACGACCACCCGCCAACTGATGCTTCGCGCGCTCGGATAGAGCGGTTCGCATCCGATCTACGTGGAATGTCGCGTGCGCAGGCGCGCGCGAGCGGCGCCCGTATGTCCCCGGTTCGGGGCGTCAACGCGGGAGATCGCGGCCCTTGTTCCACATGTTCGCGTTCTCCCGGCCGCGTGCTTCAAGCCGGCGCTGAGATTACGGTCACGCGATATCGGGATTGCGCTTGTCCTCGCGCGTCGACAGGCTGCCGCGGAGTTGCGGCGCGTCGTCTCTGCGCGCGCGGGATCGCGTCAGCGCCCTTGCGAGAGAAGCGAGTCCGAGAAACAGAAGATTTCCAAACATCCAGACGATCAGAAGCGATGAGACGACGCCGTAGCCGGCGTCCACGAGAATCCAGGCGACGACAGACGACAATGCAATGGTGATGACGGCGACGCCAAGCGCTCTTTCCCTGGAGCCTCTGCGAATCGCTTCGACCTCACTGTCGTCGGCGTTGACGCTTTCGCTGAGTTTTTCGGCAACCATCATTCACTCCTCGTTCGGAGGTAGTCACAAACGCCGATCGATTCCGGGTTGCAGACTTCCCCACAGCAGCCAGCCGAAGAGGCCAGCCTTTCACCATCACTCACATTGCATGATAATCTTAAGCGATAATTGGCTCCGCCCTGCAACCATAGGAGTGGATGTTTCGCCTATTAGGTGTATGTTAACCAAAAATGCACCCCTTGCGCGATAAATATACTCATTGTATAATGCTATGCGGCTGCCACGCACATTGATGGAAAGGTCTTGAGCCGGACGGCGAATTCTGATCTGCGGCCGCGGCCGCGTCACTCGATCCAGCCAGAATCGCTGTGGAGCGGCCGCGCTTCCACAATTGAATGAGCCAAATGCGACGACATGAAATCATTGAAGCGATCCGCGTCAAGATTCTGACGCATGATCTGCGTCCGGGAGAAAGCGTGCCGGAAGAAGCGCTGGCGGAGGAATTCTCCGTTTCGCGCACGCCGATCCGCGAAGCGCTCGCCGCGTTGGAGGTTCTGGGCTTCGTGACGATCGAGGCGAACAAGGGCGCGCGCGTTTCCGTCTATTCGATCGACGGTATCCGACAATTCTTCGAGGCGGCGGAGCCGATCTATCTCAGCGTCTACCGGATCGCCACCGAGCGCAGAACCGAGTCCGATCTGGAGATGCTCGAAAAGGTGCTGACGATCATCGAGACGCTCACCCCCGACGGCGACGTCCATTCGCGCATAATGGCCTACCGCGCCTACATGAACAGCCTGGCGGGCATCGCCGCCAATCCGTTCCTGATTTCAGTCACCGATCGGCTGATCGACTATCATATTTTCCTGCGGCGCGGCATCGTGGACACGCTTACATCCAGCGAGCTCAGGCGCGCCGCGCAGGTGAACTACGATCATTATCGCCTCATCAACGACGGCGTCCTCGCCGCCGACGCCGAAGCTGTATGCGCCGCCGTTATCGAACGGCTGCGCAGCTCGAAAACGTTCCTGCTCGAAAATCTGCTCTGAAGGCGTTGCGCCATCCAGCCATTCGCCGTTCGTCGATGCGCGCCAGGCGGGTCGCCTTATCGGTCTGTCGTCGCGGCTCTCTCTCTGAGCGTCTGCTTCATGACCTTGCCGTTGGCGTTTCGCGGCAAGGGTTCGGTCACGAAGGTGAACACGTCCGGCGTCTTGTAGTCCGAGAGCCGCTCCCGGCAGAAGTCGCGAAGCTGCTCCGCTTTCGCGGACGCGTCGGATAGCAGGACGAACGCGTGGGTTTTTTCGCCGAGAATGGGATCCGGTCGCGGCACTACGGCGACTTCCGCGACGGCGGGATGAAAGGCGAGCGCGTTCTCGACCTCGGCGGAATAGATCTTGTAACCGCCGCGATTGATGAGGTCCTTCAGACGGTCGTGAATCTGGAGGAATCCCGCTTCGCTCATGCTCCCCACATCGCCGGATCGCCAGTAGCCGCCGTGAAAACTCTCGGCCGTCTTGTCTGGCATCCGCCAGTAACCAGGCACGATCATCGGCCCGCCGATCCAGACTTCGCCCGATGCGCCCGGCGGAACTTCACGCCCCTCCGGGTCCATGATGCGGATATCCGCGCAGGGGACCGGAGCGCCGACGCTGGCGGGTCGCTCGATCTGGCCGCCGAGGGGCATGATCGTCGCCGGCGACGTCGTTTCCGTCGCTCCGTAAGCCTGCGCAAGAACCAGTCCAGGGACGGCCGCGCCGAGCCGCTCGATGGTGGCGACCGGCATCGGAGCGCCGCCGAAAGCGCCGACCCGCCAGGCGGAAAGGTCATGCTCGGCGAGATTGGCCCGGAGAAGGAGGAGATTGTACATCGCCGGCACCATGACGGTGAAGCTCATCCGTTCCGCCGCCGCGAGCGCCAGGAACGCCTCCGCCTCGAACCTCTCCTGCATGACGACGGCGCCGCCGACGCAGAGCGGGGCGAATACGCCGGCGATCAGGCCGGTGACATGGCTCGCCGGCACCGCAACGATCGTACGATCCTCCGGCCCGAGCGCGAACGCATCACGATAGGCGAGGCTGGAGTGGACGATGTTGAGATGGGTGAGCATCGCGCCCTTCGGCCGGCCGGTCGTGCCCGAAGTGTAGAGAATGACAGCCACGTCTTCCTCTGCGGCCTCGTGCGCGGGAATTGCGTCGCCGGCCGCCAGCGCGTCAAACCCTTCCGGGCCCGCGTCGCCGATCAGCGCGCGGCCCGCGCCATCCGGAAGAAGCGCTTCGAGTCCATCGTCCACAATCGTCAGATTCGCACCCGCGTCGTTGAGGATATATTCCGTCTCCGGCGCCGAAGAGCGCACCGGGATCGGCACCGCGATGGCGCCGGCGCGGATGATTCCGAGAAGGCCGGCGACGAATCGCCAGCGGTTGCGGACGATCAGGCCGACGCGGTCCCCGGGCGCGATTCCGCGGCGGGCGAGGCCGGCGGCGAGCGAGCCGACGTAATTGTCGAGTTCGGTGTGCGAAAGCCGGATCTCGCCATCGACGAGGGCGTCGCGCGCGGGATTTGCCGCAGCGGCCGCGGCGAGCATGGCTCCGATGTTCGCAGGTCGCTCAATGAAGCAGCGCACGACGCGGTCGCCGAAATGCGCCTCGGCCCGCAGCCCTTTCATGGTCACGCCTCGGCTTTCATGTTCGCCCCGCGCTCGATTCCCCAGACCCGGTCGAGCATGGTTTCCGAATGGCTGAGCTCAGACATCGACATGACGATCGAGAGCCGTTCCGATTTCAGCGCTGAAATCACTTCGGACAGCCGCTGCGCCAGCGCCGGCGCGACGCCTTCGAACGGTTCGTCCAGAAGAAGGAGCCGCGAGCCGACCGTCAGCGCGCGCCCGAGCGCGGCGAGTTTCTGCTGGCCGCCCGAAAGGAGGAGCGCCTTTCGTCCCGCCATCTCTTTCAGCTCCGGCATTACCTCGTAAACGAATCGAAGCCGGGCCGCGCCATCAACGCCCGGCGTCACCCATGTCGGGAGGAGAATGTTCTCCTCTACCGTGAGATCGGGAATGAGGCCGCGCGTTTCCGGCATGTAGCCGGCGCCCAGAGCGGAGCGCTTGTGAATCTCCGTCTTCGCCATGCTGACGCCATCCAATTCGATCGAGCCGCCGGTGAGCTTCGCAAGGCCCATGATGGCGCGCATCACTGTCGTCTTTCCGGCGCCATTGCGTCCGGCGAGACCGATCATGGCGCCGGGCGGAACCTCCATCGTGAAGCCGCGCACCGCTTCGACCGATCCGATCCGGACGTGGATATCGTGAAGCTTCAGCATCGGCTCACCTTCGCGTTCCGGTGACGTATTTCTGCACGGCGGAATCGGCGAGCACTTCGCCAGGGGCGTCGTCGGCGATGATCTCGCCGGAATAGAACGCCAGCACACGGTCGGCGTAGCGGGTGACGATGTCCATGTCGTGCTCGACGAAAATCACCGCCGCCTGCTCGCCTTCGAGCGCCGCCATCACCCGGTCCATCAACGGGAATTTCTCCTCCGACGCGACGCCCGACGTCGGTTCGTCCAGCAGCAGCACGCGCGGGCGCACGGCAAGCGCCATGGCGATGTCGATCAGCTTCCGCACCCCGCCCGGCAGCTCGTTCACCGGCTGGTCCGCGTATTCCTCGAGGCCGAATCGCGCCAGCACCGCCGCGGCGCCGTCCAGCGTTTCGGGGCGCCGCGCGGGCCGAAAGAACCGGGGTTTTCCGCCGGTGGCGATTTCAGCCGAGACGAGAAGATTCTCGCTTGGCGTCATCGTTTCGCAAAGCTGCGGGATCTGGAAGGAGCGGCAGACGCCCGCGCGCGTGATTCGTCGCGGCGCAAGACCGGTGATATCCTTGCCGTCGAGAAGAACCTGGCCCGCATCCGGCTTCAGCCAGCCGGTGACCATGTTTACGAAGGTTGTTTTCCCCGCCCCGTTGGCGCCGATCAGCGAAAGCCGCGCGGCGGGCAGGACGGAGACGTCGATATCCTTCGCCGCGACAACCGCGCCGAATGACTTCTGCAGCCCTCTGGCTTCGAGCACGGCCGCGCTCATTTGGGTTCCTCCCTGGCGCCGCCTCCGCGCCGTCCGGCCCAGAGAGAGCCGAAGCCGCGCGGCAGGAAGACGATGACCACGAGCAGGAAGAGGCCGAGCGAAAGCTGCCAGCTTTCTGGAAAATATTGTCCGGAGAACGACCTGACCAACTCGGTTATCAGCGCCGCGCCAAAGACCGCGATCACCGAGGCGTAACCGCCGAGGATGGCGATGAACACGACCTCGCCCGAAGTTGTCCAGTAGCTGAAATACGGGTCGATATGCCCAAGCGCGAACCCGTTCAACGCGCCGCCCAGCCCGGCGAGCGCCCCGGCGACGATCACATTGCGCTGGGTCACCGTGAAGACGGAAGCGCCGAGATATTCGACGCGCAGCTCATTTTCCCGCGACGCGAGCGCGATGAGGCCCGGCCCGCTGTCGAAGTAGAGCCGGCATAATGCGGCCGCAAGCGCCGCTGCGACGACTGCGGCGGCGAAAAGCGCGTAGTCGGCCTTCGCGACGCCGGGCGTCCAGCCGAAGAAACTGGGGCTGGCGACGTTGAACCCGTCGGAGCCGCCGATCGCCGTCACCTTCGCGAGGACGCCGTAAAGCACCATGGAGAGCGCCATCGTCAGCATCGCGAAGAAGATGCCGCGATAGCGCGAGATCAGCGGAGAGATGGCGGCGGCGGCGAGGCCGCCGGCCAGCGCGCCCGCGAATAGCAGGATCGCGACATCCGTCACCTCGAGTCGATTGGAGATGAGCCCGGAAACATAGGCGCCTGCGCAATAGTAGAGCCCTTGGCCGAAGCTCACGAGGCCGCCGCGCATCAGCGCGACGATTCCGAGTGCGACGAGGCCGAAGCCGATCGCCTTGGTCACCGTGAAGAGTAGCCAGTCCGGTGCAACGAGGCCGAGCGCGATCAGCGCCAGCGCGCCGAGCGCCGCGATGGTAAAGACGCGCGCGCTCATATCTTCCGCGCCTTGACGGGGGTGAACAGCCCTTCCGGGCGGAAGATCAGCACCGCGACCATCACGAGGTAAATGATGAAAATCTCTGCTTCCGGGAACTCATAAACTGCGAAGGAGCGGGCGAGGCCGACGATCAGCGCGCCGATCGCCGCGCCAGGTATCGAGCCGAGCCCGCCAATGATGACGACAGCGAAGCTGACGATGATGACCGAGACGCTGATGCCCGGCTGCACCGAAATCAGGGGCGCGGTGAATGCGCCCCCGAGCGCCGCCAGAAAAACGCCGAGCCCGAACGCGAGGAGATAGACGCGGGCGATATTGACCCCCATCGCCTGACTCACCTCCGGCTCGTTGATCACCGCGAGGGTGATCTTGCCGATCCGCGTACGATTGAGTCCGAACCAGACGCCGAACCCGCAGATCAGCGCGAGCCCCATGAGCGCCAGATCATAGCCGACATAGAAGAGCGACCCGAGTTCGACATTGCCGAGCAGGTTGCGCGGTTCAAAGACGTAATAGGGGTCGACGCCGAAGATCATCTTGGTCACGTCCTCCAGCATCAGAAAGATCGCGTAGGTGATGAGAAGAACCAGGACTTCGTCCTTGCCATAGAAAAAGCGCAGCAACCCGCGCTCGATCACGGGCGCGACGATCACCGCCACGGCGAGCGCCGCGATGAACATCGCCACAAGGCTGAACCAGCCGCCGAGTCCCCAGCCCGAAAAGGCTGAGACCGCGACCGCCGCGCCATAGGAGCCAAGCGCATAGAGCCCGCCATGTGCGAAATTGAGAATGCGCAAAACGCCGAAGACCAGCGTCAACCCAAGCGCAACGATGAAAAGCCACGACGCGTAGATCAGCCCGTCGATGATGATCGTGAGTGCGAGGTCCATGTGACTCCCGGTTTCCGCCGCAAGGTGACGAATGGACCACGCCGCGCTGGTTGTGGCGCGGCGTGGAAGAACGGTTCAGTTCAGATCGTTTCTATTCGCACTCGGCTTCGGGGAACCCGGCTTCGATCCATTCGATCCCCTTCATGTCGGCCGGCGGATTCACGCAGCGGGCGGGGAAGCGGATTATGTCGCCGAGGACGATGTGACCATCGTCATTCTTCATCGAACGGCCGAAACCAATCGGCTGGATCGCCTGGTGGCCGTTGCCGTTCACCATCTCGATCCTGCCGCCCGGGCTTTCCCAGCTCGACCCTTTCATCGCAGCCGCCAGCTCTTCCGAGTTCGGCTTCTTGCCGCCATTGGCCTCCATCGCCCGTTCGACCGCGAGTTTCAGGCCGAGAAGCGCCTGAGCCATGCGATAGGGCGCCTGAACCGGCATGACGTCATAGGCATCGGTGTAGATCTTCCACCACCAGTCGTTCAACTCGGATTTCGGCGCCATGAACCCGTAGGCGCCGCGGGCGCCGACAATCACGCCTTCGGGGAAGTTGTCGCCGAGCGGCGGCAGCGAGTGGTCGCCGGCGGAAAGCGCGACCTGGCTCCGCTGGAAGAGCCCGCGCGGCAGCGCCTGAAGGATCATGGCCTGAAGATCACCGCCCCAGAGCGACGTATGGACGACGTCCGCGCGGCGTTGCATGAGTGCCGAGATTTCGGTGCCGTACTGGCCGGCGCCGAAAGCCGGGAAAAGTTCGGCTGTGACTGTCGCGTCGGGATAGATCTGCCCCATCGCCGCCTTGAAGTCGGCCCAGCTGTCATGGCCCCAGGCGTAGTCCTGGTTGATGCCGGAATAGGTCTCGATATCGACTCCCGTCGCTTTCAGGTAGCGAACGAGCCCGACATTGTCCTGAGTCGCGTGGGCGGCGGTGCGGAAGACGTACTCATAGTCCGCGTCCTCGAAAATCCGCGGGGTGCCGCAATCGTAGAGGATGGTGAACTGCTTCAGCTCTTCGGCCACCGGCGCCACCGCGAGACAGTCGCCCGAGCCGACATAGCCGACGACGACGTCGACATTCTCACGCTGCACGAGATTGCGATATTCCTGCACCTGCGTGGTGGCGCCGCCGGCCTCGTCGATGACGACAGGCTCGATCACCAGGCCGCCGAAACCCTTCTTGTCGTAGGGAGCGGGCGCCTCGCCCGCGTTCATCTTCTCGACAAGTATCTTACCGCCATCCCACGCGGGCACGCCGAAGCTCTGCGCGGCCTGGCCGGAAAGGAAAGTGACGATGCCGACCTTGAATGTTTCCTGCGCCGAAACCGGGCCGGATAGGCAGATTGCGGCGCCCATCGCCAGCGCCGCGGCGAAGCCGCAGCGGTCAATCGTATTCTTCATTCGGTGACTCCTCCCATTTGGGATCCGAGCTTGCGAGACTCGCCGCCGGATTTCCCATTTATCGTGTTCACAATATGCGCCGCCGTCTCCGCGTCAACTCGCTAGGGCTCCCGATGAATTCATTGCGCCTCACTGCTGCTCTCGAAGCGGAATCCTTTCAGACGTCTGGTTTTCCCTTAGTGCGACTCTATGGATAGCTGTTCGGATATCCGGATTATTCTTAGCGCCGTTTTGTGCGGTTTGACGTCGCATCGACGCAGCTGCTCGTTCCGTGTTGATATTCTTCCCAAGGACGCGATCTTCCAGCGCGATAGCGGCGCAAATGCGTCGAGCGTCCTGCGCATTCGAGTGGCGCATCGCCGCCTTCATCAAGGCGGCGCGCGCGCGCCCGAAAATGACAGTTATGGTGAGCTTTCGGGCGCCGGGAAACCGGCGAGGGGGCGCCAGTTGCGGAATGAAACGTGCGCGCGAAAGACAAAATGCATGGAAGTCGCGGGCTGTTCATGTTTGCATGAGGGACGGAATACGCAAATTGTTCGGCCCGAGTCTGGCGGCGCAGAGTGTGATTCAATCGTCGCGTGTGCTGGAACTGGACGAATTTACTAGTGGAGGTATGACTACCATGAAAATCAAACCGGAACTCATGCACCGGCTTGCGGACGCGGCGCGGACCGGAAAGCTCTCACGCCGCAGCTTCATGAGGAACGCGACCGCGGCCGGCGTGACCGCGGCGACTGCGACGGGGCTCTGGACGACTCACGCGAGCGCAGAGCCGAAAAGAGGCGGGACGTTCCGGTGGGGGATCCATGACGGCAACACGTCCGACACGCATGACCCCGGCACGTATGTGACGCGTCAGCAGATCTATCTCGCGCACCAGTATCGCAGCTATCTGACGATGATCAATTCCGACAACACGCTGGGCCCCGATCTGGCTACGGAATGGAGCGCGACTCCGGACGCCGCCGAATGGACGTTCAAGATCAACGACAAGGCCAGCTTCCATAGCGGCAAGGCGCTGACGGCCGAAGATGTGGTCGCGTCGATCAACCATCACAGGGGCGACAAGACGACGTCCGCCGCAAAGGCGCTGCTGACCGACGTCACTGACGTCGTCGCCGACGACGCGCATACAGTCACGATCAAGCTCGGGCGCGGCAACGCCGATCTGCCCTGGCTGATGACGGACTACCACCTCGCGATCTGCCCGGCCAACGCCGACGGCTCGATCGACTGGCAGTCCGGCGACGGCAGCGGCCCCTACAAGATCGAAAGCGGCGAATTTGGCGTGCGCTGGGAACTCAGCCGGTTCGACGGGTGGCATGGCGAGGGGGCGTATTTCGACGCCGTCGTGATGCTCGTTCTCAATGACCCGAACGCGCGGCAGACCGCGCTGGTGACGGGTGATGTCGACTGCGTGTCGCTTGTCGAGCTGAAGACGCTGGCGCTGCTGCAGCGCTCGCCGAATATCGAGGTCGATAACGTGCCCTCCGGCGCGGCGATCACCATGCCGATGTTCTGCGACACCCCGCCATTCGACGATGTGAATGTGCGGATGGCGCTCAAGCTTGCGATCGACCGTCAGGAGATCATCGACAAGATCGCCTTTGGCGCGGCGACCATGGGCAACGATTTCCATCTTGCGCCGGTGCAGCCCTTCTTCCCCGCGGACATTCCGCAGCGCGAATACGATCCCGATCAGGCGAAATCCCTGCTCAAGAAGGCCGGGGCGGAAGGCGTGTCGGTCAAGATCCACACCGCCGACAGCGTCTTTTCCGGCGCGGTCGACATGTGCGTCCTATACGCCGAGCAGGCGCGGGCGGCGGGAATCAACATCGAAGTCGTGCGCGAGCCGAGCGATGGCTATTATTCCGATGTCTGGCTCAAGAAAGCGTTCACCGCGGTCTCGTGGGGGGCGCGGCCGACGCCGGACGTGATGTTTACGCTCGCCTACAAGTCCGACGCGGCGTGGAACGAGAGCCATTGGCAGAACGAGCGGTTCAACGAATTGCTGCTTGTCGCCAAGGCCGAGCTGGACGAAGCGAAGCGCGCCGAGATGTATCACGAGATGTGCATGCTGATGCGTGACGATGGCGGCACGATCATCCCGTTCTTCAACAACTTCGTCTATGCTCATGACAAGAAGGTTCAGCACAACGCCGACTTGGCCGCGAGCTGGGAATGCGATGGCGCGCGCGCGCCGAGTCGCTGGTGGTTCGCCTGAACTGATGGATTCGCGCCGCTCCGAACGGAGCGGCGTGGTCTCGCTGGCGCCCGGTTGCGTCCGGGCCCGGCGCTGCCGGGCCGCGGCCTGAAGAGGTTCGCGAACCGGCGAGAAACAATAACCAATGCCGCCGGAAGGGCGGATGAACAGGAGGGGTACTATGGGCGATGTGGTGACCATCATCCTCAAGCGCCTTGGGCTGGGAGTCGTCACGCTCTTCGTGATCTCCGTTCTGATCTTCAGCGCCGTCGAGATGCTGCCGGGCGACGTCGCCGAGGCGGTGCTCGGGCAGGGCGCCACCGCAGAAACCGTGGAGGCGATGAGGCTCCAGCTTGGCTTGGATCAACCCGCCCCGATACGATATTTTCACTGGCTGGGCGGCGCGATTCAGGGTGATTTCGGCCAGTCGCTGATCTCCAGCGAGCGGGTGAGCGAGAAGATCGGCCCACGGTTGCTCAACACGCTCTTTCTCGCCAGCTACGCCGCCGTGATCGCCGTGCCGATCGCCATCGTGCTCGGCGTGATCGTCGCGCTGTTGCGGAATACGATATTCGACCGGGTGGCGAATGTGCTGACGTTGACTTCGATCTCGTCGCCGGAATTCTTTCTCGGCTACATCCTGATCCTCTATCTGGCGGTCAAGGCGCCGATCTTTCCGGCGATCGCGAGCCTCTCCCCCGACATGACGTTTCCTGATCTGCTGTACCGCACCTTTCTTCCCGCCCTGACGATGGTGCTCGTGGTCACGGCCCACATGATGCGGATGACGCGGGCGGCGATCATCAACCTCCTCGCCTCTCCCTATATCGAGATGGCGCGTCTCAAGGGGGCGCCTGCATGGAAGGTGATCGTGCGCCATGCGCTGCCGAACGCCTGGGCCCCGATCATCAACGTGGTCGCGCTCAACCTCGCTTACCTCATCACCGGCGTGGTGCTGGTTGAGGTCGTGTTCGTTTATCCGGGCATCGGACAATTGCTGGTCGATGCGGTGAGCAAGCGGGACTTCCCGGTTGTGCAGGCGGTCTGCCTGATCTTCGCTGCGACATTTATCCTGTTGAACCTTGCGGCCGATGTCGGGGCGATCCTGACCAATCCGCGCCTCAGGCATCCGAAGTGAGGGGCTGGAGATGAATTATTTTGTGATCGTCTACTACGCCCTGCTGATCGGGGCGTCCTGTCTCGCGGCTTATTACGGCAAACGCGCAGCCTTCATGCTGCTCTTCAGCCTGACGCTGTTGTCGTTCGTGATGGGCATCATCGGCGGCGAGGCCGCCCTTTGGACCGTAACGATTGTCGCGGGGTTGCTGGCGCTGGCCGCCGGAACCGCCTACGCGTTCCGCGAATTCCTGATCAACATCGTTGGCCCGCAGACGGCCAAACTGTTGCGAACGGCGCCGTTGACTGCGGCGTTCGGCATGTTCGTGATCTTCACCTACGCGGTGATGGGGATTTTCGCGCCGATCATCGCGCCCCATGGCGAGGCGGAGGTGATCTCCTCCTCCTTCGCGCCGGCGGACGCCACGATGTTGCTTGGCGCGGATCAGCTTGGGCGCGATCTCTTCAGCCGGCTGGTCTATGGCGCGCGAAACACGGTCGGGCTTGCGCTTCTCGCCACTCTGCTCGCCTTCCTCATGGGCGCTTTCGCCGGTCTGATGGCGGCCACGAAGGGCGGGTGGATCGATCAGGCGATGGGGCGTATGGCGGATGTGATCATGTCGATCCCGTCGCTGATCTTCGCTCTGCTGCTGCTCTCGATTTTCGGCACCAATGTCTTTGTTCTGGTCATCATCGTTGCGGTGATCTACTCGCCGCGGGTCTTTCGCCTTACGCGGGCCGTGGCCGGAAACGTGGTGGTGATGGACTATGTGGAAGCGGCGCGACTGCGGGGCGAGGGCGACTGGTACCTGATCAGGCGGGAAATCCTGCCGAACTCCACCGCTCCGCTGATCGCGGAGTTCGGGCTGGAATTCTGCTTTGTCTTCCTGCTCATCGCCGGCCTTTCGTTCCTCGGCCTCGGCATCCAGCCTCCGACGGCGGACTGGGGCTCAATGGTGCGTGAGAACGCCACGCTGATCTCGTTCGGCGAAATCACACCGCTTATCCCCGCCGCCGCGATCGCGTTGCTGACGGTTTCCGTCAATTTCGTGGTCGACTGGATGCTGTGGCAGTCAGCCGGCTTGAAGGAGTGAATGTAATGTCCAAGGAAGATAAAGATCTCCTGCTGAAGGTCCGGGACCTGCGGATCGAAGGCTACTCCGACGAAAAGTGGATCGAGATCGTTCACGGCGTCAATTTCACGTTGAACCGGGGCGAAGTGCTTGGCCTGATCGGCGAATCCGGCGCGGGCAAATCCACGATCGGCCTCGCCTCGATGGGATTCGCGCGGGATGGTTGCCGCATTTCGGACGGTTCCGTCGAGTTTGACGGAATGGAGTTGACGACGTCGTCTGAATCGGAGCTGAGGGTGCTGCGCGGCTCGCGGATCGCCTATGTTGCGCAATCCGCCGCCGCCTCCTTCAACCCGGCGCACCGGCTGATCGAGCAACATGTGGAGGCGCCCCTTCACTATCACTTGCGCAAACGCTCTGAAGCGCAGGACGATGCGATGGAGCTCTATGAAAAGCTGCGTCTGCCAAACCCCACCGAGATCGGCTTCAGGTATCCGCATCAGGTCTCCGGCGGTCAGCTTCAGCGCGCGATGACGGCGATGGCGATGTCATGCCGGCCCGACCTGATCATCTTCGACGAGCCGACGACCGCGCTCGACGTCACCACGCAGATCGAAGTGCTTTCCGCGATCCGCGATATCGTCGACCAGTTCAACACCGCCGCGATCTACATCACGCATGATCTCGCGGTCGTCGCGCAGATGGCTGACAAGATCAAGGTCCTGCTGAAGGGCGATGAGGTCGAAGAATCCGACACCGCCGAAATGCTCTCGAATCCGAAGGAGGATTACACCAAGAGCCTCTGGGCGGTGCGCAGCTTCACGCGCGAAGAGAAGAAGCGCCCGACCGGAGACGCTATACCGGTCGTATCGGTCGAGAATATCGACGCCTCCTACGGAACCACGAAAGTGCTCGAAGACGTGTCATTCGACATTTACGCGGGCATGACCGTGGCGGTCGTCGGCGAGTCTGGCTCGGGCAAGTCCACCACGGCGCGCTGCATCACCGGCCTTCTGCCGCCGACCAAGGGACGCATCCTGTTCAATGGTGAAGAACTCCCGGCGCACTACTCGAAACGTAGCAAGGATCAACTGCGGCAGGCGCAGATGATCTACCAGATGGCTGATACGGCGTTGAATCCGAAGGTGCAGATTCACGAGATCATCGGCCGTCCGGCGCAGTTCTATTCGGGCCTGAAGGGCGCGGCGCTCAAGAGCCGGGTCGATGAGTTGCTTGACCTTATCGAGCTCGAGCCGTCGAAATATTTCCACCGCTATCCGCCCGAACTATCCGGCGGGCAGAAACAGCGGATCGGCATCGCCCGCGCGCTGGCGGCGGAGCCGACCTTCATTATCTGCGATGAGGTGACGAGCGCGCTCGACCAGCTTGTAGCGGAGGGCATCCTGAAGTTGCTCGACAGGCTGCAGAAAGAGCTGAACCTCGCCTACATGTTCATCACGCATGATCTGGCGACGGTACGTTCGATCGCCGATGAGGTGGTGGTGATGAAGGAGGGGCGCGTGGTCGAACAGGGCGCCAAGTCTGAGATGTTCAAACCACCCCACCATCCCTACACGGATCTCTTGTTGTCGTCGGTGCCGGAGATGGATCCGGACTGGCTCACCGGCGTCCTCGAAGAACGCGGCGTGGACAACATCGGCGAGGCGGCGGACGTCTGAGGCCGGTTTCGCCGCCGAATATAGAATCGGCGGCGGCGGCTTCTGACGATAGCCGAAGGCGGGTCCGTCGCCGCCAGCAGCGTTGCGGTGGCTATTCCGCCGCGTCCACGTAGCTCTCGACAGGTGGACAGGAGCAGACGAGGTTTCGGTCTCCATAGACATTGTCGACCCGGTTGACCGGGGACCAGTACTTGTCCACTCGGAACGCCCCCGGCGGATAGCAGGCCTGCTCTCGGCTGTAGGGGCGGTCCCATTCGCCGACCAGATCCTCGACCGTATGCGGGCTGCGCTTCAGCGGGTTGTTCTCTGGGTCCGCGCGGCCCTCCTCAATCGCCTTCGCTTCATCGGCTATGGCGAGCATGGCGTTGATGAAGCGGTCAAGTTCGGCCTTCGGTTCAGATTCCGTCGGTTCGATCATCAGCGTGCCTGCGACCGGCCAAGACATGGTCGGCGCGTGGAAGCCGCAATCGATCAGGCGCTTGGCGACGTCATCGACGCTGACGCCGGCGCTGTCCTTGAGCACCCGCGTATCAACGATGCACTCATGCGCGACGCGCCCATTGCGGGAATAGAGGATCGGGTAGGCCGACGCGAGGCGGCTCGCGATGTAGTTCGCGCTGAGGATCGCAAGTTTCGTCGCCTGGGTCAGGCCAGCCCCGCCCATCATCAGGCAATAGGCCCATGAAATCACCAGGATCGAGGGGGAGCCGTACTCCGCCGCGCTCACCCGGCCGGCGCCGCCGGGGCGACCGGGCAGGAAAGGCGTCAGGTGCGCCTTTACCCCGATCGGGCCCATGCCAGGTCCACCGCCGCCATGCGGGATGCAGAACGTCTTGTGAAGATTGAGATGGCTGACGTCCGAGCCGATCTCGCCCGGACGCGCCAGTCCAACCAGCGCGTTGAGATTCGCGCCGTCGAGATAGACCTGCCCGCCATGTTCATGGGTGATCTCGCACACGGTGCGCACGGTTTCTTCGAATACGCCGTGTGTCGATGGGTAGGTGATCATGCAGGCGGCGAGGGTGTCGGCGTTCGCTTCGGCCTTGGCGCGGAAATCGTCGATGTCGATATCGCCATTTGCAGCCGCTTTCACGACGACGACCTTCATTCCCGCCATCTGCGCGGAGGCAGGGTTCGTGCCATGCGCCGAGGTGGGAATCAGGCAGACCTTTCTGCGGTCATCGCCACGACTGGCGTGATAGGCCCGGATCGTCAGCAGCCCGGCGTATTCGCCCTGCGCGCCGGAGTTCGGCTGCATCGAGAATGCGTCGTAGCCGGTGATGGCGCAAAGTTTCTCCGAGAGGTCGGCGATCAGTTCCGTGTAACCCGCCGTCTGATCCGCCGGCGCGAGTGGATGAATGTCGGCGAATTCAGGCCAGCTCAACGGCATCATCTCGGCTGTTGCGTTCAGCTTCATGGTGCAGGAGCCGAGCGGGATCATCGCCCGGTCGAGCGCGAGATCGCGATCGGCCAGCCGGCGCATGTAGCGGGTCATCTCCGCCTCGGCCCGGTTCATGTGGAAAATCGGATGGGTGAGATATTCGCTGGTGCGGATCAGCGCCGTGGGCAGTCGCGTCTCGTATTCGATATCGGTCGGCTCGCCGCCAAAAGCGCCGAGGACGGCCTCCGTATGCTCACGCCGCGTGCGTTCGTCGAGGGAGATCCCGATGCGCGTCGCACCGATCTTGCGCAGGTTGACCCCCCGCGCCTCCGCCGCCTTCAGGATCACGCCTTGCAGCGCGCCGGCTTCGACGCTGATCGTGTCAAAGAATTCCGCAGGCTCTACCTTGAATCCAAGCGTCTCAAGCCCTTTCGCCAGTCGAGCCGTCTTGCGGTGAATGCGCTCGGCGATCGCCTTCAATCCCACAGGGCCGTGAAAGACTGCATACATCGACGCCATCACCGCCAGTAGCGCCTGCGCGGTGCAGACGTTCGAGGTGGCCTTTTCGCGCCGAATATGCTGCTCGCGGGTCTGCAGGCTCAACCGGTAGGCGCGACCGCCGCGCGCATCGACCGAAACGCCAACAATGCGCCCCGGCATGACGCGCTTTAGCGCGTCCTTCACCGCCATATAAGCCGCGTGCGGACCGCCGAAGCCGAGCGGCACGCCGAACCGCTGCGTCGAGCCGATGGCGATGTCGGCGCCCATCTCGCCCGGCGGCGTCAGCAGCGTGAGCGCGAGGGGGTCGGCCGCGACGCAGGCGAACGCGCCGGTCTCGTGCAGCGATGCGATGGGACCGGTGAAGTCATGGATATGACCGTAAGTGCCGGGATACTGGAAGAGCGCCCCGAAGAGCCGCGCCGGGTCGAGATCGGCGAATGGATCTCCCACGATCACATCCCATCCGAGCGGCTCCGCCCGGGTCCGGATTAGCTCGATGGTCTGTGGGTGGCAGTGATGATCGACGAAAAAGGCGGTCGCCTTGGATTTCGTCGCGCGCTGGCAGAGCGCCATCGCCTCGGCCGCCGCGGTCGCCTCGTCCAGCAGCGAGGCGTTGGCGACGTCAAGTCCGGTCAGGTCGCAGACCATGGTCTGGTAGTTCAACAGCGCCTCAAGTCGACCTTGACTGATCTCCGGCTGGTAGGGGGTGTAGGCGGTGTACCAGGCTGGATTCTCCAGAATATTCCGCTGGATCGCCGGGGGAGTGACGGTGCCGTAATAGCCTTGGCCGATCAGGCTTGTAAGCACCTTGTTCTTCATCGCAGTCTGTCGAATACGGTGTAGCACACCCTGTTCGGAAAGCGCCGGCCCCCAGTCGAGCGGCGCCGCCTGACGAATGCCGGCCGGTACGGTCTCGTCGATCAGCGCGTCGAGCGAGGATGGGCCAACCGCCGCCAGCATCTCCTCGATCTCCTTCGGGGAGGGACCGATATGACGGCGGTTCGCGAAGTCGTAGGGGTCGTAGTCGGTGGCGGCGCTCATGGCGAAGTTTTCCTTCTCAGGCGTCAATCGAGACTGGCGGTGTAGGCGGCTTCGTCAAGCAGTTCAGTGAGATCATCCGGGTTGTTCAGCTTCATCTTGAAGAACCAGCCGGCGCCGCGCGGATCGGAGTTGACGATGGAGGGGTCGGCGGTGATCGCGTCGTTGACCTCGACGATTTCCCCGTCGAGCGGGGCGTAGACGTCGGAGGCGGCCTTGACCGACTCGACAACCGCCGCGGCGTCGCCCTTGGAGAACTTGGCGCCTGTCTCGGGCAATTCCACGAAAACCAGATCGCCGAGCTGCTCGGTGGCGTGGGCGGTGATTCCGACCGTGGTGATGCCGTCCTCGGTCGACAACCACTCGTGATCCTCTGTGAATTTAAGCATGGATTCAGCCTCTCTTGTAACGGGGGGAAACGAATGGAAGGGCGGCGACGCGTACCGGCAGGCGCTTGCCGCGAACATCGGCATGGACCGTGACGCCGGGCTCCGCCATGTCGGCGGCGACATAGCCCATCGCGACGGGGGCCTCCACCGTGGGGCCGAAGCCGCCGGACGTGACCTCGCCGATCGGATCTGCCGCGGCCTCACTGGCGTAGAGAAGGGCGCCGGCGCGGACTGGCGCGCGGCCCTCGGGCGAAAGCCCGACGCGGCGGCGGGGGGCGCCGGTTTCAAACTCGGTGAGGATCACATCGGCGCCGGGAAAGCCGCCGGCGCGATCGCCGCCGCTGCGGCGAACCTTCTGTATCGCCCAGGTGAGCGCCGCGGCGATCGGGGTGGTGTCCGGGCCGATATCGTTCCCGTAAAGGCAAAGCCCGGCCTCGAGCCGGAGCGAGTCGCGCGCGCCGAGGCCGATCGGCCGCACGGCTTCATTCGCAAGCAACGATTCCGCGAGTTCGACGGCGCGGTCCGCGGGGACCGATATTTCGTACCCGTCTTCGCCCGTGTAGCCGGAGCGCGAGACGAAGCAATCGGCGCCAAGAATCTCGACCGGGTGAAGGTCCATGAACTTCATCGCCGCGACTTCCGGCGCCAGCGCGGCGAGGGCGCTTTCGGCCGCCGGCCCCTGCAGTGCGATCAGCGCCCGGTCGGTGAGCTCCTCGACTACGCAGTCATCGGAGAGGTTCGCTTTCAGATGCGCGATGTCCGCGGCCTTGCAGGCGGCGTTGACCACCAGAAAGAGATGATCTCCCCGATTGGCGACCATCAGGTCGTCGAGAATGCCGCCGTCTGGAGAGGTGAAAAGCGCGTAGCGCTGCCGCCCCTGCTTCAGGCCCAGAATGTCGACCGGCACCAGGCGTTCGAGCGCGAGCGCGGCGTCCTCGAAGCGGCCGGATCGGGCGCGGAGCGTGACCTGACCCATATGGCTGACGTCGAAAAGCCCCGCTTGCGCCCGCGTGTGCAGATGTTCCTTCAGCACGCCATCGGGGAACTGGACCGGCATCGAATAGCCGGCGAAAGCGACGAGCTTTCCGCCGCGCTCGACATGCAGATCGGTCAGCGGTGTTTTCAGGAGGTCGTCGGTCGCTGTCATCAAATTGCTCCCTGGCGCGTTCCGGCGCGGCTTTCCTCAATCATTGCATTTTCCCGGAGGTCGTCATCTGGAAACCGGGCCGTGGCGAGGCGCTCATGCGCCATTAATCGGAGAGCAAAGCGCGCCCGGCCGCCAAGTTCAAGGCCCGCCCCAAAAAAATCTACTCGCAATGGTGGATCACGCCTGATTCCTTCCGTCTTCCAGTGTATTGATGAACCTTGCCAGAACTCGCTCCGCTCTGCATCGGCGCCGTCGCTCCGTCCAGGGTGGAGAATCCGGGTGATCCGCGCGTGAATTCTGCTAGCGTCGGCGTCGTCGCGGGTGAGGGGCGTGGAATGAGCGGGCGCGAGCGTAGGGCGGTCTGGGGTTGGATGTTCTACGACTGGGCCTCGCAGCCCTTCCACACGCTGATCCTCACCTTCATCTTCGCACCCTATTTCGCCGCCTCGGTCGCCGATTCTCCCGCGCGCGGGCAGGAAATCTGGGGCTATGCTGTCGCCGGCGGATCGGTGCTGATCGCGCTGCTGGCGCCGGTTCTCGGCGCGGTCGCGGACGCCAGCGGGCCGCGGCGGCCATGGATCATCGTCTTTTCCGCCTGTTACATGGTCGGGACCGCCGGCCTCTGGTTCGCGTCTCCGGGCCTGCCGGACCCCGCGCTCATCCTCGGCTTCTTCATTCTTGGCCTTGTCGGAGTGGAGTTCACGACGGTCTTCACAAATTCGCTTCTACCCGATCTTGGCCCTAAGGAGGAAATCGGCAGGATCTCCGGTTCGGGCTGGGCTATGGGGTATTGGGGGGGACTGGCCTCACTCGTCATCGTGCTCGGGTTCATCGTTCCGGGGCCGGATGGCGACGCGACGCTGCTTGGGATTCAACCTGCCTTCGGGCTCAAGCCGGCGCTGGGCGAAGGGCCGCGGGCGACCGGACCGCTAAGCGCGATCTGGTATTTCGTCTTCATGATTCCATTCGCGCTCTGGACGCCGGACGCCGCGCGCAAGCCGAGGGCGGCCGGCGCGGTGGCGGCGGGGCTCGGCCAGCTTCGCGCGACTCTCCGGTCGCTGCCGCGGGACAGGAGCCTCTTTTCCTATCTCGCATCTTCGATGTTCTATCGCGATGCGCTGAACGGTCTTTACGTCTTTGGCGGAATTTACGCTGCTGGAGTTCTGGGGTGGGAGACGTTCCAACTCGGCCTGTTTGGGATCATCGCCGCGCTGGCGGGCGCTGTTGGGGCGTGGCTTGGCGGGCGGGCGGATCGGCGGCTTGGTCCGAAACCGGTGATATGTTTCGCAATCGCCGCGCTGATGCTGGTGTCGATCGTGACGATCACGACCGGGCCGGGCGAAGTGATGTTCATCCCGGTCGGTTCGGCGGCTGCGCCCTCGGGGTTGCCCACGATGGTGTTCTATCTTTGCGGCGCGGTGATCGGCGCCGCGGGCGGTTCGCTTCAGGCGGCGTCGCGGACAATGCTGGTCAGACAGGCGCGGGAAGGGCGGATGGCGGAGGCGTTCGGCATCTACGCGCTGGCGGGAAAGGCGACGAGCTTTCTCGCGCCGTTCCTGATCGCCGTCGTGACTGGGGCGACGGAAAGCCAGCGCATCGGGGTGACGCCGGTCATACTTCTGTTTCTTGTCGGCCTTCTCCTGATGGTCCGGGTGACGGCGGAAGGGCGCAAGTGATTGCGGACGCGGATGGCGGTTGTTACATGGCGTTATCCCGATTGAAATCGTCAGAAAGGGAGAGCCACGGATGACAGCGCCGCCACGTCTCGCGCTTGATCGGGTCGCCCGCACATTTGACGGGGTGGCGGTGGTCGATGACCTGTCGCTCGAGATTGCGGCGGGCGAGGTGCTGTGCCTTCTCGGCCCGTCAGGCTGCGGCAAGACGACGACGCTGCGTATCGCGGCCGGGGTGGAGCGTCAAAGCTCCGGCCGGGTCCTGCTGGAGGGTGTCGTCGTTTCTGACGCCAACAGGCACGAGCCGCCGGAGCGGCGCTCCGTCGGCCTGATGTTTCAGGACTTCGCGCTCTTCCCGCACCTCGATATCGCCGCCAATATCGCGTTCGGCCTGTCCGGCCCGAAACGGGAGCGCGGCGCGGTCGCCGAGCGTTTTCTGGAGCGGGTCGGGCTCAAGGGTTTTGGCGGAAAATATCCGCATATGCTTTCCGGCGGCGAGCAGCAGCGTGTCGCGCTGGCCCGCGCGCTCGCTCCGAATCCGCGCGTGATGCTGATGGATGAGCCTTTCTCCGGGCTCGACAACCGGCTGCGCGATGCGGTGCGCGATCAGGCGCTGAGCATCCTGAAGGCCGAGGGGACGGCGGTTCTGCTTGTGACCCACGACCCGGAGGAGGCGATGCGCATGGCCGACCGGATCGCATTGATGCGCAAAGGACGGATCGTGCAGACCGGCGCGCCCTACAACGTCTATAATCGTCCGGTGGATCGCGAGGCGGCGTCTTTTCTCTCGGATGTCAATGTCATCCACGGCGTCGTTCGGAATCGCCAGACCGATACGCCTTTCGGTCTGTTCCTGACGCCCAAACTGATCGACGGGGCGGATGTCGAGATCATCGTCCGCCCGGAACATCTGAAGGTCGACCTGGGCGAAAACGGCCCGCCTGCGGCGAACGTCAAGACCGGCGTGCCGGCCGCGGGAACCGTGGTGCGGGCGCGTTTTGTTGGCGCCGAGAGCCTGATCGAGGTCAGGATGGAGCATGACGGCGCGCGGCTCATCTCCACCGTGCCGGGCGCCTTTCTGCCGGAGGAGGGCGCCCGGGTCTGGCTCTCGTTGCGTCGCGATCACTGCCATCTCTTCCCCTGCAGGGTGCAATCGCACGTCTCGGATCCCTACATCTCGACCGACGCTCGCACGGCGGCCGAGTAAAAAACCGCGTGAGACGCTCTTTCCGCGCCCGTGCTATTCCCATATGAGAGTGAGCAAGAGCGCGCGCGCAAAGCCGCGCGCGCCCGGATATGGGAGAGAGCCATGGTTCCCGGTTGGGTTCAGATCGCCGTCGTCGTCCTGCTCGCGGTGCTGCTTTTCGGCGGCCGCGGCAAGATTTCATCCATTATGGGTGATTTTGCGAAGGGCATAAAATCCTTCAAGAAGGGTATGAAAGACGAAGACGAGGCGCAGCGCGTCGAACGCAGTTCGGAAGACCCGATCGACGTGACCCCGAAGAAAGAGAACGTCTGAAGCTGACGCGCCGCGCTGGCGCCGACGGATAGAGAAATGCTCGACATCGGCTTCATGGAGCTTGTGGTGATCGGCGCGCTGGCGCTGATCGTCGTCGGTCCGAAGGAGTTGCCCGGCCTGCTTCGCACGGTTGGACAATTCGTCGGCAAGGCGCGGGCGATGGCGCGCGACTTCCAGCGCACGATGGAGGATGCCGCGCGCGAGGCCGATCTCGGTGATGTCGCCGACGCCGTCAAGAAGGGCGGCAATTTGAACAAACTGCCATTCGACAACCAGGTCGTGAACAGCCTCAAGGAGTTTGAGCGTACAGTGAAGTCCGAGGTGAACGACGTGAAGCGGGCGGGAGAGGCGGCGGCGTCTGGCGGCGGGGCGACAAAGCCGGGTCCGTCCAACACGCCGACACCGGCGGCGGCGCCTGAGAAGGCTCCGCCCACCGCTGAACCCGCCCCAGCCCCTGCGGCCGCGAAAGACGGCTGACCCGGATGAAGGACGCCAGCGCAGACGACGAAATCGAGGCGAGCCGCGCGCCATTGATCACGCATCTCACCGAGTTGCGCGACAGGCTGATCAAGGCGCTGATCGTGCTTTCCATTTGCGTTATCGTCTGCTTCTTTTTCGCGACGCAGCTCTTCGACATTCTCGCCGCGCCACTCCGCGATGCGTTGACGTCGCGCGGGCTGGAATCAAAGCTGATCTACACCGCGCTGCAGGAAAAGTTCTTCACCGACATGAAGCTCTCGCTTTTCGGCGGCTTCTTCATCGCGTTCCCGTTCATCTCCATGCAGCTCTGGCGTTTCGTTGCGCCGGGGCTCTATCAGAACGAGAAGAAGGCGTTCTGGCCGTTCCTGGTCGCGACGCCGGTTCTCTTTTTCATGGGCGCGAGCTTGGTGTATTTCGTTGTAGCACCAATGGCTTTCGGGTTTTTTCTCGACTACGGCAATAACACGGCCGGTGAGGTTGCGACCTCTACGGAATTCCTGGGCAAGGTTCGCGAGTATCTCGGATTGATGATGACCTTCATCCTTGCCTTCGGGATCTGCTTCCAGCTGCCAGTGCTGCTCACGCTTCTCGGGCGGGCGGGGATCGTTTCGGCCGATGGGCTCGCGGCGAAGCGCAAATACGCCATAGTCGGGATTGCGGCGGTTGCGGCGATCTTCACGCCGCCGGATCCCATCAGCCAGATCGGGCTCGGCGTCCCGATCTATCTGCTATACGAGATCTCCATCCATCTGGTTCGCGCCTTCGAGAAGAAGCGTGAAGAGGAGTTGCGGGCTGCTGGCCTCTGGGTCGATGACGACGAAGATGACGACGAAGACGAGGACGGTAGCGAGGAAGAAGACGAAAGCGACCTTGAAACCGGGGCGAAGCCGACGTGACGGTCGCCGGAGGGGACGACCGCGCGCGGCGGGTCGCCGCGCTGGAGCGGATCGCGGATGCGCTGGAGCGGATTGCGCCTTCACCGAGTCCGGCGCCGGATTTCGACGCGGCCGAGGCCTTTGTCTGGCGCACCGCGCCGGACCGCCTCGATCCGGCGACGAGGGTCTCACGGGTGCCGATCGGACTTCTGGTTGGGGTTGATCGTGCACGCGATACGCTTCTCGAGAACACCCGCCGTTTCGCCGCCGGCATGCCCGCCAACAACGCGCTCCTTTGGGGGGCGCGCGGGATGGGGAAATCCTCCCTGGTCAAGGCGGCCCATGCCGCGGTTCTGGCCGAGGGCGGAGGGCGGTTGGCGCTGATCGAGATACAGCGCGAAGATATCCCCTCGCTCGACCGGCTGATGGCGCTTCTGCGCGGGGTCGACCATCGTTTTCTGCTCTTTTGCGACGATCTGTCCTTCGATAAGGACGACAATCATTACAAGTCCCTGAAGGCGGTGCTCGACGGCGGCGTCGAGGGGCGGCCCGACAATGTGATTTTCTACGCGACCTCGAACCGACGCCATCTGATGCCGCGCGACATGATCGAAAATGAGCGCTCGACGGCGATAAGCCCTTCGGAAGCGACGGAGGAGAAGGTTTCGCTCTCTGACCGGTTCGGTCTCTGGCTCGGCTTTCATCCCTGTGGGCAGGATGAATTCCTGACGATCATTCGCGGCTATTGCGATGCGCTGGGGATCGATATCGACGATGAGACGATGCACGCGCAAGCGATCGAGTGGCGCCAGACGCGGGGCGCGATCTCCGGCCGAGTCGCCTGGCAGTTCGTCACCGACCTGGCCGGCCGCATGGGCCGTCCGATGGTGTTCAACGGTTAACGGCGGCTTCGAAGCCGAGGCTGCGCGGCGGCCGCGCGTTCAGAGATAGAACATCAACGACAGCAGTACGGCGGCGATGCCGACCTCGATCAGCGCGCGGGTGCGGTGCGCTGAAAGAAGCCGGGCGCGCGCCATGCTGTTGGCTTCCCCGGACTGGCCGGTGGTTGCGACCACTTCCATCGTCGCGTTCCGCACCGAGAGCCGGTTTGGCTCGGTCGTGAACATGAATATTCCGATGAGGAGGGCGCCGAGCGCGAGCGGGCCGTATGTCTCGTTGTCGAGATTGTAGAGGCCGCCGATGGCGAGAGCCATGCCGCCCAGCATAATGGCGAGAAAGCCGCGCGGAGGCGCCAACCGATAGGTGCGCGCAACGGCGACTTCATCCTCGCCGGGCGCAATGTCGCCGCGGACGATCGGGCAATTCAGATAGTAATAGACCGAATGCATCGCCTTGAGCGCGACCAGCGCCGCGACAACCCAGGCGCGCCAGTCGTGGCTGAGCGCAGCTACGCCGCTGAAGATCATCTCCATTACGGCGTTTCCGTCTGCTTAGCGGCGAGCTCCTCGAGCACGCTGGTCCAGAGCTCCGGCGGCTGGGCGCCGGTGACGACATGCTTGCCGGCGACGATGAAGGTCGGCACGCCGTTGACGCCGATCTCGCGCGCGGTCGCTTCCTCTGTCTCCAGGAGCTCACGATCGGCGTCGCCATCAAAGAGCCGCTGCACCACGTCGCGCTCCATGCCGACGCTCACTCCGGCCTCCAGCAGAAGGTCGCGGTCGCCGATATCCTCACCCCGCTCGAAATAACGCGCGAAGAGCTGGCTGACGAGCGCGGTTTGCGAGCCGGTGGTGCGCGCCCAGCGAATCAGCCGATGCGCGTCGAACGTGTTCGGCGTCCGTTCGATCAGGTCGAATCGCAGGTCCAGCCCGGCGGTTTTCGCGTGCTCCTCGATCTGGGCGTAAACGCGCGTCGCCTTCTCCGGGCCGAACTTGCGCTCAAGATACGCGCGCCGATCGACGCCGCCCTGCGGCATGTCGGGATTGAGCTGGAAGGGCCGCCAGAAGATGTCAAAGGGCTGAACGCCGGTCGCCTCGACCGCGCGGTCGAAATTGGCCTTGCCGATATAGCACCAAGGGCAGATGGGGTCGGAAACGATGTCGAGTGTTATCATGGCTGTGAATATGGGCCTATTCAGAAGTTTTGTAACCAAGCGTCGCGATCAAATCCATTTGCGGCGGCCCGTCACCCGCAATGCGCGACAGGCGCGAAGTTGTCACGGGCGTTTCGCGCGCGGACCAGGTTTCAGGGTCGGCGCGGCCGCAAACCGACGCCTCCCCGGTGGGTCATCCCCTTCCGCGCGACGGGGCGATTCGAGCGCGTGGGGCAGGGTGGCGGCCAAAGTGAGCGCGTTTGCAATTGCGGCCGTTGTTCGCCGTGCGCTCGCAAATCGGCGCCCGCTGACGTATCTATCCCACGAACCGGTCGAAGCGGGAGCATTTGACGATGAGCGGCGGCGAACAATCGAAGGAGGCGGAGCGGCTTCTGCGGCTCGCCACCAGCGACGGCCAGGGCCCGCGCGTCGCGCCCCTGAAGCTCGGGGAGCGTGTGCGTGCGATCCGTAAAGCGCGGAATTGGACCCTGGAAGAGGCCGCGCAGCGCGCCGGTCTCGCGCGCTCGACGCTCTCCAAGATCGAGAACGAACTGATGTCGCCGACTTTCGATGCGGTGCAGAAGGTCGCGCGCGGACTCGACGTCGATGTGCCGCAGCTTTTTCAGCCGGCGCCGGTCGACAAGATCTCCGGCCGTCGCGCGATCACGCTGAAGGGCGAGGGCCGCGCGCATCCGACAGTAACGTATGAGCACGAGCTTCTGGCGCAGGACATCAGCCGCAAGAGGATGCTTCCTTACAAGGCCACGGTCCGCGCCCGCGATTTCAATGAGTTCGACGACTGGGTTCGCCATCAGGGTGAGGAATTTCTACTGGTTCTTTCCGGCGCAGTCCGGTTTTACACGGAGTTTTACGAGCCGGTCGGAATGGTCGCCGGCGACAGCGCCTACTATGACGGCTCAATGGGGCACTGCGTGGTTTCGAAGAGCCCGGAGGACGCCGTCATCCTCTGGGTCACATCGATGTGAGGGCGCTCAGAGCGCCGTCCAACCGCCATCCACGGAGATCGTTGTGCCGGTGATCTGCGCCGCGTCCGACGAGCAGAGGAAGGCCACCGTGCCGCCGATCTGTTCGACCGTGGCGAACTCCTTGGAGGGCTGGCGCGCAAGCATGACCTCGCGAATCACCGTATCGCGATCCATGCCGTATTCTTTCATGGTGTCCGGTATCTGCGCCTCTACCAGCGGCGTCAGCACATAGCCGGGGCAGATCGCGTTGGCGGTGATCGGTTGCTCAGCCGTTTCCAGCGCCGTGACCTTGGTGAATCCGACGATCCCATGTTTCGCTGCGACATAGGCGGATTTGAACGGCGACGCTGTCAGCCCGTGGGCCGAGGCGATGTTCACGACGCGGCCCCAACCCCGCGCACGCATCAATGGCAGCGCGGCGGCGGTGGTGTGAAAGGCCGATGAAAGATTGATGGCGATGATCTGATCCCATTTCGCAACGGAAAAATCCTGGATCGGCGCGACATGCTGGACGCCCGCGTTGTTCACGAGAATGTCGACGCCGCCGAAAGCCTCCGCCGCCTTCGCCACGAAAGCGCGGCAGGCGTCGGCGTTCGACATGTCGGCCTGAATGTAGCGCACATCGGCGCCGGTCTCCGCCGCGATCTCCTGCGCCAGCGCGTGATCTTCGGGCGTGTCGGAGAAGGAATTGAGCGCCACCGTCGCGCCCCGCGCCGCCAGCACGCGGGCGACGCCAAGGCCAATGCCGGAATTCGAGCCGGTGATGAGAGCGATCTTGCCGGAAAGTGAACGATCGGACATGGGAGGGCCTTGATGCTGGAACAGGTTGCGGCGCACCATAGCTCTGGCGAAAGACGATGGTAAGACCGGGATGACGCGAGCGGTGAGAGATATCGCCCCGCATCAAAAAAAACGCCCCCGCAAGCGAGGGCGTCAGTACATTGAGGCAGGTTTCATACAGGCAAGAAACCTATCGAGCAGTGAGGTGAAGATGAGGGATGCCCGCGGGAATAGCAAGCCCAAATTTGGCAGGGTCGCGCGTTGGGGCGAAAATCGCCTTTCTGGAAAACTGTTGTGTTTCGTGCTTCTGCTTCCCTTTCTTGCGCTGACGGCTTCACCGGCAGATGCGGCGGGGGCTGGTGTCGCTATGTATGGCGAACCCGAATTACGGTCTGATTTCACTCATTTACCTTATGCCAATCCCGATGCGCCGAAGGGTGGATCCATAAGGTTTGGAGAAGTCGGTGGTTTCGACAGCCTCAACCCGTTCATCGTCAAGGGGACCGCGCCCTGGCAGTTGCGATACAAGGTTTTCGAATCGCTTCTCGCGCGGAACTGGGACGAACCATTCTCACTCTACCCATTGCTGGCCGAAAGTGTGGAGATCGCGCCGGATCGGTCCTGGGTCGAGTTCATGCTCGACCCTGCGGCGCGGTTTTCCGATGGCTCGGCGGTTACCGTCGACGACGTGATCTACTCGATGGAGCTGCTCGCGAAGGACGGCAGACCCAACTATCGCAATACCTGGTCGAATGTCGCGGGCGCCGAGAGGGTCGGCGCGCGCGGCGTGCGCTTTCGCTTCGTGACGCCAGAGCGCGAGGCGCCTTTGATCCTGGCGTTGCATCCGATCCTGAAGCGCGCCGACGCCGAAACGCGGAACTTCAGGGAGACGACCCTGAGCCCGCTTATCGGGAGCGGCGCATATGTGGTCGACGCCTTCGAGCCGGGGCGGCGCATCATCTTTCGCCGCAATCCGGACCACTGGGCGCGCGATCTGCCGGTGATGCGCGGTCAGGCGAATTTCGACGAGATCATCATAGACTATTTTCGCGATGCGAACGCGGTGTGGGAGGCCTTCACCGCCGGCGCCATCGACGTTTATCGCGACAGCGACCCGGCGCGCTGGCGCGCCGGCTACGGGTTTCCGGCGGCGCAGGAGGGGCGCATCGTGCAGGCCGAGATTCCAAACGGGCGCCCATCGGGGATGAAGGGGTTCGTATTCAACACCCGCAAGTCGATTTTCGAGGACATAAGAGTGCGGGAGGCGCTTACCCTCGCCTTCGATTTCGAGTGGATCCAGCGCACCATGCTGGCCGGCGCCTTCGCCCGCATCCCGAGTTATTTTGGTGGTTCGCCGCTGGCACATTCCGGCGCTGCGGAGGGGCGTGAACGCGAGATACTCGCGCCCTTCGCCGATGCTTTGCCGGAAGGCGCGCTCGACGCGACGATCGAACAACCGGTCTCGACTGGCGACGGGCGCAACCGGCGGAATCTTCGCCGCGCCGCGAAGCTTCTCGAGGATGCCGGCTGGCGCGTCAGCGACGGGCGGCTGACCGATGCCGACGGCGACGCATTCGCGTTCGAGATTTTGCTGGGCGCGGGCGCCGATGAGCAGGTCGCCGGAATCTACGCCGAGGCGTTGAAGAGGCTGGGCGTCTCCGCCTCCGTCCGGCTTGTCGACGCGGCGCAATACCAGGCGCGCAGGAACGACTATGACTACGACATGATCGTCAACACCTGGGCGCTATCGCTATCTCCTGGCATCGAGCAACGCTTCTACTGGGGTGAGGCCGGGGTCCAAACGCCGGGCACCCGCAATTACATGGGCGTTGGCAATCCGGCGGTGGAGGCGGCGCTCGACGCTCTGGCCGCAGCCGACACTAAGGCGGCGTTTATCTCTTCCGTCCGCGCGCTCGACCGTGCGCTGACGGCCGGGCGTTACGTCATCCCGTTCTGGTACGCGCCGAAAAGTTGGATCGCCCATGACGCCCGGCTGGCGCGGCCGGAGAGCGTCCCGCTCTACGGCGACTGGATCGGCTATCTGCCGGATGTCTGGTGGCGAACGGAATAGACGCCTTTCGGATCAGTTCACCGGCTCCGGCCGCCTGACCGCGACGCCCGCGGCGATCTCGGCCTTGGTCGGCGGCGTGACGAGTCCGGCGGAGATAACCAGCTTGGCCGCGTCCTCCACGCTCATGTCGAGAAGAACGACATCGGCGCGCGGGACGAACAGGAGGAAACCGGAAGTCGGGTTCGGTGTCGTCGGCAGAAAGACGCTGATCATTTCCGGCACGCCGGTGCGGGTCGGAATCTCGCCCCGCGTGTCGGTCGAGACGAAGGCGACCGCCCAGAGTCCCCTGCGCGGATACTCGATCAGGCACGCTTTCCTGAACGATGTCTGCGACTGGCTCAGAATCGTCTCTGCGATCTGCTTGAGCGCGTTGTAGATCGAGCGGATCACCGGCATCCGCGAGACCCAGCCTTCCCCGAGCCGGACAAGCTGGCGGCCAAAGAAGTTCTTCGTCAGCCAGCCGATGATCGCGGTGAAAAGAAGAAAGACTATGACCCCGAAACCCGGCACGTCCGCGCCAAGATAGGTGCCGGGATTATAGGCGGCCGGCACCCAGGGGACGATCGCCGCGTCGATGACGGTGATCGCAGTCCAGGCGAGATAGATGGTCAGCGCAACCGGCCCGACCAGGACGATTCCGGCGAGGAAATTGCCGCGCAGCCTCTGCAGGAAGCTGCGCCGTGGAAGCTTCGGGATTACGCCCGGCTTTTCTCTCTTCTTTCTGACCACTCAACGCCCCCTTGATGACCGGCCTTAACTAGTAACCGAGGCTGCGATCCACAATGTGCCATAACGGCTCGCCGCGGATCATTCTTCCGATTTGTTCGACGACGACGCGCGCCGCGAAGCTTGCGCGAGTCTCCGCCGCGATATGTGGGGTGACGGTGACTTGCGGGTTGCGCCAGAACGGATGGGAGGCGGGCAGGGGTTCTTCGTTGAACACGTCCAGCGTCGCATGGGCGATCTGGCCGGATTCGAGCGCCGCGAGCAGCGCGTCGTCGTCGATCAGGGGCCCGCGGCCGGGGTTGATGATGACCGCGCCACGCGGCAGGAGCGCCAATGTGCGCGCATTCAGGATCCCGCGCGTCTCCGTCGTCGAAGGCAGGATCGTCACGAGGATCTCCGAGCGCGCGAGAATTTCATCCAACCCCTTCGCGCCGTGAAGGCAGGTAACGCCATCCACGGATTTCGCCGTGCGGCTCCAGCCGGCGACATCGAAGCGCAGGCGAGCCAGCATTCGCGCCGCGTCCGCGCCGAGCGCGCCGAGGCCGAGCACGCCGACCTTCCGGTCGCGAGATAGCGGCGGGACCGCCGGCGCCCAGTTTCCGGCCATGCTTTCGCGGACGCATCTGTCGATGCCGAGATGATGGCGCAGGACATGCCCGACGATGTAATCGGTCATCCCTTCGGACAGTCCCGGCTCCACCATCCGGCAGAGAACCGGCTCCTCCGGCAGGGTCGGGTTGGCGAGCAGGCCTTCGACACCCGCCCATATGCTCTGAACCGCCTTCACGCCGCGATACGGGGCCAGATCGCGAATGCCTGCGACTGGATTGAGCACAAGCATATCCACGTCTTCGGGGCTGATCTCCGCCGGGTCGACCCGGAGTTGGAACGGGATGTTCAACTCCGCCCTCCAGCGGGTCAGTTCGGTCTCCCACTCCTTCATCTGCGCGGGGCGGGTGGAAAGCAGCACTTCTGTCAACGGTCAACTCCTGCGATGGATATGCGCGCTCTGGATCAGGCCGAACGCCAAGAGAATGACCATCATCGCTGATCCGCCATAGGAAACCAGTGGCAAAGGGACGCCGACAACGGGCATCAACCCGACGACCATGGCGATATTGACGGCGAAGAAGAGAAAGAACGTCGTGGCGAGGCCGCCGGTCAGCAGGGCGCCGAAACGGTCGCGGTTCGAGGCCATCGATGCGAAGCAGAACGCGATGATCAGAAGATAGAGTGCGAGCACGGATGCGGCGCCGATGAACCCGAACTCCTCCGCCAGGGTCGTGAAGATGAAATCGGTATGTTTCTCGGGGAGGAAATTCAGCCGGCTTTGCGTCCCCTCCATGAAACCCCGCCCGGAAAACCCGCCGGATCCGAGCGCGATGGTCGATTGCGTGATGTGATAGCCGGCGCCAAGGGGGTCTTGCGCGGGGTCGAGAAAGACTGCGATGCGGCGGAACTGGTAATCCTTCAGCAACTGCCAGTCCGTCCCTTGCGACGCCATGACCAGCGTGACCGCGCCCACCGTCGATGCGGCCCCCACGGTGAAGTACCAGAGCGAGACTCCGGCGAGAAACATCACCGCGGCGCCCCCCGCGACGAGGAGGATCGCGGTGCCGAGGTCGGGTTGGCGCAGAACCATCGCCACTGGGACGAGAATCAGAAGCAGCGGCGGCGCCATCCAGAGCGGGCGGGAAACCTTCTCGTGCGGCAACCAAGCGTAGTAGGCGGCGAGCGCGAGCACGAGCGCGACCTTCATGACCTCGGAAGGCTGAACCGTGATGACTCCGAGATCGATCCAGCGTTGCGCGCCTTTGCCGATGACGCCGATCACCTCCACCGCCGTCAGAAGCGCAAGCGCGCCGCCATAGATCACCGGCGCAACCGCGCGCCAGAATCTGATGTCGATCATCGCCATCATGAACATCGCCGCGAAGCCAAGGCCGAAACGGATCATCTGTGGGCGCGCCCAGGGGTCGAGCGAGCCGTTTGCGACTGAGAAGAGCATCAGAAAACCGACGCTGGCGACCGCGACAATGAGCAGCGCGAGCGCCCAGTTGAACCGCAGCGCCTTGCTCCAGAGACCGGGTCGCGCTCCATGTCCCCGATCGATCGCGCTCATGCCCGGTTCCTCGTCGAATCTGCGCCGAGATCCGGCTCGCGCTGCTCCTCTTCGCGACGGCGTCTGATCTCCTCGCGCTCACGCGCGGGATAGGCGCGGAGTGGCGGTTCCGGGCCGTATAGCGCGCGCATCAACATATTCCGGACGATCGGTCCTGCGACGGCGGAGCCGCCGCCGCCATGCTCGACGATGACCGCCGCGGCGTACCGGGGACGATCATAGGGGGCGAAGGCTACGAATAGCGCGTGATCCCGCCGTTCCCAGGGCAGGTCCTCGTTCCGGGTGACGCCGCGCGCGCGCTCCGCGGCGGTGATGCGGCGCACTTGGCTGGTCCCGGATTTCCCGGCCAGCGCCATCGCGGCCTCGGCGATGCGGCTTCGATAGCCGGTGCCGCGCCGTTCATTGGAGACCGCGAACATGCCTTCGCGGACGAGACGGAGATGGGCCGCCGAGACGCCGAGGGGGGGAGCCTCCACCATCGGCGCCGGCGCCCCGTCAACGGTGCGGATGAGCCGCGGCTCGACTCGCCTGCCGTCGCCCCCGATCCGCGCCGCCATCGTGGCGAGTTGGATCGGGCTCGCGAGCACGAAGCCCTGACCGATTCCGGTGTTGAGCGTATCGCCGATCTGCCAGCTCTCGCCGTAGCTCGCCTGTTTCCACGCCTTCGTCGGCGTGAGGCCGGCCTGCACCGCAGTCACCGGGAGATTCGGCCGGACGCCGAGGCCGAACCGGCCCGCCATCTCCGATATCCGCTCTACGCCCACGCGGCGCGCGACCTCGTAGAAGTAGACATCGCAAGAGAACTTGATGGCGTCGCGCAGCGCGACATGGCCGTGCCCGCCACGCCGCCAGCAATGAAAATAACGGTCGCCGAGTTTGTAGCGTCCATTGCAGAAGACCCGTTCATCCGGTCCGACCATCCCGGCCTCCAGCGCCGCCAGCGCGACGACCATCTTGAAGGTGGAGCCCGGCGGATACTGTCCGGACACCGCCTTGTTGGCGAGCGGCCGATAGGGATCCTCCAGCAGCGCTGACCATTCGCGCTGGCTGATGCCGACGACGAACTTGTTCGGGTCGTACCCCGGCGTCGAGGCGAGTGCGAGAATGTCGCCGGATTCGATCTCCATTAGCACGGCGGCGGCGCTTTCGCCCTCCAGCTGATTCAGCGCATATCGCTGCATGTCGATATCCAGCGTGAGGCCGAGATTTGCGCCGGCGACGCCTTCGGCCCGGTCAATCTCGCGGATCACCCTGCCGACGGCGTTGACCTCGATCCGGCTGGCGCCGGCGGCGCCGCGCAGGACGGATTCCTTCACCCGCTCCACTCCCGTCTTTCCGATATGGAAGTCCGGAATCTGAAAGAGAGGGTCGTCTGCGTCTTCGCGATTCCGGTCTGCTTCGGAGAAGCGCCCGACATAGCCGACGACGTGACCGAAGGCGGCCCCCTCCGGATAATGGCGGGTCAGCCCGACTTCGGGGGCGACGCCGGGCAGGGCGGGGGCGTTCACGTTGATCCGGGCGAATGCGTCCCAGTCGAGATTCTCGGCGACCGTCACCGGCACGAAGGCGCTTTTCGAACGGATCTCGCGGAGCGCGCGGCTGCGTTGATGCGGCGGGATGTCGATGACGCGCGAGAGGTCGTCCAGCACCGCTTCGACATCGCCCGCCTGCTCACGGATCATCACGACGCGATAGTTCTGGCGATTGACCGCCAGCGGTCGGCCGGTCCGGTCGGTGATCTCCCCGCGCGCGGGCGGGATCAGCCGGACATTGATGCGATTTTCCTCCGCCATCATCAGGTATTCCTCGGCGGCGTCGATCTGCAACTTCTTCAGCCGCCAGAAAAGGCCGCTGGCCACCAGAGCTTGCGCGCCGAAAAGAAGTGCACCGCGCCGGGTCAGACGTGCGGGCGCGCCCGGGCGACGGGCGTCGCGCCGAAAGGTGAAGCGGCTCATCGCGCCCGCGCCGCACGGCCGATAAGCTTCGGGTTCTCCACCGACTCCGGCCTGATACGGAAGAGATAGCGGAGGACTAGCGCCACCACGCCGTAGGCGCAGAGTGTCGCGAACGCGCCCGCGCCCAGAACCACGAGCGGCGGTGAAGGCGTCAGCACCAGAAGCAGGACGCCGAGCTGAACGACAGTGATCGAGAGGATCGTCGCCGCGACGCCGCCCATCTCCACCATCGGCGAGCGCAGCAGCCGGTCGCGGTGAAAGCGGAGATATTCGACCCCGGCCCAGAGCGTGAGCGCGCCGAGGCCGACCGGCCCGCCGCTGATCAGGTCGCGGACGAGACCGAGAGTGATGACGAGAATGGCGGGCGTCGCGTCGGGCCGGCGGATCGCGAGAAACGCGGCGACGCAGAACAGCAGATCAGGCGAGGGCAGGGCTGAGGCGCGCGCATCGACCGGCGTCAGCCCGACAAGGATGGCGAGCCAGCCGAAGCCGATGAGAACCGCCATGTTGGCGAAAAGAATGGGACGAGGCGAGCGTTCCGCCATCGCTCAGTTCCCGACCGCGCCGACAGTGGGCGCTCCGGCCTGCGGATCGGGTGCGATCAGTCCGCCCGGTGTGTCGATCGTCGTCGATGGCCGATAGAGTAGCACGCGAACGAATTCGAGCCGCTCGTAATCGGCGCTGATCTGCATCCGCGCGCCATAGTCACCGATCACCGCGATGACGCCGACCGGAAGGTCCGGAGGAAACACGCCGCCATCGCCAGAGGTCGTCACCCGGTCTCCGGGCGCGACGCCGGCCATCGTGTCGAGGAAGCTGAGGCGCGGCGCGTCGGAATTCTCCCCGGTGAGAACCGCCCGGCGGCCGGAGGGAAGCACCTTGACCGGGACGCGGCTGTTGAAATCGGTGAGAAGAAGAATTCGGGAGGCGTGCTCGCCGACGCCGACCACGCGCCCGACGACGCCTTCGCCGTCTACCGCGGCCGCGCCGTCCAGAACGCCGTCGGCAGCGCCAATATTGAGAAGCGCGGACTGCGCGAATGGGCTTCCGCTGTCCGCGATCACCTCACCGGCGACGAAGCCGATCCGCGGCGCGAGGTGAAGATTGTTGAGCGCGCGAAGCTGGGCGTTCTCTCGCTCCAACTGCTGCGCCGATTCGCGCCACGCGCGGAGCCGTTGAATCTCGGCGCGCAGCGTCTTGTTCTGCTCATAGACCCGCGTGAAATTCTCGAAATCCTGCATCATGTCCGCGACCGCGCCGAGCGGGTTCGCGGTCAGTTCGACCGATGGCGTCGCCCAGTCCACGAGCGCCATGCGCAGGCGTTCGATGCGAGGGCTGTCGGCGCGCCACAGAACGAAGAGCGCGATTACGAGGAAGATCAGCGCCAACAGCGCTCCGCGGCGAACGAGGCGCCCGAACTCCCTGCCGATATCGCCGCGTTCACGGCCAGCCATGAGCTACGCTCCTTTCCGCGCCGTCGCGGCGCGGGCGTCTAGACGCTGTCGCGTAGAACATGCCGCAACGCGGCCCGATGCTCCAGCGCCTTGCCGGTGCCCAGCGCGACGCAGTTGAGACATTCCTCCGCGACCGTGACCGCGAGCCCGGTCTGCTCGCGGAGCGCGCGGTCGAGGTCGCCGAGGAGCGCGCCGCCCCCGGTCAGCATCACGCCGCGATCGACGATATCCGCGGCCAGGTCCGGCGGCGTCGCTTCAAGCGCGACCATCACCGCCTCGACGATCTGCTGAACCGTGTCCTGCAAGGCGTCGGCGATCTGCGCCTGCGTGATCTCGATCTCCTTCGGGACGCCGTTGAGAAGATCGCGACCGCGAATCTCCATCGACTTTCCGCGCCCGTCATCCGGCATCCGCGCGGTGCCGATCGCCTTTTTGATCCGCTCCGACGTGGCCTCGCCAACCAGAAGGTTCTGCTGCCGGCGCAGGTAGGAGATGATCGCGTCGTCCATCTTGTCGCCGCCAACCCGAACCGAGCGGGCGTACACGATGTCGCCGAGCGAAAGCACCGCAACCTCGGTGGTGCCGCCGCCGACATCGACCACCATGGAGCCGGTGGGCTCTCCGAACGGCATCCCCGCGCCGATGGCGGCAGCGACAGGCTCGGGAATCAACACCGCTTTGCGCGCGCCGGCCGAAAGCACGCTTTCCAGAATCGCCCGCTCCTCAACCGCCGTGGCGCCGTATGGCACGCAGACGATCACCTGCGGCGCGGTGAAGAAGCCGCGCCGGTGCACCTTGCGTATGAAATGCTTTATCATCGCTTCTGCGACGTCGAAATCTGCGATCACGCCGTCGCGCATCGGCCGGATCGCCTGAATCGAGCCGGGCGTGCGGCCCAGCATCAGCTTCGCGTCCTCGCCGACCGCAAGCACCTCCTTCTTGCCGTCCTTCACATGGTAAGCGACGACAGAAGGCTCGTTCAGCACGATTCCCTTGCCCTTCACGTAGACAAGCGTGTTCGCCGTGCCGAGATCTATGGCCATGTCCGAGGAAAACATGCCGAATACGCCGTTGAACATCCGTTCTCCGTAATTCAGCCCGGTGGGCGGGCGTTGTTTCGACGTGCTTATAAGAGGGCCGCACGCGCAGCGAAAGAGCGCCAACACCCCTGAATCGCCATACTCGCCAGATGATAGAGAGCGAACATTAACAGAACATCAGCGCCGCCGTGAACGAAACATCGCCAAGGCGGAGCCGGCGAAACCGTGGTTCCGCCGGCTGTATTGTCTGGGCCGATGTTATCAGCTCGCCAGCGAGATTGTCGCGTTCGGCGCGCTCTTGCCGCGGCGGAGCGTGAGCCGGTTGAGCGCGATCACATAGGCCCGCGTCGAGGCGACGACCGTGTCGGTGTCGGCGGCTTGCCCGGTGACAATCCGTCCGTCCTCCTCCAGTTTGACCGATACGGTCGCCTGCGCGTCGATCCCGTCCATCACCGCGTTCACCTGATAGAGCTTGAGGACCGCCTCATGAGGAACCAGCTTGTTCACCGCCGCGAAGGCGGCGTCCACCGGGCCGTCACCCTCCGCCGTCACTTCATGATCGACCCCGTCGATGGCCAGCGTCAGTTCGGCGGAGCGCGGCGCGCCGGTTCCGCAGACAACGCGGAGCGACCGGATGCGGATGCGGTCATTGGCGGCCGACGTGCGCTCATCGTCGATCAGCGCGACGATATCCTCGTCGTAGACGTCCTTCTTCGAATCGGCGAGGGCCTTGAAGCGCACGAACGCTTCCTGAAACGCATTGTCGCCGAGATCGATGCCGAGATCCTTCAGCTTGGCGCGAAAGGCGGCGCGCCCCGAATGCTTGCCCATCACCAGCGCGCTGGCGGAGAGGCCCACATCCTCCGGCTTCATGATCTCGAAAGTCTCGGCGTTCTTCAACACGCCGTCCTGATGGATGCCGCTCTCATGCGCGAAGGCGTTCTTGCCGACGATCGCCTTGTTGAACTGCACCGGGAAGCCGGATGCGGTGGCGACCATGCGCGATGCGCTCATGATCTTCGTCGTGTCCAGCCCTGTATGATAGGGCATTATATCCCGCCGAACGCGCAGCGCCATCACCACCTCTTCGAGCGCAGTGTTTCCGGCTCGCTCGCCAAGCCCGTTGATCGTGCATTCGATCTGCCGCGCGCCGGCCTCCACCGCTGCCAGTGAGTTCGCGGTCGCCATTCCGAGATCGTTGTGGCAGTGAGTCGCGATCACGCATTTGTCGAGTCCCGGCACGTTCTCGAGCAGATCACGGATGATCTGCGCCGATTCACGCGGCGCCGTGTAGCCGACAGTGTCGGGGATGTTGATCGTCGTCGCGCCTGCGGCGATGGCGACCTTCACCGTCTCGATCAGATAATCGCGCTCGGTCCTTGTCGCGTCCATCGGCGACCATTGCACATTGTCGCAAAGCGCGCGGGCGTGGCTGACGGTGTCCTCGATCTTGCGCAGAACCTGATCGCGATCCATCGCGAGTTGGTGCTGGCGATGGAGAGGGGAGGTGCCGATGAAGGTGTGGATACGTGGCTTCTTCGCATGGCGCACCGCATCCCATGCGCGGTCGATATCGCCTTTCGCGGCGCGCGCGAGGCCGCAGATCACCGATCGTTCCGCCATGCGGGCGATTTCGCTCACCGCCTCGAAATCTCCCTCAGAGGCGATGGGAAAGCCGGCTTCGATGATATCGACGCCCATCTGATCGAGGATCGCGGCTATGTCGAGCTTCTCCTGAAGCGTCATCGTCGCGCCGGGCGACTGCTCGCCGTCGCGCAGCGTCGTGTCGAAGATCAGCACGTGGTTGGGGTCGTTGGCGTCTACGGCGGTTTGATTCGCGCCGGGGGTGTCGGTTCGGTCGGTTGTGTTCATGGGACTCGCTCAGCTTTTCCGGGGTTTCTGCGGCGCGTGGCTTATCCCCCAGACGCGCGCGCCGCGATCCCGGCGCGCCTAGGGGCGGCTAAGGAGGAGGACGCGCGCGCATAGATCGCCCGACGGGGCGATCAGGCAGGAGATATGCGCGACGATCATCATGGCGCCTGTTATACGCACCGCGCCGCGTCATGCAAACCCATTCGTGGCGCGCTTCGGTTTCCGCAACGCCTCAGTCGCCGGGGGCCGGTGGCGTCGGCGCCTCGCCGCGCTGGCCATCGACCCATTCGCCGTCAAAGATCGCGCCGTTGGCGAAGATCATCTCGCCCTTGCCGTGGCGTCGATTGTCTTTGAACGCGCCCTTGTAAACATTGCCGTTCGGATAGGTGGCGACGCCTTCGCCCTCGATCTTGTTGTCGACCCAGGAACCCTTGTAGGTGAAGCCGTCAGCCTGGGTGAAAACGCCTGTCCCCTCGCGCCGGCCATTGACGAATTCGCCCTCATAGATTCCGCCATCGGGGAAGTGGGCGGTTCCGGTTCCGTTCGGCTGGTCGTCGGCCCATTCGCCCTCGTATTCATAGCCGTCGGGATAGACGATGCGACCCTCGCCGTTGATCCGGCCGTTCTTGAATTCGCCCTTGTAGACGGCGCCGGAGGCGTAGCGGAACTCGCCTTGCCCCTCGATCCGGCCCTCCACCCATTCGCCCTCGTAGACGCCGCCGTCGGCAGTGGTCATCTTGCCGACGCCGGTGATGGCGTTGTCGACGAAAACACCCTCCAGAACCCGGCCATCGGCCAGGCGGGCGACGCCCGGACCCTCGAACCGGCCTTCGACCCATTCGCCCTCATAGACATCGCCGTTCGCGGCCGTCAGCATGCCTTTTCCCTGGCGTTTGCCGGCGACGAACGCGCCTTCGTAAATGTCGCCATTCGCATAGTGCGCGCGGCCCTCGCCTTCGCGCTCGCCGTTGACGAATTCGCCCTCGTAGGCGTCGCCGTTCGCATAGGTCGCAGCGCCCATGCCGGCGATCTGGCCAGCCTTCCATTCGCCCTTGTAGACGAACCCGTCTGGCATCGTGATTTCGCCGGTTCCCTCGCGGACCCCAGCCTTGAAGGTTCCCGTATAGACCGAGCCGTCGGAATAGGTGACCGTTCCTTCGCCGTCAGGCGCTCCATCGGTCCATTCGCCTTCGTAACGGTAGCCGTTCGGCCGGGTCATCACGCCGCGCCCGTTATGGGCGGAGTTCTGGAATTCGCCCTCGTAGCGTGCGCCGTCAGCATATGTCGCGACGCCCGACCCCTGAATCACGCCCCCAACCCAATCGCCCTCATAGGAGCCGCCATCGGAATAGGTGATCTGACCGCGCCCGTTCGGGGCGCCGTCCTTGAACTCGCCCACATAGACCGAACCGTTCTCGTATTTGACGCGGCCTTCGCCCTCTATCCGCCCCTCGACCCATTCCCCCTCGTATTCATAGCCGCCCGGAAGGGTGAAGGAGCCGTAACCGTGCTGTTTGCCGTCCTTGAATTCGCCTTCGTAAACGCCGCCGCTGTCGTATTTCTTCACTGCGACGCTCGCTTCGTCGGCCGCAGCGCAATAGGGCAGGAGGGCGATCGCGCCCGCGCTGGCCATTCGCGCCCCGAGGGTCGCCCATCGGTCAATTCCGCGCATCGTTCCGCTCCCCATCGTCCTACGTTCACCGCCACATGCTTTCGGCGGACAGTAGGTAGATGACCGCGGCCTGACAACTCCACCGTGACGATGAGCGCCGCTTGCGCCGGCGCGGGCGTGGCGGCTATTGCGGGGCGCGGCGTGGTGAGCGCCGCGAATGGGAGCGACGGGCCATGATCAGAACGCGATTCGCGCCTTCGCCGACCGGGGCGCTGCATCTCGGCAATCTGCGCACGGCGGTGTTCAACGCACTGCTTGCGCGCGGTGCGGGGGGGCGGTTTCTACTCCGAATCGATGATACCGACCGGGAGCGTTCGGAGCAGCGCTTCGCCGATGCGATCCGCGCCGATCTCGACTGGCTCGGCCTCCGCTGGGACGCGGAGTTCATCCAGTCCGAACGTATGGCGCTATACGAGGCGGCGGCGGAGCGGCTGAAAGCCGATGGACGGCTCTATCCGGCGTGGGAGAGCGCCAGTGATCTCGCGCTCATGCGGCGTCGGCTTCTCGCTGCGAAACGCCCGCCGGTCTATGACCGCGCCGCGCTCAGGATGAGCGATACGGAGCGCGCGGAACTGATGGCGACGCGCCCGCCGCACTGGCGCTTTCGGCTGGAGCCTGGTGTTATCGAATGGGACGACGGGCTGCGCGGCCCCCAGCGGATCGCGGCGGAGGCGGTCTCTGATCCGGTCCTGATCCGAGAGGATGGCCAGTTTCTCTATTCGCTCTGCTCGGTGGTCGACGACGCCGAGATGGGGGTGACGGATGTGGTCAGGGGCGCCGACCATGTCACCAACACCGCGACGCAGATCCAGCTTTTCGCCGCGCTGGGCGCCGCGCCGCCTCGCTTCGCGCATCATGCGCTGATGGTCGGGCCGGGCGGCGAGAAGATATCGAAACGCCTTGGTGGTCTTTCGGTGGCGGATTTGCGCGAGTCGGGGGCGGAGCCGACGGCGGTGCTTTCGTGGCTGGCGCGTATCGGATCGGCGCGGCCGGTCGAGCCGCTCTGGTCGGTCGAGGCGGCGGCGGAGGATTTCGATCTGTCCACATTCGGCGCCGCGCCGGTCCGCGCCGCCACTGCCGATATCATGCAGCTCTCGGCGAAAATGCTGCACGACGCTCCGTTCGAGGCCGTGCGCGCCCGGCTTCCGTCCGAGGTGACGGAGGCGTTTTGGCTCGCGGTCCGGCCCAATATCGACCGGCTGGAGGACGTTCTCGATTGGCGCGCCGTCGCCGCCGGGGCGACTCCGCTGATCGCACCGGAGGATGCGGAGTTCGTAGCTGAGGCGCTGGCGCTGCTCCCGCCCCGACCGTGGGACGGGGGCACATGGGCGGCATGGACCGGCGCGGTGAAGGCGGCGACCGGGCGCAAGGGCAGGGCGCTTTTCCTTCCGCTCCGCCGTGCGCTCACCGGGCGGGATCACGGGCCGGAAATGGCGACGTTCATGCCGTTTCTTGCGAAACCCTGACGCCGCGCTTGCCCTCGCCGCCGGGCTGAGGCATACCCTCGCTCCATGAACGCCGCGATCTTCATTTGCGAGATTTGCATTATCCGCTGACACCTGTCCGCGGCGGCGCTTCCCTGTTCTCTCATCACGACTGAACCAGCGGCCCGCCGGGGGCCAACCCATGTTGTGAACCGATGACCGAGATCAGACTGCACAACTCCCTGACCCGCCGGAAGGAGGTTTTCAAACCTCTGAACCCCGAGAATGTGCGGATGTATGTCTGCGGGCCGACCGTCTACGACCGCGCCCATATCGGCAACGCCCGCCCGGCGGTGGTGTTCGACGTGCTTTATCGGTTGCTCCGCCATATCTATGGCGAGGATCATGTCACTTATGTCCGCAATATCACGGATATAGACGACAAAATTAATGCGCGGGCGAAAGAGACGTTGAAACCCGATGAGACGCCGGTCGAGGCGATCCGGCGCATCACCGACGAGACCGCCGCCTGGTACCGGGACGACATGGCGGCGCTCGGCTGCCTCCCCCCGACGCACCAGCCCCGCGCCACGGAATTTGTGCCGCAGATGGTGGCGATGATCTCGGAACTGATCGAGAAGGGCAACGCCTACGCCGCCGAAGGCCATGTGCTGTTCGAGGTCGCGACCTATCCCGAATACGGCCGCCTCTCCGGCCGCTCGACCGAAGACATGATCGCCGGCGCGCGGGTTGAGGTCGCGCCCTATAAACGCGACCCGATGGATTTCGTCCTCTGGAAACCCTCCACCGACGACCAGCCGGGCTGGGACAGCCCATGGGGTAGAGGAAGGCCCGGTTGGCATATCGAATGCTCGGCGATGGCGTCGGAGCTTCTCGGCGAGACCTTCGATATTCACGGCGGCGGCGCGGATTTGCAGTTTCCGCATCACGAGAACGAAATCGCGCAAAGCTGCTGCGCGGCACCGGGTGCGGGGTTCGCGAACCTCTGGATGCACAACGGGATGATCAATGTCGATGGGAGGAAGATGTCGAAATCGCTCGGCAACTTCCTGACCGTCGAGGACTTGCGGGGACAGGCGCCGGGCGAAGTGCTGCGCCTGGCGCTTCTGGGGACGCATTACCGTGGAACGCTGGACTGGACGCAGCAACGAATGGATGAGGCTGCAGCGGCGTTGACCAAGTGGCGAGCTGTTAGTGAGGGGGCTTCCCCTACGCTTCCTCATTCAGTGATTGAGGCTCTAGTCGACGATCTAAATACTCCTGCAGCAATTGCGGAGCTGCATCGTTTGGCTCGGGAGGGAGAGGGCGATTCACTTGCTGGCGGAATGGCGCTAATGAATTTCCGTGCGCCGAACTTGCATGTTTATCAGGAAATTCTCGACAGCGAATCCGAGCTAATCGAAGGGTTGCTTGCTGAGCGATCAGCAGCTCGTGCTACGAAAGATTTCGGTCGCGCCGATACTATACGCAAGCGGCTTGATGATGCGGGAGTACTGGTGATTGACGGGAAGGGTGGACCTTCTCAGTGGCGGCGTGGTCCAGGCTTCGATCCCAAAAAGCTTTACGACAACCTGTCGGAGCAAAGATGATGACCCGCACCCGCCTCTCCCTCTTCGACACCACCCTCCGCGACGGCCAGCAGACGCAGGGGGTGGATTTCTCCGGCGACGACAAGCGCAAGATCGCGCTGGCGCTTGACGCGCTCGGTCTCGACTATGTCGAGGGTGGCTGGCCCGGCGCCAACCCGACCGACAGCGAGTTCTTCGCAAATGCGCCTGTCCTGAAACACGCCACCTTCACCGCCTTCGGCATGACGAAGCGCGCCGGGCGTTCGGCGGCGAATGACGATGTGCTGGCCGAGGTGGCGAACGCCGGAACGCCCGCCGTCTGCCTCGTCGGCAAGAGCTACGATTTCCATGTCGAGACCGCGCTCGGCATCACGCTCGACGAGAACGTCGCGAACATTTCTGAAAGCATCGCACATCTCGTCGGCCTCGGCCGCGAAGCGCTTTTCGACGCCGAGCATTTCTTCGACGGCTACAAGGCGAACCCGGATTACGCGCTGCGCTGCCTCGACGCAGCGATGGAGGCCGGCGCGCGCTGGGTCGTGCTTTGCGACACCAATGGCGGCACGCTGCCGGACGAAATCGCGGAGATCACTGGCGCGGTCGCCAGGCGTCTGCCGGGTGACCGGCTCGGCATCCACACCCATAACGACACCGAAACCGCCGTCGCCGGGGCGCTGGCGGCGGTGGATGCGGGCGCGCGGCAGATTCAGGGCACGCTCAACGGGTTGGGGGAGCGTTGCGGCAACGCCAATCTCGTCTCGATCATCCCGACGCTGCTGCTGAAGGAGCCGTGGGCGAGCCGTTACGAGGTTTCCGTCCCGAAGGACAGATTGCCGGGGCTGAGCGGGCTAAGCCGGATGCTCGACGAGCTTCTGAACCGTGCGCCCGACCGTCACGCACCCTATGTCGGCGCGGCGGCCTTCGCGCACAAGGCCGGGCTCCACGCCTCCGCCATCATCAAGGATCCGACGACCTATGAGCATATCCCGCCGGAGGCGGTGGGAAACGAACGCGTCATCCCGATGTCGAATCAGGCCGGCCGCTCGAACCTTCTGCGCCGGCTTTCCGAGGCGGGCATCAGCGCCGAGAAGAGTGACCCGCGGCTTTCGCGCCTCCTGCAGGATGTGAAGGACAAGGAGGACAGGGGCTTCTCCTATGACAGCGCGGAAGCGTCATTCCAGCTGCTGGCGCGGGCGCATCTCGGCTTGCGCCGGAAGTTCTTCGATGTCGAACGGTTCCGTGTCACGGTCGAGAGGCGGCACAATGCGATGAAGAATCTCGTCACCGTCTCGGAAGCGGTGGTGGTGGTGAATGTCGATGGCTCACGGTTCATCTCCGCTTCGGAAAGCCTCGATGAGGCGGGCTCCGATCAGGGGCCGGTCAATGCGCTTTCGAAGGCTTTGAGCAAGGATCTTGGCAAATATGACGCCGCGATCGCCGACATGCGGCTGGTGGACTTCAAGGTGCGCATCCTCTCCGCCGGCACCGAGGCGATCACCCGCGTCCTGCTTGAGAGCTGTGATGGCGAGGGGCGACGCTGGACCACAGTGGGTGTTTCAGCCAACATCGTAGATGCTTCCTTTCAGGCGCTGATCGATGCGATTGACTTCAAGCTTCATCGCGATACAGACCGATAAGTGATGAGAGCGCCAATTCTTTCCGCTGTCGGTGAGGCGGCGCGGCGGGGCGATGAGCCGCGGTTCCTCGCGGCGCTCTTCGCGCCCCCGGCGCGGCGCGAGGCGCTTTTCGCATTGCTCGCCTTCAATCTCGAGCTGTCGAAGATCCCGGCGACGGTGTCGGAGCCGATCCTGGGCGAGATCCGGCTCGCCTGGTGGCGCGAGGCGCTGGACGATCTTTTCGAGCGCGACATCGTGCGGGGCCATGAGGTGATCGCGGCGCTCGATGCGGCGCGCGGCGCGGCGGCGCTCGACCATGGGGCGCTGGTGGCGATGGTCGACGCGCGCCTCTATGCGCTCACCCCGGGCGGAATCGAGGATACCGCCGCGCTCGGGGCCTATCTCGGCGGGACGGGCGGTGCGCTCGTCGGCTCTCTCGTGCGGGCGCTTGGCGGCGACGCGGCGGCGGTGGAGGTCGCGGCCCTCGCGGGGCGCGCGGAAGCGACGGGGCGGTTGATCGCGGCGCTGCCGGAAATCATCGCCAACGGCGGCGACGCGCACCTCACCGCGGGGCTGGACATGAACGCGCTCCGCGAGGGGCGGACGCCGGCGGCGCTGAGCGACGCTCTGCGCGGACTGGCCGAGGATGGACTGGCGCGGCTCGGCGCGGCGCGGGCGCGGCGGCGCGAGGTTCCGCGCGCCATGCGTGCGCCGCTTTTCAGCGTCCATGTCGCGGAGCGGGTGCTAATTAGCGCCACGAAGCCGGGTTTCGACCCATTCGGATATGAAGAAACGTCGCCATTTCGCGCCCGGGTCGAACTTCTCGCTCGGGCCGCCGCCGGGCGCTTCTGAACGCTGTTCAGCATCCTCCCATGAAGCAGCCTTCGCCGGCTTCCGGGTTCGTCGCGGGCATCAGCGCGTTCAGAAGATATGACATGCGACGGCCGAAATCGGGGTCCGACGGAGTGGGCGAGTCGGGGAGGGAGAGCAAGCCTTCGGTGACGGGCGAGCCGTAACTGGTGCAGAACGCGCCGAACACCTTCAGTTCCGAGCCGGCGACGCCGCCGGCGACTTCGCCTCTGCACGCCTTCCGGGCGGTGACATCGCCCTTGGGCGCGAAAACGAGCACGAGGTGAGGTCCGCCCTGCGCCTCGGCCGGCGGCGCGGCGCGAATGGTTCGTTGCGAGACATGCGCCGGAAGCCGGATCGCCGCGGCGATCTCGTCCGCGCTTGCGCCGTCGCTTGTGGAGCCGAGGATCGTCGCCTGACCACCGGCGCCGGAGAAGACGCTGACCCAGATCGGCTGATAATTCGGTGAGATGTCGTTGCGCGTCACGACGTCGGCTCCGGGGCCGGCGCAGGCGCAAAGCAGGGCGGCGGCGGTGAGGATCGGTGCGATACGGCTCATGGCGAGATCTCCTTGCGCGAGATACGGCCGGCGCAGTCAAAAAGTTTCATCATGCGGCGGGCGGGCCGTCTGACGACAAGATATGCAGCCGCCGTTTCAGATGTCGAGCGCCTCAGCGAAACGCGCGTTGGCCTGAATGTAATCGAAGCGCAGCTCCGGCTTCTTGCCCATCAATCGCTCGACGAGTCCGGCGGTTTCGCCTGGCTCGTCATCGTCGATCGCGACGCGAATCAAGCGGCGTGTCTCGGCGTTCATCGTGGTGTCCTTGAGATCCTTCGCGTCCATCTCGCCAAGGCCCTTGAAGCGGCTGACGTCGATCTTGCCGCGCCCGGAAAAGGCGCTCTTCATCAACCGGTCGCGGCTTTCTTCGTCCTGCGCGTAGACCGATTTTCCACCTTGCGTCAGCCGATAAAGCGGCGGCTGCGCGAGGAAGAGATGGCCGTTCTCGACCAGCGGGCGCATCTGGGTGAAGAAGAACGTCATCAGGAGCGACGCGATATGCGCTCCGTCGACATCGGCGTCGGTCATGATGATCACCCGCTCGTAGCGGAGATCCTCGTCGTCGTAACGTGCGCCCATGCCGACGCCGAGAGCCTGGCAGAGATCGGCGATCTCCTGGTTCTGACCGAGCTTCGATGAGGCGGCGCCGAGCACGTTCAGGATCTTGCCGCGCAGCGGCAGCAGCGCCTGCGTCTTCCTGTCCCGCGCCATCTTGGCGGAGCCGCCGGCGCTGTCGCCCTCGACGAGGAAAATCTCGGTTCCGGCGCGGTCGACGGCCGAACAGTCGACCAGCTTGCCGGGCAGGCGGAGCTTCTTCGTGGCGGTCTTGCGCGCCGTCTCCTTCTCCTTCCTCCTGCGCATCCGGTCCTCGGCGCGCTCGATGAAGACCTCGATAAGCGCGCCGGCGGCTTTCGGGTCGGCTGCGAGCCAGTTGTCCCAGTGGTCGCGCACCGCGCCTTCGACGAGACGCTGCGCCTCGGTCGTGGAGAGACGGTCCTTGGTCTGGCCGACGAAATCCGGCTCGCGGATGAAGGCGGAGATCATCGCGCAGCCCTCGGCGAAAAGGTCTTCGCCGGTGATCTGCGCGGCTTTGCGCGCCCCGATCAACTCGCCATACGCGCGTACGCCCTTTGTCAGCGCGGCGCGAAACCCCGCCTCGTGCGTGCCGCCCTCCGGCGTCGGGACGGTGTTGCAATAGCTGGAGACGAACGCGTCGCGCATCGGCGTCCAGGCGATGGCCCATTCGACCGATCCTGCGGTTTCCGGGCCGAACTTTTCGGAGAACGCGACCTTGCCGGCGAAAGGCGTCGCGGTGCGCGTCACTTCGTTCGATAGCGTCGCGGCGAGGAAGTCCGAAAGGCCGCCGGGAAAGTGAAAGACGTCCTCGGCCGGCGTCGCGTCGGCCGCGCCGATCAGGTCGGCGGCGCATTTCCAGCGAATCTCGACTCCGCCGAAAAGATAGGCCTTCGAGCGCGCCATCTTCCAGAGCCGCGCCGGTTTCAGGGCTGCGCGGGGGCCGAAAATCTCCGGGTCCGGATGAAAAAGGACGCTGGTGCCGCGCCGGTTGGGAGCCGGGCCGATCTTCTCCAGCCCGCCCTCCGGCGTTCCGCGCGAAAACGCCTGCCGCCAGAGCGTGCGGTCGCGCGCGACCTCAACCACAAGGTGGTCGGAAAGTGCGTTCACCACCGAAACGCCGACGCCGTGAAGGCCGCCTGACGTTTCGTAGGCCTTGCCGGAGAACTTGCCGCCGGAATGCAGCGTGGTGAGGATCACTTCGAGCGCCGACTTGCCGGGATAGCGGGGGTGGGGGTCGATCGGCACGCCGCGCCCGTTATCGGTGATCCGGCAGGCGCCGTCCGCGAGCAGTTCGACCTCGATCCGGCTGGCGTGGCCGGCCACGGCCTCGTCCATCGAATTGTCCAGAACCTCGGCGACAAGGTGGTGCAACGCGCGCTCATCGGTGCCGCCGATATACATGCCTGGGCGCTTGCGGACCGGCTCCAGCCCCTCGAGCACCTCGATGGAGGAGGCGTCATAGGCCTTCGATTCGCGGTCTTCTTTCGCGAAAAGGTCGCTGGCGACCTTTGCGGCGGACTGGGCGGCGGCCATTGGGCTCTTCCTGAACTGCTCGATATTCGTTGTTCGCGGATTGTGCCGCTTCGGGAGATTTCGATCAACCGGAATGCGAAGGCGGCGCCATCGGCGCGGGCGCCGATGGCGCTCCGGCCCGCCCCTCGCGCACCGCCAGAAGAACGGCGCCCGCGACGATCAGCGTCGCCCCCGCGAGTGATAGCGGCGTCGGGATCACCTTGAACCAGAGCGCATCGTATAACGCCGCGAAGAGCAGCGTGGCGTAGAAGAAAGGCGTCGCGAAACTCGCGTCCGAGAACTTGAGCGCGGTCATGTACAGCGACTGCGCAGCCACCATCGTCCACCCCACAAGCGCCATCAGCACGACTTCCAGCAGCGACGGCGCGCGCCAGACGAACGCAGCGGCGATGAATGCGACGCTGAGAGCGCAGAGGTTCGTGCAGAACAGCATCCGCACCACGCCTTCGCGGCGCGCGAGAAGCTTCGCGAACATGGCTTCGACCGCCATCGCTAGCGCGGCGATGAGCGCGATCAACGCGCCCGGCGCGATCGCCTCGACGCCGGGGCGGATAAGCAGAGCGCCGCCCGCCAGCGCGGTGGCGGCGGCCGCCCATCTGATCGGCCCGACCTTTTCACCGAGAATCGGGATGGCGAGGATCATGGCGAAGACCGGGTTGAGAAAGCCGATGGCCGTCGCGTCCGCCAAGGGGATCATCGCCGCCGCGGCGAAAAGCCCGCTGACGCCGACCCAGCCGAAAGCGGCGCGCCCAGCGTAGAGCCCCCAGGGCGCGCCGCTCAGGCGGGTTCTGCGGATCGCCATCAGGGGCGCGAGCGCGAGAATCGCAAATCCGTAGCGCCCAAGCACGATCTCGAATGCATGCATCGGCGCTCCGTCGACACCTCGACCCAGGGCTTTAGCGAAAAACGTGGAGGCGGCGATGAACGCGCGGCAAAGCGTCATCATCATCGCGCCGCGCAAGGCGGGGGGGAGGGCGCTGTAGCCGTTCAAAATCATGAGGGTGACCCTACGCCAGGCGGCGGCTGTTTTCGGGAGCGCGATCGGTTCAGTCGGCGCAGAACTCAGCGATCAGAGCCGCGACCTCGTCGGGTTTCTGATGATGCAGCCAGTGATCCGCGCCTGCGACATGCGCGCGGGTCAGCGCGTCGCAGAACGTTTCGAGGCCGTCCGCCGCCGCAGGCAGCAGCGCGGTGTCGCCATCCCCCCAGATCAGGAGATGCGGCGGGCGCACGCGCACACGCTCCGGGTCGAGCCCGGCGAGCGGGTCGTCGGCCAGCGGCTCTCCGGGGTCCGCGACTTTCATCGGCGAGGCGCGATACCAGTTCAGCATTCCCGTCAACGCGCCGGGCGCGGACCAGGCGCGCAAATAATCCGCCCGCCGCTCGCCCCGAAGCCAGTCGATATCCATGTCCTTGGTGAAAAGCCGCATCATGCCGGCGTAATCGTCGGCGGAGAGCCGCGCCTCCGCCCGTTCCGAGCGAAGATAGTGGATGTATTGCGAAGCTTCCGACTGCGCGCCGCCCGCCGCCAGCGCGCGCTGGAACGGGACCGGATGCACGCCGTTCATGATCACCAGTCGCTCCATCAGCTCGGGCCGGCTGAAGGCGAGCGCATAGGCGACGGAGGCGCCCCAGTCATGGCCGACGACCGCGCGGGCGCCGGGCGCGAAATGCGTAAGGATCGCGGCGGCGTCCGCAGCCAGCTTGCCGGTCGCGTAGTCCCTGACCTCTGTTGGTTTCGACGAGCTGCCGTAACCCCGTTGGTCCGGCGCGACGCAGAAGAAGCGATCCGAAAGTCGCTCCAGCATCTCCGCCCACGCGCCGGAATACTCCGGAAAGCCGTGAAGAAAGAGAAGGAGCGGGCGCCCGGCCTCGCCTGCGACTAAGCAATGAAAGGAAAGCGGGCCGGCATGGACGGTTTCTGAGCGTGTCATGCGGCGAAGCTGGCGCGGGGCGCGCGGCGCGTCAATCTCTCTTGCGCGCGAATGTCAGCCCAGTTCGTCTTACAATCCCGCGACGTCGAGCGCGTCGGCGAACCCCTCTGCGGCGATGGTCTTTTCCTCCGGTCGCTGGCGCACGTCGGCGAGGGTCTCCAGCCCGGTCGCGGTGGAGGCCGCCATCAGATTGCCGTGGACGCGCGGCCACCAGACGGCCTGCCAGAGCCACATCAGGAAAAGCATGCCGGCGGCGTAGTTGATCCAGGCGGCGAAGATGAAGGTTGCGCGCCCGCCAAAGGTTTCGAACCGGCCCAGAAGGCTGAGGTCGAGGCTGAGCGCGAACGCGGACGGATCGCCCCCCTCGATCGCCACGGCTAGGCGCAGCATGAGCGTGGCGAAGGCGATCAACAGGACGGCGAGAACCGCGCCGGCGAGGATCGCGCGAACGAGGGTCGCCAGCGCGGGACGGATCAGGCCGCGTTCGTCGAGATCGCAGGCGATGCGCACGCCCCGCACGCGCCGCGCCGACATGAAGAGCGCCAGCTCCATCGCGCGGTAGCGGCACCAGAGCCGGAAGACGAGCCATGCCAGGATCAGCGCGATGACCGGTGTGGCGAAGGACATGATGTCGACGCGCACGCCTCCGTAGATCACGCCGAACCGGATCTGCCTGACAAGCATGTAGGCGCCGAGCGCCATCATCGCCGCGAACCAGACCGAGAGCCAGTCACGGAATATCCCGCGCGCCCCGCCTTCGAAATCGAACCGCGCGTCGCCATAAAGCATCGCGCGGCTCAGATAGCGCTCGCGCGCGACCCGGAGCCAGGGTCGGGAAAGGCCAAGCGTCAGCGCCATCAGCAGCGACCAGCCCAGCCAGATGCGGAGAAACGCGAACACCGAGCCGTCCATGCCGAAGCGTAGCCCCCGCCAGCGCGTGCGTCGAAGCCGATAGCGCCGCGCGGCGAAACGCGCGAATTCGAGCACCGGCAGGATCGCAATCGCGCTCAACGCCGCCGAGAGTCCCGGCGACCATGAACTCCAGAGCGCGAGGCCGACATAGGCGAGGCCGAGATTGAAGACGAGCAGACCGGATGAAAGCGCCAGCACCGCGATGAGGGCGCCGCGCAGCAGTTCGAGCGCGGTCCCGTCATATTCGAACGGATCGCCGCCGAGCGTAGTGCGCCGCCAGATGAGTCCGCGCAGATGCGTCTTCATCCAGAACCGATAGGCCCCGAAGCTGAGCGCGCTGATCGCGCCGTCGCGCAGAACGAGGTCCTGAAGCTCGCCTTGCGCCGGCGCGAATCGAAAAGGCGCGGGTTCGGTCTCGTTCATCGCGCCGGTATCCCTCCGGAGTTTCGCATAAGGGAACTCTCCTAGATGATCGGCGAAACGCGGGCCAGTGCGGATCGGAGGCGACGACTTGTCCCTCCGGCGCAATTCGCGGTTTCGGCGTCGCAAGCGCCTGCCTATAAGGGCGCGGCTTAGACGCGAAGGATATCGAGATGGCGAATGTGGTGGTCGTCGGCGCCCAGTGGGGCGACGAGGGCAAAGGCAAGATCGTGGACTGGCTTTCGGAGCGCGCCGACGTGATCGCGCGCTTTCAGGGCGGCCATAATGCGGGCCACACGCTGGTGGTCGGCGGCGTCGTCTACAAGCTTTCGCTTCTGCCTTCCGGCATCGTCCGGCCGGGAAAGCTCTCGGTGATCGGCAATGGCGTCGTGCTCGACCCCTGGGCCCTGGTGAAGGAGATCGGGATCCTGCGCGGGCAGGGCGCCTCGATCAGCCCGGAATCGCTGAAACTGGCGGAGAACGCGCCGCTCATCCTCTCTCTCCACCGCGATCTCGACCAGTTGCGCGAAGCGGCGGCGGGCACCGCGAAGATCGGCACCACCGGGCGCGGCATCGGCCCGGCCTATGAGGACAAGGTCGGCCGGCGCGCGATCCGCATTGCCGATCTCGGCGATGAGCAGACGCTGGAGATGCGGCTCGACCGGCTTCTGGCGCATCACGATGCGCTCCGGCGCGGACTCGGCGTCGAACCGATCGACCGCGCGGCGCTGAAGGCGGAATTGATGGAGATCGCGCCGGAGATCCTGCCCTATGCGGCGCCGGTGTGGAAGTTGCTCGCGGAGCGCCGGCGCGCCGGCGACCGGATCCTGTTCGAAGGGGCGCAGGGCGCGCTTCTGGACATCGATTTCGGCACCTATCCTTACGTCACGTCCTCGAACACCATGTCGGGCATGGCCGCGACCGGAACCGGGTTGGGGCCGGGCGCGGTGGATTTCGTCCTCGGTATCGTCAAGGCCTACACCACGCGCGTCGGCGAGGGGCCGTTCCCGACCGAGCTCTGCGACGCGGACGGCGAACGGCTCGGCGTCAGGGGGCGTGAGTTCGGCACCGTCACCGGCCGCAAGCGTCGCTGCGGCTGGTTCGACGCGGTGCTGGTGCGCCAGACCTGCATGCAGGGCGGCGTGTCGGGCATCGCGCTGACGAAACTCGACGTGCTGGATGGCTTCGAGGAGTTGAAAATCTGCACCGGCTACCGGATCGGCGATGAGGTGCTGGATCACCTGCCGACCGCCGCGGCGCGGCAGGAGGCGGCGGAGCCGATCTACGAGACGCTGCCGGGCTGGTCGGAAAGCACCGAAGGCGCGCGCTCCTGGGCCGATTTGCCGGCGGCGGCGATCAAATATGTGCGCCGCGTCGAGGAACTGATCGGATGTCCGGTGGCGCTGCTTTCGACCTCTCCGGAGCGGGACGACACGATCCTCGTCACCGATCCCTTCGCGGATTGAGGGGGTCGTGGCGCTTTCCTATCGTGCGCGGCGGCGACTCTCGCTGCTCCTGCTTCTGGTCTGGTTGCCGCTCTATGTCGTTGTGGCCGTCACCGTAATGAACCTTCTCGGCCGCCCGGCGTTCTGGATCGAACTCCTGATCTACATCTCTCTGGGCGTGCTCTGGGCGTTGCCATTTCGGGCGGTTTTCCGGGGCGTGGGGAAGGCGGAGCCGGAAGCGGACGCGGGAGAGAAGGCCCCGGACTGAACGCCGCAGCGGGCGCGGCTGATGCGTCGCCGGTGATCCGTCTGAGGCGCGCCGCCGCGCTCCGTCGCGCGGCCTGTTTCGCCAAGCGCCCGAATGTGGTCTACGCCGTCCGGCGCGAGGAAACCCAGTATTGAGCGCGGGGGCTGCGTATGGCTGCGGCGAAGAAACTGCGCATCGAAGGCGGCGTCACGCTTTTGGGCGCCGCCCCGGATGCGGACGGGCTTGCGGAGGCGCTGGCCGCCGCTCCGGCGCTGGTTTGCGCCGATGGCGGCGCTAACAATCTGACCACGGTGCCGACGGCGATCATCGGCGATCTCGATTCGCTGGAGGATGCGGCCGCGTGGCGCGACCGTCTCGGCGCCCACCTGATCCATGTCGAGGAGCAGGACAGCACCGACCTCGAGAAATGTCTGCGCCATGTCGAAGCGGCGTTCTTCATCTGCGTTGGGTTTCATGGCGGCAGGCTCGACCATGAACTGGCCGCGCTCCACGCCCTCGTCGCCGATCCCCGACCGATCGTCATGATCGGTGCGGAGGATGTCGTTCTTTCCGCCGGGCGCGGTCTCGAGCTCGATCTTCAGCCCGATGACCGCTTCTCCGTCTTTCCGTTGCGCAGGGTCGTCGCCGGGCGGAGCCGGGGGCTTCGCTGGCCGCTCGACGGGCTCGTTCTCGAGGCCGGCGAAAAGATCGGAACGTCAAATATGGCCACGGGGCGCGTCATGCTCCGTTTCGACCGGCCGGGCGCTTTGCTGCTGCTGCCGCGCATTCGACTTGACGTGGCGCTCGGCGGCCTGTTGAAGCGGGCGGCGTGACGAGAGACGCGACGCCGGGAGAGACCATGCAGGAGCCGACAACCCCCGCTGAAAGGGCGAAATTCGCCGCCGCGCGCCGCGCGCTGGACTATGTGGAGCCGGGAATGCGGCTCGGTCTCGGTACCGGCTCGACCGCGGTCTTCCTCGTCCGGCTCCTCGGCGAGCGCATGGCGGACCGCGATCTTCTCTGCGTGCCGACGTCTTCGCGCACTGCCGCGCTCGCGACGGAATGCGGGTTGAATGTCCGCGCGCTGGAGGACGTCGACGCGCTCGATCTGACCATCGACGGCGCGGATGAGTTCGACCCCGGCCTCACCCTGATCAAAGGCGGCGGCGGCTCGCTTCTGCAGGAGAAGATCGTCGCGGCGGCCTCGGCGCGGATGGTGGTGATCGCGGACGAGAGCAAGGCGGTCTCCCGCCTTGGCGCCTTTCCACTGCCGGTTGAGGTGGTGCGTTTCGGCTGGCGTTCGACGATGAGGCATATCGAACGCCTGCTCGCGACGGAGGATGTCGATGGCCGTGGCGTCCGGCGCAGGACGGCTGGCGACGAGCCGTTCGTGACTGACGAGGGCCACTTCATCCTCGATCTCGACCTTGGCCGGATCGGCGATGCGCCCGGCCTCGCCAGGCGGCTCGACAGTCTGCCGGGCGTAGTGGAGACCGGCCTTTTCCTCGGGCTGGCCGACGCGGCTATCGTCGGACGCGAGGACGGCGGCGTCGATTTCGTGGAAAGAGTGAGCGGCGACAGGACGTAACCTCGGGCGGCGCATTGCGTTCGCCACGGGGGGCGCCTAGATTGTCCGGACCATGGCGGGACGCGGCGCGCGGCCCCTGAAAATGCAGCCTGACGCATCGGGGAGAGAGCGTGAGCGACAGCTTCGACTACGATCTTTTTGTCATTGGCGGGGGTTCAGGCGGGGTGCGCGCGTCGAGAATGGCCGCGTCCGGCGGCGCCCGCGTCGGAGTCGCCGAGGAATACCGCTATGGCGGCACCTGCGTCATTCGCGGCTGCGTGCCGAAAAAGCTCATGGTCTATGCGTCCAGCTTCGCCGAAGCGTTCGAGGACGCCGAAGGGTATGGTTGGACAGTCGGCGAGAGCCGGTTCGACTGGACGACACTGATCGCCGCGAAAGACAAGGAAATCGCGCGGCTGGAGGCGCTTTATGAGAAGGGCGTCGCCTCGTCCGGAGGCGACCTGCTCCACACGCGCGCGGAACTCGTCGGCCCGCATGAGGTGCGCCTCGTCGGCGAGGGGCGGACGGTCAGCGCGAAACACATCCTGATCGCGACCGGCGGCGCGCCCTTCGTGCCGGACATTCCCGGCGCCGAACATGCGATCACCTCTAACGAGATTTTCCACCTGCCGGAGCTGCCGCGCCGGATTCTGATCGTCGGCGGCGGCTTCATCGCCTGCGAGTTCGCCGGTATTCTGCACGGGCTCGGCGCGCAGGTGACGCTGGTTTATCGACGCGACCTGATCCTCCGTGGTTTCGATGACGACGTCAGAGCCCATGTCTCCGCCGGTATGATCGCGAAGGGGATCGATATCCGCTACCAGCAGGATGTCGCGTCGATCGATGGCGCCGCGCCACACCAGGTCACGTTCGAGGATGGTGGAACCGGCGAGTTCGACTGCGTCTTCTTCGCCACCGGGCGCAAGCCGAACACCGAGGGGATGGGGCTGGAGAGGGCCGGCGTGAAGCTTTCCGGGAATGGCGCGATCGCGGTCGATCAATGGTCGCAGACTAATATTCCCTCGATCTATGCGGTCGGCGACGTGACCGACCGGGTCACGCTGACCCCGGTGGCGATCCGCGAAGGCGCGGCCTTCGTTGAGACGGTGTTCAACGCCAATCCTACAAAGCCGGATCATGCGGATGTTCCCTCCGCCGTCTTCACCCAGCCGGAGGTTGGCGCAGTAGGACTGACCGAGGCGGCGGCGCGCAAGCTTGGCGAGGTGGATATCTATCGCTCGACCTTCCGCCCGATGTTCGCGACGCTGTCGGGGCGCGATGAGAAGATGTTGATGAAGCTGGTGGTGATGAAGGCCGATCAGCGCGTGCGCGGCGTTCATATCGTCGGCCACGGCGCGGCCGAGATGGTTCAGCTCGCCGGTGTCGCCGTGAAGATGGGCGCGACGAAAGAGGATTTCGACCGGACGGTCGCGGTGCATCCGACGGCCGCCGAGGAACTGGTTACGATGCGCGACCCCGTCTGAGCGGGCCGGACGCGTCGAGGGAGAGAAAGGTATGCCCATGTCGAGTAATGGCGGCGGCCCCTGGGGGGGCGGCGGAGGCGGCGGCGACGGCGGTGGAAAAAGCCCGTGGGGCGGCGGCGATCGCGGCGGCAAGGGCGGTGGTCAGAGGCCCCCGGACATAGAGGATATCCTCCGCGAGGGGCGCGAGCGCCTGAAGGTCATCATCGGCGGTGGCGACGGGGGTGGCGGCCGCGGCCGGCGGCCGAGCGGCGGCGACGGACTGGGGCGCGGCGGAATCGCGCTGATCGCTATCGCCGCGGTCGGGTTTTTTCTGTGGAACTCGATCTACACGGTTAAGCCCGAGGAACGCTCCGTCGTCCTGACGTTCGGGGAGCGGTCCGGTATCGGCATGCCTGGCCTCAACTTCATCTTCTGGCCTGTGCAATCGAAGGAGATCGTTCAGGTCACGCGCGAAAACATCGTCAATATCGGCTCGCTTACCACTGGCACCGGCGCCAGTGACCGGGCGACCGTCAGCCGCGCTTCCGACAAGGGACTGATGCTGACCGGCGACGCGAACATCATCGACATCGGATTCCAGCTCGTCTGGAATGTGAGCGATCCGGAAAAGTATCTCTTCAATCTGGCCGATACGGAAGCGACCGTCGCAGCGGTCGCCGAATCGGCGATGCGCGAGGTGATCGGCCGTTCCGAAATGAAGCCGATTCTGAACCGTGACCGCGCGGTCGTCAGCCAAGAGGTGCAGGACCTGATCCAGAGCACGCTCGACAGCTACCGAAGCGGCGTCAACGTCGTCCGCGTCAACTTCGACAAGGCCGATCCGCCGAACGAGGTGATCGATAGTTTCAGGGACGTCCAGGCCGCCGAGCAAGAGCGCGACACGCTCGAGAAGCGCGCCGACGCCTACGCCAACGAACGTCTGGCCGGCGCTCGCGGTCAGTCGGCGGAGTTGCTGCAGGAGGCCGAAGGCTATCGCGCGCAGCTGGTGAACGAGGCGGAAGGTGAAGCCAGCCGCTTCAAGGCGATCTACGAGGAATACGCCAAGGCGAAGGAGGTGACCCGCAAACGCCTCTATCTCGAAACGATGGAGCGGGTGCTGGGCGGCGTCGATAAGATCATCATCGACGACAAGGTTGGCGGCGAACAGGGAGTCGTGCCCTATCTGCCTCTCAATGAACTGCGGAAGGGAGACAAGTGATGTCGCGCGCCTATATCGCTCTCGGCGTTCTCGCCGTTCTGCTCTTCACGCTTGTCTCGTCCGTCTACATCGTCGATGAACGCAAGCAAGCCATCGTTCTTCAGTTCGGTCAGGTCACGGCCGTGCAGCAGGAGCCAGGGCTGAACTTCAAGATCCCGTTCATCCAGAACGTCGTCTATTACGAGGATCGCATCCTGCCGCTGGAGACTGAGCCGCTCGAGGTTACTCCGCTCGACGAGCGGCGGCTCGTGGTCGAGGCGTTTGCGCGCTGGCGGATCATCGACCCGGTGAAATTCCGTCTTGCGGTCGCCGGCGGCGGTGAGGCGGTCGGCGCGACGCGGCTTGACTCGATCCTGAACGCGGCGCTTCGCGGCGTGCTCGGCAATGTGAACTCGCGCGACATTCTCTCTTCCGACCGGGCGCGGATGATGACGCAGATCCGCGACGCCGCCCGCCGACCGGCGGAGAATCTCGGCGTCGAGATCATCGATGTGCGGATCAAGCGGGCCGACCTGCCGCAGCAGAACCTGCAGGCCACTTTCGCGCGCATGCAGGCCGAGCGTGAACGCGAGGCTGCGGACGAGCGCGCGCGCGGCGCGGAGGCTGCCCAGGTCGTGCGCGCCACCGCCGACCGTCAGGCGGTGGAGTTGGTCTCCGAAGCCCGGCGCGACTCGGAGGTGATCCGCGGCGAGGCCGACGCGACGCGAAGCGCGATCTTCGCCGAGGCTTATGGACGCGATCCAGAATTCTATGCGTTTTCCCGGTCTCTCGCCGCCTATGAAGCGGCGCTGAAGGGGGGGAACTCGAGCATGGTGATTTCGCCCGACAGCGAGTTTTTCGAGTATTTCGAGAATCGTATTCCGGGAGACCTCGCTTCGCCGCAATGACCCGAGGGCGCCGCCGATTTGGCGGCGCTCTCACGTTTGTGAAACATGACGCAATGTTTGCGTTGGATTCGTAGCGATTACCGCCTATTTCGGCGCCAACCGATCAGCGGCGCCATGGATTTGCGACCGCTACCGATCAGACCGAGGAGGCCAGACGTGACCTTGCCCATGAAATCCCTCCCCCTGAGTCCCCTTGAGCGCGTGCGGATCGTGGTGGTCGCCGCTCTCGGCGCGATCATGATGCTGACGGCGCCCGGCGCGGCGCTGGGGGCGCCGGACAGTTTCGCCGACCTGGCGGAGCGGCTGAGCCCCGCGGTGGTGAACATCGCCACGACGCAGACGGTGACGGCCCCCGATCGCGGGCCGCGGCCGAAATTGCCGCCCGGCTCGCCGTTCGAGGACCTCTTCAGGGACTTCTTCGATGGTCTGCCGGAACGTGGGCCGCGTACGACCAGTTCGCTCGGCTCCGGATTCGTGATTGACCCGGACGGAATCGTCGTGACCAACAATCACGTGATCGAGGACGCCGACGAGATTGTGGTGAACTTCTCCGACGGAACCACGCTTCCGGCGACGCTGATCGGAACCGATCCCAAGACCGACATCGCGCTCCTGAAACTAACTCCGCCGGCGCCTCTCGTCTTCGTCAGCTTCGGCGACAGCAGCGCCTCGCGCGTCGGCGACTGGGTTCTGGCGATCGGCAATCCGTTCGGCCTTGGCGGTTCGGTCTCAGCCGGGATCATCTCCGCCCGCAACCGAGACATCAATTCCGGACCGTATGACGATTTCATCCAGACCGACGCTGCGATCAACCGCGGCAATTCCGGCGGACCACTTTTCAACATGGCGGGCGAGGTGATCGGCGTGAACACCGCGATCATTTCCCCGTCCGGCGGCTCGATCGGCATCGGGTTCTCCGTGCCGTCGGCGCTGGTGAAGAATGTCGTCTCCCAGTTGCGCGAGTTCGGACACACCAAGCGGGGCTGGCTCGGCGTGCGCATCCAGCAGGTGACGCCGGAACTGGCCGAGGGGCTGGGGCTCGACAAGCCGGTCGGGGCGCTGGTTTCGGAAGTGACAGCGGACGGACCGGCCGCCGAGGGCGGGATCGAAGCTGGCGACGTCATCATGAAGTTCGACGGCCGCGATATCGCCGAGATGCGGGATTTGCCGCGCATGGTCGCCGAGACGGCGGTCGGGAAGGACGTGCGCGTCGTCATCTGGCGCAAGGGCAAGACACAGACCGTGAAGGTCGTGCTCGGCCTACTGGATGAGGGTGATTCCGGCGCGCCGCCCGAGGTGGACAAGCCCGAAGCCCCCGCGGTCGCCGAGACAGCGCTTGGCATGAAGCTGGAGCCGCTGACCGAGAAGAGCCGCAGTGACTATGGCGTCGCCGAGGACGCGAAGGGCGTCCTGGTGACCGAGGTCGACGCTGGCAGCACCGCGGCGGAGAAGGGCGTGCGCCCCGGCGACGTCATCGTCGAAGTGGCGCAGGAGGCGGTCGCCACGCCGGCGGATGTGCGTGGCGGCGTCGCGAAGGCGAAGGAGGAAGGGCGGAAATCCGTTCTCATCCTGGTTCAGTCCGGCGCTGATTTGCGCTTCGTCGCGCTGAAGATCACCAACTGACGACGCTTTCACGGAAGATCGGGGCCCGGCTGCCGTTAGCCGGGCCCCTTTTTTGTTTTCTCGCTAGCGAAACCGACCTCCGCAGGTCGTATTCGGCGAAGATGCGCCGCTGCGCATATGAAAAATTGTTACAGATTTTCATTTTCGGGGAACGCTCGTGCGGCGCGAATTTGAATGGCGGAGCTGACTGAAGCGGCGCCCGGAGCAGCGCGCGCGGAGGGCGTCGGACCGGATATCCGCGCGCTTCGCAAGGCGCGGGGCGTCACGCTCGCGGATCTCGCGGCGGCGGCGCGGCGTTCGGTCGGCTGGCTCTCTCAGGTCGAGCGCGGGTTATCCGAGCCGACCATTGCGGATCTTCGCCGCCTCGCGGACAGGCTTTCCGCACCTCTTGGGCTGTTCTTCGGCGATCCGGCCGCGCCGCCGGGGGAGCGCGGTGTGATCGTGCGCCGCGGAGCCGGGCGACGCCTCGGCGGCGCGGCTGGCGGCCTGACGGAGGAATTGCTCTCGCCCGATCTTGGAGGGGAGTTCGAGGTTCTGCGCTCGGTTTTCGCGCCGGGGGCCGAGCTTTACTCCACCGTCGCCCGGCCGACCGAGGAGGCCGGGTATCTCGTCGCGGGCGATCTCGACATCTGGATTGGCGGGCGGCTTTTCCATCTGCATCGCGGAGACAGCTTCCGCCTGCGCGGCGACCCCTTTCGCTGGCGCAATCCCGGAGAGAGGGAGGCGGTGGCGATCTGGGTGATTTCACCGCCGATCTATTGAGAGTGCGACATGGCTGAAACGATGCTGGCGATGAATGGCGTGGCGCTGCTGGTCTTCCTCGGCGCCACAGTGGTGCTTTTCATCACGCCCGGACCGAACATGATGTTCACCATCGCTTGCGGGCTCTCCGGCGGGCCGCGCGCCGGCTTCGCCGCCGGACTCGGTGGCGCGTCGGGCATGCTGGTTCATATCGCGCTCGCCGCCGCCGGGCTCTCGGCGCTCCTCTTCGCGGCGCCCGCGGCATATGATGTCCTCCGGTTCTTCGGCGCCGCGTATCTCTTCTGGCTGGCGGTGGAGGCCTGGCGGGCGGGCGACGCGCTGGAGGCGCGGCTGGGCCGTGACCGGCCCTGGCGGGCCTATCGCCGCGGGTTGCTGACATGTCTGATGAACCCCAAGGTCGCGCTTTTCATGCTGGCTTTCCTGCCGCAATTTATCGATCCCGCGATCGGCCCCGCCGCGCCGCAGATCCTCGTCCTCGGCGCGATCGTCGCGGTGATGGCGCTGCTTTTCGACGGCGCCTACGGAATCTTCGCCGGAATGGTGGCTGACCGGTTGAGGCGCGCGTCGAAGCTGATGAACCGGGTGAGCGCGGTGGTTTTCGGCGGGCTCGCCGCCCGGCTGGTGATCGACTGATGCAGATGCTCATCCTTCCGGACGCGGCGGTGCTGGCGACCTTTTTCGCAGCCTCGCTGGCGCTCAATTTCACGCCCGGCGCCGACATGATGTTCGCCGTCGCCTCCGGCGCTTCGGGCGGCCCGCGCGCCGCCGTCGCAGCGGCTTTCGGCATCAATCTCGGCGTTGTGGCGCATATCTCGCTCGCCGCGCTCGGGCTGGCCGCGTTGATCGCCGCCAACCCGCTGGCCTATGACTTCATCCGTTTCGCCGGCGCCGCCTATCTGGTCTGGCTGGCGATCCAGACCTGGCGCGCGCCGCCGCCAGCGCCCGGCGCCGCGCGGCGCGCGCCGGTCGGCCGAGTCGCGCTCAGAGGGTTCGCGACCAACATCCTGAATCCCAAGACCGCGCTCTTCATCTTCGCCTTCCTGCCGCAATTCGCCGACCCGGCGCGCGGCCCGGTCTGGGCGCAGATCGTCGCGCTCGGCGGGATCTTCATCGCTACCGGGTTCACCGTGAACGCGGTCGTCGGCGCCCTCGCCGGCGCCGCGACCGGGCGGCTCCTGCGGGCGTCCCGGCTGATGAGCCGCGTCTCGGCGCTGGTTTTCGGCGGCCTTGCCGCCCGTCTCGTGATCGATTGAAAGGGCGTTTTCATGGCCGCATTTCCCACAACCGCGCGTGTCGCCATCATCGGCGGCGGCGCCGTCGGCGTGTCCTCTCTCTACCACCTGGCTCTCGCCGGTTGGCGCGATTGCGTGCTCCTCGAGCGGGACGAGTTGACCGCCGGCTCCACCTGGCACGCGGCGGGGAACGTGCCGACCTTCTCGACCTCTTGGTCGGTGATGAACATGCAGCGCTATTCGGCCGGGCTTTATCGCGGGCTGGCGGCGGCGGTGGACTATCCGATGAACTACCACGTCACCGGCTCGCTCCGGCTTGCTCACGGAAGGGAACGGATGCGCGAATTCGAGCGTGCCCGCGGCATGGGAAGGCGCCAGGGCATCGGGCTGGAGACGCTCGGCCCGGAGGAGATCAGGCCGCATTACCCGTTCATCGAGACGCATGATCTCGCGGGCGCGCTTTTCGATCCCGACGATGGCGATATCGACCCGGCGCAGCTGACGCAGGCGCTGGCCAAGGGCGCGCGCGACGGGGGCGCGACGATCCTGCGGCATACGCCGGCGACAGGGGTGAGCCGCGCGGGCGGCGAGTGGATCATCCACACGCCCAGAGGCGACATCCGCGCCGAGATCGTGGTCAACGCCGCCGGCTATCAGGCGCAGCGCGTTGGCGAATGGTTCCGTCCCTTCGGCGGGCGGCGCGTGCCGATGATGGTGATGAGCCATCAGTACATGCTCACCGACGAGATCGAGGAGATCGGCGCCTGGAGCCGGGAGGCCGGGCGAAAGCTGCCGCTTCTCCGCGATGTCGACAGCTCCTATTACCTTCGGCAGGAAAAGACCGGGCTCAATCTCGGCCCCTACGAGCGGAACTGCCGCGCGCATTGGGCGACGCCCGAAGACCCGATCCCCGAGGACTTCTCCTTCCAGCTCTTTCCCGACGATCTAGAACGGCTGGAATGGCACATGGAGGACGCGATGGCGCGCGTGCCGATCCTCGGCCGCGCCGGTATATCGCGGGTGATCAACGGCCCGATCCCCTATGCCCCTGACGGCTTGCCATTGATCGGCCCGATGCCCGGTGTTCCGAACGCCTATGAGGCCTGCGTCTTCACCTTCGGCATCGCGCAGGCCGGCGGCGCCGGCAAGGTTCTGGCCGAATGGGTGACGGAGGGGGAGACGGAATGGGACATGTGGGCCGTCGATCCGCGCCGCTATACAGACTACGCCGATCATGACTATTGCGTCGCCAAGGGGAAAGAGACCTACGGCCATGAGTATTCGATGCATTTCCCGCGCCACACATGGCCGGCGGGGCGGGACAAGCGCCTCTCGCCCCTGCATGACCGGCTGAAAACCGCCGGCGCGGTTTTCGGCGCCTATAATGGCTGGGAGCGGGCGAACTGGTTCGCCGCGCCCGGCGACGATCTTTCCGAGGCGGCGACGCAGACATGGGGCCGCTCCGGCCCGTGGGAGAAGCGCATCCGCGAGGAATGCGAGACGGTGCGCGACGGGTGCGGCGTGATCGCGATCAGCGGCTTCACGCGGCTCGCGCTGGAGGGGAAGGGCGCCCGCGCCTGGCTTGACGGGCTCACCGCTTCCCGCATCCCTCGGCCCGGCCGGATCGGGCTGCTCTACTTCACCGACCGGCGCGGCCGGGTGATGACGGAGATGTCGGCGATCCCGCGCTCCGATGATGAGATCTGGCTGATTACCGCCGCGGTGGCCCAGTGGCATGACGCCGAACTGCTGCGCGCCGGGTCGCCGGAGAGGATCGGCGTGGAGGATCGTTCGGACAAATACGAATGCCTTCTCGTTACCGGCCCGCGATCGCGCGCGATCCTCTCGACCCTGACGGACGCTGACCTCTCCGCGCCGTGGCTTTCGGTGCGGGAGGCTGCGGTCGCTGGTCGCCCTGCGGTGCTGATCCGCGTCTCCTTCGCCGGCGAGCTGGGGTGGGAGGTGCATTGCGCCGCCAGCGACGCGCCGAATGTCTGGGACGCGCTGACCGGCGCCGGCGCGAAGCCGTTCGGCATGTGGGCGCTGGATTCCCTCCGGCTCGAAAAGGGTTATCGCACCTGGAAGGGCGATCTTTCGACTGACTACACGGCGCTTGAATCCGGTCTTGAACGTTTCCTTGCGTTGGAGAAAGCGCCGGATTTCCCCGGAAAAGCCGCGCTCCTGGCTGAACGCGCGCGCGGCCCGGCGCGCAGCTTTGTGGCGCTTACCGTCGATGCGGACGACGCCGACGCGCATTCGATGGCGACGATCTGGAAGAGCGATGAAGCCGTTGGCGAAGTTACTTCCGGCGGCTGGGGATATCGCGTCGGCGCGTCCATCGCGCTGGCGATGATCCGCGCCGATCTGGCGACGCCGGGAACAGAGGTCGATGTCGAGATCTTCGGCGAGCGCCGTCGGGCCGTGGTGCGGGAGCGAGACCCGCTCTGGGACCCGGAGAATCTGCGGTTGAAGGCGTGACGCGCGCCGCAAGGAATTCGCCCTCCGATGGGTTGACCCGGATCGCGGCGCCGCGCATCCCGCCGCGCGAGACCTTAAGCGACAGGAGCCGCGCCATGAAACTCTCGGAACGGATTATCGGCCTTAACGGCGCGCCCGGCGAAAGCGACGGCTGGGGCGTCTATTACCGCGCCCGCGCGATGATCGAGGCTGGTGAGACGCTTACCATGCTCTGCATCGGCGAGCATGACCGCAAGACCGCGCCCTTCATTCTCGACGCGATGGACGCCTCCGCGCGCGGCGGCAATACCGGCTACGCCCTGGCGCTGGGGCAGGATGGTCTGCGCAGGGCTGTCGCGGAGCGGGTCGAGGCGGCGACGGGCGTCGATACGACGGCGGCGAACGTCATGATCACCACGGGCGGACAGGCGGCGCTGTTCGCCACGATGTGCGCCGCGCTCGATCCGGGTGATACGGCGGTGATCGTGGACCCTTACTACGCCACCTATCCTTCGACCGTCCGGGGCGCCGGCGGCGTCCTCAGAACTGTCGCGGCGCGTCCTTCAAAGGGCTTTCAGCCCGACGCGTCCGATCTTTCCGCCGCGACCGAGGGTGCGCGCGCGCTTCTGATCAATACGCCCCACAATCCCACCGGCGCCGTCTACAGCCGCGCGACGATGGAGGGGATCGCGGCGGTTTGCCGCGAGCGCGATCTCTGGCTGATCTCGGATGAGGTCTATTCCGGGCAGGTGCACGAAGGCGCGCATCTTTCGCCCCGCGCGCTTCCCGGCATGGCGGAGCGGACCCTTGTCGTCGGCTCTATGTCGAAATCGTATGTCATGACCGGATTTCGGATCGGCTGGGTGATCGGGCCGGAGGACGTGATCGCGGCGATGATGAGCCTCGCCAATGCGACGACTTACGGTGTGCCCGGCTTCATTCAGGACGCGGCGGAAATCGCCCTGAGGCAGGGCGCGGCGGAGGAGGCCGAGGTCGCCGCGCTCTACAACCGGCGGCGCGACAGGGCGGTCGCGGCGCTTGAGGGCTCGCCGGTCGCGGTCTCGCCGCCCGACGGGGCGATGTATGTGATGCTGGATATCCGAGGCACCGGGATGAGCGGCGAGGCCTTCGCGATGGCGCTTCTCGAACGCGAGAGGATCGCGGTGATGCCGGGCGAAAGTTTCGGTCGAGCGGCGGCGGGCCATGTCCGCGTCGCGCTGACGGTCGGGGACGAGGCGATGGCGGCGGCGCTTCGCCGGCTCGCGCAATTCGCATCCCGCCTGGCGAAAGCCGCGTGATGGCGACGATCCTCGACGGCGGCATGGGGCAGGAGCTGATCGCGCGCGCTGGTGGCGTGGCGAGTCCGCTCTGGGCGACCGACGTGATGATGAACCGACCGGAACTCGTCCGCGCCGTCCATGACGATTACTTCCGCGCCGGGGCCGAGGTCGCGACGGTAAACTCCTACGCTATCCTCCGTGATCGATTGGCGCCCTCCGGCCTGGAGTATCGTTTCGAGGCGTTGCACCTCGCCGCCTGCCGGATGGCGGTCGAGGCGCGGGACGCGCATGGAGCGGGGCTGGTCGCCGGCTCGCTCGGCCCGATCGGGGCGTCCTACCGACCGGAGCTGGCGCCGCTGGCCGAGGAGGCGGCCCGCGTATACGCGGAAATAGCGGCAATACAAGCGCCTTACGTTGACTTCTTTATTTGCGAGACGATGGCGTCCGTGGAGCAGGCGCGGGGCGCGGTGCTTGGCGCGTCAGAGGCCGGCAAGCCGGTCTGGCTCGCGGTGACGGTCGATGACGACAACGGCGCGCGCCTCCGCTCCGGCGAGCCGGTGGAAGAAGTGCTGGCGGTGGTCGAGGCGCTCGCGCCCGCAGCGCTTCTGGTCAACTGTTCGACGCCGGAAGCGGTCTCGGCGGCGCTGCGGAGGCTTTCCGGCGCGCCGGTTCCGCTCGGCGCCTACGCCAACGGTTTCACTCGGATCACCGAAGCTTTCAAGGCCGACCGGCCGACCGTGGACGCGCTGAAGGCGCGCACCGATCTCGGCCCCGAGGCCTATCTCGGTTTCGCGCGCGAATGGGTGGCGCTCGGCGCGACGCTCATCGGCGGTTGCTGCGAGGTCGGGCCGGCGCATATCCGGCTTCTGGCGGAGACCTTGAAATGACCCCACCGGCCCATGCCCGCGCGGTGATCATCGGCGGCGGAGTGATTGGCTGTTCGGTGGCCTATCACCTGACGAAGCTCGGCTGGAAAGATGTGGTCCTGCTGGAACGGAAGCGCCTGACCAGCGGCACGACATGGCATGCGGCCGGCCTGATCGCGCAACTTCGCGCCTCGGCCAACATGACGCGGCTGGCGAAATACAGTCAGGAGCTATACGGCGCGCTGGAGGAGGAGACCGGCGTCGCGACAGGGTTTCGCCGCGTCGGCTCGATGACCGTGGCGCTGACCGAGGCGCGCAGGGAAGAGATCCTGCGTCAGGCTTCGATGGCCCGCGCCTTCGGGGTGGAGGCGGAACCGATTGGCCCCGGAGAGGTGAAGTTCCGGCACCCGCTGATCGAAGGCGCCGATGTGCTGGCTGGCGTCTATCTGGCGAAGGACGGGCAGGGCGACCCCGCCAACATCGCGCTTGCGATGGCGCGCGGCGCGAAACAGCGTGGCGCGGAGATATTCGAGAACGTGAAGGCGGTAAGCGTAACACGCGAAGGGCGGCGCGTCACCGGCGTCGATTGGGAAATGGCGGGCGAACGGGGCCGCATCGCCTGCGACCATGTCGTGAACTGCGCCGGCATGTGGGGGCGGGAGGTCGGACGAATGCTCGGCGTCAACGTCCCGCTCCAAGCTTGCGAGCACTTCTATATCGTCTCCGAACCTATTGATAATCTGGAGCAACTACCGGTTCTTCGTGTGCCGGACGAATGCGCCTATTACAAGGTTGACGCCGGCAAGCTGATGCTCGGCGCCTTCGAACCCGTTGCGAAACCCTGGGCGCTGGACGGACTTCCCGAGGATTTTGAGTTCGACCAGATTCAGGAGGATTTCGACCATTTCGAGCCGATCCTCGAAGCCGCCGTGGCGCGCGTCCCGGCTCTCGGCCGCGCCGGCATCCACACCTTCTTCAACGGACCGGAAAGTTTCACGCCCGACAACGCCTATCATCTCGGCCTCGCGCCGGAGGCGGAGAATGTCTGGGTGGCGGCCGGGTTCAACTCCATTGGCATACAGTCGGCCGGCGGGGCCGGCATGGCGCTGGCGGAATGGATGGAGACGGGCGAGAAGCCCTTCGATCTCGGAGATGTCGATATCGCCCGGATGCACCCCTTTCAGGGCAATCGGACCTATCTCGCTTTGCGCGCGACGGAGAGCCTTGGGCTTCTTTACGCCGATCACTTCCCGCTCCGGCAGAAAGCGAGCGCGCGGGGTGTTCGCCGCTCCCCCTTCCATCATCAGCTTCTGGAGCGGGGGGCGGTGATGGGTGAAATCGCCGGGTGGGAGCGCGCGAACTGGTTCGCCGCGTCTGGCGAGCCGCGCGAATACCGCCACTCCTGGGGGCGCGAGAACTGGTTCGAGAACGCCGCCGCCGAGCATCGCGCGGTGCGCGAGGGGGTCGGCCTCTACGACATGTCGTCGTTCGGAAAGATTCGCGTTGAAGGCCCTGATGCAGAAAGCTTTCTGAACCATGTCGCCGGTGCGGAGATGGCCGTTCCCGCCGGAAAGATCGTCTACACGCAATTCCTGAACGCTCGGGGCGGGATCGAGGCCGATGTGACGATCACGCGGCTTTCGGAGACCGCCTATCTGGTGGTGACGCCGGCGGCGACCCGGCTGGCGGATGAGACGCGGCTTCGCCGGCTCGCGGGTGAGCGGCGCGTCGCGATTACCGACATGACCGCGGCGGAGGGCGTCCTGGCGGTGATGGGGCCGCGGGCGCGGGACTTGATGCGCGCCGTCTCGCCCGACGACTTCTCCAACGCTGCGCACCCGTTCGGTTGGGCGCGGGAAATCGAGATCGGCATGGGCCTCGCCCGCGCGCATCGCGTCTCCTATGTCGGTGAGCTTGGCTGGGAGTTGTACGTCTCCGCCGACATGGCTGGCCATGTGTTCGAGACGCTGATCGAGGCCGGCGCGCGGTTCGACCTCAAGCTCTGCGGGCTGCACATGATGAACAATTGCCGCATCGAGAAGGCCTTCCGGCATTTCGGGCATGACATCACATCCGAGGACCATGTGCTGGAGGCCGGGCTCGGCTTTGCAGTCAAGACCGCGAAATCCGAATTCATTGGCCGCGATGCGGTGCTCAGGAAACGCGAGGCCGGACTCGGGCGGCGGATGCTCCAGTTTCGGCTGAACGATCCCGAGCCGATCCTCCACCATAACGAGCCGATCCTCAGGGACGGACGCGTTGTCGGCTATCTGAGTTCGGGCGCCTATGGGCATACTCTCGGCGCTGCGGTGGGGCTCGGCTATGTTCCTTCGGAGGGCGAGTCTGCGGAGGCGTTGCTCGCATCAAGCTATGAGATCGAGATCGCCGGACGGCTTTTCGCGGCGCGGGCTGCGCTGAAGCCGTTTTACGATCCGACAGGAGAAAGAATGAGAGGATGACCATGACCGTCGAGGACCGCCGTCGCCGCTTTCGCGAACTGCACCAGCCGGGCGCGCCGCTGGTGATGCCGAACCCCTGGGATCTCGGCTCCGCCCGTGTCCTCGAATCGCTCGGCGCCGTGGCGTTCGGCACCACCTCCTCGGGTTTCGCCTTCACGCTTGGCCGGCCGGATCGGGAGCACGTCTCGGCCGACGAGGCGCTGGCCCATGCCGCCGCGGTCCATGCGGCGGTGAGCATCCCGGTCAGCGCCGATCTCGAAAGCGGCTACGGGGCCACGCCGGAAACGGTGGCGGCGACGGTCCGCCGGGCGGCGGAAATCGGCCTCGCCGGCTGCTCGATCGAGGATACCGATCACCCGCATCCGCGCTCCTATGCGTTCGACGCGACGATGGCGCGGGCGAAGGCGGCGATCGAGGCCGCGGGCGAAAGCGGCATCGTGCTTACGCTGCGCGCGGACGGGCTGCTCTATGGCGCCTATGACGAGGCGGAGGCGGTGCGCCGGTGTCTCGCAATGGCCGAACTCGGCGCGGATGTGATCTATGCGCCGCTCGCCTCCGCCGAGGCGCTGAAGGCGATGGCCGCGAGCGGAACGCCGGTGAACGCGCTGGCCGTCGGAGACGCGGCGAAACTGGAGGTGAAGGGGCTGGCGGCGCTCGGCGTCGCCCGCATCTCCTTCGGCGGGGCGCTGGCGCGACTCACGCAGCGGGTGCTGATCGATGCTGGGCGGGCGGCGCTTTCCGGCGAACTGTCGGCGCTTCTCGGCGGCGCGTCTGGGGCGGAGGTCGACGCGTTTCTCAGCCGCTGACCGGGGCGGGCGCCGCCGCTGACGCAGGATGCGGCGCGCGACGAAGGAAGCGCATCCTGATCGGCTCCTTCGGTCGTGTCGTCAGTTTACCGACCGGCATGACCCGCTTGGCGTTCAGCGTCTCGAAATCGTAGCGTCGGCAAAGCGAAGCCAGAATCAGCACGCTTTCCGTCGTCGCGAAACTCGCCCCGGCGCAGACCCGGGGGCCGAGGCCGAATGGCAGATAGGCGAGGCTGGCGATCTTGGTCATGCGGCCCGGAAGATGCCTGTCGGGGTCGAACACGTCCGGACGGCGCCAGAATTTCCGATGCCGATGGATCAGCCAGGGCGAGACGACGACCAGCGAGCCGGCGGCAATTTTCTGCTCGCCGAGCACATCGTCCTTCGTCGCGATCCGGGTGATGAAGGAGACCGGCGGATAGAGCCGCAGGGCCTCGCGGAAAACGTTCCGCGTGTAACCGAGCGCGCGCACATGCTCGAATCGGATCGGCCCATCGCCGACCGCGCGCGCTGTCTCTTTGCGGATGCGCGCCACTGTTTCGGGCGTCTGGCTCAGGATGAAGAACGCCCAGGTCAAAGCACTGGCCGAGGTCTCATGCCCGGCGAGGAAAAAGACCGCAATCTGGTCGATCAGCTCGTCGCGCGTGAAGCCTTCGCCGGTTTCCGGGTCGCGCGCCGTGATCACGTCGCCCGCGATGTCGGCGCGGCGCTCGCCCGAGGCGAGCCGGCGGTCGATCATCACGCCGAGCCGCTCGCGGATCACCGCGCACATCTCCTTCACCCGTTTCGGCGGCTCGATCTCCGCCCAGGCCGGGCTTTCCAGCATCACCTTCGGCTCGATCTGGGGGACGCTGTTCTGATACTCCGCGAAGGCGTGAAACACCGCGCTGGCGTGTTCGCCCTCGATCGGTTCGGAAAAGATCGTCCGAAAGACGATATCGGCGGTCAGTCGGCTCATTTCCTCGTCGAGCGGCAGCGGGCCGGCGGCGGCGTCCAGCCGAGTCTCGGCCGCGTCGACCGCCGCGACCATCTGCTGGTAGGCGGTTTTTATCCGCATATGCGCGAATGCCGGGTCGATCATCCGCCGCTGGCGCGCCCATGTCTCTCCGGCCGAGATGAACATCCCGTCGCCGACCAGAGGCGCCAACGCGCCGACCATCAGATCGCTTTTCGGGTAGTTCGCGACCCGGTCGATCAGCACCTTGCGAACCAGATGCGGGTGGTTGACGATGAAGATCGGCCGCTTCGATCCCGGCGCCTGTCCGATAAAGGTTTCATACGCCGAACCGGGCAGAAGCGAAAGAACGTCGCGCGCGCCCAGGAACGCCGAGGCGAACGCCCCGGCCATGGTTTTCGGTTTCGGCGCGGGTGGGCGAAAGGGTTCGGATCGGTTCATTTCAGCTCGGGTGTGGAGGAATGGCGCGAACCTAGCGGCGGCGCCGGTCATGTCAATTCGCGGCGCCTCGCCCGTTCCCGTGACAGGCGGCCGGATGGCCGCTATCGAACCGCGAGCAGAGGAGCGAACTGATGGATTTCGACGAATACGGCCCCTGGGCCAAACGGGTGGTCGACTGGACCCTCGACTATCACAGGACGATCCGCGAGCGGAAGGTGCGCGCGCCGCTGACCCCCGGCGCCGTGGCGGGGCAACTGCCGGAGAGCCCGCCCGAACTGGCGGAGCCGATGGAGACGATATTCGCCGATTTCGAACGGATCGTTCCGGACGGCATGACCCATTGGCAGCATCCTCGCTTCATGGCCTATTTTCCGTCCAACGCTGCACCCGCCTCGATGCTGGCGGAGCAACTGGTCAACGGGATCGCCGCGAATTGCCTCTTGTGGCAGACAAGCCCGGCCGGGACCGAGATCGAGACCCGGATGATCGACTGGCTGCGCCAGGCGTTGGGGCTTCCCGCCGGATGGCGCGGACTGATCCAGGACGCCGCCTCAACCGCTACGCTCTGCGCCGCGCTGACGATGCGCGAACGGTCGATGGGCTGGCGCGGCATCCGTTCCGGCGTCTCGGGCGAAACGGCGCCGCGCATCTACGCCTCCGCGCAAACCCATTCGAGTGTCGACAAGGCGTGCTGGGTCGCCGGAATAGGCCAGGACAACCTGGTGAAGATCGGAACGGACGAAAATTTCGCCATGCGTCCGGACGCGCTCCGGGAGGCGATTGAAGCGGACCGCGCGGCGGGATTGGCCCCCGCCGGGGTGATGATCTGCGTCGGCGGCACCTCCATCGGCGCCATTGATCCGGTCAGCGCGGTGATGGATGTCGCGGAGGAGGAGGGACTCTACACCCATGTCGACGCCGCCTGGGCCGGCTCCGCGATGATCTGCCCTGAGTTCCGGTCGCTCTGGGACGGGGTGGAGCGGGCCGACAGCGTTGTCTTCAACCCGCATAAATGGCTTGGCGCGCATTTCGATTGTTCTGTCCAGTTCCTGAAGGACCCGACCGATCAGATCCGGACACTCGGGCTCCGCCCCTCGTTTCTGGAGACTGGCGGCGTTGACGATGCGGTCAATTATTCCGAATGGACGCTGCCGCTCGGCCGGCGGTTCCGGGCGCTGAAGCTCTGGTTCCTGATCCGCGCCTACGGGCTGGAGGGGTTGCGCGCGCGTATCCGCGATCACGTCGCCTGGACCGAAGAAGCCGAGGCGCGCATCGCCGGCATGAACGGCCTGAAGATCGTCACCCGTCGTCGCCTTGCGCTCTTCACCTTCGCCCATGTCGACGGCGACGCGCGCACCAGGGCGCTGCTGGAGACGGTCAACGATGACGGCCGGACCTACCTGACGCAGACGAGCCACGAGGGCCGCTATCTCATCCGTCTCACCATGGGCCAGTTCGACATGAAACGCGCCGACATGGTCGAGGCGCTCGACGCGATCGAGGAGATCAACGCTGCGCTCGGCTGAACGCCGCCGCCTTCACACAGGACGGAACTGCGGCGCGCGTCTGCGCGTTCTTCATCTCGGATCACGTGTAACGCCCGCCCGCGGAGCGGGTTGGAAAGGAGATCGAGATGAGAGACATGCTTAACGGTGCTGCTGCTGCGGCGCTCCTCTTCGGCGTCTTGCAGGCGACGGGCGCGATGGCGGCTTCGTCAGGCGAGATGCTATTCTGGCGGAAGGCGCAGGAATCCGGCGCGGTTTCGGATTATCGCGAATATCTGCGCCGGTTCCCGGCCGGTGATTTCGCCGCGCTGGCGCGCGACAGGATCGAAGGCGGCGTCGACACGCTGGAGCGCCAGGCCTCGCCAAGCACCCCAGAGGACGAAGAAGCCCTCGATCTCGACCCGGCGATGCGCGCCGCTGTTCAGGACGGCCTGACGCAACGCGGTTTCACGATCGGCGCCTCGACCGGCGAATTCGACACGGCGACGCGGAATGCGATTCGGGGCTGGCAGGCGCAGAACGATTTACCATCGACAGGATTCATAAGCGCCGAGCAGTATGACGAGATCACCACTGCGCCACTTTCCGGCAGCATCCCGATCGATGAGCCGATGACGGCGCGCATCGATTCCTCGACCTCTGAGGCGGAACGGGCGGCGCGTGAGGCGCGGCTCGATTACGGGGTTGCCGAACTTCGCGAGATCGAAGGGCGGCTGGCCCGAGCGGGTTTTGATCCCGGACCGATCGATGGCGTGATCGACCCGACGACGCGCGGGGCCATCGCCGCCTATCGACAGGCGCGCGGTTTCGCCGTGAACGGCTATCTCGACCGGCCGGTGATCGACGCGCTAGTGCGCGAGACCAAGGGCTGAGCGCCGCGCGTCGCGGGCGCGCGCCGCCATCAATCATCCAGTGAGCCCGCCGGCTTTCCTCCGGCGGGCTTTCGCGCGCCGGCGCCGGCGCCTGAAAACGACATTCCGCCGGTCGGTTCTGACGCACTTTGTCGCAGCTTGGCGGTTAGCCTGAACCGGAACGCGGAGCGCGCCATGATGTCGAACTGCTGGTTCCAGGTGCTGACGCGGCGCACGATCGGCGCCGCGCGCGGCCGCGCCGCGAGGGGCTCGCCGGCCTGATCTCCCTTCCGATGTGATCAGGCGAGGAGCGGAAAATGAACGAGATGACCCCGAGACAACGTCGCGCCGGCGGCCGCGCCGCGCGTCAGGCGTTGCGCGCCGCGCCGCTGGCGGAGGCCGTGCGCCCGGTGCGCGCCGGGCTTCAGGGCGGCGCCTACAGCCCGCTGGCCGAGGCCGAGGTGCAGCGCATCCACCGCGCCGCGCTCGAAGCCTGCGCCACGATCGGGTTCGCCGACGCGCCACCGTCCGGCGTCGCCGCGCTGACCGGCGCGGGGGCGATCCTTGGTGATGATGGGCGCATCCGCATCCCGGCCGCGCTGATCGAGGACAGCCTCGCGATGGCGGCGCGGGACGTGACGCTCTTCGGCCGCGATCCGCGCCATGACCTGCATCCCGGCGGTACGCGGGTGCATTTCGGCACCGCCGGCGCCGCCGTGCATCTGGTCGATGTCGAGACCAGGGAATATCGCGAATGCACGGTGCAGGATCTCTACGACGCTGCGCGCATCGTCGATGTCCTCGACAACGTGCACTTTTTCCAGCGCCCGATGGTCTGTCGCGATATCGCGGATAATTTCGAGATGGACCTCAACACCATCTACGCCTGTTGCGCCGGCACCTCGAAACACGTCGGGACCAGCTTCACCGAGGTTGCGCATATGGCGGGCGCGTTCGATTTGATCCACCGCATCGCCGGTGGTGAGGAGGCTTGGCGCGCGCGGCCCTTCATCTCCAACTCCAATTGCTTCGTTGTGCCGCCGATGAAATTCGCCACCGAGAGTTGTCTGGTGATGGAAGCCTGCATCAGGGGCGGGATGCCGGTTTTGATGCTCTCGGCGGGGCAGGCGGGGGCGACGGCGCCGGCCCCGATCGCCGGTACGGTGGTGCAGGCGGTGGCGGAGTGCCTCGCCGGCGTCGTCTATGTGAACGCGATCAAGCCCGGCCATCCGGCGATCTTCGGCACCTGGCCATTCGTCTCCGACCTCAGAACCGGGGCGATGTCCGGCGGTTCGGGGGAGCAGGCGCTGCTCACCGCCGCCTGCGCGCAGATGCACCGCTTCTACGGGTTGCCGGGCGGCGCGGCGGCGGGGATCGCCGATGCGAAGCTGCCCGACATGCAGGCCGGCTGGGAGCAGGCGGTCTCCAACGCCATGGCCGGGCTTTCCGGGCTCAACATGGTCTATGAATCCGTCGGGATGCACGCCTCGCTCCTCGGGTTCTGCCTCGAGAGCCTGATTCTCGGTGATGACATGCTGGGACAGTGCCTCCGCTGCGTTCGCGGAATCGAGGTGACGGACGAGACGCTCAGCCTTGAGACCATGCGCGCGGTCTGCCTGGGCGGGCCGGGGCATTATCTCGGCTCGCCCCAGACGCTGGCGCTGATGCAGACCGAATATGTCTATCCGCGACTTGGAGATCGCACGTCGCCCAAGGAATGGGCGGAGATCGGAAAGCCGGACCTGATCGCGAGGGCTAAAAAGGACAAGGAACGTATTCTTTCCAACCACTTTCCGCGCTACATTGATGTAACGACTGATCGTGAGATCAGAGCCGCGCATCGTATTCACCTTCCGGTCGCTGCCGTTCGCATCTGACGCCGGAACAGTATTCGACCGGAACCGTCCACCGAACAGCGCGTTCTCATTCCGACCTTATCGCCGTCCGAGAAGGGCGAGGAACAGTGTCTGGAGGACGACATGAAACGAACTACGACCGCATTGACGACAATCATGACGTTGGCCGGCGCGCTGGCCGTGCAACCGGTGTTCGCCGCGACCGAATCCGAATTGCAGTTCTGGCGCTCGGCGGAGGACGCGGGGCAGGCGCGTGACTATCGCGCCTATCTGGAGCGTTATCCGGAGGGGGAGTTCGCGCCGCTTGCGAAGAATCGCCTCCGCGATGTGCGCAGGGAACGGAGAGAGGATGAGGCGGAGACCGCCGCCGCGGCCGTCGACACCCGCACGCCTTATCAGAAGGAGGCCGCGCTCGGCCTTTCCGCCAGCGACAGGCGCGTGGTCCAGTCGAGCCTCGTCGCCAGGGGTTACGATACGCGCGGCGTCGATGGCGTCTTCGGAGCAGGTTCACGGAGCGCGATATCGGGCTGGCAGGCGGCCGAGGGTCACCAGGTCACCGGCTATCTGACTGCGGAGGAATACGCCGCGCTCGGGGGCGCAGAGAACCCCGGCGCCTTAACAAATCCTGGCGCGGGAAGCGCCGCAGCGAACCAGGCTAACGCTTGTGCGGACGATGGTGCTACGGCCTCGGAGTGGCGTGAATGGAGCGAGGCCAAGCGCATCGACACACAGGCGTCCTATCGCACCTATCTCGACCGTTACCCGAACGGCCGGCATGCCGACGATGCGCTGACCGAGATTTACGGCGTCACCCATGACGGAGATGCGAGCGCAACGCTGACACAAGGCGAGCGCCGCGCCGAGCGTCAGGAACAGGAAGAGACACTGGGCTACGATGTGAATCAGCGAACCCAGGTCGAACAGCGGCTTGAAGTCGCTGGATACGATCCGGGGCCGGTCGATGGCGTCTTCACACGAGAGACGCGCCTCGCGATCGCCTCCTACCGGAAGGATCGCCACCTTGAACACGGGCGGTATCTGGACAGAGAAATGGTTCGCCGCTTGGTGGAGGACACCAATGGCGTCTCCTACAGCCCGAGTGCGAGCACCGGCGACGCGACGAATTCGAGCGTTCAGATCAACCCCAATGTCGCCGCAGCCATCGCAGCCGGCGCTCTGGCGGTCGGTGGAGCGCTGCTTCTCGACGATTGACGGTCGTCTCACGAGAGATCAGTAGGGAATCGCACGAACCTGTGGAGTGGGTTCGTGCGAAGGAAAGGCTGGGGAAACCCGGCCTTTCCGCTTGTGTCGCGTCCGGGTCAGGCCAACTGCTGATCCATCGTCGTCCGGATCTTGTCGATGATCTCATCGACATGGGCGCGGGTCGCGATGAACATAGGTGCGACAATCGCGGTCTCGCCGGTGAACTTCACATGGCAGCCGTTCCAGAACAGATCCTTCTGCATCTTCGCGCCGCGCCGCCCTGGGACGCCGTCGTGATGGAACTCCAGTCCCGACATCAGGCCGATGGTGCGGATGTCCTTCACCAGTTCATGATCGCGAAGGCTCATCATCGCATCGGCGAAATAAGGCGCGAGCGCCGCGGCCTTCTCGAACAGCCCCTCCCGCTCGTAAATCTCCATCGCCGCGATGCCGGCGGCGCAGGCCGCGGGGTGGGCGCTGTAGGTGTAGCCATGGAAGAACTCGATGGCGTTCATCGGGCTGGCGTTGGTGATCGTCTCATAGATCCGGTCCTGCGCCGCGACCGCGCCCATCGGGATGCAGCCATTGGTCAGCGCCTTCGCCATGGTGCAGATATCTGGAGTCACACCGAAATGCTGCGCGGCGAAATTGGAGCCGAGCCGCCCGAAACCGGTGATGACCTCGTCAAAGACGAGAAGGATGCCGTGCTCGTCGCAGATCTCGCGCAGCCGTTCCAGATAACCTTTCGGCGGGACCAGAGTGCCGGTGGAGCCAGCGACCGGCTCGACGAAGACCGCGGCGATGGTGGAGCCGCCATAAGTTTCGCAATGGCGTTGCAGATCGTTCGCGAGTTCGACGCCGTCATGCTCCGGCTGGCCCTCATGGAACAGGTCCTTGCCGGTCATGGTGTGGCGGATGGTGACGACGTTCGGCATGACGACCGGGAAGGTCTCCCGATTCTTCACCATGCCGGAGAGGCTGACGCCGCCCATATTGACGCCGTGATAGGCGCGCTCGCGCGAAACGAAGCGCAGCCGTTGACCGTCGCCGTTCGCCCGATGGAAGGCCATGACCATCTTCAGCGCGGTGTCGATTGATTCCGAGCCGGAATTGACGAAGAAGACGTGGTTCATGCCTTCGGGCAGGAGCGCAGTGACCCGCTTCGCCAGCTCGAACGAGCCCGGGTGGCCCATCTGGAAATGCGGCGTGTAGCTGTTCGTGGTCATCTGGTCGTAGACCGCTTTCGCGATCTCCTGGCGGCCGTGGCCGGCCGGACAGCAGAAGAGCGCGGATGAGCCGTCGATCAGTTTGCCGCCTTTGTGATCCCAGCAATAGACGCCCTCGGATTGGACGACGAGGCGGGGGTTCTCCTTGAAATCACGGTTGCTGGTGAAGGGCAGCCAATGCTCTTCGAGGCTGTTGGGACGTGCGGGCAGGCCATTTGGCAGGTCGTGCATCGGGTGACTCCGGAGATTCAGGTGATCCGGGCTAGAGTAGCGCCACCGAAGCGCGTTACGATAGCGCCAGTTTGGGCCATTAGGGGTAGGCCAGTGCGCGAGTTCCTGTTTCCCATCGAACGCGGCGGTGGCGAGAGCCTGCAGGCGCAGATCCGCGCGGCGCTGGAGCGCGCGGTCGTTTCCGGCCGCTTCGCGCCTGGCGAGTCCGCGCCCTCGACGCGGCGGCTGGCGGAGGCGCTTGGCGTCTCGCGCAACACGGTCAGCCTCGCGTTCCAGGCGCTTGTCGATCAGGGGGTGCTCGAAGCGCGTGAGCGCAGCGGCTATTACATCGCCCGTTTCGGGGCCGAGGCGGCGCCGGCCCAGGCCCCCGACGGGCCGCAGATCGAATGGGACGGGCGAATGGCCGGGCCGAGCGTCAGGTTCGAATCGGTGCCGCGGCCGCCTGACTGGCGCGGCGCGCCCTTTCCTTTCATCTATGGTCAGTTCGATCCGGATCTCTTCCCGATCGCCGAGTGGCGCGACGCGACACGCCGGGCGATGGGGCGGCGCTGGCTGGAGGACTGGACCGAGGACCGCTACGCTGAGGACGACCCGATGCTGATCGAGGAGATCCGCCGGCGCATTCTGCCGCGCCGCGGCGTGGCGGCGGAGCCGGAGGAGATCCTGATCACGCTCGGCGCGCAGAACGCCATCTTCCTCGCCGCGACGCTGCTGATCCCGGCCGACGCAGCAGCGGCGATGGAGGAGCCGGGCTATCCCGACGCCCGCGCGATCTTCGGCGCGCGAGCCGGGCGGCTGATCCTCCAGCCTGTCGATGGCGACGGCATGCTGGTCGATGAGCGGCTCAGAGGCGCCCGGCTCATCTACGTGACGCCGAGCCATCAGCACCCTTCGCTGGTCTCCATGACGCTGGAGCGCCGGCGCGCGCTGCTCGATCTCGCGGAGGCGGAGGACGCGGTGATTCTCGAGGACGATTACGAGCCCGAAGCCATCGCGATGGGTCCGCAGCGCCCGGCGCTCGGCGCGCTCGACCGGCGCGGGCGCGTGATCTACGCTGGCTCGCTCTCGAAAAGCATGATGCCGGGGCTTCGGCTGGGGTTCCTCGTCGGCGCCGCCGAGTTCATAAAGGAGGCGAGGGCGCTCCGCCGACTGATCTTCCGGCACCCGCCCGGGATGAACCAGCGCGTCGCCGCGCTTTTCATGGCGGCGCGCCATCATGACATGCTGCTCGGCCGCATTCGCCGCGCGCTTCAGGCGCGACGCAGCGCGGCGATGGCTGCGCTCGCCCAGCAAGCGCCGGGTTGGCGGTTCTCTGGCGCGGATGGCGGCGGCGGGCTCTGGGTAGAGACCGCACCGGCGCTTGACTCCCGCCGCCTCGCCGAAGCGGCGCTGAAGGAAGGGGTGGTGATCGAACCCGGTGATGTCTTTTTCGGCGCCGCGAAACAGACCCGCTTCTTCCGTCTTGGTTTTTCGGTAATCCCGGAGGAGCGGATCGAGGAGGGCGTGATCCGGCTGGCGCGCGCGGCGCGGACGCTGCAAACCACGGGCGTAGCGGGAAAGGGCGGCCGTGGAGGAGATTGAGACCGTTGTGATCGGCGCAGGGGTGGTTGGCCTCGCCATCGCCCGCGCGTTGGCGCAGGCCGGGCGCGAGGTGATCGTGCTGGAGGCCGAATCCGGTTTCGGCGCCGGTATATCCTCGCGCAATTCCGAAGTGATCCACGCCGGCATCTATTACCCGCGAGGCAGCCTCAAGGCCCGGCTCTGCGTCGAAGGGCGCCGGCGGCTCTACGATTATTGCGCAGCGCACGGGGTGGCGACGCGGGCCTGCGGGAAGCTGATCGTAGCGACGACGCCGGAAGAAATACCTGCGCTCGACGATCTGGCCGCGCGGGGGGCGCGCAACGGGGTGGAGGGGCTGCGGCGTATCTCGGGGGCGGAAGCGCGGGCGATGGAGCCCGCGCTTCGCGCCGAGGCGGCGCTCTGGTCGCCGGGCACCGGCATCGTGGATGCGCATGGGTTCATGCTCGCGCTTCTCGGCGACGCTGAGGCGGCCGGCGCAATGCTGGCGTTGAACGCGTCAGTCAGAAAGATCATCCGCGCGGCTACGGGCTTGTTCGTCGATGTCGATGGCGTGACGCCGATGCGGCTCCACGCGCGGGAGGTCGTGAACGCCGCCGGGCTCGCGGCGCCAGGCCTCTCCGCCGGCCTCGCTCCCGCGCCGCCAGCGCATTTCGCCAAGGGAAATTATTTCCGGCTTCGGGGGCGCGCGCCGTTCTCCAGGCTGGTCTATCCCGCGCCGGTCGTCGGGGGGCTCGGCGTGCATCTGACGATCGATCTCGGCGGTCAGGCGCGGTTCGGGCCGGATGTCGAATGGATCGCACGGCCCGAATATGCGGTCGATCCGACGCGGGCGGCTGCATTCTACGGGGCGATCCGACGCTACTGGCCGGATCTCGCCGATGGCGCTCTCGAGCCCGACTATGCTGGTGTGCGCCCGAAGCTTGTCGGGCCGGAAGCCGGCGGGGCTGCGGATTTTCGCATCGACGGGCCGGAGCGCCATGGGGTCGCCGGCTATGTCGCGCTCTACGGGATCGAAAGCCCGGGTCTGACCGCGGCGCTGGCCGTCGCCGACCACGCCGCAGGTATGCTGATCGGCGCCAGATGATCCAAATGCGACGCCTAGTGACGGATTTGGAGCACGATCGGCGTGCGCCATGGTATCAATGCCGAAAAGCATGGAGCGAGGTCGTCAAATGGCGGACAAGCCTCAGGACGTCGTTTTTCTCCTTGTCGAGAACTTCTCGCACATGGCCTTCGCTTGTGCGCTGGAGCCGTTGCGCATCGCCAATCTCGCGGCGGAGCGGGAGCTTTATCGCTGGCATATCGCTGCGGAAAACGGCGTAGAGCAGCGTTGCTCGAACGGCACGGTGACCCGCGCGGATATCGATCTGAAAGAGATGCCGAACGCGATGCTGATCGTCGTCGCCGGTTTGAACGCGAAGCGCCACGCCACGCCGGCGATCAAGACCTATCTGCGCCGGCATGAGCGGCTTGGCTCCGGCGTTATCGGCGCGATCTGCTGCGGCGCCTATGTGCTGGCCGAAGCCGGTATGCTCGACGGACGCTCATGCGCGCTGCACTGGGGTTATCACGACGCCTTCATGGAGGATCACCCGGAGGTCGATCTCGACCCTTCGGTTTTCGTGATGGACGGACGTTATGTTTCTTCCTCGGGCGGCACGGCGGCGACCGACATGATGTTGCGGCTGATCGAGGACGCGCACGGTTCCGCGTTGTCGCGCCAGACGGCGGAGCGCCTAGTCTACACCTCGGTTCGCGCGGAGGGTGAGGGGCAGCGCCATTCCGCCAACAGCCGGATCGGTATTCGCAACGCTCGGCTCGCGAAGGCGGTGGAGTTCATCGAAAGCGATCTGGACGAGCCGATGCGAACCGCCGATGTCGCCGCGCGCGTCGGCCTGTCGCCACGCCAGCTGGAGCGGTTGTTCGGGCGCTATCTGCATTGTTCGCCCAAGAAATACCGGATGGAGATGCGGCTGAATCGGGCGCGGGAGTTGTTGCGCCAGACCGAGATGAGCGTCATCAACGTCGCCCTCGCCTGTGGCTTCACCTCGCCGTCGCACTTCTCGAAATGCTATCGGACGCGCTTCGGCTCCACGCCCTATCAGCGCGACGCGGTCTGAAGAGCGCGGCCCACTCGCCATACTCTCCGGCCCGCGGCTGCGGCCGTAGAGCGACTCGAAACCATGCCCAATAAGGTTCAGACGACCGCAAATTCCGTGGGCGCCTTCCGTTTCTGGGCGTCGTTCTCCACGCTCCCTTGCCCTTTGAGGTTCAGCCGGATATCAGACGCTGAAAGCGCTCCTGGGCGACGTGGCGGAGTGGTTACGCAGCGGATTGCAAATCCGTGTACGCCGGTTCGATTCCGGCCGTCGCCTCCAAGAAAATCCATAGACTGGCGGAACTTCGCGGGGCTCCTGGCGAGACAGTCGGCCGAATTTGACCTATTTTCAGGCGTGCGGGCGTGTCGCTGGTAACAATGGACAACTCGCATTCTGACGTCCGCCACGTGATGAGTTGAGTGACGTCAGTCAGTTTTGATTCGCATCGCAATTTCAGAATTATCTGTGCGCGTGCGCTTCCTTCGCCGCCTCGAGCAGAGCGTATCTCCTCTGCTCGCTCAGTGGCGCGATCGTCGCCTCGAATCCCGGGTGCGCGCCGCTTGCGTTTCGCCTCGACTCATCTCCTCCGCATCCATCGTGCGGCTCCTTCGATGGCCGGCCTGCTCAGCGTGAATATCGAGACCGCTCATGGGTCGATTTGGCAACCGGGGCGGCCTCGGTTAACTAGGCGTTTGATACGTGGAATATGGGGGAAGGCCGCGTGGCGACGACGATCAGGGACTATATCCGCACAATTCCGGATTTCCCCCACGAGGGGATCATGTTTCGCGACGTGACCACGCTGATGGGCGACGCGCGCGGCTTTCGGATGGCGGTGGACATGCTCGTTCACCCCTATGCCGGGCGCCGGATAGACCATGTTGCGGGGCTCGAAGCGCGGGGGTTCATTCTCGGGGGCGCCGTGGCGCATCAGCTTTCCACCGGCTTCACGCCGATCCGCAAGAAGGGCAAGCTGCCGGCGCGCGCCATCGCGGAGGAATACACGCTCGAATACGCCACGGCTGTGGTCGAGATGCACGATGACGCCATCCAGCCCGGCGAGGGGGTGCTGCTTGTCGACGATCTGCTCGCCACCGGCGGCACGGCGGCGGCCGGGGTGCGGTTGATTGAGCGGCTCGGCGGCGTGGTGATCGGCTGCGCCTTCGTCATCGACCTCCCCGACCTCGGCGGGCGCAAACGGTTGGAGGGCATGGGGCTCGACGTTCACGCGCTCTGCGAATTCGCGGGCGAGTAGGGGCGGGGGCGGGTGCCGACGTTCTACGAGTTTTTCGCCGGGGGCGGCATGACGCGGGCCGGTCTTGGACCCGGCTGGACATGCCTCTTCGCCAATGATTTCGATCCGAAGAAGGCGCAGGCCTATCGTGAAAACTGGGGTGATGCTGGGTTTCACCTGGGCGATATCGACGAGATCGCGGGCGGTGATCTGCCGGGTCGTGCCGATCTGATCTGGGGCTCATTTCCTTGCCAGGATCTTTCGCTCGCCGGGGCGGGGGCCGGGCTTTCGGGGGCGCGGTCGGGCTCGTTTTTCGCCTTCGCGCGGATCATCGGCGAGTTGGCGGCCACAGGGCGCGCGCCGCGCCTCGTGGCGGTCGAGAATGTTACCGGCGCGCTCACTTCGCATGGCGGACGCGATTTCGCGGCGATCGTCGACCGTCTTGACGAGCTCGGCTATCGAACCGGCGCGCTTGTCCTGAATGCGGATGCGTTCGTGCCGCAGTCACGACCGCGGCTCTTCGTGATCGGCGCGCATGAGAGCCTTGATCTCGGCGCGGCCCCGTTGGCCCCTGCGCCGGTACCGGACTTTCATCCCCCGGCGCTGGTCCGGGCCGTCGCTGCGCTGCCCGAGGCGCTCCGGGCGCGCGCGCTCTGGTGGGCGTCTCCGGCGCCGCCGCGGCGGAACGTCGGGCTCTCGGCGCTGATCGATGTCGAGGCGGCGCAATGGCACGATGTGGCGGAGACGGAGCGGCTGCTCTCGCTGATGTCGCCCGCCAATCTCGCCAAGCTGGCGGCGGCGAAAGCGGCTGGGCGGCGGATGGTCGGCTGCGTCTTTCGCCGCACCCGGCGCGACGCGGCAGGGCGGCGGGCGCAGCGCGCGGAGGTGCGGTTCGACGACGTCGCCGGATGCCTCCGCACGCCTGCTGGCGGGTCGAGCCGGCAGATATTGCTTGTTGTCGAGGGCGAGCGCGTCCGCTCCCGGCTGATGACCCCGCGCGAGACGGCGCGCCTGATGGGGCTTGACGACGGTTATGTTCTGCCGACCGGCGCGACCGACGCCTATCACCTCACCGGGGACGGCGTCGTGGTTCCGGTGGTGCGCCACCTTGCGGCGCATGTCTTCGAACCTGTCCTCGCCGCCGCCGCAATCCGCGCGGCCTGAGCCGGTTCAGTTCCCTTCGATTAGCCGGCGCGCGATGACTTGAGCCTGAATCTCCGCCGCGCCCTCGAAAATGTTGAGGATACGTGCGTCGCAGAGAACCCGGCTGATCGGGTATTCCAGCGCGAAGCCATTGCCGCCATGAATCTGCACGCCGTTATCGGCGTTCGCCCAGGCGACGCGGGCGGCGAGCAGCTTGGCCATGCCTGCTTCGAGGTCGCAGCGCCGCGCCGCGTCCTTCTCCGCCGCCGCGAAATAGGTGATTTGCCGCGCGAACATGATCTCGACCGCCATCATCGCGAGCTTGCCGTAGACACGCGGGAAGGCGGCGAGCGGTTTGCCGAACTGCTTCCGCTCGATCGCGTAGGACAGCGCGAGCTCCATCGCGCATTGCGCGACGCCGACGGCGCGGGCCGCGGTCTGGATGCGGGCGCTTTCGAAGGTTTTCATCAGCTGCTTGAAACCCTTGCCTTCTTCGCCGCCGAGAAGAGCGGCTCCCTTCACCCGGAAGCTGTCGAATCCGATCTCGTATTCCTTCATGCCGCGATAGCCGAGAACCTCGATCTCTCCGCCTGACATGCCCTCCGCCGGAAACGGATCGTCATCCGTCCCGCGCGGTTTCTCGGCGAGGAACATGGAAAGCCCGCGATAGTCGGATGTCTCCGAGTCGGTGCGCGCAAGCAGCGTCATCATGTCGGCGCGCGCGGCGTGGGTGATCCAGGTCTTGTTCCCGGTGACGAGGTAATCCTCGCCCTTCTTCGTCGCGCGGGTCCGGAGACCGCCGAGATCGGAGCCGGTGTTGGGCTCGGTGAAGACCGCGGTCGGCAGGATCTCCGCCGCGGCGATCTTCGGAAGCCATTCGCGCTTTTGCTCCTCGACGCCGCCGCCGAGAATCAACTCGGCCGCGATCTCCGAACGGGTGCCGAGTGAGCCGACGCCGATATAGCCGCGGCTCAGTTCCTCGGAGACGACGCACATCGCCGTCTTGCCCATGCCGGAGCCGCCGTATTCCTCGGGTATGGTCAGGCCGAATACCCCGAGCCCGGCCATCTCCTCGATGATCTCCAGCGGGATCAACTTGTCGCGGAGGTGCCAGCCATGCGCGTGCGGGACGACCTTTTCATCCGCGAAGCGGCGGAACTGATCGCGCACCATCTCGAACTCCTCGTCGAGCCCGGTGGCGCCGAAACTGGCGGTGCCCCTGCGCTCGATCATAAGGTCGACCAACCGGCGGCGGGCGGCGTCGGTGTTTCCGTCCTTGATCAGCCGGTCGATGGCCGGGGTCGCCAACACCGCGGCGTCGACGCCGATATCGGCGAGCCGGGCGATCTCGCCCTGGCTCATTGGCAGACCGCCCCTCAGCTGCGCGAGATATTCGCCGGCGCCGATGCCGAGGATCAGCCGCTCCATCTCGCCGAATTCGCCGGCGGCCCCGAGCCGCGCGGCCCAGTCGCGCATCTGGCGCAGGCATTCAACATAGGTCGCGATCCAGGCGAGGCAGTGGGCGGCGTGCTGTTCGGTCTCCAGCGCCGCGTTCGAGATGCGGGCGCCGGCGGCGACGCGCGCGCGCAGGGTCTCCCGCGCCGCGGCCAACGCCGATTCGACCGCCGGCAGCGCATCCGCCAGCAGGGAGGCGGGGTCGAATCCGGATTCCGCTTCGGCGCGGGCGAAAGTGGGCTGGCTCATCTGGAACGTCCTTTCAGGGCGCGCGATGCCGCATCGCGGAATCATGATCTTGCATCTGCGAAGGAGTTATCGCGCGCCGCCGGCGCCGTCAACGGACGCGAAATTAACTGTCTCACAAGGCGGCGGCCGGATTATTTTGTTACGCGCCGCCTAGCCGGTGATGGCGGCGCCGTCCCGACGCTCGTCGCCCGCCGCCTCCACGGCGCCTTTCGCATCCCGCGCCGCGGCGTGGACGCCGCCAAAGAACATGGAAGAGCCGTTCCAGCCACGCGCTTCGGGAAAGGCGGCGATGAGCGCGCGGCGCTCATCCCCCCCCAGGCGGTCCTCGAAATCCGCCTCCGGCCACTTCTCCACATGGAGCCGGGGCATGGAGATGGCGGCTTCGAGCCGCATGTCGCGGTCGAGGATATGAGCCGAAACCTGCGCCAGCGCGCTTCTGATCCGGTTCGAGCCGCCTGAGCCGAGCATGACGAAAGAGCCGTCCGGCAACTCGAGAGTCATCGGCGCCATCATGGAGGACAGGCGCTGATCGCAGGGCCACTCGGTCAGTTTGGCGCCGACGAGATCCTCTTCACCCAGCATGTTGTTCGGCATGATGCCGGTGCCGGGCGCGATCATTCCGGAGCCGGCGCCGTTGGAGAGGGTGAGCGCGGCGCCCATGCCGCGCCTGTCGATCGCAGAGATATGGGTCGTTCCCGTAAGGGCGGCGCGCCGCCCGGCGAGTTCGCGCCGGTAACGCTCGATGAGGTCGGGGGCGAGAAGCCGCAGCGCGCCATCCGATGGTTCGGCGTCGAGCCCGGACTCCATTCGCGCGCGCGCGGTCTCGTCGAGTGAGAGCGCAACCTCCACCGGCGCAGCGCCGCGTCGGATCAGGCGAAGCGCGAAAGCGATGAGCGCGCCGCCGAGCGCCGGCGGCGGGTTCAGGAACAGGCGCGCCGGTTCGCGCCGTTCCACCATCGGTTCGCGCCAGATCGCCTGATAGCGGCGCAAGTCGAGCGCGGAGAGATGGCCGCCGTCGAGCGAAAGGAGGGCCTGGGCGATCTCACCCTCCTGAAAGAAGCGGTCGCCCTCACGGGCGAAGGTCTCGATCACGTCGGCGAGCTCGGGGTTGCGATAGCGCGCGCCCGATTTCAGCGGGGTTTCGCCATCGCAGAAGAGCGCGCGCGCGGCGGGGCCCGCGGAGACGATGGGCGCGATGATTCGGAAAACTTCGGCCTGAAAATCCGTTAGCAGTGCGCCCGTCTTCGCCAGTTGGACGGCGAACTCCGCGAGTTCCGCGAACGGCGTCAGGCCGAGCCGCTCATGCGCGGACCAGAGCCCTCGGGCCACGCCGGGCGTCGCGATCGACGCGGACCCGATATGAAAAACCTGGCGCGCATCGCCGAAATCAGCCTCGACGGCGCGAAGATCCATCTCGCCTGGCCGGGTTTTCCGGCGCGGCGTCTGCACGAAGAAATCGAGAAGCCCGACGCGGCCGGCAGGCTCGCGAACCATCAGAAAGCCGCCGCCAAGCAGCGACGCGAGCGCCGGCTCCGCAACGCAGGCGGTCAGCGCGCCGGCGATCACCGCATCGACGGCGTTGCCGTCGGCGCGAAGAACTTCCGACGCCGCCTCCGCCGTCAGGCGATGGCCGGCGGCGACGGCGAAGGGCGCGCGGGGCTTCATGCCGGGCGCATCGCTTCTCGCGACGCGCAGTCGGCTTCCGCCAGTTCTGGGATGGAGATCCGGGCCGAGTAGCGCCCGCGAAGTCCGACATGGCGCGTCACATCATGCGGCCTTCGGCGCCGCCGCCTTCACGTCGCCACCGACATGCGCTTCGTACTGTCTGAAGTTCTTTATGAACATGTTTACGAGCTTCTTCGCCTGTGCGTCGTATTCCTCGGGCGCATGCCAGGTCCGTCGCGGGTCGAGGATCAGGTCCGGGACGCCGGGCACCGCGACCGGCACTTCGAAACCGAAATGTGGGTCGATGCGGAATTCGGCCTTGTTGAGCGAACCGTCGAGGGCGGCGGACAGCAGCGTTCGCGTGGCGCGGATCGGCATGCGCGAGCCGGTTCCATGCGCGCCGCCGGTCCAGCCGGTGTTGACCAGCCAGCAGGTCGAACCGTTGGCGGCGATCTTTTCGCGCAGGAGCGCGCCGTAGACTTCCGGCCGGCGCGGCATGAAGGGCGCACCGAAACAGGTGGAGAAGGTGGGTTCCGGATCGGTCACGCCTTTCTCGGTGCCGGCGACCTTGGAAGTGAAACCGGAGAGAAAATGATACATCGCCTGCGCCGGCGTCAGCCGGGCGATCGGCGGCAGCACGCCGAATGCGTCGCAGGTCAGCATCACGACGTTCCTCGGCACGCCGCCGCGACCGGTCTCGGACGCGTTGGCGATATATTCGAGCGGATAAGCGCAGCGCATGTTCGGTGTCAGGCTGTCATCCTCGAAATCCAGCTCTTTCGTATAGGGATCGTAGACCATGTTCTCGATCACCGTCCCGAACATCGAGGTGGTGGCGTATATTTCCGGTTCGGCTTCGGCGCTGAGCGAGATCGTCTTGGCGTAGCAGCCGCCCTCGAAATTGAAGGTTCCGTCATCCGACCAGCCATGTTCGTCGTCACCGATCAGAACCCGCTCCGGATCGGCCGAAAGCGTGGTCTTGCCGGTGCCTGAGAGGCCAAAGAAGATCGCCGTGTCAGCAGGATCGCCATGCGCGTGATTGGCCGAGCAATGCATCGGCATCGCGCCCTTTTCCGGTAGCAGGTAGTTCAGCACCGAGAACACAGATTTCTTGTTTTCGCCGGCGTAGGACGTGCCGCCGATCAGGATCAGCTTCTGTTCGAAACTGGTCGCGATCACGGTTTCCGTCCGGCAGCCATGGCGCTCCGGATCGGCCTGGAAACTCGGGCAGTTCACCACCGTGAAGCCGGGAACGAAGCTCTGAAGCTCGGCCTGTGCGGGACGGCGAAGAAGATGGCGGATGAAGAGCGCATGCCACGCGAGTTCGGTCACCAGACGTACGTTGAGACGGTGGGCGGGATCGGCGCCGCCGAAGAGATCCTGCACGAAATACTCGCGGTCCTTCATGTGCGCGAACATGTCTGCTTTCAGTCGCTCGAAGGCGTCGGCTTCGAGTGGGGGATTGTTCTCCCACCAGATGCTTTCCTTCACCGACGGCTCGTCGACAACGAACTTGTCCTTCGGCGAGCGGCCGGTGTGCTTACCTGTCGTCGCCAGAAAAGCGCCGCCGCGGCCAAGCTCGCCCTCGCCGCGCCGGATCGCGGACTCGACCAGACCGGGTTCGAGAATGTTGTAATGCACCGCGGCGAAACCGTCGGCGCCCAGGGTTTCGAGCGGAATCTCGGGGTTGTAGACTCCGGTGCGGGCTGATGGGGCGGTGGATCGGCCAGTCTCGGTCAAGGGACTCTCCATTGTGCGCACGGACGGCCGCGTGGCGCCATGCTGATCTGCATCTGCGCGAATCGCAACGCGCGAGCGGCGCTGGACCGGGTTGCAGGACGCTTGCGGCGCGGATCGCGTTCCCGATCCGCCAATTCGTCCCTTGAGTCAATCCGCCCGGTGATTCGCGAAACCTACCCGAAGGTGTGGGGGCTATATCACGCCGTCGCGCCATGCGAAGCCCCGGATCAGCACACTCGGACGGTCGACTTCTAAGCGTCTTCGCATTGCGGCCTGCGACGGCGACTTGTAAGTAACTCTGACAGAAGGGGAAGGGGAGCGCCCGATATGCCGACGATCGCGCTGGTCGACGACGACCGAAACATCCTCACTTCGGTGCAGATGGCGCTGGAGAACGAAGGCTACGAAGTCCGGACCTACACGGACGGCGCGACCGCTCTCGCCGCGATCGGGCAGGCGCCGCCGGACATGGCGGTGCTCGACATCAAGATGCCTCGCATGGACGGAATGGAGCTTCTCCGCCGCCTGCGGCAGACATCCGACATGCCGGTGATCTTCCTGACCTCGAAGGATGAGGAGATCGACGAGGTTCTCGGCCTGCGGATGGGGGCGGATGATTATGTCAGGAAACCCTTCTCGCAGCGTCTTCTAATCGAGCGCATTCGCGCCGTTCTGCGCCGGCGCGAAGCTCAGGATGACGGGGCCGAGCGGAACGAGGCCGACAAGGTGCTGACCCGCGGCCGGCTGGTGATGGACCCGCTCCGCCACGCCTGCACCTGGGGCGGCAAGCCGGTCGTGCTGACCGTGACGGAGTTTCTGATCCTGCATGCGCTCGCGCAGCGGCCTGGTTTCGTGAAGAGCCGGGACCAACTGATGGACGCCGCCTACGACGATCAGGTCTATGTCGACGACCGCACCATCGACAGCCACATAAAGCGGGTGCGCAAGAAGTTTCGCGTGGTTGACGACGAGTTCTCCTCGATAGAGACCCTTTATGGCGTTGGCTATCGCTACAAGGAGGTCTGATCGACCCGCGATGGACCGAAGCGCCAAGCGCGGAACGGCGAGACGGCGCGCGCGTCGGTCCGCACTCGGCTTCGGCGCGATTCATTTCGCGATTCGGGACTGGCTCGGCCTCGTCACTGAAGATCAGCGTCGAAGCCGGCAGAACGCGCGGGCCCGGCTCCGGCGAATCCGCAACCGGATGCGCAGGGGTGGAATTTCCCCCACGAATTCGCTTGCCCGGCGCATCGTCGCCTTCAATCTGATCGGTCTCGGGCTTCTGGTCGCGGGCGTCCTCTATCTGAACCAGTTCCGCTCCGGTTTGATCGACCAGCGCACGCAGAGCCTGGAGACGCAGGGCCGGATCATCGCCGTCGCTGTCGCCGAGGCGGCGGGGATCGGCCCTTCGGGAACGCGTTTCGACCCGGTGCGCGCCAACCTGGTTCTGAAGCGGCTGGTGGAGCCGACCGGGGTCAGGGCGCAGATCTATGACCGCGGGGGGCGCCTCACCGGCGATACGCGAAGCCTTCTGCGCGGAGCCGGCGAGATCGAAACGCAGCCGCTGCCGCCGCCGGGGGAGCGGCGAGACGAAAGCCCGCTTTCGGTCGTCGAGCGCTGGTATCAGCAAGTACTCCGGTTTTTCACCGGCTCTCCCCCGGTCTATCGCGAGACCCCGCTTTCGGGCCTCGCGCAAGAGCCGGAGGTATTCACTGCGCTCAGGGGCGGCGTCGCGCGCTGGGAGCGGATCAACTCGGAGGGTGAGCTGATCGTCTCCGTCACCGTGCCGATACAGCGTTTCAAGGCGGTGCTCGGCGTTCTGATGCTGTCGACTGAGGGCGGCGACATCGACGATATCGTGCGGGCCGAACGCATGGCCATTCTCCAGGTCTTTCTCTTCGCGTTGGCGATCTCTCTGGCGCTTTCGGTGCTGCTGGCGAACACCATCGCCAAGCCGATCCGCCGGCTTGCGGAGGCGGCGGAGGCCGGCGGCGCGCAGGAGGCGCGGCCAATCAACCCGCAACGCATCCGCTTTCCCGACCTGACCGCGCGGACGGATGAGATCGGCTATCTTTCATCCGCGCTTCGACGGATGACCGAGGCGCTCTATGACAGGATCGACGCGATCGAGAGCTTCGCCGCCGACGTTGCGCACGAGATCAAGAATCCGCTGACTTCGCTTCGCTCGGCGGTGGAGACGCTGCGGATCGCAAAGACGCCGGAGATGCAGGCGCGGCTTCTCGCGGTGATCCAGAACGATGTCGGCCGGCTCGATCGGCTGGTGACCGACATCTCCAACGCCTCCCGGCTCGATGCGGAACTGACTCGCGAGGAAATGGAGAGCTTCGACATCGTCGAGTTGATCCGCGCCATCGCCGAGATGAACGCGGCCGCGGCGGCGGAGCGCGATGCGCGCGTCGAGGTCGCCGAAGGCGGCGCGGAGTCGCTGCCGGTGAAGGGTTTGCAGGGGCGCATCGGGCAGGTCCTCCAGAACCTTGTCGGCAACGCGCTCTCGTTCACGCCGGCGCGCGGCGTCGTTCGCATCTCCGCCGAGCCGCGCGCCGCCGGGGTGCGGGTCGTGGTCGAGGACGAGGGACCGGGCGTGCCCGACGCCAATGTCGCGACGATTTTCGAGCGCTTCTATTCGGAGCGGCCCGATCACGAGGCGTTTGGCGACCATTCGGGCCTTGGCCTCTCGATATCGCGACAGATCGTCGAGGCGCATGGCGGTTCGATCTGGGCTGAAAACATCCGCCCTTACGATCAGCCGAAAGCGCCGCCGACCGGCGCGCGCTTCATCTTCGAGCTGCCGCTGTGAGCGAGACCGTCCATGCCAGCGCGGTGGTCGCCAATGGCGAGGCGCTATTGATTCGCGGGGATTCGGGCGCGGGAAAATCGGCGCTTGCGCTTGATCTGATCGCCCTCGGAGCGGGGCTGATTGCGGACGATCTTGTCGCGCTCTCACGGGTCGACGGGGTTCTGGTCGCGGCGCATCCGACGCCCGGCGCGACCGAGGCGCTGATCGAGGCGCGCGGGATCGGACTTCTCCGCCTTCCCGCCGCGGCCGCCGCGCCGGTCGGGCTTGTGATCGACCTGGCGCGGGTGGAGACTGAACGTCTGCCGCCCATTCGCCACTGGCGAGGCCTGCCTCTCCTTCATCGCCCTTCTCCGCTCCACCCCGCGGCGCTCCTGGTGACGCTCCGGGCTGGCGGGCCGGAGGATCCGGAGGCGGCCGTTCCGTCGCACTTGCGCCCGGCGCCGCCGCGGCCCAAGCTGTTAACGAATGTAGGGGAGTCGGCCGAGAACGGATGAACACATGATCGGAATGGTGATCGTGGCCCATGGCGGCCTCGCAAGGGAGCTTCTGGCGGCGACCGAGCATGTCGTCGGACCGCTGGATGACGCCGTCGCCGTCTCCACCGGACCGGAGGACGATCTTGCCGCAAAGCAGGCGGAGATCGACGCGGCCGTCGCCGGCGTCAACCGAGGCGACGGGGTCGTCGTGGTGACCGACATGTTCGGCGGCACGCCCTGCAACCTGGCCATCGGCTGCATGGGCGCCGCCGGGGTTGAAGTGATCTACGGCGCGAACCTTCCGATGCTAGTCAAGATCGCCAAGGTCCGCGCGCGCCCGCTCGACGAGGCGGTCGACGCCGCGATCGAGGCTGGGCGAAAGTATATCGACGCCGCCGGCCGGATGCTTCAGGCCAAAGCGGTCTGAGTCTGGGCGTGACGACGCGCAGACTTCTGATCCGCAATGAGAAAGGGCTTCATGCTCGCGCCTCCGCGCGCTTTGTCGAGACCGTGGAGCGTTTCAACGCCGCGGCGCGGGTCGAGCGGGACGGGCTCGTGGTGTCGGGCGATTCGATCATGGGGCTGATGATGCTGGCCGCAGCGCAGGGTTCCGTCATCGAGCTCACCACCAGCGGAGAGGAGGCCGAGGCGCTGATGGAGGCGCTCGACGCTCTCGTCGCGGATCGTTTCGGCGAGCCGCGATGACGCTCGCCCAACATCGGGGCCGCGCCAGCGGATCCGCATCATGCTCCGCGTGAACGGCAGACGCAGATGACGAGACGCATACAAACGGGAAGAGAATGATGAAGATTCTGATGCTCGGGGCTGGCGGGGTTGGTGGCTATTTCGGCGGAAGGTTGGTCCAGGCCGGGGCAGACGTCACGTTTCTCGTCCGCGAAGGACGGGCGGCGCAACTCCGGGGTGGTTTGCGAATCGAGAGCCCCAATGGCGATGCGACCATTCCGGTGAAGGTCATCACGGCCGACGCGCCGAAAGCGGAGTTCGACGTCATTATCCTCTCGTGCAAGGCTTATGGTCTCACCGGTGCGCTTGAAGCGATCGCGCCGTTTGTTCGGGAAGGCGTCGCCATTCTGCCGTTGCTCAATGGCTTCGGCCATCTGAAGCAGATCGAGGCCAGATTTCCGGACGCCATCGTCTGGGGGGGTATCGCTGGCGTTGCTGCGTCGCTTACGGAGGACGGCGTGGTTCGCCAGATGCTCGCCTTTCAGACCATCGGAGCGGGCGTGCGCGCGGGACGGTCCGATGGACAGGCGACTCTCGAAAGTTTGGTGGCGGCGTTGAAGCGGGCGGGGATCGACGCCGCCGTCAGCGACAACGTCGAACGCGCGATGTGGGAGAAATGGTGTTTCCTCGCCACGCTGGCGGCTTCGACCTGCCTGATGCGGGCGCCGATCGGTGAGATCCTGGCTACGGATCACGGCGAAACGCTGATCACGGGGCTGTTTGAAGAATGCAACAGGACCGCATCGGCGGAGGGCTGGACGCCGGCGCCGAAGCCCACGCAGGATTATCGCGACAAGCTGCTTGAGCGCGGCTCAAATTTCACCGCGTCCATGATGCGGGACATGGAATCCGGCCACGCGACGGAAGCGGATCATATCATCGGCGACATGATTGCGCGCGCCCGACGACACGGTCTGGAGACGCCCCTGCTGCAGGTCGCCTACAGCCGGCTCCAGATCCACGAAACTCGACGGCGCGCCTCGGGCGACTGATCGCAAGACCTGATTGCGCGGCGCCGCCGCCTGAACGGATCGGCGCGTGTTTCAGCGCGGCTTGCAGTTGATTTCAGGCGCGAAATTGATTGCGGGGGCGTTCACTGCGCCGCGCCGCATGACATGACGTCATCCAACATGCGCGCGATATGCCGAACCCAAAAAATCCGAGACGGGGGCTGGCGGTGGACGCTCATACGGGTATCGTCTGCGCCGAGTTTCTTTACGTCATCCGATCCGAAATGGAGCCCGCAATGAGCAAGTTCGGCATCAGCCAGCCCGTCCGCCGCAAGGAGGACACCCGATTTCTAACTGGCGCGGGGCGCTATCTCGACGACATCAAAGCGACGGACGCGGCGACCGCGGTCTTTCTGCGAAGCCCGGTGGCCCACGCGGAGATCGTCTCGATCGACACGGAGGCGGCGAAGGCTGCGCCTGGCGTGATCGGAGTCTGGACCGGCGCCGATCTTGACGAGAAGATCAGGAACTCGCTGAATTTCGCCGTGGTGCAGAACCGCGACGGCTCCAATGGCGCGGCCGGGCGGCGGCCCTGCCTCGCCTCCGGCCGCGTGCGCCATGTCGGCGAGGCGGTGGCGATGGTGGCGGCTGAAACAGAGGCGGAGGCGCGCGACGCGCTGGAGCTGATCGACGTCGAGTATAATGAGTTGCCGGTCGTCGTGGACACCGATCGGGCGCTGGCGGAGGGGGCCGAAACCCTGCACCCGGAGGCGCCGGGCAACATCGCTTTCGACTGGGCCAAGGGCGACGACGACGCGGTGCAAGCGGCCTTCGCCGAGGCGGCGCACAAGGTCTCGATCGACATTGTCGACAACAAGGTGATCGCGCATTCGATGGAGACACGGGGCTGCATGGCCTCATGGGACGGAACGGATCTGCGCGTCAGCTATGGCGGGCAGGGGCCCTGGGGCGTACGCGACGAGTTGGCGGAGATTTTCAGCCTCGACAAGGCGAATGTGCATGTCAGCCACCCCGATATCGGCGGCGGTTTCGGCACCAAGACCTTCATCTATCCAGAATATCCGGCTGTCGCGCTGGCCGCGAAGGAAACCGGCCGCACTGTCCGCTGGATCGCGGAGCGTTCCGAGGGCGCGCTGACGGATGTGATGGGGCGCGACCATTACACAACCTGCGAGGCGGCGTTCGACAAGGATCTGAAGCTGACGGCGATGCGCTTCGACGCCGTCGCCGGGATGGGGGCCTATTGCTCCACCTTCGCGCAGTTCATCCCCTCGGAGCTGGCGCTGAAGGTGCTGACCGGGGCCTATGACGTCCAGACGGTGTATTTCGCCTGCAGGGGTGTCTTCTCGAACACCACTCCGGTTGACGCCTATCGCGGCGCCGGTCGGCCGGAGCAGATCTACGCGCTGGAGCGATTGATGGACCACGCGGCGCGCGAGATCGGAGTCGATCCGGCGGAGCTGCGCCGGAAGAACTTCGTTCGCGAGTTTCCCTACACCTCCGCGTCCGGCGAACTCTACGATGTCGGCGATTTCGATCGGGTGATGGACCGCGCGCTGAAGGAGGCGGACTATGAGGGCTTCGCGGCGCGCCGGAAGGCGGCGGAGGCGAACGGGAAAGCGCTCGGCATCGGGCTTTGCTATTATGTCGAGAGCATCCTTGGCGACCAGAATGAAAGTGCGCACATCGAGTTCGCCGAGGATGGCGGCGTAAATCTCTATGTCGGCACCAAGTCCACCGGGCAGGGGCACGAGACGGTGTTCGCGCAGTTCCTCCATAGCCGCTCCGGCATCCCCTTTGAGAAGATCAGGATCATCGAGGGCGACACCGATCGCATCGCCAAGGGCGGCGGAACCGGGGGGTCCCGCTCTGTCACCATGCAGGGAAGCGCGATCAACGCCGTCGCCGACACGATGATTGAGGCGTTCCGCCCGCTGGCCGAAGATGAACTGGAGGCCGCGGCGGCCGACATCGTCTTCGAGGATGGCGTGTTCCGCGTCTCGGGCACGGACAAGACGGTGGAGGTGATGGCGCTGGCCGATAAGGCGAGGAAGGAAGGCAAGGCGGAACTGCTGAATCATCAGGGTGAAAACACTGTTCCCGGCCGTTCCTTCCCGAATGGCTGCCACATTGCAGAGGTCGAGGTCGACCCCGAGGTCGGTTCGATGAGGGTCGTGCGCTACACAGTCACGGACGATTTCGGTATCCTGATGAACCCGATGCTGGCCGAGGGGCAGGTTCACGGCGGCGTCGCGCAGGGCATCGGCCAGGCGATCATGGAGCGCGTCGCCTATGACGAGGACGGCCAGCCCCTGATGGTCAGCTTCATGGATTACGCCATGCCGCGGGCGAACGACCTCTCTGCGATCACCTTCACGCATGAGGGCACGCCCTCCACCGCCAACGCCATCGGCATGAAAGGCTGCGGTGAGGCCGGGACGGTAGGCGCGTTGGCTGCGGTGACGAACGCCGGGCTGGACGCGCTGGCGACGCTCGGCGTCAACCATGTCGACATGCCGATGACCCCGGTCCGGGTCTGGGAATGGATCGAGGCGGCGAAGGCGAAGAAGGCGGCCTGAGCGGGCGCGGGCGATGGCGGCCCCGACGCTTGCGACGCTTCTCGACCTAGAAAGGAAGGTCTGGGAGGCGCTGAGGGCAGGCGACGCGGCGGCGGACGCCCGGCTTCTCGCGGCGGATTTCATTGGCGTCTATCCGAGCGGCGTCGAAGGGCGCGAGGGCCACGCGGCGCAGCTTGCGGCGGGGCCGACCGTCGCCGCTTTCGAAATCCGCGAGCCGAAGATGATCCCGCTCGGCGATGACGCCGCCCTTCTGATCTATCTCGCGGGATTTCACCGACCGGACGAGCCGGAGACGGAGCGGGGAATGTATGTAAGCTCGCTCTGGCGCCGGCGCGGCGCGGGGTGGGCGAACATTTTCAGCCAGGACACGCCGCTGGACTGACGGCCGCAAAAGCGACGGAATGGCATGAGCGCCACTTTCCGCCCGGCGAGCCGGCGGATAGACAGGCGGAAACTCAGGAGGAGAGACCGGATGAGACTAAAAGGCAAACGCGCGCTGGTGACGGCGGCGGGGCAGGGAATCGGGCGCGCCTGCGCCGAAGCTTTCGCGGCCGAAGGCGCGGAGGTGTTCGCGACCGATGTGAAGGCGGAGCTTCTGAGCGACTTCAAGGGCGGCGAGACCTTTGTGCTCGATGCGCTCGATCCGGATTCGATCAGGACGGGAGTCGCGAAGGCGCGACCGGACGTGATCCTGAACGCCGCCGGCTTCGTCCATGCCGGCACCATCCTCGACGCGACGGAGGAGGAATGGGAGTTCGGCTTTAACCTCAACGTCCGCTCGCAGTTCCGGGTGATGAAGGCGGCCCTGCCGGGGATGATCGAGCGCGGCGGCGGCTCCATCGTCAATATCGGCTCGGCCGCCGGCGTCCATGTCGCGGCGCCGAACCGCGCGATCTACGGGGCCACCAAGGCGGCGATCGAGGGGCTTTCGGCCGCTGTCGCGCGCGATCACATCACGCAGGGAATCCGCGTCAACATCATCTGCCCCGGCACGGTCGACACGCCCTCGCTGCATGATCGGCTGCGCGCGACCGGTGACTACGAGCAGGCGATGAAGGATTTCGTCGCCCGCCAGCCGATGGGCCGGCTCGCCGGGCCGGAGGAGATCGCCCGGCTCGCCGTTTATCTCGCCTCTGACGAAAGCACCTTCGTCACCGGGCAATCGCATCTGATCGATGGAGGATGGTCGCTGTGAACGCATACGATCTCAAGGGCCGCAAGGCCATCATCACCGGCGGCGCGCAGGGCATCGGCCGCGCCATCGCCGAACGCTTCATCGCTTCCGGCGCGACCGTCACGATCTGGGATGTGGATCGCGAAACGGCCGAGGCGATGTGCGCCGAGACCGGCGCGAACTTCGTCACGCCCGAACTGACGGACTGGGAGGCGGTGCAGTCCGCCGCCGCGCGTTCGAACGCCGAAATGGGTGGGATCGACATCCTCGTCTGCAACGCCGGCGTCGCGGGCATGAACACCACCGTCGCCGACTACCCGGTCGAGGAATGGCGACGGGTGCTGGATGTCAACCTCAATGGCGTCTTCTACTGCTGCAAGGCGGTGAGCCCGATCATGGCTAAGGCGGGTTATGGCCGCATCGTCAACGTCGCCTCGATCGCCGGCAAGGAGGGGAATCCGAACGCTTCCGCCTACTCCGCCTCGAAAGCCGGCGTGATCGCGCTGACGAAATCGCTTGGCAAGGAACTTGCGGATCGTGATGTCGCGGTGAACTGCATCACCCCGGCGGCCGCGAAGACGGCGATCTTCGACCAGATGACAGAGGAGCATATCAATTACATGCTCTCGAAGATCCCGCGCGCGCGCTTCGTCAAGGTCGATGAGATCGCGGCGCTTGTCGCTTGGCTGGCCTCGGAGGAGAACAGCTTCACGACAGGCGGCGTCTTCGACATTTCCGGCGGCCGCGCGACCTACTGATCCGTCCGGCCGCTAGTGACCGCCGGCGTGAACTCCGGTTCTCACGTTGTAATCGACGGCGACGCCGTATTCGGGGTCGTCGTCAGCCGCCACCACCAGCTGCCCGGCGCGATGTAGCAGCCGATGGCATTCATGGCTGAGATGGCGGAGCTGTAGCGTCTTCCCCTCCGCCTCGTATTTCGCCGCGACCGCCTCGATCGCCTGCAGCGCGCTCTGATCGGCGACGCGACTGTTCATGAAATCGACAATCACCACTGCGGGGTCGGTCTCCGGCTTGAATAGCTCGGCGAAACCAGCTGCCGAACCGAAGAACAGCGGCCCCTGGATGGCGTAGACCCGTGCGCCCTCGGGCGTGTCGTGTCGGACGGCGTGAATGCGGACGGCGTTCTGCCATGCGTAGACCAGCGCCGAGACGATGACGCCGACGATCACCGCGACCGCAAGGTCGGAGACGACGGTGACGATTGTAACCAGTATGGTGACGAAGGCGTCGGCGCGCGGAACCCGCCGCATGATCGTCAGGCTCCGCCAGGCGAAAGTGCCGATCACGACCATAAACATCACGCCGATCAGCGCGGCGAGCGGGATCTGCTCGATCAGACCGGAGGCGAAAAGGATGAAGGCGAGGAGGAAAAGCGCAGCGGCAATCCCCGCGAGCCGGGTCCGTCCACCTGACTTCACGTTGATCATCGACTGGCCGATCATCGCGCAGCCGCCCATGCCTCCGAAGAATCCGGTGATGACGTTGGCCGCGCCCTGCGCGACGCATTCTTTCGAGGCGCCGCCGCGCCCGCCGGTCATCTCGCCAACGAGGTTAAGTGTCAGAAGGCTTTCGATCAGGCCAATGGCGGCGAGAATGACGGCGTAGGGAAGTATGATCTCCAGTGTCTCCAGGTTCAGCGGAGCCATTGGAATGTGGAACGCCGGGAAGCCGCCCTGGATCGAGGCGAGGTCACCGACGCGGGGCGAATCGAGATCGAGGCCGATCACCAGCGCCGCGACGACAAGGATGCCGGCGAGCGGCGCCGGGACAATCGTCGTGAAACGGGGCAGAATCCAGATCACCGCCATCGTGAGCGCGACGAGGCCAAGCGTCATCGTGAGCGTGGCGCCGGTCATCCAGGTCATCGCGCCGTCCGGGCCGGCGATCTTGAACTGCCCGACTTGCGCCAGCAAGATGACGATGGCGAGGCCGTTGACGAAGCCGAGCATCACCGGGTGCGGCACCAGCCGGATAAACTTGCCGAGTCGGAAGACCCCGGCGGCGATCTGCAGCACCCCCATCAGCACGACCGTGGCGAAAAGGTATTCGACGCCATGCGTTGCGACGAGCGAGACCATCACCACCGCGAGTGCGCCGGTCGCCCCGGAGATCATGCCCGGCCGCCCTCCGAATACGGCGGTGATCAGCCCGACCAGGAAAGCGGCGTAAAGACCAACCAACGGATGAACGCCGGCGACGAATGCGAAGGCCACCGCTTCCGGCACGAGCGCGAGGGCGACGGTGAGGCCAGCGAGAATCTCGATGCGAAGCCGCGGGCCGTCGAGCGGCAGATCCGGCGGCGAAAGGTCGATGCGCCGCGCGAACGCCGCAAGGTCGGGTCTAGTCACTGGTAATTTCCTGATTTCCGCGCCGTCGCTTCGCGGCGGGCGCAACCTTATGGGAAGAATTGCTGCAGCGCAACATTAGCCCGCCGGCCGCTGACGGTGGAGAGAGGTTGCCACCCGCCGGATTTAGGGCGCTTATGGCCCGCGAAACGTGAACAAGCAGATGGGAAGGAAATCACATGCGTGTTCTGATCACCGGTGGCGGCGGATTTCTTGGCGTGAAGCTGGCGAAGGCGCTGGCGAAGAAAGGGGAGATTCGCGGCCGCGAAATCACCCACATGACACAGGCTGACCTTTTCGCGCCCGAGCCGGTCAAAGCGGATTTCGAAGTCGAAGGCGTCGCGCTCGACATCGGGGATCGGGCCTCGGTGGACGCGGCTTTCGCGGCCAAGCCGGACGCCGTCTTTCATCTCGCCGCGGTCGTTTCGGGTCAGGCCGAAGCGGAGTTCGATATTGGTTTGCGGGTCAACCTTCACGGCACGTTGAACATCCTGGAGGCGGCGCGTCACGCCGGCAACCAGCCGATCGTGGTGTTCACCTCTTCGGTCGCGGTCTACGGCGGCGAGATCCCCGACGTCATCGACGATTTCACCATTCTCAATCCGCAGACTTCCTATGGCGCCCAGAAGGCGGCGACGGAGATGATGCTGACGGACTACAGCCGCAAGGGCTTCATCGACGGGCGCGGCCTTCGTTTGCCCACGGTGACGGTGCGACCGGGCAAACCGAATGCCGCCGCGTCCTCGTTCATGTCCTCGATCTTCCGCGAGCCGCTGCAGGGTGAAAGCGCGAACTGTCCGGTCTCTGAGGATTACCCGATCTGGTTCTCGGCCCCGCGCACCGTCGTCGCCAACCTCGTGCACGCAGCCGAACCGCCGGCCGAGGCGTGGGGCGAGAATCGCTGTCTTGCGCTTCCCGGTCTCACCAACACGGTGCGCGAGATGGTGGAGGCGATGACGAACGTCGCCGGCTCCAACGCCGCCGGGCTGATCACCTGGAACCCGGACCCGTTCGTCCAGAAGATCTGCGATGGATGGCGCGCGCACCTGAAGCCCGAAAAGGCGCTCCGTCTGGGCTTCCACCAGGACAAGAGCTTCGAGGACAACATCCGTTGGTTCATAGAGGACGACATCAGACGGTGAGCCGGCTGGTCGCCAGGCACGAACGATCCGGGGCGCCGGGGAGATGATACGCGCGCGCGAAGACCGGCCGAGTTTCGCCATCGCGATCATCCTCTCGGCGTATCTCTGCTTCACCGGCATCGATACAGCGGCGAAATGGTTGGTCGAATCGGGGTTGCCGGTCGTCGAGGTGGTGTTCATCCGCTATCTTGGCCATTTGCTCATGGTGGTCGCGCTCTTCGCCCCGACAGAGGGGCGCGCGCTTTTCCGCATGCGGGCCCCGGGTCTGGTGTTGATCCGGGGCGTGATGCTGCTCTGCGCGACCTTCGCCAATTTTACCGCCCTGCAGTATCTGCCGCTAACGGTCACCAACTCTATCTTCTTCATCTCGCCGCTGGTGATCACCGCGCTCGCCGCGCTTTTCCTTGGCGAAATGGTTGGACCGCGCCGCTGGGCCGCGATCGTGATCGGTCTTTTCGGGGTTCTGGTGGTCACCCGGCCCTGGGGCGCGGCCTTCCACCCGGCGATGTTCGTCGCCCTGGTGCCGCCGACCGCCAGCGCGATCTACACGCTGGCGACTCGACGCCTCGCCGGGACGGAGAGCCCGGATACGATGCAGTTCTACGCAGCCGTCATCCCGGTGCTGGCGCTCATTCCCTTCGCCTTCGACGACTGGCGCTGGCCATCTGAAGGGTGGGGTTGGTTCGCCTTCATGATGATCGGGTTTTTCGGCTGGCTCGGGCATCAGCTCTTCACCCTGGCGCACCGCTATGCGGGAGCCTCGGTGCTGGCGCCGCTCAATTACACGCAGATTGTCGTGATGTCGCTTTCGAGCTGGCTTGTCTTTCATCAGCCGCCGGACCGGATGACGATCCTTGGCGCGGCGATCATCGTCGCGAGCGGGATCTACGTTTGGCTGCGTGAGCGCCGCATCGTCCGCCCCTGATCCCGACGCCGGGCGCTTGTGACCGGGCGCGCCGGCGCCTATAACCGGCGCGACGCGACCGGAGGCCGACTTGTTCGCACATCGCCACCTTCTCGGCATCGAGGCGCTCGGCCGGGCAGATATCGAGACCATTCTCGACCTCGCCGAGGACTACGTCGCCCTTTCCCGTCAGCGCGACAAGAAGCGGGCGGTGCTGAAAGGGCTGACGCAGATCAACATTTTCTTCGAGAATTCGACCCGAACCCAGGCGAGTTTCGAGTTGGCCGGCAAACGCCTCGGCGCGGACGTGATGAACATGTCGCTCGCCTCCTCGTCGATCAAGAAGGGCGAAACGCTGATCGATACGGCGGTGACGCTAAACGCGATGCATCCCGATCTTCTAGTCGTGCGCCATCAGCATTCCGGCGCGGTGGCGCTGCTGGCGAAAAAGGTGAACTGCTCGGTGATCAACGCCGGCGACGGACGGCACGAGCACCCCACGCAGGCCCTCCTCGACGCCCTGACGATCCGCCGCCACAAGGGGCGGCTGCATCGGCTGACGGTCGCGATCTGCGGCGACATCAATCACAGCCGCGTAGCGCGCTCCAACATCACGCTTCTGAACCGGATGGAGAACCGCGTCCGGGTGATCGCGCCGCCGACGCTGCTGCCGACAGGGGTGGGGCGTATGGGCGTCGAGGTTTTTCACGACATGCGAAAAGGGCTCGAAGGGGTCGACGTGGTGATGATGTTGCGCCTTCAGCAGGAGCGGATGCAGGGCGCCTTCATCCCCTCGAACCGCGAATATTTCCATCGGTTCGGACTCGATGAGGAAAAGCTGAGCCATGCGCGGCCAGACGCCATCGTGATGCATCCCGGCCCGATGAACCGCGGCGTGGAGATTGACCCGAACGTCGCCGACGACCCGAAACGCTCGGTGATCCAGGAGCAGGTCGAGATGGGCGTCGCCGTCAGGATGGCGGTGATGGACCTTCTGGCGCGCAATATTCCGAACATGGCGGCCTGAGCGATGGCGCTGATTCTCGCCAACGCCCGGTTGATCGACCCCGAAAGCGGCTATGACGGGCCGGGCGCGCTCCGTATCGAGGATGGGTTGATAGCGGATGTCGCGAAGGGCGCGACGCCGGCGGCGCCGGAGGGCGCGGAGGTGATGGATTGCGGGGGCATGCCGCTCGCCCCGGGGATTGTGGACATGCGCGTCTTCGTCGGCGAGCCGGGCGCGCGCCACAAGGAAAGCTACCGCACCGCCGGCGCGGCGGCGGCGGCGGGCGGCGTCACCACCATCGCCGTCCAGCCGGATACCGACCCGCCGGTCGACGACCCCGCCGTCCTCGAATTCGCCATGCGCCGGGCGGAGCGGGCGAGCCTCGTGCATGTTGCGCCGATGGCGGCCCTGACGCGGGGCATGAAGGGGCGGGAGATGGCGGAATACGGCTTCCTGCTTGACGCAGGCGCGCTCGCCTTCACCGACGCCAACCAACCGGTGGCGGACCCGACGGTGTTCCGTAACTGTCTAGACTACGCCCACGCCATGGGCGCGCTCATCGTCCACCATCCGCAGGATCCGGCGATGACCGCGGAAGGGTCGGTCACCGAGAGTCTCTACGCCTCGATGCTCGGTCTTCCCGGCGCGCACCCCTTCGCCGAACGGATCATGCTGGAGCGCGACATGGCGCTGGTCGAGATCACCGGCGCGCGCTACCACGCCGATCTTGTCACAACCCGCGGGGCGCTGGAGGCGCTCCGCCGGGCGAAGGACAAGGGCCTTCCGGTTAGCGCCGCGACCAGTCACCATCATTTCACCCTGAACGAGCATGATCTCGCGGATTATCCGACCTTCTTCAAGCTCGACCCGCCCCTGCGCGAGGAGGAGGACCGCGCCGCCGTCGCCGAGGCTGTGGCGGAGGGGCTGATCGACGTCCTCTGCTCATCGCACCGCCCGCAGGACGAGGAATCGAAGCGTCAGCCATTCGAGATCGCCGCCGCCGGCGCGGTTGGGCTCGAAACGCTGCTGCCGGGCGCGCTGAAGCTGTGGCATGACGGGGCGATCGGCCTGCCGGCGCTTTTCGAGCGGCTTTCGCTGGCGCCGGCGCGATTGCTGGGTCTTCCCGCCGGACGGCTGGCCGCCGGGGCGCCGGCGGATCTCGTGCTTTTCGACCCGGACGCGCCCTATGTGCTCGACCGATTCGCGCTGCGCTCGAAATCGAAGAATACGCCTTTCGACAGGAGGTTGATGACCGGTCGCGCGCTTCGCACCTTTGTCGGGGGCAGGGAGGTGTTCACCCATGGCGTGGTATGAAAGCCTCGCGACGCTGCTGCCGGTGGTGATGGGGTGGGAGCGGGCCTGGCCATGGCTGCTGGGGGCGTTCGCGATCGGTTATATCGCCGGCTCGATCCCGTTCGGGGTGATCGTGGCGCGGCTTTTCGGCCTCGGTGATCTGCGCGCCATCGGTTCCGGCAATATCGGCGCGACGAATGTCCTGCGAACCGGCGACCGCCGGGCGGCGGCGGCGACGCTCGCGCTCGACATGGCGAAGGGCTGGGCGCCGGTGGCGCTGGTCTTCTTTCTCTGGGGCGACCTGCCGGCGCAACTCGCCGCGCTCGGCGCCGTCCTCGGGCATCTCTTCCCGATTTGGCTCGGCTTTCGCGGCGGCAAGGGGGTGGCGACGTTCCTCGGCGTCACGCTCGGGCTCTCGCCGCTCGCCGGTCTTCTCTGCTGTCTCACCTGGCTTGGCGTCGCCGCGCTTTTCCGCTTCTCCTCGCTTGCGGCGCTGTTGATGACGCTTTCGGCGCCGATCTGGCTCTGGCACGTCGGCCAGCGCGGGGCGATCTGGGTGGTGGTGATTCTGATCGTCCTCATCTGGGCTAAGCATGGCGGCAATATCGTCCGCCTGATCCACGGCGAGGAGCCGAAGATCGGCCGGCGTTAAACAAAAATTAACGGAGTTGCGCCGCTCTGAGGTGCATGTTGAAACCGCCCGAACCCACAGCCGACGACGCCCCCGCAACTGAGCGCCTGGCGTGGCTTTGTCTCGCTCGCAGCCGGAATGTCGGCTCGATGACGTTCCGGCGCCTGATCGCGCGCTACGGGACCGCGGCGAGGGCGCTCGACGCGCTTCCCGGGATCGTGACGCGGACCGGAGCCAACGCCTATCAACTCTGCTCCGCGCGACAGGGGGAGGAAGAGATGGAGCGCGCGGTGGCGGCCGGCGCGCGCATGCTCAGGCTCGGCACGCCGGAGTATCCGCCGCGTTTGGCCGATATCCCGGACCCGCCGCCATTTCTCTGGGCGCTTGGCGATATCCAACTCGCGCATCGGCCGGCCGTGGCGGTGATCGGTGCGCGCAACGCTTCCTCTCTCGGCTTGCGAATGGCTCGGCTTATCGCGGGCGATCTCGGCGCCGCGGGGATGGTCGTCGCATCGGGTTTCGCACGCGGGATAGACGCTGCGGCGCATGGGGCGGCGCTTTCGAATGGAACGATCGCCGCGATGGCCGGCGGGGTGGAGGTGATCTACCCCGAGGAAAACGCGGCGCTCGCCGCGAAGATCCTTGAGGGTGGATTGTTCCTTTCCGAGGCGCCGATGGGGATGCGACCGCTTGCGCGGCATTTCCCGCGGCGAAACCGTATCGTCTCCGGTCTTTCTGCCGGTGTGGTGTTGATCGAGGCGGCGGCGCGCTCCGGCTCTCTCATCACCGCGCGGATGGCGCTGGAGCAGGGGCGCGAGGTGATGGCGGTTCCGGGCGCTCCGCTCGACCCGCGCGCCGAAGGGTGCAACACGCTGATCCGACAGGGCGCCGCGCTGATCCGCTCTGCGGATGACGTGATCGAGGCGCTGGAGGCGCCGCGCGCGCTCAACCTCAGGGAGGTCACGGAGCCCTATGATCTCAATCCGCCGGAACCAGCGAACACCGAGGCGAGCCCGGATCTGGCGGAACGCGCGCTGGCGTTGATCGGCCCGGCGGCGATCGAGGTCGACGCGCTGGCGCGCGATCTCGCCGTCTCTTCGGCCGCGCTTTCCACCGCGTTGCTTGAACTGGAGCTGGAGGGGCTGATCGAGCAGCGCCCCGGCGGATTGATTGCGCTTTCCGCCGGAGGTTGAGCAGAGGGGCGCGTTGACATGCGCCGGACCCGCGCCCATGTTCCGCGGCCTTGTAGCGGAGAAATTGCGGAGCCCTCATGCCTGTCGTCGTTGTCGAGTCGCCCGCCAAAGCCAAGACCATCAACAAATATCTCGGGCCCGACTACAATGTCCTCGCGTCCTATGGGCATATCCGCGATCTGCCGTCGAAGGACGGGTCGGTCGATCCCGATAACGGATTCGAGATGATCTGGCAGGTCGACAGTAAGGCGGCGCCGCATGTGCGCGCCATCGCGGATGCGCTGAAAGCCGACCCGAAACTCATTCTCGCCACCGACCCTGACCGGGAGGGCGAGGCGATCTCGTGGCATCTGCTGGAAGCGCTGAAGAAGCGCCGGGCGCTGAAGGGCGACGCGCCGGTGCAGCGGGTGGTTTTCAACGCGATCACCAAATCGGCGGTGACCGACGCGATGCGTCAGCCGCGCGGTATCGATATGGAGCTGGTCGAAGCCTATCTCGCCCGCCGCGCACTCGATTATCTCGTCGGCTTCCGGCTTTCGCCGGTGCTATGGCGCAAGCTCCCAGGCGCCAAGTCCGCCGGCCGGGTCCAGTCGGTCGCGCTTCGACTGATTGTCGAACGCGAAATGGAGATCGAGGCGTTCCGCGCCCGCGAGTACTGGACCGTGAAGGTTGAGTTGGAGACCCCGCGTGGCGACCCGTTCGAGGCGCGGCTGACCGAGCTAGACGGAAAGAAGCTGGATCGGTTCGATCTCGGGGACGAGACGGCGGCGAAGGCCGCGGTGGCGGCGATCAAGGCGCGGGCGTTGAAGATCGCCAGCGTCGAGGCGAAACCGGCGAGCCGTAATCCCTCGCCGCCCTTCATGACCTCGACGCTGCAGCAGGAGGCCTCGCGCAAGATCGGCCTTGGCGCGCAGGCGACGATGCGCGCGGCCCAGCGGCTCTATGAGGCCGGGCATATCACCTATATGCGAACCGATGGCATCGACATGGCGCCTGAAGCGGTCAAGGCTGCGCGCGAGGCGATCGCGGCGCGTTACGGCGAGTCCTACGTTCCCAAAAACCCGCGCGTCTACAAGAACAAGGCGAAGAACGCGCAGGAAGCGCATGAGTGCATCCGTCCCACGGTGATGACCGCGGCGCCGGATAACCTGAAAGGGCTGGAGCCGGATCAGGCTCGGCTCTACGAATTGATCTGGAAGCGCACCCTCGCGAGCCAGATGGAGTCGGCGCGGCTCGAGCGCACGGTGGTCGAGGTCGCCGGGGCGGATGGCGGTGTCGGACTGCGCGCGACGGGGCAGGTGGTCAAGTTCGACGGTTTTCTCCGTGTTTATGAAGAAGGCCGCGACGATGTAGTGGACGAGGAGGAGGGGCTGTTGCCTGAGATCCTCGCCGGCGAGGGCGCGGACCAGAAGGCTGTGATCCCGCTCCAGCATTTCACTCAACCGCCGCCGCAGTATACCGAGGCGACGCTGGTCAAGCGAATGGAGGAGCTTGGCATTGGGCGCCCCTCGACCTACGCCTCGATCATCACGGTGATCCAGGACCGCGAATATGTGCGGAAGGAAAAGGGCCGGTTGATCCCCGAAGACAAGGGACGGCTCGTCATCGCGTTCCTTGAAAACTATTTCAAGCGCATCGTGAATTACGACTTCACCGCCTCGCTGGAAGCGGACCTAGACGATGTTTCCGGCGGGCGGGCCGAGTGGAAAGCGGTTCTGGAGCGGTTCTGGAAGAATTTCTCCGCTGATCTGGAGGCGACATCGGAACTCAGGATCACCGATGTCCTGGAGACGATCAACGATGTGCTCGCTCCGCATATCTTCCCTGATCCGGGCGACGGGAGCGATCCGCGCCTCTGCAAGGCCTGCGGCATGGGGCGACTTTCGCTGAAGACCGCGCGCTCCGGCGGCGCGTTTATCGGCTGCTCGAACTATCCTGACTGCCGCTACACCCGTTCGCTCGGCGGCGAGGAGGCGGCCGAGGATCGTGTGCTGGGACAGGACGAATACGGCGTCGACGTCTGGCTGAAATCCGGGCGTTTCGGCCCCTATGTCCAGCTTGGCGAACAGGACCCAGGGTCGAAGGAAAAGCCGAAACGCGCGTCGCTGCCAAAGGGAGCGGCGCCGCAGGAGATGACGCTGGCGCGGGCGCTCGAACTTCTCTCGCTGCCGCGTCTCGTTGGTAAGCATCCCGAGGATGGCGAGCCGATCGAGGCGGCGATCGGCCGGTTCGGACCCTATGTCCGTCACGGCAAGACCTATGCGAACTTGAAGGATCCGGATGATGTATTCACCATCGGCATGAACCGGGCGGTGGAGTTGATCGCGGTGAAACGCGCCAATCCAGGTCGTGGGCGGACGGCTGCGACTCCGCTTCGTGAACTCGGCGAACATCCCTCGGGCGGCAAGATCAACCTGATGGAGGGCCGCTACGGGCCGTACGTGAAATGGGAGAAGGTTAACGCTACACTCCCGAAAGAGGCGGACCCGGCGACGCTGTCGCTGGAGGCCGCGTTGGAGCTGATCGCTGCTAAGGCCGGAAAGACGCCGAAGAAGAGGGCCGCGCCGAAGAAAGCTGCAAAAAAGCCCGCAAAGAAGAAGCCAGCGAAGAAACCGGCGAAAAAAAGGGCCGCCGGTGATGCCGAAGGGGTGGTGGAGTAGGCCGCGCGCCGGGAAGGCCTTGCGTGTCCGCTGCGGGCCTCGCCTTTCTCTACGCCGCCACGGCGGCGATATTCGTCTGCGCCGATCTGGTCGGACTTAATATGATCGTGAAGCAGGTCTTCATGCGCGACGCCGCGCCGCTCTTTCTTGACGAGGTGCGGGCGATCCCCGCACTGCTATTCTACCTGTCCTATGTGGCCGGGCTGGTCTGGTTCGTTTCTGCGCCGGCGCTGCAACGGGGCGATTCGCTCATGGGAGCATTCATCACCGCAGCCGGTTTTGGCGCCGTCGCCTACGGGGCCTATGAATTCACCAACCTCGCGACTCTGGCGGCGTGGACCCGGGCGATGGCGTGTGTTGACCTGCTCTGGGGCGCGCTTCTCAGCGGGGTCTCCACGGTTGGCGCGCTCGGTCTTGCGCGGAGGGTGCTGAAGACCTCATAGCCGCATATACATGACCAGCGCGTCCACCTCGCCAGCCTCCGGATGACGGAATGCGCCGGGAAGGCGCCCGACCACATCGAAGCCGGCGGCGCGCCATGTCGCAATGGCGCGGGTGTTGGTCTCCACCACGAAATTGAACTGCATTGCGGCGAAGCCGGCGTTCCTCGCGACATCGAGCGAATGCGCGAGCATCGCGCGCGCGACGCCCTTGCCACGGGCCGCGGGTCCGGTGACGTAGCCGCAATTGCAGACATGCGCGCCACCCCCGCCCTGGTTGGGCTGGATATAGTAGGTGCCGACGGGCGGCGCGCCTGGCTCCATGGCCAGAAAGACGCGGCGCGGCGCCCCGGTCCAGTACCGAATCGCCGCCTCACGGCTAATCCCGGGGTCGATGGCGTAAGTGTCGCCAGCGCGGAAAACCGGCTCAAGGAGAGACCAGAGGGCGTCGTCATCGGCGTCGGAGGCGGGACGAATCAGCATGGTGGGGAAGCTATCGCGGCCGTCGGCGGGCGCCAGCCAAATCTTGCGCAAAGCGTGTTGCGATCACATATTGTAGCTGTGCGGGCGCCGCTTTCGGGTCTGCGCATGAACGGTCGCTTTTACGAGGACTGAAATGATGAGCCGCGTAACCTTCGCCCAGCACCCGTTTCTCTTGGGGTTCGAACAACTCGACCGGTTGGTCGAGCGAACGCAGAAATCCGGGAATGACGGCTACCCACCCTACAATATCGAACAACGTGGCGAGACCGCCTATCGCATCACATTGGCTGTCGCCGGCTTTGCCGAGGAAGATCTCTCGATCACCGTCGAGGATAGCCAACTGGTGATCCGCGGCCGGCAGGCGACGGAGGATGAGGAGCGGGTGTTCCTGCATCGCGGCATCGCCGCGCGCCAGTTTCAGCGTAGCTTCGTCCTCGCCGATGGCGTGGAGGTTGCGGGCGCCGACATGGCGCATGGATTGTTGCATATCGACCTCGTCAGGGCGGAGCCGGAGACGGTGATCCGCAAGGTCCCGATCGGCGCGCGGGCTTGAGGCCGCGAGCCATTCTTCTCGCTTTGGAAAAGGAGACGAACATGACACATGATTATCCCACCGACGCCCTCGTCCCCGACGCTCGGCGCATTGTCTATGTCCGCCAGGTGCGGCCGGACGAGTTGCCGCAGGAGGTGACGCCGGAGACCGCGCTCTACTCAATCCATGACGAGGCGGGAAATCGGCTCGGCCTGGCCCCGGGGCGCGACCTCGCCTTTCTCGCGGCGCGCCAGCACGAACTGACTCCGGTCAGCGTCCACTGACGGCGGCAACGCTCAGGCGGCCTTTGAATCCACCGGATTGGTGAGCACGGCGTAGATCGCCGACGCATCGTCCGCCGCCCTCAACTTGGCGCAGACCGTGCTGTCGCGAAGGCAGCGGGAGATGCGCGCGAGGGCGCGGAGATGATCGGCCCCGGCCTCCTCCGGCGCGAAGAGCGCAAAGACCAGGTCGACCGGCTCGCCATCGGCGGCGTCATAGTCGATCGGCCGCTGCAGCCGGGTGAAAACGCCGACGATCCGGTCGAGCCCGGCGAGGCGAGCATGCGGGATGGCGACGCCACGGCCCATGCCGGTCGGGCCAAGGCGTTCGCGCTCCAGAAGAGCTTCAAAGGCGGCGCGCTGGTCGAGCCCGTAGGCGTCCGCCGCACGCTGCGCAAGCTCCTGCATCAGATGCTTCTTGCTGGTGGTGTTCAATCCGCCGTGCAGCGCCTCTGGCGAGACGATGTTCTTCAGATCCATGATGGGTCCCCGTCGGTCGTCAACTCGGTCATCCGTGGCCGCGGCTCACGCCGCTAGATTCTCCGGATCGATCCAGCCAATATTACCGTCCTCGCGCCGGAAGACGATGTTGAGCCGTCCATGGGCGTCGTTCCTGAACATCAGGAAAGGCGCGTCTTCAAGCTCCATCTGCATGACAGCCTCGCCAACCGAAAGCGAGAGCAGCAATGTTTTCATCTCCGCGATCACGACAGGATTGAGCGATTCCGAGTGCTCGTCCTCGTCCCGCGAGCCGGCGAGCACATAGGAGGCCGCCGGGATCTCCTCCGCCGCATCGCCACGATGCTTGATCAGCCGGCGCTTGTAGCGACGCACCTGCTTTTCGATCTTCTCTGCCAATCCATCGAATGCGGCGTAGATCTCATGCGCCTTGTTGGACGCTTTCGCGGTCAGCCCGCGCGCAAGCTTCACAACCGCGTCGGCCCGATATGCGTTGGCGTCGCGCGAGAAGGTGACGTCGGCGTCTATGACGACATCGGCGTATTTCGACACCGCCGCCATCAGTTCCGACTCGACATGCTCGCGCAGGGCGTCTCCGATGTCGATCTGTCTGCCAGTGACCTGTATCCGCATGCTCAACTCCGTCTTCGCAGCCCGGCCCCGCCGAGAAGGCGCGGAACCTATGAGCGGGTTTAGCCCAAGTCAACCGACGCGGCCGCGCCCTCCCGAGCGCGGAAACTCAACGTCCCAAGGCTGCCGCCTTCATCCGTTTTCGCTGCGCCGATGACGGGATATTCATTGTCTCACGGTATTTCGCGACCGTCCGGCGCGCAACATCGACGCCGCTTTGTTTCAGTAGAGTGACAATCCGGTCGTCCGAGAGAGATCTTGATGGATCCTCCTTTTCAATCAGAGACTTGATCTGGTGTCGAACTGCCGCGGCGGAGACCGCGCCGCCGCCGTCCACGCTGGCAATCCCTTGAGTGAAAAAGAATTTCAGTTCAAAGACTCCGCGTTCGCAAGCTAGGAACTTATTGGCGGTGACTCGACTTACGGTTGATTCGTGCATGCCGATTTCATCCGCAACCAGCTTCAACGTCATCGGTGAAAGCGCCGCGACGCCCTGTTCGAAGAATCCGGACTGTCGGCGGACGATCTCCGTCGCCACTTTCAGTATGGTTTGCGCGCGCTGTTCGAGCGCCCGGATCAGCCAATCCGCGTTCTGCCGGCATGTTGTCAGATAGGCTTTCACCTCGACCGAGCCGGATGCGCCGAGTTCGTTGACATAGGCGGTGTCGAGCAGGACCTTAGGCATCGCATCCGGATTGACCTCGACGGTCCAGCCGCCGAGCGTGTTGCGCCGGATCAGAACCTCGGGAACCACAGACGCGGCGACGCCGGTCGTGAAGGCGGCGCCCGGCCGCGGCTCGAGCCGGCGGATCTCCGCGATCATCTCGCGCAGATCCTCCTCATCCACCCCGCAAGCCGCGCGGAGCGGCGCCAGCCGCGCCGCCGCGAGATCATCGAGGCGATCGATCAACGTCGCCATCGCTGGGTCGAACCGGTCGCGTTCCTTCAGTTGCAGCGTCAGGCATTCCTTCAGGTCGCGCGCGCCAATTCCGGTCGGCTCACAACTCTGAAGCAGCGCGACCGCCTCCGCGGCGAGTCCGGAATGCGCGCCGAGCCGGGCGCCGAGCGCCTCGATATCGACGCGGAGATAGCCGGCTTCGTCTAGTTCATCGACCAGCAATGCGGCGAGCGCCCGTGTCCCGCGCGGCGCGGCGCTCGCGCCGATCTGCGGCAGAAGATGGTCGCGCAGAGAGATTTTCTGGGCCGCGGTCTCCTCGAAATCCGCCTGAGCGCCGGCGTCCGCCAGCGCTCCGTCGCGGCCAGTCCCGCCGCCGGACATCGCGCCCGACGGCCCGCCGACGGAATACGACTCCGCCGCCTCGTACAGGTTTTCGCGCCCTGTCTCAAAGCCGTTCTCCGCCTCCCCGATATCCTGGCGGGCGATGGCGCGGTCGATCGCCTCCTCCCGCGCCGTGTCGGCGCTGGAGGCCATCTCTCCGCCATCGTCGATCGCGAGAACCGGGTTTTTCTCGACCTCCTGGGCGAGATAATCGACTGTGTCGAGACGGGACATCTGCAAGAGTCGGATCGCCTGCTGTAGCTGGGGCGTCATCACCAGCTGCTGACTTTGTTTCAGTTCAACGCGCGGCCCGATCTGCATCGTCACACCTTGTCACGCCTTCCACTTCCGACCCGCTCGCCGGGCTTGTCTTCAGATACGAAACCCTTCGCCCAGATATACGCGCCGGACCACAGGATCGTTCACCACCTCGTCGGGCTTTCCGCTCATCAGGACCTGACCCTCATGCAAGATATATGCCCGGTCGATTATTTCGAGAGTCTCCCTCACATTGTGATCGGTGATCAATACCCCTATACCGCGATCTTTAAGATGTTTCACCAGAATCCGGATATCGCTGACGGCGATCGGGTCGACGCCGGCGAACGGCTCGTCCAGCAGGACAAACGACGGATCCGAGGCGAGACATCGCGCGATCTCCACCCGCCTGCGCTCGCCGCCGGAAAGTGAGGTCGCCGGCGCGTCGCGGAGTCGTGAAACCGAAAATTCCTCCAGCAGCGCGTCGAGCCGCGCGCGCCGCTCCGCCCGGTCGGGGACCACAAGCTCCAGCACGGCGAGGATGTTCTTTTCCACCGTCAAGCCACGGAAGATGGATGCTTCCTGCGGTAGATAGCCGAGGCCCATGCGCGCGCGCCGATACATCGGCAGGCGGGTGACGTCCTGATTGTCTATTTCTATCCGTCCGTTGTCGGGCGTCACGAGACCGGTGATCATGTAGAACGTCGTGGTCTTCCCGGCGCCGTTGGGCCCGAGAAGGCCGACCGCTTCGCCACGCGTCAGGTCAAGATCAACGCCCTGCACCACCTGCCGGCCGCGAAAGGACTTCGCAAGCCCACGTGCGGAGAGGCCCGACGGCCCCGGTTCGGACACCGCTTCAGTCCGCCGCTTTCGGCGGGTCCTTCGGGGCGGGCGTGAAAACGCTCTTGACCCTTCCGCCGCCGCCGTCGACGCGACCCTCGCCGGTGTTGAGATCGATCGAGAGCGCCGCCCCTTTCACGACGTTGCCGCCTTGGGTGAGCGTCACGCCGCCCGTCATCCGGATGGCGCCCGCGGCGACATCATACTCGGCGACGTCGCCGGCCGCCGTTTCCTCCTGATTCGAGAGGAATACGTCGCCGCGCGCCTCCAGAAGCCGGATCTGGCCAGTGCCGGCGCCGCCATCGCCGTAATGCACCTCCAGTTCGTCCGCCGTGAGCTTGAGCGTGCCCTGTCCGGCGACGACGCCGCCCTTGAAAATGGCGATGTTCTGGCTCTCGCGAACTTCCAGACTGTCGGCGGCGATTTCGATCGGCTGCGTCCGGTCATGCTTGAAGCCGCCGAACGGACTCGTCGACTGCGCTGCGGCCGGATCGCTCGCAAGCCCGGCTGTCAGGCCCGCAATAAGAAGCGCGGCGAAGGCTGCGCCGCGCGCGAAGGTCATCATGTCGGTCGTCTCCTAGCCCCGCCGACGCTCCATCATCGGCGCCTCGATCCGGACCCTAACGCGATTTTCAAACCATATGTAGGCGCCTTCGCCCGGATCCGTACCTTCATCCGGCGCCCTGGTCGCGCGCATCGTCTCGGCGGTGATCCGTCCGAGCGCGCTTTCGGCCACAACATCGCCCGCCGCGGTCACGACTTCCTTCTTCGCATCGAGTGCGGCGGTCATGGCGGTGACGATGTAGCCTTCCGATGTTTCCAAGCGAACCCCGCCGGACAGGGCGACGTGATTCTCGTTCGGGCGGATCATGCCGGTCTCGGCTGCGAGCGTGACAACGCGGCCATCGACGAGTTCAATCTCGCCCTTGACCTTGGAAAGCTCGATCTTTTCCGGTTGCGGTCCGTCAGGCAGCGCCCACTCCGCGGTAACGACGAAGGGCTCGCCCCGGCTTGTCGCGCCGGTGAAACGCGGATTCGTCAACCTGAGGCCATCATCGAGCGCCGAGACGTCGACGCCTTCGAAGCTGATCCGACCGTCATAGATGGCGCTGTTGAACAGAAAGAGCGAGGCGAAGACTCCGATCGCGACAAGCGGCAGACCGATCTTCAGCGCGCGGAGGACGACCGCGCGGCGATCCCGCCTCCGCGCGGGCGGCTTCACGACACTCCGGCGCGGAGCGCGTCATGCATGTGAATGACGCCGAGCGGCGCTCCGGTTTCATCTTCAGGGTCGACGACAAAAAGACATGTCGTCGGCTTCTCCGGGTCGTTCATACGGCCGAGCGCGGCGCTGGCGAGGGCGTCCGGCGCGATGGTCGCGGGGTGACGCGTCGCGACCTCTCCGGCATGGCTTTCCAGGAGCCGGCTCATGTTGCGCCTCAGGTCGCCATCAGTGATGATTCCGACGAGCCGGCCGGACTGGTCCACCACGCCCGCGACCCCGAAACCCTTGGACGTCATTTCAATCAGGGTTTCGCTCATCGACATATCGGGCGCGACCAGCGGCAGCGACTCGCCCCTGTGCATGATCTCGGAGACCTTGACCAGCCGCGCCCCGAGCGCGCCGCCGGGGTGGAATTCCCGGAAATTCTCCGGCGTGAAGCCGCGCCGCTCCATCAGCGCGACAGCGAGCGCGTCGCCGAGCGCCATGGTGAGCGTCGTCGAGGTGGTCGGCGCGAGCCCGGCCGGGCAGGCTTCCTCCGCCCGTGGCAGAAGAAGCGCGACGTCCGAGGCCTTCAGCAGCGTACTCTCGGCCCGGCTGGCGACCCCGATCATCGGAATCCGGTTGCGTGTGCAATATCGGATCACCGGGGCGAGTTCGGCGGTCTCGCCCGAATTCGAGAGCACCAAGGCGACATCAGCGCGCGTGAGCATCCCGAGGTCGCCATGCGCCGCCTCCGAAGCGTGGAGAAACTGCGCCGGAGCGCCGGTCGAAGCGAAGGTTGCGGCGACCTTGCGCGCGACGTGGCCAGACTTTCCGATGCCGCAGACGACGATCCGGCCCGGCGTGGCGGCGAGAATCTCCACCGCTTCGCCGAACGCCTCGCCAAGGGTCTCGGCGAAGCTGGCGAGCGCCGCTCCTTCCACCGCCAGCACCCGGCGGCCCGAGGCGATGGCGGTCTCTTTGCTCATGTCGGGATGCTCGGTCATGGAACGCAGCCTGTCATTAATGCGAAAAGATATCGACTTCGCTCCACCCGGCGAGGTCCAGCGCGGCGCGGTCGGGAAGGTAGCCGAACGCCGCTTCGGCGATACCGGTGCGCCCCTCGCGCTCCAGCCGCTTCGCGAGCTCGGTGCGCAGCGCGTGCAGGTAGAGCACATCCGAGGCGGCGTATTCCTGTTGCGCCCGGCTCAGGATCGGCCCGCCCCAATCGCTCGATTGTTGCTGCTTCGACAGATCGACGCCGAGAAGCTCCTGCGTCAGCGCCTTCAATCCATGCCGATCAGTGTAGGTCCGAACCAGTTTCGAGGCGATCTTCGTGCACCAGACGGGTCGGGCCAAGACGCCGAACCGGTGCGCCATGACGGCGATGTCGAAGCGTCCGAAATGGAAAAGTTTCAGAACGTCGCGATCGGCGAGCATGGCCTGAAGTCGGGGCGCCGGCGTCTCTCCCTGTCCGATCCGCACAAGGTGGGCGTCGCCGTCGCCCGCCGAAAGCTGAACGAGGCAAAGCCGGTCCCGATGCGGCTGAAGGCCCATCGTTTCGGTGTCGATCGCCACCACAGAGCCGAGGTCCAGCCCTTCCGGCAGATCGTCGTCATGAAGATGGATCGCCATCAGCGCGGCCTCCGTCGGCGGGCCCGCCCCGCCAGTGCGAGGCTTCTAGTGCGGAACGCGGCGGTTTCGCAACGGGGTGTTCGCCTGCATGGGCGCCCGGAGGCGCCGATAGCGCGACAATCGTTCGCCGATTCGCCAGGCTCACACGCGACGATGTCGCCTCGGGGGGGCGGCTCGGTGGGTTGGGAGAAAGAGAATATCGTTCAGGATCTGATTCGCCGGCGGCGGCGGGTGAAGGCCGACCATTCCTGAAAGCTCTCGCCTCCGTCGCAGGCGCGATTGACTGGTGCGGGCGGCGGGACTCGAACCCGCACGGCGCTCGGCCTCCGGATTTTAAGTCCGGTATGTCTACCAATTCCATCACGCCCGCATTGGCGGCGTGGACGATAAGCGCCTATATCTGCGACTGAAAGACCGTAAATTTGCCACGACGCGCAGGATGAGGCACTTTTGCCTCCTGCGAAGGGGAATCACGGAATGACGCGACCGATTATCGGTGTTTCGGGTGGATATCACCTGATCAACGACGCTTACCGGGTGCAGGCGACAGGCGAGCGGAACCTGTCTGCGGTGGCGCACGCCGCCGGTGGGTTGCCGCTGATCATTCCCGGGATGCCCGACTCTGTGTCACCGGCCGAGATTTTGGATTCCATCGACGGGCTTTTCCTGACCGGCGGTCGGCCGAATGTGCATCCGTCACGCTACGGGCATGAACCGTCGGCGGCTCATGAACCCTATGACGAAGGGCGGGACGATATCGTCCTGCCGCTCATTCGCGGCGCGGTCGAGATCGGGATGCCGGTTTTCGGGGTGTGCCGTGGCATTCAGGAGATCGCCGTCGCTCTCGGCGGCACGCTCCATCCGGAGGTTCGCGATCTGCCGGGCAAGATGAATCACCGCATGCCGCCAGGCGAGAAGGACATGGCGGTGATCTTCCGCAAGCGCCACAAGGTCAGGTTGACGCCGGGCGGCTGGTTCGCGCGGACGCTCGGGACGGAAGAGATCGTGACCAATTCCCTCCACGGTCAGGCGGTTGTCGACCCCGGCCCGAATCTGGAGGTCGAAGGGGTGTCCGAGGATGGCGTGATCGAAGCGATCCGCGTGCCGGGCGCGCGCGGGTTGGCGATCGGCGTCCAGTGGCACGCCGAATACGAAGCGGAGGCCGACCCGGTCTCCGCTATGCTCTTTTCCAAGTTCGGCGAGGCGGCGAAAACCTGGCGGCACAGCCGCGCCGCCTGAGGCGGTGGAAGAAATCCGGATCGGATGACCGCGCGTCGCGCCGAAGCCTGGCTCGGTCGATGGGCGCCTTACGTTCATTCAATGGAAACGCGTGTCCCACCGCATTGGCGTAGGCCGCCGGGGGCGAAGCGAGCGCCGAACGCGGATATTGATCCGGCTGTCGCGCCACCTGGCGGCCGGCGCCTTTTGCGTGGATCATTTCGCCGGCGGGTTCATCGCGTCTTCGCGCGGGCTGGGCGCGCGTCCCGTCTCGCGCGACCGGCTCTTGCGAATTTCTCATGTTTAGCATAACAGGAACTTACGTGGCGATTTGGTCGGCCGGCTTGCGGGCCACGTTAAAGAAACCGCTAAAGAGGTCTTGGGTGCGCCCCCGGACCGTTACGGCCGGGTTTTTGTTGTAAAGGCGGGCCCATGCCGAGAGATGAATCCAGAGAACGAGACCTTTCCCCCCGCACATTGATGGTCCACGCCGGGGCTGCGCGCAGCCAGCATGGCGAGATGTCCGAGGCGCTCTATCTGACGCAGGGCTTCGCATATGACAGCGCCGAGGCGGCCGCGGCGCGGTTCAATGGCGCGGATGACGGTTTTGTCTACGCCCGTTACGGCAACCCGACAGTGCGGATGTTCGAGGAACGGATCGCCGCACTCGAAGGAGCGGAGGACGCTTTCGCGACCGCCTCCGGCATGGCGGCCGTGAACGCGGCGATGACGAGCCAGTTGAAAGCGGGCGACCATATCGTTGCGGCGCGCGCGCTTTTTGGCTCCTGTCTCTATATTGTCGAGACGCTGCTGCCGCGTTTCGGCGTCGCTGTGAATCTGGTCGACGGGCTGGACCTGGATCAGTGGCGCAGGGCGATGCGGCCGGAGACCGTCGCCGTCTTTCTTGAATCGCCCTCCAATCCGACATTGGAGATCATCGACATCGCCGCGGTCTCTGAGATCGCGCATGGCGTCGGCGCGCGCGTGGTCGTGGATAATGTATTCGCCACGCCGGTCTTCCAGCGCCCCCTCGCGCTTGGCGCGGATGTGGTGATCTATTCCGCCACAAAGCATATTGACGGGCAGGGGCGCTGTCTCGGCGGCGTCGTCCTCGGCACACGCCGCTTCATTCGCGACGTGTTGGAACCCTACATGAAGCACACTGGCGGCGCGATGAGCCCGTTCAACGCCTGGGTGATGCTGAAGGGTCTGGAGACGCTCGATATCCGCGCGCGCGCGCAGGCGTTGAGCGCGGCGGAGATCGCCGACACGCTCGCGGATCATCCGTTGGTGCGCCGCGTGATCTATCCGGGCCGCGCCGATCATCCGCAGTTCGAGATGGCGTCGAGGCAGCTGCAGACCGGCGGCACGATGATCGCGCTCGACCTTGGCGACCAGGAGACCGCCTTCCGCTTCATGAACGCGCTGCGCATCGTCCTGATTTCTAACAATCTCGGCGACGCGAAAACCATCATCACGCACCCAAGAACGACGACGCATCAGCGCTTGAACGAAGAGCAGCGCCTGGCGCTCGGCATCGGCCCCGGGCTCCTGCGTCTCTCGATCGGCCTGGAATCCGCGGATGATCTGATCGCAGACCTCACGAATGCGTTGGCGGAATCCCAGGCGCGGTGAGATTTTCCTCAGAAGCCGCCATATGCGGGGAATTTAGCCACATTCTGGCGAAATCGGGCAAAATCTGAATGATATTTCGCTGCGATCGCCGCATGTTCCGCACATGGGTGCATATGCCGTAATCGAGACGCGCCAGTGGCCTTCGCCGCGCCATGGACTGCGGAGCAGATCGTCCCCATATTCCAAGTCGCCGCGCGTGAGGAGTCCTGCATGAACATGATTGCGAAACCGTCCGCCCCCGCCCCGTCGAAAGAGGAAGCGGAGGCGGCGCTCGATCTGCTTCGCCGGCTCGTCAGGAAGGATCCGGCCCGGGCCGCCGCGCTCGGGGTTCCGGGGCTTGCTGGCGGCGATGATCTCAGCCGCGACTACCCGGCCGGTTTTCGCGCCGACGCAGCCTACAAGGCGACGCTGCCGGACCTGCAGAACGGCCCGTCGAGTTCGATCAAGGGCGCTCATGCCGGCATCCAGCATGTCGGCATCTCGAATTTCCATCTGCCGCTCGCGATCCGGACGCGCGGCGGCGCGACGCAGATGCTGGAGGCTTCGGTCACGGGCTCGGTTTCTCTCGAGGCGACGAAGAAGGGCATTAACATGAGCCGGATCATGCGCTCCTTCTACGCGCATGCGGACGCGCCCTTCGACATAGAGGCGATGCAGGCGGTGCTCGCCTCCTACCGCGCGGATCTGGAGAGCTTTGACGCGCGGCTTCAGCTTCGTTTCCGCTACCCGATGTCGATGCCGAGCCTGCGCTCCGGGCTGCAGGGCTGGCAGTATTACGATGTCGCCTTCGAGACGGCGGAGACGGCCGGCGAGGCGTTGAAGGCGATCCATCTCGACTATGTCTATTCCTCGACCTGTCCCTGCTCGCTGGAGTTGTCTGAACACGCTCGCCGCACGCGCGGACAGATCGCAACGCCGCATTCTCAGCGCTCGGTCGCGCGGATCTCGGTCGCGCTGACCGGCGACGGAACGTTATGGATCGAGGATCTCGTCGAACTCTGCCGCGGTGCGATCCCCACTGAAACGCAGGTTATGGTGAAGCGCGAGGACGAACAGGCCTTCGCCGAACTGAACGGGGCCAATCCGATCTTTGTCGAGGATGCGGTGCGGCTTCTCGCCGGCGCGCTCGGCGGCGATGCGCGAATCGCCGATTTTCGCGTCGCGGCCAGCCATCAGGAATCACTCCATAGCCATGACGCGGTTTCGGTGCTGTCGCACGGCCCCGCCTTCGCGGCGACCGGCCTCGATCCGCATTTGTTCGACAGTCTCATCCATCGCGGCTAGGGTCTCCGGCCATTATGAGCGGAGGAGGCGGGGATGCATCTTGTCGAAGCGAACGGCGCGCGGATTCCCGCGATCGGCCTTGGCACATGGACGCTGGACGATTCGGGCGCGGAGGCCATGGTCAGGATGGCGCTCGACGTCGGTTATCGCCATGTCGATACAGCGGCTCATTACTACAACGAGGCCGGGGTCGGCGCCGGATTGCGCGCGGCGGGGCTTGCGCGTGACGAGGTCTTCGTCACGACGAAGGTCTGGCCGGACAACATTGCTGAGGGTGCGTTGCAGGCGTCGCTTGGCGACAGCCTGAGGAGGCTCCGGCTCGACCATGTCGATCTTGCGCTGATTCACTGGCCTTCTCAAACCATTCCGCTGGCTGAGAGCATCGGCGCGCTGAATGACGCGCGCGCGCGCGGCATGGCCCGGCATATCGGAGTTTCGAATTTTACCGTCGCGATGCTGAAGGAGGCGGCGGAGCTTTCGACGCATCCGCTGGTATGCAACCAGGTCGAGAACCATCCGCATCTGAATCAGGACCGCGTCGCCGCAGCCTGCCGGTCGCTCGGCCTTGCTATGGTCAGCTATTGTCCGCTGGCGCGGGGGGGTGATCTTTTTGCGGACCCGGCGATCACCGGTCCAGCGGCGCGGCTCGGCGTCAGCCCGGCGCAGGTCATCCTGCGCTGGCATGTGCAGCAAGAGGGCGTCGTCGCGATCCCGCGCACTTCGAACCCGACCCGGCTGCCGGAGAATATCGCGATCTTCGATTTCACGCTGGAACCCGGGGAGATGGCGGCGATAAACGCGCTCAGGGCGAAAAATCGGCGGATCTGCGATTTCGACTTCGCGCCGGCCTGGGACGCGGCCTGAGCTACGGCGCATGGGCCCGGCCCGACCGATGGAGCGCGTATTGACAGCGGGAGGAGCCGTGGCCAACGGTCTGGCGATGCTGGACCCGCGCCCCGTATTCTACGTGATCGGCCTTCTCGTCCTCGGATTGGGGGCGGCGATGGCGGCGCCGGCGGTGGTGGAGGTCGCATACGGAAGCGAGGACTGGCGGGTTTTCGCGCTCTCCGGGGCCATCACGATATTTTTCGGCGGTGCGATGACCGGGGCCTGCCGCGAGCAGCGGAGTGCGGGACTCTCGCTTCAGCAGAGCTTCCTTCTGACCACGTCCGCGTGGTTGGCGTTGCCGATCTTCGGCGCTCTCCCCTTCATGCTGGGCGAGCCGAATGCGCGTTTCGTCGACGCGTTCTTCGAGGCCATGAGCGGGATAACCACGACCGGGTCGAGCGTTTTCACCGGACTCGAGACGCTGCCGAAGGGCGTGCTGCTCTGGCGCGGTATGTTGCAATGGTTCGGCGGCATCGGCTTTCTCGTCTTCGCGATGGTCTTTCTGCCGACGATGCGGGTTGGCGGGATGCAGTTCTTCAAGTCGGAGGCGTTCGACACGCTCGGCAAGATTTTGCCGCGGGCGGTGGAGATCGCGCAGTCGATCGGCTGGATCTATCTTGTGCTCACCGGACTTTGCATGTTCGCCTACGCGGCGGTCGGCATGTCCGCGTTTGACGCCACGGTGCATGCGATGACCACGATCGCAACCGGCGGATTCTCGAACAACGACGCCTCCTTCGGGGCCTACGCGCCCGGCGCCGAATATGTCGGCTCGTTCTTCATGCTGCTCGCCGCGCTGCCCTTTGTCCGTTTCGTGCAACTCGCCGCAGGGTCGGCGCGCCCGCTATTCGTCGATCCCCAGGTCAAGGCGTTCCTGTGCCTCGTCGCGGTGGTCGCCGGGGTTCTGACGCTTTTCCTTGTGATCGAAGCCGGCGGATTCAGGGAATCGAACCTGCGTGAAGCGCTCTTCAATGCGGTTTCGATTCTCACCGGGACCGGCTACGCCAGCGTCGATTATCAGAACTGGGGCGCCTTCCCGGTGACGGTGATTTTCATCCTCGGCTTTATCGGCGGTTGTTCGGGTTCAACCTCCTGTTCGATCAAGATATTCCGCTTCCAGATTCTCGCCGCCGCGCTGACGACGCAGATTCGGCTGCTCCATTCGCCGAACGGCGTCTTCACACCGCGATATGCCGGTCGACCCGTGCCGGAAGACGTGATCACTTCGGTAATGAGCTTTCTCTTTTTCTTTCTTCTCTCTTTCGGAGCTCTCGCGATCACGCTCTCCATGATCGGCCTCGAGCCGATCACCGCGATTTCCGGCGCGGCCTCGGCGATCGCCAATATTGGCCCGGGGTTAGGGCCGGAGATCGGGCCAGCGGGGAATTTCGCCGGCCTTCCCGACAGTGCCAAATGGGTGCTCTCTTTCGCGATGCTTCTCGGCCGGCTGGAGCTGCTGACGGTTCTCGTTCTTTTCACCTCCGCGTTCTGGCGAGGCTGAGATGCGGCCCGCTACTACGGCGCTTGTCTACATGACGCTGAGCGCGCTGCTGATCCCGGTCGGCGACGCGTTCGCCAAGGAGATCTCGCGCGTCTCCTCGATCGAACCGCAGGTGATCGCGTTCACGCGTTTCTTCATCGGCGCGGCGGTTTTCGTTCCGCTCGCTATGGCGTCGCGCGGCATCCCGGCGCTGACGCCCCGTTTCGTCGGCGCGCAACTCCTGCGCGGCGTATTCGTGGCGGGGGGCATATTCTCGATGGTGACGGCAGTGTCGCACGCGCCGCTCGCGGATGTTTTTGGGGCATTTTTCATCGCACCGGCGATCGCCACGCTGCTCGCCGCCACGATCCTGAAGGAACGCGTGACGCGGCTCGACATTATCTCACTCACGCTCGGGCTCATCGGGGTGCTCATGGTCGCGCGGCCGGGCGCGGCGATGAATGTCGGGCTGCTCTGGGCGCTCGGCGGCGGCGCCCTTTACGGCTGTTTCAACGCCGCGACCCGATGGAGCGCGGCGTTCGCGCCGCCGCTGGCGCAAATTGCCGGACAGCTTCTGTTCGGCGCGCTCTTCACCCTGCCTTTCGCGGTCGCCGGGTTTCAGAGCGTGGCTGAGGCGCCATTTTTTCTGATCGGCTCCGGGCTTGCTTCGGCGGCGGCCAATTTCTGTCTGGTCATGGCCTATGCGCGAGAACGCGCAGCGGTTCTCTCTCCGTTGATATATCTCCAACTGCCGAGCGCGGCGCTGATCGGCTTCGCCGCCTTCGGCGATCTGCCCGACGCGCTCGCCGCCGCCGGCCTGGCGTTGATCGTTCTGGCGGGACTCGGTCTGCGGCTGATCGCCAGGCTCCGCGCTCACGCGTCCTGAGAGTCAGAGCGGCGTGCCGACCAGCCGCTCGGCCGAGACCCCGGTGATGCGTGCGCGAATGACTGCGCCGACGGGCCGGTCCGTTGAGAGTTCGACTTCGGCGAAGCCCTCGGTGCGGCCGCGTCGCCCGGATTCCATGAGAATCGCGCGTTCACCGCCGACTTCGTCGGCGAGATATGCGGAAACTTGCGCTGCCCCTGCGGCGCGCAGGCGCGCCGCGCGTTCGCGAATGACCGGGCCGGAAACCTGCGGCATCCGGGCGGCGGGCGTCCCCTTGCGCTTCGAATAGGGAAAGACATGCAGCCAGGTCAGCCCGCACTCCCCGATGAGCCGGAGCGAATTCTCGAACATCGCCTCGGTCTCCGTCGGAAAGCCCGCGATGATGTCGGCGCCGTAGACGATGTCCGGGCGAGCGGCGCGCATATCGGCGCAAAAGCGGATCGCGTCATCCCGAAGGTGCCGCCGCTTCATCCGCTTCAGGATCATGTCGTCGCCGGCCTGAAGCGAGAGATGGAGATGCGGCATCACCCGCGCTTCCGATCTTATCGCATCGATCAGCGCCGGGTCGGCTTCGATGCTGTCGATAGATGAGATGCGCAGTCGGTCGAGGTCGGGAACCAGCTTCAATATCCTCTGCACCAGATCACCGAGTCGCGGCGCGCCGGGCAGGTCGGCGCCCCACGAAGTCATGTCGACCCCGGTCAGCACTACTTCCGCATAGCCGCGCTCGACCAGCCGGCGGATCTGCTCGACCACCACACCGGCGGGGACGGAGCGGGAATCGCCGCGCCCGTAGGGGATGATGCAGAAAGTGCAGCGATGGTCGCAGCCGTTCTGCACCTGGACATAGGCGCGGGCGCGGGCGCCGAAGCCGTCGATGAGATGACCGGCGGTCTCTCTCACCGCCATGATGTCGTCGACGATGATCTTCTCGGTCGGCGGACGGAAATCCGGCGCGGCGAGGCGTGTCCAGCTTTCGCGGCGCATCTTCTCGCCATTGCCGAGCACGAGATCGACCTCCGGCATCGCGGCGAAGGTCTCAGGCTCGACCTGCGCGGCGCAGCCGGTGACGACGATGCGGGCTTGCGGATGATCGCGGCGGAGCCGGCGGATGCGCTGGCGCGCCTGACGCACCGCCTCCGCCGTCACCGCGCATGTGTTGACGACGACCGCGCCGTCCAGCCCGGCCTCCGCGGCCAACCCCTTCATCGCTTCGGTCTCATAGGCGTTGAGCCGACAGCCGAAGGTTTCGAAGACCGGGGGCGCGGCGGGGTAGGGCGGGGTGGGCGCGTTCATCGCGCTGCGGCCAGAAAGCCGGGCGTGAATACGCCCTCGAACACATTCATGACCGGCCCGGTCATCAGGACGCCGCCACCCTCGGGCCATTCGACTTCGATCTCGCCGCCATCGAGGATCAGCGTCGCGCGCCGGTCCATCAACCCGCGCCTTACGGCGTTGACCAGCACCGCGCAGGATGAAGAGCCGGAGGCGAGCGTGACGCCGACCCCTCGCTCCCAGACCCTGACCCGCGCCCGGTTGCGGTCGAGCACCTGAACGAACTGAACGTTGGTCCGCTCGGGAAAAAGCGGGTCGTACTCCACTTCCGGCCCGCGCGTGGACAGCGTCGGCGCGTCTGCGTCGTCGACGAAGAACGTGCAATGCGGGTTGCCCATCGAACAGGCGGCCGGTCCGCCCGCAAGCGGCAGCCGATCGGTGTCGACCGCGCGGGCAAGCGGCACGTCCCGCCAACTGATGAGCGGCGCCCCCATATCCACTCGCACGCGCCCGTCGGCGAGCAGAGCGCAGGCGAGTATCCCGCGCTCGGTCCGCAGCGTGAGCCGGTCGCGCCCGGACTCCGTCATCAGCCGCGACGCGACGCAGCGCGTGGCGTTGCCGCAGGCGCCTGCGGTCGAGCCGTCCGCGTTCCAGAAGACCAGCCGCGCGTCAGATTCGTCATCGCTGAGGATCACCGCAAGTTGGTCGAATCCAACCCCGCGATGGCGATCGGCGATCGCCTCCGCGAGCATGGCGTTCATCGGGTCGGCGCGCCCCCGCGCGTCGATCACGACAAAATCGTTGCCAAGTCCGTGCATCTTTCCAAATGCGAGGGCGGCCGGATGTTCGTCTGCTTTCATCGGCGGCTATATAAAGCCGCGCTCGCCCCGACGCCAGCGCGACGGAATCGCCTCGCGCGCCCGCTCTCGAGCGCCGCGCCTGCCTGGTTTTCCTCATTCCGCGCGACTGATCCGACAGTGAACATACGTGTTCCGGCGGCGCGAAGCTCAATATGACGCATTCGGAACGGGCCATTATTCCGCCTTGACCCATCACCGCCGCGTCCATAGGTTCCGGCCCGCAGAGCGCCCCCGGCCACGGCCATGGGCGGTTGGCGAGTCCGGGTTCGCGCCCGAGGCGCATGTCGAATTGGCGGAGTCGGTTTGCGACCCGCGCATGCGTTTCTGATGCGGCGTGACCCGTACGGGCGGGTAGCTCAGTGGTAGAGCAGCTGACTTTTAATCAGCTGGTCGTGGGTTCGATCCCCACCCCGCTCACCAACAAAATCAGCAAGTTAAGGAATATGGGCAAATCGGCAATGTCGTCCGTCCAACACCCGTCCAACACGGCGCGGAATTTCGGGACGATTTATCCGCCCCGATTAGTCGCCGCGCCATGCCGGGCGCTGGGCTTCGCTAGCCCCCTATTCCGCTGATTCGACCCGTTCGAAGATTGTCCAGGAGGCTGGTGTTCCAGTAGGGTGCCGGACGCAGCCAAGTCGGTCTCCGAAATGACGGATTTGCTCGTTCACCCCGAACCGCCGCCGGATTTCGGCTGCGCTGATCAGGCTTATGCGCCCGCACGCCATGCAACAGGCGTGAAGGTAATCGCGCGGCTGAATGTCGCCGACGCGCATCGACCACGCCGCACCGCGAGATACTTTTTCGTATCGAAGAATGTTCCCTCTACATTCCAATGTATGGAGGGCGCAAATGGGATTCGCAATGGCGACGGCGGTACGTCCGATCGGCGGCACGATGGAGCGGCCCCAAAAATGGCCCGTCTCACGTCCTTGATCAGAGAAACCATGAATTATTCACAGTGACGCCCCACGCGTATTGCGCAGAAAAGCGCAACGATAGAGGCTATCTTATTGTAAAAAAACAGGAAAACATTCCCATTCTCCCTCCGTCCGCGCGAAGCTCGCAACCGTCTGCATCGACTGCAAGAACCGCATCCGGTCGTGCGTCGTGTCCCGGCCCAAATAGGCCTATTTTCGAGCCATTCGCGCGAACGGGATTCGATGCGAAGCCCTTGGGAAGCCAACTACTTTTCTAGCTAACTTGTCGAAGCGTCAAATGCTGGTTGAACGGCAGCGCGCAACACCTCTAAACCTTCCTACTTTAGAGCGAGCACGATATTGCCGAGGCGAATTGCCCATGCGGCCTCAATGTTTGGCAACGTCCACCCAACGCTGCCCGTCGGGTGTTCGCGCGCCCGCGGAAAGGACGCACCGCGACTTGCAACGGGCTTTGTTTTTTTGGCCGCTGGCGCTTGGCATGGGGAGCGTGGCCGGGGTTGCGAGCCAGCATATCAAGCATCAATTCCGCATCGGGAATTTCACTCCAACTCACGCGCGCGCGCGTATGCTTTCACAATGCTTCGTGTCGTGGCACAGCGCCGCGATAATCAACCGGGGAGCGTGGCCCGCCCTTGGAGCCGAAAATCGCTTGGAGCAAGCCGTCCGCAGGCGCTACCGTGCATGCACACAAGACGACTTGTGAATGTGCGGGTTGATGGGGTCACGATAGAATGGATATGCCAAGGTCATACCGTGGGCTAACGGATGGATCGGGAAAAAAAATATCGGTGCTGCACCGCTGCGGCCCGGACAAGGTGCGGCATGCGCCCTTCCATCACATTGTGAGAGAAGAACTCTTTGACGCCGACCTTTATAGGCGACTTAGCGAGAGCTTTCCTGCGGACGAGATTTTCCTAGATCAGCTGTCCGTGATCAGAAGCAATCAGGCGATACGTATCGCCGCCGCTGATGTCATCGGCAATCGGTCTTTCTCACCTGAATGGCGAGATTTCTTTGAGTATCATACCTCGGAGGCCTTCTGGCGCGATATCGTCAACGTATTTGGCGACGGCATTCGGGAGGTCTATCCTGATATCGAGGCGAAGGCGGGCAGGCCGATTTCTGATTGGCGCGTCAAGTCTCGCGCCGCCGGTTCGCCGGCGGAGGTGAGTCTGGACCTGCTCTTTGTCATCAACACGCCCGTGACTACGCCAAGTTCGGTTCGGCCCGCTCACGTAGACCGGCGCAACAAGATTTTCAGCGGCTTGTTTTACATGAAGAAGGACGGCGACCCCACTCCAGGCGGCGATTTGGCGCTGAGCCGGTTCAAGACAGGCAAACGCGGCTTCGGCGGGCACTATGCTGAAGCTGAGGATATCGAACAAACGGACCTGATCGCCTATGGTTCGAACAAGTTCGTCGGCTTCATCAATTCTCCGGAAAGCATTCATGGCGTCACACCACGCCCGGCGACGGATTGGACACGACGTTACATCAATTTCGTTGTGGAGACTCCGTTTGAGGCGTTCGAGCTACCGCGCTTGCCAGTTTCTCGGCGGATCGCCGGATGGGTGAGGCGGAAGAAAGCGAAGTCGCCTGGTGTCGACGTGAAACTCGACGTCAAGGGACGCCGCGCTTAGACTCGTTTGTACAAGGAAGGGTTGGATCAATCAGTGCGCGACGCCGTGTCGCCAGCACTTCAGGTTGAACGGATGGCTTCGAAATAGTGCGATGGGTCAATGCGGCTCATGGGAAAGTCCAAGAATTGAATTGTAGAAGTTTAGACTTTATCGGACATTTGGCGTCCGGATGTCAGTCGGGTTCCACCTGTCGATCTGCGATCAGGCGGCGATCATTTTCTCCTTCGCTATTGGCGCTGCGTCAAGAAAGGTCTGCATCGGCGTTTTGCCGAAGCACCATCGTCCCTGATGCTCGCGCTCTTCGTTGTAGGTCCTGATCCAGGCGTCGAGATCGACCTGCAGTTCGTCGACCTCGCGGTAGATCTTTTTTCGGAACGCCACCCGGTAGAACTCGTCCAGGACTGTCTTGTGGAACCGCTCGACGATGCCGTTGGTTTGCGGGCTCCTGGTTTTCGTCCGCGAGTGGTCGATGTCCTCCACCGCCACGTAGAGCTCGTATTCGTGCCGCTCCGGGTTGCCGTCCTCGCGCGGGATGGCGTTGAGGATGGCGCGAGCGGGCGGGGGCAGGATAATCGCCTTCTCGCCCGTTTTGCTGTCAGGCCGGTTCGCGCGCCCTGCCTCGAAGTCGATCCACTCCCAACGAAGCCCAAGGATTTCACTCTTGCGCGCGCCTGTCAGGACAAGAAGCCGTATCGCCGCCACGGCCGAGGGAATTACCTGAATGCGCCGGGCTTCGTCCCTAACTCCCTCTTTCGCGGGTAGCGTCAAGCAGCCATCACGCTCCACAATCCGCAGCACCTCGCCCAGCGCGGCCAGTTCCTTCGGGGAGAGGAATCGCTTGCGTTTCTTCTCGGCGAACTTGGAGACGTGTCGGACGGGGTTCGAACTGTCAGATCGCCAGCCCCAAACTTCCGCGAGATTAAACGCTGTCAATGGCGCCGGAAAAACCCGCCACTTGGGCGCCCGAATATCCAGCCGCAGCTGCATTCTGATCTCGCGGCATGCGCTGAGGGCGCGCTGACCGCAAGAGTCAGAGCGCGTCTGTGGTTGAGCCAGTCGGATGTCAGGTGGATTGGCGCGCCTGGCTTTGAGCGAGGCGATACGAGCGGCCGTTCATCTCGAGGATGTGGACGTGGTGGGTCAGGCGGTCGAGAAACGCGCCGGAAACGACGATATGGCGTGCATGGCGTCTACTGAGGCGCAACTGCGCTACGGAGTCATATCGACTGCCGGTCCAACAAGATGAACGCCCAAGATGGCTCGCCACCCGGGACGGCGATACGGCGGCATGTCGCCCGCTATCATTTCGTTCGCCGTCGCGCGGCTCCGGTTCGAGAGATCCGGAGCATGGCATGGAAGCGAACGGCCACGAGCGCATCGCTGCTCTTATGCCGTTTTCGGGACGCCCGCAGAGTTGAAGAGGATTTCAACGGATTCGGTCAGCCCTGGTTGCGAGGAACGTACCTGTCGCGCCGCAAGAACTCTCCATCGCCCGGGGAGCCTACATATTTACGATCCTCCACAATCACCTTCCCGCGTAGCAGCACGGTGCGCGGCATGCCCTTCACATGGCGGCCCTCATACGAGGAATAGTCCATCGCGTTGTTCATTTCGGATTGGGTGATGGTGAACTCCGCCTCGGGATCCCAGATCACGATATCGGCGTCAGAGCCGACCGCGATCGTTCCTTTTTTCGGAAACATGCCGAAGACCTGAGCAGGTCTCGTCGCCATGAGATCCACGAACTGCGTGAGCGACAGGCGGCCAGCGTTCACGCCCTGGTAAACCATCATCATGCGTTCCTCGACGCCGGGCGCGCCATTCGGAATCACGCGGAAGTCGTCGCGCCCCTTGATCTTGTGGTCCTTGAAGCTCCAGGAACAATGATCGGAGGAGACGGTTTCGAGCACGCGGTTGGCGAGCGCGTCCCAGAGGATCTCCTGATCCTCGACAGTGCGCGCCGGCGGCGTGAAGACGAATTTCGCCCCTTCGAAATCCGGGCGGTCAAGGTCGTCCTTGGTCAGGTAGAGGTACTGGGTGCAGGTCTCGGCGATCGCATCGACGCCTCGGCGTTTGGCGCGCATCAATTCGTCGAGCGACTCGCCGCAAGTCAGATGAACGATGTAGATGGAAGCGCCGACGATCTCCGCCAGCGCGATGGCGCGCGCCGTCGCTTCGGCCTCCACCCGCGGCGGGCGGCTGAGCGCGTGGTAATAGGGCGCGGTCTTGCCCTCGGAGACGAATTTGTCGCGCAGGTAGTCGGCGGCGTCGCCGTTCTCGGCATGAACCATGACCAACGCGCCGTGCTGCTTGGCTCTGTCGAGCGCCTTGAGAAGCGTGACGTCGTCCACCATGACGGCGCCACGATACGCCATGAATATCTTGAACGACGTGACGCCGCGCTCGGGCAAGGAGCCCAGCTCATCGAAAACCGCGTCGTTCAGGTCGACGATGATCATATGATAGCCGTAATCGATCGCGGCCTTGTTTTCGGCCTTGGCGTCCCAGTCTGCGATCGCGTCACCGAGGGTCTGACCTCGGCTCTGCGCGCAGAAGTCGACGATCGTGGTGGTGCCGCCACAGGCCGCGGCGATCGTCCCAGAGCCGAAATTGTCGGCGGAGGGCTGCTCGCCATCCTTGGAGTCGATATGCGTATGCACGTCCACGCCGCCTGGCATCACGTAACAACCGGCGGCGTCGATGGAGGGAATGTCAGCGGGCATTTCTCCGCCCAGTTGAACGATCCGGGAGCCCGCAACACCAACATTCGTCTTGGAGACTCCGCTCGAGGTAACCACCGTTCCGTTGCGAATTACGAGATCCATCAGACTGACTCCTATCAATATGCGAGGCGGTGAAGGCCGGCCGCGAGAACGCGAACGCCTTCGACGATGTCAGGGATCGAGGAGAACTCCTCGGGCGTGTGGCTGCGGCCGTCTTTTGAGCGCACGAAAATCATGCAAACCTTGGCGATCTCGGCCATCTGTTGGCTATCATGACCCGCTCCGCTCGGCATTGTCGTGAACGCAATTCCCTGATCCCGCGCGGCTTTCTCGAAGGTGGCGACGAGGCCCGGATCGGAAAGGCAAGGCGGGTGGTCGAGGGATTGCTCGATAACGATTTCGAGTCCGCGGCGTGCGGCCACTTCGCGCATTAGCGCATCGTGGCGGGCATAGAGAATGTCGCGCTGCGCCGGATCCGGATGCCGGGCGTCAACCGAGAACTGCACGGTATGCGGCACGATCGCCGGGAAGTTCGGTTCGGCGATGACGCGACCGACCGTCGTCACGGCGGGCCGACCCATCCTGTGGGCGGTGTTGACGACGCCGGCGGCGATTTCGGCGAAGCCGGCCATCGGATCGCGGCGCATATCCATCGGGAAGGCGCCGGCATGATTCGCCTCGCCGGTGAGCGTGACGCGGAGGTGCCGGATCCCCGTGATCGCGTCAACGACAGCCACCGGCAAGCCGGCTTGCTCGAGGATCGGACCCTGTTCGATGTGAAGTTCGATGAAGTCGCTGATGTCGTCCCGTCTTGCTTCGGCGATCAGCGCCGGGTCGAGCCCGACTTCGCGCATCGCATCGGCTATGGTTTCGTCTTCGTACCCTTTTGTCGCCACGGCGTCGCCAGGCGCGATGCGCCCGACGATGGCGCGGGAGCCCCAGAACTGGGCGGTCGGGAAGCGGCTGCCTTCCTCTTCGCAGAGCGCAACGGCCTCAAGAGTCCGTCGCGGCGGACCGAATTGGGCGGAAAGGGCGCGGATCGCGATCAGACCCGCGAGCGCTCCGAGTGCGCCGTCGTAGCGTCCGCCGGGCCGTTGGCTGTCGATATGGGAGCCGGATACGATGGAGGGGCCCGGCTCGGCGCCGCGAAGGCGGCCCCAGACATTTCCGACCGCATCCTTGTGGACTTCGAGACCCGCCTCCGCGCACCAGTCCGCATATTGTTTCGCGGCCGCGACCCATTCCGGTGAATAGACCGTGCGCCATACGCCCGTTGCACCCCATGCCCCGAAGCGCGCGAACTCCATTACGACGCGCTCAACGAACACAGGATCAATTTCCACGGATGTAGCGGATCGCATGCTCTTTTCCCCACCAATTTGTTCTGGGCTCGCGCGAAGATTGTCGACAGTTTTGGAAGTCGTCAACCCGCGAAACTCAAGGCTGAAGAACACGATGCTTCGCGCGCTACCGTCCGCGATTGCAGTTGAGGTCGGCTTCGCCAGCGCCGTGGTTCGCCCCCACCAGAATCAATCAGGAAAGGTTATTGTATGCATTCGATGCTAATTGAATTGTGATTGACACGAATGCGACTCGGCGGTCAGGATCGTTGCAACTGAGACATTTCGTTGCCCGACGGGGCGACGAATATCGACTTTATTCATGCTGCAATGGGGAAGGGAGTAACAAATGGTAACGACCAGCCGCCGCGCTATGCTCAAGGGAACGGGCGCCATAGCGATCGCAGGGGCGCTCGGCGCGCCAGCCTTGGTGCGGGCTCAGGACAAAACGCTCAGGATCGGCCACCTCGGGGTGATGAGCGGTCCGGAAGCTTCATGGGGACTCGTCAACAAGTACTCGGCGCTCGCAACCGCGGAAATGTACAACAAGCGCGGCGGCGTAGAGATCGACGGCGATCGCTATCGTGTCGAAATCGTTTCGGTCGACGACCGCAATGACCCGCGTCTTACAGTTTCGGGCGCGGAGCGGCTGATGGGCGAGGAAGGCTTGCGCTACGTCATCGGGCCGAACACGGACACCACCGCGACCTCGGTTCGGCCGATCGCCGAAAAGAACAACGCGATTTACATCCCCTACGCCTTCGATAAGGCGCTCTATTCGCCGCCGGCGGAGAATGCGATCCTCGGCATGATCGCCTCCTATCAGACCGCGCGGGCCATGTACCGGATTTTCTATGACCAGCGAGATGTGCGCCGCGTCGCCTATATCGCCCGCAACGATTCAGACGGCCTCTATCAGCGGGACGAGGGCGTCAAGGTCGCCAAGAAGGTCGGGTTCGAAATTGTCGCGCAAGATATCTACGAGCCGACCATCACCGATTTCTTCCCGGTGGTCGCCAACATCGTTTCGCTTGAGCCCGACGTGATCATCATGTCTGCGGTCGCGCCCGCGCACTGCCCGCAGATCATGCGAGCGGCGCGCGAGATGGGATATACAGGCCTCTTCAGCGCCGAGTCCGCTCAGGATATCAAGATCATCAACGAAATCGCGGGCGAATATGGCAACGGGCTCGTCTCCATCGGTGGCGCCTCGACCCCGGAAATCCGCAGCGAATACATGGATGAGTTTATCGAGCATTACATCGGCGTGGCGGGCGAATGGAACGATGAGGCCGGCACCAAGGCTTATGCGCTCGAAATTATCCTCGCGACGCTTCAGAAGACGGGCGCTGCGGGTATCGACGACATTTCGCTCTACAAGGCGGCGATCCCGGAGTTTTCGATGAAGAATCCGTTCCTCAAGGAAGACGCCACGGTAACCTATGTCGGGATGGACGACTTCGGGCAGTTGCGGCAGATCGGCGTTCCGATGGTGCTGACGGAAACCAAGGATGGTGAGTTCACCACCTTGGCGATCGCCGGCGTCGCTTCCTGATGACAATCCGGGGCGGGCTATAGCCCGCCCCAATCTTTCCCACCGGGGGTACGAATGGATCAGGTCCTCGTCAATGGGGCTATCCTTGCCGCGAGTTACGCGCTCATCGCGCTCGGCATTACGATCATCTTCAGCATAATGAACGTGTTGAACTTCGCTCACGGGCAGATGTTCATGCTAGGCGGATTGACGGTCTACTGGGTGATGACGGAGCTCGAACTGCCCTTCGCGGTGGGCCTGATCGCCGCAACAGTGGCCGTTGGCGCAATCGGCATGTTTTTTGAAGTGTTCTTCTTTCGACGAGTCATACGTAGCGCGACACGTGAAGAAAACACGATGCTGCTTGCGGTCGGAACGGCGCTCTTGCTTGAGAATATCGCGCTTTCGCTCTTCGGCGAAAAGCACCGAGGGATTCCGCCCGTCATCTCGGGCGTCCACCGGCTCGGCGACGCGTTTATTCCGAGCAACCGGCTGCTGGTCTTTGTGGTCTCGATCGCGCTCATCGCGCTCGTTCTGATCGTGGTCAATTACACCAAGACCGGTCGCGCGATGCGCGCGCTTGCGCAGGACCGGACCGCCACATTGCTCATGGGCGTCGACGCTCACCGCATCTCCATGATCGGTTTCGGTTTGGGCGCCGCGCTGGCGGGTGTCGCGGGCGCCTTGTTGATCTCCGTTTCCGGGATCAACGCGGGCATCGGCAACGCGATTTCGACGAAGGCCTTCGTCATGATCATGATCGGCGGCGCGGGCGTCGTCTCCGGCGCATTGCTGGGCGCCGTCGCGCTCGGTTTCATCGAAGCAATCGGCTACGCTTTCATCCCCGGGTCCGTGACGTATCTCCTGATCTTCACCGGCCTGATCCTCTTCCTGCTCATCCGCCCACAAGGGATCATGGGCAAACCCTGGGGCTGACTGCGCGCTATGACACTGGAGAACCGCTCGATGGCCGCAGCCAACGACGCCGTTGTGAACACGCTGGGCAACGCCAACAGGGCGGGGATCGCCAGATTTCTCGTCGTTTTCTTGCCGTTGGCCTTCATTCTTATCATTGCGGTGCCGTTCCTGTTCGCTGATCGGCCCTATTGGCTCAACGTGTTCACGACCGCCTCGGTGCTGTCCTTCGCCAGCCTTGGGGTGTGGGTGACCTTTTCGATAGGCCGGGTGAATATCGCCCAGGGCGCCTTCGCCTTGATCGGCGGCTATGTCGTTGGAATGCTGACCACGGTCGTCGGGCTTTCGTTCTGGGTCAGCCTGCCGCTCGCGGGCGCCACCGCGGCGTTGGTCGGTTTCCTGATCGGCTGGCCGCTGCTGCGGCTGAAGGGCATCTATTTCGCCATGGTGACGCTCAGCCTCACCGAGGCGGTGCGTCTGGCGTTTCTGAATTCCGCCTCGATCGGCGGGCCGCCCAGCATCACCAGCATTCCCAACCCTCCGGGTATAGGGTCGCCGATCGCGTTCTACCTGTTCGCCGCTGGTCTTCTTCTGGTCGGGTACGCCGCTGTCTGGCGGCTTCAGGCGAGCCGGCTCGGCGGGGTCTTCCGATCCATGCGCCAGAATGAAGAACTGGCCGCGTCGATCGGAATAGATATCGCGCGCTATCGTGTGATCGCCTTCACGATCTGCTGTTTCCTGGGGGGAATCGCCGGCGGCGTGTTTGCGAGCTTGCAGCAGAATGTCTTTCCGCAGAGCTATACGGCCGCCGACTCGATCTCGTTCATGCTCTATTGTTTCCTTGGTGGGCTTGAATTTGTGCTCGGTCCGATTGTCGGCACCTTCACGCTTGTCATCGCTTTCGAACTCCTGCGAGCGATCCAGGAATACCAGGCGCTGCTTTACGGTGTGCTGATGATCATCGTCATTCTCTTTCTGCCGAACGGCATTCTAAGTCTCGCGGCGATGGTCGGTAAGGTCTTCGGAGGTCGCAAGTGAGCCTCCTAACTGTCGAGGGACTGACCAAGAAGTTCGGCGGCCTCACTGCGGTCAACGACGTAAGCTTCGCCGTAGATGAAGGACGAATCTGTTCGGTGATAGGCCCGAACGGGGCCGGCAAGTCGACACTTTTCAAGCTGATCTCATCGTTCCTGAGTCCATCCGCGGGCCGGGTGATGTTCGACGGTAAGAAGGTGTCGGGGCTGAAACCGCATATCGTGGCCCGGATGGGCATAGTCCGGACGTTCCAGGAGACCACCGTTTTCAAGGAGATGACCGCGTTCGAGAACGTCGTCATCGCTCATCAGCTCGGACTGAACGCCGGCCCGTTCGGGATCTTCCTCGGAACGCGGACTGCTCATGAGGATGGGCTGCGGATCCGCGACAGCGCGGCCGAGATTCTTGACTATCTGGGGCTCGGCCGGGTGAAGGACGAATTGGCCGTCAATCTCCCTCACGGATATCTTCGTGCGCTCGGTATCGCCATCGCGATGGCGGCGCGCCCCAGGCTCCTGCTGCTCGACGAACCCTTCGCAGGCATGAATCCGGAGGAGACCGACCGAGCCGTGGAGATGGTCGACGGCATTCGAAAGCGTGGGATCACGGTGCTGCTGGTCGAACACGACATGCGCGCGGTCATGCGGATATCCGACTGGATCGTTGTGCTCAATTTCGGGTCGAAGATCGCTGAGGGCGACCCGGAGTCAATTCGGGCGGACGATGCGGTGATCGCCGCCTATCTTGGTGAAGACGACGAGGAGCTGGGGCATTGAGCACTCGTTATTTTCAGGCGCAGAACATGACCGTGTCATATGACAAGGTGATGGCGATCCGGGACGTATCGATCAGCTTCGACGAGGGTCAGATCATCTCGCTGATCGGCGCGAACGGCGCGGGAAAATCGACCACGCTGCGCGCAATCACAGGTTTGAAGCGCCTGGGAAGCGGAGAGATCTGGTACGAGGGCGAGCGGATTGATCATCTGCCGCCCGGAAAGATCGTCGAGCGCGGCATCGCCATGGTCCCGGAGGGGCGCAGAGTCTTCCCCTTCATGAGCGTGCGCGACAATCTGCTGATGGGCGCCTACATCCGCACGGACAAGGCCGGGATCGCCTCGGATCTGGAGCAGACCCTCAACCGTTTCCCGCGCCTGCGGGAGAGGTTGCGCCAGCACGCGGGAACGTTGTCGGGTGGCGAGCAGGAAATGCTCGTGATCGGTCGCGCCTTGATGACACGGCCCAAGCTTCTGTTGCTCGACGAGCCGTCGCTCGGCCTCGCGCCTCTCATCGTCCGCGACATCGCGCGCCTGATCCTCGAAATCAACCGCGAAGACGGCGTGAGTATCATACTTGTCGAACAGAATTCGCGGATGGCGCTCCGGGTCAGTCAGTACGGATACGTGCTCGAGACCGGGAGCATCGGCCTAGAGGGGCCTGCGAGCGACCTCATCGACAACGCCCATGTGCGGGCGCTCTATCTCGGCGGGTGACGGGCCCGCGTAACCGAAGGAAGTAAAGAATGACTAGGAAGCTCAACCTCGCTGTGGCGCAACTCGGCCCGATCGCGCGCGCGGAAACCCGCGAGCAGGTCGTCAAGCGTTTGCTGGCGATGTTGGAGGAAGCCGCGGGGCGAGGGGCGACCTTCGTGGTTTTCCCGGAGCTTGCGCTGACCACCTTCTTCCCGCGATGGTTCTTCGAAGATCAGGCAGAAGTGGACGCCTGGTTCGAAACGGAGATGCCGAACGCGGCCACGCAACCTCTGTTCACGCGCGCGGCGGAATTGAAGGTCGGGTTTAACCTCGGTTACGCGGAACTCGTCGAAGAGGATGGCTCCGTTCGTCACTTCAACACTTCGATCGTCGTCGACAGGGCGGGTAATATCGTCGGCAAGTACCGCAAGGTCCACTTGCCGGGCCACGCGGAATATGAACCCTACCGGCCCTGGCAGCACCTCGAGAAGAGATATTTCGAGCCGGGCAATCTCGGTTTCCCCGTCTTCGATGTCGACGACGCGAAGGTCGGAATGTTCATCTGCAATGATCGTCGCTGGCCGGAAACCTGGCGCGTCATGGGCCTGAAGGGCGCGGAATTGATTTGCGGGGGCTACAATACGCCGACCCATAATCCCCCGGTGCCGCAGCATGACCATCTGAACTCCTTCCATCACCTCCTCTCGATTCAGGCCGGCTCGTATCAGAACGGCGCCTGGGGCGCGGCGGCCGCAAAAGCCGGCATGGAGGAAGGCTCGATGCTGTTGGGGCACTCCTGCATCACCGCGCCTACTGGCGAGATCGTGGCGCTATCTTCAACGCTGGACGATGAGGTGATCACGGCGATGTGCGATCTCGACGCCTGTCAGCATATCCGGAACGAGATCTTCAACTTCCGCCGGCACCGGCAGCCGCAACATTACGGCCTTATATCGGAACTCTATGATTGAGCCCGGCGCCACGCGGACAGATGAGAGAGCAAGATCCATGAAGATAAAAGTAATCAATCCCAACACCACCTGGTCGATGACCGAGAAGATCGGTGAAGCAGCGCGCGCAGTCGCCAGCCCAGGCACCGAGATCACAGCGGTCTCGCCGCAAATGGGCCCGGTGTCGATCGAAGGCTTCCATGACGAGGCCTTCGCTGCGATCGGCGTGGTCGACGAAGTGCGCAAGGGTGAAGCCGAAGGCTATGACGGCTATGTCGTCGCCTGTTTCGGCGACCCGGGCCTGGCCGCCGCTCGAGAAGTGGCGCGCGGTCCCGTAATCGGAATCGCGGAGGCGGCGATGCACGCTGCGAGCATCATCGGAACCGGCTTTTCGATCATCTCGACGCTCGAAAGGTCGCGTCCGATGATGGAGCATCTGGTTCACGCCTACGGAATGGAGCATTTCTGCCGCTCGATCCGGATGACCGATATGGCTGTTCTCGACCTTGAGGTAGAGGGGTCGAATGCGCAGAAGCTCGTAATCAACGAGTGCCGCAAGGCGATTGAAGAAGATCACTCGGACAGCGTGCTGCTCGGTTGCGCAGGCATGTCGGATCTGATGGCTCAGGTCTCGCGTGAGATCGGAGCGCCCGCGATCGATGGAGTCTCGGCTGGCGTGAAGTTTGTCGAGGCGCTCGTTGGGCTCGGACTCGGAACCGCCAAACGGCAGGGGTACGCATCTCCGCTCCCCAAGGAATACACCGGCGCTTTCTCAGCATTCACGCCGACCTGAGGAGATATAATGAAGACCATCGGCGTTGACGTAGGCGGAACCTTCACGGACCTCGTATATTGTGACCTCGCTAGCGGCGTTCTCGACATCCACAAGATCGCGACCACGCCTGACGATCCCTCTCGCGGCGTGCTGCAGGGCGTGCTCAAGCTCTGTGAGATGAGCGGCGTGTCGCCGAGTGAGATCGATTACCTGTTCCACGGCACGACCACAGCGACGAACGCGGTTCTGGAGCATAACGGCGTCACTTCGGGCATGATCACCAATGATGGTTTTCGGGACATCGTCCATATCGGGCGCCATCAGAGGGTGCAGCATTATTCGATCCGCCAGGAGTTGCCCTGGCAAGACCGCCCTCTGGTGAAGCGCCGTCATCGCAAGACGGCCCCCGGCCGTCTCGCGCCGCCCACCGGCGCGGAGATCGAGCCCCTGGACGAGGAAGCCGTCCGCAGAGCCGCTGAAGAACTGAAGGAGGAGGGCGTCAGCGCGGTCGCGATCTGCTTCCTCTTTTCCTATCTGAATTCCTGCCACGAAGACCGGGCGCGCGAGATCGTCGTGGAGGTGATGCCGGAGGCGTTCGTAACCACATCATCCTTCGTAGCGCCGCAGTTCCGCGAGTTTGAGCGTTTCACGACCGCCGCGCTCTCGGCCTTCATCGGCCCGAAGGTCCGAGAATACATCGTGCGCTTGCAGGGTGCGCTCCAGGACGCCGGATTCTCCGGCGAGCTCAGGATCATGGCCTCTAACGGGGGCGCCGCCACCGCGGCGATGGTTTCCGACAAGCCGACGCTTACGCTCCTGTCCGGGCTCGCCGCAGGTGTTCTGGGGGGGGCCTGGATCGGTCAGCAGCTCGGGCGTAACGATCTCATCACCTTCGATATTGGCGGCACGTCCGCGGATATCGGCATCGTTGCCGACGGCGCCTTCGCCGAAACAGACGCGCGCTCCTCTTCGATCGCCGGTTATCCGCTTCTTTCACCGATGATCGACATTCACACGATCGGCGCCGGCGGCGGCTCGATCGCTCATGTCGATCGTGGCGGAGCATTCCGCGTCGGTCCGAGAAGTGCGGGCGCGGTGCCGGGTCCGGCGGCGTACGGGCAGGGCGGCGTGGAACCGACCGTCACCGATGCGAACCTCGTTCTCGGCCGTCTGGACGCAGACGACTTTCTCGGCGGCGGCATGAAACTCGACCGTGAAGCGGCGCGGACGGCCGTGGCGGGACTCGCCAAGCAACTCGGTTTGTCCATGGAAGAAGCCGCGGAGGGCGTCCTGGCGGTGATCAACTCGAACATGGCGAACGCCATTCGCTCGCGCACCGTCCAGAAAGGCATCGATCCACGCGGCTTCGCGCTTGGCGCATTCGGGGGCGCGGGTCCGCTCCACGGCGCAGAGGTTGCGGCGATGCTGTCGATCCGCGAAGTGATCGTACCGCCCTATCCGGGCATCACCTCGGCCATGGGCTTGCTGACCACGGACGTGAAATACGATGCGACAACCACCGAGTTCCAGATTTCGACCGCCATCGACATCGACCGGCTGAACCGGGATCTCGAAACGATGGAGGCGGATCTCTCCGCGCGCTTCGATGCCGATCACATCGATTCGGCCGCGGTGCGCTTCGAGCGGGCAAGTGATCTGCGATATGTCGGCCAAGGGTACGAGTTGCGTGTTCCCCTGCCACAGGGATCGATCAATGAGTCGAACCTCAAGGAAGTGTGGGACGCGTTCCACAAGCTGCACGCCGCCGAGTATGGTCACGCGTTCCCTGAAAGCCCGGTCGAGATCGTGAATGTGAAGGTCGCGGGCATCGGTGAGATCGACAAGCTGAAGGCGCTTCGCCCCATCGAGGGCGGCTCCCTGGAGGAGGCGACGCTGCGCACCGGCGACTGCGTCTTCCGCATCGACGGTCAGCTCTCGCATTTCGAGACGACATTCTATGACCGCCGCAAACTCCCTGTGGGGCGGCCGTTCCCCGGTCCTGCAATCGTGCTCCAGAGCGACTCCACCACGGTCATCCCTCCGGGAGACTCCGCCGTGGTTCACGAAACCGGCAGCATGATCATCACCTTGGGAGGGACGGCACAATGACCGCGTCCATCGATCCAATCACCGCTGCGGTCATCCAGGGCGCGCTTGAGAACATCGCCATAGAGATGGGCCACAAGCTCATGCGTATGAGCTATTCGAGCATCATCCGTGAATCGGAGGACTTCGGCACCGCGCTGACGGACTACGACGGCAATCAACTTTGCGAATGCAAGATGTCCACCCCGCTGCAATCGGGGCCGATTCCCGGCTATATTCGCGGGATCAAGCGGGCCTTGGCCGCTCGCAGTCAGGATATTCGTCCTGGCGACGTCATCATGCACAACGATCCATATGGCGGCGCGTCGCATGGGCCCGATGTCGCCTTCATCGTTCCGATCTTTATCGAGGAAAAACTGGTCGCCTTTTCCGTGACCACGGCCCACCACCTTGACATCGGCGCCGCCACGCCGGGCAGCGCGGGAATTGTGGATGCGGTCGACGCCTATGCCGAGGGTCTTCAGTTCAAGGCGATCAAGGTTGTGGAGGAAGGCCGACCTAACGCCCAAGTATGGCAGATCCTGCGCGACAACATCCGCGCCCCTCAACTTGTCGTGGGAGACATGGAGGCGCAAATCAAGGCTGCCGAGATCGGCGCCGCGCGGTTCCTTGAATTGGCGGACCGGTATGGGATTGAAACGATCCGCGCCGCTGCGGCGGATCTCATGGATTATTCGGAACGGCTCATGCGCGACGCGATCCGCGCTTTGCCCGATGGCTCCTATGCCGCGGAAGGGATCTTCGACGGTTTTTCGGATGATCCCAACCCGATGCGTCGCGACCTGCCCATCAAGGTGACAGTGACGGTCGCCGGTGACGACATCACGGTTGATCTGACCGGAACGGCGCCGCAGGTGCCCGACAGGCCAATCAATATGCCTTTCGAAGGGACGGTGGACTGCGCGATCTGGCTGACGCTCCGCTCGATCCTGCTTGACAGCGTGGAATATGGCGAAGTCCCGCAGAATGCCGGCCTTACGCGACCAATCAAGATTATCGCGCCGAAGGGTTGCCTCGCCAATCCGATTTTCCCGGCGCCGACGATCGCGCGCTTCACGCCGGGCAACCTGATGGCCGACACGCTGATGCGGGCGCTTTCGCAGATTGTGCCTGAAAAGGTCTCGGCGGGCGTGGGCAACCTGCGCGTCGTTTCCTTCTCTGGCCTCAGGGAGGGCCAACACTGGGTGCATATGGAGATTCTCGAGGGCAGTTATGGCGGCCGCTTCGGAATGAACGGCATGGACGCGGTCGATACGCTCTACGCCAACACCCGGAATAACCCGATTGAAGATATGGAAACCCATCTTCCACTCAGGGTGGAGCAGTATGAGCTTCGGGGCGATACGCCGGCGGCGGGACAGTGGCGCGGCGGGATCGGCTCGATCCGCGAGTTTACCCTTCTTTCCGATGGCGCCTTCTCCACCGAGGGGGACGGTCATGGCCAGCGGCCGTGGCCGCTCGGCCCAGGTGAGGCGGGGCTGCCTGGCGCTCTGGCCCTGATCAATGCGGACGGAACGCGGGAGGCTCTACCCTCGAAAGTACCTTATCACCAGGTGCATGCCGGTGATCGCATCGTCGCGCTCGGCCCCAATGGCGGCGGCTACGGCGATCCGCTGGCGCGCGATCCGGCGGCCGTACTCGATGACGTCCTCGATGGGCTCATGGATGGTGAGACCGCGTTGACGACATATGGCGTGGTCATTCGTGAGAACGAGATAGACGCCGCCGCGACGAGCGAGCGGCGGGCGAAAGCAGGGGGGAGTTAAACGAATGCGTGCGATTTATCTTGGGACGCCGGGGGAGCAACCCGGAACGCTCGAATTGACCGATCGGCCCGCGCCCAAGCCAGGGCCTGGGGAAGTTCTGGTCGAGACGGCTTACGGTGGATGTAACTTTGCGGACACTATGATGTGGAGGGGCACGTATCCACATCCGAAAGGTTACCCGCTCGTCGCGGGCCTTGAGATGTCGGGCCGCGTCGCCGCGCTTGGACCGGACGTGACGAATGTCGCGATCGGCGATCGTGTCGCGAGCTTCATCGAGGACGCCGGCGCTTTCGCGGAGTTTTGCGTTGCGCCCGCCAACAAATTGATCCCGATTCCTGATGCGGTCGGGCTCGACCAGGCGGCCGCATTTACGATCCAGGCGCTGACGGCCTGGCACATGCTCCATAATGTCTCGAAGGTGCAGAGTGGGGATATCGTGCTGGTCCATGCGATCGGCGGCGGGGTAGGACTCTACCTGACGCAGATGGCCGTTGCAGCCGGCGCGACGGTGCTTGGAACTATCGGCACGCCCGGCAAGGAGAAGCGACCGCTCGAACTTGGAGCCGCAGGCGTAGTAAATCGTGACGAGGCCGATTTCGTCGTCCGGATCGCCGAGATCGCCGGTCGGCCAATCGACAAGATATACGACTCCACCGGCGCGACGATCCTTGATCGGAGTTTCGCGCTGGTCCGAAATCTCGGCCACATCGTGAGTTTTGGTGAGGCCGAGGGGCGGCCGCTTCCTAACCTATGGGAACGGCTGGTCACGAAGTCTTTGACTTTCTCGCGCTTTCACCTCGGACATGTCGATTTCGACTCCGATATCTGGCGGATCAGCGTCTCGGCAGTGACCGAAGCCGTCAAGGCCGGCGATTTGTCGGTCCCGATAGAAGGGGTGTTCGCGTTTGATGAAGTCGCGAAGATGTATGAACGGCTCGAGTCGCGACAGGTGCCTGGTAAATTGTTGCTCGCCATCAACCCCTCTCTATGAGGCTCTGCTCTCTGGAAGATCGATAAGGCTCACCGTCCGTAATCAGGCCAGATATTTGGTCCGATCATATGGCGGTCCAGTGATATCGGACTACCCGAGAGGAACGCAAAGGGCCGCCTTCTTCGCGCAAGCGCCATGTCCGCGCTCCCCGTGCGAGATTGAAGCGTGAGCCGGCCGGCGGCAGTCGTGAAATCGCTGGGGTTGTCGAGCGCGCCATCACGGCTGCTTCGATAGATTCCGGCGATTACCGAGCCGATGAAGTCGCCCAGTTCAGCGACACGGTCAGCCCTGCAATCTTCGACCGACATGGGGCGATAGTGCGGATCGGCGTCGAAGGCGCGGTTCATATGCCGAGCGCACTCGGCATGGGTCAGGGGCTCGCCATACAGGATATAGGTGTGGCCGTTGAGGCGCGGCTCGGTCAGTCTGCGGGCGTAAGCTTGGGTCAATTCCGGGCGCCTCGTGTAGCCGCATTCGTCGTTTCCGGCGCAGTTCGCGCTCTCGCCAGCCTTGCGGTAGTTGTCGATGAATTCGACGTCCGGCTCGATGAAGATGCCGTTGCGCCCGATCACCCGGTCCAGCCCGCTGGCGCGAATATCCGCCTCAATCTGCCGGTTGCTCCGGATCACGGCAGAGGAGCCCGTTCCCTCTCCCTCTCCCTCTCCCTCTCCCTCTCCCTCTCCCTCTTCGGCGCCCTGTACGCTGGTGCGCGATTTTCTTAACACTGGCGGCCATGGCGGCGTCCATGCCAGAGACCAGAAATAGAGTGTCGACACCGGCCAGGGATGCTTTCAATTGGCTGGGCTGGCCGTCGTCGCCGGGGAGCGCCTCGACGCCCAGATTCGTCGTCTTTTGCGGGCTGCGGGCAAGACCGATGATCGGCTCGGCGATCTCCAGTCCAGAAGGACTCTGATGATATGGGATCCAAGCTGCGCGGTGACGGCCGTGACGGTCATGGTCATGGTCATGGTCATGGTCATGGTGATTCTCCAGATATGTCAGATGTCGGCAGGCTGCGCGGCCTTGCGGTGGCGAACGGCCCCCAATTCATGACCTTCAACCCGGCGCGCAGGATCCGGCCCGGGATATTCGGTGGCCGCCCGGCGACCACCGGCCGCTCAAATTGGCGCCGCGCTTGCGTCTTCGGTCAGGCGACGATCCCAGGAGAGTCGCGGAGATCGCAGCCGAGCATGGTGGGCCGAACGCACTACGGTAGCCATGCGATGTCGATGAAGCTTTGCGTCTCACCCACGAGGTAGGCTTGCTCCTTGAGACGAAGCTCTATGCGGCTGCCGTTTGGTGGAGGGCGGTTCGTGGGAAGTTACGCCCGGAAGCAGTTCAGGCCGCAGGCGCGTCGCGCCATTCGATTTCGGGGTTTTCTCGAAAGGCGAAACGGGCAAGGTGATCGCCGATCACCTTCCGCATCCGCGCAAGCTCGTCAGGTTCGGCGGTGACCGCAAGGGTCAGCGTGTCGTCCTCGGCCGTCAGCGCGCAGTTGCCGAACGGCAGGCTGACGGAGCCCGCTTCGGCGGTGAATTCGACTGGAACCTTGTGACTGAAATGCTTGCAAAGCTGCTGCAGGTAGATGCTGGCGCGGCTTGTGGTGATGATGGCGGTGCTGCTGGGCATGGAACTCTCCTGTGGTGTTGGATCCACAGATAGACCCTGTTCCGCCTTTTGATTATCCCATTAAAACGGGAAGAATATTTTTAGGAATTAGAAAGATGATCGAGAGCTATCGTGGGCTGGCCATCTTTGTCGCCATTGCCGAGGCTGGCAGCCTGAGCGCCGCCGGGCGGCGGCTCAAGCTGTCCACCTCGGTTGTCAGCCACCACCTGTCTCGCCTTGAGAGCAAACTCGGCGTCACGCTATTCTTTCGCTCGACCCGGTCAATGTCTCTGACACCTGAAGGACATGCGGCGCTTGGAGCCGCGCGTCGCATGGTGGCTGCCGGGGCGGAAGCGCTTGATGCTGTCGGCGGCAGTGGCGACAAGTTGGTGGGCGCGCTGCGGATCACGATGCCCGCCTGGGGCGAGCAGATGCGCACTCGCCAAAAGCTGTGGGAATTCGCCCGAACCCACCCCATGGTCGCGATTTCCTTGCATAGCAGCGACATGCCTGCCGACCTGATTAAGGGCGGTTTTGACCTTGGCATCCGGCTGGGCGCGCTGGTCGACAGCAGCCTGAAAAGCCGACGCATCGACGATTTCGAACGGGTGGTGGTCGGCTCGCCCCGTTACTTCGCCGCGCGCGCCCCGATCACGACGCCACACGATCTGACAACCTGCGATTTCATCGCGGTTTCGGTGATCCCAGACGCGATGACGCTAACCTGCGAGGATCAGACGGTTACAATTCACCCTGAAAACGTGCGGCTTGAGGTGGACACGATCAGTTCAGCCAAATCGGCCATCCTTGCGGGCCTTGGCGTGCGTAACCTGCCGCTTGGCGAGGTCGAGGCCGAACTTGCCGCTGGCGCGCTGGTCCGGGTGTTGCCGCAATGGCGTCTGCCCGTGCTTGGCGTCTACGCCGTCTGGCCCGATAGCGGCCCGCAAAAGACCCTGACCCGCAGATTGATCGAGTTTTTCGTCGATAGCGCGGTGGGCGCACAACCCTGACATCATGGTGGGCGGCATGGACCTTTGGCGAATCGTCGGGCGTGCGCCGGTCTTCAATCCGCGGAAGGATCCGAACGAACATGGTCAGGCCAGAAACTCACGCCATCACGCGCCTGGCCGCCGCCGATACCCACCGGCGTTCCGTCGGCGCGCCAGCAGGCGGCGCCTTCCATCAAGCCGTCCTCGGCGAACCGGATCGCGCACATGCCGCCGCCGACATGGTCGACCTCGACGGTCTTGTGCCCGAGCCTGTCGAGCGCCGCGCGGGTTTCCGCCGGAAAGGCGCTCTCGATCTCCGCCTCCTGACCCTGGGTGAAGACGCGCGGCGCCTCCACTGCCTCCTGCAGGCTCATGCCGTGATCGATAAGGTTCATCACCACCTGAAACACGCAGGCCGGGATGCGATGCGCGCCCGGCAAACCGAGTGCGAAGGCAGGCCTGCCCTCGGTCAGCGCGATCATCGCGGAAATGCCGCTGGTGATTCGCTTTCCGGGCTCAAGCGATAGCGCGAAGCCTGGATGCGGATCGAAGAGATACATGTAATTGTTCGGAATGATCCCGGCGCCTGGAAACGCCACCCTGGCGCCAAAGAGGCTGTTGATCGTCTGGGTTGATGTGACGACGTTGCCCTCACCGTCGGCGACCGTGACATGGGTGGTATTGTCGGACTCGTTCAGCAGCACCTCGGCCTTGTAATCGCTCGCGCTGTTGAGCTTGATCTGCGGGCGGCGCTGGTCGGCGTAGCGCTTCGAGAGCAGACGCGCCACCGGTACATCGACGAAGGCCGGGTCGGCTGTCGCCGCGCGCCGGTCGGAGGCGGCGATCTTCAACGCCTCCAACGCGAGGTGCAGCGTTTCCGGCGTTCCGAAGCCGAGCTGGCCGACATCGAAACCTTCCATGAGATTGAGCATTTGCACCACATGCACGCCGCCGGAGCAGGGCGGCGGCGGCCCGATTATCTCGTGCCCCCGATAGGCGCCGCGTACCGGCTGGCGATGTTCCGTCCTGTAGACTTGAAGATCCTCGAATCTGACATGGCCGCCCGCCGCTTCGATCGCGGCGCAGATTTCCCGCCCCAACGCGCCCCGATAAAGCTCGTCAGGGCCGTTCTGTGCGATCCGCTCGAGCGTCTTTGCGTAATCGGCCTGCACCAGATGCGCCCCGGCTTCCAGCGGCGCGCCGCCCGGCATCAGGATGGCCGAGATCGCCGGATCACGCGCCAGATCTGCGGCGTATTCGGAGATGAATGCCGCGAGATAGGGTGTGATCGCGAATCCGCGCGACGCGTGCCGGATCGCCGGCTCCATGACATGCTCCAACGGCAGGCGGCCGTATTGCTCGAGCAGTTCGCACCAGGCGCGCAAATTGCCGGGCGTTGCGATCGAGCGGTATCCGACACGGTTTTCGCGGCCCACCGTCTCCATATAGTCAGGCCAGTCGTCCGAGATCGGCGTGTAGCAATCCGGCCGGCATGAGTGTGGCGCCGTGCAGAGCCCATCGATCACCACCTCGCGGCCGTCCGCCATACGGACGAGCGCGGCGCCGCCACCGAAAATGCCGACCATCATTGGCTCCACCACGGTGAGCGTGAAGAGCGCTGCGACCGTCGCATCTGCGGCGTTGCCCCCGGCGGCCATGACCTCGACAGCGGCCGCCGAGGCGAGTGGATGATTGGTTACGGCCATGCCGCGGCTGGCGGTCGCCGGCTCCTTCTCGCAGATGATCTTGCGCGCTTTGGCGGCGGGGTCGGCGTGGCGAGTGGACATAGGTGACAATTCCGCATCGGTGACAAGCAAGGTTCAATAGATGAACCGAAGGTCTATTATGTTGCCGGCGAGAATGCGCGCCTGTCAATCTGCTCCGTTGAACTCGCGGGAATTCGGCAATCTTGACAAACACCAGTCCGCGCCGCAGTTTCATAAGTAAGAACCAAAGGTTCATTTAATGAACCATATTACATGCCGCTTACAATGGGAGAGTAGATTCATGGTCAGACGTATGTTGCTCATGTCGGCGCCGATCGCCATCGCCATCGCCGTCGGCGCTACGTTCGCCGGCGCGGCGCAGGCCGAGACCCATCTGACCTATGGGAGCACGCTGCCCGCGCCGCATCTCGCGCATCACGCCGCGCTTGAACCCTTCTTCGAAAGGGTGTCCGACGCCACGGACGGCGCCGTGACCTGGGAGATAATGCCCGGCGGAACGATGGGCGGGGTCAAGGAAGTTGTGCAGATGCTGCGCGACAACGTCACCGATTCCGGCCTGATCCTCGATCTCTTCACCCGGCGGGAGCTGCCCGTCACCTCGACGGTCTCGGATCTGATCACGCTGCCCGACGATTTCATCGTCTATGGCGCCGCAGCGAATGAATTCCAGCTCATCGCCTGTCCGGAATGCGTCGCGGAACGGTCGGAGCAGAACATCGTCGGCCTCGCCTATTATGGGCCGGATCCTTATCGGCTGATGTGCCGGGATCAGACCCGCACCTACGCCGATCTTCAGAACAAGAAGACCCGTGCGACCGGCCGGCTCGGCGTCCTGATGCAGGAATTCGGCGCCACCACTGTCACGATCCCCAGCTCGGAGGTTTACGAATCTTTGCAGCGTGGACAGGCGGACTGCACTGCGGCCTCCACCGCTTGGCTCGACTCCTACAATCTGAAGGATGTCGTGGAGACGGTGATCGATCTTCCGATGGGCAGTTATTTTAACGCCAACATCATGTCGATGAACGCCGAAGTCTATCATGGCCTGTCGGAGAGCGAGCGCGCGGCAATCAACGAGAATCTCGCCGGACTCGTGGTCGATGTCATGCTCGCCTACAAGAAAGAGGGCGATGCCGGCCTCGATAACGCAGTCGCTTCAGGCGTCGAACTGGTTCAGCCAGATGAGAGGCTTCTGACCGCCCTCGCGGCCTTCCGGAAGGGCGAGGTCGAGAACACGATCGCCACCGCGGAGGCGGCTGGCGTCAAGAACGCCAGAAAGATGGTGGAGACCTATCTCTCTCTCGTGGAGAAATGGCGCGCCATTCTCTCGGAGATCGGCGTGGACGATCGCGAGGCGTTTGTCGCTGCGCTGAACCGGGAAGTATTCTCCAAGGCGAAGTTCTGAGCCGCAAACCGTGCGTCGCCCGTTCTTTTCGGAGAACGGGCGCATCCTTTACGGGAAGACGCCATGCTAACCGCCCATAAATGGTTCAGCCGCCTTAACACTGTGCTGATCGCTGTCGCCATCATGGCTTGCGCGGCGATGATGGTTCAGGTCTCGCTCGACGTGATCAGCAAATATCTCTTCAACTATCCTATCCCGCTGACGCTTGAGGCGGTGGCGAGTTTTCACATGGTCGCGCTGATCTTTCTGCCGCTTGGCCTCGTCACGCGCGAGCGCGGCCATGTCGGGGTGGATCTCTTCACCCGGAACCTTTCCGAACGGCGGCTGGCGGTCTTTGACGGGTGCGCCGGTCTTCTCGGCGTCGCCTACGCCGCGGTCCTGATCTGGTTCACTACCTCCGAAGCGCTGCACAAGACCCGCATCGGCGAGACCTGGGAGACCGCGTTCGGCTATGTCGAGGTGTGGCCGGCGCGCTGGCTGGTCCCTGCCGGCTGCGTCGCGATGGCGCTCTGGTTCGCGCTTCTGTTGATCGACGACCTCCGCTTTGCGGCGACGGGCGAGCGGTCGTTGCCATCCGCACGCAGCGCCGACGAAGCGGTCTCGGCCAGCTGAGGGGCGCGGGCCGCTCCTTCATTTCCAACGGAGCTTAAAATGGACGGGCCCACGGTCGCAGCAATCGCCTTCGGCATCCTCCTGCTGTTGCTCGCCCTGCGCGTGCCGATCGGCGTCGCCCTCGCCACCGTTTCGATCGGCGGCATCATCGCGCTCCGGGGTACGCGCCCCGCCTTCGGCGTGCTCGGCTCTCTGCCTTTCGATTTCGCCGCGTCGTGGTCGCTTTCGGCAGTGCCCATGTTTCTTCTGATGGGCTCGATCGCCTACCATACCGGGCTGACCCGCTCGCTCTACAGTGCGGCGCGGCTCTGGCTCAACTCGTTGCCGGGCGGGCTGGCGGTCGCGTCGAATTTCGCGTCCGCCGGGTTCGCGGCGGCCTCCGGCTCCAGTCTCGCCACCGCCGCCGCAATGGGGCGGTTGGCGATTCCGGAAATGCTCGCCTATGGCTATGATCGCGGGCTCGCGACCGGCACGATCGCAGCCGCCGGCACGCTCGGCGCGTTTATTCCCCCCTCGATCGCCTTCGTGCTCTATGGTTGGTACACGCAACAACCGGTCGGCACGCTGCTGATCGCCGGCATCATCCCCGGCCTTCTGACCGCCGGCGCCTATACCGTGATGATCGTCATCCGTTGTTCGCTCAACCCCGAGCTTGCTCCACGCGTCAGGGTCAGGGCCGGCGTGGCGGAGAAATTCGCCGCGCTGCGCGATGTCTGGCCGCTGCCGCTCCTGATCATGAGCGTCGTTGGCGGCATCTTCAGTGGCGTCGCGACGGCGACTGAAGCCGGCGCCGTGGGGGCGATGTTCGCCCTCCTGATCGCGCTCTTTTCCGGCCGCCTCACGCTTCGCAGCCTTCACGCCAGCTTCATGGAGGCGCTGCGCACGACGGCCTCGATCTTCTTTATCGCCATTGGCGCGATCCTGCTCACCCGCTTCCTTGCGATGGCCGGGGTGCCGCGACTGATGTCGGAGATCGTGACGGGCTGGCACCTGGGGGCGGTCGGGGTCATCGTGACGATGATCCTCGTCTACCTTCTGCTGGGCATGTTCCTCGACCCGATCGGCATCATGCTGCTGACGCTGCCGGTCTTCCTTCCGATGTTCGATGAGTTGAACATCAACCTGATCTGGATCGGCGTGCTTGTGGTCAAGATGATAGAGGTCGGCTTGCTGACTCCACCCGTCGGACTGAACGCTTTCGTGGTGAAAAACATCGTCGGCGACACAGTTTCGCTGAACGAGATTTTCAGTGGCCTGTCCTGGTTCCTGGTGTGCGAGGTTGTGATCGTCGCGCTCTTGATCATATTTCCAGCCTTGTCGCTCTGGCTTCCGGGTCTGATGGAAGGGTAAGCATGATGACGAGACAGACCGAGACGTCCGCCGCCCTGCCGCACAGCGCGCATTGGGGGGCGTTTTCCGCCACGCCGAACGCCAAAGGCGGGCTGGACATCTTCCCGCATCCCGAAGACCCGGACCCGTCGCCGATCCTCGGCAATTTCGCCGACGCGCTCACCCACCGCGCGCGGATCGCGAAGCCGATGGTGAGCAGAGCATGGCTCGAGGCCGGGCCCGGCCCGCGCGAGCGGCGCGGCGACGGTGAATTCGTTGCGCTTTCCTGGGATGAAGCGCTCGACCGGCTCGCGGGGGAACTGACGAGAGTGCGCGACGCGCACGGGCCGGCGGCCGTCTTCGGCGGCTCCTATGGTTGGGCCAGCGCCGGGCGTTTTCATCACGCCCAGAGCCAGGTTCACAGGTTTCTCAACACCGCGCTCGGCGGTTACGTGCGCTCGGTCGGCAGCTACAGCGCCGGCGCCGCGCAAGCGCTGCTTCCGCATGTCATCGGCGCTTTCGAGGACATCTCCCGTCATAACGTGACTTGGGATCAGATCGTGGACCACACGGATCTGGTTCTGGCTTTCGGAGGAATGGCGCTGAAGAACTCCAACATCGCCAGCGGTGGAGTCAGCCGTCATATCGAACGCGGGGCGATGGAGCGCGCCGCCGCGCGCGGCGCGCGCTTCGTCAATCTCAGCCCGATGCGGACCGACTTTCCGTCATCTGCTGGGGCCGAATGGATCAGCGTGAAGCCCGGAACCGACACCGCGGTGATGCTGGGCATGATGCATGCACTCGACGCCGATGGCCTGGCGGACCTGAAGTTCCTCGAGTCGCATTGCGTCGGTTGGGACAGGCTCGCGGCCTATCTGCGGGGCGAGGCGGACGGACAGCCGAGAACGCCGGCCTGGGCCGCCGGGATCTCCGGTGTCGAAGCTTCGGTCATCGCCGATCTCGCCCACCGCGCCGCGTCCGGGCGGACTCTCGTCACCGTCGCCCACGCGCTGCAGCGCGCCGAACACGGCGAACAGCCGGTCTGGGCGGGCGTGGCGCTGGCGGCGATGCTGGGACGAATCGGCGCGCCCGGCTGTGGTTTCCATTACGCGCTCGGCGCAATGGGGCATACTGGCCGCACGCCGGTGGCGACGCCGATCCCGACCATGCCGCAGGGGAAAAACGGCGTCGCCGCGCTGATCCCCTGCGCGCGCATCTCCGACATGCTGCTGCATCCGGGTGAGCGGTTCGACTTCAATGGCGCCACGCTGACTTATCCGGATATCCGCCTCGTTTACTGGGCGGGGGGCAATCCCTTCCACCACCATCAGGACCTCACGCGCCTTCGTCGCGCGCTCTCGCGTTGCGATACGTTCGTGGTGCACGATTTCGCCTGGACGGCGAGCGCGCGGCACGCCGACATCGTACTGCCGGCGACCATGACGCTAGAGCGGGAGGATATCGGCGCCGCCGGAACCGACCCGCTGATGATCGCCATGCGGCCGCTGAGCCGCCCCTATGGCGAAGCGCGCGACGACCATGAGATCTTCCGCGCCCTCGCTGCGCGGATGGGCGTTGAAGAAGCGTTCACCGAGGGCCGGAGCCCGGAGGCCTGGCTGCGCCATCTTTATGAGCCGACGCGACAGGCGCTTGCGGCGGAGGGCCTTCCGGCGCCGGATTTCGATTCGTTCCGCGCGGCGGGCGAGGTCCGTCTGCCGCGCCGCGCCAACGATGGCGGGATCCTTCGCGCCTTTCGCGCTGATCCTGCGGCGGCGCCGCTGAAGACGCCGAGCGGGAGGATCGAGCTCTATTCCGAGACCATCGCCGACTTCGGCTATTCTGATTGCCCCGGCCACCCCGCGTGGCTGGACAGGGAAGAGGCGCCGTCTCCGGAAGCTCCGCTCTGGCTCGTCTCCAACCAGCCGGCGACGCGCCTGCACAGCCAGCTCGATTACGCCGCGCATTCCCAGGCTTCAAAATCCCGGGGCCGCGAGGTCATGCGCATCAATCCGCAGGACGCGGCCGCGCGCGGCGTCGAAGACGGCGATATTGTGCGGATATTCAACGCGCGCGGCGCCTGCCTCGCCGCCGCGCAGTTGACCGAGGACATCGCGCCTGGCGTGATCAACCTGCCGACCGGCGCATGGTATGATCCCGTCGATATCGGCGGTGAGACGATCTGCGTTCACGGCAACCCGAACGCCGTGACCCGAGATCGCGGCACGTCGCGTCTCGCCCAAGGCTCGACGGGTCAATTGTGCTGCGTGGAATGCGAGAAATGGACGGGACCGACGCCAACGGTGTCAGCCTTTGAGCCGCCAGACGCCGGGCCAGCAGCCGGCGACGGATGAAACCCATGGAACGGGAGGCGTTTACGTGACGCAGGACATGAAAGACAGGCCGATGGGCGCGCCGGTCTACAAGCCCGTGACGGCGTCACTCAGGGTGCTAGCGGTGCTGGAGGCGCTGAATGCGATCGGTCCGGCCGGTCTGACAGCGATCCACAAGCGCACCGGAATTCCGAAAGCGACAACGCTCAGGATGCTGGAGACGCTCGAATCCGCCGGTTTTGTCTCATATGACGCGCATAATCGGGAATTCGCGGTCGGGCTTCGGTCGCTTGCGCTCGCGAGCGGCTACGACGCCGACGATGAGATCGTAGCGATCGCGCGCCCGATTCTCGCCGACCTTCGCAGCGATATGGGCTGGCCATCGGATGTTGTCCTTTGCCCCGGCGACAGGCTGGTCATAGCGGAAACAAACACCCGTGACGCCGTATTTTCGGTTGTCCGCCATCGCGGCGCCGGCTCTCAAATCCCGTTCACTATCTCGGCGACCGGTCGCGCGTGGCTTGCGTTCTGCGACGAGGCGACCCGCAAGCGGATCCTTCGGTTCGCGAACCCGCATCCCGAGGAATCGCTCGACTTGATGGGCAACCCGGAGCGCCTCAATGCGATCATTGGCGAGACCCGTCGCCGGGGCTATGGGCTGCAATCGGGCGAGTTCTTCGCGCATGAGGCCGGCGCGGGGGTTCCGGTGTTCGTCAACGGCGAGCTTCGATGCTGCATCAACATCATCGTTGCGCGCAACGCCGTCTCCCTCGAGCAGATGGAGGAACGCTATGTGCCGAAACTCCTTGCGGCCGCCCGGCTGATCGAGAGTCGAGTCAGCGGCCGCGTTCCCTTGAGCTGATCCCGGCAGTTGGATCGCGCGCCCGGCTTGGACGGCGGTCGACGTTGCGTCTCTTACAGTGGATAAATGTGATTGCGTAGAGAGCGCCATTGAGCCCAACCGCGGCCGCGTTAGCATCGTCCGGGCGGTCTGGCGTGAAAAACCCTGCCAATTTGCAGTTCCGGGCCGAGAGGAACTGGCTGGGGCGAGAGCATACAGTTTGGCGATTCGACATCGTGATCGTCGGACCGTTGTGCATGGCGGTATGAATAAACGTGCGGCGGCGACCACCATTCGCCTCGCATGCAGGACGATTGCGAAGATTCTAGCCTTCTCTCGGAGGCGGATTCAAGAAATTTCGCCGGGCGCGCCAACTCGTCGGGCGCCGTGAGATAGATGCGGCGTAGAAATAGGCTTTGGCGGCGACGACGGTCGCCTTTGAGTCCTTCGCCATCCGTCCGCAGCGATTGATCCAAGCGAAGGAAGGTTCGGCGATACGCGGAAACGGTCGCAGAGGCGACGCCGCGAGCGAACGCGACGGACGGCGAGGACGACGAACAGGTGGTCCTAGTGAGACTCGAACTTCAGTTTAGCGATGCGCCGGGTCGCGCTCCTTCATTGCGACGCCGCCATTCACGCCGCCCGTCGGCGCGGCGCGAGCGCGTTGCATGGGCGAAACCTTCGGACGTCGTCGGGGGGTCTCCAGGCGCGGTGATCGGTTCCGCTCGGCGAGAACCGACTCGTAGAGCGCAACGTAATCCGTAGCCATGCGCGTCGCCGTGAAGCGCTCTGCGATATGGGCGCGGGGGGCCGTTCGGCGGATTTCTCCGAGCCGGTCAACGGCGCGGATGGCTTCGTCGGGGCCATCAACCAGAAATCCCGTCTGACCGTCGATGATCAACTCTGGCATGGAGCCGCGCCGGCAGGCGACAACGGGCGTACCGCAGGCCATGGCCTCGACCACCGACAGCCCGAAGGGCTCGTCGAACCCGATCAGGTGCAGAAGGGCCCTGGCGCCGCCCAGAGCTCTGGCGCGCTCGGCGCCGCCGACGGGGCCATGCCAGATCACCCGGTCGTCGGACAGGGCGGGGCGCACATACGCGTCGAAATAGGCCTGATCCTGAATGACGCCATAGATGTGCAGGCGGTGGCCTGTGGCGTGGGCGACCTCGATGGCCTCTTTCGCGCCCTTGTCGGGGTGGATGCGGCCGAAGAACAGCAGGTCGTCGCCGCCCGCCGGGTCGAAGGGGAAATCATCGAGCCGTATGCCGTGATGAATCGTCGCCGCATAGCGCAGGTCGGGGTGGCGGTCGGCCTCGCTGATGGCGACGAAACGCACCCGGTCCTCGAAAGGCTTGAACATCGGCAGGATGCGTTCCGAGGAAAAGCCGTGGATCGTCGTCACCACCGGCGTTTCGACCAGGGGAGCGAAGGCGTGGGCCGGGAAGTCCGCCTGATTGTGGATGATGTCGAACCGGTCCGCCTGCGAAAACACATGCGACAGGTGCCGGTATTCCCAGACCTTGGCGTCGACGCCGGGATCCTCGCTGTAGGGGGCCGGCGCGACGGCGTCGAGACGGGCCGATGTCTGGCTGTCGGCGGTGGCGAACAGCGTCACGTCGAGGCCCATCGCCACCAGCTCCTCGGTCAGCATGTGGGTCAGCAGCTCCCACGGGCCGTAGTGGCGGGGGGGCGTGCGCCAGGCGATGGGCGCGAGCATGGCGATACGCATCGGTCAGGCCGCCTGCTCTTGGTCGGCGCGGACGGCCAGCCGGTCCCGGACAAGGGCGAGCGTCTCGGCGTTCAGCCTCCGCGCCTCGTCTTCGGTTTCGGCCTCGGTATAGCAGCGCAGTTCCGGGGCGTTGCCAGAGGGACGCAGATGGATGATCGCCCCGCCCTCGAAAGTCATCCGCAGGCCGTCGGTCTTGTCGGTCTCGGACAGTTTCCCGGCGACGGGGCCGAAGGCGTCGTCGATGCGCGCCCTTTCGAGGGCGGAATCGGGCGGGCTGAGCCAGTCGACGATGGCGCGGCTCCGCGCGGTCGGGAACGCGCGAAGCCGGTCTGAGAAGGTCACGCGCGCGGGCAGATCGGCGCAGATCTCGGCCAGGGGTTTGCGGCGCGCGGCGACAAGGGCGCAGAGGATGGGCAGAACGGCGTCGCGCGTCGGCAGCGGCGCAAGGCTCCGGCCATTGCGGGTGACGGGGCCGCCCAGAAGGAAGCCGCCATTCGCCTCGTATCCGCAAACCGCGGCGCCCTCTGCTGCGGCCTCGTTCATCGCCTCGATCACATAGGGAGAGCCGATACGCGTGCGCCGGACGCCGGCGAACCACCCGCTTCTTTCAAGCGCGGTGTTGCTGCTTACCGGGGTGACGACGCAGTCGGCGCCAAGCTCATGCGCGCAGATCAGGCCAAGGATGTCTCCGCGCAGCCAGCGTCCTGACTGATCCGCCACGAGCGGCCGGTCGGAGTCTCCGTCGGTCGAGACGATGGCGTCGAAGGCGTGCGCGCGCGCCCAGTCCCGCGCAAGGGCGATATCTTCGGGGCGCAGCGCCTCGGTGTCGACGGGAACGAAGCTGTCGGAGCGGCCCAGCGGCGTCACCTCGGCGCCGAGGTCCCGCAACAGTTGCTTGAGCAGGTCGCGCCCTACGGCGGAATGTTGATAGACACCCAGTTTCAGGCCCGAAAGCGCGCCATGTCCGAAAAATTCCGTATACCGCGACAGGTAGGGTGCGTTGATGTCGATCGCTTCAGGCAAAGGAGCAGGATCGCGCAGAGCTCCCTCGCCATCAAAGAGGGAAGGGGGAAGGACGATCGCCTGACGCGCGATGCCGGCCTCGTCGGGCTTGAGCACCTCGCCCCGCGCACGGTGGAACTTGACGCCGTTGCGATCGGCGGGGATGTGGCTGCCGGTGACCATCAGCGACGGGATGCGTCGGTCAAAGGCGTAGCGGGCCAGCGCCGGCGTCGGCGCATGGCCGCAAAACAGCGGCAGGCCGCCCTCATGACGGATCGCCTCGGCGCAGGCGCGCAGGAGGCGCGGCGTCGAGGGGCGCAGGTCGCCCGCCAGCGCCACCGCGTCGCCTTCGGTGAATTCGCCGATCTCAAAGAGATAGCGCAGAAAACCCTGAGTATAGCCAAAGGCCACGCGGTCGGTCAGCGCCGAGACGAGGCCGCGCGCGCCGCTGGTGCCGAAGCCCACGCCGCTTTCCGTCATCAGGTCACGGGTGGTGAAGGAGGTGTCGGTCATGGATGAGCTCCTGTCTTTCACACGAGAGTTTCCAGGAAACGGTCGATACGGACCATGGCGAAGCCGACGATGCAGTCGGCGATGCCGAAGGGCATGAACATATAGTCGCCGTGGCGCAGCGCGCCGCAGGTGTAGACGACATTGGGCACGTAGCCTTCACGCCCCACATCCGAAGGCGAAAGCAGCGGCGTGCGCGAGCGGCCGAGAACGCGCGCGGGGTTGTCCTTGTCGAGCAGCATGGCGCCGATGCAATATTTGCGCATCGCCCCCACGCCATGCGTAAGTAATAACCAGCCTTCGTCCAGCTCCACCGGCGGGGCGCAATTGCCGATCTGCACCAGTTCCCATGTGTGCATGGGGCCGGCGATCTTTTCGCCCGCGCTCCAGCAGGACAGATCGGCGGAACGGATGAAATACAGGTTCTCCGCATCCTGCCGCACGATCATGGCGTAGTCGCCGCCGATCCGGCGCGGGAACAGCGCCATCCCCTTGTCGCGGGCCGCGCAGCCGGAGATGGGGCGCAGATCGAAACTCCTGAAGTCGCGGGTGATCAGCAGTTCCGAGGCGATCTCGCGCCCACTCCACGCCGTATAGGTGCCGCAGTAGAAGCTGTCGTCGCCATCGTCAAACTTGACGAGGCGCAGGTCTTCGAGCCCGCCGCGGTGCGCTTGCGTCACCGGGAAGAGGACCGTTTCCTCGATCGGTCCGCCATCTTGGCGTTGCAGCCGGAGATGGCCGTCGGTTCCGGTCTCGGGCGAGGCCGCGACCGCGAGCCTGGATTCAGGCCGCAGCTGCATGGCGCCGTCTGACGACAGGACGCCCTGACGGAAGGTGATGGAGGAAATATGTCCTTCGCCAACCGCCCGAAGGGACATCAGGAAACGGATTTCATCGGGGCCGAGCCCCGATTGATCGGGATGGAGCACGACGCTCGGGTTCATCAGCGCCGCGGCCTCAAAGGAATATTCGTGGCAGAAATAGGCCCCGATCAGCGCCCGTTCGGCATTGCGCGCGGGGGTGGGCAGGTCGAGGTCGCGGGCGATTGCCTCGTAGCGATCCTCGAAATACTGGCGCACCTCTCGGTGGCGGTTTTCGAAATCCGCGAGCAGCGTCTCCAACTCGTTCTCGATGGTCGCGTCGTCGAGGCTGCGCAATGTCTCGACGATGCGATGGGCCCGGCCATCGACCGCCGGGTCGATGGACCGGGTTTCGGGCGGAAACGGGAAATGTCGCACGACGACGCGCGCGGCGTCGCCGTGAATCCGCTCAGGCAGCAGGCAGACGGGAACCATGTCACCTCCGCGCCATCGTGATCAGTTCCGGATGTTTCCTTTGCTGCCTGCGCAATCGACGCATCGCTAGGACGGCGAACTGAACGGCCAGGATCGACTCCGCCCCCTGATTGAGGTTCACCCGGTCGACCTGCAACCCGTCGAAACAACCGCCGTTCGGGGTCGTCATCCTGAGCCCCAGATCGTTGCGCCCCAGGTACCAGTCGAACGCCGTTTCCGCGCGGATCGTCCATACGGGAGTGTCTGTCGCCCCGAAGGCGGCCTCACAGGCGTCGATCATCGCCCAGGCCTCGAGCGGTTGTTGGTCGAAGGGCCGGGGTCGCTCATGGCGGCGGCCGAAGCTTTCGGTGCCCACCGGGCGGAAGACGCCGCCGGCGCCGGTCTGGATGTCGGCCAGCCAGTCGAGCGCGGCGATCCCGTTTTGCGTCATGGCGTCGTGGCCAAGCAGCCGCCCGGCCACGATCAGGGCTTCGGGCAGGCGGGCGTTGTCATAGGCGAGTGTCGGCTCGAACCAGACCCATCCTTCGTGGCGTTCGCGGAGCAGTAGGTCGTGCAATTCGGTGGCGAAGCGCTCCACCAGCGCGCGCGCCGCGCGATGACCCGGATAGACGGACAGCCAGTTCGCCAGCCCGAGAACGGCGAAGGCCCGCGCGCGGGGGAAGGTCAGTTCGCCACTTTCCGGGATGACACGTTCCGCCAGCGCGGTGGCCCAGAGTTTCAGCCTGTGGTCGTCGGTGCCCGCAATCACCCGGCCCAGCGCCCAAAGCCCCCGGCCATGGCTGTCCTGCGAGCCCTGCGTTTCGAGCCAGCGCCGCTGGTAGTCCATGAAGTTGCGGAATACGGCGCGATGCTCGTCCCAGGCGTCTTCGACGAAGGCGGCGCAGGTGTCGATGATGCGGCTGGCGCGTTCGGGTTCGATCCCTTCGGATTTCAGATCGACGGCCAGCATCAGCGCGCGGGCGTTGTCGTCGAGGCAATACCCGTGCCGCCGGTCCGGGATGGACGACCGGCTGTGCTGCAACATGCCGCAACCATCGACCATCCGGTCGACCGCGGTGAGAGTCGAGATTTGCGGCGCGCTCTTGCCGGGTCGCAGAGTGCGGATTGCGTGCGCGGGCCGGTGAACGGCGCGCGCGTTGGCCAGTAGCGAGAGGTAGCCGCGCGCGACCTCGGGCCAGATCATGCGCCGCCCCGCGTCATAGGCGCGCGCCCGCAGGCTGTCGCGTCGCACCTGGTTGCGCAGCAATTCGCCGATGCTTTGGGCAAGCGCATCGGGATTGGCGAAAGGAACCAGCACGCCCGTGTCGTCGGCGAGCAATTCCTGGGCATGCCAATAGGGGGTCGAGACCACCGCCTTGCCCAGCCCCACCGCGTAGGACAGCGTGCCGGACGTGATCTGCGCCTCGTGCAGATAGGGGGTGACATAGATGTCCGCCGCCGAAAGCCACGCCTGCAGCGTGGGCGTGTCGACATATTCGTTGACGAAGCGCAGATGGTCCGACACCCCGAGCGACCGGGCCTGCGCGGCCAGCCTTTCACGGTAGGCCTCGCCTTCCGAGGCGACAAGATGGGGGTGCGTCGCCCCGAGGATGACATAGGTCAGATCCGGGTGATCGCGCACCAGATCGGGCAGGGCGGCGATCATGTGCTTGATCCCCTTGTTCGGGGACAAGAGGCCGAAGGTCAGGATGATCTTGCGCCCTTCAAGCCCGAAATGATGCTTCTGGAACGCCGGATCGAGGAACGGCAGATCGGGGATGCCATGCGGGATCACCGCGATCCTGGACTCGGGGATGTCCCAGCGCTCGGTCAGGATGGCGCGGCCCTTTTCGGCCATCACCACCAGACGGTCGGATTGCGCGGCCAGCCTCTCCATGACCCGGCGCTGATCGGGCTGCGGTTCGGTCAGGACCGTGTGCAGCGTGGTGACGATGGGCGATCTGAGCCGCTCGGTGAGGCTCAGCAGGTATTCGCCCGATGGGCCGCCGAAGATGCCGAACTCGTGCTGGATCAGCACGGCGTCGGGATTCATCGCGTTGATGTGCTCGGCGGCGGCCCGATAGTTTTCGGGGTCGTCCTGGGCGATCTCGTAGTTCACCTCGGCCGGGTAGCCGTATTCCTGCCCCGGCTCGGTCATCGCGAAGGTTCGGATCTCCAGCGCCGGATCGGCCTGCGTCAGCGCCGCGGAGAGATCCGCCGTGAAGGTCGCGATGCCGCATTTGCGGGGCGGATAGTTCCCGATGAGCGCGATATGTCGGACGGGCGGGGTAACATGCATCATTGGCGGGCCCTCCAAGGCGCATCCTCGTCCATTTGGGTTTCCTGCGGTTCGGCGACGATCAGAACCGTGGGTTCGGCTGCGCGGATGGAAAGCGATCCGCCGACCTCCCAGCACTGGTAGGGTTCATAGCGGCGTTCGCCGAAAGCGCCGCCGCCTTGCGCCACTGCGACGCCGGCGCGGGGCGCCGTCAGTGTGACGCGCTGATCGGGCGTGAGCGTTTCCAGGGCGACCCGGAACGGAGCAGCGGCGGCCGGCGTCGGCGTGAGGGGACGAGGGTCGAGGATGGCCTCTCGCAACCCCTGTTCGAGGTGCAGTTCGCGCGGACGGCCGTAATCGTGGAGACGCCATGTGACGTCGCTCGGTTCCTGGACCTCGATCACCGTCAGGCCCGGGCCGAGGGCGTGGATTGCGCCCGCCTCTACGAAGAACATATCGCCTACAGCGGGCTCGATCCGCCGCAGCATTTGAGGAAGGGCGCCATCCTCGGCGGCGCGGCGGATTTCGGCTCGGGTCGCCGGATGTTTCAGGCCCAAGTGGAGATATGCGCCCGGCCTGGCATCGGCGACGTACCACCATTCGTGCTTGCGGTCGGGACCGTGCTGGGGGTGAACCTGGATGGAGAGCGGCTCGCTGGTTTGGAGCCATTTGATGACGAGGCCCGATCGGGCCGCATCAAAGACGACCTCGCCTAGGGGTTGGGCGTCGTCAGGAGCTTGAAGGCCGTCTCGGCGACCCCAGGGCTTGGCCCGGTAGTCTGGCGTCAACGGCTCGGCGTGGGGGAGGGGGCTAGGGGGGGGTGTTTCGTTGCGTGTCCTGTCGTGTCGAAACTCGATCTGCATCGGCTCAGTTCCTCGAACGGATGAATGCGGATTAAGATTTTCAAGAGGGTGAGACCGGCCGGAAGTCCGGCGACCCGGGTTTTAGATGTGAGAAGCCGAACGAAATTCAAGAGGGGAAAGCGTTGGGCGTCGCTCACTCTCAACATGCTGATATGGCGCGCTTTATCTGCCGCTCATCGAGGCGTCGGCGCACTCTTGACGCGGGGGGTCTGCTTTCTAAATCAGCTTTGACAGGCCGCCTCATCAGGGGTCTGCGGCTGGATGCGCCAGCGATGCCATACGCTTGTAACCATGTTGCTTGATGGAGGATGTGGGTATGAGAACGAGCTCTGATATCACCTTGTATGCGCCCGCCGACTGGTGGCGCATTTCTGACGCTCCTGCGCCTTTCTACCGGCGCGTTGCGGCGCATGATCCTTTCCGGGTCGTCCAGGAGAGGTTCAACCGCTTGCTCGACGAGTTTCTGCCGCCTTCACCGTCAGGCCGGGAGGCGCGCTGGACCAATGCGGTCCGTCCCGCGATGACCGTCACCGAGAGCGACGAGTCGATCGTCGTCAGGGCCAGTCTGCCGGGGTTGAGGGAACGGGATGTCGAGGTTCAGCTGGATGACAGGGGGCTCACGATCCGGGCGGAACGCAGCGCGTTTTCGGTGGATCGCGGACGCCGTTTCGCAATGGGCGTTCACGGGAGCTTCGAGCGGCGCATCCCCCTGCCGGCGGGCGTCGATCCCGATCTCGCAGAGGCCGAGTTCCGCGATGGGGCGCTGACCGTCACTCTGCCCAGGACGCGGGTGATGCGCCTCAGAGAAAAAGGCGGCGCCCTGAAAGAGCGGCTGCGGTCGTGGTGGTCGCGGCTTCGGGGCAAGGACGCGTCGCGCCAGTCCTGACCGCTTGCGGGAGAAGATGGGATGGACCCGGCTCGCGGCGGACGCATTTTCTAGTTCGTCGCTCCGCCGCAAGCTGGCCGCGCTGGCGCGCAAGCCTCCCAGGCCGGATCACGCCCTCGGTCTCGACCAGCCAATATGGAAGATGACAGTGAATGGCGTGCGCGCCGACATGGCGGTTCGAAGCGCCAGGCCTGAAGCCAGGTCTATCTCGGGATCGAAGAGGGAAGACCGGAGATTCGGGTGGCCCAGATCGCTTCGAGATACTTCGGCCGCGCGCTCTGACCTCGATGGGGCGGCTACCGCCGCCCGCCCCTTGTCGGAGCAAATGCATACTGTCGGAGTGGAGCCTCACAGCGCGGGGTTTCGACCGTCCGGTCGCCGGGCTCCATATCCGTAGCGCCGCACCGAACCGCAAGACCACGCTCGGCGTATCCGTCACGGAAGTCGCGGGGCAGATCCGCCCGACAAAAAGGACCCTCGGCCATCATCCGGTTTGAGCATCAGGTTCAGTCTCAGGTCTCGTCGCGAAACGTGACTCCAGACATCAGCGCGGCGATGCGGAACAAACTGCCGTTCGCTCTATGCGCCCGGCCGTGATCGCGTCCGCGAATACTTGATCCAGCGAATTATCTCGATCCGATATCGGATTTGATCCAACTATGTTGAGCGGATATCTCTCTATATCAGGTGGGAATAAAGGTGCGGAATGATCACGGGGCATGTTTTCATTGCGACAAGCCTGGATGGCTTCATCGCCCGGAGCGACGGTGACATCGCCTGGCTCCTGGAGCGGGATAATCCAGACGAAGACCACGGCTACGCCGCGTTTATCGCGAATATCGACGTCATCCTGATGGGCCGTGGAACCTTCGAAAAAATGCAATCGGTGCGACCCTGGCCCTACAACCGGCCAGTTGTCGTTCTGTCGGCCACGATGACGCAGGATGATCTGGCCCCGGATCTGGCTGACAAGGTCCGGGTGATTGACGGCGCACCGGAAGCGTCAATGCGCATGCTGCAATCCGAGGGGCGCCGAAGGGTCTATGTGGATGGCGGCCTCGTTATCCAATCGTTCCTGCGGGCGGGTTTGATCACCGACATGGTGCTCACGAGCGTGCCGGTGCTCCTTGGTGAAGGGCGCCGCTTGTTCGGCGGCCTGGCCGGGGACATTCCGCTGGTCCACGAGGAAACCAGGAGTTTTCCCTCCGGGCTTGTCCAGTCTCGCTACCGGATTGCGACATGAAGCGACCCGAGCGAAGGCCGCCCCGGGTCGATGCGCCGCTCTCGCGCGACGGGGTGCTGATCGTCGCCTTTGATTCTGACGCCAGCATGGAGGATGCGGCTGTGTCGTCACACCCGCAATGTGCGCGGAGTTCGGGAAGGCGAATTTCGAGGTGCTCGTTGCTCGGGACAATGCCGTTCGGGGAGCGCTGATCGAAGCGTGCCCGGTTGCGCCGCTTTCCCGCCATCGGCGGGCGATGGTCAGCCTGTCCCTTGCCCGGATTGATTCAAGTAGTTGATCGCGTAGCCCTCGCGGATCGCTTCGGTGATCTGTTCGACCCGCCCGTAGACATGTGCGCTCAAAAGATCACGCGCGGCTTGCGCGTTTCCGGCCGCGATCGCGTCGAGAATTCACGCATTCTCCGCCTGGGTGTGGATGGCGATCAACCCATCCACTGGCTGACCGGGGCCGCCGCATCCTGCAATTGCTGCGAGATCACGTCCACGAGCGCCGCGCCCGGATATTCCAGCGCCGCGCGGATCGCCGTCTCGACCTCGAGTGGGTCCTCCACTCTGAATGCCTTCACGCCATAGGTCTCGGCGACCTTTGCATGATCGGTCCTGTTGAAATCGACGGAGAAGTAGCGCTCGTCGTAGCCGTCCTTCTGGCTGGCCTTGATCCAGCCGAACACCGCGTTCGAGAAGACGATCATCTTGAGCGGAACATTGTGGCGCTGGATGGTCTCAAGCTCGCCCACCGTGAAGCCGAAACTGCCATCGCCCATCAGCGACACAACCATCGCGTCCGGCCGGCCGAACCAGGCGCCCACCGCCGCCGACATGGAATAGCCCAGCGCGCCATGCGCCCGGTTGGTGATGAAATAGCGGCCCGGACGGCGCATCTCTAGATAGGCCGAGGCGTATGGGCAGGGCGTTCCCGGATCGGCCGCTACGATCGAATTCTCGGGCAGCGCCGCGTTCAGCGCGGCGAAGACCCGTTCCGGCCGAATGGGTCGCCCCTCGCTGGCCGCGATCTTGTTGAATTCGGCCCATTTCTCCTTCTTCGCCGCTTCCGCCGCCGGCCGCCCGTCCACCGAATCCGCCACGCGTCGCCTTGGCCGATTGCGGATCGCCCCTCCCAGCGCCTCCAGCGCGAGGCGCGCGTCGGCGACGATGGCGACGTCGGTCGCGTAATTGCAGGAAATCACCATCGGATCGATGTCGATGTGGATGATCGGCACGCCCGGTTTCGGCGCCGTTCCATGCTCGGTTGTGGTCGAGCCGGCGCGGCAGGAGACGAAGACGACCAGATCCGCCTGCTCAATCACGTTACGCGTCGCCGGCACGCCGCCATTGGCGCCCACGACGCCCACAGCGAGCGGATGCGTTTCAGCCACGGCGCCCTTGCCGGTAATCGTCGTGCAGACCGGCGCGTCCAGCGCTTCGGCCAGCTCGATCAGCGCGGCGCCGGCGCCCGAAGTCACGACGCCCCCGCCTACGACGAACACCGGCAGCCGCGCCGCCAGCAACCTGTCGGCGGCGGCCGCGACCGCTTGCGGGTCGGCGCCCGATCGCCATGACGGAGCCGCGCCATGCTCCGGCTGTCCCCAGACATCATCGCCCGCCAGCGTTTGCTTCTGCACGTCATAGGGCAGCCCGATATGGCAGGCGCCAGGCTTGCCCGTCGTCGCCGCGCGGAACGCCGTCCGCATTGTCAGGGGGATCTCGTCGACGGTGTCGATCACCTTGTTCCACTTGGTCAACGGCGCGAACAGGCTGGCCTGATCCAGTTCGGTCAGCGGATAGCGCCCTCGCGCCTTGACCGGCACATCGGTGGTGATCGCCAGGACCGGCACCGAAGATTCATTCGCTTCCACAAGGCCCGGCAGGATATATGTGGCGCCGCCCCCGCTTGGTCCCTCGCAGATCCCGACCTTGCCCGTGACCCGCGCATAGCCGTCCGCCATGTAGGCGGCGCTGCGCTCGTCCCGCGTCAGAACATGAGTGATTCCGTGATCGAGCCGCGCCAGGGCGTCATAGAGCGGCAAACTGGTGTCGCCGCATAGCCCGAAAACATGGCTTACGCCATGCGCCTCCAGCATCCGCACGACCGCGTCCGCGCCGCTTAGCCGATTGCTTCTCTTCGCATCTGTCATGCCGCCACCCGCCATCCGTGAATTATTCTGCGTATAAGACAAAATTCAGGTCTGCATACAATACGGCCACACTGAATCCTGTCGCAGAGGGCGCTGGCATCCGTGGATCGCCACGCACGCGCAGGGTTCAGACGGAAGGTTGCCGTCGTCCCCGAAGAAAGTGGGCGGGTCACCCCCGTTCACGCCCGATGAAAAGAAAGCACTTGCGGCAAGCGTCTACGCCCATGCTTGGCAACTGACCGCGAATAGTGGCTTCGCGCAGGCGGCATACACTGATTGAGCGCAGTCGAGAGGTTCAGAGAATATCGAACTTGAGAGACCGCTTCCGAGCCTCCCGGCGCAGGGGCCAGCGCTCAGCCCTTCCCGCATAACCATAGAAAACAACGGAAAAATCCGGCCAGAGCCGGATCGAGAGAACGCTTCGGCGGGGGCAAGTGGCGGATCGAACGGAGCGCCTGAAAACGCTGCTGGAAGTAGCGACCGGGATCTATTCTGAAATCGGCGAATCCAAGGAGGTTCTGTTCAACACCCGTGCCTACGCTTCCTTACGCTGCTTGCAAAACAATGCATGATCAAAACAGATACAAACCAAGAGCGTTCTGTCCGTCATCGCCAGACCTAGGCTGCGGAGGACGGTCAGTGCGACGCCGTCCGCCGAACGTTATCCGAAGAAAACCTCCTTGAAACGATCAATCTGATGCATCGGCTCATGGAGGATCGTGACAATACCGATATCGCCGTTCGAAAGGTGCCTCCAATAGACGAAATGCCGCTCGTACCGGAAGAAATACCCCTCCACTTCAAATTCGGCGGGCACGGCCCGCGAATGCACACCGCGCGTTTCGATCTGTTCGAACGCGGCGAACAAGCCGGTGATGTAGGTCTCGGCCTGCGCTTCGCCCCACATGTCACGCGTGTATCGGTAGATCTCGTCGAGACGGACGGACGCCGCTTCCTGGATCCGGATCGCCATGCGCTCAGGTCCGGTTCCGGGCGATCACCTCGGCGGCCGTCAGCGACTTGTAGCTATCCTCGGGCGCCGCGAACGCGCGATTCAACTCGGCCTTCAGCCGGTCGAAGGCTTCACGCTCGACGCGCTCCTTGTCGCGACGGATCAGATCGCGGATGTACTCGCTGACGTTCTCGTAGGCGCCGTCCTCGCCGACATTCGTCGCGATGAACTCGCTGAGCGCGCCGCTGACGCGCACGGTCATGGTGGTGGTCCGAGACATGGCGCTCTCCCTACATCGCGTGTGCTCAAGATAACCAATATCGAACACGATACAAGGGTCCGCCGGCCATCCCTGCCTAGCCGTCACCATCCTCCAGAACCAGACGATCCGCCATTGTCAGCAGCAAGACCAGCACGGCATCCGAATGTCGCGCGAGCGACACCAGGTGCTCGCCGCTCGGTCCGCGTTCGCCCGCGAACCAATATTTCACCGTCCGCTCGCTGGCGCCCGTCCACCTCATGGCGGACTTGATGGCCCTGTGAGTCGACCCGAGCTCCGCATGCAAAGCCATTGCCACGGCGGCACGGTAGTCGGCCGGCACGTCCTCTGGGTGCACAAATGTGCCCATCTTCGGCACAACTGTGCCTATCTTCACGCGCAACTTCATATGTTTCTCCGCTAAATGTCTGAGGAGACATGAAAAGCGGCAATCGGAGCTTGGGCATGGGCGAGAGTTAGGAAGCCATCCGCCTTGGGCAGCGCGCGTGGAGTTTTCGGGAGGCGGGCGTGGCTCGGACAAGAACACCGATATCCGGAGAGCCGGCCGAAGCGCCCGAGCGCATTCTGGCGGCGCAATACGTCAGGATGTCCACCGAGCATCAGCAGTACTCGACACAGAACCAGTCAAAGACCATAGGCGAATACGCCGAACGGCGCGGCATCGAGATCATCAAGACCTACTCGGATGATGCGAAAAGCGGTCTGATCATCGGTGGCCGAAGGGCATTGCAGCAGATGATCTCCGACGTCGAGTCGGGCGCGGCCGAGTACCGCGTGATCCTGGTTTACGATGTCACCCGCTGGGGGCGATTTCAGGACGCTGACGAGTCGGCCTACTACGAGTATCGCTGTCGCAAAGCCGGGATGCAGGTCGCCTATTGCGCCGAGCAGTTCGAGAACGACGGATCGCCGACCTCCACCATCGTGAAAAGCGTCAAGCGGGCCATGGCTGGCGAATACAGTCGGGAGCTCTCGGTCAAGGTCTTTGCGGGGCAATGCCGTCTGATCGAACTCGGCTACCGACAAGGCGGCCCGGCCGGTTTCGGGTTGCGCAGAGCGCTGCTTAGCGAGCGTGGCGAGGTGAAAGCCGAACTCAAGCGCGGTGAGCATAAGAGCCTTCAGACCGACCGCGTGATCCTAGTCCCCGGAGGCATTCACCTACAACAAGCGTATCAGCCGGATCGCGCCCATTCAGGAGCACCGGATGATCCTGAAGGCGATCGAGCGCGGTGTCTCGGAGGAAATGATCGCAGCCGCGCTGGACCTCAACCCGCGCAGCATCCAGCGCAAGGTCAAGCTGCTCGACGGTATTTGCCCAGAAGCCGTGGCGATCCTGAAGGACAAGGCCTGCACCGCGGCCGTGTTCACCACGCTGCGCAAGATGATCTCCTTGCGCCAGATCGAAGCCGCCGAGCTCATGGTGAACGCCAACAACTACTCCGTCGCCTACATCTCGGCGACCGGCGGCGAGATGGCGTTGCAGGAGCTGTCGCGGCGCAAGCCGCTCCTGGCGAACCGGACGCCGCCGGAGGTGGAGGCGCTGATCGTCGAGCTGTCGCTGGAGCTGCCGGCCTACGGCCAGGTGCGCATCGCCAACGAGCTGCGCAAACGCGGCCATTCGCTTTCGCCGGCCGGCGTGCGCGGGGTCAGGCGGCGTCACGAACTGGAGACGATGAAGAAGCGTCTGAAGGCGCTGGAGGCGAAGGTGGCGCAGGACGGCATCGTCCTGACCGAGAGCCAACTCGCCGCGCTCGAGAAGGCCAAGGCCGAGAAGGAGGCGCACGGCGAGTTCGAGAGCGAATGTCCGGGCTATTGCGGCGCCGAGGACACCTTCTATGTCGGCAACATGAAGGGCGTGGGCCGGATCTATCAGCAGACCTTCATCGACACCTATTCGAAGGTGGCCTTCGCCAAGCTCTACGAGCGCAAGACGCCAATCACCGCGGCGGACCTGCTGAACGACCGCGTCGTGCCGTTCTTCGACGACCAGGAGGTGAAGCTCTGCCGGATGCTGACCGACCGGGGGACGGAATATTGCGGCAACCCGGAGCGGCACGAATACGAGCTCTACCTGGCGGTGGAGGACATCGACCACTCGCGGACGAAAACCAGGAGCCCGCAAACCAACGGCATCGTCGAGCGGTTCCACAAGACAGTCCTGGACGAGTTCTACCGGGTGGCGTTCCGAAAAAAGATCCCTATTATCCACGAGAAAAAGCAGCTGTGAAAATAGTCCGCGAAGGAGGCTCGCGGGCGGAGCTGCCATCCGCTGCGCTTGCGCCCACGTCTGCTTTAGAAAAGTTATTGTCAGATGCCCTTAACGGCATTTCCGATAATTGCTTTGGGGCGATGCATGGCAAGTTGCCTACGCGCTTCGTCATGACGCCCCAACCGCAGCAGGACACCGACTGACGCATATTCTATCAAATCACGCTGCGCGCGACTGCCACCAAGCCGCGCGTGATCCCAGAGCGCTTTTGTCAAAAAGTCATTCGCGTCCGACCAGTTCTGATCAGCGATGGCACCGAACGCCTCTGCCAGATATCGCACAAGGTCGGCTGCCGGTCCCTTGGCACCTAAAATGATCCGTTGAAGTGCCTCGGATCTTCCTGCCATCGCATATCCAAGTGCTGCATGTGCGTCCGCAAAACCTAAGCCGGGGTTCGGAAACTTCTCTGCGGCATAGTCGCAAACGATCTGCCACCGTTCTTGGGGAACCTCTACACCCGAAAGCTCCGCCCGATATAGAACCGCCGCCAGATCAACCATTACATTTAACGGAGGCCCCCATGCCCCGCGCGGATCGATATCCCGGTCAACAATGCACCACATCTCGTCCGTATCACCACGCGCCAATGCCCAAAGCGCAATATGCCAGGCGATATGGCAATGCATTTGCCCCTCTTTTTGATAGGAGCGTTGCCAGTCCGTGATGAAAGCATAACCCTCCTCTGTCTGGCCTGTTTCGTAATAGAGATGTGATCGAAAATGCGCACCATGCGCATTTCGCGGATTGGCCGTCAGTGATTTATCAATGCTCTTTTCGGCACGGTGGAATTGGCCGACTTCGACTTGCGCGAACCCCAACAGACCTTTGAGCCACCAGTCATCGCCATAATGGGGTTCAAGAATCTCAGCCAGCGCAAGGTTCTCGGCTTCGCGTCCCGGCTCGCCACTGAATCCAATCAGACTCAGGACGCCGAGGCAGGCTTGCGCGATAATCACATCACGGGGATATTCTTGCAATTGATCCCGCGCGGCCTGATATCCAGCGGCGCTTTTGCCGTCGATCAAAAGGCCGATGATCTTGATCTGCCGCGCTTCCCGTTCTGTCAGCGGCCCGTCGCACTGTTTGGCGAGATGAAGTGATTGTTGCGCACCAGCCCTATCTCCGACAAGCTGCCGGTAACGTGCCAATACGACATGTGGGAGGGCGAAGCCTTCGTCTTCTTGGGTCGCCAGTTTGAGCGCGGCTTCAACGCCAATCTCGGCACCGAGAAACCGATCAAGGCCAAGAACATACGCATCTCTGGCCTTTTGCGAGTTCGTAGAAAGCGAATATCCGTATCTGTCTTTCATACCCAGCACCATGTTTGAGCCAATGCTACAACAGTCGGCACGAAAAGTCTGTGGCTTCGCCAAAGCGGTCGCTGATCAGTCTCGCAGCATTCAGAACAATGGGCTCTGAGAGGGCTTTCGTTGCAAGTAAGGGCTACGGCCATCGGAGGCCCCATGCAGGGGTGCGTCGCATCTCACGGCCCACCGCGCCACACAGAAGACCCCGCATCTGGTCAACTACCGGGATCGGTTTCCATACGGTCGTGGTTTCCGTTGATCGGAAGCCAGAACAGGACTTCCGTTTCCGCACTTTCGTCTCGGGGACGCGGTGATTCCAGCGCCAGAGGATCTCATCGAGATAACGCTGAAGGTGCTTATGTCCGAGGCGGTGATACACGCCGATTAGCGCCCGCTGCACCACGGCATTTACCGCCTCAGCGGTGTTGATATGCGCGCCGGTCTTCCGGTTGGCATACTCGCGCTTGTTGTGTTGCACGGTGAAGTGGTTCGCGAACGACGCTCCGATCTTTCGGTAGCTTGAGTTTTTGTCGGTGATCAGCACTGAATTTGGGTCGATCCAACCTTTCATGATGGGCTTCATCGTGCCCCCCTGCGCATTCGGGATCAGAACTGCCCGGGCCTGTCCGTTTCGCGCCGCGGCCACCAGAGCGATCGGCTTTCCTGTTCCTCGACCGCGCTTGTTCTTCACCCCATGGCGGAACTTGGGTTTGCCGCCGATGAAGGCCTCGTCGACCTCTACAACCCCCGACAAACGGCCAGCGACCCCGTGTCGATCATCCATGAGCTCGCGAATGGCGTGGCCAAGTTTCCAAGCGGTTTTCTGGTTCACGCCCAACAGCCGCGACATCACCACCGATGAGATGCCCTTGGAGGACGTCAACACGAGGAACATCGCCGCGATCCAGATACGCAGGTCGAGCTTTGTCGCGTGCAGCGGCGTCTTCGTGGTGACAGTAAACTGACTGCGGCAATCCCGCTCAGCGCACTGATACAGACCCGGGCGCACAGACGCGCTGCGGAGCGGTCGCGAGCTCAGGCTGCCGCAGTGCGGACAGAACCGATCATCGCCCCATATCGCGTTTTCCAAGAAGAGCCGGGCGTGACGCTCCGTCGGCATCCTCTTCCAGATGTCGTGGACGGATTTCAGTTCTGTGATCATGAGCCAGCCTCGTTCATCAAGGGAACCGAGGATATTGGCTGTTTTCAAAAAATCAGAAGCGACTGCGTCTTGGCGCGGACGCGGGCCTATCGAACCATGCTACACAAGCCAGTCACAGACGCGCTGCTTTTTCTCGTGGATAATAGGGAAAAAGATCTACCGCGAGGTCGACGAACTGCAGGTCGATCTCGACGCCTGGATCAGGACCTACAACGAAGAGCGCGACCATCGTTTGCAGCCAGAGCGCTGTCGCCTCCGAGACATGCGCGCCGCTAGTCTCGCCCCGCGAACCGCGGATCTCCGTCGCGCCGTTCATGACCATCCGCCCGCTCATTCGCGCCGACGTGCTGGCGTTGACCTTGTAGAGGAGCGTGGCGCCGAAGAGGTAGGTGCCGTCTGCGGGCGCCACGAAGCGGTTGTTTCCGGCGTCGAAAGCGCCCTGATCGTTATAGTCGGTGTTGTTTATCGCGACCTTCGTCCAGGTCCCGACACCGACATAGTTGTCGTAGTTCGTATAGGCCTTGATCCGCGGAAAGCGCCTGAGGCTTCTCAAGACTCCGCAGACCGAAAGTCGTCCGGGCCACATCATGTGGCCCGGACGCTCCCGGCTGCGCCTGACTGACCCAATCCAAAAAAGTACTATCCCAATGCCAAACAACATCACGCGCCTGCTTCCGAGCAGCTTTCCAACGCAAAACACCCACCGCCATGTCGTCTTCAACGCCGACACCCAGCCGGATGAGCTCGCCCGGATGGCGATTTTAACCGCCGACGCCATCGCCGCCGCCCGCGCTGCGGTCCGAGCCTATGAGGAGGATCCCATTCTCCCGGAGTCGCTCGGCATCACTTTCGCGCGCTGGCCGATCTCGTCCGGAAGCGACAGCTTCTCGACGACGACTTTCGCGAAGCCGCAGAAGAAGCGCTGGAGCATCTCTCAAGACTCAGGACGGACGACCCGCAGATCGAACAGAAGATCGACCGCCTCCGGAGCTCTCTCGCCGAGGCCGCCGCGCGCTCTCATCGAGTCGCGGATCTGATCACCGTCGAGCATGATATCCGTCGGCGCCGCAGTCTCTCGGCGAGGCGGTAAAGCGGGCCGACAGGAGTCGCTTGCGCTCCGGCTTCGGCCGGGGCGCGCAAATATGGGGGAGCGCCAGCGTAGGGGAACGCCAATGGGCGTCGCTGCGCGGGAAATTGTGGAGCAAATTGTGGAGCAAAAACAGGTGGTAGTTTGGTTATTTTTCAGATTGCCATTTGTTCGCAATGCTTTGCGATTGGCTCGCAGTCAAGTCGTGGCGGAGAGACAGGGATTCGAACCCTGGGAAGGCTTGCGCCCTCAACGGTTTTCGAGACCGCCCCGTTCGACCACTCCGGCACCTCTCCGCGATGCGTCGATCGACGACGGGCGGTCTTTAGCGGGGTGATGGGGAGGGTGCAAGGGGTTCCGGCGCGGAGCGGGACACGTTTGCGATCCGCACTCCCACGCCGGGGCAGGGCTCAGCGTCCGTCGCGCGCTGCGCTGCGCGGGTAGGTTCCGAGCACCTTGAGCGAGGCTGTGAAAAAGGCCAGTTCCTCCATCGCGAGGCGCACCGGCCGATCTTCGATGTGACCTTCGATGTCGGCGTAGAACTGCGTCGCGGTGAACGAGCCGTCGATCATGTAGCTCTCCAGCTTGACCATGTTGACGCCGTTCGTCGCGAAACCGCCCATACCCTTGTAGAGCGCGGCCGGGATGTTGCGCACCTGAAAGACGAAGGTGGTGATCGCCGGGCCGCCGGCGGGGTCGGCCTCGATCTTGCGCGGACTCATCACCAGGAAGCGCGTGGTGTTGTGCGCCGCGTCCTGGATGTCGGAGGCGAGCGGAACGAGTCCATATATCTCGCCGGCGAGCTTCGAGGCCAGCGCGGCGCGGGTCTTGTCGCCGGCCGCGGCGATCGCCATGGCGGAGCCTGCGGTGTCGGCGCCGGTGACGGGCTGGATATCCTCAGCCTTCAGGAACCGGCGGCACTGGCCAAGAAGGACAGTGTGGCTCTGCGCCTCTTTCACATCCTCCAGCGTGGCCCCGGGAACGCCGAGGAGTTCGATTCTGACGGGAACGAAATGTTCGGCGATGATGTAGAGACCGCTTTCCGGCAGCAGCCGGTGGATGTCGGCGACCCGACCGTATAACGAGTTCTCGACCGGCAGCATGGCCAGCGCGGCGGCTCCCGCTTTCACCGCGGCGACGGCGTCCTCGAAGGTCGGGCAGGGCAGGGGCTCCATCTCCGGATAGACCTCCTGGCAGGCCTGGTGCGAATAGGCACCGAGCTCGCCCTGAAAGGCGATGCGCTGTCTGGCGGCGGGTGCGTCTGTCGATGCCATGCGTATTCATTCTCCGGTCAATGCGTCGCGCCTTATACGCCTTGCCCGGTCCGGCGGGAAGCTTGTATAGGCTAGGCGTATTTCGGGCGCTCGCGCCCAGGGCGCGCGGACGGTAGAGGAGGGCGAAGAATGGAGCTCAACAAGGTCATCGGGGCGCTTTGCTCTACATTGCTCGTGTTTCTCGGGCTCGGTTTCTTTTCGGAACTGATTTTCGAGTCGCACCACCATGAGGAACTCGCGTTCGCGCTCGCGGTTGAGGATTCTGGCGGTGGCGGCGAGGAGCAGGCGCTCGATATCGGGGCGGTCTTCGCCGCAGCCGATCCCGCGAGCGGCGAGAAGATCTTCAAGAAATGTCAGGCATGCCACAAGCTGGAGGACGGCGCGAACAGCACCGGTCCGTATCTGTGGGGCGTGGTCGACCGGCCGATCGACGCCGCCGACGGCTATGACAAATATACCGGGGCGCTCCTCCAGATGGGAGAAAAATGGACGCCGGAGAATTTGTTCCATTTCCTGGAGAATCCACGGAAAACGGCGCCAGGCACCGCGATGAGCTTCGCCGGCCTGAAAAAGCCTGAGGACCGTGCCGACCTGATCGCCTATCTCAACGAGGTCGACGGGACGCCCGAACCGTTGCCGCAGCCGCAGGCGGAGACGGCGGGGGACGCGACTGCGCCCGAGGGTGGCGCGCCGGCGGCCGAAGCTTCGCCTGCGGACGCCGCCGAGGACGATGGGGCGGCCAGCCACGATTGATCGATTGAGCGCGACCGCCGGCGTTCAGCCGGCGAGAGGCTGCAAAGAAAAACGCCCGTACCGATTTCGTCGGGGCGGGCGTTTCGGATTTTCATGAGGCGTGCGCGCGCGGCTGCACGGGCGGGGCGACATGTCGCGGCAGCGTATCAGAGGCTACCGCCGCGCGTCGACTGGCGCGAGCAGGCGGAGCCTGATCTCTTTCAGCGCACCACCGCGAATTCGATCCGCCGGTTGAGACGCTTGTTGCGCGCGGTGTCGTTCGGAGCGACTGGCGCGGTCTCCCCGCGTCCGGATGCGAAAAGCCGGTCCGCCGGCGCGCCGGAAGCGGTCAAATAGGCGAGGACGCTGGCCGCGCGCGCTTCGGAAAGCTTCTGGTTCGCCGCCGCCGCGCCATCCGAATCCGTATGGCCGATGATGGCGACGTTCAGCGTCGGGCAGCGTTCGATGATGTCGACGAGCGCGGCGAGAAGCGGCGCGCTCTCGATCTTCAGTTCAGCGCCCCCGGACGGAAAATAGATCGCTCCGGCGCGCGAGATGATCTCGAACCGGCCCTCGCATTCAGCTTCGGAAAAGTCTCCGCTCGCCTCCACCGCAGCGGTCGCGACGGGCGCCGCGGCGGGGGCAGGGGCGGGGGTAGCCGTCGGCTCGGGCGCCGCGACGGGCTCCTGCGCGGCGGCGGAGACGATCTCCACCGTCGCGACATCCCGGCGGAATACGAAGTCGAAGCCAACGGAGCCCGAGGGTGTGATCGTCACCTTGGCTGCGTCCTGCAACTTCAGCAAACCCTCGTCGAGGTCGAAATCCGCGACCGGGATCACGATTGCGGAATCGGCGGCGACCGAGACCATGTCGTCGGTGATCAGCGTGACCACGGTGTCCGTCGTGAGTGTCTTGGCGACGCCATGGAGGTCGAGCGTGAACTCGATCGGGATCGTCATCCGCCGCTTTTGCGCCAGTTGTTCCAGCGCAGCCGGGTCCAGCGTCGCAGTCACGCGCGCCTCCGGGAAACGGAAGCTTTCGAAGAAGAGAAAGCGCATCCGCACATTCCGGAGGTCAATTCCAGTATCCACCGATTCGAGCTGGATGACGATTTCCGCCTCGCCGCTCTCTTCGATCGCGCCGGAGAAGGTGGCGAATACGCTTTCCTCGACGATTGTTCCGTTCTTGACGGACTGGAATGTCAGCTTCGACGCCTCCGGGTAAAGCGTCCATCCGGGCGCCAGCGGGTTCGCCGCTGCTACGGCGCAAGAAAGCAATGCCGCGCTGAACGCGCCGGCGGCCACACGGCCGAACCTGAAATTCAACATGTCATTCTCCCCTCGGGGCCAGCGAAGCGCCGGCTCCTGTGGTAGTTGACGGCGCCGGGCCGGCGAGGTCAATTCACACTGGCGCGGCGAGCATGCCGCTAGCGCGCCCGATCACGGTCCTGTTGGCGGCTGGCGCGCGTCGTGCTATATTTCTTGGCCGCATGTGGGCGGCGGCGCCGGGGGCGGCGCATGGGGGGAGAGCACATGATCCGGATCATGACGATGCTGGCGCTGATCGCCGGCTTCGCGATCGCGCCCGCATTTGCGGCGGAGCGGCTTGCGCTGGTCATCGGCAACAGCGCCTATCGCGAGATGGGTTCGCTCGATAATCCGCGCGCCGACGCCGAGCTGATGGCGGGGGCGCTGGCCGAACAGGGTTTCGAGACGCAGTTGCTGATCGACGCCGACGCCGCGTCGATGAAGGAGTCCGTAGCCAAGCTTGGCCGCAGGCTGCGAACGCTGGGGTCGGACGCCGTCGGCCTGTTTTATTACGCCGGGCACGGCGTGCAGGCCAACGGGCGGAATTATCTCATCCCGGTCGAGGCCTCGCCGATGGACGTCGCCGATCTCGACCTGATGGCGGTCGAGGTCGATTGGGTGATGCGGATGCTCGAATTCGCCGCGAACCAGACCAACGTCATCATCCTCGACGCCTGCCGCAACAATCCCTTCGCGTCGGGCAGCCGGTCGGGCGACCGGGGTTTGGCGCGCCTCAACGCGCCGACCGGAAGTTTTGTCGCTTACGCCACCGCGCCGGGCGGCGTCGCCGACGACGGCGACGGGGTCAACAGTCCCTTCACCCAGGCGCTCGCCGCGGCGCTTCACGAGCCTGGAAAGACCATTGAACAGGTATTCAAACAGGTGCGGATCGACGTGATGGAGAGCACCGAAGGCAAGCAGGTGCCTTGGGACAGTTCATCCCTTGTCAGGGACTTCTATTTCACCGCGCCGCCTGCCCCCGGCGGGCCAAAACCGGTTGAGATCAGCCTCTGGAACGCGGTGAGCAAGAGTGGCGACGCTGGCCGGATCGCGCTTTTCCTTCAGGTTTATCCTGAGAGTGTCTTCGCTCCTGACGCAAGGTCGCTGCTGGCCGAGACGATGGCGGCGGATCCCTCATCGATGCTGGGTGCTGACGCGGGCGGCGCGATGACGGGCGCGGCGACGAAGGCCGAGGGGATAGAAGTGGCGGCGCGCGCCGCGACGCCCACGGTAAAGCCGGTCGAGAAAACCTCGGAGAAGCCGACGCTCGTGGATGAGGCGGCGGCATTCGAGAAGGCCCGCCTCGCCGGCGATGCGGTCGCCTACCGCGATTTCCTAGCGGCGTTTCCAGATGGCGTGTTCGCCGCGCTCGCGAATGCGGAACTCGATGCGCTCGGGGCGGCTTCGACGCCCGGCCCCGCCCCTGCGCAGGATCCGGGGCCGATCAGCTTCACCGCGCTACTAGAGGCCGAAGATGCCGCCATCGCCGGACGGTCGCTGGAGACGCTGACGACGAGCACGCCGCATTACCCGCCGGTGGAGGGCCTGCCGGAATCATATTGGAAAACGCAGGAATGCAGCTATTGCCATAACTGGTCGCGCCAGGCGCTTTGCGATCAGGGCGATTTCTACAACCGAAACGCCGCCGAAACGCCGACGCGCATCCGGCATCCGTATGGCGGAGCGTTCAAGACGAAACTTGCGGAATGGGCGGCCGGCGGCTGCAACTGATGCGCCTCAAGGTGTGCGGGGCTCCGGACTCATTTCAAGATGCAGGGCGTCTCCGGACCACGGATGGGCCCGGGCTATGTCTTCGTCGAGTTCGACCCCGATCCCCGGTTCGGCCGGTGGAATGACGTAGCCGTCCTCCCAGCGCATCGGCGCTTTCAGGATTTTGGCGTGAAAGCCGTCCCAGCGCTCGATGCTTTCCAGAACCAGAAGGTTCGGAACCGAAGCCGCGAGTTGAACATTCGCAGCGCCCTCTATCGGTCCGCAATAGAGATGCGGCGCCATCAGCGCGTAATGCGGCTCCGCCATCGCCGCGATCTTCTTCGCTTCGAGAATTCCGCCGACACGGCCGAGCGCGGGTTGCAGGATGGAGGCGGCGCCGGCCGTGAGGACTCGTGCGAACTCATACTTCGTCGTCAGCCGCTCGCCCGTCGCGATGGGGATCGAGGTCGCGCGCGCGATCTCGGCCATCGCCTCCGGGTTCTCGGGCGGGCAGGGCTCCTCGAACCAGAGCGGCTCATAGGGCTCCAGCCGCCGAGCCATGCGCTTCGCGCCGGAGACTGTGAACTGGCCGTGCGTGCCGAAGAGAAGATCGGCCCGGGTTCCCACGGCCTCGCGCAGGCGCCTGCAAAACAGGTCGCACCGCTCCAGCGATTCGAGATCGGGCTGGCGGCCGTCATAGACGGTGTAGGGGCCGGCGGGGTCGAACTTGAGCGCGGTGAACCCCATTGCGAGGTAATCGGCCGCGCGCGCCGCCGCGGCGTCGGGAGCGTCATAAACACTTGCGCCGCCCGTCGCATGAGCATCGGCCCCGTTGGCGGGATAGAGATAGGTGTAGGAACGGATACGCTTGTGGCAGAGTCCGCCAAGGAGGTTGTAGACTGGCTGGCCGGCGGATTTTCCGATGATGTCCCAGCAGGCGATCTCCAACCCGGAAAAGACCGCCATCAGCGTCGGATCGGGCCGGAGCGAATAGCCGGATCCGTAGGTGACGCGGAAGAGATGCTCGATCCGATGCGGATCCTCGCCCTCGAAATGCCGCATGAACACGTCACGCGTCGCGGCGGCGATCACTTCGGGGGAGAAGGTGGCGGCGTATATCTCTCCATAGCCAACGATTCCGCAGGCGGTGGTGAGCTTCACGAAGATGAAATAGCGCCCGCCGGTGCGCGGCGGCGGATTGGCGACGATGAAGACTTCAAGATCGGTGAGTTTCACGCGGGGCCTCTCAGTCGAACATGATGACGTTGCGCACGCCGATCCCGGCGCGCGTGCGGTCGAGCGCTTCATTGACGTCTTCCAGGGGAAAGCGGCCGGTGACCAACTCGTCCAGCTTCAGCCGTCCCGCCAGATAGGCGCGGACGAGCGCAGGAATATCCCGTTCGATCACCGAACTTCCCATCTTCGAGCCGATGATGCGCTGGCCGCAATCCGCGAGGGTGAGCGGGTCGAATGTCGACATCTCGCCGCTCGCAGCCATGCCCACCAGCACCGCCGCGCCGCCGGGCGCCAGCATCTGATAGGCGGATTCCATCGCCGCCGTCGCGCCGACGGTAACGAAGACATAGTCGGCCCCCGAGCCGAGGATCGTCCGGACCTCCTGCGCCGCGGTTTCACCCGCCCTTACGGAATGCGAAGCGCCGAAGCCGCGCGCGATCTCCAGCTTGTCGTCCGAGATATCGACCGCGACGAGCGGCGCCGCCCCAGCCAGCGCGGCGCCCTGCACCGCGTTGAGCCCGACGCCGCCGGCCCCGATCACGACAGCCTTCGCGCCGACCGGCATCTTTGCGGTGTTTGTCACTGCGCCATAGCCGGTGATGACGCCGCAGGAGAGAAGCGAAGCCTCCGCCCAGCCGATCTGCGCCCCGATCGGCGCGAGCTGCGAGCGGTGGACCGTCGCGCGTTCGGCGAAGGCGGCGCATTTCAGCCCCTGCGCCACCGGCGCGCCGGTCGAATCGCGGATCGGCGAGGCGGCGGAGAGAGAGAAGGGCTCCGTGCAATAGGTGCGCTGCCCCGCCGCGCAGCAGGCGCAACTGCCGCAGGCGCGGATCAGCGTCAGCGCCACCCGGTCGCCGGGAGCGAGGTCATCCACCCCCTCGCCGAGCGCGACGACCTCGCCGGCCGCCTCGTGTCCCCATATGGCGGGCAGGGATCCGCCCCAACCGCCGGAGATGAACATCAGATCGGAATGGCAGATCGCACAGGCGCGAATGCGCACCTCGACCTCTCCAGGACCGGGCGGCGCAAGTTCGACATCCTCGATGCTGAGCGGGGTGCGGAACGCGCGGGAGAGCGCTGCTTTCATGACGCAGGTTTCCGATGATCTCGTGTTGTAGGATCCTGACATTCGAGAAGAACGGAGAGCTTAGCTTCGCGGATTCCGAAGCGAAAGGACGCTTTCCGCTCTTTCGCCCCCGGCGCCGGCGCCGCTTGTCACCCACGGTCGCCGCCCCTAGCTTTCCCGAAATGCGCCCTGAACGCGCAACGCCGGAGACCGATATGCCCCTCACCCGCCGCGAATTCGCGTCCACCCTCGTCGCCAGCGGAGCGGTCGCCGTCGGCGGCGCCTGGCCTCGCCCCGCCAGCGCGGCGGAAGTGAACCGCTCGCATGGCGCGTCGCTCGTCGGCGCGCTCAAGTACCCGCCCGAGTTCGCGCATTTCGACTATGTGAACCCCGACGCGCCGAAGGGTGGCGTGGCGAAAATGGGAACGCAGGGCGATTTCGACAGCTTCAACCCCTTCATCGTGAAAGGCGACAGTCCGACCGGCGTCGGGCTGATCTTCGATACGCTGATGGCGCCTTCGCTCGACGAGGGCTCGACGATGTACGGACTGCTCGCAGAATGGATCGAATACCCCAAGGATTTTTCCTGGGCGTCGTTCAAGATCAGGGAGGGCGCGCGCTGGCATGACGGTGAGCCGGTGACCGTCGCGGACGTGATTTTCTCCTTCGAGATCCTGACGACGAAGGGACACCCGCAATATCGCTTCTATTACGCCAATGTGATCGGAGCGCGCGACATGGGCGATGGCGTCGTCCGCTTCGATTTCGACGACATCGGCAACCGCGAACTGCCCCACATCATGGGTCAACTCGCCGTTTTGCCAAAGCACTGGTGGGAGGGGCGGGAGTTCGACCGCTCCTCGCTGGAGCCGCTTCTCGGCTCCGGCCCCTACAGGATCGGAACGTTCGAGCCTGGACGCTATGTCGAGTATGAGCGCGTGGAGGACTATTGGGGGGGGGATCTTCCGGTGAATATCGGCCGGAACAATTTCGACCGTGTGCGTTACGAGGTGTTTCTCGACGCCGATGCAAGCTTCGAGGCGTTCAAATCGGGCGTACTGGAATTCCGGCGGGAGAATTCCGCCTCCAATTGGGCGCAGCAATACGAATTTCCTGCTATTCAGAAGGGGTTGGTGAAGCGAGCTGAAGTAGAAGTCGAGGGGCCGAAACAGGTCCAGACCTTCGCATTCAACCTGCGGCGGGAGAAGTTTCAGGATCGCCGCGTTCGAGAGGCCATCGGGCTCGCCTTCGATTTCGAACGCACGAACAAGGTGATCTATTTCGGGCAGTACGCGCGACCGGTCAGCTATTTTCAGGGCACCGAAAGTCTGACGCCCGTCGGCGCGCCGAAGGGCGCGGAACTCGCGATACTGGAGGAACTGCGCGGCCAGGTTCCGGATGAGGTTTTCGGCCCGGCGTGGAGCCCGCCCAAGACCGACGGGTCCGGGCGCAATCGGCGCCAGCTGAACCGCGCTACGAAACTGCTGAAGGAAGCCGGATACGAGGTCAGGGACGGCGTGCTGACCGGACCGGACGGCGCGCCGTTCGAGATCGAATTCCTCTCGGCGCAGGACAGTCAGGGGCGGGTCATCATGCCCTTCATCCGGAATCTTCAGCAACTCGGGTTCCGCGCGACATTCAACGTGGTCGACGGACCGCAATATATTCGCCGCGTGTCGCAGGACCCCGCCTTCGACTGGGACATGATCATCTGGGGTGTCGCCAATTCCGAAAGTCCGGGGAACGAGCAGCGCGAATACTGGGGCTCCGAGACAGCGGATCGCATCGGCGCGCGCAATGTCGGCGGTGTCGCCGACCCGGCGGTGGACGCGCTGATCGACAGGATCATCTTCGCGACGGACCGCGCGGACCTGGAGGCCGCGTCGAAGGCGCTCGACCGCGTGTTGATGTGGAATTATTACATGATCCCCCAGCTTTATACGCCCTTTGAGCGTATCGCCTGGTGGGACCGGTTCGGGTATCCGGACCCGTTCCCGCCACGCGACGATGGGTTCCCTGCGGTCTGGTGGTGGGACGAAGCGACGGCGGCCGCGGTCGAGGACGCACGGTGATCCGCTTTCTCGCGGGGCTCCTCGCCGCGGCGTTGCTCGCGGCGCCGACCTGCGCGGAGCCGGTCACGGCGCACGGCGTCTCCGCCTTCGGCGGGTTGAAATACCCGCCTGATTTCGCGCATTTCGCCTATGCGGATCCGGATGCGCCGAAAGGTGGCCTGATGCGGACGCGCTCGACCTTCGCGATGGGCACGTTCGACAGTCTGAACCCGTTCATCATGAAGGGCGACTCGCCGCCGGAGATCGGCCTCTACACCTTCGACACATTGATGGTGCGCGCCTATGACGAGCCGGACGCGGTCTACGGGCTCATCGCCGAGAGCGTGACCTATCCCGAGGACCGCGCCTGGGTCGAATTCACGCTCCGCCCTCAGGCGCGCTTTTCCGATGGCGAACCGGTGACTGCGGCGGACGTCGTGTTCTCCTTCGACATCCTCAAGTCCGAAGGCGCGCCAAGCTATCGGCTGACCTATGCTGCGATCGAGAAAGCGGAGGCGATTGACGCGCGGCATGTGCGCTTCACCTTCCGCGAAGGCGCCTTGACCCGCGATCTGCCGATGATGGCTGCGTCCGTTCCGGTTCTGCCGCGACATTACTGGGTAGGGCGCAATTTCGCGGAGTCCACTCTGGAGCCCCCGGTTGGCTCCGGGCCATACCGGATCGGCGCATTTGAGCCGGGCCGCTTGATCAGCTTCGAGCGGCGCGAGGACTACTGGGCGAGGGATCTCAACGTGAATCGCGGCCGGTGGAATTTCGACCGGCTCGATTTCGAGTATTTCCGCGACTACACGGCGGCGTTCGAGGCGTTCAAGGCCGGCGCCTACGACCTCCATGAAGAGTTCTATTCGAAGCTCTGGGCGACGGGCTACGATTTCCCCGCCGTCGCCGATGGCCGGGTGGTGATGGAGACCCTGCCGGACGGGCGCCCCGCCGGCACGCAGGGCTACTGGTTCAACCTGCGCCGTGCGCAACTCAGCGATCCGAGAGTCCGCGAAGCGCTGGCCCTCGCCTTCGATTTCGAATGGTCGAACCGGGCGCTCTTTTACGGGCTCTACCAGCGAACGGTCAGCTTCTTTCAGGGTTCTCCGCTCGCCGCCGAGGGGCCGCCGTCGACGGCGGAGAAGGCGCTGCTCGCGCCGCTGCTCGCCGACCTCCCCGCGAGCGTGATGACGGCGCCCGCCTTCGTTCCGTCGAAGACGGACGGCTCGGGCCGGATGCGCCGGGAGTTGCGCGCCGCGGGGGCTCTGCTTGACGAAGCGGGCTGGAAGGTCGGCGCTGACGGCAAGCGGCGCAACGCCTCGGGCGAGGTTCTGCGCATCGAGATCCTAGACGACAGCCCGACATTCGAGCGCATCACCGGCCCTTATGTGAAGAACCTCGCGCAGATCGGCGTCGAAGCCGTCATGCGGACCGTGGATGCGGCGCAGTATCAAGAGCGCATGAAGAATTACGATTTCGACGTGACCATCGCCCGCCTGCCGATGCAGCCGACGCCGGGGGTCGAGCTCTGGAATCTGTTCGGGTCGGCCGCCGCCGCGGCGCCCGACACCCTGAATCTTTCCGGAGTCGCGAACCCGGGGATCGACGCGCTGATCGAGGCGGTGATTGGCGCGAAAACGGCGGCGGACCATGCCGTCGCGGTCTCCGCGCTCGACCGTGCGCTGCGCGCGCTCCACATCTGGGTGCCGCAGTGGAGCAAGGCCAGCCACACGGTCGCGTGGTGGGACCGGTATGGCCGGCCGCGCACGAAGCCGCCCTACGAACGTGGTATTATCGATCTCTGGTGGTTCGATCCGGTCCGCGACGCCGCGATCGGAGCAGGGCGGGGCGGATGACTCGGGCGCTTTCCGCCCCACCGCGCCGCGCGTAGCACCGCTGTTGCGCGCACTGAAGGAGAGTCGGCATGAGAGTGATGCGAAGACTGGCGGGTTTCGCCGGCGCCGGCGCCGTCATGGCGTTGCTGGCCGGATGTGTCGAACCGACCCCCTACGCCCCGGCGCCGTCAGGCGAGCGCGAGGCCGCCGGCTTCACGGAGACGAAGATCGAGCCCGACCGCTGGCGCGTCGCCTTCGCGGGCAACAGCGCCACAAGCCGCGAGGAGGTTGAGGTCGCCCTGCTTCTTCGCGCCGCAGAAGTAACCCTCGGGGCCGGCGGCGACTGGTTCCGCGTCGTCGACGAGGCGACTGAAACGGATACGCGGCAGGTCGGCGTCGTCACCGGATTTGGCCCCTATCCCTATGGTTACGGGCGCCGCCGTTATGGCGCGTTCGGGTACACCAGTTTCGGCTCGATCGACACGCGTGAGATCAAGAGCTATCGGGCCACGATGGAGATCCTGGTCATGGAAGGCGAGAAACCGGCCGGTGAGCCGGCCGCCTATGATGCGTCCGCTGTCGCCGCCGCGCTCGGCCCGCGCGTGCGGCGGGCCGATGCGTCATAAACGACGCCCCCTTGACCGCGGGGGCCGCCATGGCCAGAAACGCTTCCGATGGCCGCCTATATCCTCAGACGCCTTCTGCTGATCGTCCCGACTCTGTTCGGGATCATGGCGATCAATTTCGTCATCATCCAGTTCGCACCGGGCGGGCCGGTCGAGCAGGTGATCGCCGAGTTGACGCAGGTCACCGGCGGCGCGACGGAGCGCTTTTCGGGCGGCGGCGGGGATCTCGGCGCCGCCGCGGGCGGCGACAGTCAGTATCGTGGCGCGCAGGGGCTCGACCCCGCCTTCATCGCCGATCTGGAGAAACAGTTCGGGTTCGACAAGCCGCCGCTCGAACGCTTCTTCACCATGGTCTGGAACTATATTCGCTTCGATTTCGGCGAGAGCTATTTCCGCTCGGTCACGGTGATCGACCTGATCATCGAGAAGATGCCGGTCTCGATCTCGCTGGGCATTTGGACGACGCTGCTCTCCTATCTCATCTCGATCCCGCTTGGGATTCGAAAAGCGGTGAAGGACGGCTCGCGCTTCGATGTCTGGACCTCCGGAGTCATCATCATCGGCTACGCGATCCCGTCCTTTCTTTTCGCGATCATGCTGCTGATCTTCTTCGCCGGCGGCAGCTATCTTCAGTGGTTTCCGCTTCGCGGTCTCCATTCGGCCGGGGCGGAGAACATGTCCTGGCTCGAATGGGGACTGGATTATCTCCACCATATTGCTCTGCCGGTTCTGGCGATGTCGATTTCCGGTTTTGCGACGCTGACGCTGCTGACCAAGAACTCCTTTCTGGATGAAATCGGCAAGCAATATGTCGTCACCGCCCGCGCCAAGGGCCTTGCGGAGCGCAAGGTGCTTTACGGCCACGTCTTTCGTAACGCCATGCTTATCGTCGTCGCCGGGTTCCCGGCGGCCTTCGTTTCGGTCTTCTTCACCGGCTCGCTGCTGATCGAGACGATCTTTTCGCTCGATGGGCTCGGCCTGCTCAGTTATGAGAGCATTGTGAAGCGCGACTATCCGGTAGTGTTCGGCACGCTTTATCTTTTCGGTTTGATCGGGCTTCTCATGCATCTGATCACCGACATGGTCTACGTGCAGATCGATCCCCGGATCGATTTCGAGGGGCGCTGAATGTTCCGTCTCTCTCCGATCGGCCAGCGGCGCTGGCGGAATTTCAAGGCGAACCGGCGCGGCTGGTGGTCGCTCTGGGTCTTCCTCGGGCTCTTTCTGATCTCGTTCTTCGCGGAAGTGGTGGCGAACGACAAGCCGCTGGTCATGTCCTTCAAGGGCGAGCTGCATTTCCCGATGCTGACCTTCTACCCGGAGACCTACTTCGGCGGCGATTACGAGACCGAGCCGGACTACACCGATCCGTTCGTTCAGGATCTCATTCGCGGCAATGGCGACGAGACGATCGAGGCGGGCGAGACGCCGGGCTGGATGGTCTGGCCGTTGATACCGTTCTCCTACGACACCCCGAACTACGCCGTCGCCACCGCGCCCGGCCCGCCGACCTGGCAGAACCTTCTCGGCACCGACGACCAGACGCGGGACGTGCTGGCTCGGGTGATATACGGATTTCGCATCTCGGTGCTCTTCGGCTTCACCGTCACGTTTCTCTCGTCGATGATCGGCGTTCTGGCCGGCGCGACGCAGGGCTTCTTCGGTGGCTGGGTCGACCTTTTCTTTCAGCGGGTGGTGGAGATATGGGCGAATATTCCGACGCTCTATGTCCTCATCATCGTCTCGGCGATCATCACGCCCAATTTCTGGATTCTGATGTTTCTACTGACGCTGTTCTCGTGGACCGCGCTCGTCGGCGTGGTGCGGGCGGAGTTTCTGCGCGCGCGGAATTTCGAATATGTCCGCGCGGCGCGCGCGCTTGGCGTCTCCGACTGGCCGATCATGTTCCGGCATCTCCTGCCGAATGCGATGGTGGCGACGCTGACCATCGTGCCGTTCCTGCTGGCCGGTTCGGTCTCGATCCTCGCTTCGCTCGACTTTCTCGGCCTCGGGCTCCCGGCTTCATACCCGTCGCTCGGCGACCTGGCGCTGCAGGGTAAGAACAACCTGCAGGCGCCGTGGCTCGGCGTCACCGCCTTCTTCACCTTCGCGATCATGCTCTCGCTCCTCGTCTTCATATTCGAGGGGGTGCGCGACGCTTTCGACGCCCGAAAGACCTTCGCGTGAGCGTTCTTTCGGTTCGCGATCTCACCGTGGGTTTCCGCTCCGAAGGGCGGGTGCAGCCGGCGGTGCGCGGCGTCTCCTTCGCTATCGAGAAGGGCGAGACACTGGCGCTGGTCGGGGAATCCGGCTCCGGTAAATCCGTCACCGCGCTGGCGACGGTCGGGCTCCTGCCCGCCGCCGCGGTGATCGAGGGTTCCGCGACCTACGAAGGCGAGGAGATGATCGGCGCGTCGCTGGCGCGGCTCCGCGCGGTGCGTGGCAACGATGTGAGCTTCATATTCCAGGAGCCGATGACTTCGCTCAATCCGCTCCACACCATCGAACGCCAGATCGGTGAGAGCCTGGCTTTGCATCAGGGCCTGACCGGCGCCCCGGCGCGCGATCGGATTCTCGACCTGCTGGAGAAGGTCGGGATCAGGGATGCGAAGAGCCGCCTCGGCGCCTATCCGCACGAACTTTCCGGCGGCCAGCGCCAGCGGGTGATGATCGCGATGGCGCTGGCCAACGGACCAGAGCTGCTGATCGCAGACGAGCCGACCACCGCGCTGGATGTCACGATCCAGGCGCAGATACTGGATCTTCTGAAGGATCTGCAGCGGGATGAGGGGCTTTCCATGCTTTTCATCACCCATGATCTGAATATCGTGAAGCGGATCTCCGACCGTGTCGCGGTGATGAAGGACGGCGTCATCGTCGAAACCGGCGAGACGACCGATGTCTTCGCCGCGCCCGCGCATGAATACACGCGAAAGCTCCTCGGCTCCGCGCCCTCCGGTCGCCCCGACCCGATCGCGGCGGATGCATCGATTGTCTCGGAGGCCAACAACCTGAAGGTGTGGTTCCCGATCCGGCGCGGCCTCATGCGCCGCACGGTCGGTCATGTGAAGGCGGTGAACGGCGCCGATATCCGCGTGCACGCCGGCGAGACGCTCGGCGTCGTCGGCGAATCCGGCTCCGGCAAGACAACGGTTGCGCTGGCGCTCATGCGGTTGATCCCCTCGGAGGGGCGGATCGCCTTCATGGGGCGCGACGTGCAGAACCTGAAGCGAAAGGCGCTCCGCCCGCTCCGGCGCGAGATGCAGATCGTCTTTCAGGATCCATACGGCTCCCTTTCGCCGCGCATGTCCTGTTTCGAGATCGTCGCGGAGGGGCTGGGTGTTCACAAGATCGCCAGCGACGCCAAACCGCGCGATCTGGTCGCCGACGCGCTCCGTGAGGTCGGCCTGCCGGTCGAGGCGATGGACCGCTATCCGCACGAGTTTTCCGGCGGTCAGCGCCAGCGCATCGCCATCGCCCGGGCGATGATCCTGAAGCCGAAGCTGGTGGTGCTGGATGAGCCTACCTCGGCGCTCGATATGACCGTGCAAACCCAGATCATCGAATTGTTGCGCGGGCTCCAGCGCAAATACAGCCTCGCCTTCATTTTCATCAGCCACGATCTGCGGGTGATCCGCGCGGTCAGCCACCGTGTGATGGTGATGAGATCGGGCGAGGTGGTGGAGGCGGGCGACGCCGCGGCGGTGATCGACACGCCCACGCACGACTATACGAAAAAGCTGATGAAGGCGGCGTTCGGGGCGTGACGCTTGTTTTTGCCGGCCTCCACGCCGATGGTCGGCACTACGCAACTTCTGACTCCAATGGAGGATGAGATGGGAGAGACTCACAAAGGCGCATGCTTTTGCGGCGCGGTTGAGATCGAGGCGACCGGCGCGCCGGCCCTGATGGGCTATTGCCATTGCGAGGACTGCCGCAAATGGTCGGCTGGACCAGTGAACGCGTTCACGCTCTGGGCGCCCGATTCCGTAAAGGTGACGAAAGGCGAGGACAGCATTCTCACCTACGCCAAGACCGACCGCAGTCTTCGGAAATCTTGCACGAAATGCGGCGGGCACATTATGTCCGCCCACCCGGGCATGGGTATGACCGATGTCTATGCTTCGACGATCCCATCGCTGAAGTTCGAACCCGCCTTCCACGTGTTCTACGCGGAGACGGTTCTGAAAATCGTCGACGGGTTGCCTAAATTCCGTGACATGCCAAAAGACGCCGGCGGTTCGGGCGAAACGGTTCCGGAATAGGCGCCGGATCCGCCGGCGCCATCCACCAGACAACGAAACGAGGACTAACATATGAAAATCGAAGGTATCGCCGCGGTCGTGACCGGCGGCGCCTCCGGGCTTGGCGAAGCGACGGCGCGAATGCTCGCCGGGCTTGGCGCGAAGGTCGCGCTCTTCGACATGAACGAGGCGGCAGGCGAAGCCGTCGCGGCGGAGATTGGCGGTGTCTTCGCGAAGGTCGACGTTTCCGATCCGCAATCGGTCGCCGCGGGCTTCACGAAGGCGCGCGCGGCGCATGGGCAGGAGCGGGTTCTGGTCAACTGCGCGGGAATCGCCCCGCCCGAACGCACCGTGAACCGCGATGGCGCGCCGCACGACGCGGCGAAATACGCCAAGGTGATCGGCGTCAATCTCATCGGCACCTTCAACGCCTGCTCACAGGCCGCGGCGGGCATGGCGGCGGTCGAGCCGGTGAATGACGATGGCGAGCGCGGGGTGCTTATCAACACCGCCTCCGTCGCCGCCTATGACGGACAGATCGGGCAGGTCGCCTATGGCTCCTCCAAGGCGGGCGTCGTCGGCATGACGCTGCCGATGGCGCGCGATCTCTCGCGCTCCGGCGTTCGCGTTCTCGCCATCGCGCCGGGGCTTTTCCTGACGCCGATGCTCAAGGGTCTGCCGGAAGAGGCGCAGAAGAGCCTCGGCGCGCAGGTTCCGTTCCCGGCCCGGCTGGGCGGCCCGGAGGAATACGCCGCGCTTGTTCGCCACATGATCGAGAACGTGATGCTGAACGGCGAGGTGGTGCGACTCGACGGGGCGATCCGCATGGCGCCGAAATAGGCGAGGGCGGGCGCGGCGCCGCTTTTCGCGGCGCGCCCGCGGCGCAGATTGCGACGACAGAGCGGATGGGAAACAAGATGCAGAAACGCAGCCTGGGCCGCGGCGGCCCGCTTGTCGGCGCGGTCGGTTATGGCGCGATGTCATTCTCCGATTTCTATGGCGAGGCGACCCGGGAAGGTTCGTTCGATATCCTCGACGCCTGCCTCGACCTTGGCGTCGACCATATCGACACATCGAACGTCTACGGCATGGGCCGCTCGGAAGAATGGATCGGCGAATGGCTGAGGGCGCGGGGCGGCGCGAATCCGTTCACCATCGCCACCAAGGCCGGAATCGCCAGAACGCCGGAGGGTAAGCGGCGTATCGATAACAGTCGCGAATACCTCGAGGCGGAACTTGACAGCAGCCTGAACCGTCTTGGCGTGGACGCCGTCGATCTTTTCTACGTTCATCGCCGCGACGCTGCGACGCCGATTGAAGAGGTCGCGGAGAATCTCGCCGCGCTGGTGCAGGCCGGGAAGACAAAGGCGGTCGGATTTTCAGAGATCGCGCCATCGTCGCTGCGCCGCGCCCATGCCGTCACCCCCATCGCGGCGGTGCAATCGGAATACTCGCTGGCGGTTCGTTCGCCCGAACTTGGGCTCGTCCAGACCTGCGCAGAGCTTGGCGTCGCGCTTGTCGCATTTTCACCCGTCGGTCGCGCGATCCTGACGGATCGCCCGCATCACGCCGATGCGCTCGCCGGGATGAGCTTCATGAAGGGGAACCCCCGCTTTCAGGAGCCGAACCTCTCCGCCAATCTCGCGATCAGCGACCGCTTTCGCGCGCTCGCGGCGGCGCGGGGCGAGCCCGCCGCTGCGATCGCCATCGCCTGGCTTCTCCATCAGGGAGAACATATTCTGCCGATTCCCGGCACACGCTCCGTCGCGCATCTGCGTGAAGTGGCGCGGGGCGCGGCGATCGAACTCTCCGCTGAGGACATCGCTGAGATCGAGACGGCGCTGCCTGTAGGCTGGGCGCATGGCGACCGCTATTCGGCCGCCCAATGGGAAGGCCCCGAACGCTATTGCTGAACGGCGTGGGCTTACCGGAGTGAACGCGCGCACCACCGCTCGCTTGTCATCTGCGTCCCGCTGTTCGAAACTCCGCCGAAACAAGTAGGGGAGATCAGCATGCAGCCGACTCTGACCCGCCGGGCCGCGCTGAAAGGCGCGGCGGCCATGGCCGGCGCCCTTGCGGCGCCGGCTCTCTCTCACGCCGCTTCCCGAGATGACTGGATCATCCGCGGCTCGATCCCACTCACCGGCCCTTTCGCCGCGACCGGAGTCGATGGACTCAAGACGACACAGGACTGGGTCGAGATGAGAAACGCATCGGGCGGAATCGCCGGCCGGCGGATCGACCTTTCGTACGAGGATTCTGGTTACTATCCAAAGACATCTCTCGAAAACTTCAGACGAGTGATGAGAGCCGACACGCCGCCGCATTTCTATTTTGGCGACAGCACCGGCTTCATGCGTCTGGTTCGGCCGGAACTCGCCAGGACGCCGGTTCTGAACGGCGGCGCGAGTTTCGCGGGCGAGTTCGCGCGCCCGCGTGAAAGCCCCTGGCAGTTCATCGCCGGCCCGGCCTACGGCGCCATGGCGGAAATCGCCATGCGCTACATCGCGTCCTCGGGGGGACGCGTATCGCAATTCTACATTCCGATACCGAATACGGGCGTGAGCCGCTGCAGCGCGCGCGCAGGGCGGCGGCGGAGCTGGGTATGGAGATCGTCCTCGAAGAACCGACAGCCCTCAACAATGTCGATCCGAAGACGCATGTCGCGGCGCTCATGCGCGCCGATCCGGATCACATATTCGTCCACGGCTATATCGCCAATGTCTGGCCGGATGTCATCGCCGAGGCGCGCGCGCGCGGTATGGATGCGCGTTTTGTCGGCACGTTCTGGAGCATGGATCCGATGGCCGCCCGCCTCGCGGACGAGCGTCTCGGCGATGTTCTGGACGGCTATGCCGGCGTCATGCCCTTTCGCTATTTCCATGAGGCCGAGCACAGCCCCGCCTACCGCGAATTCGTCGCTTTCAGGACAGCGAAATACGGCGCCGGTTTCGATCGCGAAGTCAGCGCGTGGTCTCTTCTCGGGCTGGCTATTCTGGCGCTTCTGGAGAAGATATTCATCGACGTCGCGTCGAGCGGCGTCGCTCCGACGCCGCGTGCGCTGGTCGATGCGCTGGAAGGGGTGCGGAACTGGGATTCGGGCGGCTATTACGGCCTGCCGGCGACCGTCGAGAACCATTCGATCAGGCAGGCGCGGATCTGTCGCTACAATGCAGCGAAGCGTATCTTCGAGCCGGTGACCGAGACCATTCATCTCTGAGGGGGCCTTGCGCCCCGATCCGGCCGGAGAAAGAGGGCCTGTCACGACACGTCGGCGCTCGTTAGGATCGGCATCATCGCGCAATAGCCGGATCTTGCTCATGGACCAGATACGCCACGCCCTCCGCGCCGCTGAAAAAGCCGACGAAGCGGACTGTCTCGCGGCGCTGACGCGGGTCGCCGCGCTCTCGCCCCAGGACCGGGCCGCCGCCGCCGTCTGCGCCGCCGATCTGGTGCGCGCGGTGCGCGGCGCCGGCGCGCCGGGGCTGATGGAGAGTTTTCTGGCCGAATACGGCCTTTCGACCGTGGAGGGCGTCGCGCTGATGTGCCTCGCCGAGGCGCTCTTGCGCGTACCGGACTCGGAGACCATCGACGATCTCATCCAGGACAAGATCGCTCCGCATGACTGGGGCGCCCATGTCGGAGATTCCGGGTCGATTCTCGTCAACGCCTCGACCTGGGGGCTGATGCTGACGGGCAGGGTGCTCGATGACGAGGACACCGGCGTCGCCGGCGCGCTTCGCGGCATGGTGCGCCGGCTCGGCGAGCCGGTGATCCGTCGCGCGGTCGGCGCCGCAATGCGGGAGATGGGTTCGGCCTTCGTCCTTGGCGAAACGATCCGCGCGGCGATGAAGCGCGGCGATGCGATGGTCGCCAAGGGCTACACCTATTCCTACGACATGCTGGGCGAGGCGGCGCGGACCATGGCCGACGCCGACCGCTACATGGCCGCCTACGAAGCCGCCATCGCCGCCATCGCCGGGCGGGCGAAATCCGACGATATCGGCGCCAATCCGGGGATATCGGTGAAACTCTCCGCACTCCATCCCCGCTATGAGCGGAAGATGAAGGCGGTGACCGCGGAGGAAGTGTCGGCGCGGCTCCTGAAGCTCGCGCAGCAGGCGAAGGCGGCGCGGATCGGCCTCAATGTCGACGCCGAGGAGGTCGATCGGCTCGATCTCTCGCTCGACGTGATCGAGGCGGCGCTCTCCGACCCGTCGCTTGCGGGGTGGGACGGGTTCGGCGTTGTCGTTCAGGCCTATCAGCGCCGCGCCCCGCTGGTGATCGACTGGCTTCACGCGCTTGCCGAGAAGAAAGACCGCAAGATCATGGTCCGCCTGGTGAAAGGCGCCTATTGGGACACCGAGATCAAGCGTGCGCAGGTCATGGGCCTCGGCAATTATCCAGTATTCACCCGCAAGGCCGCGACCGATGTCAGCTATCTCGGCTGCGCCCGCAAACTGCTCGGCATGCGGGATCGGATCTATCCGCAATTCGCCACCCATAACGCGCACAGCGCCTCGGCGATCCTGATCATGGCTGGCGGGGCCGATGAGAGTTTCGAGTTCCAGCGCCTGCACGGCATGGGCGAGGCGCTGCATGAAGCGATCCGTAAAGAGTCCGGCGCCCGCTGCCGGATATACGCGCCGGTCGGCGCGCATGAGGATCTCCTCGCCTATCTCGTCCGCCGGCTGCTGGAGAACGGCGCGAACTCCAGCTTCGTCAACCAGATCGTCGATGAGGACGTTCCCGCCGAAACCGTCGCCGCCGACCCGTTCGAGACGCTGGAGGCGGCGCCGGCCCCGAACCCGCTGATCCCGGCCCCCGCCGACCTTTTCGCGCCGGAGCGGCGGAACGCGAAGGGCTGGGACATCGCCGGCGAGACCGATCTCACGGAGATCGACGCCGCCCGCGCCCCCTTCCTCGACCACCTCTGGGGCGAGGAAGGCGAGGTGCGGCTGAACCCCGCCACCGGCGCGCCGGTCGGCCGCGTCATCTGGTCCGATCCGGACGCCGTCGCCGGGGCGGTCGCGGCCGCGTGCGCCGCCGCGCCGGACTGGGCGGCGCGCCCCGCCGCCGCGCGCGCAGCGGTTCTGGAGCGGGCCGCCGATCTCTATGAGGCACATTTCGGCGAGATCTTCGTCCTCCTCGCCCGCGAGGCCGGCAAGACGCTGGACGACGCGGTGGCGGAGCTTCGCGAGGCTGTCGATTTTCTGCGCTACTACGCCGCGGGCGCGCCAGGCGCGCCAGGCGCGGCGCGCGGCGTCGTCGCCTGCATCTCCCCTTGGAATTTCCCACTCGCGATCTTCACCGGTCAGATCGCCGCCGCGCTGGCTGCCGGGAATGCGGTGGTCGCGAAACCAGCCGAACAGACGCCGCTGATCGCAGCGCTCGCGATCCGGCTGCTGCATGAGGCCGGGGTTCCCATCGACGCACTCCGCCTCGTTCAGGGCGCGGGTGATATCGGCGCGGCGCTGACCGCCGCTCGCGGTCTCGGAGGGGTCTGTTTCACCGGCTCGACGGAGGTCGCGCGGCTGATCGAGCGTCAACTCGCGAAAACTGCGCCCGAGGCGATGCTGATCGCGGAGACCGGCGGGCTCAACGCGATGATCGTCGACAGCACCGCGCTTCCCGAACAGGCGGTGCGCGACATCGTCGCCTCCGCCTTCCAGAGCGCCGGCCAGCGCTGCTCGGCGCTCCGTGTCCTATACGTGCAGGAGGACGTGGCGCCGAAGCTGACGGAAATGCTCTTCGGCGCGATGGATGCGTTGCGGATCGGCGACCCGCTGCGGCTGGAGACGGATATCGGCCCGGTGATTGACGAAGAGGCGCGCGAGACGATCGAGAACCATGTCGAGGCGGCGCAGAACGAAGGGCGGCTCCTGCATCGCATCGCGGCGCCCGGGGCCGGCGTGTTCTCCGCCCCGGCTGCGATCCGCGTCAGTGGAATCGAGGCGATCGAGCGCGAGGTTTTCGGTCCCGTCCTGCATGTCGCCACCTTTCCCGCCGATCGGGTCGATGCGGTGGTGCGCGCGGTCAACGCAAAAGGTTACGGGTTGACCTTCGGCCTTCACACCAGGATCGACCGGCGCGTGCAGCAGGTCGTGGACACCGCCGCGGTCGGTAATCTTTACGTCAACAGGAACCAGATCGGCGCTATCGTCGGCTCGCAGCCCTTCGGCGGCGAAGGGCTTTCGGGAACCGGGCCGAAGGCCGGCGGCCCGCATTACCTCGCTCGGTTTCGCTCCCGCCCTGCGCCTCGCGCCGCGGCGGCGCCAGCCGTCGCCGCGCGGCCGCCTCTCGATGGGGCGGCCGCGCGCGCTCTTCTCGGCCGGCTCTCGCCGGGGGACTGGGCCGGGCGGCGGGACCGGATCGACATCCTGCGCGAATTGTTGCGCGGGCGCGCGTCGGCGGCGATGAACGCGGCGGCGGCGCTCGATTGCGGCCCGCTCGATCTGCCGGGACCGACCGGAGAATCGAACCGGCTGCGCCTTGCGCCGCTTGGCCGCGTGATCTGCCTCGGGGCGGGGGAGGCGCTGCTCGGTCATGCGGTTCAGGCGCTGCGGATCGGTAACGCCGTCCTCGCGATCGGGCCGGAGGCGACGCGCGCCATGGTGCCGCTTCTCGACCCGCGTTTGCCGTTGCTAGCGCTGGACGGCGATCCGCCAGAGGGTTTCCTCGCTGCGGCGCATTTCGAAGCGCTGGCGCTTTCGGAACCGTCACGCGCGGGCGCGCTTCGTCTTACCCTCGCCGGCCGGGAGGGGCCGCTTATCCGGCTCATCGCCGAGGAGATTGCGCCGGAGCGTTTCGCTGCTGAGCGTTCGCTCTCGATCGACACGACCGCGGCGGGCGGCAACGCGCAGCTTCTGGCGGCGGTGGGGTAGGGCGGCTCTCAGCCCACGCGTTGCGCCGCGGCCTCGTCGAGCGCCGCGAGCGTCGCGTCCCAAGCCAGCAGGATCGAAGCGTGGCGGTTCTTGTAATCTTTCGCCGGCGCCAGCACCTCGAGCCCGTCGAAGGGTGCGCCCGGCGGCTCCGCGCCGGCTTTCAACATGGCGTGCAAAGCATTGCGTCCACTAGCGATTTCATCACGAGTCCGCCCAATCACCACGCCACCGAGCACGGCGGCGGAGGCCTGGCCGAGCGCGCAGGCCTTCACGTCCTGAGCGAACTCGGAAATCTGGCCATCCTCAACCCGAAGCGCGACAGAAACCGTAGAGCCGCAAAGGGGCGAGCGCTTCTTCGCCGCGCCGTCGGGCGCCCCGTCAAGCGGGCGGGTGAGCGGAATATCCGCGGCCAGCGCGAGAATGCGCTTGGAATAAAGTTGGATGAGATCGGTGTCAGGCATTTCAGTCTCCAGCCTCATTGCTTAGATAGCGCGGTCGCGGCCTCTGCGAAAGAGGCGGAGGGAAGGAGAAACCATGTCTGAGCCGTTTGACCCTGCGACATTGGTCTATGATGCGCGCGGTCTGATCCCTGCGATCGCTCAGGATGCGACTTCCGGCGAAGTGCTGATGATGGCGTGGATGAACGCGCGCGCCGTCGCCGAGACGCTCGCGAGCGGGCGCGTGACCTATTGGTCGCGCTCGCGCGCCGAACTCTGGAGGAAGGGAGACACCTCCGGCCATATCCAGCGCCTGAAAGAATTGCGCGTCGATTGCGACCGCGACTGTCTTCTCCTCAGCGTCGAGCAGACCGGCGCAGCCTGCCACACCAACCGGCGGAGTTGCTTTTATACCGCCATCATCGAAGGTGAGGAAGTTGAAATGATCGCACCCGAGACGTCATGAACGCGCCCGCGCCGCAGCAAGAGGATGCTATGGATGAGAGGCCGTTACTTCTGAACGCCGGAGAGGTTCTCGCCTATCTGGAGGAGGTTTTTCCTGGTGTCGTCGGCAGGTTCGACGTCATCGAACTCGCGCCGATGCGGGTCAGGATGCGGCGGAGAACCGGGTCGGGCGACATCCGCCCGGGCGGCACGGTCTCCGGCCCGGCGATGTTCGAGGCGGTGGATTGCGGCTTTTATGTCGCGCTTCTGGCGATGATCGGGCGCGAGGCGCTGACCGTGACCACGAATGCGTCGATCAACTTTTTCAACAAGCCGGCGCCAACGGCGCTGATCTGTGATGTGCGCATCCTTAAACTCGGCAAATTGCTCGCCACCGGGGATGCGACGGTCTGGTCCGAAGGTCAAGCGCAGCCGGTCGCGCATGCGACGCTTACCTACGCCATCCCGCCCCGGCGTCCGTGAAATAGTGGGGTAGTTAAATACCACCTTTACAGGCAATTGAAAAAGAAGGGCTTTTTCTCCTGTCGGAGATTGACTTCGCCGCACGAATCGTTAGAACGCGCCATCCGTCGCGCTTATGTAGGCGCGACGAGCGGAATAACGCCCGATTTGGGCCAAGAACTGGACGAAACATGAAAACCTACAGCGCCAGACCGGCCGATATCGAGAAGAAATGGGTGATCGTCGACGCCAGCGGCGTCGTCCTGGGCCGCCTCGCCTCGATCGTCGCCATGCGGCTACGCGGCAAGCACAAGGCCACCTTCACGCCGCATATGGACATGGGCGACAATGTGATCGTCATCAACGCCGAGAAGGTGCAGATGACCGGCAACAAGCGCGCCGACAAGACCTATTATCGCCACACCGGCCATCCGGGCGGGATCAAGTCGCGCACCGCGGCGCAGATCCTCGACGGCGCGCATCCCGAGCGTGTGATGGAGAAGGCGGTGGAGCGGATGATGCCGGGCGGGCCGTTGAGCCGCAAGCAACTCGGAAATCTCCGGGTCTACGCCGGCGAGACGCACCCGCATGAGGCGCAGGCGCCCGAGGTGCTGGACGTCCGTTCGATGAACAAGAAGAACACGCGGAGCGCATGAGCATGGCTGAAGAGATCAAATCGCTCGACGATCTGAAGGACGCGGTGGACGCGAGCGGCGTCGCCGCCGCCGATACGACGGTCGAAGAGGTCGCGGCCCCGCGTGAGCCGGTGCGTGACGCGCTTGGCCGGTCCTACGCCACCGGCAAGCGGAAGGACGCGGTCGCCCGCGTCTGGGTTCGCCCCGGTTCCGGCAAGATCATGGTGAACGGCAAGGAAATGGCGACCTATTTCGCCCGTCCGGTGTTGCAGATGGTTCTGAAGCAGGCGTTCACCGTCGCCAATGTCGACGGCCAGTTTGACGTGATGGCGAAGGTGAAGGGCGGCGGACTTTCCGGCCAAGCCGGCGCGGTCAAGCACGGCGTCTCCAAGGCGCTCAGCCTCTACGATCCGGCGCTGCGCCCCGCGCTGAAGGCGGCGGGCTTCCTGACCCGCGACAGCCGTGTCGTCGAACGCAAGAAATACGGCCGCCGCAAAGCACGCCGGAGCTTTCAGTTCTCCAAGCGCTGAGGCGATTGGACACGAGACGCGAAAAGCCCGCTTCGGCGGGCTTTTTTCTTTGGTGAAGGGAGCGGAAGGATCTTGCTCAGCGGTTAGCAGGGTTTGCGAGTCGAAGGATCTCACCGCGAAGGCCGCGCTCGTCCTCGAGCGGAACGCCATCCGCTTGCGCAAACCAGAACCCGTCCGCCGCGAGTCGCGCGATCCTCAGGTTCAGGGCGGAATCCGTCTCCGCATGCATCGCCTCTTGCGACGCGAGCCATTCATACCAACGCTTCCGCAGGCCGGGATCGCCCATGAAGGCGGAAAGCACCCCCGCCGACGCCGGCTCGCTCTCCATTGCGACGGGGTCGAGAGTCGCTCGAATGTAGGCGCGGGTGAAGCGGCCAAAACGCGTCTCATCGGCGATCATCAGATCTGCGATCGCATGTTCAAGCCGTGCGATATAGGCTTCGAAAAGCCCGCGAAGCAGGGCGTCCCTGTTAGGGTAGTGGTGAAGCAGACCGCCTTTCGTCACCCCTGCGGCGTCCGAAACCGCCTGCATGGTGACGGATCGGAGCCCGTGCTCGCGCGCAAGGTCCTCGGCGGCCGTCAGAAGCGCGGCGCGAACGGCGTCGGGCCTCTTCTTTCTGTGATGGCCAACGGCCATCAGTGGCCCGTCGAGCGCGAGACGCCGTTCAGAATGACGACGCCCGTGACAATGAAGCCGATTCCGACCCACGCAGCGAGATCGAACGATTGACGGAAGAACAGGGTGCTGATCGCGGCGGTCAGCACGACGCCGAGTCCAGCCCAGATCGCGTAGGCGACGCCGAGCGGGATGGACCGCAGCGCCAGCGAAAGCAGATAGAACGAGCCGATGTAGAACAGCGCCATCAACACGGTCGGCGCGACCCTGGTGAATTGCTCCGACTTGAGCAGCAGAGCGGAGCCGGTCACCTCGCAGAGAATGGCGCCGCCGAGAGCGAGATAAGAGGCGAAGACGGGTGGCATGGGCGGTCTCCTGAAGATACCGTCCAGATGGTTTTTTATGGATTAGGAGTCAAGCCTCCGGTATTCGGCCATCCGTCACCGCCAAGACCGCGATCGCCCGAGCCCGGCATTGCGGCGGGTGTCGAGACATTCTTCAACTTTGTCGAGCAGGTGGAGCCGGCGGCCGATGCACGTCCGCCGTGACGGCAACCGGGAGGATGAAACGGCGTTCCATAATTTCCGACCGGCGCCCCAATGACGGCTACGGTCCTAAAACGTCTGTCAGGCCGAGTGCGGGGATGGCCGCCCCGATATCTGGTCCACATCGCGTCGCTCGCGAAATCGCATAGCGTGGATGACGTCGCTTTCGCTCCGGTGCAAGTAGCAGGACGCCGTGGGCGAGGGGCTCCTGCCGGTCGCGGTGGAATGCGCGATGGCGCGGCTTACGCGGGCGGCGTGGGAATCGTCGCGCGCGCGCCGCTCACGAACGGATCGGTTGATGGGCCAATGCCATAAACGTCGTCAAAGGTCCGCAGCCGCCCTTCCGAATCGGGAAATGCGCGATAATAGCGAAAATACACCGGGACCGGGTCGGCAGGCATGTCGAAAGTCCGGCGCCCGTTGGCGTATTGATGGACCTCCTCGATGTCGATCCCCTGGAGCCATGCGATCACCTCGTCCCAGCGTTCGACCCGGACGCAACCATGGGAAAGGGCGCGCATGTCGCGCTCGAAGAGTTTCTTGCGATTGGTGTCGTGGAGATAGATCAGCATGCCGGGCTGCAGCCGGATGGCCGCGAGACCGAGCGGATTGCCCTTGCCCGCGGGCCAAGTCCGCGCCTGGTATTCGCCACTCCGGACCATGGTCGGGGTCGGGCGCCAGGTCGGCCGGAAGCGGACGACAGAGACCCAGGTGTCGACAAGCGGCGTTTCGGTGTCCGGCCCACCCGGCGCGCCGACGATCACCTTGCTGCGAAAGACTTCCTCGCCATCTTCGATGGCGATCAGTTCGAACGATGGAATATTGACGAGGATGGCCTTGCCCTTCAACGGCGTTCTGAACGGCACATTGAATCGATCCATCACCACCTGCATCGACGATACCGGCGTAAGCGCGGGGGCGGGTTCGGGCGCGGGCGCTTCAGCCTGCGGCGGCGGCGCGCAACCCGCGAGGAGAAGAAGTGCGAGGCCGACAAGCGGTGTCAGTGATATACGGCGCATTGGTCGGCATTCTCCGTAAAGTTGAAGAAATCACGCTAACCATTGGATGCTAATATTTTTCCACTTCGCCGTCTGTGCAAGGGCGCGCGGGCGCCGGCGCGGAGTCGATTCGACCGAAACCTGAAACATTTATGTGACTCAGGCGAAACCGCCCCGATCAGCCGACCAGCCGGCTGACATAGCCCGGCAGAGCGAAAGCCGCCTTGTGGACGGCGGGGGTGTAATAGCGAAGGCCGGTCAGCCCGGCGGCGCCCATCCGCCCCTCCAGCACCTGCTCCGGGGTTTCGCGCGCCTGGCCATCGGTTCCCCAGCCAAAGGCCATCGGTCCGCCGGCGTAGGTCGGCACCGTGGCGAGATAGGCCGTCGCATCGGCGAACAGGGCGCGAAAGGCCCGCATCGTCCCGCGCAGTTCCTCGGGCTGTAGAAATGGAACCCCGTTCTGGGTGACGAGGATGCCGCCATCCGCCAGGCGCTGGCGCGTGCGCCCATAGAAACTGTCGGTGAACAGCGTCTCGCCCGGCCCGATCGGGTCGGTGCTGTCGATGATGATGACGTCGAAACGCGCGTCCGCGGTCGCGACATAATCGGCGCCATCGGCGATCTCCAACCGGAGTCGCTGATCGTCGAAAGCGCCGGCGGAGATTCCGGGAAGCCATTTTTTCGAGAACTCGACGACGCTGGCGTCGATCTCCACCATAACGACTTCTTCCACCGCGCCATGACGCAGCACTTCGCGCGCCATGCCGCCGTCGCCGCCGCCGATGATCAGAACCCGCCGCGCCGCGCCATGGGCGAGCAGCGGCGTGTGGGTGAGCATCTCATGATAGATGTACTCATCGCCCTCCGTCACCTGCACAACGCCGTCGAGGGTGAGAACCCGGCCGAAGACCGGGTTCTCGAAGACCTGGAGGCGCTGATGATCGGTGCGGCTGTCGTAGATCATCCGCGCCGCACGCAACCGCTGGCGATAGTCAGGGTGCAGCGTCTCGTCGATCCAGTCGTTCACAGCGCCGCCTCGACAATCCCTTCGCCGCGCAGAAGCTCTTTCACCCGCACTTCTCGCGCGCTGAACGCACGGCGCAGGACTCCGATCGCGTGGCGAGGTTCGGCGTCGCCGCACATGAAGACGTCGAACGCGCCGTAGCCGATCTCCGGCCATGTGTGGACGGAGATGTGGCTCTCCGCCAGCACCGCGACTCCGGAGACGCCCTGCGGGGTGAATTTGTGCGTGTGGATATGGAGCAGCGTCGCGCCGCAGGCGGTCACGCAATCGCGCAGCGCCGCTTCGATCCGTTCCTGATCGTCCAGTCCCTCGCCCTCAACCACCTCGAGGATGAGGTGCGTGCCGGCGAAGACCTTCCCGTCGCGGCGCATGAAGTGATCTTCCCGCTCCGCATCGAAAAGGTCGTTGTCGGCGGCCAGCTTGTAGCCGTCGTCAAGCGGAAGTGTGTAGCAAGACACGGCCTCGTCACCGTGACGATCCGTTTCCTCGTGGGTGGCGCCATATTCCAGGTCGGTCCCCAGTCGGAAAAGGTGGGCGCTGTTCATGGCGCATCCCTCCAACCAAAAATACCAGGCCCAGTGGTCCCTTAGCGCCCCCCGAGTGATCGAAGATGGGATCGGCGACCCTGTGGAACGGCGCAGATAGGGTTTCGAGCGTTGCAATGCAACAAGGAATCCGCGCGCTACAGACGATCCTGTTCCACAACCGACGCCTGTTGCCCGCGCGCATCTCATGACGCCGGCGGCGGCGCGCCTTCGTCATTCCGAACGTTGTCAATCGGTGCGGCGGCGCCGTAATCAGGCGGCGATGCGTGGCGCGACAGATCATTTAAGGCGAACACCGGGGGAGATCTCCTACGCTTACAGCGCGCGTTCGCGCGCCGGGCGGGTGGTGATCCGCTCCATCGAGAACCTGACCGGACGGCCCCGGCTGATTCGCATGGCGCTCGGCTATGAGACCGAGGTTTCGGCGGGGCGCGATTTCTGGGAGGTGATGACCGAGCGTTACCGCGTCCATGTCGAGCTCGGGAGGGGCGGGCTGGAGCGGATTCCGGTGGAAGGGCCGCTGGTGATCGTCGCCAACCACCCGTTCGGCATTCTCGACGGCATGGCGATGGGGCGAATACTCTCCGCCCGCCGGCCGCATTTTCGCATCGTGGCGCACAAGATCTTTCACCGCGCACGCGAGCTTGAAGAGATGATCCTGCCGATCAGCTTCGACGAGACCCGCGCCGCGCAGATGGTCAATCTGGAGACCCGCAGACAGGCGCTCGCCTATCTCGCAGGGGGCGGCGCCATCGGGATTTTCCCGGGCGGCACCGTCTCCACCGCGAAACGGCCGTTCGGGCGACCGATGGACCCGGCCTGGCGGAACTTCACCGCGCGGCTCGTGTCGCGTTCCGGGGCGCACGTGGTCCCGGTCTATTTTCACGGCGCCAACAGCCGCATGTTCCAGATTGCGAGCCATTTGCACCCGACGCTGCGGGTCGCGCTCCTGATCAAGGAGTTCGGCGCCCGGGTCGGCGGCGCGATCCAGGCGACGATCGGCGCGCCGCTGGCGCCGGACGCGATCCGGAGCGCGGCGGGCGACCCGGCGCGCCTGATGGATTACCTCCGCGACGCGACCTATTCGCTCTCTCCGGCGCCGCTCGATTCGCTCGATTACGGGTTCGAGTTCGAGCCGGCCTATGCCGCGCGGCGTCGCGACGATCGGCGTTCCGACGCCGTCTGAGCGGCGTCGGTGCTTTCTTTCAGAGGTTCAGCTGGGTCTGGATCGTCAGCGCGACCGGCTTGCCGTCCTCATCCGTGATGTCCGTCCGCCAGACCTGCAGACGCTTGCCGCGCTGCACCGGCTCCGTCCGCGCCTTGACCGTCGCGCCGGACTTCGCGGACCCGAGAAGGTTGGTCTTGCTCTCCACCGTCACGGTGCCGGCCGCGCCTTCCGGAAGGTTCAGGAAGGCGCCGAGTCCGCCGAGCGAATCGGCGAGGCTGATGACGACCCCGCCATGCGCGACGCCCCCGGCGGTGCAGAGATCCGGGCGGATCGTCATCTCCGCCTCGACCAGATCGGGCGTTGCGGAGATCACCTTCACGCCGAGCGTCCTGGCGAAAGGCATGGTTTTCTGGAGCGTTTCAGTATTCATGAGCGCGCCTCTCCGATCATCCGCATGCGGGCGAGGCCAGCTTGTTCCGCGGCCGCGAAACCCGCGACCGCCACAGCCTGAAGCAGGACGAATGCGACTCCAAACCCGTTCATCGGCGCGAGGCCGAAGACGAGCGCGAGGCTGGCGGCCGCCCAGGCGACATTGCCCCAAACGACGAGGCGCAGAAGCCAGGGCGCCGCGCGTGACGCAACAAACGCGATCAGCGCCGCAATGGGCGGCAGCAGCGCGCCGGCTCCGGTCAGCAGCGGAATGGGCAGGGCGGTCAGCGCCGCGACCGGCCCCGAAAAGGCTAGAAGCCCCACGCCCATCACGGCGCATGTCGCGGCGTCGAGGATGAGGATGCGGCGAAGGATCGCCGGAGTGATTTCGAATCTCATATTCGTCTCCTTTCGCGGTCGACAGGCTCGAGAATGGCTATCGCTGCGGCAGGGTGCGATTACCCCGGAAGTAATGGCGCGAATGCACCGGTCGGAATAGATTTCGGCCATGAACATGGAGCAGAACGATTTCGGGGCTCTGGTGCGCGACTGGCGGAAACGCCGTCGGCGGAGCCAACTCGAGCTTGCGGTGGAGACGCCGATGTCGCAGCGCCATCTCAGCTTTCTCGAATCCGGCCGCGCGCGGCCGAGCCGGGAAACGGTTGGCCGGCTCGCCGCCGCTCTCGATCTTCCGCCGCGAGCCATGAATGCGCTTTATCTCGCCGCCGGGTTCGCGCCCGCGCGGCCCGTGCGGTCATTCGACGACCCCGCGCTGGAGGCGGTGCGCGGCGCGGCGCGCGCGATGCTCGCCGCCGCCAATCCGGCGCCGGCGCTCGCGGTGGACCGTCACTGGAACCTGATCGAAGCCAACCCGGCCGCAATGCGGCTTATGAAGGGGGTGGCCGACGCTTTGCTCGAACCCCCAGTCAATGTTCTCAAACTGTCGCTCCACCCCGAGGGACTGGCGCCGCGCCTCGCCAATTTTCGTGAATGGCGCGCCCATCTCACGGCGCGACTGACCCGCGAGGCCGAACTCGCCGGCGATTCCGCGCTCACCGCGCTGCGCGACGAATTGCTCGGCTATCCGGTCCCGCGCGGCGCGGCGCCCGGCCCGGTTACCGCCGCACCCGGCCGCGTCGCGATCCCGCTCAGCGTCATGACGCCGCTCGGTCGGCTCGATCTGATGAGCGCAACCACGGTGTTCGGCGGCGCCGAGGAGGTGACGTCCTCCGAACTGGTGATCGAAAGTTTCTGGCCGGTCGCCACGAAGGATCGCGCGATGCTGGAGGAAATGGCCAATGCCTGAGTAGGGGTCGCGCCCGCGCCCCGCCGCCGCTATATGAGCCGCGAACGCGGATTGCGAAGATGCGGGGCGGCTCTTGAAGCGATTTTACAAGACGGCGGAGGCGGTCGAAACGCCGGCCGGCTGGACGGTCACACTGGACGAAAGGCCGATCCGCACACCGGCGAAAGCGGTTTTCGTGACGCCGGGCCGCGCCCTGGCGGCGGCGGCGGCCGAAGAATGGGCGGCGCAGGAGACGCAAGTGAAGCCTGCGGAGATGCCGATCACCCGCGCCGTCAACACCGCCATCGACCGCACCGCGCCGGAGCATGAGGCGGTGGTCGAGATCGTCGCCGCCTATGGCGGAACCGACCTCGTCTCCTATCGCGCCAATGCGCCCGCCGCGCTGCGCGCCCGGCAGGAGGCGGCGTGGGATCCGCTGGTCAGCTGGGTGGAGGCTGCGCACGGCGCCCGGCTCGTGGTCACGACCGGGGTGATGCACGCGCTTCAGCCCGAAGAAGGACAACGCCGGCTCAAGGCGGCGGTCGCGGCCCATGACGCCTTCCGGCTGACCGCGCTCTACGATCTCGCCGCGCTCTCCGGTTCGCTCGTCATCGCCCTGGCGGTGGCGGCGCGGCGGCTGGAGGCCGAGGAGGGATGGCGGCTCAGCCGGGTGGACGAAAGCTGGCAGGAGGAGTTCTGGGGCGTTGACGCTGAGGCTGCGGCTATGGCCGCTAAAAAGAAACGCGATTTCAAGGCGGCCGCGCTGTTTCTTGACCTTTTGGAAAAAGACTGAACGCTACCCGCCGGCGCCATCGCGTCGCACTTGGGCGCTCAGGTGCCGTCGTACGATCTCGAACCATGCTCCATCTTCACGCATCATGTGAAGACCCTCGTCAATCCGGGCGATCAGTTCGGCTTTTCTCGGGTTCCTGATCGACGTCACGGCATGGAGCGTGACGACCGTCGCCAGCTGTGGCTGCTCGGTGATGGTTTCGGTCGCCTTCAGCGTCGTGAGCGCCTCGTCGGCGACGGCCGTGGCGACGACCACGGCGTCGACCTCGCCTTCGAGCAGCATCGCAAAGCAGCGCTCCGCCGTCGCCGCGCGTTTCAGCTCGATATACGGCTCGACGAGCCCGACCGTCTCCATCATGCCGAGGGAGTAGGTTTCCGGGCGGCAGAGCGTTCTGCCGCCAAGCGCGCGGTGATCGGCGGGGGCCGCCTCCTCAACGCGGGTGTAATAGCTGAACACCTGCTCCAGAAGCGGGGCGGACCAGACGAGATTGCGACAGCGGCGACGTGATTCCACCCCCAGCCTCCAGATCCGGTCGCAGTCGGGGCGGATCCAGGCGAGCGAAACATCATAGGCGAGATCGGTCAGAAGCGGGTCGAGATGCGCGGCCCGGTCGTTGATGAAGTCGATCCTGAACTCGTCGGGGGACATGACGCGCGAGAGAGCGGTCGACAGAATCTCCGCGATCATCCCGCCCTTTTCCCGCTTCTCGTCCAGAAACGGCGCCCATCCGCCCGCGGCGACGACGCGGAGCGGTTGGGTCGAGGCTGATGGCGCGGAGAGAGCGTCATCGCTGGCCGGGTGGGATGTCGCGGTTTCTATCTGCCGCGATGAGTTCATGACTCGCGCCGGATCGACGGGTTGCGGCGCCCCGGTTGCGGTTTCACGCAGCTCCGCCGCGGCGGCTTCGGCTTCCGGCGCGATCAGTTCGTCTGACGTACTCAGACAGGGCACCTCGATCGTCATGCCAATTTCGAGTTGCGAGGCGTTACGGCCGATCAGCGCGCGGTTGGCCTCGTGCAGCGTGACGTAGGATGCGTCCGGTCCATAGGCGCGCTCGGCGATTTTCTGCAATGTATCGCCACGGCCGACAAGATAGGGCGCGCCACATTCGATCGGCGCCCCCCTCGCGCCCGCGGCCGAGACGCCGCCCGCAGTCGCCAAGGTCGCGCCCGCAGCGAGGCCGAAGACGCCGATGAGCGCGCTAAGACGCATGGAATACACCCCATCCAGATTGAGACGGCGCGGAGAATGGGCGAGGGCGCCAGTGGATTCAAGCGCTCCGCGCCGCGCGCTTTCTGACGCCGCGTCAGCTTGGGACGGGCTTGCCAGCGACGCCGGATTGCGAAGGTATGGCGCGCTTGCAAAGGAGCGGAAACGAACCATGAGACTTGATGCGAACTCCCTGGAGGACCTCCCGGATCGCGCGACGATCGGCGCGATGTCCGGGCTCGAATTCATCCGCGCGATCAGCGAGGGGCGACTCCCCCGAGCGCCAATCGCCAAAACTCTCGATTTCGACATGGTGGAAGTGGAGCCCGGCCGCGTGGTCTTCGCCGGCGAAGCGAAATTCGAAGCCTATAATCCCATTGGTTCGGTCCATGGCGGCTGGTTTGGAACGCTGCTCGACAGTTGCATGGCCTGCGCGGTGCATACCATGTTGCCGGCGGGTCGCAGCTACACGACGCTCGAATACAAGATCAACATCCTGCGGGCCGCGACGACGGGCAGCGGACTGATCCGCGCCGAAGGGCGCGCCGTGCACGTCGGCCGGCGTACGGCGACGGCGGAAGGACGAATGATCGACGCGAACGGCAAACTCTTCGCCACCGGAACAACGACCTGCATCGTGTTGGAGATCTAGCGCCGACGGCGCCCCGAACGCCGGATGCGGGTCGTGCGCGCGAATCTGCTCACAAACCGCGCGCCCGAAGATTCGCTTCGCCGTTGCGACTCGCGCATCGGCGGAACGGCTTCGTTTCGACGCAACCCAGCATCATCATGGCGCCGCTATGATCATTCGCGGTTGTGCAAAAAAAATCTTCAAATCGACCGCCGGACCACGGTTCCGCCCGGCCCCCAGACCCCCACGGCCTTGACGGCGCGCGCCGGGGGTGCATCACTTGGCGTGATCAGTCTGATCAGCGTTCGCCCTCAAGAGGGGCTGCGCCGGGTGGACTGACTTGAACCGCCTTGTCGAAGAGGCGACCCACAGGGAAGAGGTTTAGATATGAGAACCACCTATGCTATCGGCGCGATCACGATTGCGGGATTCGCCGCCGGAGTCGCTTCTGCGGCGACGCTCGACGATGTGAAATCGGCGGGCGAGCTGAAATGCGGCGTTTCAACGGGTCTCGCCGGCTTCTCTTCGCCGGACGCGGACGGCAAGTGGCAAGGCTTCGATGTCGAGTTCTGCCGCGCAGTCGCCGCCGCCGTTCTTGGCGACCCCGACAAGGTGAAATTCGTCCCCACGACCGGCAAGACCCGCTTCACCGCGCTGGCCTCCGGCGAAGTCGACGTGCTGGCGCGCAACACGACCTGGACCTTCAGCCGGGACACCGATCTCGGTTTTGAGTTCGTCGGTGTGAACTACTATGACGGGCAGGGGTTTATGGTGCCTGCGTCGCTCGGCGTCACGTCCGCCAAGGAGCTTTCGGGCGCGACGGTCTGCATCCAGACCGGCACGACAACGGAGTTGAACCTCGCGGACTATTTCCGCGCCAACGGCATGGAGTATGAGCCGGTTCCGATCGAGACCAACGCCGAGGCGCAGCAGAAATACCTCTCCGAGGCTTGCGACGCCTACACCACTGACCGTTCGGGCCTCGCCGCGACCCGCGCGACCTTCGAGACTCCGTCGGATCATGTCCTGCTGCCCGAGATCATCTCGAAGGAGCCGCTCGGCCCGCTGGTCCGTCACGGCGACAACGAATGGGGCGATATCGTCCGCTGGACGCTCAACGCGCTGATCAGCGCCGAGGAACTGGGCGTCACCAAGGCCAACGCCGAGGAAATGGCGGCCTCGTCCGAGAACCCGGAGATCCGTCGCCTGCTGGGCGTCGAGGGCGATCTCGGCGCGATGATCGGGCTTGATCCGAAATGGGCGCTCTGGGCGATTCAGGCCAATGGCAACTACGGTGAACTGTTCAACAAGAACATCGGCCCCGACTCGCCGATCGGGCTGGACCGCGGTTTGAACGCGCTCTGGACCGATGGCGGCATCCTTTACTCGCCGCCGTTCCGTTGATCGACGCAGGGTTGTGACTGGCGAGGGCGCGCTTCCGGACCGGGGAGCGCGCCCTTGTCGAATATAACAAGAAACGCACATCGACCTGCAGGGGGTCTTCATGACTGTTTCCGCGACCGCGCGGCCTGAGCACGGCTTTCGTCTAAGTCAGCTCATTTACGACACGCGCTACCGGTCGACGACGATCCAGGTGGTGGCGATGTTCGCCTTCATGCTCGCCGTTGGCTGGGTGGTGAACAACGCCATCCAGAATCTCGAGGCGCTGGGCAAGAGTTTTAGCTTCAGCTTTCTTTTCTCCACCTCCGGCTACGACGTGAACCAGCGGCTGCTGGAGTACTCCTCGCAATCGACCCATGGCCGGGCCGCGATCCTCGGCATCCTGAATACGCTTGTTCTTGCGTTGGTCGGATGCATCACCGCGACGATTCTCGGTGTTCTCGCAGGCGTGGCGCGGCTCTCAAAGAACTGGATCGTCGCGCGGCTGATGACGGTCTATGTCGAAGGCTTCCGCAATGTGCCGGTTCTCCTCTGGATCATTGTCATCACGGCGATGGTGAACGAGAGCATGCCCAGCCCGCGCGACTATCGCGGCGTGGAAACCGGCGCGTTCGTCTTCACCAACCGGGGTTTCTATTTTCCCGAAGCGCTTTTCAGCCATGGGTTGGGCGATTTGGATCTCGGGCTCTTCAAGGTCTCGCTCGACCTCATGGCGATTATCGCGGTTCTGGCGGCTGGGATCTATGCGGCTAAACGGATCGGAAGAGCCGCCGACGTCAAGCAGGCGGAAACCGGTGTCCGGCCGCGCGTGTTCTGGTACCGCGTCGCGGCCATCTTTCTGCCGACGATCGCGCTTCTTCTGTTCCTTGGCTTTCATATTGGCTATCCGGAACTCGCCGGCTTCAACTTCAAGGGCGGCACGTTCCTGCGCGACAGCTTCATCGGCCTATGGCTCGCGCTTTCACTTTATACAGGCGCCTTCATCGCAGAGAATGTCCGCGCCGGCATTCAGGCGGTCTCGAAGGGCCAGACAGAGGCGGCCTACGCCCTTGGCCTTCGGCCGTCGCGCACGATGAAGTTGGTGATCCTGCCTCAGGCGATGCGGGTAATCGTGCCGCCGCTGATCTCGCAATATCTGAACCTCACGAAGAACACCTCGCTCGCCATTGCGGTCGGCTACATGGATGCGACCGGTACGCTTGGCGGCATCACGCTGAACCAGACCGGACGCGAGATGGAGACGTTGTTGCTGCTGATGGGGTTCTACCTCATCATCTCGCTCTCCATCAGCTTCGTGATGAACGTCTACAACGAACGCATGAAACTGAGGGAGCGGTGAGATGAGCGAGACGCACGCCGAAACCGCATTCGCCCGCAAGGCGCCGGTCGCCTTTGTCGCCGAGGGAGAGATCCCCGCATCGCCACCGCCAATGAACGCCGTTGGTCCGGTGAAGTGGATCAGGGACAATCTCTTTCCGGGCCCGGTCAACGCGATCCTGACCATTCTCTCGCTCATCTTCATCGTCTTCGTCGCCTATGAGATACTGCCCTGGCTGATCGACAGTTCGTGGTCGCCGGCGGAGATGTCGCTCGCCGGATGCCGGGCGGAGGCGTCGGGCGCCTGTTTCGCGGTCATCAATGAACGCTTTCCGCAGTTCTTCTTCGGCTTCTATCCGCAGGATCTGTACTGGCGGCCCAGCCTCGCCTTCGGATTCCTGCTGCTGGCGCTCTGGCCGGTCCTGTTCGAGTCCGCGCCGCGCAAGTTGCTGTTTTTCAGTGCGATCTATCCGGTTCTCGGCTATTGGCTGATCTGGGGCGGCACGATCTGGGGGCCGCTCGCCGTGCTTGCGGCGCCGGTGGTCGGTTGGCTGATCTACACCCGTCTCGGCGGGCTGTGCGAGCGGCTCGTCGGCGAGGCGTTCGGCCCGTTGATGACACTGATCGCCGCGGTTCTCGCGGTGATCGTCTGGGGCCTCTTTCTCGTCATCCCGATTGACGAGGCCCTTTCCGCCATCGCCCCGATCGCGCTCCAGCATGTGCCGAGCGCGAAACTCGGCGGCTTTCTTCTCTCGCTGATTATCGGTGTCGTCGGAATCGCCGCCTCATTACCTTTCGGCATCGCGCTGGCTCTCGGGCGGCAGTCGAACCTCTTCATCGTGAAGGCGCTCTCCGTCGGCTTCATCGAGGCGATGCGCGGCGTCCCGCTGATCACGCTGCTCTTCGTGGCCTCGACACTGCTGAACTACTTCCTGCCGCCGGGCACCAATTTCGACCTGATTCTGCGGGTCTGCATCATGGTGACCTTCTTCGCTTCTGCCTATATGGCCGAAGTGATCCGTGGCGGCATCGCGGCGCTGCCGAAAGGGCAGTACGAGGCCGCCGACGCGATGGGCCTGACCTATTGGCAGTCCATGCGGCTGATCATCCTGCCGCAGGCGTTGAAGATCTCCATCCCGAATATCGTCTCGACCTTCATCGGCCTCTTCAAAGACACGACGCTGGTCATCGTGATTGGCCTCCTTGACCCGCTTGGCCTTTCGTCTGCGATCCGGGCCGACGCCAACTGGAACGGCGTCGTCTGGGAACTCTACGGTTTCATCGCCCTCTTCTTCTTCATCTTCTGCTTCGGCATGTCGCGATATTCGCAATATCTGGAGCGGAAACTCCGCACCGACCACCGTTAGGGAAACTGATCATGGCCGAAGCAAACGAATTGATGGTCGAGCGTGAGATCGACCGCAGCAAGATGCAGGTCTCCGACGAGGTCGCCATCGAAATCAACGGGATGAACAAGTGGTATGGCGATTTCCATGTGCTCCGCGATATCAACCTCACCGTCCACCGGGGCGAGCGGATCGTCGTCTGCGGGCCCTCGGGCTCAGGGAAATCGACGCTGATCCGCTGCATCAACCGGCTTGAGGAACATCAGAAGGGCGACATCATCGTCGACGGGACCGAGCTGAACTCGGACCTGAAGAACCTGGACAAGGTGCGCGCCGAGGTCGGCATGTGCTTCCAGCATTTCAACCTTTTCCCGCATCTGACGATTCTGGAGAACTGCACGCTGGCGCCGATCTGGGTCCGCAAGACGCCGAAAAAGGAAGCGGATGAAACCGCGATGCATTTCCTCGAGAAGGTGAAAATTCCGGAGCAGGCGTCGAAATACCCCGGCCAGCTTTCCGGCGGTCAGCAGCAGCGCGTCGCCATCGCCCGTTCGCTCTGCATGAAGCCACGGATCATGCTTTTCGACGAGCCGACATCGGCGCTCGACCCGGAGATGATCAAGGAAGTGCTCGACACGATGATCGAACTTGCTGAGGAGGGCATGACGATGATCTGCGTCACCCACGAGATGGGTTTCGCGCGTCAGGTGGCGAACCGCGTGATCTTCATGGACGCCGGGCAGATCGTCGAGCAGAACGAACCAGAGGAATTCTTCAACAATCCCCAGAGCCCGCGAACCAAGCTCTTCCTCAGCCAGATTCTCGGACACTGAACCGCAGCATTGAAAGAACGTGCGCTGCCGCTTGCGCGCCGACTACGAATTTCCTGGTCGGCGCGCTTTCAGGGACGCATGTCTGAGTTGAACGTAGGCGATCTCTTGCGAATGAGAGCGAGACGATATCCGCGACGTTGCGTCTCGACCGGACTGCGGCTTCGCGACTCGATCAGCTTCTCGTAACGCGTCGCCTCGACTCCGAGCTTCGCGAACTGTGATTTCAGGTATTGCGCGACAAGCTTCCCGCGCGCCGGATGGACTGTCGGTATGTCCAGCCGCATCGGGAAACGCACGCCATTCGCTTCCGGCTCGTATCCGGCCTCCGAAAGCAGCGCCCCGGCCTTGTCCATATCGACATCGTAGCGCACGAACGCGTCGGAATCGTAGAACGGGCTCGACGAATACAGCGTGCCGTCGAGCCGCATCGAGAGGCCGCGATGTCGCGCCTTGGTGATGAGTCCTTGTCGGTGACGTAGGCGCTGGCCTTTCGCACCCCGATATCGCTGAATGGCGGTTTGCGAAGGTTGAACTCAAGATAGTTGGTCGGACCGATCGCAGCGAACCCATCCATCGTTACGGTCAGGTCGTCGGCGCGCTTCAGCCGCCGGATCTTCTGGGAGTTCATTCCGCTGAACGGCAGATAGTCTATCTCACTCGACTCGATCGAGATCAACGGCACTTGCTTAGAGATATTTTTGAACAGGTAGATGGTGAGTTTCTCCAATAGATGACATGAACCCTGTCGCGCGATCCGAAGAACGCCACGCGTCCCGGCGTTCTCTCGCAGGGCGTTTACGGCGCCAAGACAGCCGTTCCAAAGATCCTCGAACTGCCGCGCAAGGAAGAACTGCGGGCGCCGTTATTCCGCCCGGCTGGACGGTGGAGAATTACCGCAGCCGAATGGCGGCCATCGCCGCCATGCGCCATTAGGCCGGTTATCACGGCTATCTTCACGAATGGATCGATCCCGAATTTCCTGAGAAGGAGCGCGAGACGCTAGAAAAGGCGTTTATATACATTGCAAACGCCCTCCGATTCGGGTGATGCTTTCTCACCTTTTCATCAGGTGGGAGATTTCAGATGACCAACCGAGTTACCTGCATCAATAAGACCGACCGCTATAACCCTTGGGAACGGATTGACCGGTTAGGCGGCACAAAGGATAGCGATGGAAGCCGATGGGGCTGCACCCAGCAAGAATGCGTCGCCTACATCGAGAAAGGTTACGAGTTCTACGTCGATACCAACGGCCACAGGGAGTATCTCGTTGTCGGCAAAAGCTCGCAAGGCAACAAGTATGTCAAAACTGAGGCGGATCAGGATACCCAAGACAATCTTCTGAGCCTTCCTGAATGCCCACGATCATAGCCATGGGCGAGGCGAAGCCGTTCGGATCAGCCGCCCACGCCAGCGCCTGCTGAGCGGCATAGAGCCGGTCATAGTCATTCCGCTGCGGGTTTTCCCGAAGCGCCGATGAGACGCGATCCAGTTCGCGGGCGATGAAGCTCATTCGTCCTTCTCCTTCTCGGGCTTATCTGGCGCGATCTTACGCAGCGCCTCTTTCAGCTTCGCTTCGTCCAGGTCCACGCCTAGCTCGCGGGCGGTTTCCTCGAAGCGTTCGGATTGGTCAGTAGTTGTCGAATTCTTCGACATGGATGATCTCCACATTTTTCTGATCGTCTATGGCGAACAGCCAAAGCAATCCGGGGCAATCACCAACCGGCTTTGTAACCGCGTATCTTGCGGAATGAGACCAATCGGTTTCTATCGTATCGAACCCGTAGGGATTCCGATTCAGGCCATCCCAAACGGGATCGAGTGCCGCATCTAGTCTCTGAAACCCCCCAAGCCTGCTAGCCGCTAACTCACACTCACGTGAGAAGGCTATCTCACGTCGCGACGCCATTAGCGGCTGATAGCCCCTTGCTCATCAATGATGGATTTCAACCGCGAGATTTGCGCAGGGGTGGGCTTAGCGTCGTCCAATAGGGCGCTCTCGTAAGGCATGAGGTCGCCGTCATGGCGGCTGCGCCACGCCGCTCCATGGGAATCATCGCTCGTCTCACGACCTGTTTTTTCCCAATAATAATTTATGGAATCATCGACATAGCGTAAATCGTCAACATCGAACTTGGACAAATCCGGATCACGCTTAGCGATGGGGCGAAACTCCCGAACGCCTTCTCCGAAGTCAGTGGTCTCCTCGTCGATAAAGCCAGCAAGCTTCATCTCGCGATAAAGCGGCAGCATCTCCTTTGGGGCGGGTCCGTGTTCCAGACGTTGGTATTCGCGCCCCGTAACGGGAACTCCACGATCCGCATAAGAGACGAAATCAGCGCGCCAGAGAATTTTGTTTAGCTTCGTCCTGCCAAACGCCGCTGCTGTCGTGTTCTTTTGCGCGACATAGAGGATCATCTGCCTGAGACGGTCCTGACCGCCAGACAACGGAATGTGACGCGTTTGCTTGCGTGTCATTGTCCGTCCTCCCATTCTACGCTGCACCAGACTAGCATACTCAGCCCTTCAAGGCGCGCTTCTCTTTCACGACTCTGTAGGTTGCTTGTATGTAAGCCGCTTCCCTTTCGCACCCATCAACGCGACCTTCGCGCGGTCGCCATCGTCCACCCCAAGCGCGATACGATTGTTATACCGAAACTCGAACTCAGCGACGTAGCGATGCAGGTGCTTCTTGCCGCAGTGCTGATAGACACCCTTCATGCCGCGCTTGAAGATCGAGAAGTAGCCTTCAATCGTGTTTGTGTGGACCTCGCCCCGGCCGTATTCGCCAGCGCCGTGGCTCACGTAGTCATGGCTCGCGTAGTCTGACGCCATCGCCTTGTAGTGCGACGCCTCGTCGGTCATCAGTTGCGCCTCAGCGGCGATGTTTTCGCGCAGGATCGGCGCGAGCGTCTTCACCTTGAGATCGTCCACCACCATGGAACGGGCGCGGCCCGTGGCGCGGTCAACAAGGCTCAGAACCTTGTGCTTGTGCGCGTAGCCCCGGCCCTTCTTCGTGTGCTTCGGCTTCACCGTGCGGTCGTTGCCGATGAAGGTCTCGTCAACCTCCACCACGCCGCCGCCAGCGCCGAACGGGGCCAGATCGCCGGAACGCATCGCCTCGCGGATACGGTGCTCCATGAACCACGCCGTCTTGTAGGTAACGCCGAGGGTGCGATGAAGCTGGTGGGCGCTGATACCCTTCTTGCTCTGCGTCATGAGAACCACGGCCTGCAACCAGATATGCAGCTTGACCTTGGAGGCCTCGAACACCGTGCCGACCTTGACGGTGAACTGGCGCTTGCAATCGCCGCAGCGCCAGAGGCCAACGCGGATGCGTTTCTCGGGATTTGCCTTTACTTTCGTGATCTTATCCACGCCGCCGCAGTGCAGGCAAACCGTCTGTGACCCCCAAAGCACACCCTCAAGGAACTCGTGGGCGGCTTCTTCGTCGTGCAGATATTTGGCGCTCAGGTTCGACATGGCTCGGCTCCTATCCCCTTGAGCCTTATATGGGAATCATCGCCGTGTTTGCAAGGTATATAATCGCCCTAGAAAAGGGGCCCAATTCCCTGGATCGCGCGGTCGACGCCCGCGCTGTCGGCTATCGCTCGCCAGCGGGGGAGATTTCGGCAAACATGTCGGTCTGCTTCAGGAATACGGGCTTCTTTACGGCGACTCGCTCATGGATCAAATCAATCCCTGTCAGCATGCCTTCGCGGACGGTTCGCCCGACCCGATGGAATTGCCATGGCATTGGAGCGTTGACGACGCGCCGATGGCGCTCCTCGCGATCCAGCTTCAGCGCGCGAACATGTTCTGAACATCTGGAAAGCCAGGTTCGCCGAGATCCATCGCTGGGGCGGGCTTTTCAACATTCAATCATCCGCAGGCCATCGGGCGTCCCACCCGCCTCACCATGCTGCGCGAGATGATCGCCTATATCCGAACATTCCCCGATGTCTGGTTCGCGACCGGCGCCGAGGCCGCGAACCACTGCGCGCAACTCGGAACGGAATGGCTGGCGCGGGCGAACGGGCGCTGGAAGAGGCTTCACTCTGGTCCGCCAGCGCTTCAGTTGAGCGCTATCCGCCGCTGGGGACCCATCTCAACGGCGATGTTGCTGTCGCCGGTTGCCGCTTCGCCAGCCTTTCCGCCGCCCTCAATCTCGCCTAGGCAGGCGCCAGAGCCGCCGCGCCCGATACCTTTCCACGCGCTTCACCCCGCCGGCGTCGCGATGGCGGTCCGTGCATATTGTTTGATGGACAGGGTCGGGCTCTGGTGGATGCGAACGAAGAACAGCTATGGATGAAGAGGTCATGCACGTAGGCATAGAAGTCGGCGGAACCTTTCCGGATCTCGTCGCGATCGGGCCGAAGGGCGTCACCATCGCGAATACACCCAGCACGCCGGCGTCGCCGGATATCGGCGCGACAATCGCGCTACGGGAAATCGGCCTTGCGGGTCCCGGGATATTGCGCGCGGCTCCACCATTGGGATCAACGCGGCGCTCGTTCGAAAGGGGGACCGGGCGGCCTTTGTATAGCCATGGGCTTCCGAGACTTTCTTGAGATATAACGTTACACGCGTGAACAGATTTATGATCTGCGCTATCGGAAAGTGGAACCGATTATCGCACGCGGCGACTGCTTCGAGGTCGAGGAACGCGTGCATGCAGATGAAAGGGTACACGCCGCGCCCGATCTGGGGTTGGTGCGCGAGACGCTGGCGCCCAAGCTCCGTCGGGGCGGATATGCAAGCGTCGCGATTGGCCTTCTCGACGCCTATGTGAATCCCGCACACGAGCGGGCGCTCGCCCGGCTTCTCACCAGCGAGGTTCGGGAAATATTCGTCGCGTTCTCATCCGGAATCTTTAGCGAGTTCAGGGAATACGAACGCGCCTCGACGACGGCGCTATCGGCCTATGTGCAACCGGTCGTCGAAAGGTAACGGGATCGCTTCGCAAAGCGCCTGGATGAAGGCGGTTTTCGCGGCGGTTTCAGCATGATGCAGCCGAATGGTAGGCGGGCCTCGGCGCAGGGCATCCGCGAGAACGCCGTGACCGCGATCCTTTCCGACCCCGCCACGGGGGTGATCGGGGCTGCGCAGCAAGTGTCGCTCGTGGAGGTTTTCTGCGGCGAAGAGCGCATTGCTCCGGAGACGAGCCGGAGGTTCGAGTTGTCCGCCGGGCATGTCGTCTTCTTGCGCGCCTCCGGCGGCGCGGATTACGGCGACCCGGCACTGCGCGAGGAAAGCCTGTCATTGCGCGATGGGCGGGGCGGCTTCATCACCGCCCCATCGGGTTAAGTCGTTCGAGAGACCCGGGCGCCGCCTTCGCGGCCGCGCCCGGGGTGTCGTTACGCGCCGATCACTTGAGATCGAAGCGATCGAGTTCCATCACCTTCGTCCATGCCGCCACGAAATCGCGCACGAACTTCCCTTGGGCGTCGTCACAGGCGTAGGCCTCCGCCACCGCCCTCAGCTGAGCATTCGCGCCGAAGACAAGATCGGCGCGGCTGGCGGTCCATTTCAGCTCGCCTGACGCGCGATCACGCCCTTCGAACGCGGTTTGAGCGTCAGAAGTCGCCTTCCACTCGGTCCCCATGTCCAGAACGTTAACGAGGAAATCGTTCGTGAGCGTCCCGGGCCGCGTCGTGAACACGCCGTCCTTCGATCCTCCGGTATTCGCCCCAAGAACCCGCAGACCGGCGACAAGCACGGTCATTTCCGGCGCCGTCAGGGTCAACAATTGCGCCCTGTCGATCAGATACTCCTCTGCGGGCGTTTCCCCGCCGGCCCCGAAGTGATTGCGAAATCCGTCCACTACGGGTTCGAGCGGCTCGAACGCCTCAACGTCGGTCTGTTCGGCCGTGGCGTCGGTGCGGCCCGGCGTGAAGGGAACCGTCACCTCGTCGCCTGCGTCCTTCGCCGCTTTCTCGACCGCGGCGCAACCGCCGAGGACAATCAGGTCCGCGAGCGACACTTTCTTGCCGGCCATCGCCGTATCGTTGAAGGCCGCCTGGATCGTCCCGAGCGTGTCGAGAACGTTCGCCAGCTTGGCGGGCTCGTTGACCTCCCAGTCCTTCTGCGGCGCAAGACGAATACGCGCTCCGTTCGCGCCGCCGCGCTTGTCGGACCCGCGAAATGTCGAAGCCGAAGCCCACGCTGTCGCGACCAGTTCCGAAACCGAGAGACCCGAGGCGAGAATCTTCTGTTTCAGATCAGCAATGTCGGCCTCGTCGATCAACGGATGATCCACCGTGGGGATCGGATCCTGCCAGATCAATTCCTCGTCCGGAACCTCCGGACCGAGATAGCGCGAAACCGGACCGAGATCGCGATGGGTCAGCTTGAACCACGCCCGGGCGAACGCATCCGCAAACTTATCCGGGTTCTCGTAATAATCACGAGAAATCTTCTCATAAACAGGGTCCATCCGCAGCGCGAGATCCGTCGTAAGCATGGCGGGCGCGTGGCGCCTGGACGGATCATGCGCGTCCGGAACCGTTCCTGCGCCAGCCCCGCCCTTCGGCGTCCACTGGTAGGCGCCGGCGGGGCTCTTGGTCAGCTCCCACTCATAGCCGAACAGATGGCCGAAAAAGTCGTTACTCCATTGCGTCGGCTTCGTGGTCCAGGTGACCTCGAGCCCGCTGCCGATCTGGTCCCCCGCGATGCCGCTGCCGTGACTGCTCTTCCAGCCGAGCCCCATTTGCTCCATCGGCGCCGAGTCCGGCTCGGGCCCCACGAGCGCGGCATCGCCGGCGCCGTGCGTCTTGCCAAAGGTGTGCCCCCCGGCGATGAGCGCGACGGTCTCCTCGTCGTTCATCGCCATGCGCAAAAAGGTTTCGCGGATATCGATCGCCGCGGCAAGCGGGTCCGGCTTGCCGTTCGGTCCTTCCGGATTCACGTAGATCAGGCCCATCTGGACCGCGGCGAGGGGGTTCTCGAGCTCTCGCTCGCCGCTGTAGCGCTTGTCGCCGAGCCAGGTGTCCTCTGCGCCCCAATAGACATCCTCTTCAGGCTCCCAGATATCCTCACGCCCGCCGGCGAAACCGAAAGGTTTGAAGCCCATCGACTCCAGAGCGACGTTTCCGGTCAGGATCAGAAGGTCGGCCCAGGAGATCCGGTCGCCGTATTTCTTCTTGATCGGCCAGAGCAACCGGCGCGCTTTGTCGAGATTGACATTGTCGGGCCAGCTGTTGAGCGGCGCAAAGCGTTGCGAGCCCGACGAGGCGCCGCCACGCCCGTCGCCGATGCGATAGGTGCCGGCGCTGTGCCATGCCATCCGAACGAAGAGCGGGCCGTAATGGCCGAAATCGGCCGGCCACCACGGCTGCGTGTCGGTCATCAGCGCGTGGAGATCGGCCTTGATGGCGTCGAGATCCAGCTTTCCGAATTCCTCGGCGTAATTGAACCCCTTGTCCATCGGACTGCATGCTGGCGCATTCTGGTGGAGAATCCGAAGGTTCAACATGTTCGGCCACCAGTCCCGATTGGACTTTGCTTCAGATATCCTCATCACGGGGCATTTGCTGACGTTCGAGAGTTCGCTTCCGTCCATTTTCTATCCGATCGTGGTTTGGTTGATGGGGCTGTTTCTGTGGCGGGTCTCGGTTCGCGCGCAGGGAGCGCGCCTGAGAACTGTCAAATGGAAAGGTGTCAGCAGGCCGAGGCTCTGATTACCGGTGGCGGCCATACTGCCGCGTTTCCGCGCGAACGCCGCTTCCGGGTCGGCGCTGGCGCGCCGGAGCGACCGGGACTGCTCATTTCCGGTGGCGCGAGACATCCATTCACATCGCACATGGGGCATCGCCGACTCCCTGATCCGCTTCAAAGTAGTCTAACGCAAAGCGCTTCATTGGTTTAAGTTGGAATTTGTGATTGTGTCGATAGGGTAGGGTTATGAGGAATCTCACGCTTCGACAACTCCGCTATTTTGACGCGCTCGTCAGGCATCTCCACTTCGGGCGCGCGGCGGAAGCCTGCGCGGTGTCGCAACCCGCGCTCTCCGTACAGATCAGGGAGCTTGAAACGTCACTGGGCGTGGACCTTGTCGAACGAAGCGCGCGGCGGGTCCGCCTTACACGATCCGGCGACCTGCTCGCACGCCGCGTACGCGACATCCTCCGGTCGGTCGATGAACTCGGCGATATCGCGCAGGCCGCGCGAGACGGGTTGGCCGGGCCGCTGCGGATCGGCGTGATCCCGACGATCGCGCCGTATCTGCTGCCCGGAATCATATGCGAGTTGACGCATCTGCATCCCGGTCTCGACATCCGCGTGCGCGAAACGCTGACGCCCAACCTGATCGAGGAGTTGGAGGAGGGCCGGCTGGATGCGGCCATCGTCGCCTTGCCGCTGGCGGAATCAACGCTGACGGAGGTCGAGCTCTTTTCCGAGGAATTCGTTCTCGTCCGGCCGGCCGAGGACGCGGGAAAACCGGCGCCCGATAGCGAAAAGCTACGAGAGATGCGGCTCCTCCTGCTGGAGGAGGGGCACTGTTTCAGGAATCAGGCCCTGTCTTTCTGCAACATGCACTCGACGCCGCGAGAAATGCTGGAAGGCAGTTCCTTGTCCACACTGGTCCAGATGGTCGGCGCAGGAATCGGGGTGACGTTGATCCCGGAAATGGCGATGGCGGTCGAGATCGGGTCGGCCTCCGTATCCATCGCCCGGTTCGAAGACCCGAAACCGTCGCGAAGGATCGGCATGATCTGGCGCAAGACCAGTCCTCTGGCGAGGCAATATCACGAGATATCCGAAATCGTCCGCCGCCAGGCGTCGATCCAGCGCGCGCGCCGTGATCCGGTGGCCCGGCGGCGCTCCGCCTGAGCATGAAATCGCGCGCCCCAGGCGCATGTCTCAAAGCGCCTGCGTCTTGCGCAAGTGAGTGCGCGGCTTCTCTGCACGCACCACGCCGGCGCCGGGCGAGCACCCCTCGGTGACGTGCCGCGAATAGGCGCGGGGGCTGCGGCCGAGCATTCGCCGGAACATCGTGGTGAATGCGGCGGGGCTCTCATAGCCGAGATCGAGCGCCAGCCGGGTGATCGGCTCGCCGTCGATCAGCCGGGGCAATGCGGCGAAGACGCAGGCCTGCTGTCGCCACTGATCGAGCGTGAGGCCGGTTTCCCGCCGGAAATGGCGCGACAGGCTGCGGCGGCTCATGCCGGCCTCGTCGGCCCACTCATCCAGCGGCGCGCGGGCGGAGGGGCCAGCGATATAGCGGCGGCAAAGGCGCATCAGGCGCGCATCCGCCGGCATGGGAAGGACAAGCGGCTGCTCGCTGAGGCGGGATATCTCGACCAGCAGAAGTTCCGTGAGCAACTCGTCGCGCCGGGGCGGGGCGGCGCTGTCCGCGATTTCCATCGCCTCGAACAGCAGCGCCCGCGCGAGCGCGCTCATGCCAAGAACCCGCGGCGCGCGTCCGGCCAGTTGCACGGCGCCGGCGCGCAGATAGACGGAGCGCATCCGCACCGCGCTGAGCATCTCGACCTGATGCTCGCAGCCGGCGGGAATCCAGAGCGCGTATTCCGGCGGCACGATCCAGCGCCCCGCAACCGTCGAGACAAGCACCACGCCCGAAAGCGCATGAAGAAGCTGGTCGCGAACGTGGCGGTGCGGCGGCACTCTCATCCTGTCGGGGTAATCGGAGGCGACGGCGAAGACGGATCCGCGCGCCTCCGCGATCCGGCGCTGGTTCTCGACGTATTGCGGGCCGGGCGTCATCGGCATTGCGGTCCCCGTTTGGCCCGATCTCGAAAGTGATTGACTGAACCACGAAAGATCGACGCGGGCAATTCGGATATCGATCGGCGTGAGGAGAATACGATGACCGACGCCGCCCTGGCTTCAACGCGCAACGCCACCGCAACCGGAGCCACGTTTTCGATTTTGCTGGCGATCAGCATCTGCCATCTGGTGAATGATGTGATGCAGTCGCTACTGGCTGCGATCTATCCGATGCTGAAGGCGGAATTCTCGCTCGACTTCTGGCATATCGGTCTTCTGACGCTTTGCTTTCAATTCACAGCGTCGCTGTTGCAACCTCTGGTTGGCCTTGTCATCGACCGCAAGCCGATGCCGTGGTCGCTGCCGGTGGGGATGGCGGCGACGATGTGCGGGCTCGCCTTGCTGGCGGCGGCGCCGCGCTACGGGTTGTTGATCTGCGGCGCGGCGCTGATCGGTTTCGGCTCGGCGATCTTTCACCCCGAGGCGTCGCGAGTCGCGCGGGCCGCCGCTGGTGGACGCTACGGAATGGCCCAGTCGATCTTTCAGGTTGGCGGCAACATCGGATCGGCGTCCGGGCCATTGCTGGCGGCTTTCATCGTGCTGCCGTTTGGACGCGGCGCCGTCGGGTGGTTCGCGCTGATGGCGCTGACCGGCTTGCTGATCCTGATCTGGGTCAGCCGCTGGCATGCGCGCGAACGCGTGGCCGCAGCCCTGCGCCCGGCGCCCGCGGCCACGTCGGCCCTGCCGCGCAAACGCGTCAGGGTGGCGATCGGCGTGCTCGTGGCGCTGATCTTCTCGAAATACGTCTACATGGCGGCCATGAGCAGTTACTACATGTTCTTCCTGATCGAACGGTTCGACATGGGCACCCAGAGCGCGCAGAAGATGCTCTTTCTGTTTCTCGCCTCCGTCGCTTTCGGCACGATGGTCGGCGGGCCGATCGGCGACCGGATCGGTCGACGCACGGTGATCTGGGTCTCGATCCTCGGCGTTCTTCCGTTCACCATGCTGCTGCCCTATGTCGATTATTTCTGGACCGGTGTGCTCAGCGTCATCATCGGCGCGACGCTAGCCTCGGCGTTTCCGGCGATCATCGTCTATGGACAGGAACTGATGCCGGGGCGCGTCGGCATGGTGGCGGGGCTGTTCTTCGGCGTGGCTTTCGGCATTGGCGGCATCGCGGCGGCGGTATTGGGGCTGCTGGCGGACCAGATCGGCATTGAAACCGTTTTCAGGCTCTGCGCGTTCCTGCCGATCCTGGGCCTGCTGACCGTCCTGTTGCCCAAGCGCGGCGAATTACCCGGGTGAGGGCGTCGAGCAGGCGTCGACCTCACCCGAACCCGGCGCTTCGAGGAAGCCACGTCGCCAGCCCCGGCGCCGCCAGAAGCAACGCCAGACCGCCGACCATCAGGATGACATAGGGCGCAGCGCCGCGCACGACCTCCGACAGCGGCGCATCCGTGATGCCCTTGATGACGAACAGGTTCATCCCGACCGGCGGCGTGATCATCGCGAGTTCGAGGTTGATCATCAGCAGCACCCCGTACCAGACCAGGTCGATGTCCAGCGCGATCATCGTCGGCAACAGGATCGGCGTCGTGATCAGGATGATCGAGATCGACTCGAAGAACATTCCCATGACGAAGATCATCGCCATCACGATGAGGATGAAAGAGAAGGGGCCAAGCCCCATCGCCGCGACCGCCTCCGTCACTCCGTAGGGCAGGCGGATGATCGTGATCGCATGACCGAACATCGCGGCGGCGGCGATGATCATGAATACCATCATCGACGTCCGCATCGACGACCAGGCGCATATCCAGAGATCGCGCAGTCCGAAATTGCGGTAGACCAGCGTCGCCACCAGAAGCGCGTAGAGCGAACCCGCCGCCGCCGCCTCGGTCGCCGTGAATACGCCGAGATAGATTCCGCCCATCACGACCGGCGGCGCCATCACCGCCCAGAAGGAGCGCCGGAAAGCCGTCGCGACCTTCCGCCATCCGGCCCAGTCGGGCGTTTCGGTCAACCGGTTTCGCCGCGCATCGGCCAGGCAATAAATCGAGAAGATCAGCGCCATGAGCAGGCCGGGCGCGATTCCGGCAAGAAAGAGCGCGCCGATCGAGACCTCGGAGACGATCGCATAGAGAATCATCGGCCCCGAAGGCGGGATGAGTATGCCGAGCGTCCCGCCCGCCGCGATGACGCCGAGCGCGCCGCGCTCGGGGTAGCCGAAACGCTTCATCTGCGGGATCGCGCTCGACCCGATGGAAAGCGCCGTGGCGACGGAGGAGCCGGATATGGCGGCGAAGATGGTGCACGAAAGGACGGTCGCAACCCCGAGACCGCCACGGATATGGCCGACCACCGTATGCGCCATGTCATAAAGATCGTCGATCACTTTCGCGCGCATCATCACCTGGGCCATGAAGACGAAAAGCGGGATCGCCATCAGGATCGACTTGTTGAGATGTGCGAAGATCGTGTCGGCGACGGAGCCGATCCCGCCTTCGAAGATCAGCAGGATCGCCGTCGCTGCGAGCCCGAGAGCGGCGAAGATCGGCATTCCGGTGAGCAGGAGGAGGATAAGCCCGCCGAAAACCAGCGTCATCGTCATGGCGCGCGCCGTCCCGTGAACCTCTCCGCCAGTTTCGTCATCGCGGCGAGGCCGAGCAGCGTTGCGCCGGCGATGAGCGGAGTCTGCAGGATCCAAGTCTCCATTACGATGTGACCGGTGGTGTACATCCCGAAGCCGCGCGCGAAGGTGACGGCGTCCCACGCGCTTCGGCCAATTGCGATCGCAAAGGCGAGCACGGAGAGATCGGAGAATACGCCCATTGCGCGCCGCGCTTTGTCCGGCAGACGGGCGGTTACGAGGTCGATGCTGATGTGATCGCCCTGGCGATACGCCTCGGCCGCGCCGAACATGATCGCGGCGACCAGCGCCCATCCGGCCACCTCGTCGGTGAAGCGGATCGGAGCGGAAAATACATAGCGGCGCACGACCGCGGCGACGATCAGACCGAATGCGCCGAGGATCAGCAGCGTGCTGATCGCGCCGCCGAGCCATGTCAGCGGCGCGACGATCCGGCGCGAGAGAAAGGAGGCGGCCGCAGCCGCCTCCCGCTTGTTATGCTGCGCCATTGGAGGTCGGCTTAAAGTTTGCCGACAAGCTCAATGAGCTTTGCGGCCTCCTCACTGTCGCCGAACGCTTCGTCGAAGGCCGGACGCATCACCGCTTCGAGCGCGGCGTTCTCCGCATCCGTCGCGATATGCACCTCGACGCCCTTGGCGCGAAGCTCATCCGGAGCCGCGGCGGCAGCTTCGATCGAGGCCTCTACGGCCCAGACGCCGGCGTCGGCCTTCGCCTTTTCCAGCGCGGCCTTCGCATTGTCGGAAAGCCCGTCATAAAAGGCTGGATTGAGATAGCCGTGGAGATAGGCGGAGAGCACCGGCGTCACCACGAAGTGATCCTGCACCTCGAAGTATTTCCGGCTCACCGCCGCCGCCACATCGGTGATTCCGGCGTCGACCACGCCGGTGGCGAGCGCTTGATAGACTTCGGAGCCTGGCATCGTGACTGTCGTCGCGCCGAGCGCGGCGAGGCCGGCGTCGAAGGAGGGCACCAGTCCCCGGATCTTCACCCCCTTGAAGTCATCGGGGGCGAGCAGAAAATCACCATTCGAGGTAAAAACCGAGGTATTGGTCTGGAACATCCAGACGACGTTCTTCACACCCTTCTCGAGAAGCTTCTCCTCAAGATAGGCCGCAGCCTCCGATTCATGCCAGTGCCGCCAGATGTCGAGATCCGCGAAGGCGTAGGGGGCGATCGTGACGTTCATGATCGGCAGCGTCTTGCCCCACTGGAAGTTCAGCGAGAAGGCGCATTCGATGTCGCCCTTGGCGACGGCCACGATGTTCTCGCGCGCGCCCACGAGGCTGTCGGCGCCGAACACCTGAACGTCGATCTCGCCATCGGAATATTCCTCAACCGCGGCCGCCCAGCGATCCACGACCTTGGCGATGTGATGCGCGGGCGGAAGCTGGTGCGAGCAGCGCATTGTCTCGACCGCGCCGGCGGGCGCGGCCACGACGGCGAGCGCAGATGCCGCCAGCGCGATTTTCAGGGTCTTCATGTGTTTCCTCCTCAGGTTTTCGTTGCGCAGACTAAGACGGTCAAAGCCGCCATTCGGTCAAGGGTGGTCCAGCTTTCGCGAGCGCGCCGTGAAAGCTTTCGCCCGGCATCGCCCCCTCGGCGACAGCGCGCGCGGCTTTCAGCGCGTCGAGATCGACGCCGGTCCTGAAGCCCATCGTCTCGGCGAGAAAGACCAGATCCTCGTAGACGACATTGCCGGAGGCGCCGGGCGCGAAAGGGCAGCCGCCAAGCCCTCCGAGCGAGCCGTCCAGCACGCGGCAGCCGTTGTCCAGCGCTGCTGCGGCGTTGGCGACCCCCATGCCGCGCGTGTCGTGAAGATGGACGACGAGCGGCGTCTCCCCGCAGAGTTTCGTCGCGCGAGCGGTCAGCCCACCGACCTGTTTGGGCCCGGTGAAACCCACCGTGTCGGCGACGCCGACGACATCGGCCCCGGCCTCGATGCATGCATCGATGAGGCGGAGAACTTCGTCTGGATCAACCTCGCCGGCGATCGAACAGCCGAACGCCATGGAGAGGCCCGCGTTGACCAGCGGCCGCCGGGGCGTCGCCTTCGCCAGTGCGGCGGCGCGCCCGACCAGTGCGATCGCATCCGCGCGGGAGCGGCGCATATTCGCCTGACTGTGTTCTTCGGTCGCCGAGACGACGCAGCCGATCTCCGCAACGACCGACGCGACGGCGTTCTCGACGCCGCGCTCGTTGAGCGCCAACGCGGCGGAATGGAGGCCAAGCCGCTCCGTGGTCTCGATCAGGTCGCCGAGATCGGCGAATTGAGGCATCCGGCTGACCGGCAGGAAGGAGCCGAGCTCGAAATGTCGGACCCCGGCCTCCGTCTCCCGCCGCAGCCATTCGATCTTCGCTTCCGTCGACGGAAAGTCCTGAACGAGTTGCAAACCGTCACGTAGACCGACTTCGCGAAGCGTCACCCGGTCGGACGGGTATATTTCCGCAACGCGCTTCACGATGCAGCCTCCTTCGCGCGGCCCGAGGCCGCGGCAATCTCCGTCGGGGACAGGCCGAGGGCCTTCAGGATCGCGTCGGTGTCGGCGCCGGCGCCGGGAACGTCGAGCGCGGCGGGCGCCGGGTTTCCTCCGTCGACCTCGAAGGGCAGAACCGGCGCGCGGAACGTCCCGCCCTCGGGCAGGTTGGACTGGCTCAAACCGCCGGGCCTCAACACGTGCGGGTCGTCATACATCTCCGCCGGCCGGCGGATCGGCGCGAAGGGAATGCCAGCCGCCTCGCACGCCTCGCAAAGTTCGTCAAACCCGCGGGTGCGGACGGTCGCCGCAAAGATCGGCACGGTGCGGTCACGCTGGTTGATCTGATCCATCCGGGATTGCAGTTCCGGATCATCCAGCAACGCGTTGAGCCCGAGAATCCGGCAGAGCACCGCCCATTGCCCTTCGGTGACCGCACCGAGGAAAATCTGCCGACCCTCCTTCGTCTCGAAAATATCGTAGATTGGCCAGGAGAATTCGCGCTCCGGCATCGGCGGCGCCTCTCGGCCTTCGATGTCGAACTGCACCATGTGCTGCGCGACGAGCAGCAGGCAATTCTCGAAAAGCCCAACGCGGAGCGCCCGGCCTTCGCCGGTGTCCCGGCGCTCAAGCAGCGCCGCGAGCACGGCGAAGGCGCCGAAGAGCCCGCCCATGATGTCGTTGGCGGAAGAGCCGATCCGCAGTGGCCGCCCGGTCGGACCGGTCATATGGGCCAAGCCGGTCATCATCTGCACCACCTCGTCCATCGCGGTGCGGTTTTCGTAGGGGCCGTGCAGGAAACCCTTGCACGATGCGACGATCAGCCGGGGATGTTTCGCGCGCAACGCGTCCGGCGCATAACCCATTTTCGTCAGCGACACATCGCGGAAGTTCTCGACGAAAACATCGGCGCCGGTCAGCAGCCTGTCGAGCGCGGCGCGTCCTTCCGGCGCTTTGAGATCGAGCGTGACGGATCGTTTGCCGCGATTGAACGTGGGGAAGAACCCGCGACCCATGCCGGTCAAGGCCCGGGTCTTGTCGCCCTCCGGCGGCTCGATCTTGATCACGTCGGCGCCGAGAAACGCGAGAAACTGACCGCAGGACGGGCCCATGATCATATGCGTCATCTCGATGACGCTGACGCCGTCGAGCGGCCGAAACCCGGTGTCCATCCTGCGTCTCCGTCAACTCCGCGTCTTCATGCGGGTGCGCACCCTAGCGCGGGCCGGGACATCGGAAAATTATAAAGTAAGCAATAGTTCGTTCTGATATCGAGAAAGCATGGACAACAGGCAACTCTGGTATTTCGCCGCGATCTATGAAGAGGGCGCGCTCGCTCACGCCGCGACTCGTGAACGCGTCGCCGTCTCAGCCTTGAGCAGGCATCTCGCCAACCTCGAGGCGGAACTCGGCGTGAAGCTCTTCGCGCGTGAGCCGAGGGGCGTCCGGCCGACCGCCGCCGGCGAACGCCTTTACAGCCACGCCCGCGCCATCCTCCGCGCCACCGCAGCGGCGGAGGCGGATCTTCGCGATGCGGGCCGGGAGGTGGCGGGCGAAATTTCCGTGGGCATGGCGTATTCCGCGATGAAGGCGATCGGCGTCCCATTGATGCGCCGTGTGCTCGCCGAACATCCGAAGCTGCGCCTGACCTTGACCGAGAGCCTGTCAGGCTCCACCCTTCTTCATCTTCTATCGTCCGAGATCGATATCGCGGTCGTCTTCAACCCCCCGGCGGACCCGCGGTTGCGGGTTCAGCCGGTTCTGGAGGAACGGATGGTCCTCGTCGGGCGGCCAGACATGATCGGCGAGCCTGACCTGCCGATCCGGTTCGACGATATCTTGAAACTCCCGCTCATCATCTTGCGCCAAGGCCTCTCCGCGCGCGCGATCGTCGATGACGGCGCGCTGCTGAAGAGATTGGAAAGGCGCGCCCGATTCGAGATGAACTCCGTGTCCGGCATCGCCGGCTCGCTCGTTCAGGGTCTCGGCTGCGCGGTGGGCGCCCGGCTCTTCATGCAGGAATATCTCGATGGCGGCGCGCTCGCTGCTCGTCCGATCGTCGAGCCGGAGCTACGCCGCGCGCTCTGTATCTGTGAGATCGCCGACCAGCCCGCCACATTCGCGCTGGAGACAGTGCGCCGACTCTGCATCCGTCTCTCGCTGGACGCCGTCGAAAGCGGCGCGTGGGAGGCGCGCAGCGTGATCGATCCCCACTCAGGTCCGTATTAGGAGCCTGCGGTCCGTGCATGCTCATCCGGTTGTAAGATTGGACAAGGCGCTTGAAATCGTGCTGAATTTCTACGCTGGATGAGCCGGAGAACAGAGTGGACCACGGGTCGCGCGGAGCAGTGTCGGAAAGGCCGGGAAAGATCGGGCTGGTCCTGCAGGGCGGCGGGGCGCGTGGCGCGTATCAGGTCGGCGCGCTCAAGGCGGTCGCGGAGATCACCGGCAGGCGGAGATCGCCCTTTCAGATCGTCTGCGGCGCTTCGGTGGGCGCGATCAACGCCGCGCCTCTTGCGGCGGCGTCGAGCAATTTTCAGTGGGGCACGCGGCGCCTTGAAGCGTTATGGCGCTCACTGAAATCCGACGCGGTATATGTGACCAGCGCCCCGACGATCCTCGCGACTGCGTTCAAATGGTTCTGGGCGCTGATGTTCAGCCGGAACGGCGCCCCGAGCGCGCTGCTGGACAACGCGCCCCTCGCGCGGCTCCTCGAACGTGAATTCGATCGACGGCAGCTCGAGCGGGCGATCAGGGCCGGCACGCTTCATGCGCTTTGCATCACCGCCGCAAGCTTTTCCACTGGACGGGCGGTGACGTTTTTTACCGGTCACGGCGAGATAGAAGAATGGCGGCGCGCCCGGCGCCGGGGCGTGCGGGCGGAAATAGGCGCGCGGCACCTCGTAGCGTCATCGTCGCTGCCTTTCATATTCGCGCCGGTCAAGTTGAGCGATCAGTATTTTGGCGACGGTTCGCTCCGGCTGACCGCGCCCCTCTCGCCCGCGATCCGCGCCGGGGCCGACAGGCTGTTCGTCATCGCCGCCCGCGACAATCTTCCGGACGAGGGTGGCGCGGCCGACGCGCCGGCGCCGACATTCGGGGAGATGGCGGGCCACGCGCTCGACATCCTTTTCAACGACAATCTGGACGCCGATCATGAACGGCTCACCCGGATCAACAACACGGTGTCCCTGCTGAGCGAGGACGCCCGTTCGAAGACACCGCTACGCGAAATCGAGACGCTGAGACTCTCGCCCTCGCAGGATCTGCGCGACTTCGCCGTGCGGTATGCGAATGAGATGCCGGCCTTCATCCGGCTGCTGATGCGCAGTATCGGCTCCTGGGGCAAGGACGGGCGCCTCATCAGTTATCTGCTATTCGAACCCGGCTACATCACCGCGCTGATCGATCTCGGTTACGCCGACACCATGGCGCGCAGGGATGAGGTCCGTCAGTTCCTTCGGAGATGATCGCGCTGCTGCCGGCGCCCGGCTAACGGGCCTTTGACCCTGGCGCGCCCGCCGAAGTACGATCCTGCACTGAAAGCGGAGGTTGAAACATGGCTGGAGGCTGGGCGCGCGACGGCGCGGTGAACGAACAGATAGAGGCTTCGATCGAGGATGAGTTGAACCGGATGCGGCTGGCGCGCGGCCCCATCGGCGAGAGCCTGGTCCACTGCGCGGAGTGCGACGAGCCGATCCCAGAGGCGCGCCGGCGCGCGATCCCAGGCGTGAAGCTCTGTGTTGAATGTCAGAGCGAGCGCGACTCGCGACCGGTCGCGAGGGGCGGAATAAACCGCCGCGGCTCGAAAGACAGTCAACTGAAGTGAGGCGCACGGCGACGCGAAGCGCATCACGCCGATGACGTAATAGACGACCGGAACGGTGACTGCGATCATGGATGGGGCGATGCGCTCGCCCAACAGCAGCCTGGCCAGGACCAACGCGAAGAACGGCTGGAGCAGTTACAAATCGCCGGCGCGGGCGATTCCCCCGAGGGCCAAACCCCGATACCAGAAAACAAGACCGATCAGCACGCTGAAGACGGAGACATAGGCGAAACCGATCCAGGCGCTTGCGCTTATTCCGGCTCATACGCCGGGCGATGTCGCGCGGGCGAGCCCGCCCATGATCGGCAGCGCCATGATCAGCGCCCAGGAGATCACCTGCCAGCCGCCCGGCCGGCGCGCCAGCGCCGCCCCCTCGGCAGAGCCGAGACCATGACGTCGACATCGTGGAGGACGTCTTATTCGCCGGCTTCGAGCCGCCTCCATCGCCCCGTCTCGCTGGCGCCGGCCATCGGTGGACGCCTTCATGCGGTTCAACGTAAGTCAGATGTCCGAACCCGGCGTCTTCGATACTCTTGCGCGCGCTATGGCGGTATAATGGCGCTGAAGACCTCGCAGGATCAGGCGTCAATCACATCGTCGAAATCGCCAGCCCGCATATAGGCGACTTCACGCGCCAGCTTGATGGTCGGGCGCATACCGAAAAGCATGGAACCGATTACGAACAACCATGTAGCCACATAGGTGGTCGACTCATCGAAAAAGAGGACGCTTCCAATCACGAACAGGGCGGCGGCCGAAAAATCCACAAATGTGTAAGCCAGTTCAGCGTAAGCGTAGATTTTTCGATGCTTTTCGCTGCGCAAGTGATTCGCGGGGTCAAATAGAGCCATTGTTTCGTCCCTTAAGTGTTGCCAGCGACACGGCCGAGGGTCGTGACCGGTTCAATTTGAAAAACACGTTCGCTTCTCACGCGCGATATCGCGCCCCCATTTCCAGCACCGCGGCGACCAGCACGTCCATGTCCGCCATCTTCGTCCGATGATTGGTGATGTTGATCCGGATCGCCGCCCGACCCCGGATCGTTGTCGTCGAAGGCGCGGCGGCGCCGCTCTCCTGCAGGTCCATGACGATCTCGCGTTGGATGGCGTCGAGATCACCCGCGAGCCCATCGGGGGCGTAGCGAAAGCACACGATGTTGAGCGGGGCGGGCCCGAGACGTTCCAGATCTTGATGCGCGTCGACCAGCCTGGCCAGATAGGCGGCCTGCGCGACATTGTCCTCCACCTTCTCGCCGATCCGCCGCAGGCCGTGCTCCTTCAGCGCGAACCAGACCTTGAGCGCCCGGAAACCGCGCGAGAGTTCTATTCCGTAATCGGAAAACCAGGGCTTGCCGCCGCCAAGGCCGCGCGGAAGGCCGGTCAGGTACTCGGCGCCATGCGCGAAGGCCGAAAGATGCGCCTCGCCATCGCGGATCAGAACGCAGCCGGCGTCGTACTGGACATGCATCCATTTGTGGAAATCGAAGGCGATGCTGTCCGCGCGTTCGATTCCCCTCAGCCGTGGCCGGAGTTCGTCGGATAGCGCCGCGACGGCGCCAAAAGCTCCATCGACATGGAACCAGAGATTCTCCTCGGCTGCGATATCCGCGAGCGCATCGAGGTCGTCCGTTGCGCCTGTGTTCACGGTCGCTGCGGCGCCGATCACAGCGAAGGGCAGGGCGCCCGCTGCGCGGTCCTCCGCGATCATTGCCCGGAGCGCGCCGACATCCATCGTTAAATCCGCGCGCACCGGGACACGCCGCAGAGCGTCGAGTCCGAGACCGCATTGGTCGAAGGCTTTCGCGATGCAGCTATGCGCTTCCGACGAAGTGTAGCCGACCATGGGGTTGGCGCCCTGCCTGACGCCCGCGCGCCGCACGTCATGCGGCGCCTTCGCCTTTCGCGCGGCGATCACGGCGATCAGCGTCGCCATCGAGGTGCCGCTGAGGATGAGACCACTGGCGTTTTCGGGAAAGCCGAATATCCGCCGCATCCATTCGATCACCTGTTTCTCGACAAGGATGGGCGCATGGTCGCGCCCGCCGAGATTGGCGTTCATCGCCGCCGCCATGATGTCCGCGACGATGCCGCCGGGCGTTCCAGTTCCGTGAACCCAGCCGAAAAAGCGCGGATGCGTGTTGCCGGTCGGGTAGGGGAGCACATGAGCGAGAAGGTCTTCCGCAGCCCGCGCCGCGCCCTCCGGTTCCATCGGCGGCGGCGCGCGGAGCGCGTCCCGTGCGGATTGCGGCGTTGGCCGCCAGACCGGTCGGTCGGCGGCGCCCTCGAGATGGTCCAGCGCGCTGTCCAGCATCCTGTGCGCCAGCGCGCGGAATTCCGGCCAGTCCGTCGGATCGAGCGACGTTTCGACACGATCCGCCCCGGTCTTCAACTCTCGCATCGTGTCGGCGCTCCTGATCGGTTGACGTTGGCGAAGTTTCCACGGACGCTTGGGCAAAGGCAATCCGACGAAAGAGGCGACGAGGATGGCGGCGACGGACGAGCAGTCGGCGAGGCCGCATGTGGCCGTGGTGGGGGCCGGGATTGTTGGAGTGGCGACTTCGATCTGGCTGCGGCGGGCCGGCGCGCGTGTCACGCTGATCGACAGGGAAGGGCCGGCCACCGGAACATCTTACGGCAACGCCGGGATTCTCGCGGCGGCCTCGGTGGCGCCAGTTACAGTTCCCGGATTGCTCGCCAAGGCCCCAGGCATGCTTTTCGATCCGATGAAGCCTCTCTTTCTACGTTGGTCCTATCTGCCGCGCCTCGCGCCCTGGCTGCGCCGTTACCTCGCTCATGGGAACGAAAAGGCGGTCGAGCGGATATCGCACGGCCTGACGGAGCTATTGGGCGACACCGTGGATCAACATATAAGCCTCGCGGCGGGGACTGACGCCGCGCGCTTCGTGAAACCCGTCGACTATCTCTACGGCTATGACTCGCGCGCTGATCATGACGCTGACAGTTATTCATGGTCGCTCCGCGCCCGGCGCGGCTTCGCATTCGAGGAGATGGACGCAGCCGCGATCGCCGCCTTCGATCCGGCGCTGAAGGGGCGGTTCGGATTCGCCGTCCGCTGCCCGGGGCATGGAATGATTTCCGATCCCGGCGCTTACGTCCGCGCGCTACACGCGCATCTTGTCGATATCGGCGGCCAGTCGCTCACCGCGACCGTTTCGGACATACGTGTCGAACAGGGCCGCGCGACGGGCGTCGTCACCGACGCCGGAGTGATCGCCGCCGACGAGGTTGCGCTCACCGCAGGCGCGTGGTCCGGCCCGATAGCGAAACGGCTCGGCGTCACGATGCCGTTGGAGACCGAGCGCGGCTATCATGTCGAGTTCGTCGATCCGTCGATAGAGCTGCGCGCGCCGGTCATGGTCGCTTCCGGCAAGTTCGTTGCGACGCCGATGGAAGGGCGGTTGCGCTGCGCCGGAGTGGTCGAGTTCGGCGGGCTGGACGCGCCGCCGAGCGAGGCGCCGTTCCGGATGGTCGAGAAGAAGGCGCGGGCGCTCTTTCCCGATCTCGAATACTCTGAAACCCGGCGATGGATGGGCCACCGTCCGGCGACGACTGACAGTCTGCCGGTGATCGGCCGCGCGCCGGCGGCGATTAATGTCTGGCTCGGCTATGGTCATCAGCATGTGGGGTTGACCGGCGGCCCCAAGACCGGGCGCTGGTTGGCCAGCTTGATCTGCGGCGAGCGACTGAATGTCGACCTCGCGCCGTTTGCGCCAGATCGGGCCGCGGTGGTGAAGACCTGAGGCGTCGCGTGTGGCGGGTTTGGGATGGCGCCGCGAGTGCGGAGTCCTGTCCAATGCCGGGCTAGGGAGTGTCCGGCTTTGGATGGCCGCATTGACCGATAATCAATATTATGATAAATATTAGGAACGCCTAGAGCGCCACGAAATCCTTGCTGAACCGCCGCGCGAGACGTTCAAACACGGCGTCCGGCGCAGCCACCTCCACATCAATCCCGGCGTCATGATCCCGTCGCCCACGCATTTCGAAGTTGCGGTAAGCCCACGCCAACGCCTCGCCGGCTTCGGGATCGAACCGCAACACGCGAACGGTTTCCGACGCGCCAAGTCGTCCGGCGATGAGCGCCAGGACGTCCTCGACGCCATCTCCGTTCAGCGCAGAGATCGCCGCTTCGCTGTCGCGCCGCGCGCATTGTTCGATCAGTGCCGCACGCGCGTCAGGCGCCATCAGGTCGATCTTGTTGTGCAGCGTCAGGATCGCGTCAAGCTGCCCTTCGCTGAACCCAAGCGCGCTCAGCGTGTCATAGACGTCCTTATCCTGCGCGTCCGCCTCCGGATGCGCAGCGTCGCGAACATGGACGACGAGATCGGCTTCCAGAACTTCCTCGAGCGTGGCCCGGAACGCAGCGATCAGTTGCGTCGGTAGATCGGCGATGAAGCCGACGGTGTCGGAAAGAATCGCCCTGCGTCCGCCCGGCAGGTCGAGATTGCGCATCGTGGGATCGAGCGTCGCAAAGAGCATGTCCTGCGCCATGACCGAGGAGCCGGTGACGCGATTGAAGAACGTCGATTTGCCGGCATTGGTATAGCCGACCAGCGCCACGACCGGAAAAGGAACCCGCTGACGCGCGCTGCGTTGCAGGCCGCGCGTGCGGACCGTCTTTTCCAACTGACGGCGAATCCTGACCATGCGTTCATCCAGCGCGCGCCGGTCGGCCTCGATCTGCGTCTCGCCAGGCCCCCCCACGAAGCCGAGCGCACCGCGCTGGCGCTCCAGATGGGTCCAGCTACGGACGAGCCTGCCGCGCTGGTATTCGAGGTGCGCGAGCTCGACCTGCAGCGCGCCCTCGCGCGTCTGCGCGCGTTCACCGAAAATCTCTAGGATTAGCCCCGTTCGATCTATCAGCTTGACTTTCCATGCCTTTTCTAGGTTCTGCTGTTGCTTGGGCGTGATTGGACCGTTAACGACCACGAGTTCGGCGTCGGCTGCCCCGACCGCGGCGCCCAGTTCTTTCACCTTGCCAGAGCCGAAAAGCCATCCGGCCCGCGGCGCCGTGAGAACAGCAGTCGCGGAGCCTACGATTTCGAGATCGAGCGCCTCGGCGAGGCTCAACGCTTCGTCGAGGCGTGTCTCACTTGAGCGCCCGCCTGCCCCGCCCGTCCGAAGCTCGGGATGGATGACGAATGCGCGTGTGCGCGGGGCGTCAGCCAGTTTCTTCACCCTCATAGAGTGTGATCGGCTGTGACGGCATCACGGTCGAGATGGCGTGCTTGTAAACAAGCTGCGACTGTCCATCGCGGCGCAAGAGCACGCAAAAATTGTCAAACCACGTAATGACACCCTGTAGCTTAACGCCATTCACGAGAAAGGTTGTCACGGGGACCTTGTTCTTTCGAACATGGTTGAGGAACGCATCTTGCAGGTTCTGTCTGTCGGTGGCCATTATCTGGATCCTTCTTTTTTCGCCTGGTTCTGAACGCGCGCTCACCTGCGGCGTCCCTGGTGCGGACACCCGGAATGTGTGCGCTGCGGCGCAGCATTTCCAGTGTTAATTCACGTCGCAGACAAAATTCACCGCCAGTTATCCGCGTTCAGCATCGCGATCAACGCCAGAATCTCCACACGACCGAGCACCATGACGACGACAAGAACGATCCGGCCCTCCGGCGTGACGGAGGTGAGCCAACTTCCTCCCGTCGTCGCGGGAAAGAGCGGGCCAGTGTTCGACAGCGCCGCGACGGCGGCGGACATCGCGTTTTCGAACGTCATTCCGAGAAGACTGAGCACGAGCATCGCAACCGCGAGCGTGACGAGAAACATCATGACAAAGATCCAGGCGATCTGCGCGCCCTCGCGGCGCAGACCACGCTTTCGCGCGCCTGCGCCGCTGATCGAGGACGGTCGGACGAGGCGTTCCAACTCCCGCGCGCCATGCTTGAAAAGCGCATATGCGCGCAGGAGTTTCACGCCGCCCGCCGTCGTCGCGATCCCGCCGCCCATGATGGCGAGCCCGAAAAAAATCAGTGACGGGCTATCAAGCCCACTCCATTGGCGCGCCGATTCCCAATCGGCGGATAGATAGCCCGTCGTCGTCGAGAATGAGAGCACGGTGAAGAATCCGCCCCAGAGCGCCCGGAGCGATCCCGCAGCGGCTCCGCCTTCGTCCAGTTCCAGAACGCCGATCCAGTGACGAAGGTAGAGCCAGGCGCTCAGTCCGACGACGATCACGAAAAGCAACCGCATCTCCGGATCATGCGGCAGCGTATCGAACCGGAACGGCCGCCGTCCGGGGCCGCCATAGCTGTGCCGCGTCGCCGCGAGCACCAGGAAGACCGCGATCACCAGCTCCCCGAAGAAGCCGGAAGCGGTGGAAGCCGGCCCATGCTCGACGCTCACGCCGCTGGTCGAGAGAACGCCGGCGGAGAGCACCACCGCCTGGAGCGGCGAATGGCCAAGGGCGAGCAAGATGACCGCGAGCGCGCTGGTCAGGCCCGCATATACCGGCGTCACGGCGCTAATCGCTCTTGCGAGGCGCCCGCCGGCGGCTTCGGACGGTTTGCCTCCCGCCCAGACCGGGTCGCCGCTCAATCGGCCGACGGCGCCGGTCCGGCCGCTGTCGCCGCGAACTTCGAACCCGCCGAGGTTCCGTGGCGCGAGTACGGCGTAGGCCATAACCAGCGCCACCAATCCGCCAAACCAGGCGACCACCGCGCGCCAGAGAATGACGGCGCGGTGCACCTCGTCCAGCCGGTCGAACACCGTGGCGCCCGTCGTCGTGATCATCGAAACCATTTCGAAATAGGCGACCTCATAACCGAGTAACGGCATGACGGCCGCGATCGGCGCGGCGGCGGCGAGCGGCGCAATGGCGAGCGTCGCGAGAAGCAACGCGAACTCCCCAAACGCGCCCGCGTTCTCCGCCCGGCGGCGCATCGCCACGACCAGAAGACACCCGGCGATGGCTGTGACCGCCATGCTGTAACCGAAACCGGCGGCGATATGCCAATCCCCGAGCGCGACGGCATAGATCGCCGGGATCGACATGAGCGCGGCCATAGCGAGCAGAACGAGGCCGAATACCGGAAAGCCCCGCCAGATCATCTAAAAGAATTCGACCGAGACGCGGAACATCTGTTCGATCTCACGGACCCTCTTTGAAAGAACGAAAACAACCACGCGGTCATCGGCGTTGATCGTCAGGTCGCCATGCGGCAGCTTGACCTTACCATCGCTGAGCACGGCGCCGACGACGGAGTCGTCGGGAAAGCCGGCGTCGCGGATGCGCTTTCCGGCGATTGGCGAGGTCGAAAGAATTTGCGCCTCGACAATCTCGGCCTCCCCTTCGCCGATCACATGCACCGCCCGCACCCGGCCGCGCCGGACGTGGCGCAGAATGGTTGAGACAGTGGTCGCCCGCGGGTTCAGGGTGATATCGACGCCGATCCGCTCAGCGAGATTGGCGAGCACCGTATCCTTGACCAGCGCGATTGTCAGCGCACACCCGGCCTGTTTGCAAAGCGCCGCCGAAAGCAGATTCGCCCGGTCGTCATCCGTCAGCGTGATCACCGCCTCGGCTGCGCCGACGCGCGCTTCCTCCAATATGTCGGCGTCAAGCCCGTCGCCGTTCAGCATGATCGCGTCGTTCAACCGGTCGGCGGCGTATTCCGCCCGCACGCGATCGCGCTCAATCATCCGCAGGCGGATATCCGGCGCCGTTTGCTCCAGCAGCTCGGCGACTTCGAGCCCGACATTCCCGGCGCCGATCAGGACGACATTGCGCACCGCTTTGCGCTCCCCGACGAATATCGCGATCGTTCGGTCCAGGTCGGCGGCGGTGGAAAGGACGTGGATCTGATCACCGGCGAGCAGTTGATCGTTCGCATCCGCGATCTGCAGCCGTCCTTCCCGACGCACCGCCAGAACCTGCGCGGAAAGTGTGCTGAATAGCTCGGTCAGTTGTCGGAGCGGCGTGTTCAGCACCGCGCAATCCGGCGGGAGAGTGATCGCCACGATGGAGACCGCGCCGTCGAAATAGGACGACATGTCGAACGCCGCAGGCTTCCTCAACCTGCTGACCGCAACTTTCGCCACCTCGTTTTCCGGCGAAATGATCACGTCGATCGGCATGTGATCGCGGCGGAATAGATCCGACCATCGATTCTCCAGATAGCCCTTTGCGCGGACCCGCGCGATTTTCTGAGGAACGTTGAATTCCGAATGTGCGACCTGGCAGGCGATCATGTTGACTTCGTCGATCTGTGTCGCGGCGATCAACATCTCCGCGTCGACGGCGCCGGCCCGTTCCTGAACATCCGGATGCGCCGCATGACCGACGACCCCGGATACGTCCAGCCGGTCCGTCATCCGCTGGATGAGATCGGGATCAAGGTCGATGACGGTGACCGAATGACCCTCCTGCGAGAGCCGTAACGCGATCTGGCCTCCGACCTGACCCGCTCCGCAAACAATGATCTTCATGGGTCGCCCCCCATTGGCGAGCGACTATGGGCCGCTCGGGGAATCCGGTCAATCCGGCCTCGCTCTGTCATCCACCTCATCTTCGACCTTGGCGATGCGCGCGCCGCCGAGCGAGGCGGTGGTGATGTTGAGCGATTTGAGCTTCCTGTGCAGCGCCGACCGCTCCATGCCGACGAAGCTCGCGGTTTTCGAGATATTGCCACCGAAGCGATTGATCTGGGCGACGAGATAATCGCGTTCGAACAATTCGCGCGCCTCGCGGAGCGGCAGGCTGATCTGCGACGCGCGCAACCCGCTCTCGGCCGCGCCGGCGTCCCCCCTGCCCCGATCCGACGTAAGCTCGTCCGCCGAAATATCTTCGCCTTCGCCGCCGAGAATCATCAGCCGCTCGATCAGATTTCGTAGCTGGCGGACATTGCCCGGCCATTTCAGCGTCTGCAGCGTCGCGGTCGCGGACGGGGTGAAGTTTCTGCGCATGAGTCCCTGCTGGGCGGAGATCGCGTCCACGAAATGTTGCGCCAGAAGCGGAATGTCCTCGCGCCGCGCATCCAGCGGCGGCACGCTGATCGGCACCACATTCAGCCGGTGATAAAGATCTTCACGGAACCGCCCTTCGGCGATCTCCGCTTTCAGGTCGCGGGTCGTGCCCGAAATCAGCCGCACATCGACCCGCACCATCTCGCCCCCGCCCGGGCGGGAGAAAGATTGATCAACCAGGATTCTGAGGATCTTCGCCTGCGTGCCAAGCGGCATCTCCGCGACCTCGTCGAAAAAGAGCGTGCCGCCATGCGCGCGGTCGAAGAGTCCTTTCTCGATGCGTCCGTCATCGCGACTGCGTCCGAAGAGCACCTCCTCCATCAGGTGCGGCTCCATCGCTGCGGCGTTGGAAACCACGAACGGCGCGTTCGCCCGGCCCGAGTTCGCGTGAATATAGCGCGCGGCCACTTCCTTACCTGCGCCCGGCGGTCCGGTCAGCACGACGCGGCTGGCGGCGCGGGCGACGCGGTCGAGCTGGCCGCGAAGCGCGGTCATCGCGTGCCCTTCGCCGATCATCCGATGCTCGCGGGCCTCCTGCGCCTTCAGCGCGGCGTTTTCCCGACGCAGACGATTCGCCTCCAGCGCGCGATGGACGACGACAAGCAACTGGTCCGTATTGAACGGTTTCTCGATAAAATCGTAGGCGCCCTGTTTGATCGCCGCCACGGCGATCTCGATATTCCCGTGTCCCGATATGATGACGACCGGAACATCCGGGTTATCCCGCTTGACCGCCTTCAGGATTTCGATTCCGTCCATTCGGCTGCCCTGTAGCCAGATGTCGAGAATGATCAGATCGGGCGGCGCTTCATCCACCGCCGCAAGCGCGCCATCGGCGTCCTTCGCCTCTCGCGTGTCGTGTTCCTCGTCGCGCAGGATATCTCCGATGAGATCACGGATGTCCGCTTCATCATCGACGATAAGAATATCGCTCATGCCGTCCCGTTCTTTTCCGTTGAGTTCATTGTGCGCCCCTGAAGTGGCAGAACTAGGGTGATGCGCGCACCCCCTATCTCCGGGTCATCCCAATGGGCGTTCTCCAGCCGGAGCGCGCCGCCATGCTGCTCTGCGATCTTCTTCACGATGGCGAGCCCGAGCCCGGTGCCTTTCTCTCGCGTGGTCACGTATGGTTCGGTCAGTTGCGCGCGATCGGTTTTGGGAAGACCGACGCCCGTATCCTCCACCGCGATGGAAAGCGTGTTCCCGTCATCCGTAATCGTCGTTCGAATTCGCCCTTCGCCCGCCATCGCAGGCTCCTGCTCGATGCGCTGATCCACCGCCTCCTGCGCGTTCTTCAGCACATTGGTCAGCGCCTGCGAGATCAGGCTCGAGTCGCAACGCAGCACACGCGGTTGATCCGCGCCGTGCGACTCGAAAGCGATATCCGGGCGCGCCGAACTTTGCAGCAGTATCGCGCCCCGCACCAGCGCCGAAATATCCTCCGGCTTGGTTTCGGGATTCGGCATCCGGGCGAATTTCGAAAACTCGTCCACCATGCGTCTGATATCGCCGGCCTGGCGGATGATCACATCGGCATACTGATCGAAGTTCGCGCGCTCGTCGCCGGCGAGCGGGCCGAACTTGCGTCGCAACCGTTCGGCGGAGAGCTGTATCGGCGTCAGGGGGTTCTTAATCTCGTGCGCGATCCGCCGCGCGACATCGCCCCACGCCGCTTCGCGCTGCGCGGACACAAGCGCGGTGAGGTCATCCAGCGTCATCACATAACCCTGTTCAGGATGATCCATCGAGCGCGCCGCGACGCGGACCAGAAACTCGCGGAGCGCGTCGCCGGTGGTGATCGTCACCTGACCCTGAGCCGCTCCGGTCATCGAGCGCTGCGCGGTCCGAAATATCCGCTCCATCTGTTCCGGAAGCCGCTTCGGGTCTTCCGCGTCGACCTGTAACATCCTACGCGCCGCGGCGTTCATCATCTCGATCCCACCGTTGGTGTCGAGGCCGATCACCCCGGCGGACACGCCGCTAAGAACGGTTTCGATGAAGTTGCGCCGATGCTCGCTTTCCCGATGCGCATCGATCAGGGCGTCGCGCTGGCCTTTCACTTGCGCGGTCATGCGATTGAAGACGCGCGATAGCAGCGCCACCTCGTCATGTGAATTCTCTTCCGGCACCTTGATGTCGAGATCACCCTCGCCAACTCTTTCGGCGGCGGCAGCCAGCACGCCGATGGGGCGCGAAAGCCGCTCAGCCAACCACAGCCCGAGCCACGCAGCGGTGGTGATGACCAGAAGCGCGAAGCCGAGATAGACCAGCGCGAAAACTGACAGGAGCCGCCCGCGCGCCGCCTCCGTCTTGTTGTAGAGCGCTACCGTCTCAGCCGTTTCATCGAGGAGGAGAAGCACGTTTCCATCCACTTGCCGACTTACGTAGAGAAACGTGTCTATATAATTGTTGAGATAAACCAGCGCGCGCAGCTCGTTGTTCAACTGGTCCTCGACCACCACGACCCGGCCCAGTCTCGCATCCGCGATCTCCACCTCCGATGGCGGGTCGTAGGTGAAGGTGTAACTGAAATCGCCCCGATGCAGGATGTTGCGCGCGCCGTCGATCAGGTAGGCCTCGGGGAAACGGCGAAGCGCCTGCTGACGGCGCAGGAGTTCGGCGAGCGCGGTGTCGGAAATGCCGAGCGCGGCGGCGCGGTTCATGTCATTCGCCATATTCAGGACCTCGCGTTCGATCGAACGGCGATGCTCGTCCGCATAGGCCTGCGCTGTGATCAGCGAATTGCGGACCACCGAGCCGACCTGCCCGGAAAACCACGTCTCGATCCCGACATTGATCGAAAGCGTCGCGAACGCGGCGATGATCACCGTCGGCGCCAGCGCGACAATGGCGAAGATTCCGGTCAGCCGTAGATGCAGGCGAGCACCCGCCGAATGCAGGCGCCGCGCCCGGACCAGAAGCCAGACCCGACGCCCGATCATCGCCAGAAGCAGTACGATATAGGCCAGGTCGGCGATGAGGATGGTGTTCACCGCGTCGGGCGTCACGCCGTCGCGGTTCATGATCACCGTCGTCGTGCCGACCAGCGCGCCCCCGAACAACATGAGCACGAGAATCGCGCCGCTATTGGCCGGCCCGCCAGGCAGCGCGGCGGCGAGGCGGGATGGGGAAAGGACCGCCAAGCCTGTCATTTCCGCACTTGCTGACCTCAAAACTGTTGCAGGGTTACATCAGTTTCTTGCCGCGCGTGATGGGGATGTCAAGCTCGCGGATCTTCTTGCGCAGCGTATTGCGGTTGATGCCCAGCACATCGGCCGCCCGCAACTGATTGCCGCGCGTCGCCATCAGCGTCAGCGCGATCAACGGCAACTCGACCTCCTTGAGAACACGGTCGTAGAGGCCGGGCGGGGGCGGCGCATCGCCGTGAAGCGCAAAATAGCGGCCAAGATGATACTCGACGGCGGCGCCGAGGCTTTCACCCATCATCGGCTGCGGCTCCTCCGCCGACGAAGGGCGTGCGGCCAGCTCGTCCTCCACCATCTCAGCGTCGATCAGGTCGTCGGCCGAAAGCGCGGCGAGCCGCTTGATCAGGTTCTCTAGCTCCCTGACATTTCCCGGCCACCCTTGCCTCGAAAGCACGTCGAGCGCTTTTTGGCTGATCCCCTTCCTCGGCAGCCCTTCCTCCTCGGCGCGGCGAAGAAAGGCGCGCGCGAGATCGGGAATGTCCTCCACGCGCTGGCGAAGCGGAGGCAACCGTAGAGGCACGACGTTCAGCCGGTAGAAAAGGTCTTCGCGAAACCGGCCTTCGTGGATCAGTCCGCGCAGGTCTTGATGGGTGGCGGCGACGATCCGCACATCGCTGCGGATCGGCTTTCGGCCGCCGACGGTTGTATATTCGCCCTCCTGCAGCACTCTCAGCAGCCGGGTCTGCGCATCATGCGGCATGTCGCCGATCTCATCCAGAAAGAGCGTTCCGCCCTGCGCCTGTTCGAACTTGCCGACGCCGCGCCCGGTCGCCCCGGTGAACGAACCGCGCTCATGACCGAAAAGCTCGGATTCGATCAGCTCGCGCGGGATGGCCGCCATATTGACCGCGACGAACGGGCGGGTCTTGCGCCTGCCGAAATCATGGAGGGCGCGCGCGACAAGCTCCTTTCCGGTGCCGCTCTCGCCGGTGATCATCACCGACAGATCGGTGTTCATGAGCCGCGCCATGATCCGATAGACATCCTGCATCGCAGGGGAGCGGCCGATGATCGGCAGGCTCTCGTCGCGGGTGCGGGGCGCGGCGGGTTCGGCCCGCCCCTCCGGCGCGCGACCATCAAGCGCTTTCTTTACATTGCTAAGCACTTCCTTGAGATCAAATGGTTTTGGGAGGTACTCGTAGGCTCCGGCCTCCGCCGCACGGATGGCGGTCATCACCGTGTTTTGCGCACTCATCACGATCACCGGCAGGTCCGGGCGTTTTCTTCGGATCGCCGGCAGCAAATCCAACGCATCGCCGTCCGGCATAATCACATCGGTGACGATGAGATCGCCTTCGCCGCCCTCGACCCAGCGCCATAGCGTGGAGGTGGAACCCGTCGCGCGCACGCGGCAGCCGATCCTGGTCAGCGCCTGGCTCAACACCATGCGGATCGAGCGATCGTCATCGGCCAGGAGAATCGTTCCGGTCGTCATCTCATGTCTCTCCCGGGCCGGCGTTGGAGGGCGCATCTCGCCAGATCGGCAGCCGAAGGCGGAACGAGGTCCAGCCCGGTCGCGAAACACAGTCGATCGCGCCGCCATGGTCGGAAACAATCTTCGAGACCAGTGACAGCCCGAGGCCGCCGCCCTGCGCCTTCGACGTCACAAAGGGTTCGAAAATCTCGCGCTGCATCTCATCGGGAATGCCGGAGCCGTTATCGGAGACCTGAACCAGAAGCGGCAGACTGACGCGACTTCCGCGCGGCCCGGCCATGGCGACGCCGGGCCGATAGGATGTTCGAAGCGTAATCGCGCCGCCGACCGGCGGCGTCGCCTCAGCCGCATTCTTCAGAAGATTAAGCATCACCTGGATCAACTGATCATGGTCGCCCGGCACCTCGGGGAGCGAGGGATCGTAATCCTGATGAAACCGAACATGCTTGGCGAACCCCGTTTCCGCGGAAAGCTTCGCGCGATCCAGAACGTCATGGATGTTGACGGGCACACGGACCGGGGGGGCGGTGTCGCCAAACGCCTCGACCCGGGTGATCAGGTCAGCGATGCGCTGCGTCTCTTCGCGGATCAGCTGCGTAAGCTGCCGGTCGTCGTCGGAGGCGCTCATCTCCAGAAGCTGCGCGGCGCCCGATATCCCGGCCAGCGGATTCCTGATCTCATGCGCCAGCATCGCCGCCATTCCGGTTATCGACCGGGCGGCGTGGCGATGCGTCAGGCTGCGGTCGATCTGCTCCGCAAAGGACCGGCGCTGGAAAATCAGCAAAACGTCGCCGCCCTCATCGGACGCTGTGGCGAGAAGATCGATCTGCTCGGGCGCCCTGCCCGGCCACGTGAACTCCACATTGTGGTCTGAGGTCGAACTCGCCGGGCGGCGCGCTCTTCCCACCAGCTCGACGAGCCGGGTGCCGGCCCCGAAGACCTCGCCGATCTCTCGCCCGCAAAGCTGCGCCTCGGCGATGTCCAGAAAGCTCTCGGCGGCGCTATTCACCGCACCGATCCGATCGTTGCGGTCGATCGTAAGCGCAGGCAACGGCAGAAGCCCCCAGAGTTGATCGGGCGCAGTCACGCCGCCCGGCGCTCCGGCGCCGGCGAGGCGGTCGCTTCGGCGGCGCCCTCTCTGATCGCGGCGATCACCTCGGCGGGGTTCGTCATCCGCATCAGCCGGGCGCGCAGCGGCGCGCCGCCGGGCAGCCGCGCCAGCCACCACGTGAGGTGCTTTCTGGCGACCCGAACGCCCAGATCCGCGCCATAAAAGCTCAGCATCGCTTCGTAGTGTTCGAGCATGAGTTCCATCAGCGCGGCGCCGCACGGCCGGGCCGGAGATGCCGCGCTGTCGTCGAGCGCCGCGCCGATCTCCCCCGGCGTCCAGGGCGCGCCCTGGGCGCCACGGCCGATCATCACCGCATCGGCGCCCGAAAGAAGAAGAGCGCGGCGTGCGCTCGCTTCATCGACAATATCGCCGTTGACGACGAGCGGAACATCGACGACGGCACGCGTGGCCGCCACCGCCGACCAGTCCGCGCTTCCCCTGTAGAATTGAGCGCGGGTGCGGGCATGGACAGTGATCATCGCCACGCCCGCCATCTCCGCCCGACGCGCGAGTTCGGGCGCGTTGAGCGCGTCATCGTCCCAACCGAGGCGCATCTTCAGCGTGACCGGAACCTTCACCGCCTCGACCACCGCCTCGATCAGGCGAAGCGCGTGGTCAGGCTCGCGCATCAGCGCGGCGCCCGACCAGCCTGAAGTGACCTTCTTCGCCGGGCAGCCCATATTGATATCGATCAGAACGGCGCCGGCGCTCTCCGCGATGCGGGCGGCCTCGGCCATCGGAGCGCCGTCCCGCCCGGCGATCTGCACCGCCGCGGCGCCAGACGCGACGTCGATCTCCGCCCGCGCCTTCGCGCCCGCTCCGCGCGTCAACAGCTCGCCGCTCGCCACCATCTCGGAGATCGTCAGTCCGGCGTTGAACCGGGCGGCGAGCCGACGAAACGGAAGATCGGTGATTCCCGCCATCGGCGCCAGAATCGCTCGATTCCTAAGCACAATTCTGCCGATGGAGAGAGACATGGCGCCCACGAAATATGCAAACCTTGGAGAACCTATCGCCGCGCGCTGCTTCGCGCAACCAAGCGCGCGAGGGCGCGACCGACGCTCTGTTTTCAATTTATTCCATGCTGTAAATCACATAACTTCCCCGCAGACGCCAAGGAGCCCGCCGGAATGCAGATCGCCGCCCTGATCGTCGCCGCCGGGCGCGGCTCCCGCTCCGGCCCTGGCGTCCCGAAACAATATCGCGAAATCGGCGGCGTTCCTCTTCTGGCGCGCACAATCCGGGCGCTGCTGGATTCTGGCCGAATCCACCACGTGCTTACCTGCATTCACCCCGAGGATGCGGAACTCTACAGGGCCGTCGCGCCAGACGATCCGCGGCTTTCGCCGCCTGTGCGCGGCGGGGCGGAGCGCGCGCTGTCAGTCCGTGCGGGGCTGGAGGCGCTTGCGCTCGATCCACCCGACCTGGTGCTGATCCACGACGCCGCGCGCCCGTTCGTCTCGTCGCACGTCATCGGCGACGTGATCGATGCGCTTTCGCTTCATGACGGCGCGATCGCCGCGGTGCCGGTTGTCGATGCGCTCCGCCGATCCGAACGCGGGCTATGCGGCGCGCCGGTCGCGCGCGAAGGCGTCTGGCGGGCGCAGACGCCGCAGGGATTCCGCTTCGGCGAGATTCTCGCGGCGCATCGCGCCAACACCGACCACAGGGCCGCCGACGATGCCGAGATCGCCCGCGCCGCCGGCCTTTCGGTCGCGCTTGTGGAAAGTGCGGCCGAGAACTTCAAGATCACCACGATGCGGGACTTCGAACGTGCGGAAAGACAGGTAGGCATGGAAGAAATCAGGATCGGTCAGGGTTATGACGTTCACGCCTTCACCGACGGGACAGCCGTTACTCTCTGCGGCGTCGCGCTTCCGCATGACCGGGCGCTGAAAGGCCATTCCGACGCAGACGTCGCGATGCACGCCTTGACCGACGCGATCTTCGGGGCCATCGCCGAAGGGGATATCGGCCGCTGGTTCCCGCCATCGGAACCGGAGTGGAAGGGCGCCGCCTCATCCATCTTTCTCGAAAAGGCGATGGCGCGCGTTCGGGCGCGCGGCGGACGGCTGGTCAACGCCGATATCACGATCGTTTGCGAGCGGCCGAAAATCGGCCCGCACGCCGCCGCGATGACCGCTTCGCTTTCGCGCATCATGGCTGTCGAAGCCGGCCGGATCAGCGTGAAAGCGACGACCTCGGAAGGGTTGGGATTCGTCGGGCGCGAGGAGGGAATCGCGGCGACGGCGCTGGCGACGGTTGCGCTGCCATGAAGATCTCTAATCTTATCGCCGGCGTGCTTGGACTATACCGCCTTGGCGAGCACGCCGGGGTATTCGCGGCCCTTCTCGCGCTTCCGCTCGCCTGGGGTCTGCATTGGCTGGGCGGGTTTCCGTTGTTGGTCGCTGCGACCGTCGTCGGCGCGTTGAAGGTGCTGTGGGCCGCGCCGCGCGCCGAGACGCCGATGATCGCTGATCGCATGATCGGACAATGGCTTGCGCTCTGGCCGCTCTCGGGAGGGCTCTGGGTGTTAGGCGCCCCGCCGGCGATTTTCCCCTGGCCCGGCTGGCTCGCCGGCTTTCTCATCTGCCAGGCGTTCACGATCTTCTTCGGCCCGGTCAGGCGGCTCGCTAGACGCGGACCGCTCTGGGACGATCTCGCCGCAGGCGCATTCGCCGCGATTCTGATCCTCGTGGCCGCCGCGGTTTCTCATGGGTGGATATTCTGATGGAGTTCGAAACGGAGGCTTGCGCAGTCCTCACCGCGCTGAAGGCGAAAGGCCGGATGGCGGCGACCGTAGAAAGTTGCACCGGCGGACTAGTCGCCGCTGCGCTCACGGCGATTCCCGGCTCCTCCGACGTAGTTGACCGCGGCTTCGTCACCTATTCCAACGCCGCAAAGAGCGAACTGGTCGGCGTGCCGCCCGAACTCATCAAGGCGCACGGCGCCGTCTCGCCCGAGGTCGCGGCGGCGATGGCGGCGGGCGGACTCGCGCGCTCGCGCGCCGATATCGTTGTTTCGATCACCGGGATCGCGGGGCCGGGCGGGTCCGAGTCCAAACCGGAGGGGCTCGTCTGCTTTCACGCCGTGAGTCGTGACGGCGCTTCGGAGGCGCGGCGGATCGAATATGGCGCCATTGGCAGACATGAAGTGCGCGCCGCCTCGGTGCGCGAGGCGCTATCGCTTATTATTCAAATAAACAAGTGCTCATAATATACCAATAACAATCAGCTTTTATTGCCGTACAGATCCGCCGCCCGCGCCTCGAACGCGCGCACGATCCTTTGCATCGCTTCATTGAAGACAAGCCCGATCAGCGCCTGCAACGGGCGCGAACGAAATTCGAAATCGACGAAGAAATCGACCTCGCAGGACGCCTCGGTCAGCGGCCGGAATTTCCAGTGATTGTTGAGATAGCGGAACGGCCCGTCGAGATAGGCGACGTCGATCTCACCCATTTCCGGCCTCAGCGTCACGCGACTGCCGAAACGCTCGCGAAAGAGTTTGAATGAGATCACCAGGTCGGCGTCCACCACTTCGCCGTTCTCCGTCTCCCGGCGCGATCGTATGCGCGCAGCCGAACACCAGGGCAGAAATTCGGGATAGGACGAGATATCAGCGATCAAGGCGAACATCTGTTCGGCCGAGTATGGCATCTCGCGTTTTTCCCCGTGCGTCGGCATAAGGCGTCACCTGCTCCCGGTTGCGGTGCGGCGCAGCCTGTCGGATTGTCACCGCTGGGACAAGGCGAAGGGAGTCCGCCATGAACGCCTATGAAGTCGAAATCATGCTGTCCGAGGCGCAGATATCCGCCCGCGTGAACGAGTTGGCCGCGGAAATCGAAATGCATTTCGCCGGGACAGAAAAGCTGGTTCTGATTGGGCTGTTGCGTGGCTCGTTCGTATTCATCTCGGACCTCGCCCGAAAGCTGGATCTTCCGGTGGAGATCGATTTCATCGAAGCGTCGTCCTATGGCGACGCCACGAATTCGAGCCGCGAGGTCCGCATTCTCAAGGACCTGCGCGCGCCGATCGAAGGGCGCGACGTTCTGGTGGTGGAGGACATCGTCGACACCGGGCACACGTTGGGCCACATCACCGCGCTGCTCGAATCACGCAGCCCCGCGCGACTGGAGGTCTGCGCGCTGCTCGACAAACCCTCGCGGCGGGAAGTTCCGATAAAGGCGCGGTTCACAGGATTTGAGATCGCGGATGAGTTCGTCGTCGGATACGGCATCGATTACGCGCAGGCGAACCGCAATCTGCCGTATATCGGGCGTGTGGTGTTCGCTGATTGAGCGCGGCCTACGGGCCCGCTCATTTCGACTTCATGACCCATACGCCGTCCCAGTCATCACCTGGCGGCTCCGCGCGCATGATCGCGCAGCGCTCGACATATATCGCCGCCATCGCGTCGTCGGGATTCGCCTTTAGCGCCTTATTGAAAGCGCGCGCCGCCCGCTCGAACTCCTGCTTGCGGTAACGCGCGACGCCATCGCGGAAATGGCCGACCGCGTCCATCATGTTCGGAAAACTGGCGTCTGTGTGATAGTCTAGGCATTCGTAGATATCGACCGGTCTTGTCTTGCCCTTGACCTGCACCCTGTCGATCTCGCGCAGCCGGTAAATCCCTTTCAGCCCTTTCACGGTGTGTTCCGAGAGCAGGATGCGCGCGTGATACTGCTTGCAGGCGCTCTCCAGACGCGCCGCGAGATTCACGCCGTCGCCAATCATCGTATAATCCATGCGCCTCTGGCTGCCGATATTGCCGGCGACGATGCTGTCGGTGTTCAGGCCGATTCCCATATCGACCGGCGCTTCGCCGCGTTTCTTGCGCGCCTCGTTCCATTCCCAGAGCCGGCTGATCATGTTGACCGCGGAGCGAACGCCGCGGTCCTCGTCATCGTCATGCGCCATCGGGATGCCGAACGCCGCCATGATCGCATCGCCGATGAACTTGTCGAGCATGCCGCCCTGCCCGGAGATCACATCGACCATCAGCTCGAAATATTCGTTCAGGAGCTTCACCGTCCCCTGCGCGCCGAGCGCCTCGGTGAATGTGGTGAAGCCGCGAATGTCCGAGAAGAGCACGGTCGCGACCGTGTCCTTGCCGCCCATTAGGTCCTCGGTTCGCCCCTCGGCCAGCATCTGGTCCGCGAGCTGGGGGTCCATGTAGCGGGCAAGCGTGGACTTCACCCGTTTCTCGGCGGTGATGTCCTCGATCATCACCATCGCGCCCAGGAAATCGCCTTCGCCGGTCTTCAGCGGCAGCATCGTAAGATTGGTGGTTATCCCGCGCCCAAAGAAGCTGAGTTCGACTTCCATCAGGATGTCGCCTTCGCCGCTCTCCAGGACCTTCCTGAGCCGTTCGACCAGCCAAAGGTTTTCTTCACCGATCGCGTCGCCCGGTTCGCCAATCACCAGATCCGGCGTGCGGCCGAGAAGGCGCGCGGCGGCGGCGTTGCAGGTCCGGACGGTGAGGTCGTTATCGACGGTGATGACGCCGTTGGTCATGCTTTGCAGCATCGAGTCGGTGTAGTTCTTCATCGCCTGCACATCGTTGAAGAGCTTGGCGTTCTCCAGTCCGATGGCGATCTGCGCGGTGAAGGCTTTCAACCGGCTCTCGTCTTCCTCGTCGAAGGGGCCGCCGGCCTTGTTCAGAACCTGCGTCACACCGATCACTTTCCCCTGCTTGTTGACCACGGGAACGCAGAGGATCGAGCGGGTGAAGAACCCGGTCTGCTTGTCGAAACCGGGATTGAAGCGCAGATCGGCATAGGCGTGCGGGATGTTGATCGTTTTGCCCGTGGTGAAAACGGTGCCCGCGATGCCGGCGCTGTTCGGCAGCCGAATCTCGAAACTGTCCAGCCCGGCGCCGACATGAGAGAAGAGCTCGCCGGTCTTTTCGTCATTGAGAAAAAGCGTGGAACGCTCCGCGTCCAGCATCCGCGTCGCTTCCGTCATGACCTTATTCAGCAGCTTGTTCAACTCCAGCTCCGAGGTCATCTCGGATATGATGTTGAGGAACTCCACCTCGCGCTCGCGGCTCTTCTCGACCCGCTCGACGAGCTGCATGGATTGCAGCGTGATGGCGCACTGGGTGGTGATGCCCTGAAGGATATCGAGGTCGGTCTGATCGAACCGGCCCGTCGTCTTGTTCAGCATCTGGGCGACGCCGATGATCTCGTCCTTGGCTGTCCGGATCGGTGCACAGAGCAGCGAAGTCGTGCGAAAACCGGTCTCCCTATCCACCTCCGGGTTGAAGCGAGGGTCCTTGTATGCGTCGTCAATGATCTCGCCATCGCCGCTCTGAAAGACTGCGCCGGCGATTCCCTCGTCATTCATGAACCTGATCTCGCGCCGCCGCATGCCGAGCGCGACCCGGCTGAAAAGCTCGCCCGTTCCGGGTTCGTTGAGAAAGAGCGTGCCACGTTCGGCGCCCGTCTCCTGGCAGGCGAGATCGATCAGGGTTTCCAGCACAGTGTCGAGCGTGTCCTGCGCCGCAACCTTGCGCGAGACGTCGAGCAGCATTCGCAGATGCGATAGTTGCTCCTCATGCGTCTCGCCGACGCGAGGTGCGAGCGCATCTTCAGGCATTCGACCGCTCATGATCGACACGGTCGCGGAGCGCGGCGATTGTGGCGTTCAGTTCCTGAATCTCCGCGCGGTGCCGACGCGCGGTCTCGTGTGTCGCCTCGACGTGCTTCAGCGCCTGGCGATCCATCTCGTTGCGGATCGAATGGACGGCGTCGCGCATTTCGGCGAGTTCGCGATTGGAGGTCGCGCGCTCTTCCTGCATCCGCTCCTGCGCACGGGCGCGCTCTTCCTCCAGCCGCGTTCTGAGCGATTCGATCGTTTCGCGAAACTGCTGCGACTGGTTACCGAACTCTCGACGCATTTCCTGGATCCGTTCCTCCGACGCCACTCGCTCCGCCTCGAGCGCAGCGCGCAGCGCCTGCACGGTCGCCTTCAATTGCTCCACATCCGCGTTCGCGCTCTGCGTCGCCGCCTGCACTTCGCGTTGCCGTCGCTCTTCCGCCTGCTCAAGCCCCGCGCGCAGCGCCACGATTGTCTCGCGGAGCGCCCGTGGGTCATAGTAGGCGGGGTCGATCTTTTCCGTCGCCCCGGTCACAATTCACCCCCGCTTGGTTCAAGCAAGATATCTTAACAGAAACGGCGAAAGAAAGGCATCGGCGAGAGTCGCCGCGCGTCGCCCGGATCACCCATGTCCATTGCGCGTGAAGCCGCCGACGCTCGCTAGCGTCGCGACCAACATGTAAGGTCCACTATTCGGCGGAAAATTCTGCACAAAAAGATCGCCGTGTTCCTTCAGGAATGCGGTGTAGACCGGCCCGGAGATGTGGGCCTTAAAAGCCCCCTCGTCCCTGTACCCTTCGAAGAAGACGATCTCGTTCTCACCTGCAGGCGGCAACGAACCCTGGGCCGCCTCGTGAATGAGGTATATCAGCGTTCCGGGTTCAGATTCTCTGACGTCCCGCGCCAGTTTCCGCAGTGCGGCGCGCGCCGCATTCATCTGGCCGGGCTTGACGAACCAGCGAGCCAGAACCGTGTGCATCTAATTTTCCGCCAAACGGGCCTGCCGCGCCGCGCGCAGCCGCTCGAAATCGGCGCCCGCGTGATAGCTCGAGCGGGTCAGCGGCGTCGCGGAAACCATCAGGAACCCCTTGGCGGAGGCGACGCGCGCGTAGTTGTCAAATTCCTCCGGCGTCACGTAACGCACGACGGCATGATGTTTCAGCGTCGGTTGCAGATACTGGCCGATGGTCAGGAAATCGATATCGGCGGCGCGCATGTCGTCCATGACCTGATGCACCGCCTGACGCTCCTCGCCGAGCCCAACCATCAGACCGGACTTGGTGAACATCGCCGGGTCCAGCTCTTTCACCCTCTGCAGCAGGCGCAGCGAGTGGAAATAGCGCGCACCGGGGCGCACCTGGGGGTATAGGCCGGGCACCGTCTCCAAGTTGTGGTTGAAGACGTCGGGGCGCGCTTCGACCACGGTCTCCAGAGCCTCCGGCCCACATTTGAGGAAATCTGGCGTCAGGATCTCGATCGTCGTACCAGGCGCCCGGCGGCGGATGGCGCGGATCGTCTGGGCGAAGTGCTCCGCCCCGCCATCGTCGAGATCGTCGCGATCTACCGAGGTGATCACGATGTGGTTCAATCCCAGCTTCCCGACCGCATGGGCCACCCTGCCCGGCTCGAACACATCCAGATCGTTGGGCCGCCCGGTGGCGATGTTGCAGAAGGTGCAGCCGCGCGTGCAGATGTCGCCCATGATCATCATGGTCGCGTGGCCCTGGCTCCAGCATTCGCCGACATTCGGGCAGCCGGCCTCCTCGCAGACGGTGACGAGGTTGTTGTCGCGCAGCGTCTTGCGCGTCTCCCGGTAGCCGGAGGACGTCGGCGCCTTTACCCGAATCCAGTCCGGCTTCTTCGGTGAGGCGTTGTCGGCGCGATGCGCCTTTTCGGGGTGACGCTGTGCGCGGTCGGTGATGTCTCGTGTGCTCATGTTGCGGAATATAGGCCGCGCCGCGCCTCTTGTCGCCCGAAAGACGCCCGGGTCCGCCGAATTTCGGGCGCGCGGACGGTCCGGGTCGGTCGGGTGGATGAACGGCGCCCGCGGGCGCAGGTGGGTCAGGCCCGCGATAAAGCGTGCGGACAGGGTTGCGGCGGATCAGGAAGTCTCGGCTGCACTTCATGCGGCGTTCCGCCGCGAGGGCCTTCGCGGCGCGAATCGATTCTGCGCGGCAAGGGGCTCGGCGGGAATTTCGAGGAGGTATGGGAGAAGGCCGGTCGAGAAACAGGCCATCCCGCCGCCGGTGCGGGAAGCGCTTCGCGCGCTTCCCTGATGATGTGGGCGGCCGTTCAGCTACGGCGACGACGACGACGCGCGGCCACGCCAAGTCCGAAGAGTGCGACCGCCAGATGAGCGAGCGCCGGCGGAACCGGAACCGTGCTGACGGGCGGCTGCTCGGAAAGAAATACGCCCGAGTTCGAGGTGTAGCTCGCGCCGCCCAGATCGGTGAAGGCGAGAGACCCCGTGTTGAGCATGTCGAAAGCAAAACCTTCGTTACTGTTCACAACCGCGTTCATGCTGAGCAGGACGAGGTAGTCACGCCCTTCAAGAACAGACGCAGAAAAGGCCTCCTCCATCGCGAATGTATTCGGCGTTCCGGAAGAATCGATCAGGCCATCCACTTCAGGGAAGCGACGGCTTTCGTCGGACGCGACCTGAAAGGCCAGCGAGTTCACCCCTATAACGCGTCCTTCGCCATACACCTCGCTGGTGAGAATCAGGTCGCCGTCGCTTTCGAAGAATATCTGCGACATGCCGGTCACGTCGAAGATGTTGACCGTCAGGCTGGCGAGCGCGTCAGCCGAAGTGGCGTCAGAGTTCGCGATCGACCCATCGAAAGCCATGGCCAGATCGAGCGTCGCATCGTCAGAGAAGCGGACGATATCATAAAACGCCGCGCGTCCAACCGATGTGAAATCGCCGCCTGTGCGCCCTGCGGGCGAAAGGCCGAGGCTGAGGCCAAGTTCGCCAGTTCCGAGATTCGCGTAACCTGCATACTCCGCGCCATGCGCACCGCTGAAACCGGTCTCGGGTACAGCCGCGTCATCATACGCCGCGTTGGTGTCCATATCCCTGCTGAACGGGTCGAAGGTGAAACGCGTATCGGTGAGAATGGTCTGCGCCACGCCGATATTTCCGCCGGGTGCGAAACCGGCGACGATTTCCCCGGGCGTCAGAGATGCGGCGAGTACGCTGGAAGACGAGCATGCGGCGATCGCAGCAGCAGCGAGATAGATTCTCATGATGATGCCCCCACGTCAATTTTACACGTGGCCCGACAACAAGGGCCAATTCAAGTATACGATATGATATAAATTTGTTAGATTTCGTCAAGCATTCGTTCATGTTCGCGCAAATGGCGATCGGCGGTCACGCGGATCGCCCGGGCCGCTGGCGCCTCGACAACGGCCGCCCTACCCTCTCGACTGCCCATAGCTGAGATGGAGAATTCGGATGACCGCCGCCCGCAGCGAGGCGCTCTCGCGTCATCTCGCCGCCGAACACCGGATCGGCCCGGCGCAGGAGTTCCTGAAGGAGATCGTCTATGGCGGCAATGACGGCATCGTCACCACCTTCGCCATCGTCGCCGGGTTCGCCGGCGCGGGCGCTGAGGGGGCCGCCACGGTGGGCGCCGGAGCGGTCCTTCTGTTCGGGCTCGCCAATCTATTCGCCGACGCGACGGCGATGGGGCTCGGCGCGTTCCTTTCCTCGAGGTCCGAACAGGATGTCTGGCGCGCCATGCGGGCGAAGGAGCGGGCCGAGATCGACAACAACCCCGAGATGGAGCGCCGGGAAATGCTGGAGATCCTGTCGGATCGTGGGGTTTGCGAAACGGACGCGACGGCGATGGCGGATATATTGCAGCGCAACCCCGAGGTCATGACCGATCTCATGATGCAGTACGAGCTTGTCCTGTCGGACCCGACCCGCGACAGGCCGGCGCTGATCGCCCTCGCCACTTTCCTCGCCTTCATCCTATTCGGCTCCGCGCCGCTCCTGCCCTATTTCCTCGCCCCGCCAACCGCGACCACCTTCAACATCTCTCTCGCATCCTCCGTCGGCGCGCTGATCGCGCTCGGCCTGCTGCGCTGGAAGGTGACAAGCGAGACCCTGCGCCGCTGCGTCGGCGAGACATTGCTGGTCGGCGGCATCTGCGGGCTGGTGGCGTTCACCGTCGGGCTGATGTTCGCGTGACTCGTGGGAATAAGCTGCGGCGCTCGTCTTGCCGGAAATTTCGTAGTCTGTCTCGGATGGCGCGTGAAACGGCGACCCCGACCGGGTGATCGCGCCGGACAGCCTGCATCCGCTTATTCAAACCGCCCGCCCCCACCGACGAACGCAAGAGAAGTCCGGCTTGACTGGCGAAATCAATATCAATAAATCTGGATATATGGATAAGCTTCACGCTCTCGATTCCTTTGCGGCGCTCAGCCAGCCCACCCGTCTTGAAGTGTTCCGCCTGCTGATCATGGCCGGAGAGGTGGGCATGTCGGCCGGCGAAATCAGCGACACGCTCGGCGTCCGCCAGAACACGATGTCGGCGAACCTGGCGATCCTGGCCCGCTCCGGTCTGGTCAGGAACGAACGACAAGGACGCAACATCCGTTATTTCGCCGATATGGACGGGCTGCGCGGCCTGCTCGCCTATTTGCTGGAGGATTGCTGCGGCGGATCTCCGGCGCTTTGCCAGCCTTTCATCGATGAACTCGCTTGCGTTTGCAACGAATCTGTCGTGGCGAAGGATGATGCCGCCAAATGAGCCCGATGAATTCATCGAGGCCACCTGCAACTGGAACCCCGGAAGACCGACATGACCGACACCTCGCTTCCCGCCGCCGCGGGCCTGGGTACATTCGAACGCTGGCTCTCGATCTGGGTCGCGCTCGCCATCGGCGCGGGACTCGCGCTCGGCAATCTCTTTCCCGGCGTCTTTTCTACCCTGGCCGCGCTGGAGGTCGCTTCGGTCAACCTGCCGGTGGCGGTGCTGATCTGGGCGATGGTCTATCCGATGATGGTCGGTGTCGATTTCAGCGCGCTGCGCCAGGCGGGGGACAAGCCGAAGGGGCTGGTCGTAACGCTTGTGGTCAACTGGATGATCAAGCCCTTCACGATGGCCGCGCTCGGCGTACTGTTCTTCAACCATGTTTTCGCCGGCCTGATTCCGCCGGATGACGCGCAGGCCTATCTGGCGGGCGTGATCCTGCTGGGAGCGGCGCCCTGCACCGCGATGGTGTTCGTCTGGTCGAACCTCACACGCGGCGACGCGACCTATACGCTGGTTCAAGTCAGCGTGAACGATGTCGTGATGGTGTTCGCTTTCGCGCCCATCGTGGCCTTTCTCCTGGGCGTGACGGATATCGTCGTGCCCTGGGACACGCTGCTTCTTTCGGTGGGCCTCTATGTCATGCTTCCGCTCCTGGCCGGGTATCTGACGCGACGAAATCTCGTGAGAAAGGGCGGCGAGGCGGAGGTCGATGCGTTCAAGAGCAGGGTGCAACCCTTCTCGATCGTCGGCCTTCTGGTGACGGTGGTGCTGCTTTTTGGGTTTCAGGGCGAGGTTATCCTCGATCGTCCCCTTGTCATCGCGCTGATCGCCGTTCCCCTGCTGATCCAGTCCTACGGCATTTTCTTCGTGGCCTATGGCGCGGCGCGGGCCTGGCGCATCCCGTTCAACGTCGCCGCCCCCTGCGCCCTGATCGGCACGTCCAACTTCTTCGAACTGGCCGTGGCCGTTGCGATCAGCCTGTTCGGGCTTGGGTCGGGCGCCGCCCTTGCGACCGTTGTCGGTGTTCTCGTGGAAGTCCCTGTGATGCTATCGCTCGTCGCCTTCGCCAACAGGACGAAGCACTGGTTTCCTGAGGGAAAGGACCCGGCATGACCATCGTCATTCATCACAATTCCGCCTGCGGCACGTCGCGAAACGTGCTGGCGATCATCAAAGCATCGGGCGAGACGCCTGTGGTCATCGACTATCTCGAAACCGGCTGGACCCGTCCGCAACTTCTGGCGCTGTTCGCGGCCGCAGACCTGACGCCGCGAAACGCCCTGCGGGTGAAGCGATCTCCGGCGGAAGAGCTTGGCCTGCTAGACCCCGCCGTCAGCGACGAGACGCTGATCGCCGCGATGATCGAGCACCCTGTTCTGGTCAACCGTCCCATCGTCTGCACGCCGAAGGGCGTGCGGCTTTGCCGTCCTAGCGAATTGGTTCTGGATCTGCTCGACCGCCTGCCGCCCGGCCCGATGACGAAGGAGGACGGAACGCCGTTGATCGATGCAAAGGGAAACCGCGTTGGCTGACACGCCGAATATCGAGGAACGCCATTTCCACCCGTTTGACGCGGCGCGCCTGTCGGCCCCCGCGCGGGTGAGCCGCCCCGCGCGCATCTTGTTGCTCTACGGCTCGCTCAGGGCACGGTCCTACAGTCGGTTGATGACAGAGGAGGCGGCGCGCGTCCTCACCCGGCTCGGCGCCGAAACATGGACCTATCGACCTGTCGGCCTGCCGCTGCCGGATGACGAGGATGCGAACGCCGATCACCCGAAGGTGCGGGAATTGCGCGATCTGGTCGCCTGGTCCGATGGCATGGTCTGGTGCTCGCCAGAGCGGCACGGCGCGATGACGGGCGTCATGAAGACGCAGATCGACTGGATCCCGCTATCCATTGGCGGCGTGCGTCCGACCCAAGGCAAGACTCTGGCGGTCATGCAGGTCAGCGGCGGTTCGCAGAGCTTCAACGCCGTCAACCAGCTCCGCATCCTCGGGCGCTGGATGCGTCTTCTCACCATTCCAAACCAGTCATCGACGCCGAAAGCGTTTCTGGAATTCGATAGCGACGGGCGGATGAAACCGTCGCCGTTCTACGACAGAATGGTGGATGTCATGGAGGAACTGTTGAAGTTCACGATCCTGACCCGCGACGGCAAGGATTACCTCCTCGATCGCTACAGCGAAAGGAAGGAGAGCGCCGCCGCTCTGTCGAAGCGGGTGAATCAGAAGGCGATCTGATCGGGGCGCTCCCGCACCTGCGCAATCCGGCCGGAGCCTTTTGGCGGGCGGCTCAGAAGTGGATCGTTCGGCCGTAGGCGTTCAGCACCGACTCGTGCATCATCTCGGAGAGCGTCGGGTGCGGGAATACCGAATTCATCAGGTCCTCTTCCGTCGTCTCCAGCGTGCGCGCGACGACGTAACCCTGGATGAGTTCGGTGACTTCGGCGCCGACCATGTGCGCGCCCAGAAGCTCACCGGTTTTCGCGTCGAAAACAGTTTTCACCATGCCCTCGGCCTCACCCAGCGCGATGGCCTTGCCGTTGCCGATGAAGGGAAAACGGCCGACCCTGACCTCATAACCCTTCTCCTTCGCCGCCGCTTCGGTATAGCCGACGGAAGCGACCTGCGGTTGGCAATAGGTGCAGCCGGCGATAGCTTCGGGGCGAACCGGGTGAACCATGTTCCTGTCGGCGATCAGTTCGGCGACCATAACGCCCTCATGGCTGGCCTTGTGCGCCAGCCACGGCGCGCCGGCGATGTCGCCGATGGCGAAAACTCCGTCGACGCCGGTGCGGCAGTATTCATCGACCACGACATGCGTGCGGTCGACCTTGACCCCCAGTTCTTCGAGGCCCAGCCCCTCGACATTGCCGACGATGCCGACGGCGGAGATCACGGTGTCGAACTCATGCTTTTCGGTTTTGCCGTTGGCCTCGATATGGGCGGTCACCTTGCCTTTCGCGCGGTCGAGTTTCTTGACCATGGCTTTCTCCATGATCTTCATACCCTGCTTCTCGAACTGCTTTTTCGCGTGGCCGCTGATCTCCGCGTCCTCGACCGGGAGGATGCGGTCGAGCACCTCGACGACGGTCGTTTCGGCGCCGAGCGTATTGTAGAAGCTGGCGAACTCGATGCCGATGGCGCCGGAGCCGATCACCAGCAGCTTCTTCGGCATCCTGGGCGGCTGAAGGGCGTGCTTGTAGGTCCAGACCAGGTCGCCGTCCGCCTCAAGCCCGGGCAGTTCGCGGGCGCGGGCGCCGGTGGCGACGATGATATTCTTCGCCTCCAGCTTCTCCTCGCCCTTCGCGGTATTCACCGTCACCTTGCCCTTGCCGGCAATCTTCGCCTCGCCCATCACCACGTCGATCTTGTTCTTTTTCAGAAGATGGCCGACGCCGGAATTCAGCTGCTTGGCGACACCGCGCGAGCGTTTCACCACCGCGTCGAGGTCATAGCCGACCCCCTCGGCGGAGAGGCCGAACTCCTTCGCACGGTGCATCAAATGAAAAACCTCGGAGGAACGCAGAAGCGCCTTGGTCGGAATGCAGCCCCAGTTGAGACAGATGCCGCCGAGATGCTCCCGCTCCACCACGCAGGTTTTCAGGCCAAGCTGCGCGGCGCGGATCGCGCCGACATAGCCGCCAGGGCCCGAGCCGATGACGATGACGTCGTAGGATGCGGCCATTCTCTACTCTCCTCCGAATTCCTCGGGGGAGAGTAGAGGCATCCATGGGGCGGCGCCAAGCCGCAGAAACGGATCAGGCGGCGTAGCCGTGCTCGGCCAGGAAATTGCGCTCGGAAATCGTGGAGACGCGGCCGAGCGCCTCGTTGCGATAGGGGAAGCGGCCGAACTGACGAATCACCTCCCGGTGTTCGCGGGCGTGCGGAAGGTTCTGCGCACCGGTTTTCGGCATCCGGGTCAGAATCAACCGCACGCAGCGGTCCTGATCCACCAGGCACTCGGAATGCATCAACGGGAGGTAGAAGAACTGCCGCTCCGGCTCCGGCGCATGGAGGTCATGCCCGAGACTGATCGCCTTTTTCGCCGCCGCCAACGCCTTCGCATCGGTGCTGAACGCCTTCTGGTCACCCCGGAACATGTTGCGCGGGAACTGGTCAAGTACGATGAGAAGCGCCAGCGCGCTCGCCGGCCGCAAGAGCCAAAGCTCAAGCTTTCCGGAAGCCGCCGCCCGCCAGGTGTCCTCGAACTCCGCGCGGATCCTTTCGTCCAACTTCTCATCCACCGCGTACCACCCTTTCGGGCCGACTTCATCAACCCAAAACCTCGTGACCGCCTCGGCCGTCGCCACAGACATCTCGTTCTCCATCTGGATAAGGGCGTCCACCACCGACGCCGTGCTCGAAAGGGAATGCTGATGGGGCGCGTCACTCGGGAGGGCCGGACCGCGTCGCGATCTCTTCTCCCAGTCCTGCGAACCAATTATCGGTGTCGCCTGCATTGTTCGCCTCAGATCAGCCTCGCGCCCCGAGGCTGGGGGGGCTCTCCGGCCCCGCTCAAGCCTTACGCTGGGTTTAACAAAGAAAGTGTCAAGTATTTGGCGTCGTTTTGTCCAAATTGGAGTCGGTATTCACCGATCCGTGACTTTCCGGCATCTTTTCACTCGCATATTCCTGCGCCGCCTCCATCGCAACCGGTCCGATCGAGGGGGTGATTGCGGCGTGGGCGCCGGTCTCCGCCGGATCGACGGCGGAACGCCGGGTCATCCGGTAAAGCCCGTAGCCGACGATCGAGCCCATGCAGAGCATCACGTAGAGGAAGAACGCCCAGGCGCCGAGGAGCTGCATCATCTGGCCAACGATCACTGGCCCGCCGATCGCCCCAACCCCGCCGATGAAGATCAGCCCGGCCGAGGCCGAGGGCATATCTTCCTGTTCGAGAAAGTCGTTAGTGTGGGCGAGCATCAGCGCATAGAGCGGGTTCACCGTGCCGCCGATGGCCAGCGCGACCACGTAGAGCGCGATGGCGGAATCGCTGAACGCTATCGCCGCCCCGCACACGGCCATGCAGCCGCCGGAGAGAATGATGATCAGCCGGCGCCGGTCCATCCGGTCGGAAAGCCAGCCGATCGGCCATTGCAGCACCAGCCCGCCGACATAGATCGACGCGACGAAGGCCGAAATCTCGACGATGCTGAGCCCGCGCTGGGTGCCGTAGACCGCCGACATGCCGAAAAGCGCGGCGTAGACCGCGCCGACCAGCACCGAGCCTGTAAAACCGAGCGGCGAGGTTCGGAAGAGGCGCGAGAGCGTCATCCGCGGGGTTCGCTGGACGGCGGGCGCCGGAGCGGCGGACAGCAGAATTGGCGTGAAGGAGATCGAGACAAGAACGGAGATCAGCACGAAAAGCGTGTAGCCGCCCGGGTCGGCGAAGTTCAGCGCTATCTGCGCGCAGACGATGCCGAGCATCTGCACCACCATGTAGAGCGCCAGCGCCTTGCCGCGGGTCCGGTTGTCGGCGGCGGCGTTCAGCCAGCTTTCCGCGACGATGTAGACGCAGGAAAAGCAGAAGCCGACGATGAAGCGCAGAACGCCCCAAGCGACGAGATCGGGGATCGCGGCGTAGAGCACGAAGGCTGCCGAGATGAGCGAGCCCATGGCGGCGAAGACCCGCACATGCCCGACATAGAGAATCAGCGTGGGCGCAAGCCGCGAGCCGCCGAGAAAGCCGAGAAAATAGGCCGAGATGACATAGGAGAGAATGCCCGGGTCGAACCCCTCGATGGCGCCTCTCACGCCGAGCAGCGAGCCCTGAAGGCCGTTCCCGACCATGAGCAGGAACATGCCGAAAAGGAGCGCCCATGAACTCTGCAGAACGGCGAACATGGCGGAGCTCCGGAAGAACGCGCGAAGTGTCTTCGCCGCCGCCTAGGCCGGAATGCAGTCCCGCGTCAAGGGACGCCAGAGCAGCGAGGCGTCGCCATAGGAATAGAACCGCATCCGCGCGGCGATGGCCTGCGTGTAAAGCGCCCTCATCCGCGCCGTTCCCATGAAGGCGGAGACCAGCATGAAAAGGGTCGAGCGCGGCAGGTGAAAATTGGTGATCAGCCCGTCGACGGCGAGGAAACGATGACCCGGCAGGATGAAGATGTCGGTCTCACCCCGCCAGGGCGCGATCCGGCCGTCAGGTTCGGCGGCGCTCTCCAGCAGCCGAAGCGCGGTCGTGCCGGCGGCGATGATGCGCCCGCCGGCACGGCGGGCCGCATTGATCATGGTCGCGGCCTCGGGCGTGATCTCGCCCCATTCGGCGTGCATATGGTGGTCGGCCGCCTCCTCCGCCTTGACCGGCAGGAAGGTGCCGGCGCCGACATGGAGCGTCAGCCGGGCGGTGGCGACGCCGGCGGCCTCCAGCGCGGCCATCACCTCCGGCTCGAAATGCAGGGAGGCGGTGGGGGCGGCCACGGCGCCCGGCCGTTCGGCGAAGATTGTCTGATAATCCGCCACGTCCTCCGCGTCGGCGGCGCGCCGTGCGGCGATATAGGGCGGCAGCGGCGGCGCGCCGACCCGTGCGATGGCGGCGTCGAGCAGCGCCCCCTTCTCGGCGAACGCGATCTCGACGAGCCCGCCCTCGTCTTTCGCCGCCAGCGTCGCGCGAAGCCCGTTGAAATCCAGCGCGTCGCCGGGGCGAAGCCGTTTTCCAGGTTTCGCCAGCGCGCTCCAGCGATCAGGGCCGAGACGCTTCAGCAGAGTCGCCTCCATCGCGACTTCGCTTTGCGCGCGGATGCGCCGGCCCGTCAGGCGGGCCGGAATGACCTTCGTGTCGTTGAAGACGATAAGGTCGCCGCGCTTCAAGTGGCGCGGCAGATCCTCAAACACCGTGATCTCGTCAGTCGCGGCGCTCGCGACCAGCATTTTCGCTGCGCGGCGCGGGCGGGCGGGACGCAAAGCGATCAGCTCTTCCGGCAGATCGAAATCGAACTCGTCGACGCGCATTGCGGCTCCTTCCCGCGCCGCGACCGACGACGCGCATCTCTTTCAGAACGAACAAGGCGCCCCGAAGGGCGCCTCGTCGAAAATCCTGACGCGGCCGGGTCCCCCCCAGCCGCCACGTCCGGTCAAGCGCTCAGCCGCCGACGCGGACCGAAATCATCTTGTCGGGGTCGTCCACAGAACCGTTCGCGGCGCGCGAGCCCTTCTTGATGTTGTCGACGAAATTCATCCCATCCGTCACCCGGCCGACGACCGTGTACTGGCCGTTGAGGAAAGAACCCTCGTCGAACATGATGAAGAACTGCGAATTCGCGGAATTCGGGTTCTGAGAGCGCGCCATGCCGACGGTGCCGCGCTCGAACGGGATCTTGGAGAATTCGGCCGGAAGATCGGGATAGCTCGAGCCGCCAGTCCCGGCGCGTGAGAGATTGTCGCCCTTGCCGAACTGGACGTCGCCGGTCTGCGCCATGAAGCCGTCGATCACCCGGTGAAAGGCGACGCCGTCGTAAGCGCCCTCTTTCGCGAGGGTCTTGATGCGCTCCACATGTTTCGGAGCGACATCGGGCAGAAGTTCGATCTTCACTTCGCCGGTCTTGAGTTCGATGATCAGAGTGTTGGAATCGTCCACGGCCTGCGCCTCCGTTGATGCGAGAGACAGGACCGCGACGAAGAGCAGCGAGAGAAACCGAAACGGCATCCTGATATCTCCTTGAGATGACATGGCGACGACCTAAGCGGGCGCGCCAGCGGGGTCAACCGGCGTATTTCCGCACCAGGGCGTCGGCGACGCCGGGCGTGACGAAGCGGCTGACATCGCCGCCAAGTCGGGCGATTTCCTTTACCAGCCGGGATGCGATCGCCTGATGCTGCGCTTCCGCCATGAGGAACACGGTCTCGATCTCATCATTCAGCGCGCGGTTCATGCCGACCATCTGGTATTCGTACTCGAAATCCGCCACCGCGCGAAGGCCGCGGATGATGACCGAAGCGCCGACCGCCTGCGCCCGGTGCATCAGCAGATCCTCGAACGGCTCCACATCCACTCTCTCCGCGTCCTCGCCGCAGATCGCGCCGATATCGGCGCGTAGAAGATCGACGCGCTCCTCAAGCGTGAAGAGAGGCCCCTTGTCGCGGTTGATGGCGACGCCGATCACCAGCTTGTCGACGAGCCTCAGCGCGCGGCGGATGATGTCGCCATGCCCCCTGGTCACCGGATCGAATGTTCCGGGATAGAATCCGACCCGCATCTGCGTCTCCCTCCACGCTCGCTGCGGCGGAAAGCAACATCGTTGCGCGGCGGGGTCAAGAGGCTTGGCTCAGGAGGAGACGGACCCGGACGCGCGCGGCGGCTCCAGCGCGGGTGGCGTCTCGGCCCGGTCTTTCATCTCCTCGTCGAGAAAATCGAGGGAAAACCCGCGTTTCGCGGCGGCCTCCCGCACGGCCTTGCGGACGACGCGGCTGCGCCGGAAAAGCCGCGTGAAGCGGGCATCGGCAAGAACGAAAATCGTGCAATGCGTCATCGCCCGCGCCTCGGACCGGCGCGTGCGCCGGCCGAGGACGGACATCTGGCCGAACATCTCGCCACTGCCGAGCCGGTCGACATACCCGGCGAGGGAGACCTCCACGGCGCCCGAGGCGATGAAGAAGACGCTGCGTGGGGTGACGTTTCTTCGCATGATCAGCTCGCCAGGCGCATAGAACCGCGTCGTCAGCGCGCGATTCAGCCTGCGGAGCGACTTCTCGTCCAGATCGCCAAAAAGCGGGAAACGCCGCACGAGGTCGCCACGCCGGACCGCGACGTCGAGTTCGGGCCTGCGCTCCAACCGCGCGCGGCGCGCCTGGATCCTCTGAAGGAGAGAGGTGTGAAGCTCCGCGCCGATCAGCCCGTCGTCGCGGAGCGATTCATACTCGCCCTCTTCGAGCCGCAGCGCCGTACGGCGGATGAAGCGGCGCTCCATCTCCTCCGCGTAACCGGGATACTGCAGGCGCTGGCCCTCGAGCGCGCGCTCGACGTCCTCCTCTCGCGCGTTCAGAAGCTCTTGCAGGATATCAGCGACGCGGCGGCCGTGGATCCGACGGATGCGGCGCTGGATGAACCCTTCCAGGTCGCGCAGGATGAGCCGCTGCGTCAGAAGTCGCTCGAAACGGTCGGCGGCGCGGCGCGCGAGGAGTCCTGACAGCCACAGACGGTTGTGCAGCAGAACCGCGAAGCGAAACCCGAGTCCGTAGGCGAGGATTCGCTTAGCCGCCTGACGATAGCCCATACGCCCGGAGATGCGGGTCAGTTCGATCAGGCGATCGGCGTCGGCGATGATCCGGTCGGCGAGGCGGATCGAGATCACGCGTTCGCGAAATCGTTCGAGAATGAGTTCGCGCTCGGCCGCGGCCATTGCGAGCAGGCCGAGGGTGACGCGGTCCCGGTCGAGGATCTTCGCGCCGCTCTCGGCTTTCTCGACCGCGGCGTCGAGCCGGTCGGCGAAGCGTTTGGCTTCGGAACGCACGATCTCGCGCGTCAGGCCGTAATTTTCGGTGGTGCGGGCGACGTCTTCACGCACACTCTGAAGCGCGACGGCGACAACCTGGTTGGCGAGCGCGGCGTCGAGCGGGGAGAGCTTCTCCAGCCCCAGCCTGGCGATGACCGAACGAAGGGTCGAACCCTGCGCGATCAGGGTGAAAAGCGTGAAACCGGTGGCGAGAATGCCGACCATGCGTTTCACCTCTGGCGAAACGAGGTAGCTTTCGGTGACGGCGAGCGCCAGCGCCAGCGTCACGGCGCCGCGAAGCCCGCCCCAGAGAATCGCCGCCTGATAGGGCCGGCTGACCGGCGGCGAGAGCCGGGCGAGGCTGAGCAGCGGCATCATGACGAACACGATGGCCGCGCGGGCGAGGATCGCCGCCGCCGCGACGACGAGAATCAGGCCGACATCGAGAAAGGTGATGCCATCCAGAAGGCGCGGAATCAGCAGCGCGGCGAGAATGAAGATCATCGCCCCGGCCCAGTGAGCCAGAAGATCCCAGACATCGCGGAGATTGGACCACGCGCCGGGTTGCATCCGGCCCGGTCCGACAAGATTGAGCGTCAGCCCGGCGGCGACGACCGCGACAACGCCGGAGGCGCCGGCGAGCTGCTCCGCCGCGAGATAGGCGAGGTAAGGAAGCGCGACGGAGACGGTGATCTGCGCCAGTTCGTGCCGCCCCATCATCCCGATCAGCCGCACTGCGGCCTGAGCCAGCGCCCAGCCGACCGTGGCGCCGCCGACGATCAGCACCGGAAACCGCGCCAGGGCGTCGAGGATCTCGGGCTCCGCGCCCCCCGCGGTGACGAACCCCATGAAGAGCCCGAAGAGCGCGATGGCGGCGGCGTCGTTCAGAAGGCTTTCGCCCTCGATGATGCGCGCGAGCCGACGCGGCGCAGCGATATTGCGGAAAATGCCGACGACCGCCGACGGGTCGGTGGTGGAGACGATGGCGCCGACGAGAAGGCAGGCCGCGAGAGGCGCGCCGATGGCCCAGTAGAGCGCGTAGCCGACACTCAGCATCGCCACGACGACGGCGACGATGGCGAGAAAGAGAATCGGAACCCAGTCGTCGATCATCCGGCGCAGGTTCATGCCGAGCGTGGCCTGAAAGAGCAGCGTGGGGAGAAACCCGTAGAGAAAGACGTTGGAGCGGATCGGCAGGTTGATGATCGCCAGCGCCACCGGGTTCAAGGCGTCGGTGAGCTCGGTTTGCAGGAAGAACGTGGCGCTGACGCCGATCAGAATGCCGATCAGCGCGAGGATCACCGTGAACGGCAGCCGAAGGCGCGCCGCCAGCGGCTCACAAAGTCCGATGATCAGGAAGAGAGAGGCGATGATCGCGGTGACGACGACGATGTCCATGGACGATGAATAGCGCGAAAGCGGCGGCGGAAGAAATATCGTTCGGGTGAGCGGCGTTCGACCGCATCATTCGCTGCGCCCCGCCACGGGGAATTCGGCGAGCCGACGCGTTATCGCGTGCGATAAGGGCTCAAGTATATGTAACAACGTGATAATAAAAAATTTCGAAATTCCTGGCGCGCTTCTGCGATCGCTTTCAGCCCGCGCGCAAAGCCATGCGGAAAACGGAACAGGGTCCGCGCGCATGGCCGGGACCGCGGAGCGGGAGCGACCCGGCGCCGGAAAGGCGGCTTCGCTCAGATCCCCTTGATCATGTCCTCCATGGCGCGATTCTCCATTTCGATCTCGGACATCCGCGCCTTCACCACGTCGCCGATGGAGATAACGCCGACGAGGCGGCCGTCATCAATCACCGGCATGTGGCGAAAGCGTCCATCGGTCATGCGTTGCAGGACCGAGACGGCGCTGTCGGAGGGCGCGCAGCTCATCACCGCCGTGGTCATTGCGGAGGCGACCGAAGTCGCGAGGCAGGCGGCGCCTTCGGCGGCGAGCCGACGGACGATGTCGCGCTCGGAAATGATGCCGGCGACGCCGGCCTTCCCGTCCCCGACGATCAACGCACCGATCCTTTTCGAGGAGAGCAGCGCCGCCGCGGCGGAGAGCGTTTCCTGCGGGGAAATGGTTTCGACGGACTGGATCGGCTTGGCGCCGATGATCTTCTGCACGTTCATGGCGTGTCCTCCTTAGGAATGCCACCTAAGGAAGCGTAGCACGGAAGCAAGCGAGACCGGAACGATTATTCGGCCGCGGGTGCTGAGCGCCGCAAACCCGGCCTGAGCGCCGGCATGAATCTATCGATCATGCGGTCAGGGTCTCTCTGGCGCGGCGCAGGCGGGCGTTTCCTGGATCGCGCGCGCCCCTGTCTGTGGACCCCTGAGCGCGAAATGAGCGACTCATTCGGCCGCCACTCTCCCGCGTTTCAGCAGCGGCCGGAGGTAGCGTCCGGTATGGCTTTCCTCGACGAGCGCGATCTCCTCGGGGGTTCCGGCGGCGACGATCTCGCCACCGCCGTCGCCGCCCTCGGGGCCGATGTCGATAATCCAGTCGGCGGTCTTGATCACGTCGAGATTGTGCTCGATCACTACGATGGTGTTTCCGGCTTCGACAAGTTCATGCAGCACTTCAAGAAGCTTCCGCACATCTTCAAAATGCAGGCCGGTTGTCGGCTCGTCGAGAATGTAGAGCGTGCGGCCGGTGGCGCGTTTCGCCAGTTCCTTCGAGAGTTTGACGCGCTGCGCCTCGCCGCCGGAAAGCGTCGTCGCCTGCTGGCCGATCTTGATATAACCGAGGCCGACGCGTTGCAGCGTTTCCATCTTGTCGCGGATCATCGGGATGGAGGCGAAGAACTCCACGCCGTCCTCGACCGTCATATCAAGGACTTCGGCGATGGACTTGCCCTTGTACTTCACCTCCAGCGTCTCGCGATTGTAGCGCGCGCCCTTACAGGTTTCGCACTCCACATAGACGTCGGGGAGGAAGTGCATCTCGATCTTGATGACGCCGTCGCCCTGACATGCCTCGCAGCGCCCGCCCTTCACGTTGAAGGAGAAGCGGCCGGGCTTGTAGCCGCGCGCCTTCGATTCCGGCAATCCTGCGAACCAGTCGCGGATCGGGGTGAAGGCGCCGGTATAGGTCGCCGGGTTCGAGCGCGGGGTGCGGCCGATCGGTGACTGATCGATGTCGATTACCTTGTCGAGATGTTCGAGCCCCTTTATCGAGCGCGAGGGCGCGGGATTGGCGCGGGCGCCGTTCAGCCGGTGCGCGGCGGTCTTGTAGAGCGTCTCGATGGTCAGCGTGGACTTGCCGCCGCCGGAGACGCCGGTGACGCAGGTGAGGGCGCCGAGCGGGAAGGTCGCGGTCACGTCATTCAGGTTGTTGCCGCTCGCCCCTTCGATGACAAGCTTCCTGCCGTTGCCCCGCCGGCGCGCGCCCGGCGTCGGGATCACCCGGCGGCCGGTCAGGTAGGCGCCGGTGATCGAGTCTTCCGCGGCCATGATGTCGTCGGGGGTTCCGCGCGCGATCACCTCGCCGCCGTGCACGCCGGCGCCGGGGCCGATATCGAGGACGTAATCGGCCTCGCGAATCGCCTCCTCGTCATGCTCGACGACGATCACCGTGTTTCCCTGATCGCGAAGGTTCTTCAGCGTCGTGAGCAACCGGTCGTTGTCGCGCTGGTGGAGGCCGATGGAAGGCTCGTCCAACACGTAGAGCACGCCGGTCAGGCCGGAGCCGATCTGGCTGGCGAGGCGGATGCGCTGGCTTTCCCCGCCGGAAAGCGTTCCCGAGGCGCGCGCCAGCGTCAGATAGTCGAGCCCGACATTGACCAGGAAGCCGAGCCGCTCGCGGATCTCCTTCAGGATTGCGCCGGCGATGGCCTTTTTCTGGGTCGAGAGCGTCTCGAACACGCTTTCCGCCCAGACGGCGGCGTCACGGATCGACATCTGCGTGACCTGGCTGATGTGCAGCCCGGCGATCTTCACCGCCAGCGCCTGTTCGCGCAGGCGATGGCCGCCGCACGCGCCGCAGGGGCGGTTGTTCTGATAGGCTTCGAACATCTCCCGCATCATGTTCGAATCGGTTTCGCGATAGCGCCGTTCCAGATTGGGGATGACGCCCTCAAAGGGGCGCTCGACCTCGTAGACGCGACCACCGTCGTCGTAGCGGAAGCGGATCTTGCGCTCGCCGGAGCCGTAGAGCAGCGCCTGCTGCGCCGCGTCCGGCAGGTCGCGCCAGCGGTCGGCGGCGTTGAAGCCGAAAGCGTCGGCGATGGCGTCGATGGTCTGGCGGTAATACGGGCTGTTGGATTTCGCCCAGGGCGCGATGGCGCCCTTGTTCACCGGCAACGAGACGTCGGGCACAACCAGGTTCTCGTCGAAGAACAGCTCCTGCCCCAGCCCGTCGCAGGCCGGGCAGGCGCCGAAAGGCGCGTTGAAGGAGAAGAGCCGCGGCTCGATCTCCGGAATGGTGAAGCCGGAGACCGGGCAGGCGAATTTCTCCGAAAAGACGGTCTGGACCGGCTCCGCCCCCTCCTCCGCCGGCGCGGTCTCCAGCACCGCGATGCCGTCGGCGAGGCCGAGCGCGGTGGCGAAACTGTCCGCGAGGCGAGTTTCGATCCCCTCGCGCACCACGATCCGGTCGACCACCACGTCTATGTTGTGGCGGAACTTCTTGTCGAGCGTCGGCGCGTCCTCCAGCTCGTGAAAGGCGCCGTTCACCTTTACGCGCTGAAAGCCTTGCTTGCGAAGATCCGCGAACTCCTTGCGATACTCTCCCTTCCGATCGCGGACGATGGGCGCGAGGAGATAGGCGCGCGTCCCCTCCTCCATCGCCATCACCCGGTCGACCATCTCGGAGATCTGCTGCGCCTCGATCGGCAGCCCGGTCGCCGGGCTGTAGGGCGTGCCGACGCGGGCGAAGAGCAGCCGCAAGTAGTCGTAGATCTCGGTGACGGTGCCGACGGTGGAGCGGGGGTTCTTGCTCGTCGTCTTCTGCTCGATGGAAATCGCGGGGGAAAGCCCCTCGATATGGTCGACATCCGGCTTCTGCATCATCTGCAGGAACTGGCGGGCATAGGCCGAGAGCGATTCGACGTAACGACGCTGCCCCTCGGCGTAGATCGTGTCGAAGGCGAGCGAGGATTTGCCGGAGCCGGAGAGCCCGGTGATCACGCAGAGCGCGTCGCGCGGCAGATCGACGTCGATCCCCTTGAGGTTATGCTCCCGCGCGCCGCGGATGGAGAGAAATTTTTGTTCGGCCATACCCGGCCCCTACCATGAAATGTCGAGCCCTAGCGAGCCAGTCAGTCGACCCTCTTGACACCAGCCGTCAGGAGATGAAACAAAAGTAGAACATCGCCGCAAGCAAAGCGAGAGGCGTCGTTAACATTTGGCGCTGCAGGGGGCAGCGTCAACCGGGTGCGGCGCTGTGGCCATGCCGCGCGCCGCGCGCTAATGCTGGGCGCGAGGATTCGAGAGAGGGAGGCCCGCATGGCCGGCAGCGTCAACAAAGTCATTCTGATCGGCAATCTGGGCCGCGATCCGGAGGTGCGGAGCTTCACGAACGGCGGCAAGGTCTGCAACCTGCGCATCGCGACATCGGAGACCTGGCGCGACAAGTCGACCGGCGAGCGGCGCGAGAAGACTGAATGGCACTCGGTCGCGATCTTCTCCGAAGGGCTGGTGCGGGTCGCGGAGCAGTATCTGCGGAAAGGCTCGAAGGTCTATATCGAGGGGCAGCTGGAGACGCGGAAGTGGCAGGATCAGAACGGCCAGGACCGCTATTCGACAGAAGTTGTACTGCGCGGGTTCAACTCGACCCTGACCATGCTCGACGGGCGCGGCGAAGGCGGCGGCGGGGGCTTTGACGACCGGTCCGGCGGCGGTACGAGTTCCGGCGGTGGCGGAGACCGTTTCGCGAGCGGGCCGTCGCAGGATATCGATGACGAGATCCCGTTCTGAGCGAGAAGCGCGAGACGCGGACCCGGCCCCTGCCCCGCGCCGAGTCCGACGCCCTGATCGGCGATTCGGCGGAAGGACTGGAGCGGCTGCTTGAGATCATGCGCCGGCTGCGTGAGCCGGAGCAGGGTTGTCCTTGGGATCTCCAGCAGAATTTCCGATCCATCGCGCCCTATACGATCGAAGAGGCCTATGAGGTCGCGGACGCGATCGAGCGCGGCGCGCTGGATGAGTTGGCGGACGAATTAGGCGACCTGTTGCTGCAGGTCGTCTATCACGCGCAGATGGCGGCGGAAGCTGGCGATTTCGGCTGGGACGATGTTGTCGGGGCGATCTGCGCCAAGATGATCCGCCGACACCCTCATGTCTTTGGCAACATGGCGCGGGATGAATTCACGACCGGCTCATGGGAGCGGATGAAAGCGCAGGAGCGCGCAGCGCGGGGCGATCGGCGCGAAAGCGCGCTCGACGGCGTGCCGGCGCCCCTCCCCGGCATGACCCGCGCGGTGAAACTGCAGGACCGGGCGGCGCGCGTCGGCTTCGACTGGCCGGACACGGGCGGTGTGCTGGAGAAGATCGTCGAGGAGGCCGGCGAATTGGCGGAAGCGCGCGAAACCCGTGATCGGGACCAGATCGAGGCGGAATACGGCGATCTGCTTTTTGTCATCGCCAATCTCGGCCGGCACCTGAGGATCGACCCGGAGGCGGCGTTGCGCCGGGTCAACGCCAAGTTCGAACGCCGCTTCAGGGGCGTCGAGGCGGCGTTGGCCGCCGAGGGGCGCGGCCCCGCCGACGCCACACTCGCGGAGATGGACGCGATCTGGACGGCGATCAAGCGCCGGGAATAGCGAGAGCGGAATCCGCGAAAGTTACCTGACCAAAGAAATCGACCATTTGAATGAGTGGAATTGTCGGGTATTAACGCTTCGAGTTCAACAACGAGGATCGCTCATGTTCACCCGTATCGCCGCGCCACTGATGATCGCCGCGCTCGCCGCGCCGGCCGTCGCAGACGTCAACGTCTACTCATACCGCCAACCCGACCTAATCGCGCCGCTGACCGAGGCGTTCACGAAGGATACCGGGATCAACGTCAATGTCGTTTTTCTCAACAAGGGCATGGTCGAGCGACTGAAGGCGGAGGGCGATCTTTCACCGGCCGACCTGATCTTCACAGTCGACATCTCCCGGCTGCTCGAAGCGGTGAACGCCGGGTTGACGCAGTCGGTGTCGTCGCCGGTGTTGGAGGAGAACATCCCGCCGGCGTTCCGCGACCCGGAGGGTCACTGGTTCGGCGTCACCGCGCGCGCGCGCATCGTCTACGCGTCGAAGGAACGGGTGAAGGACGAGGAGGTGACGACCTACGAGGCGCTCGCCGAGCCGCAATGGAAGGGGCGCATCTGCACCCGTTCCGGCTCCCACTCCTACACGCTTGGCCTTCTCGGCGCGATGATCGTGAGGCACGGCGAGGCCGAAGCCGAAGAATGGATGAAGGGGATCAAGGCCAATCTGGCCCGGAAACCCGAAGGGAGCGACCGGAGCCAGGTGAAGGCGATCTGGGCCGGTGAATGCGACATCTCGCTCGGCAACAACTATTACATGGTGGCGATGCTGAAAGACGACGAGCAGAAGGAATGGGCCGAGTCCGTGCGCATCATGTTCCCGCATTTCGAGAATGGCGGCACGCATATGAACATCTCCGGCGTCTCCATGACCAAGTCCGCGCCCAATCGCGACGAGGCGCTGCAGATGATGGAATGGCTTTCCTCCGACCATGCGCAGAAGATCTACGCCGAGATCGTCGGTGAATACCCGGTGGAGCCGGGCGTGCCCCCTTCGGACCTGGTGAAGAGCTTCGGCGCGTTCGAGCCGGACACGACGCCGCTGACCGAGATTGGCGCGGCGCGCCCCGCGGCGCTGAAGATTGTCGAACGGATCGGCTTCGACGACTGAGCGCGGGCGACGCTCTGAGTTCGGATTGGGGCGCGGCGCACTTTTCCTGTCTGCTCCGGGGGAGCTCTTCGCCGCGCCCGCTATTTTGGAAAGAGAAAGACGAGGTTCACGCGGCCGCCGAACCCGTCCGGGCCGCCCTTCGCGGAATCGAGCCAATAACGGACGCCTCCGCCAAACTGCATCTTCTGTCCGGAGACGTCGAAGAGCTGGTTGACCTGAAAGTTGACCGGAACCGCCCAGTCGTCGCGCTTCCAGTCATAGGTCGACTCGAGATTGAGCGCATAGGTTGTCACCTTCGGCGTAGTATAGCTGAGAAAAGGCTGGAGAAAGGCGGTGCTGACGTCGCGCCGGCTGCTGTCGCCCGCGAATGACCAGATATGGTTGGCGAGCGCGCCATAGGTCCAGGGGCCGGACTGGCGGAGAATGGCGCCGGTCCGACCGGCGCCCCATTTCTCGCCGCCGAGCGCGCTGTCGGTAGCGGTCGGGATGAGAAACACCGGCCCCGCCCCGAGGATGAAGCCGTCGACCGGCGCCTTCGGCGAGAAAAACAGGCTGTGCGCTGTATCGCCGAGGCTGAACTGATCCGTCCCGGAAACTACATCGCCCTGCAAGGCGATCGGCAGGATCGTGCGCGAGATCACGCTTCAGTTCTCGCTGATGCCGATCGGTATGACAGGCTGCACGTTGACGAAGGCCTTTTCGCCGCCGCCGGCGCCGTAACCCTCGTCATAGTTGAACTGGAGGGGAACGCTGATCGGGCTCGCAATCGGGTTCGAGAGCTGCTTGGCCAGATCCTCGTTCGATTGGGCGAGCGCCGCCGAGGCGCCGAACGCCATGAAAAGCGCAGGACAGGCAATGGCGATCGCGCGCATGAAAATCCTTTCGCAACACGTGCTTCATTGCTGATCCTTACGGACTGCGCGCCATTGAATCCTCAGCCCGATTGACGCGGCGCATGTCCAAGGGCCATTCTCCGCCCAATTTCCGGCGCGGGATCGACCACGCCGCAAAAACCGCCATTCGGGACGGTGGGGGTGCGACATGGCTCATGCGCCGGCTGCGGTTCTGGTTCTCACCTTGTTTTTAACGGCCTGCGCAGTGGGGGAGCCGCCGACGCCCGCGCTCACTCCCGGCGCCGCCGGAGCGGCTGATGCGATATCGACGATGGGAGTGAGAAAGCCACTCTACCCGAACGAAACGCCGGCGCTGCGCGCCAAGATCGTGGCGGCGGCGCAGCACTACGATCTGCCCGTCGATCTTGTGCAGCGTCTGGTGATCCGCGAAAGCAGCCACCAGCCAAGAGCGCGGAACGGGCCCTATTACGGGCTCTTGCAGATCCTGCCGCAGACGGCCCGGACGATGGGCTACCGTGGGCCGGACGAGGGGCTGCTGGATGCAGAGACCAACCTCAAGTACGGCGTGAAGTATCTGCGCGGCGCGTGGCTTGTCGCGGAGGGCGACCCGGACGAGGCGATCGGCTGGTATGCGCGGGGCTATTACTATGAGGCGAAGCGCAAGGGTCTGCTGCGCGAGACCGGGCTGAAAAGCTGAAGCCGATCCCCATCGGTCGAATTTTCTTGCAACTTCCGGCGCGGGCGCGCTCAGTAAACGCCCTCAACGGCGGCGGCGGATCATCATGGCTCTCGATATCATCGGCGCGGGGTTCGGGCGGACTGGCACCAACTCGCTGAAACTGGCGCTGGAGCTCCTCGGCTTCGGGCCCTGCCACCACATGTTCGAGATCCGCGACAACCCGGCGCTTCTGCCGGCGTGGGAGGCGGTCGCGGCCGGCGGCGCGCCGGATCTCGACGCGGTTTTCAAGGGTTACCGGTCGCAGGTGGACTGGCCCGGCGCGCGGTACTGGCGCGAGTCGGCGGCGCGATGGCCGGAGGCGAAAGTCGTGCTCTCGGTGCGCGACCCCGATCTCTGGTTCGAGAGCGTCCAGGCGACAATCCTGCCGACGATGGAGGCGAGCGGAACCTACGACACCGACCACGCCAACCGCCTGACGGCGATGGCCCGAACTCTCGTTATGGAGAAGACGTTCGCGGGCCGCCTCTCGGATCGCGCGCATGCGATCGGCGTTTACGAGGCCCACAATGCTGCGGTGCGCGATGCGATCCCGGCGTCGCGCCTCCTCGTGATGGACGTCGCCGAGGGCTGGCGTCCGCTCTGCCGGTTTCTCGGCGTCGAGGAGCCGGGCGAGCCGTTCCCGATGACCAACTCCTCCCGCGAGTTCAAGGATATCGACTGGGAGAATCCGTAGCGTCGGACGGCCCTATTCCGGCAGCCCCGCCTTGCGCAGCCCCTCGGCCCAGAGCGCGCGCTCCGTCTCGCGCTGGAACGCCCAGATTTCGGAAAGCGTAGAGACGCGCAGCGCCGGGCTGATCTCCCGCACTGTCGCCAGCGCCCGCGCCGCCTCCGCCTCGCGCCCGAGCCGCGCTGCGCTGACGGCCGCGATGCAGGCCGCCGTCAGGAAATGCGGCCTGAGCCGCTGCGCGGAGAGCGCCGTCGCCAGGGCCTCCTCCTCGCGCCCGGTCAGGAGCTGGCCGAGAGCGACGACCGATTGCATGGCGAAGGCCTGCGGATCCTGCGGGCTTAGCCGGAGCGCGCGGCGGGCGCGCTCCACCACGTGGTCGATTTCGCCCATGAGAGCCTTCGCGAACCCGCTAATATGCCAGCCCCAGGCGAGATTCGGGCAGAGATCGACCGCCTGCTCCAGATAGGCGTCGCCATCGGCGACCTCGTCGAAGAAAATGAGCGTGAAGCCGGCGGCGGCGAGCGCCACGCCGTCGTCCGGACCGTGCGCCGCAGCCGCCCGCGCCAGCCGCACCGCGCGCTCGCGGTCAACGGGCAGCTCGTCGGTCCAGGCGAACCCCATGCGCTGCACATAGGTGCGGGCCGCCATGCCGAGCGCGGCGGCGTAGCCGGGATCGAGCGCGATAGCGCTGGTGAACGCCTCCAGCGCCGCCCGGTTCCCCTCCGGACAGAAGCGATTGAAACCCGCGAGGCCGCGCAGGTAATGGTCGAGCGCGTCGAGGCTGCCGGTGGGTTTCCGCGCCGCTCGTTCGATCTCCGCCGCCTCCACCCGCGGCGCGATGGCGCCGACGACGCGGGCGGTGACCTGATCCTGAAGTTCGAAAACATCCTCCAGCGCGCCGTCGAACCGGTCGGCCCAGAGATGCACGCCGGTGGCGGCGTCGATGAGCTGGCCGGTGATGCGGAGCCGTGCGCCGGCCTTTCGCACGCTGCCCTCGAGGACGTAGCGCACGCCCAGCTCGCGCCCGACGCGCTTGATGTCGATCTGCGCGGCCTTGTAGGCGAAGCTGGAATTGCGCGAGATCACGAAAAGGCCCTTGAAGCGCGACAGTTCGGTGATGATGTCCTCGACCATGCCGTCGGCGAAATAGTCCTGCTCGGGATCGGCGCTCATGTTCTGGAACGGAACGACGGCGATCGACGGCCGGTCGGGCAGGCTGAGCAAGGGGGCGGCGGCCGCTTCCTCGCCCGCCGTGGCGACGCGCCAGACCCGGATCGGCCGCGAGATGTTCTTGAGGGTCTGCTCGCCCTGATCGGCGAAGACGCAGTCGAGCTTGCCCTCGACCTCTTCCCTCACTTTGCCGGAGACGCAGATGCCGCCCGGCGCGGCCAGCGGCTCCAGCCTTGCGGCGATGTTCACGCCGTCGCCGTAAATGTCCGCGCCCTCGCCGATCACGTCGCCGAAATTGACGCCGACGCGAAAATGCATCTGGCGGTCCTCGGGCAGCCCCTCGTTCAGCTCCGCCATGCCGCGCTGGAACGCCAGCGCCCCGGCGACGGCGTTGATGACGCTAGCGAACTCGACCAGAACTCCGTCCCCCATGAATTTGACGATGCGCCCGCCCTGCTCGCGCGCCATGGGGTCGAGGACTTCTTTCCAGCGCGTGTTGAGCGCGCCGAGCGCGCCGGCTTCGTCGGCCTCCATCAGCCGGCTGAAGCCGACGACATCCGCGATCAGGATGGCGGCGAGGCGACGTTTCATGCGGACACTTTGTCTCCGGTCCATCTGGGACGCGTCGGAACGGGGCCGCCGACGCAGGGTCTCCTGGTTGAATTACCGGCGCGCGGCGGCCCTGACCAGAAATTTCGCGCCGGGCGGGGGCGGCGTTCCGGGGCGCGGCCGCGTTCTTGCCCCCTGCCCCGCCCGGCCCTATAGCTCCGTCCATCGTCAAGAGGGAGCCTGAGTATGAGCGCCATCATCGAGATCACCGGACGCGAGATCCTGGACAGCCGGGGCAACCCGACGGTCGAGGTGGATGTGATGCTGGAGGACGGCGCCGAGGGGCGCGCGGCGGTTCCGTCCGGCGCCTCGACCGGCGCGCATGAGGCTGTTGAGTTGCGCGACGGGGAGGACGAGCGCTACAGGGGCAAGGGCGTCCTGAGGGCGGTCGAGGCGGTGAACGGCGAGATCTTCGAGGCCATCGCCGGGGCCGACGCCACGCGCCAGAGCATGATCGACGCGGCGATGATCGAACTCGACGGGACGCCGAACAAGGCGCGGCTGGGCGCCAACGCCATTCTCGGTGTGTCCCTGGCGGTCGCGAAGGCGGCGGCGCAGAGCACCGGGCTTCCGCTTTACCGCTATGTCGGCGGGGTCGGCGCGCGGACGATGCCGGCGCCGATGATGAACATCATCAATGGCGGCGCCCATGCCGACAACCCGATCGATATCCAGGAATTCATGATCATGCCGGTCTCCGCGCCAACGATGCGCGACGCGATCCGGACCGGAGCGGAGATTTTCCATACGCTGAAGGGTGAGCTTTCCGCGGCGGGGCTGGGCACAAATGTCGGCGACGAGGGAGGCTTTGCGCCCAATCTGGGGTCGACCCGCGAGGCCCTCGATTTCATCGTGAAATCCGTCGAGAAGGCCGGCTACAGGCCCGGCGAGGACGTCTTTCTCGCGCTTGACGCCGCCGCGTCTGAATTCTTCACCGACGGGAAATATCAACTCAAGGGCGAGAACAAGGTGCTGAACGCCGGCGAGATGAGCGATTATTACGCGGCGTTGATCGACGCCTACCCGATCGTCTCCATCGAGGACGGGCTGGCCGAAGACGACTGGGAGGGCTGGGCGCATCTGACCAGGACCCTCGGCGACCGCTGCCAGCTTGTCGGCGACGATCTTTTCGTCACCAACCCGGCGCGGCTGGCGGATGGGATCGCGCAGGGGGTCGGCAACTCGATACTGGTGAAGGTGAACCAGATAGGCACGCTTTCCGAGACGCTGGACGCTGTCGATATGGCGCATCGGGCGGCCTACACCGCCGTCATGTCGCACCGGTCCGGCGAGACCGAGGACGCGACAATCGCCGATCTCGCGGTGGCGACGAATTGTGGGCAGATCAAGACCGGCTCGCTCGCGCGCTCCGACCGTCTGGCGAAATACAACCAGCTGATCCGGATCGAGGAGGATCTCGGCGACGCTGCGATCTTCGCGGGGTCTCGGCTGCTGCGTGGCTGACGCCCCGGAGGGCGGACGGAGCGGCCGAAGGGCGCTTTTCTTCATCTTCGTCACGGTGATGCTGAACGCGGTCGGCATCGGACTGATGATGCCGGTGATGCCGGAGCTTATGCTGGAGCTGACCGACGACGGCGGGATCGGAACCGCAGCCGCGTGGAGCGGCGCGGTGATGACCAGCTACGCGCTGATGCAGTTTCTCTTCAGCCCGACGCTCGGCAATCTTTCGGACGCATTCGGGCGACGACCGATCCTTCTCGGCTCGCTCATGGTCGTGACCTTCGATTACCTGATGATGGCGCTGGCGCCCACGCTGGCGCTGTTCTTTCTCGCACGAGTGATCGCCGGCGCGGCCTCGGCGACCTTTTCGACGGCGAACGCGTTCATCGCGGACATCTCGACGCCCGCGACACGGGCGCAGAATTTCGGACTGACCGGCGCGGCCTTCGGGGTCGGCTTTGTCGTCGGCCCGGCGATCGGCGGGCTGCTGGGCGAGTTCGGAACGCGCGCGCCGTTCTGGGCCGCGGCGGCGCTGACCCTCTGCAATCTGGCCCTCGGCTGGCTGGTGCTGCCCGAGTCTCTACCGCGGGAGCGCCGGCGTCCGTTCCGCTGGACGCGTGGAAACCCGGCGGGGGCGGCGATCGCCATGGCGAAACGACCGGCGGTGTCGTGGCTGCTGGTCGCGCTCTTCGTCTATTCGCTGGCGCATTACGTCTATCCGGCGATCCTGAGCTTCTATGCGATGGCGCGGTTCGGCTGGTCGGCGCTGGAGATCGGACTGATGCTGGCCTTTGTCGGCGTCGGCTTTGTGATCGTGCAGGGGTTCCTGATCCGGCGCATCCTGCCGCGCTTCGGCGCTGCGCGCACGGCGGTTGCGGCGCTCACCCTTGACGCAGTCTCGCTGATCGGGCTGGCCATCGCGACCGAAGGCTGGATGGCCTATGCGCTGGTCCCGGTCGCGTCCCTTTCCGCGCTCTTCACGCCGGCGGTTCAGGGGCTGATGGCGAACCGGACGCCCGACGACGCGCAGGGTGAATTGCAGGGCGCGGTCTCGGCGCTCACTTCACTCGCCTTTGCGGTGACGCCAATCCTCGCGTCGCAGATCTTCTTCTATTTCACCGGGCCGGAGGCACCGGTCTATTTTCCCGGCGCGCCCTTCGTTCTCGCCGCCTGCTGCTCCGCACTGGCGATCCTCCCCTTCATGATCGGTCAGCGCCGGAACTGAGCCGTCCCGCCCGGCTCAGGCGGCGCGGCGACGCCAGAATACGAGACCGCCAAGGGCGGCGGCGAGGAGCGGCAGACTGGCTGGCAGAGGCACCGGGGTCGCGCCGACAACAACGGTCAGCGTCTGGTCGCCCGGCAGGTTGGTGACGAAGGCTCCCTCGGTCAGGCCAAGCGACGCAAAGCTTCCGCTAACGCTCGCCATGGAGAGGAGCGCCGCGTTCGAGACGTAGTTGCTGGAGACCTGAATCTGAATGGTGCCGGGGCCGTTCTGAAAGAATGCAAGCTGATCGCCGCTCAGGAACGCGCCAAAAGTAAGGCCAGAGGAGCCGAACGGCGTAAGAGCGCCGGCAACCTCGAAAACTTTGATGTTGGGGTCGCTTGGCGGCTCGACGAAAATCTCACCATTGGTGGGAAACAAGCCGTTTACGTCGACTGAATTGGGGAGGAATTGCCCCGCGCCGAGCGACGAAAGATCGAGGCTGCCCTCCATGGTTATGAGCACGTCGCCGGGCCGCTCGGTCAGCGTGGCGACGACGGACGCCAGAGCTGGCGTGGCGGCGACGGATAGGCCGACAGCCATGAAAGCCGCGCGAAGCGAATGTTTGTTCATTTGATTCCCCCACAACAAATTTCATCCAGTCGATACCGCATTTTATTCGAATCGCAAGGTTCTTTGACAGTTCCGGCGAGGCGTGGCGCAGAGACGCGGCGCTTTCCTTTCCGACGCGCTTGCGGCATGATCCCGCCAACAAAGCGCTGAATGGCGCGAAGGCGAGGCATGAGCAGATGACCGCCACGAAACTGAAAATGCGGCTTGCGGACATCGCCGCCGTGCTCTTCGTGATCGCCGCGATCCTCTATTTCGGGCATCGCGGCGTTCAGGGCGGGCTCGGCCTGCGCGTGGGTTTCGCGGCGGTGAAGGAAGAGCGCCGGCTGACCGGCCAGCTTGATGCGCTGAAAGCGGAGCGCGCGCGGCTGGAGAACCTCACGCATCGGCTGAGCGAAAACTATCTCGACCTCGACCTTCTGGATCAGCGGGCGCGCGACGTGCTCGGCTATGTTCGGCCGGATGAAGTCGTTATACGTTGAACGAATTCCACGAAACGACGCGAGATTCTACGGCGCGAGCCCCCCTTGACGGGAGTTCCGCGCTTGTTCCCCCTTACAGGCAGGCCCGGAATCGTGCAGAGATGGCGCTGCAAGGACGCGGCGCAGGCCGCGCAGGGCGCCGCGGGGCTTAGCCGCGGGCCAGGCTGGGAAAGGGAGAAATCCATGGCCGCCACGCGCAAGCGGAAGAAACCGAACGCCTCGAAAGACGAGCTTCTGCGGTTCTATCGCGACATGCTGCTGATCCGACGTTTCGAGGAGAAGGCCGGACAACTGTACGGCATGGGCGCGATCGGCGGCTTCTGTCACCTCTATATCGGGCAGGAAGCCGTCGTCGTCGGAATCGAGGCCTGCGCGAAAGATGGCGACCAGCGCGTCACCACCTATCGCGATCACGGCCACATGCTGGCCTGCGGCATGGACCCGAAGGGGGTGATGGCGGAGTTGACCGGGCGCGAGGACGGGTACTCACGCGGCAAGGGCGGCTCGATGCACATGTTCTCCATTGAGAAGGAGTTCTATGGCGGTCATGGCATCGTCGGCGCGAATGTGCCGATCGGCGCCGGGCTGGCCTTCGCCAACTGGTACCGCGAGAATGACAATGTCTCATTCACGTATTTCGGCGACGGCGCGGCGAATCAGGGACAGGTCTACGAAACGTTCAACATGGCCTCGCTCTGGAAACTGCCGGCGATTTTCGTGATCGAGAACAACCAGTATGCGATGGGAACCTCGCTGAAGCGCGCCTCCTCCACCCCTTCGCTCCATACGCGGGGCGAGGCGTTCGGCATTCCCGGCGAGGCGGTCGACGGGATGGACGTGCTGGCGGTGAAGGCGGCGACGGAGACAGCCGTCGCGCACTGCCGCGCCGGCGAGGGTCCGTATATTCTGGAGATGAACACCTATCGCTATCGCGGTCACTCGATGTCGGACCCGGCGAAATACCGGACGCGGGACGAGGTGCAGAAGATGCGGGACGAGCGCGACCCGATCGACCATGTGCGCGATCTTCTGCTGATGGGCGACAGCGCGTCCGAGGACGAACTGAAGGCCGTCGACAAGGAGATCAAGTCGATCGTCAACCAGGCGGCGAAATTCGCCCAGGACAGCCCGGAGCCAGACGAGAAAGAACTCTGGACCGACGTTTACGCTTGAAGGAGCGCGCGCATGACCATTGAAATCACGATGCCCGCCCTTTCACCGACGATGGAAGAGGGCAATCTCGCGAAATGGCTGGTGAAGGAGGGCGATACGGTTTCCTCAGGCGACGTCATCGCTGAGATCGAAACCGACAAAGCGACCATGGAGGTCGAGGCGGTGGATGAAGGCACCGTCGGCAAGCTCGTCGTCGCCGAAGGAGCAGAAGGGGTGAAGGTCAACGCGGTGATCGCGATCCTGCTCGAAGAAGGCGAGGGTGCAAGCGCACTCGAAGGCGGCGGCGAAGCGGCGAGAAATGAGGCGCCCGCGGGGAACGACGCGAAGGCCGAGAAGAACTCCGCCGACAAGCCCCCCGCCGAGCCGAAAGCGGCGGCGCCCGAAGAGAGCGAGTTGCCGGAAGGCACGAAATTCAAGAGCCAGACGGTGCGCGAGGCGCTGCGCGATGCGATGGCGGAGGAGATGCGCGCCAGCGGGGACGTCTTCCTGATGGGAGAGGAGGTCGCGGAATACCAGGGCGCCTACAAGATATCTCAGGGCCTGCTGGACGAATTCGGCCCCAAGCGGGTGATCGACACGCCGATCACCGAGCACGGATTCACCGGGCTCGCGGTCGGCGCTGCCTTCGCCGGGCTGAACCCGATCGTCGAATTCATGACCTTCAACTTCGCCATGCAGGCGATTGACCAGATCATCAACTCCGCCGCGAAAACCCGCTATATGTCCGGCGGGATGATGGGCTGCCCGATCGTCTTTCGTGGCCCGAACGGCGCGGCCGCGCGGGTCGGCGCGCAACACAGCCAGGACTACGCGGCATGGTACGCGCAGGTGCCGGGCCTGAAGGTCGTGCAGCCCTATTCGGCGGCGGACGCCAAGGGCTTGCTGAAATCCGCGATCCGCGACCCGAACCCGGTGATCTTCCTGGAAAACGAGATCCTCTACGGTCGCAGCTTTGAAGTTCCGGATATCAACGATCACACGACGCCGATAGGCAAGGCGCGGGTCTGGCGGCAGGGCTCCGATCTGACGATCGTAAGTTTCGGGATCGGGATGCAATACGCGCTGGCCGCCGCAGACGCGCTGGCCGAAGACGGGATCGAGGCCGAGGTGATCGACCTGCGTTCGCTCAGGCCGATGGACACGGAGACAGTGGTACGCTCGGTCAAGAAGACCAACCGCTGCGTGACGGTGGAGGAAGGCTGGCCGGTCTGCTCCATCGGCAACCACATATCGGCGGTGCTCATGCAGGAGGCGTTCGACTATCTCGATGCGCCGGTCGTCAACTGCGCCGGCAAGGACGTACCGATGCCATACGCGGCCAATCTCGAGAAACTGGCGCTGGTGACGACCGAAGAAGTGGTCGCCGCCTGCAAAGCCGTGACCTATCGCTGAAAGGGGCGCGTCATGCCGATCAACATCACGATGCCCGCTCTTTCCCCCACGATGGAGGAAGGCAATCTCGCGAAGTGGCTGGTGAAGGAGGGCGATACGGTCTCGTCCGGCGATATCATCGCGGAGATCGAAACCGACAAGGCGACCATGGAGGTCGAGGCGGTGGATGAAGGCACCGTCGGCAAGATCGTCGTCTCCGAGGGAACCGAAGGGGTGAAGGTCAACGCGGTGATCGCGATCCTGCTCGAAGAAGGCGAAGAGGCCAGCGACATAAGCGACGCGCCGTCCGGCGACACCGGCTCAACCGCCGAAAACAAGGAAGAAGCCGGGGAGAAACAGAGGGAGGAAGAGGAGCCGGCGGCGGAGGCCAATGACGACGCCCCCTCCCCCGCAAAGGCGCCGGCCGCCCCGAAGAATGAAGAGGGCGAACGCATTTTTTCCTCTCCGCTCGCGCGGCGGATCGCTAAGGAGAAGGGCCTCGACCTAGCCACGCTCAAGGGGTCGGGCCCGCATGGGCGAATCGTGAAGGCGGATGTGGAGAATGCGAAGCCCGTCGAGGCGAAACGCGAAGACAAGGCCGCGCCCGACGCGAAGCCTGCGGCGGCGCTGGCGAGCGGCGCGAACGCCGATCAGGTCAGAAAGCTCTACGGCGACCGCGAATTCGAGGAAGTCGCGCTCGACGGGATGCGCAAGACCATCGCCGCACGGCTGACAGAAGCCAAGCAGACTATCCCGCATTTCTATCTGAGGCGGGATATCGAGCTGGATGCGCTCCTGAAGTTCCGCGCCAAGCTGAACAAGGGGTTGGAGACCAAAGGTGTCAAGCTTTCCGTCAACGACTTCGTCATCAAGGCCTGCGCTCTGGCGCTTCAGGACATTCCGGACTGCAACGCGGCATGGGCCGGCGACCGGGTGCTGAAGTTCAAGGCTTCGGACGTTGCAGTGGCCGTCGCGATTGATGGCGGACTGATCACGCCGGTCATTCGCGACGCCGAAGTGAAGACGATGAGCGCACTGTCAACCCAGATGAAGGACATGGCGGCGCGGGCGAAGACGCGGAAACTGGCGCCCACCGAGTATCAGGGCGGGAGTTTCGCGGTCTCCAATCTCGGCATGTTGGGGATCGAGAATTTCGACGCGGTGATCAACCCGCCGCATGGCGCGATTCTCGCCGTCGGCGCGGGTTTGAAAAAACCGGTCGTAAAGGACGACAAGATGGCGATCGCGACGGTGATGTCGGTGACGCTTTCCGTCGATCATCGGGTGATAGACGGTGCGCTCGGAGCCCAGCTGCTAGCAGCGATCAAGAGCTATCTCGAAGAGCCGATCTCGATGCTGGTCTGAAGCGGTCGTCCGCCGTTCAACTCGTCGGAACGATATCTTCCGCAGCATCGGCCACGAACTGGTTCATCGACCAGGACGGCCGGTCGCAACCCGCCTCGCCGACGATTTTCGCAGGCACGCCGGCAACAGTCTTGCAGGGCGGCACGTCTTTCAGCACGACCGAGCCGGCGGCGACGCGGCTGCATTCGCCGACCCTGATGTTGCCTAGGATCGAAGCCCCGGCGCCGATCAGCACACCGGCGTCGATCTTCGGATGCCGGTCTTCTTCCGCCTTGCCGGTGCCGCCGAGAGTCACCGAATGCAGCATCGACACATCGTCACCGACAACCGCAGTCTCTCCGATCACGATGGAATGCGCGTGGTCAATCATGATGCCCTTGCCGATTTTCGCGGCCGGATGGATATCGACCCCGAAGACCTCGGAGGTCCGCATCTGGAACAAATAGGCGAGATCCCGCCGACCCTGCCCCCAGAGCCAGTGCGCGACGCGATGGGCCTGGAGCGCGAGGAAACCCTTGAAATAGAGTATCGGCTGAACATAGCGCAAACATGCCGGGTCGCGCTCCTCGACCGCGACAATGTCGGCGCGGATCGCGGCGCCGATCGAAGGGTCGGAGGCTTCGGCTTCGTTGCAAATCTGTCTGATCAGCATTTGCGGCATGTCGTCGGTGGAGAGCTTCTGAGCCAGCCGATAGCTTATCGCGGCCTCAAGGCTTCGCGCTTGAAGGACGACGGCGTGCACGAGGCTCGCCATCAGAGGTTCGGCCGAAACGATCGCCTCCGCCTCCCGCCTCATTCGGCTCCAGACCGGGTCGAGAGTCGACGTGGGTTTATTCTGGCTCTGGGCCTGCCCTTGAGCGATCATAGCGGCCTCCTCCCGCGCGGCGCGGTGAATGCGCGTGCGAAAACTATCGGGTCGGGGCCATGGGAATTCAACCTTCGGCTAGAGAAAACTCGTGATGGTGAAGATTGCGGATATGCGAGCGCGACTCATGTCGCAGCTCGGCGAGCTTGAAGAACTGGACCGCGCCGGGCTCGACGAGCGCGCAATCGTGGTTCTCGATCAGCAGTCCGTGGGAAGAGTCTCGCGAGCCGATCTCCTTCAACGCCAGAAAATGGCGCAGGAGACGCATCGGCGAAGACGGCAGGAGCGGATGAGAATCGTCGCCGCTCTGAAGCGCATTGAAAGTGAGGAATATGGCTGGTGCGCCAATTGCGGCGCCGAAATTGCGCCGGGTCGACTTGCGGCCGACCCGACGGCGCATCTTTGCATTGAATGCGCCAGATGATGCGCCCCGGCCAAGGTCGGGGCGCTTCGTTTCACTCGGCGACGAAGCGGCCGCCCAGGCTTTTCGGACGATCCTTGGCGTAACCGACATTTAGCGCCAGCGTGTCCAGGATACGATAGACCTTGCCGAGCAACGCGTCGTCGCGCGGCGTCGGCGTCACTGCGGCGATAGCGGACGCAGCGGCGACGATGGCGAACGCCACGTCAAAAGCCCGTGGCATCAGGATGACGAAACAGTCGGCGACATTTCCGCAAACGGTCATGGCAAGCTCCTTTTCTGGGTGGGTGACGGAAGAAAGGGTCAGACTGCGTCCGGGGGCGTCAGCGCCAGATAATGGACGGACATGCGGACGACCCCAGTGGCGAATGCGCCGCCATCTGGCTCGACCCTGAGCGGCGTCGGCTCGAAATAGCCGACCGGAGCTCCGGTGACGCCGTTTACCGAAGAATTCTTCTCAAGCCCGATGAACGAGCCATATCGATCCGTCGAACCCGCGACGCCGAGGCGCCAGCCGCCAAGACCAGCGCCGCCTATCGTCTCGATCACCCGGCCTGTGACGCCAACGACGACCGCGCGGTCTGGAATAGTCAGGGCGGTGTCGAAGCCTGTACCGGGTTGAATGGGTTCGTCCCCGACGATCATGCCGGCGCGCATCTGCGCGCCCATGCCGACCGGGCCAACTGGGTCCACGACCCAGGCAAGGCCGGAGAAGACCGCCGCTTCACCGCGATCTGCGACCCATACACGCCAACCGGGTTTTGGTTCAGCGAATTCCCAGCCATCATTGATGCGGAACGCAAGCGCATTCTCCCGTCCGCTCCAGTCTTCAGACGCCGGAGCGGCGACAATATACGCCGCATCAACCGCAGGGCTTTGCGGCGGCGCCGCCTGATCCGCGCTGATCACCGACGGCGCCGCCAACGCGTCCAGCCTCGCGAGCGCCTCGTTCATCGTTACGTGCTTCTGCGCCTGACCTGCCGCGAGGAGCGGCAGGGAAAGATTTGGAGTGTCAGACATCGATGGTCACCTTGCTTTCCGGCCCTGCGCCGAATTGATTGGATAACTGCGCTACAGCGATCTCCACCGCGCCCGCAACGCCGTCCGTCGCCTGCATCGCGGCGGTCCAGACCCAGCGCGGTGATGCTGTCTCCACTGTCCGGCTGGCGCCGATGCGAACCAGATAGGCTTCCCGCGCTTCGCCGAGAGGCGGGTCGATCCCATCCCAGCTATCGCCATCGATTCGCGCGCGCCTGACCCATGTCAGTGTGACGTCACCGCTCGCCGCATCGCGCGACGCCCGCAGATGCGCCGGCGCAAACGGCCGAAGTCGCGTTCCACGGTCGGTCGCGATGAACCCGGAATAGCTGTCATGCGCGAAGGATTTCCGGCTCGGCCCGATACGCCAATGCCGCTCCACTCCGCGCAACGACGCGGGAGTGTCGATAGGGGTCACAGCACTATCAATAAGAACAAACGCCGCCCCCGCAGGTGTTGGATCGCCGATGAACGCCTCCGTCCCTGCCTGCCCTCGCAGCAGGCGGGTCAACCGCCAGCGATTGGCGCCGACCAGCACGGCACTCTGGAACTGTATGATCTCCCACTCGCCGGCCGGGCTCATCAAGGCGGCCCTGTTGGCCCCGTTAAGAATCGATATATCTGGCTTCGCGCTGAGTCCCCCACCGTAGAGCGCTACTTCCACTGAGACGCCGCGCGTCCAGAGGTCCGGCGCGGCGGCGGGCAGTTCTGTCACCAGCGTTCCCATCACGGCGGGCCGCGCAACGCGCGCCACCCGTGCGAAATCCTCGTCCCCATCAGCGACGTAAAGCGACGCCGCGCCGGACCACGGGTCTGCGAACGCCGCTATCAGCGGACCTGTCTCGCCACCTCCGATAGCGGGCAGATCGAGGAACTCCGACGCAACCGGAGTGGCGGGAAAGACCGGCTGCGGCGGCGTCGGTGGTACATTTCGCGGTGCGACCGCATAAGCTTTGAGCTCAATCCTAGTGAGCTTGAGCGCACGTGCGCCGGCGTCTTCGATTGAATCGATGCGATAGCGGGCGTCGCCGGGCACCTCATCCAGCGCAATAATGTCCCCTGGCTCCAGAGCCAGCCGCCGACGCGCGGCGACAACACGGCAGGTTTCTCGTCCAGCCGCCACCTCCGCGAGTTGCCGATCCGCGATGCTCTGGGCGGAACCACCATCGAGAAGAAGCGGCGCGCTTGATGATTCCTTTCTCGTCGATCGCGAATCAACAGATCGCGCCTCGATTGCGCCGGTCTCGTAATCGCGTTCGCTGTCGATAAACCTGAAGCTGATCGAAGCAGCGAGTTCACCGTCTGGCGCGCGTGAAAGCGACATGTTTGCGCCGCCATCCTTCGCCAGGGTGACTTCTTCGCGTCCGAGCGTCGCATCGACCGGTCTGTGTCGATGGCGAAAGCGTAATGTCGGGCCGCTTTCATGCGCGTCGAACGCGAAGGCCGTCATCAATGACTGTAGAGCGGCGCGCCCGCTGCCGGCATCCTCCAACATGAAACCCTGAACGACGCCGTAGAGCTCCGAGACATCGAAGTCTTTCAGACCAGCGCGAAGACAGATTTCAGCCACGACATCGGCGAGCGACGCCGCTCCGAGACGGCCCGTGATCCAGTGGCCTAGTCTATGGTTCGGCCCGTCCGACCACACCGTCAGTCGATTGGGGAAATCCGGCCATGGCCGGGCGTCCCAAGTCCAGATGAACGTCCGGTTCAACTGAATCATCTGACCGCCATAGACGGGCGAAACAGGATTATTGCCGGGATTGGCCCAGTGAGTTAGCGCTGCCTGAAGGTAACGTCGTTGCATGAAGTCGTCGCGCACGCCGCGCGAGAAATATGGCAACGCGTTCTCTGATGACTTGGGGTCAACGAAAACATTGGGCTGATTGGCGCCCAGATCCACCGCCGGACATCCGATCTCGGTGAACCAGATTGGTTTTGACCGGGGGATCCACGCCGTGGTGGCGCTCGCCCGCACGCCTCCGGGCCGATTGCGATGCGGTTCGGACCACCAGTTCCTGATATCCTTGGGTCGAAAAACCCAGTCTTCGCCATGGGCTGTATCAACAATCGGCGTCCTAACTTGCGCGTCGCGAGCCGCCTTGTCGGCATAAAACCAGTCGTAGCCCTCTCCACCCTCAACATTGTCATCGAGATAGGAAAGCGAATAGACTGAATTGGAGGATTCATCCGCATGACCTTCCCGGTAGCGCCAGTCTGCGAGCGGAAGATAATTGTCGATACCGACGAAATCGATATTCGAATCCGCCCAAAGTGGATCGAGATGAAAGAAGACATCGCCGGAACCGTCGCCCGGATGGTGACCGAAATACTCAGACCAGTCCGCCGCATAGCCGATCTTCACATGCGGCCCCAAAATCGAGCGTACATCACTTGCCAACGCACAAAGCCGGGCGACCGTTGGATAGGCGTTCGGACCGCTTCTTATCTGGGTCAAACTGCGCATCTCGGAGCCGATGCAAAAACTCTCGACCCCACCTGCCAGCGCGCACATATGAGCATAGTGAAGGATGAAGCGACGGAAAGACCACTCCGCGGGGCCGTGGTACTCGACGGTTTCTCCATCCGCCGTGAAATCACTGACTGCCGCGGCGCCAAAAAATCGGTCAACCTGCTCCGTCGCGACCTCTGTTTTATCAGGTGACCCTGCGACACCGGGGGCGCGATTGAGCGTGATCCTGCCTCTCCATGGAAATGGGGGTTGCCCAACTTCGCCGCTCCAGGGGTCCGTATTCTGATTGTCCGCTGGAACGTCCATCAGGATGAACGGATAGAACATGACCTCGAGACCGCGCGACTTCATCTCACGGATAGATCGGATCACCGAGCCGTCCGCTGGCGTTCCGCCATAGATTGGGCGCCCGGCGTCGTCCGTAGAAACAGTTCTTGCGCCGCCGCGCCCGACCCCGTTGACCCTCCAAGTTGAAGGCGACGTGTCCTTGTTACTGGTCTCGACGCATGGGCGGATCTGGCACCGCCCGCAGCGCAGATCGTCGCCAAACCATGAAACGATCAACGAGACAGCGCCGCAATTCGGCGCCTCGGCTTCCAGTTGGTCCAGCCCTATCATCAGGTCAGGCCGCTCTGATATCGTATTAACGTTCTCGAACTCCGCCCGACCCGGGCTGGTAAGCCGCAGTATCTTTTTCGTCTCCAGAGAAAACTCACCTGAGCCGGGAGACATCGCCACGGCCCGGACAAGTTCGGATAGCGGCGCCGCCGTATCACCATTGGCCCCGGGAGCAGCGGCAGGCTCGCGCCAGACCTCAAAATTCAATTGAGGGATTCGATTACCGAAGGCAGCGAGCGGCATTTCTTCGAACACCAGATATGCGAGATCGCGATACGCAGGCGCACCGCCTTCTATCGCGTCGATCAGGGGGTCCGGCAGTTGAGCCGCGCCGCCCTTATACAGCCGATACTGGTAGTCGGAGAGTGAAATCTCCGCTCCGTCCGCCCAGACGCGCCCTATCCGCCGGATTCGTCCTTCACAAAGCGCGACTGCGAACGAAATCGTGTACCTGTATTCACTCGTCCTTCGGCCGCCGCCCTTCCCTCCTTCGGTTGTTTCATCGACATGCTCGGTGAACTGGCTGGCCCAGATCACCTGGCCGCCCACTCTCATGCGGCCGAAGAGCTGCGGGATAGGGTCGCCCTCGCCTGCGGTCTGAACACGAATGCCTTCCACGCGACCGGTCTCGATCGGCTGTGAGCCTTGGCCGAGCACTTGGCGGTCGATCAGGGAGCCGGCGACACCGCCTGCTGCGCGGCCGACAGTTGTCGCTCCCAGGCCCAGAAGCGTGCCGCCGGCCGCAGATCCAATGGACGAGCCAGCGGCGGAAAGAATCATTGTCGCCATGGGTCAACTGCCTTCCGGATATCTAAATGCGGCGACGACACGCCGTCGCCAGCCGCCAGTGAAAGGAGATTCGATCACGGCGCGGCCGGAATAGGCATGGATGATCGTCGGCGCGTCGGGCGACTCTCCTGCGCGGATTGCGAGATGCTTTGCCGGCGCGTCCGGCGCCATTCTGAAGAGAAGCACGTTGCCCAACCGCTCGCTGGAACCCGGAGCCAGCCAGGTCGCCGCCGCACGCCAGAGCGCTTCGTCGCGTGAAACCTCGCACCAGTCGCGGCTATAAGCCGGGGTTTCCTCCGGTTCGGCGCCAAGAAGTTCTCGCCAGACGCCGCGAATGAGACCGAGACAATCCGCGCCTACCCCCTTGAGGCTCGCTTGGTGACGGTAGGGGGTTCCGATCCATTCTCGCGCAAGCGTGACCACTCGCATGGAATCTGTCCCCGCCTCAGCCACGACGCGAGCCCCCTTGATATACACCGCCATCAGCCGGATACGATGTGATCCAGTTGTCGCCGGGGATGTGTGGAAACCCGCGGAAGTTCTTCAAATTCTGGAATTTGTCGCGGCATGTCGAAGCACGCTTGTCGCAACCAGCTACGACGGAGAACGTATCACCGACCGCCGGCGCGTCGACCGGATCGCGATCCAGCTCCAACCTGGCGCGCCCACCATCAAAAATGTGGGTCCGCACGCCCATCAACGAGCCAGAGTTTGCGCCGCCAGTCCAGGTCAACGCGCCATCCGCGAACCAGTTGGTCTCGAACACGCCGAGTCCGTCGGCTTCGAAGCTCCGACGGTCTGCGACGCTAGCGACTGTTCCGCCGCCTGAGAACACAGCCTTGTCCGCATTGACGCCACAACGCAGATCGCCGAGTTGCGCATCGCAAACGCGCAGAAAGCGTCGTCCGACCGGCCGGTTCAGCTTTTCCGACAACCCCCGGATCTCTACTTCAAACGCGAGATCGCCGCGCGTGATCTCACCGATCTCGCCGCGAAAGGTGAGAATACGCGAACTCACGTCGCTCCAGTCCACCAGCCACAGTCGGAATTCGGCGCCGTCATATCGGCCGCGGCGTATATCGGCTTCGGTGAGCCTCTCCGAACGCAAGGCGCCGGTCGCGGCGGTATTGTCTATGGCCAACCCGAGCGACCTTTCGATCGCATTTGCGTCGAACCCGCTCGACGCTTCAAATGTGAGGTCATCGAATGTGAGGTCGCGATCATGGTCGGTGAATCCGAGCGGTTCGCCATTCACCGGATCGATCCGCCAGCAGGCGCAGAACGTGCTCGCGCCGTTATCCAGTTTCTCCTGCATCTGCGCCGGTATGGTTCGCATCAGACCCTCACTTCGATGACAGGGATAGAAGGAATTTCGCCGGCTTCGAACGCGGCGAGGTTGATCTCGATGCGGTCCGTATCGAAGCGGACCGGCACATGGAATTCGAACCCCGCGGTCAGCACCGCTCCGGCTTCCGGCGCGGACGCGAAACTCACCACGCCGCTTTGATGATCGACGGAAAATTTCGAACCCGGCGCCAACTCCCGACCGTCACAGCCGACTAGGACGCTGTCTACGCGCGGCTTTGATATCGGGCGCACATATTCTACGCCGCCTGAGGCGTAGATGCGGCTGAGCGGATACTCGCGGGTCACACCGTCTCCAACGCCGAGCGGTTGATCGAAATGCGCAGGCGTTTCGGAGGGTGCGCAGGACTTGTAGTCCGCCCAGTCTTTCCAGCGGAAGCCATGCAACCTGCCGAGCCGCGCCTCGAAAAACGTTACAACTGCATGAATATCGTCGAGGCTACGCAGTCCCAGTCCCGCATCGTAATGCCGTCTTGCATGCGCCCAGGTCGCGTTGCGCTCCTCGAACCCGCTCGCCAGCGCGACGATTTCCGTACGCCGCTCGGGCCCGCCGCTCGACCCGAAGGAAAGCGCGGCGGGGAAGACTACTTCATGAAAGCTCATCTCACCCTCACATGTTCCGTTCGCCGCGCCGCACAGCCCGGGCGATGCTCGCCGAGATTTGGGACTGGCTTCGTCGGAAGCTCTCCGCATCCGTCGTGGATATGTTGACAGTGACGTTCGCCACGCTCCTGCCGCCTTCGGCCTTCACGCCGAGGCTGCCGTCAGGTCCGCGCGTCAGGGGCATGATCGCCTCCGGGCCCGCTTCCCCCATCAACCCTGCCCCGCCGCGCATCGGAAAGGCCGTGGCGTCTGAGACGACGCCCCCCTTGGCGAAGGCCCGAACCCGACCGGAAGAAAACGCGGCGCCCTTAGCAAAGCCTGCGAACAAGCCGGTCACAGCGCCACCGAGCGAATTCTGCACCGGCGTCAATGCGCTGTGCAGCACTGACCGGGACATCGAAAGCGCTAGGTTGCGCATGACGTCGCTCAGCTTGTCTCCGCTGAAGATCGCGCTGTCAAAAGCGCGTCTCAGTCCAGACCCGAACGAACGCGAGAGCGCACTCGTCTCGCTCTCCATCTTTCGAATCTCGCTCGTCGATGAACGAAGATCGAAAGCAATATCGGCCGTTGCTCCCCGCGCCGTCACGCGCAGGCGTTGGTAGGCGCGCTCCAGGTTGGAGATCGCCGCCGACTGGCTTTCCGCCTCCCGCTCATCCATCAGCTCGCCGCCCGGTCAGGGAATTTCTCGTTGAGCGCCGCAAGGCCGGCGCGATCCAGCGCGCGTGCGTCATTGAATAGACCCAGTCGTCCTTTGGCGGCCGCATCGAACTCACGCGGGGTCATCGTCCAGAACTCCCGCGGGCCAAGCCCGAGCGCGCCAAGTCCGAAGCGCATCAACATGTCCCAGTCAAACCGGGTGTCATCTCTCGTCATGTTGTTCCCCTGAAACTGGCCGCTAGCAGACGCGAGGCCGCCTCTGCGGCGCCGATCGCGCCACCGTCGAAATCCATCGCCGCGACCTCCGCTTCATCAAGGTCATCGCCACCGCCGCGTAGTCCGGCCGTGAGAAGGGCAATCAGGTCGTTTGCGCGAAAAGCGCCCGTCTCGAACCGCTCAGCAAGAGCAACCAGCCCGCCAACCTCCAATCGCGCTTCGAGCGCGGCGAGCTCTCCGAGCGTGAGACGCATGAGCCGCTCTTCGCCACCGATCCCGATGGCGACCTCACCGCGATGCGGATTGATCATCATATCGCGGTGAAGCTCAGCGAACCGGCGGAAGCGAGACTCGCCTCGAACGTGGCTTCGCCATCATGGTCGCCGGAATATTCCAGCGCGGTCAGTTGAAACGGCCCTTCGATTATCCCGAAACCAGGCACGATGATTTGCGCGGAGAGCGTGACGCCGTCGAAGAACGCCTGACGCATCATCGCGTCGGAGGTCGCGTCCTTGAAAACGCCCGAACCCGAGATCGCCGCGGAACGCGCCCCGGCTCCGGCCAGAAGTTCGCGCCAACGGCCGGCGCTGTCCGCGGTCGTGGCGTCGACCGTTTCCGCATTCAGCGCGATGCGCGATGCGCGCAGCCCCGCCACGGTTTCGAAAACACCTCCTCCGGCGGGGTCGATCTTAATCAGCAGGTCTTTTCCCTTCTGGGCGGCCATGGCGGGTCCTCTCGTTCATGAAGCTTCGGTCAGGCGTCATCTTCGATGACAAATCGAAATGTCAGGTCGATGCGCCGCAATGCGCCGTTCTCTTCGCGCCGCGTCCGAGCGCCGGAGAACTCATGGGTGACGATCACGCCGCGCTCGGGCTTTGGCGGGTTGGCCTCGATCAGCGCGACGATAACCGCGGCGATCTCCTTCACAGCGAGGAAGCCACGCTGCGGCGCATAAACGCGGATCACCGCCTCGTGCGCCGCGCCGCTGTCGGTCGCGGTGTTCCAGGGCGAAATCGTCTCATCGCCAAGCGTGATGTAGGGTTCACCTCCCGCATCTCGGCTCCGATGCGGCGCGTCGTCGTGAATTCGACCGTGCAGCGTCGCGAGCTCCGGCGCCGTCGTCAGCCGTTCGAAAAGCGCGCGCTGCAGCGGCGCGGAAAGCGCCATCGTCATGTCAGCGTCCCTTCCTCGAGCCAGCAGATCAGTCGTTCACGTCTGTCGTCGGCCTCGGCGACGCCCCGAATCGCGAAGATGCGCTCTCCCTCACGGAATCTCTGGTCGGGAACTGGCCTCTGGTCTGAGCCAAAGTCGGCATAGCGGATAAGAGCGCGGTGCGTGACACGGCTCGCCGGCCGGCCGCCAGCAAATCCCTCGCGAGCGGAAGCCGTTTTGATCTCCGCCCAATGGACGCCACGGACGACCCAACTATCGGAAAGTCCACCGGCGCCATCTGGCGTCGTGGCACGCTCTTCGAGCGTCAAGCGCCGCGTCAGTTCCCCGCTCACGGCCGCGCCCCAAGTCGCAATTCACGCCAGGGCTGGATCAACGCCGCAACGCCATGGTGCATCGCGTATGCGCGCCGATCTGCAGTCGCATGCCGCCTGTCGAAATTCTCGGCCGCGAGAATCAGAGCCGCCCGACGCAGGTCGGCCGGGGTCGCATCCCAATCCGCGCCGAATCCAGCTTCGAAGACGAAATCCAATGGATCGGAAATGAGTGCTGTCGAGATGATCCTCGTGCGCGTCACCTCCTGATCGAGCCGAAAGAAGGGGAGCGCGACAGGTTCCGAGCCGCCGTTTGCGAGCACACGCGAAACCGACACCAGCGACCGGACAGGCGCAATCGGCGCCGTCGTCGCCTTGTGTACGTCGAGCCCCCCACGCCAGGCGAAGGTTCGCGGGATGAAACAGAGTCCGAGCACGCCTTCGAGATGCGCAACCGCGGCGAGGAGCGCCGCTTCCATATCTTCCGCCTGATCGTCTGCGAACCCGGTGGAGAGCCGAAGGTGGCGTGAAAGCTCATCCAGCACTGCAGCCGTGATCGCCGGCGGCGTGATTTCGGTCAGCATTGCCAACGCTCCTTGAAACAAAGAAAGAATGCCTCTTCGCGCCGCGGCGGACGCTGAGGAAAAGCAGGATCCAGGGCGCAAAGACGGACGCCGCCGAGCGTGGAGGCCCGGCGGCGGCGTTCAGGCCGATCGGGCCTGACTCAGGATGCGGCGAATTTCAGAAGCTTGATCGCCGCGAAGTCGGTGACATCCCCGCCGACTCGCTTCGATGCGTAGAACAGGACATGCGGCTTCGCCGAGAACGGATCGCGCATCACCCGCAGATCGGGCCGCTCCGCGATGGTATAACCGGCTCCGAAATCACCGAAAGCAATGGCTACAGCATCGACATCGATGTCGGGCATGTCCTCCGAAATGACCACCGGATAACCCATCAGCCGCGCCGGTTGGCCTGAAACGAGGCTTTCGGCCCAGAGGAACCGCCCATCCGCATCCTTCATCTTCCGCACGGCGCCGGCGGTCTTGGAATTCATCACGAAACTCGCATTCACGCGATATTCCGCGCCGAGCGAGTAGATCAGGTCGACGATCGCATCCGACGGATCGACGGAAGAGAAATCTCCCGCCGTGCCCGTCGGAATATAACCGAGATTGCCCCAGGCCCAGTTGTCATTCGGCAGCGTGCTGTAGCTCAGAAAGCCGGTTGGTTTGTCGACGCCGTCGCCATTGACGAAGGCGGCGTTCTCAGCCCGGATGAAACGGTCGGCGATACGTTCTGCGAGCCAGCCCTCGATATCAAAGGCGGAATCATCCAAGAGGCGCTGTGACGCCTTAGGAGAAGCGGAAAGCTCATGGAGCGGAATCGAGATGCGTTCGATCTGCGGCGTATCGGTTTCCGAGACGGAGCCGGCCTCATTCGTCCAGCCGGCGCCGATATCGGTATGGTCGACGAGTACGTCGTAGACGCCGGCCTCAACCTCCGCGACGGTCGCGACCGAGCGAATTGAGGAAGCGGCGCGCAAAACTCCCATGATCCGGTCCGACGTCTGCGGATCGACGAGATAGCCGCCATCCGCCAGGATACCGGTCGTCATCCCCTTGCCTTCCAGCGGCAGCGCCCTCAGCGCGGCGTCCTCGCCGGCGCGGAGATAGGCGTCGATCGCCTTCCTGTGCGGCGCAACCAGCTCGGCCGCGCTGCTGAGCGCCGGACGATGTGCGGATTTCCGGCTCAGCGAACCGATGCGTTCATCCTGTTCGGTCATGCGGTTCTTGATCTCCATCTGGAAGGACTTGAAATCGGTCAAAAAGCCGGAGAGCGCGGATTTCGTCTCCGGTCCGGCGTCGGTTTGTGCTTCATGCGTCATGAGAAGGTCCTTTGCGGTTGACGACAGGAAAACGCTGCTGGTTCACATCAGCGTCTCGCGGGCGCCCCTGAGGGCTTCCGCCAGTTCGCGGGCGATATCCGCCTCCGGATTGGGCGCCTGGGTGGAGGCACGCGCGGAGGGAAGCATCGGAAAGGTGACGAGCGAAACTTCCCAGAGGTCGAGTTCGATCAGCCGACGTCCAGCCCCGGCCCGCTCCGCTCTCACAGTGCGGTAGCCGATCGAGAGCCCGTCGACGGCCCCGGCGGCGAGCAGCGCCGCCGCCTCCGCTCCGCGTGCGATCTCGGTCAGAAGCCGCCCCCGCACCGAAAGCCCGACGCGATCCTCGGTGACGCTATCCCAGACCCCGATCGGCGCAGAAGGGTCATGCTGCCAGAGCAGTTTCACAGTGCGGTTCTCGCGCGCGAGGCGCTTGAGCGAGGCGGCGAACGCCCCAGCCTCCACCACGTCCCCGTTCTGGTCAGCAACACCAAAGTGAGAGGCGTAGCCGCCAATCTCCGCGCCGCTAGCGCCCTTTCGGTCAAGGGCGATAAACTTTGTCTCAAGTCCTGATAGTGCTCCGGAATTTATCTGCAAGGTTCGCCTCCTAAGGAAAGGGTCGCGTATTCAACATGAAGGCGAGGATCTGCCCCGCCAGCGCGATGGCCACACCGTAAACCGCCAACCAGAGCCGCCGCTCCAAGCGATCCAACCCGCTCTCGATCTGTTCAAGGATCCGGTTCAGCGCCACCCAGCGTTCCTCGAAGACGCGTTCATGCGTCTCAATCCGGGCGTGGGCGCTATCGAAAGGCTCATAAAGATAGCGTGAGCCAAGCGTGCGCCGTTGCGGCGCGCCGCTCATTCCCCGGCGGGCGCGCGGGGCGGCAGGCCCAGCAGCTTCCGCTTCTCCGCCGCATCCAGAAAATCCGCAGCCGCGATGCGCCGCCATTGCGATTCACGCTCGCTTTGCAGCGCTGGAATGGCGTCGAGATCTGGCGTCAATCGCAAAATCTCTCCCCATCGCCAGCCGAGCCAGCCGGCCAGCGCGGCCCCGACGCGCCGGGCGAGCGGCAAAACCGTCTGCCGATAGAAAGCCCGGTTCGCCTCCTGGTAGTTCGAATATGCAGTGTCGCCCGGCAATCCGAGCAATTGAGGCGGCACGCCGAACGCTAGCGCGATCTCCCGCGCAGCGGCTTCCTTGGTTTTCAGGAACTCCATATCCGAAGGCGAGAAGCCCATCGGTTTCCAGTCCAGGCCGCCCTCCAGCAGCATCGGCCTTCCGGCGTTTCGCGCGCCTTGGTGTCCGTCCTCCAACTCATTCACGATCCGCCGGAATTGCTCGTCGGATAGCGTCGCCCCATCCGGCCCTTTATAGACCAGCGCGCCCGATGGCCGCGCCGCGTTGTCCAGCAATCCCTTGGACCATTTCCCCGCCGAGTTATGGATATCGATCGCCGCCGCAGCCGCCGTCAGCGGCGCCATGCCGTAATGATCGTCAAGCGGGTGAAAACCCCGCATATGCAGGATCGGCTGCGCCTCCGTCGTCATGTCGAACCGATGCGCGCGCCCGCTAACGCGATACTCATACGCTTCCGGCCAGCCATCGGCCCCCGGAATGACGCGCATCCGATCCGGGCGAAGCGTGTGGAGCTCCGCCGGAGCGCCGCGATCGTCCAGCGCCGCCGCCTCGAGATAGGCGTCGCCGAACAGCATGAGATTTCCGAATACCGCTTCCAGCAATCCTGCGCCGTCCTGGCCGTTATTCGGCGCGGCCAGAAGCGAAAGAACCGGATGCTCAGTCAGCGCCGCGCCGTTTGAGGTGAGGCGCATCGGCGTCGCCGCCGCCGCCTCCGCAACCATTCTGACAGCGCGAAATACGACAGCGTTGCTCTGATAGCCCGCCCTCGTCAGCGATGTTTCGTCTCGCGGCCCCCAGATCGCGCGACCCGCGGCGTGTATCGCGACCATTCCGCCGACGGCGGACGCCTTCCTTTCGCCCGCGGCGTTGACCCCGGAGCGTAAGATATTGAACAGCATGATGTATCTCCGTTTGGCGTCTTTCAGAGCTGTCGGACGCTGGGGCCGCCGGCCTGCGGCCCGTGCATCAGGCTCCAGATCGCCCAGACAAGCGCGTCAACCCGATCGGGGCTGCCCTTGAATCCTTCCGAACCGAACGCCCGCATCTGGTCCTCCAGCGCCGGGAAACCGCCGACGTGCTTCACGAGGCCCTGCTCGTATAGCGCCGAGATCGGCTCCGCTCTCATCGCCTTGCTCTTGTTGGCATGGACCGCGGAGAAACTGATCAGCGGCGCGACCCCACGCACCACCGTCTCGACCATCGCGCCGCCTTGGTTGACTTCAAACACCACCCGGTCCGCGTTGAATTCGTCATAGGCGGCGGCGGCTCTCATCGCCCATTGCTGCGGCGTGTCGCCCCGGCTGGAGCGGTCGGCGAGCACATAGACGTTGTCGCCAGCTCGCCCGGCGACGATGATGCCGCACTCGTCGGCGTTCTCGCCGGCGCTAACGGGCGGATCGACCGCGACGACGGTCCGGCTCAACTTCGGCGCCTCGCGCACGCGCGCCGCCTCGATCAGCGAGCGGGTCCACAGCGCGCCGGGACGGTCGAGCACCATGACGCCATCAAGCTCTTCGCGCCCTTGTGACGTTCCCCCATACTTCTTGGTGACCTTTTCGAGGAACCCCTTCGCAAGATTGGCTCGGTTCTCACGCGTTCCGGCGGATACCGTGACCGTGCCTTCGTCCGTTATCAGGGCTTCAAGCACCGGGTTCGCGCGCGGTGTCGTCGTCACCACCTGCCGCGGATGATCGCCCAGCCGGAGTGCGAACTGAAGCATGTCCCATGCCCGGTCCGGCTTGGGCCACTTGCCTAGTTCGTCCACCCATGCGCAGTCGAATTGCGGCCCGCGCAGTTTTTCCGGGCTTGAAGCTGAGAAGCAGGTCGCCTCCGCTCCATTGACCCAGGTCAGCGTCCGGCGCGATTCATTCCATTCTGGACGCCGGTCCGGCGGCGAACAGGCGATCAGCCCACTCTCGCCGCGCACCATGACATCGCGCGCCTCATCGAGGGTGGCGCCGACCAGTGCAACCCGTTTGCAGGCGCCAGGTGCGAGCGGCGTCGCGCCCTCCACCATCGATCGGATCCATTCAGCTCCAGCGCGGGTCTTTCCAGCGCCTCGGCCCCCGAGGATCAGCCAGGTCGTCCAGTCACCCTCCGGCGGCAACTGGTGCTTGCGCATGCCCCAGACATCGAAAAGGAAAGGCAGCGCAGCTTGCGCATTCTCGGAGAGGCCTTGCAGAAGGTCTTCAATCTCCTCCCGCGGTCGCCAGGCGATCGAGGCGCCGATAGATTTCATCACGGGCGGCTTCGAGGTCGATTTCATTCGATTTTTCCGGATTCTGGCTCTCTTTTCTTAGTTGCAGCTCGAGATCGAGCACAGTCTGGAGCGCCTTTCTGTGCGCCCGAAGCGTTTCAGCCCGGCCTTTCGCCGCGAGATCCTCGGCGCCCGAATGCAAGACGCGGATCGCCTTCGCGAGTTCATATCCGAGGTTCTGATAAAGTTGACGCGCCTGCGCGATCAGGCGCTCCGCCGTGGCGGCGTCGATTCTTGGATGGGTCATTGGGGGTCTTTCCGGGAAACGAAAAAGGCCAGCGCGGAGCGGCGCTGGCCTCTTACAGTTTTCTCAGTCTGCGCCTTTACTAACGCAGAGCGAGCGGAATGTCAAGAACTATCTTTTCAGTTGCATCTACTCACTCTGACCGGAGCGTTCGATGCGTCGCCAGGCTGCGACATTCTTCTGATGCTCGCGCAGATTCGTGGCGAACGCATGCCCGCCCGAGCCATCCGCGACAAAGTACAACGCATCTGTCTGCGCCGGATTCACCACAGCGGCAATCGCGTCGCGCCCGGGGTTGGCGATTGGCCCAGGCGGCAGTCTGTCGATGATATAGGTGTTGTAAGCTGTCGGTTTCTCGATATCCGACCGTCGTATCGGACGGTCCAACGGCCCCTCGCCTTTGGTGATTCCATAGATGATCGTCGGATCCGACTGGAGCCGCATTCCACGCTTCAACCGGTTGATGAACACCCCACCGACAAGCGGCCGTTCAGCAGCAACCGCCGTTTCCTTCTCGACGATTGACGCCAGCGTGAGAACTTCCTCCGGCGACTTCAGCGGCAGGTCTGCGTCGCGCGACGCCCAGGCCGTCGCGAGAATGATCGCCTGCGCATCCAGCATCCGCGAAAGCAGTTCCGAACGATTCGACCCACGCGAGACGAAATATGTGTCCGGTGCGAGCGTCCCTTCCGGCGGAACAGTCTCAATCTCGCCGCTCAGCAGCGGATTAGCACGGAGCGCCTCCACGATCTCCCAACTCGTCAGCCCTTCGGCGATCGTCACCTTGTACTGGATCGACTTGCCCGAGGTGACGATATCCAGCACTTCCTCCATCGAAGCGGAAGCGGGTATCTCGTACTCGCCATATTTGACCTCGTCATCGACCCCAAGATATCTCGCGCCAAGCCGAAAAATCATCGCATTCGCGATCGCACCTTCCTTTTCGAGCGTCTCGGAGGCTGCGGTGAGCGAAACCCCGCGTTCGAGCGTCACCAATTTCGGAGCTTCTAGTGGACCGGGAGTCGAGAAGGAGCGGACCGACCAGATCGTCAACCCGGCCAGCGCGACGCAGACAACAATGAGAATCGTCAGCGCATTGGCGGCAACATGCTTCGCCATCCCGATCGCTCAGACCTTGCGGAAAATCAGCGAGGCGTTGGTGCCGCCGAACCCAAAGGAGTTCGACAGCGCCACATTAATCTCGCGCTTCACCGCATTCAGCGGCGCTAGGTCGATTTCCGTCTCGACCGAAGGATCCTCAAGGTTAAGCGTCGGCGGCGCGATTCCGTCGCGCATGGCCAGTAGACAGAAAATCGCTTCTACCGCCCCGGCAGCGCCCAACAGGTGCCCGATGGAACTCTTCGTGGAGGACATCGTCACGCCGCTGGCCGCGTCGCCAAGCAGTCGCGTGACCGCTCGTAGTTCTATCTCGTCTCCAAGCGGCGTCGATGTGCCGTGCGCGTTCACGTAATCGATGTCCTTACCTTCCACGCCGGCGCGCGCCAGCGCTGCGGACATGGAGCGATACCCGCCGTCTCCATCCGGTGCGGGTGAGGTGATGTGATAGGCGTCGCCGGAAAGACCGTATCCGATCACTTCACCGTAAATTCTGGCGCCGCGCGCCACCGCGTGCTCAAGCTCCTCGAGCACGACGACGCCCGCACCCTCGCCCATCACGAATCCATCGCGCCCGCGATCATAGGGGCGGGAGGCGCGGGTCGGTTCATCGTTGTACCCTGTCGAAAGCGCCTTGCAGGCGCCGAATCCCGCGACGGATATCTCGCAAACCGGGCTTTCCGCGCCGCCGGCGATCATCACGTCGGCGTCGCCCAACATGATCAGGCGCGCCGCATCGCCGATCGCATGCGCGCCGGTCGAACAGGCCGTCACGACCGAATGATTGGGCCCCTTGAACCCGTGCCTGATCGAGACCTGACCAGAACAGAGATTGATCAGCGCCGAAGGAATGAAGAAGGGCGAAACCCGTCGCGGCCCGCGCTCCTTCAGCGTGATCGCGGTTTCGGCGATGGTCTCGATTCCTCCGATGCCGGAGCCGATCATCACTCCTGTCCGAAGCTTTTCCTCTTCGTCGGCGTCGGACCAGCCGGCGTCTGCGATCGCCTGATCCGCCGCGGTCAGCGCATAGATGATGAATCGGTCGATCTTGCGCTGCTCCTTCTTCTCCACCCAGTTATCGGCGTTGAAGTCACCCGGCCCATCCCCGAGCGGAATCTCGCAGGCGATGCGGCACGCCAGGTGATCGGCGTTGAAATGCCGGATCGTTCCAGCGCCTGACTCTCCAGCCACCAGCCGTCCCCAGGTCTCTTCGACACCGCAACCAAGCGGCGTCACCATCCCGAGGCCCGTTACGACAACCCGTCTCATGCGCATCTCTCTCAATCTTCGCTATGCGGCGGCAACATAACTGCGCATCCGACAAAAAAATAGCGCCCGGGAAGCCCGGGCGCTGAACTTTGTGCGATTTTCCGCCGGTTCAGGCGTCAGCGTTCTCGGAGATGAACTTCACCGCGTCGCCGAAGGTTTGAATTGTCTCGGCCGCATCGTCCGGGATCTCGATCCCGAACTCCTCTTCGAACGCCATGACCAACTCGACCGTGTCGAGACTGTCCGCGCCAAGATCGTCGATAAAGCTGGCCTTCTCGACGACTTTTTCCTCTTCGACGCCCAGATGCTCGACGACGATCTTTTTCACGCGATCCGCGATGTCGCTCATGCTCGTTCCCTCTACTGGAGGCGCACGCCTCAATTCGGATCGTTTCTCGACGGCGATCGCCGGAAACGTGTTATTCGCACGACGCCGTCCATTCGTTCGCCGCTTGGCGGGGCTATTACCATAAGCGTCGGATAACGCAAATGGGCGAATACCCCGCCTTGCTTTCGCTCGAAGCGCGACACGCGCAAGCCTCAGATCATCGCCATACCGCCATTCACATGCAAGGTCTGGCCGGTGACATATCCCGCTTCGGCGCTGGCTAGATACAGCGCCGCAGCGGCGATTTCGTTCGCTTCGCCCATCCGTCCGGCGGGAATCACAGCGTTGATTTTCGCCTTTTGGTCTTCCTTCAGCGCATCCGTCATCGCCGTACGGATAAACCCCGGCGCGACACAATTTGCGGTCACGCCGCGACTCGCCACTTCAGACGCCAGGGATTTCGTCATGCCGATCATGCCGGCTTTCGATGCGGCGTAATTGCCCTGCCCTGGATTTCCGGTGACGCCGACGACTGATGCGACGCCGATGATCCGCCCCCAGCGCGCCTTCATCATCCCGCGCAACACTGCTTTCGAGAGCCGGAAGCCAGCCGTGAGATTGACCGCGATCACCTGATCCCATTCCTCGATGCTCATCCGCATGAGGAGATTGTCGCGCGTCAGGCCGGCGTTGTTCACGAGAATATCGACGGCCCCCATCGCCTCCGTCGCCCGCCCCGCTAGCGCATCGACCGCGGCGCCGTCCGACAGGTCGCAGGCGACCACGTGCGCCCGCTCGCCGAGCTCCGCCGCCAACGCCTCCAGCGGCCCGGTCCTTGTTCCGGACAACGCCACCGCGGCTCCTGCGCCGTGAAGCGCGCGCGCGATCTCCGCTCCTATGCCGCCGGACGCCCCGGTGACAAGCGCGCTCTTTCCCGTCAGGTCGAACATGTGCCGCCTCCTTGTCTCATTGCCAGCGAGGATGATGTGGAAAGTCGAATCCGGTCAATACCCGGCTCCGGAGCGGTCAACGCCGGAGCGCGCCCGCCGCAGCCTTGACCTCATCCGGGCCGCCGACCGCGAAGCATTCCAGCGATCGCTCAATCCGCCGCGCCATGCCCGAAAGCGCCTTGCCGGCGCCGATCTCGACCAACCCCGTGACGCCTTCGCGGGCCATGTAACCCACGCTTTCCCGCCAGCGCACCGACCCGGTGACCTGCTGCACGAGTTGCGCGCGTATATCCCCCGGCGCGGAAATCGCCATCGCGCTCACGTTGGCCACCAGTGGAGTCTTCGGGGCCTTGATATCGACCTCCGATAGAGCCGCCGCCATCCGGTCGGCCGCGGGCTGCATCAATGCGCAATGGAAGGGGGCGCTGACGGGCAGCATCAGCGCGCGCTTCGCGCCTCTGGCCTTGGCGATCTCCACCGCCCGCTCCACCGCCGCCTTGTGTCCCGAGATCACCACCTGGGCGGGGTCGTTGTCATTCGCCGCCTGACAGACCTCGTCACCGGCGGCCTCGGCCGCAATCTCGGTCACTACCGCGAAGTTCAACCCGAGCACGGCGGCCATCGCGCCAACGCCGACCGGCGTCGCCGCCTGCATGGCCTCGCCTCTGATCCGCAGGAGTCGCGCGGTGTCCGCGACGGATATCGCTCCGGCCGCCGCCAGCGCCGAATATTCGCCGAGCGAATGACCGGCGACGAACGCGGCGTCCGTGACCGAAACACCCTCGGCCTCCAGCGCGCGCATCGCCGCGAGCGAAGTCGCCATCAGCGCCGGCTGCGCGTTCGCGGTCAGCATCAGCGTCTCAGCCGGCCCATCCCATATCGTGGCGCTCAAACGCTCGCCGAGCGCCGCGTCAACCTCTTCGAAAACCGCTGCAGCCGCAGGATAGGAGATGGCGAGATCGCGTCCCATCCCGACCGTCTGCGCGCCCTGCCCCGGAAACACGAATGCCCAGCTCATCTGCATCACTCCCTCACGGCTTCGGCCTGCATCCCCGCCGAACTCGTCGAAGTCAACCCGGCAGAGCGCGCGCGTGTCACGAAGCGCTTGCGCCGCGCCCCATTCACGCGTAATCAGCGCGCTCTCTCGAACGTTTGGACGCGACGCCACTCGTATGCGGGCCGAGAGACACGCCCCCCGCATTTTGAAGCGCGCATGACATGAAGGATGACCCATGGCTCTCTACGAGCATGTGTTTATCGCGCGTCAGGATATCTCCAACGCGCAGGCCGAGGGGCTGATCGAGCATTTCACCCAGGTTCTGAAGGATAATGGCGGCGACGTCACTGGCTTCGAATACTGGGGCCTTCGCACGATGGCTTTCAAGATCAACAAGAATCGCAAGGGCCACTACGCCTTTTTGAAATCCGACGCGCCGGCGCCGGCGGTGGCCGAGATGGAACGCCTGATGCGCCTCCACGACGACGTGATGCGGGTGATGACCATCAAGGTCGACGCGCATGAGGAAGGCGACAGCGCTATCGTTCGCGCCAAGAATTCTCGCGACGACCGCGGCCCGCGCGGCCCGCGCGGCCCGCGCCCGCCCCGGCGTGACGATTGATCGAGAGGAGATAGAAAATGGCTCGCAAACCCTTTTTCCGCCGCCGCAAGTCCTGCCCGTTTTCGGCCCCTGACGCGCCGAAGATCGACTACAAGGACGTGAAGCTCCTGCAGCGCTACATTTCCGAACGCGGCAAGATCGTGCCGTCGCGCATCACCGCCGTCTCGTCGAAGAAGCAACGTGAACTTGGCCGCGCCATCAAGCGCGCCCGGTTCCTCGCGTTGCTGCCCTACGCGATCAAATAAGGAGGCCGATCATGGATGTGGTTCTTCTCGAACGGGTCGAAAAACTGGGCCAGATGGGCGATGTCGTCGCCGTGAAGAACGGTTACGCCCGCAATTTCCTTCTGCCCAAGCACAAGGCTCTCCGCGCGACCAAGCGCAACATGGAGCGATTCGAGAATGAGCGCGCACAGCTCGAAGCGCGCAATCTCGAAGCGAAGAAGGAGGCCGAAGCCGTCGCAGCCAAGCTCAACGGCCAGGTTTTCGTCGCCATCCGGCAGGCTTCCGACGGCGGTTCGCTCTACGGCTCCGTCAATTCGCGCGACATCGCCGAACTGGCGACCGAGGGCGGCTTCAGCGTGGCGCGCACGCAGATCGTTCTGTCCACGCCGGTGAAGGAACTGGGGCTGCACGACATTCGTGTCGTCCTGCACCCCGAGGTTGACGCGACGATCACCGTCAACGTCGCCCGCTCCGCCGATGAGGCCGAGCTTCAGGCGGAAGGCAAGTCGATCGCCGAACTGCGTGCGGAGGAAGAAGCCGCCGAAGCGTTCGACGTCGCCCAGCTCTTTGAGGACGAGGCCGAAGCCGAAGAGATCATCGAGGACGCCGCGGCCGAAGACACCGAACAGCCGCGCATCTGAAATCGCCGGGTCGAAGACGAAGAAGGGCCGTTCCGAATGGAGCGGCCCTTTTCCATTTCCGCGCGTCTCCACCGTCCCGACTCGACAGCCGCGCGACCGCGTTCTTATCCACAGAACCGCTCAGAACTTTTGCCCGACCGTCCACAGGAACCCGACATCTGGCCATTCGCCCGCCTATACCCCGCGACGATCCGGAGTTAATCTGCTCCGCAAAAAGGAGCAGGCGATGGCGGACGGATCGAGCGGGCCGGAAGTTCAGACGAGCCCTCATAATATCGAGGCGGAACAAGCGCTTCTGGGCGCGCTCATGGTCAACAATGACGTTTACGAACGGGTCTCGTCGATTCTCGAGCCCCGGCATTTCTACGACCCGCTCCATGCGCGAATCTATGAGACCGCCGCACGTCGAATCGAGCAGAACGCGCTCGCCACCCCGGTCACACTCAAACCCTTTTTCGACAACGACCCGGGCATGGCTGAGATCGGCGGCCCGGCCTATCTCGCGCGCCTCGCCGGCGCCGCCGTCTCGCTCTTCAACGCGCGTGATTACGCCCGGGTGATCTACGATCTGGCGCTCCGCCGCGACCTGATCGTTATTGGCGAGGAAATCGCCGCCAAGGCCGCGGCGATGGATATCGACCTCGAACCGGCCGCTCAGATCGAGGAAGCGGAGCAGCAACTCTACCTCCTCGGCGAAAAGGGCAAATACGAGGGCGGCTTCAGCACCTTCCTGAAAGCCGTGACCGACGCGATCGACGTGGCCAACGCCGCCTATCACCGCGATGGCGGCCTCGCCGGCATCTCCACCGGGCTGATGGACATGGATCGCAAGCTCGGCGGGCTTCATCCATCGGACCTGATCATCCTCGCAGGGCGTCCCTCAATGGGTAAGACTTCGCTCGCCACGAACATCGCTTTCAATATCGCGAAGGCCTATCGGAAGGGCCAGAAACCGGACGGAACGGAAGGAACCATAGACGGCGGCGTCGTCGGTTTCTTCAGTCTCGAGATGAGCGCGGAACAGCTTGCGACACGGATACTTTCCGAACAGGCTGAGGTGCCTTCGGAAAAGCTCCGTCGCGGAGAGATGGAGGAGGACGAATTCCGCCGCGTCGTCGAGGCATCGCGCCAACTCGCCAACATCCCCCTCTATATCGACGACACGCCGGCGCTGCCGATCTCCACTCTCGCCGCGCGCGCGCGGCGGCTGAAACGAAAATCCGGTCTCGATGTTCTCTTCATCGACTATCTTCAGCTCGCCCGTGCGGCCTCCGCCAAGGAGAACCGCGTCAACGAAGTCTCCGAAATCACGCAGGGGCTGAAGGCCATCGCCAAGGAGCTGAACATCCCGGTGGTCGCCCTCTCGCAGCTTTCACGCCAGGTCGAAAATCGCGACGACAAGCGCCCGCAGCTCTCCGACCTGCGCGAGTCGGGATCCATCGAGCAGGACGCCGACGTCGTCATGTTCGTCTTTCGCGAAGAATATTATCATGAGCGCCTGAAACCCCCGGAGGACGACCCTGCATTTCCCGACTGGATGGCGAAGGGCGAGAGGCTCCATAACCGCGCCGAGGCGATCATCGGCAAGCAACGCCATGGCCCGATCGGCACGGTGGAGATGATGTTCGACGGGCGCTACACGCGCTTCTCCGATCTCGCCAAGCCCGATCGCTTCGGCGGCGGCCCGCAGGACTTCGGCTGAGATGGCCCGCGCTTCGTTGACCATCGATCTCGCCGCGATCAGGGCGAACTGGCGTGCGCTCGATGCGATGACGGAATGCGAAACGGGCGCCGTCGTGAAAGCCGACGCCTACGGACTTGGCGCGGATCAGGTCGGCCCCACGCTCCTGAAGGTCGGCGTGCGTAACTTCTTCGTCGCCCTCGCCGAAGAAGGCGCCGCCCTACGCGCCGCCATTGGCCCCGGCCCGCGCATCTTCGTCTTCTCCGGCCTCATGCCGGAAGATGTCGGACTCGTGCGCGCAGCGGCGCTTGTTCCGCTTCTCAACACACCTGCGCAATTGCTTGAAGCAAAGCGGGTATCGGCCAAATTCGATGCCCCGCTTACCGTCGGGTTTCAACTCGATAGCGGAATGAACCGCCTCGGATTCGAGGCCGACGAACTCGCGGACGCGCTCGCGCCGTCAGACGCGCTCTCCGGCCTGGAGGTCACCCTGGTGATGAGCCATCTCGCCTGTGCGGACGAGCCGGATCATATGATGAACGCCGCCCAGGCCTCAGCCTTCAGCGCAATCGCCGCGCATCCGGTCTTGAACTCAACCCCGAAAAGCCTCGCCGCGACCGGCGGCGTTCTCCTCGGCCCCGCCTATCATTTCGACATGACTCGCCCCGGGATCGGCCTATATGGCGGCCTGCCTTTCGCAGACGCGCGGCCGGTGGTGACGCTGGAGGCGCCGATTCTTCAGATCCGTGACGTCGCCGCCGGCGAAATCGTCGGCTACGGCGCCGCGTATGAAGCAGCGTCGCCACGTAGGATCGCCACGCTTCCGGTCGGTTACGCGGATGGCCTCGCGAGGCGCCTCAGCGCCGGATTCGCCGGCCGGCTCGACGGGATGACGCTTCCCTCCGCCGGCCGCGTCTCGATGGATCTCGTCACCCTCGACGTCACCGGGTGCGCGACCGCGCGTGAAGGCGCGATGGTCACACTCCTCGGCGCCGACCAGACCATTGACGATCTCGCCGACTCGGCGGGGGCAATCGGCTATGAAGTTCTGACCAGCCTTGGATCGCGTTACGCACGACGCTACAGAGATGCCTGATTGAGCGAAGGGCCGAAAGACCGCATGACCGCCATCCAGGGTTTCCTCAGCGCCATCGGCGCCGCCGTACTCGGACTTTGCGCCGCCACCGGCTCGCTTGCGCTCTTCACCGCGCAATCCGTCATGCATGTCTTCCGCCCGCCCTGGTATCCGGTGGAGATCGGCCGCCAGCTCCTGCGGATTGGCTATTTCTCGCTCCCTGTGGTCGGGCTCACCGCCTTTTTCACCGGGGCCGCGCTCGCTTTGCAGATCTATACCGGCGGCGCGCGCTTCAACGCCGAATCCGTCGTGCCCTCCATCGTCGCCATCGGCATGGTGCGCGAACTCGGCCCGGTTCTCGGCGGGCTGATGGTCGCCGGGCGCGTTTCCGCCTCCATCGCCGCCGAGCTTGGCACCATGCGGGTGACCGAACAAATTGACGCGCTCACCACGCTTTCGACCAACCCGTTCAAATATCTTATCGCGCCCCGCCTTCTCGCCGCTACGCTGGCCATGCCGGCGCTCGCCTTCATCGCGGATGTGATCGGCGTCATGGGCGGCTTCGCCGTCGGCACCGCGAGGCTCGATTTCAACGGCGCCGCTTATGTCCGCACGACCTGGGACTTCCTTACTCTCGGCGACATATCTTCCGGATTGATCAAGGCCGCGGTGTTCGGTTTCATCATCGCGCTGATGGGATGCTATCAGGGTTACAATTCGGGTCGCGGGGCGCTCGGTGTTGGGCGCGCGACAACCAACGCCGTCGTCAGCGCCTCGATCCTGATTCTCGCCTCGAACTACGTCATGAACGAAATGTTCTTCACCAAATGAGCCCGGTTCCGAAGATCGAGATGCGGAACGTCGCCAAGGCGTTCGGCGCCAACGAGGTCCTGCGGGGCGTCGATCTCAGCGTCGCCGCGGGCGAAAGTCTCGTCATCATCGGCGGCTCAGGCACCGGAAAGTCGGTGACGATCAAGACCATCATCGGCCTGATCGAACCCGATTCCGGCGACATCAAGCTCGATGGCGTGTCGATCCTGGGCGCCAGCGGCGCCAGGCGCGACGCTCTTCTCGAACGATTCGGAATGCTTTTTCAGGGTGGCGCGCTCTTCGACTCGATGCCGGTCTGGCGAAACGTCGCCTTCCGCCTTCTGCAGGGGCGCGCGAAGCGTCCGGTTGCGGAGGCCCGAAGCATAGCGATCGAAAAGCTCCGGCGTGTCGGTCTTCAGGCGCATACCGCCGACCTATATCCTGCGGAACTATCAGGCGGCATGCAAAAGCGCGTCGGCCTCGCGCGCGCCATCGCCGCCGACCCTGAGATCATCTTTTTTGACGAACCGACCGCCGGCCTCGACCCGATCATGGCATCTGTCATCAACAAGCTGATCCGCTCGCTCGTCACCGAGATCGGCGCGACGGCCATCACCATCACCCATGACATGCGCTCTGTCGTAGAGATCGCGGATCAAGTGGCGATGATTCATGAAGGCCGCGTCCAATGGCGGGGACCGGTCGACCGGATCGAGAACAGCGGCAACGCCCACCTCGATCAGTTCATTCATGGCCGTGAGGAAGGGCCGATCGAGGCGATCCGCTAATGGAGCGACCTGCGAAGGATTGAGCACTCCGTCCATCCGCCCTCCCCTGCGCGCCATAGGGGAGAGCGGACGTTCCTGATTTGCTTGCGACGCGCTTACGCCTATCTAAACGCAATGGAATTGAAGACGCCCTTCACCGCTGCGCGCCGCGCCCTGAGCAGCGCAGGGCCGCTCGCATGGGTCAATCTCGCTCTACTCGGCTTCTTCCCGGTCGCCTGGGTCGCGCCACTCGCGCGCGCCGGTTTCCTGCCATTCTTTCAAGGCGACGAGCTCACAATTATCGGCGGCGTCTCCGATCTCTGGGCCTCGGACCCCGCGCTCGCGCTGCTCATCGCTTTCTTCGCGCTCTTTGCGCCATATGCGAAGACGTTGCTCCTCGCCGGAATCCATTTCGACCTGCTCCAGGCGCGGCGCTGGTCCGGTTCATTGACGCTGATCGGCAAGTTATCGATGGCCGACATATTCCTGCTTGCGCTCTACATCGTGCTCGTGAAAGGCGTCGGCGTCGGCCATGTTGAGACCGCTTGGGGGCTCTGGCTCTTCACCGCGCTGGTGTTGACCTCCTTCGCCGTCGCGCTCCTGACCGATCGGCGCGCCGGGAAGCGCTTAACCATCTGAACCGACGGGCTTGCCCCGCCAAGCGACATGCGCGAAGACCCCTGCATGGTGCGAAGCACAACCCAGTTCGCCTGCACGGCCTGCGGCGCCCTTCACAAGAAATGGGCGGGCCGCTGCAGTGAATGCGGCGCCTGGAACTCCGTCGAGGAGGAAGCCGGGCTTTCCTCCTCGGGCCCCGCATCAAAGACCCTCGGCCCAGCGAAAGGCCGCGCGACGCCTCTCCACGCCCTTTCGGGACAGGAGTCCGCGCCGCCCCGCGCCCTGACGGGGATCGCGGAATTCGACCGCGTTCTCGGCGGTGGGCTCGCGCCCGCCTCGGCGATCCTGGTCGGCGGCGACCCGGGCATCGGAAAATCGACGATCCTTCTGCAGGTCGCCGCGGCTCTGGCCGGCGCGGGCGAAAAGACGATCTACATCTCGGGCGAGGAGGCGCTGACCCAGATCAGAATGCGCGCCGCGCGGCTGGACCTCTCCGAAGCCCCCGTACTCCTCGCCACGGCCACCAACCTGCGCGACGTGATCACGACGCTTGAAGCCGAGCGCCCGACGCTCGCCGTCATCGATTCGATTCAAACTATGTGGGCCGACAACGTCGAAAGCGCGCCCGGCTCGGTTTCCCAGGTGCGCTCCGTCGCGCATGAGTTGACCAGCTTCGCCAAGAGGCGTGGCGTTTCGGTCGTCCTTGTCGGCCATGTCACCAAAGACGGGCAGATCGCCGGCCCGCGCGTCGTCGAACACATGGTCGATACCGTCCTCTATTTCGAAGGCGAACGCGGCCACCAGTTCCGCATCCTCCGCGCCGTGAAGAACCGTTTCGGCGCCGCCGACGAGATTGGCGTCTTCGAGATGTCCGACAAGGGCCTGCGCGAGGTCGCCAATCCCTCGGCGCTGTTCCTGGCTGGGCGCGAGCACCGCACGCCAGGATCCGTCGTATTCGCAGGGGTGGAGGGCACACGCCCGCTTCTCGTTGAGTTTCAGGCCCTTGTAGCGTCCTCGCCTCTTGGCACTCCACGGCGCAACGTCATCGGCTGGGATTCAGGGCGCCTCTCAATGATTCTCGCGGTGCTGGAGGCGCGATGTGGCGTCTCGCTCGCGGGCAACGACGTCTTTCTCAACGTCGCCGGCGGTCTTCGCATCACCGAACCCGCCGCCGATCTCGCTGTCGCCGCGGCCGTCATTTCCGCGCATCGCGATATGGCCGTGCCAGCCGAGGCCGTGGTTTTCGGCGAGATAAGCCTATCCAGCGCGGTCCGCGCCGTCTCACAGACACCTTCACGCCTCAAGGAGGCCCAAAAACTCGGTTTCACCACCGCATGGACGCCATCTATGGTGAAGCGAGAACACGAATCGGGCATGAGGGTGGAACCGGTGGCCGATCTGGACGCGCTGATGGGTCTGATCGCGCCGACACGAAGGAATTGAAGATGGGGAACACATGGCGCTGACAATCGCGGACGCCGGCGTGGCGCTTGTCGTGCTCGTCTCCGCCATGCTCGCGTTCAATCGCGGCTTGGTTCGTGAAGCCCTGGCCATCGGCGGTTGGATCGCCAGCGCTTTCGTCGCCTTCTATTTCGCGCCGATGGTTTCGCCCCTCGTGCTGGAGGTTCCCTATCTCGGGGATTTTCTAAAATCTTCCTGCACGCTGACGGCGCTCACCGCCTTCGTCGCGGTGTTCGGCGTTTCGCTGATCGTTCTCTCGATCTTCACACCGGTGCTATCGTCGGCGGTGCAAGCGACGCCGCTCGCCGTCATCGACCGCGGCCTCGGGTTTCTCTTCGGCGTCGCCCGCGGCTTTCTGGTCGTCGCGGTTGCGTATCTTCTCTACAATCTTGTCGTCAGCGATACGGAACGGCTCGCCGTCATCGAGAATTCCGCCAGTCACGCGCTGATCTCGGACGCCGCTGCCGCGATCGAACTCAATGCGCCGACCGCCGTTCCGGACTGGCTTCAGGGACGAATCGACAGCCTGATGGGCGCCTGCGTCGAACCCAAGGCCTGATCGCCCCATGTCGACATACGCCCGCGCCCGCGCTAATAGACGCCCGCTGACGGATCAGGTCGAGGATCGCACCATGCCCGCATCGATCGAAGGCGGTTTCCGCACCCCTTTCGACCCCCAGCCCGGCTCGGACCTGGTCGATGACAAACTTCACGAGGAATGCGGCGTATTCGGCGTGCTTGGCGCGCAAGACGCGGCGACGTTCGTGGCGCTCGGGCTGCACGCCCTCCAGCATCGTGGGCAGGAGGCAGGTGGAATCGTCGCCTACGACCCGGTCGAAAGCCGCTTCAACTCGGTCCGCCGCCTCGGATACGTGCGCGACAATTTCACCCGAGCTGACGTGATGCACACTCTGCCCGGCTCTCTCGCCATCGGACATGTCCGTTACTCGACATCCGGGACCAAGGCGCAGACCGCGGTTCGCGACGTGCAGCCGCTCTACGCCGAATTTGCGCGCGGCGGGTTCGCCGTCGCCCACAACGGCAATCTCACCAACGCCGAGGCGCTTCGCGAAGAACTGATCGAACGCGGCTCGATCTTTCAGTCCTCCTCTGACACCGAGTGCATCATTCACCTGATGGCGCGCTCCATCCAGCGCGCCATAGCCGAAAGAATGAAGGACGCCCTCCGTCGGGTCGAAGGCGCCTTTTCGCTCATCGCCATGACCCGCACGAAGATGATCGGCATCCGAGACCCGCTTGGCGTCAGGCCGCTCGTTCTTGGCAGGGTCGGCGACGCATGGGTCCTCTCCTCTGAGACCTGCGCGCTCGACATCGTCGGGGCGGAGTTCATTCGCGAGGTGGAGCCGGGTGAAATGGTCGTCATCACTCGAAACGGCGTCGCCTCCGAGCGGCCATTCGCGCCGGCCCCCTCGAAATTCTGCGTCTTTGAGTATGTCTATTTCTCGCGCCCCGACAGCGTGATCGGCGGGCTCTCAGTCTACGAGACGCGCCGCCGGATTGGCGCCGAGCTCGCGAAAGAGGCGCCGGTCGAGGCCGATTACATCTGCCCGATTCCCGACAGCGGCACCCCCGCCGCGATCGGTTTCAGCCAGGAAAGCGGTATCCCTTTCGCCATGGGGATCATTCGCAACCAGTATGTGGGCCGAACCTTCATCGAGCCGACCGACCAGATCCGCAATATGGGCGTCCGCCTCAAACTCAACGTCAATCGCGCGCTGATCAAGGGAAAGAACATCTGCCTCGTCGATGACAGCGTCGTCCGCGGCACCACTTCGCGTAAGATCCGCGACATGGTGCTAGACGCCGGCGCGGCCTCGGTTCACTTCCGCATCGCTTCACCACCCACCATGTGGTCCTGCTTTTATGGCGTCGATACGCCCGAGCGCGCCAAACTCCTCGCTCACAACATGACCGAGGAACAGATGGCGAAACATCTGCAGGTCGATTCACTGCGCTTCGTTAGTCTCGATGGTCTCTACCGGGCCTGCGGCTATGAGGGCGGCAGAGACGCCAAGCGACCGCAATTTTGCGATGCATGCTTCTCCGGAGACTATCCGATTCCGCCCTCTGATATCATCGCCAAAGGTGATCTGAAGCTTAAAGAAACCGCTTGAACATATTGATACTATGAAATATTGTATCGCTCTCATCACCGGGGCCACGCGCGGACTCGGTTATGCCGTCTCCCTCGCCCTCGCTCGCCGTGGTGCGCATCTCATTGCGCTCGGCCGGACCACGGGCGGGCTGGAGGAGCTGGACGACGAGATCCAGTCGACCGACGGCTCCGCCACTCTCGCTCCGCTCGACCTCAAGGACGATCCGGGGCTGGAGCGACTCGGCGCGGCGATCCATGAGAGATGGGGCCGCCTCGACCTGCTTCTCCATTGCGCCGCCGAGGCGGCGCCGCTCTCACCGGCGGAACACATCACCGCCAACGATCTCGACAAAGCGATTGCGGCCGACTTTCGCGTTGTCCAGCGGTTGATCCGAGTCACTCATCCGCTTCTCAGGGCGGCCCCGAGGGCGCAAGCGGTCTTTCTGGACGATCCGAAGACCGAGGGGGCGCGCTTTCATGGCGCCTATGGCGCCGCCAAGGCCGCGGCGCGCTCGCTCGTGCGTTCCTACGCGGCTGAGCAGGCGCGTCTTGGTCCGCGCGTCTGGCTTGCCGCGCCCCCGCCAATGGCCACGGCGATCCGCGCGCGCGCCCATCCGGGCGAGGACCGGAGCCGCCTCACCTCCTGTGAAGAAGTGGCAGGTCGGCTTGCGGCGAAAATCGTGGCGGCCGACGCCGCGCCAGGCGAAACCGTCACGCTCTGACTGCGGTCAGGCCCGATGTCCGCGCGGTTTTTTCTTGTCGGCGTATGGGTTCTCACCCTTGCGCATGGAGAGCCTGATTGGCACGCCTTTCAGGCCGAAATCCTGCCGCAACCCGTTGACAAGAAAGCGTGAGTAACTCGCCGGGAGGTCTTCGGGCTTGGAGCAGGAAACGATGAAGCTCGGCGGGCGCGCCTTTATCTGCGTCATATAGCGCAGCCGAATGCGGCGTCCCGACGGCGCCGGCGGTGGATGCGCCTCCACGCGCGCGCCCAGCCACTGGTTCAGTTTCGCCGTCGTGACGCGTTTGTTCCATACCGCGTGCATATCCAGTACTGCTCCGCGCAGCCGATCCAGCCCGCGCCCGGTAAGGGCGGAAACCGTGACCAACGGCGCGCCGGAAAGCTGCGGCAGGAGGCGCTCCTGCATTTCCTTCAGTTCGGCGAGCCGGGCGCCGCGCGCCTCTTCGAGGTCCCATTTGTTGATTGCAAACACGACCGCCCGCCCCTCGCGCTCCGCGAGGTCCGCGATCCTCAGATCCTGGGTTTCAAAGGCGCTTGCGGCGTCCATCAAGAGCACCACGACTTCGGCGAACTTCACCGCCCGCACTGCGTCGGAGGCCGAAAGCTTCTCGAGTTTCTCATCGATCCGCGCGCGCTTTCTGAGGCCCGCAGTGTCAAAAATTCGGAACGCCCGCCCACCCCAGTCCGTTTCAAGGCCGATCGCATCGCGCGTGATGCCGGCTTCCGGCCCGACGAGCAGCCGATCCTCCCCGAGAACAGCATTGACGAGGGTCGACTTGCCAGCGTTGGGCCGCCCGACAACAGCGATCTGCAAGGGCCGGTCCTCATCCGCCTCATCCGGCGCCTCGATCGCCTCAAGCGCCGCCTCGAACTCGTCGATCCGCGGCTGGAGAGCCGCATAAATCTCTTGGATTCCCTCACCATGTTCCGCTGAAACCGGAATCGGCTCGCCGATGCCGAGCGACCAGGCTTCATGCGTGGCGTCGGCGACGCGACCCTCGGCCTTGTTGCAGATCAGCAGCACATCCGCTCCGGCGCGGCGAAGAATATCGGCGACCTCGCGATCCGCAGGTGTGACGCCGGCGCGCGCATCGGTCATGAAGAGACAACAATCCGCCATCTCCACCGCGCGCTCGGTCAGTTTGCGCATCCGCCCCGGCAGGCTCTGATCTGCGGCGATCTCCAGCCCGGCGGTGTCGATAACGCGGAAATTCAGGTCGCCGATTCGCCCGTCGCCCTCACGCAGATCGCGTGTGACGCCCGGCTGATCGTCGACCAGCGCAATTCGCCGCCCCACCAGACGGTTGAAGAGCGTCGATTTTCCGACATTCGGGCGGCCGATTAGGGCGATCGTGTAAGCCATCGCCGCCCCTTACGCCGGCGCGGCGACGGCGGCAAGCCGCTTCAGCGCAGCGCCACCAGTTCACCGGCGTCAGTAATGACATAAACCACGCCGCCCGCCACCACAGGCCCCAATCCGACGAGGCCGGACACCGGCGTCGAGCCCGTCGATGCGCCGGTCAGGGGATCGAAGGTCAGGATCTCGCCCTCCGAGCTGGTCACCAGCAGTCGCCCTCCGGCGAGAACCGGTCCGCCATATGTGATCGCATCCGTACGGTCCTCCTGATCCCGGTACTCCTGGAGCGGCGTCGTCCACATGGTAGACCCATCCTGTCCGGATAACCGCTTCAGTTCGGCGTTGTCGGTGATCAAGAACAAGGTCTGCCCATCGGCCCACACCGGCCCGCGCGCGCCGAAGTCGCGAGTCCAACCTCGTCGGCCGCTGCGCCCGTCGATCGCCGCAAGCCGGCCGCTCTGGTTGCCCGCGATCACCGCGACGCCGATAATCACCGGATCCGAGGAAATGTCGCTGATCACTGAACTCGCCTGACCCCGCCGTCCGCCGCTCAAGACGTCAGACCAGAGGCGCTGCCCGCTCGTCGCCCTGACGGCGATCAGTTCGCCCGAACCGAACGGCAGAATCGCGACGCCGCCCGGCGAAATCGCCGGGCTCGCGCCGCCGAACACGCCGGCGTCCGACGCCGCGCCCGCCACCCGCCAGCGGACGGCCCCATCCTCGGCCGCGAAGGCGAGAGAGGTGTTGTCGCGGGCGACGACGACGACGACGCCGTCGGACACAGCCGGCGCGGCGCGCACCGGCGCCGGCAATTTCTGACGCCAGATTTCCTCTCCACTCGCCGCGTCGAGGGCGACGACCTGGCCGAAACCGGTAGTAACAAAAAGGCGTCCGGACTCGAACGCGAGGCCGCCACCGAAGCCAACCTCCCCGCTTTCGCCCTCGGGAGAAAGATCGCGCCTCCATTGCGCGCCGCCCCCGCCTGTGCTGAACGCGCTGACCTGGGCCTCAGAGTCGAGCGTAAAGACGCGGCCGCCGGCGACGACCGGCGTAGCGGTCAACCGCTCTCCACCGTAGCCGATATCGGCGCGCCATGCGACGGAAAGCGAGGCGGGTCCGGCGACATTGCCGATCGCATGGGTCGGGCCGGCGTTGACCTGGGTCCATTCGGCGTTCTGCTTCGGGGGGCTTATCGCGCTGATCTGACTGGCGATGTCGGGCGGGGTCATATTCTCGCCCGCCACCGCGCGCACGGGAATGCGCTCGCCCGGCAGAATTTCCTCGTCATCCTCGAAATAGCCGCATCCCGAAAGCACGAAAGTGATAAGCCCGGCGACGAAGCCGACGCGCGTCAAGGCGATCATGGTCAATCCAATCCTCTCAAATTCACCTTCAGCCTGTCGCCTCTTCCGCCGCGCCGATCGCGGTCAGTACGGCTTCGACGCGCTGGCGCAATCCCTGCGGAGCCGCCTCGTCCGCGGCGACGGCGCGCAGCGCATCGGCCGCCGCTTCCCTGTCTCCAGCCGCAAGCAGGGCCGCGCCCTTCGCCTCGAGCGCCAGCAGCCGGAACGCGCCGTTGCCATCCGTGATCGGGGTCAGCGCCTCCGCCTGCGCCATCGGCTCCATACCGGACGCGCGCTCCATCACCGCGCGGAACGCGGCGAAATCCCGGAGGATCGGATCCGCCGCGCCATCTTCGGCGACGATCTCATAGGCCTTGGCGGCCTCCTCCCATCGACCGTCCGCCGCGAAAGCGCCGGCCGCGCGAAGCCGCGCCAGCACCGCGGCGCCCTCATTGCCGGTCTGCTCCGCCAGCGTCGTCAACGCTTCGGCCGCTTCGGTCGGCGCGATCTCGGAGGCGGCGATCATCGCCGCGCCGGCCTGGCGCGCTTCCTGAACGGCCTGCGCATCCATCCAGGCCTTGCCGCCGGCCAGCGCCACGATCACCACGATGCCGCCGATCACATAAGGCCCCCAGCGCCGCCAAAGCGCATACATCTGGTCGCGCCTGACCTCTTCGCTGACCTCGTCGATGAATGAATCCCTGTCGCTCACGCGCACCTCCGCCTTCCCGCGCAGCCATTGGGGCGGGATGCGGACGTTACAAAACGTGCTGAGGAAATCCTAGACCCGAATTCCGCAATTGGAGAAACGGAATTTGGCGAGCGGTGCTTACGTGTGGTCAACCACCGCATGTGCGTATGACTGCCGGTAGCGGTCTTGTCGCTTCGTGGATATACCCTATTTTCAGTACCTGATTTCATGGCGCGGCTTGAGCGCGCCCAAGGGGGCGCGACCCCGATAGCGAAACGGTATTTGCGGGCGATTATGCGCGTGACTGGGTTCATCCTGGCGGCCACGGCGAGTTTCGCCCTTCTTGGCGCGCCCGCTAAGGCGGTAGAGCGCGAGCCTGTGCCGGTCGTCGCCGTGGCTTCTCACGCTCAAGAATTCGCCGACCGGCTTATTCTGCGCGGCCGAACCGAGGCCAACCGCAAGGTCGAAGTGAAATCCGAGATCGCCGGACTCGTCGCTTCCCCGCCCCTTCGCAAGGGTGCGCAGGTTCGGGCGGGGGAAATCCTCTGCAATATCGAGGATGGCGGCCGCACCGCGGAACTGGCCGAAGCCAAGGCCCGGTTGAGCGAGGCGCAGCAGAATTTCGAAGCCTCCGAACAACTGTCGAAAAAGGGGTTCACGACCGAGACGCGCGCGAACGCGATGATCGCCGAGTTAGCACAGGCACATGCGCGCGTGCTTCGGGCGGAGCTGAATATCGAGCGGCTCGCGATCGCCGCGCCCTTCGACGGTATATTGGAGAGCGACACGGCCGAACTCGGGTCGCTCCTGCAGAGCGGTTCGACATGCGCCACGTTGATCGCGCTCGATCCGATCAAGCTCATCGCCTATGTGCCGGAGCGGTCCGTCGACGCGATCGAAGTCGGCGCGCGGATTCAGGCGCGTCTGATCACCGGGCGTGAGATCGAGGGACGGATCAGTTTCGTCTCCCGCGCAGCCGACCGCGAAACGCGCACCTATCTTGTCGAAGCCGAAGCGCCCAACCCCGATCTCGCCATCCGCGACGGTATGACCGCCGAGATTGGGGTCGCGCTCAAGAGCCGCATGGCGCATCTCGCGCCCCAGAACGCGCTGACGCTGAATGACGATGGCGCGCTCGGCGTGCGGCTCGCGGTCGACGGGGTTGCGCGGTTCGCGCCGGTCACGATCCTGAAGGACGAGCCGCGCGGCGTCTGGCTCGACGGGCTGCCTGAAACCGCGGATATCCTCGTCGCCGGGCAGGAGTTCGTCATCGACGGCGCGCCGCTCGACGTCGAATATGCCGAACCGGATCGCATCCAGTGAGCGGAATCGTAACCTGGGCGGTCAGCCACGGCCGCATGATCCTCGCCATGGTCCTGCTCGCTATCGGCGCCGGAAGCACAGCCTATCTGAGCCTGCCCAAGGAGGGCAGCCCCGATATCGACATTCCCGTGCTCTATGTCTCGGTTCCTCTGCCGGGAATTAGCGCGAGCGATTCCGAAAGGTTGCTGGTGAAACCGCTCGAGGCGGAGCTTCGCGGGATAGAGGGCCTCGACGAGATGACCGCCATCGCGTCCGAAAACCATGCCGGCGTCCTTCTCAAGTTCGAATTCGGCTGGGACAAGACCGCCACCGTGGCCGAGGTGCGCGACAAGGTCGACCGGGCCAAGGCGGAGATGCCTTTCGAGGTCGAGGAGCCGCAGGTCATCGAGGTCAATCTCTCGGCCTTTCCAATCGTCGTCATCACGCTTTCGGGCGAAGTTCCCGAACGCACACTATTGAGAATAGCGAAGGACCTACAGCGCGAGATCGAATCGATCTCGTCGATTCTCGAAGCCGGCCTCGCCGGCCATCGCGACGAGATGATCGAAGTGTTGATCGATCCGCTGAAGATGGAGGCCTACGACGTTACAGCCGAAGAGCTGCTGCGCGTCGTCTCCGCCAACAACGCGCTCGTCGCGGCCGGCGCGCTGGAGACCGGCGCGGGGGCCTTTTCCGTCAAGCTTCCCGGCTCCTTTGAGACTGCGGAGGAAATCTACCAACTGCCGGTGCGTCTGGTCGGCGATCGAATGGTGACGCTGGGCGACATCGCCACAATCCGCCGCACCTTCAAGGACGCCGAAGGCACCGCGCGCTTCAACGGGGAGCCGACCGTTGCGCTACAGGTGAAAAAGCGCACGGGCGAAAACATCATCGGCGCCGTCGAAGCGGTCCGCAAAGCAGTCGAAACAGCACAGGCGCGCTGGCCGGCCGCGCTTCGCTCTACGGTCCATATCGACTTGTCGATGGACGAAAGCACGCGCGTCCTCGACATGGTCGAGCAACTCGAAGGCGCAGTGCTCACCGCCGTTCTGCTGGTCATGGTGGTCGTTGTCCTCACGCTCGGCTTCCGCTCCTCCATGCTCGTCGGAATCGCAATTCCGTGCTCGTTCATGCTCTCCTTCGCGCTCATCGCGGTCTTCGGAATGACCATAAACAACATGGTCATGTTCGGTCTGATCCTTGCTGTCGGGATGCTTGTCGACGGCGCCATCGTCGTCGCCGAATACGCCGACAGACGCCTCACCGAGGGCGCGGGACCAGGCGTCGCCTACGCCGAGGCGGCGCGCCGGATGTTCTGGCCCATCGTATCGTCCACCGCGACGACGCTCTGCGCGTTCCTTCCAATGCTGTTCTGGCCCGGCATACCGGGCGAATTCATGGGGCAGTTGCCGGTCACACTCATTTTCGTGCTATCGGCCTCGCTCATCGTCGCATTGATCTTCCTGCCAGTGATCGGATCGGTGATCGCACGCGGGTTCGCCTTTCTCGGGCGCGGGTTTGCGGGTGTCTCCCGCGGGGTCGGTCTCGGCGCCGCGCAGAAGCCGGCGACGATCGAATACGGCTACCGCCGCACTCCGTTCGGGCGCGTCGTGCAGGCGATCGTCGGCAATCCCGTCATGCCGTTCGTGGCGCTCATCGCAGCGGTAGGCATGGTGGCGGCCACGGTCATCACATTTCAGAGCCACAATCTCGGCGTCGATTTCTTCGTGAAAACCGAACCCGAGCGCGCGATTGTGCATGTCCGCGCCCGCGGCAACCTCTCCATCGCCGAGAAGGACCGCCTCGTACGGCGAGTCGAGAACGAGGTGATCGGGATCGATGGCGTTGAGTCGGTCTTTGCCTTCGCAGGCGTCGGCGGCTTGGAGCAGAAAGGCGGCGACAGCCCGTCCGACGCCATCGGTCAGGTCCAGGTGGAGTTGAAGCCTTGGGACGAAAGACGTGACGGCGACGAGATCATCGCAGATGTGGAGCGGCGCATCTCGCGCATCCCCGGCGTCATCGCCGAACTGGCGGTGCAGAAGGACGGCCCGCAGCAGGGAAAACCGGTTCAGCTGCGGCTGATGACCTCGAACTGGGACGCCTTGATGACTACGGCGGCGGCCGCCCGCGCCGGCTTTGAATCTGTCGAAGGCCTCGTCAATATTGATGACACGAGGCCCCTGCCCGGCATCGACTGGTCGATCAAGGTCGACCGGGAGATGGCAGGCCGCTTCGGCGCCGATATCGCCACGATCGGCACGCTCGTCCAGCTTGTGACGCGCGGCGCGCTGCTCGACACCATCCGCCCGGAGGACAGCGACGAGGAACTCGACATCCGCGTCCGCTTCCCCGAACGGGACCGCCTGATCTCGACATTGGAGCAGATGCGGCTCCGCACTTCGAAAGGGTTGGTGCCGCTCTCCAATTTCATCGAGATCACACCGGTTCCCAGCATCGGGGAAATCAGCCGTTTCGACACCGTTCGCTTTGTCGATATCCGCGCCGACGTCGCGCCCGGCGTCAACGCGAACGAGAAAATCGCCGTGATCGAACGCTGGATCGAAGCCAACCCCCTGCCCGCCGGAGTCGACTACAGCTTTCGCGGCGATCAGGAGGAACAGGCCGAAAGCATGGCGTTCCTCGGCAAGGCGTTCCTCGGCGCGCTCGGGCTGATGTTCGCGATCCTGCTGGCGCAGTTCAACTCGATCTACAATTCGATTCTCGTACTCACCGCCGTCGTCATGTCGGTGGCGGGCGTGCTGATCGGCATGATGGTCATGGGTCAACCCTTTTCGATCATCATGACGGGAACCGGCGTCGTCGCCCTCGCCGGGATCGTGGTGAACAACAATATTGTGCTGATCGACACATATCGAGAATTCGCGGCCGAGATGCCGCGTCTGGAAGCGATCATCCGCACCGCGGAGCAGCGTATCCGCCCGGTGCTTCTGACGACGATCACCACGATCGCCGGTCTGTTGCCGATGATGTTCGCGACATCGATCAATTTCGGCGCGTTCCCGACGCTCTTCTCCGGCGGGATTTTCAGCACCGCGGCCTGGGCGGGGTTCCTGGCGAGCGTCCTTGAGGTCGGAGCGCCGAGCGCGCTTCTCTGGACGCAACTCGCCACCGCCGTCGTGTTCGGCCTCGCCATCGCGACCTTTCTCACGTTGCTCGCGACGCCAGCCGCGCTCGCCGCGAGGGTCTGGGTGAATGACGGACTCTTCGGGCGCTATGGTCCGGCGCATCGCGTCCTTGCGACGCTGACTCTGGTGGGCGCCGCCCGCCAAGCGTTCTTCGCCGAGGTGGAGCGGAAGCGCGCGCTTGGCCACGCGGCTGCGCCGGAATTGGACTGGGATTCGGGCGCCGAAGCCGGACGAAATTTGAAGTCGGCGCGCAGGCGTTTCTTCGACGCCGCGGAATAGCCTGCTCAGGCGGCCTCGTTCGCGCCGCGCTCCGCTTCCTGGCGTCGCCACATCGCCGCGTATTCGCCCCCTCGCGCGATCAGCGCCGCGTGCGCCCCCCGCTCCACGACCTCGCCCGCCCGCAGAACCAGGATCTCGTCCGCGTCGACCACGGTCGAGAGCCGATGCGCGATCATGAGCACCGTCCGCTCCGCGCCGAGTTGCTTCAGGCTCCGCTGGATCTCCTGCTCCGTCCCGGTGTCGAGCGCAGAAGTCGCCTCGTCGAGGATCAGGATGGGCGGATTCTTCAGAATCGTTCGGGCGATAGCCACTCGCTGTTTTTCGCCGCCGGAAAGCTTCAGCCCACGCTCGCCGACCATCGTGTCATACCCCTCTGGCAGCGATCTAATGAAATCGTGGATCCGGGCGGAACGCGCCGCCGCCTCGATCTCCGCCTCCGTCGCGTCCTCGCGGCCATAGGCGATGTTATAGCGGATGGTGTCGTTGAAGAGCACGGTGTCCTGCGGCACCACCCCGATCGCGGCGCGCAAGCTGGCTTGAGTAACGTCGCGCACGTCTTGCCCGTTCACCGTCACTGCTCCGTCGGCAACATCGTAGAATCGAAAGAGAAGCCTCGAAATCGTCGACTTGCCTGAGCCGGTCGGCCCGACAATGGCCAGCGTATCGCCGCCGGCGACGGTGAAATCGACACCCTTCAGGATCGGACGGTCCGGCTCGTAAGCGAAACTCACGTTCTCGAACCTCACATCGCCCGCTCCCGGCTTGAGCGCCGTGGCGCCCAGTCGATCCGTGACTTCGGTCGGCTGGTCCAGAAGAATGAACATCTCGCGCATGTCGACAAGACTCTGCCTGATCTCGCGATAGACCGTGCCGAGGAAGTTCAGCGGCATGGTCAGCTGAATCATGTAGGCGTTGACGGCGACGAACTGGCCCACCGTCATCGACCCGTCGCGCACCCCGATCGCCGCCATGGCCATCACGATCACCAAGCCGATGCTGATGATCACCGTCTGCCCGATATTGAGCCAGGCGAGCGAGACGGAGGTCTTCACCGCCGCGTCCTCGTATCCCTCCATCGACTCGTCGTAGCGCGCCGCCTCACGCTCTTCGGCGGTAAAATATTTCACCGTCTCGAAATTCAACAGGCTATCGACCGCTTTCTGGTTCGCGTCGGTGTCGCTCTCGTTCATCCTGATACGAATCCGCACCCGCATCTCGGTCACCGCGAAGGTGAACCAGACATAGATCGCGATGGTCACGACGATGACGAGGAAATACCAGCCGGAGAACGCGAAGAAGAAGATCGCCGCGACCATCACCAGTTCGAGGATCAGCGGCACGATCGAAAACAGCATGAATCGCAGCAGGAACTCTACGCCCTTCACCCCGCGCTCGATGATCCGCGAAAGCCCGCCGGTCTTGCGGGTGATGTGATACCGCAGCGAAAGCGCGTGGACGTGCTGGAACGTTGTCAGCGCCAGCCGGCGCAAACCCCGCTGCGCCACCTTCGCGAAAACCCCGTCGCGAAGCTGCGCAAAACCGATGGAGGCGATCCGTGTCAGGCCATAGACGACAACCAGCGCGACCGGGGTCATCAGCCAGATGGTCGGCGCCGGCGCGTCCTCCGCCAGCGCGTCGACAGCATACATGTAGACGGCCGGAGTCAGCACCGTCGCGCCCTTGGCGAGAGCAAGAGCGATCAGCGCCACGATCACGCGCCGCTTCGCCGCCGGCTCGTCCTTCGGCCAGAGATATGGCGCGACCCGGCGCACCACATTCCATTCCACACGACCAGCACTGTGGCCGCGGCTGCCCGTACTCCGCATCGCATCTTTCCGTCCCGCTTCGCCCTTAAGTAGTCGCTGAAGCGCGTGGAAGCCATGGCCGACGCGTCATTCCTCCCGCTTCGCCTCCGGCAGATCGAAAATCTGCCCCGGATAGATGAGGTCCGGATCGGCGATCGCATCGCTGTTGGCGTCGTAAATCAACGTGTATCGCATTCCCGCGCCGTAGACATTCTCGGCGATGCGCCAGAGACTGTCGCCACGCTGAACGATCATCTCGTCGCTCGGCGCGGCGCCGGGCGAAATGGCTTCGCGCCGGAAGGGCGTTTCTATCCGGCTCGACACATCTCCCGCCGCATCCACCTCGTCAAGCCGAAGCCTGTAGGTGCCGGGCGAGACATCTTCGCCCGGGCGAAACGTCCAGGACCCATCTTCGGCGGTTTCGACCGCGCCTGCGGCTTTCTCATTGAAGTAAATGCGCACCTCCGCGCCTTCCGGCGCCCGTCCAGTGAGCACGACGCGTCCCGAGTCGTCATAGGTGATCGTATCGAGCGCGACCGCGTCCGCCGGGCCACGCGCCGGGCCCTGCAACATCCGCACGCCTTCACCCGTGGGCTCGACGACAAGGGGCGCCGCGTCAGGTTTGGCGGCGCCGATGACGAAGACAGGGGCGGAGTCGCCCGTCTCAGCCACATCCGGGCCCGGCGGCGGCGAAGCCGGGGTGACCATTCCCGAACCGTCCGAAGATCTTGGCGCGTCGCTGGCGGTGCCCTTCACGGGCTCCGGCTCCATCTCACGCGCAACGACCCGCTGAACGCCGGCGCTCGGCTCGGTCGTGATCATGGCGACGAAGCCGCCATCCAGACCCGCCCGCGCGCGCCCGACTGTCCTGTCTCCGACAATGATCTCCACATCGGACTCGGGCGTCGCCCTGCCGGCGACGAGTCCGGCTCCATCCGGTTCGATCCGCACAATATCGAGAATTGGCGTCGCACGAGAAGAAGTTGCGCTATCTGAACCGGCATCGCGGTCCGCCACCTCCGACGCGGGCGCCTCGGCCATAGGCGCCTCCATCCGCGCGGATGCAGATACAGGCGGGTCATCCCCGCCACTTCCGTCGTTTTTCACCGTCTCGGTAGGCGCAATGTCCTCACCCGACGCCGGATCGCCGGTTAACCCCTCGCCACCCGTCCCCTCGCTGACCGATGGCGATGAATCTGTCGCCGCGACAGGCGGGACCTTCGCTGGCGGCGCCTCGGACTCCCCGCTCTCCGCTATACGCGGCCCGCCCCCGCTTCCTTCGGTCGTCACTTCGGCCGGATGCGTGCCACCAGGATCTGTGGCTGGCGCGCCGCCCATCATCTTCCAGCCGACGCCTAGGCCGATCAACGCCAGAACGGCGATCACGACCGTTCCGACCCGCCAGGCGTTGCCCGCCATTATCCACGCTCCCGCATTGTCATCGTTCCTTCATGGCCCAAAAGAGACGCTGCTGTCGAGCGCGCTTGCCTAATCGGCGAAACCGGCGTCAAGTCAATACGATCTGCACGGGGGCTCTGAATGAAGATGATATGCGTCTATTGCGGTTCGCGCGACGGGGACGATCCGGCCTTCGCGCGTGCCGCGGATGCCGTGGGCGCCGGGATCGCGGGGCGCGGTATGGGGCTGGTCTACGGCGCCGGCGATGTCGGACTGATGGGGCGGGTGGCGGCCGCCGCGCTAAGGGCGGGCGGACCGGTCGTCGGCGTCATCCCGCACCACCTGCGCTCGCACGAGGTAGAGCGGCGCGATCTTACCGAGCTAATCGCCGTCGATACGATGCATGAGCGCAAGATGACCATGTTTCGTCGCGCCGACGCTTTCATCGCGTTGCCGGGCGGTCCCGGCACGCTGGACGAGTTGATCGAACTTCTCACCTGGCGCCAGCTCGGTCTGCATGAAAAGCCCGCCCACCTTCTCAACCTCGGCGGCTACTGGGATCCGCTTCTTACCCTCTTGCGGACCACCGTTGAGCGCGGCTTCGCCAGCGCGGGGTTTCTCGATTTTCTGACCTCGCACGGGACGGTCGACTCGCTCCTCGACGCGCTTTGAGCCGCGCTGCGATTGTGGCGAAATCAAGACGCGCTCTCCCTTGGGCGATTCAGTATTTCGTGGCCTGAGACGTCATCAAGGATGATTGCTCTTGGCTCCGGAGAGCATATTTCAGGCTGGTCAGGCATTGGTTCCTGACGGAAGGGAGATCAGAGATGTCCTTCAAAGACCTGTCGAGACCCGCCGCCGCGACTGCCAAGCCGGGTAAGCCCGGCGACAAGGCGAAGCCATCCGGGCCCGGCACGAAAAAGTGACGTTTCGGGTTCCCCGTGAGGCCTGGTGAGCTGGGCGGAACGGGCGAGCGCCACAAAAGGACGGGCCCGCGCCATACGACGCGGGCCCGTCCCTTCTCGGAGATTGACGTTTCGGCTCAGCCGAGCCGTTCCGCGACATTCTCCCAGTTAACCAGATTCTCCAGGAAGTTGGAGAGATAGGCCGGCCGCTTGTTCCGGAAATCGATGTAATAGGAATGCTCCCAGACATCGCAGCCCAGAAGCGCGGTCTGCCCGAAGCAGAGCGGATTCACGCCGTTCTCGGTCTTGGTGACCTTCAGCGAGTCGCCGTCCTTCACCAGCCAGCACCAGCCAGAGCCGAACTGCCCGGCGCCGGCGGCGGCGAATTCTTCTTTGAACTTGTCGACCGAGCCGAACGCGTCCTTCAGCCGCTTCTCCAGCTCGGGCGGCATCGGGCCGCTTTTCGGCGTCATCATCGTCCAGAACTGGTTGTGGTTCCACATCTGCGAGGCGTTGTTGAACAGGCCCGACTGCGCCACTGCGCCCTTCTGATAGGTCGCCTTGACGATATCCTCTAGGCTCTTGCCCTCATGGCCGGAACCTTCGAGCGCCTTTGCACCGTTGGTCGCGTAGGCCTTGTGGTGGATGTCATGGTGATATTCCAGCGTCTCCTTCGACATGCCGCCGGACGCGAGCGCGTCGTGAGCGTATGGTAGATCTGGAAGGTCAAATGCCGCCATGATGGGACCCTTTCTCTCGTTGAGGCGTTTCAGTCAGAATGGGATATACTCCGCTTTCAAGGGCGGGGCATCCCCTGCCAAGGGAGCGCTTGAAAAGAAAAATGGTTCCGGCCACGACGTGGCTCAGTCAGACCGCGATCAGCGCCGCCGCCACGCGCCGACCTTCGGAGAGCAGAACATTGTATGTCCGGCAGGCGGATCCGGTGGACATCACTTCAACGCCGATTCCCGCCGCCTCCAGCGCTGAGCGGGCGCCGGCGTCGAGAAAGGCGATCTCCGTCCCCATGCCGACCAGAAGGACGTCGATCGCGTCCGCTTCGGCGATCACAGGGGCGAAATCCGCTTCGCCCGGCGCCGCGCCGACACGCCAGTCGGCGGCGGCGGCCGGAGTCAACAGAAGCCCTCCCGGCCGAAAGACGCCCGCCAGACGGAATCCGCCGCCGCCGTAACCATCGATCGGCGGCGGCCCGTCCCATGTGAGTTCGGAAATGCGCACCGGCTCAGGGCGCGTCGGCGGAACCGAACTGCACGCCGGCCGGCCCGTCCGCGCTCGGCTTCGACCAGTCACGCTTCACGCTCAGCGCCAACAGGATCATCGCCGCGATGAAGATCGAGGAGTAGGTGCCGATTACGACGCCCCAAATCATCCCGAACGTGAAGCCCCGGATGACTTCGCCGCCCAGCACATAGAGCGAAACCAGCGCGATCAGCGTGGTGAAGGAAGTCATCGTCGTCCGGCTCAACGTTTCGTTCACCGAGAGATTCAGAAGCTCTTTCATCGGCATGGACTTGTAGCGGCGCAAATTTTCACGCACCCGGTCGAACACCACCACAGTGTCGTTCAACGAGTAGCCGACGATGGTCAGCAGCGCCGCGACGATCGAGAGGTTGAATTCGAGCTGGACCAGAGAAAAGAGCCCGATCGTCAGCACCACGTCATGCGCCAGCGACGCCACAGCGCCAACCGCGAACTGCCACTCGAAACGCAGCCAGACATAGACAAGCACCGCCAGCAGAGAGAGCACGACGGCGAGAATGCCGGCCTCGATCAGCTCGCCGGAGACCTTCGGGCCGACGAACTCCACCCGGCGCAACTCGATATCCGGGATCACCTCCTGTAGCGCCTTCATCACAAGCGCGTCCGGGGTGGCCGCGCCCTCGACCGGAACCTCGGCCGAGGTCTGAATCAGCACCTCCGACGGCTCGCCAAACTCCTGCACCGAAAAATCGCCGAGCCCCAGCCCGTCAATCACGCCGCGGATCTGGCCCAGATCGGCCGGGCCGGGCGTGCGCAGCTCGATGATCGTGCCGCCTTTGAAGTCGACGCCGAAATTAAGCCCCATGACCAGGAAGATCGCCAACGCCCCGACCAGCGCCGCGAGCGACCCCGCGACGCAGTAACGCCCCCAGCCGATGAAATCGAAATGCGTGACCTCGGGAACCAGTTTCAGCCGCATGCTCTCGCTCCTCAGACCGTCAACGTCTTCGGCCTACGCCGGTCATACCAGCTCGCCACGATCAGTCGCGTGACCATCACCGCGGTGAAGACCGATGTGATGATGCCGATCCCGAGCGTCACCGCGAACCCGCGTACGGGCCCCGACCCCATCCCGAAGAGGATCGCCGCAGCGATGAGCGTCGTGATGTTGGCGTCGACAATAGCGCTGAACGCACGCTCATAGCCCAGTTCGATGGAGCGGGCGACGTTCTTGGCGCCGCGCAACTCCTCGCGTATCCGTTCGAAAATCAGCACATTCGCATCTACCGCCATACCGATGGTCAGAACGATGCCGGCGATGCCGGGAAGCGTCAGTGTCGCCCCGATCAGACTCAGCACGCCGATGATCAAGCCCACATTGACGATCAGCGCGATGTTGGCGAAAACCCCGAAAAGGCCGTAGCTGAGCATCATGAAGACCAGCACCGCGACGAAGGCGACGATGGTCGCGGTCTTGCCCGCCGCGATGCTGTCAGCCCCGAGACCCGGGCCGACGGTGCGCTCCTCCTCGAAGCTGATCGAGGCGGGCAGCGCGCCGGCGCGCAGAAGAATGGCGAGTTGCTGCGCCCCCTCCACCGTGAACGAGCCGGAGATCTGACCCGACCCGCCGAGGATCGGCTCGCGGATCACCGGTGCGGTGATCACCTTGTCGTCCAGGACGACGGCGAACGGCCGGCCGACATTCTCGGAAGTCGCACGCCCGAATTTCCGCGCCCCCGACGTGTCGAACCGGAAGTTCACCACCGGCTCGCCGGTCTGGCTGTCGAAGCCCGGCTGCGCGTCCTGCAATTCGTCACCAGTGACAAGCGCGCGGCGCTCGACGATATAACCCGCGCCGGGTTCCTCGGCGTCTTCGTAAACCGCCTTACCAGGCCCAGCGGCGCGCTTCAGGTCGCTGGTCCGCCCATCGACCAGGTGAAATGTCAGCTTCGCCGTCTTGCCGATCAACTCCTTGATCTCCAGCGTCGAGGAAACCCCCGGAACCTGCACCAGAATACGTCTTTCGCCCTGTCGCTGGATCGACGGCTCGCGCGTTCCGGCCTCGTCGACCCGGCGGCGGATGATCTCGAGGCTCTGCGCCATCGTGCGGTCAGTCAGGGCGGCGATCGCGCTTGGCGTCATCGTGACCACGAGCGACTGATCCGGCCCGTCGCTGATTTCCAGATCGGGCGCGGAGACGCCGAGCGCCGCGTCGGCCACCGATTGCGCGAGCTCGGAAAGCGCCGCACGCGCCGCTGGAAGATCGTCAGCATCCGTGATCCTGACGGATACCCGGTCCTCGGTCGCCGCGAGGCGCGAATAGCGCCGCACGCCCGCGTCCCGAAGGGCCGCGCGCGCATCGTCCCTCACCGCCTCCATCCGCTCCGAAATCACGTCCTCAATCCGCACCTCGACCAGAAGATGCGCGCCACCGCGCAGGTCAAGCCCGAGATTGACGACATTCGACGGCAGAAAAGACGGCCACTTCGCCGCCCTCGCCTCAAGCTCCGGCGAGACCGGCGCGCCGGCCTTCTCCAGCTTGGCGATTTGCTTGCGCGCCAGCGCGGCGTCGTCTGCGCGTTCGTAAGCCAGATTGGGCGCCGCGAGAATGACGCCGATCAGGCACAGGCCGATCACCAGCGCCTTCTTCCATAACGAAAAATAGAGCAAGGTCGGCTCCCCGTCGCGCCGCTACGGCTGTATCAGCCTTCGGCCGGTTCCGATTTCGACATGACGCTGCCGATCGCGGAGCGCAAGAGCCGAACCCGGACATTCGGAGAAATCTCGACCTCGATCTCCTCCTCGCCCTCTTTGACCTTGGTCACCTTGCCAAAGATCCCCGCCTGGGTGACCACCTGGTCGCCACGCCGCAACGCTTCGACCATCCTCTTGTGATCCTTCGCCTTTTTCTGCTGCGGGCGGATCAGAAAGAAATAGAAGATAACAAAGATCAGTATCAGCGGAATGAAGGAGGTGAGCATGTCCCCCCCGCCGCCGACAGCGCCCTGCGCATATGCTGGTGTTGCAAACATCGTTGGTCCTTTGGTCCAGAATTCGGCGCGGACTATAGCCGGGGGCGGTTCCGATGCAACCCGGCCCGCTGGCGCTGTATTTCATGCGACGGAAGCGTCATGTTGCGTCGTGTGAGCTACTGACAAGGGAACGGAGAGCGTCGGTGAAAGTCCCCCGCGAGACCATCGCCGCAATAAGGTTCGGCTACGGCTTCCGTCCGGGAGAGACGCCGTCGCGGGATGCTGCGGCGCTCCTCGCCACGCTGGCGCCGGGCGCCGCGCTCCCTTTCGACGCCGGACCGGATATCGGCGAACGGGCGGCGCGTTTCGCACGGTTCAACACTCTCCGGCGCGAGAACCGCGACAATTCCAACCGCTCGGCGATGGCGAGAGTGCAAAAGAGCATTCGGCGGCAATACCAGACCGATATTCGCGTGCGCGCGCTGACGCCCGTGCTTTCCCCCTACGGATTTTACGAACGTCTGGCCTGGTTCTGGAGCAACCACTTCGCCGTCGGCGGCAAGAACCTGATCGGAAAGGCGTTGGTTGGCCGGTTCGAGAAGGAGGCGATCCGGCCCCATCTCGCCGGACCGTTCAACCTGCTGCTTCGGGCCGCGGTCACGCACCCCGCGATGCTGCTCTATCTCGACCAGGACCGCTCGATGGGGCCGGATTCGAGCACCGGGCGCCGACGCAAGGCCGGACTCAACGAAAATCTCTCGCGCGAGATCATGGAGCTTCATTCGCTCGGCGTCGGCTCGGCCTATACACAAGGCGACGTACGGCAATTCGCGGAACTTCTGACCGGGCTCGGTTTCAACCGCCGGACGGGAATCACGGCTTTCACACCGGCGCGCGCGGAACCGGGCGCAGAAACCGTGCTTGGCGCGCGTTATGGCGGCGGCCCGGCCCGCCTCGCCGATATCTACCGCGCGCTCGACGATCTTGCCGCGAACCCGGCGACAGCCCGCCATATCGCGCGCAAGCTCGCCGTTCATTTTACCTCCGACGCCCCGTCCAACTCCCTGATCGACCATCTGGCGACGGCCTATCGGCGCACCGGCGGAAATCTGAGCGCGGTCTACGCCGCGCTGCTCGACCATGACGAAAGCTGGAGCAGCTTTGGCGACAAGGTGAAGCAACCCTTCGATTTCATCGTCTCATCGCTCCGCGCCATCGGCCCGACGCCGGCCGAGATAGCGGCGGCGCTGGACCCGGCCGACCGGAGCCTGCCGTTGATCCGCGCCATGCGCCGGCTCGCCCATACGCCACTGGAGCCACCGGGACCGCAGGGCTGGCCGGAAAGTGCGGCAAAGTGGATCACGCCACAGGGCCTGACATCGCGAATCGAATGGGCGTCGCGGCTTGGCCGCATCGCCGCGGAGCGCTCCGATCCGCGCGCGTTCCTCGATCTGGCGCTCGGGGGCGCGGCCTCCCCCGCCGTAAGTTTCGCCGCCGTCAACGCCGCCGAACGGTGGGAGGGGATCGCCCTGGTCCTGGCCTCCTCCGAATTCAACCGCCGTTAAGGAGCGCGAGATGATCGCCATTGACCGCCGCGCCTTTCTGAAATCCGGCCTCTCGCTCGGCTGCGCCGCCGCGGCCCTTCCGCTTTTCACGCCGCTATCGCTCGCCGCCGCGCCCGGCGAGAACCGGCTGGTCGTGATCATTCTTCGCGGCGCGATGGACGGGCTCGGCGTTTTCGCGCCGTACGGAGAGCGCGACTGGGCCCGGATGCGCCCGACCATCGGCGCCGCGCCAGGCGCGGGGCTGATCGACCTCGACGGCCGCTTCGGCATGGACGCGCGACTCGCGGCGCTTCACCCGCTCTGGGCGGCGGAGGAGCTTGCCGTCGTTCACGCCGTCTCCACCCCCTATCGCGACAAACGCAGCCATTTCGATGGGCAGGATATGCTGGAATCCGGCGTGCAGGCCGGCGGCGCGCCGCGCGACGGGTGGCTTAACCGGGCGGTCGCACATATCGACGGCGCCCGCACCGAACAGGCGCTCGCAGTCGGGCGCGAGGCGATGCTGCTCACCTCAGGCGACGCCCCGTTTCGCGTCTGGGCGCCGGGCGAACGGCTCGCGCTCAGGAATGACGAGCGCGAGCTTCTCACCAGGCTTTACGCCGATGATCCGCTCTTCGCCCACGCCGCCGCGCTGGCGGAGGAGTTGTCCGCGCTCGACGACGGCGAAGCGGATAGACGGGTGGCCGTCTACGCCGCCAAACGGCTGGCTGCGGAGGCGCGGATCGCCGCCTTTTCCCTCGGCGGTTGGGACACGCACGCCGCGCAGAAACCGGCGCTGAAACGGCCATTGAAGCAACTCTCCGACTCGCTCATCGCGCTCCGTGACGGTCTCGGCCCGGCATGGTCGCGCACACTCGTCATCGCCATGACCGAATTCGGCCGCACCGCGCGCGAGAACGGCAACCGCGGCACCGATCACGGCACCGGCGGCGCAGCCATCCTCGCCGGCGGCGCGATGCGGGGCGGACGGGTTTACGGCGACTGGCCCGGCCTCGGGGAAAGCGATCTTTACAACGGGCGCGACCTGACGCCGACAGGGGACATACGCCGCTATCCCGCCTGGGCGCTGAACGCGCTATTCGGAGTCCCGAAATCGACGCTGGAGACGGCGATCTTTCCGGCGCTCGACATGGACACGCGCCCGGCTTTCCTCGCTTGACGCCATCGTCTTACTTGCGCAAGCCTGCATCATGACCAGCGATCCCCCCCTCGACGCGCCCGTCCCGGACTGGACTCCCCCGCCGCATCCGTCGCGCACGGTGATCGAAGGGCGGTGGTGCCGGATCGAACCGCTCGATCCCGCCCGCCACGGCGAAGAGCTTTTCACCGCCAATGACGGCTCCATCCGCATGTGGGACTACATGGCCAACGGGCCTTACCCCGATCTCGCGTCCTATCTGGACTGGGCCAAGGGCGCGGCGACAAGCGAAGATCCGCTCTTCTACGCGGCAGTCGACAAGGCGGACGGGCGCGCGAAAGGCGTGGTCAGCTATTTGCGCATCACCCCGGCCACCGGGGTTATCGAGGTCGGCAACATCGCCTATTCGCCACAGCTCCAGCGGACCCGCGCCGGGACGGAGGCGATGTTCCTGATGATGCGCAACGCGTTCGAGCTCGGCTATCGCCGCTACGAGTGGAAATGCAACGCCTACAACGCCCCGTCGCGCCGCCTCGCGATGCGGCTGGGACTTTCCTATGAAGGCGTCTTTCGTCAGCACATGGTCGTCAAGGGCCGGAACCGGGACACCGCATGGTATGCGGCGGTCGACGCCGAATGGCCGAAGCTCCGCGCCGCGTTCGAAACCTGGCTCGACCCGGAAAATTTCGACGCCGAAGGCCGCCAGCGGCGGAGCCTTTCCGCCCTCACCCGTCCGCTGCTGGTCGCCACCGGCTGATGATGGAGCGGTCTGAGGTCATGCGCCGCGTAAAGGCGCAAGACACCCGACCCGAACTTCGCCTCCGCCGTCACCTGCGCGAGATCGGCCGCCCCGGCTATCGACTCCAGCGCAGCGACCTGCCCGGCCGCCCCGACGTGGCCTATATCGGCCGCAAGCGCGCGATCTTCGTCCACGGCTGTTTCTGGCACGGCCACGACTGTAAACGTGGCGCCCGAACGCCGAAGACCAACGCAGATTATTGGCGCGCGAAGATCACCCGCAACCGCGCCCGCGACGAGGCCGCCGAAGCGGCGCTGAAGGCTGCGGGCTGGCGCGTCCTTATCATCTGGGAGTGCCAGATGAAGGACGAGACCGCGCTCAAGGCGCGTCTCCGCGCCTTTCTCGACTGAAACGAACCCGAATATGCGCGGCGCGCCGACCTCATGCTCGGTTGACGGCGCGGGGTAGCTCTTCCTGCGCCATCGTCATCGCCGTTGCGCAGTCCGGCGTTCGCCGCCCGGCGTCTCCTCTCCTTGACAGGACGCGGCCAAAGCCGGAGACCCAAGCCTGAACACCGGAAGGAAGACCATGCCCGCACCCAACCCCGCTGCGCTCGAATTCCTGCTTACGAGGCGTTCACGCCCGGCGAAAACATTGACGCCGGTCGCGCCAGATCGTGCGGAAATCGAGCAGATGCTGACCGCCGCCGCGCGCGTCCCCGACCACGGCAAGCTGGCGCCGTTCCGGTTTCTCGTGTTCAGAGGCGAGGCGCGTGAAAGGCTTGCGGCCGCGCTGGCGGCCCGCATGAAAGCCGCCGGCGAGCCGCCCGAGAAAGTCGAAAAACAGTCCAACTCCTTCCGCTATGGCGGCGCGATCGTCGCGGTCGTCTTCACCCCTCGGCCGCCGAGGAAAGTGCCGGAATGGGAGCAGCATCTGGCCGCCGGGTGCGCCTGCCTCTCGCTTCTCAACGCCGCCTTGGCGATGGGCTGGGGGGCGAACTGGCTGACGGGCTGGGCCGCGGAGTCCCGCGAATTCATGGAAGCGGAGCTCGGGCTCGCGGCGAATGAGAGCGTGGCCGGGTTCATTCATCTCGGCGGAGAAGCCGTCGCGCCTTCGGATCGTTCGCGCCCCGACATCGCCGAGATCACGGACTGGATCGACGCCTGATGCTCTCCGATGTCTCGCGCGCTCTGGCGCAGATGTTCGACGGGCGATTCTTTCGCGTGCTCGTCAAGTCGGTCGGCCTCACGGTGCTGCTTCTGGCGGGGCTGATCGCGCTGGTGATCTGGGGCATCGGCGCCATCCCACCAGTGAATTTCACCATCCCCTTCACCGATTACGAAGTCGGCTTTCTCGACGATGTCGCCGGCTTCGCTTCGGTCGGGCTGGTCCTTATCCTCTCGGCGTTCCTGATGTTCCCGGTCGCCGCGGTGTTCGTCGGCCTGTTTCTCGACGAAATCGCCGATGCGGTGGAGGAAAAATACTATCCTGGCCTGCCGCCGCCCCGGAAGCAGGGAATCGGGGAGATCATCTCACAGGGAGTGAAGTTCGCCATCGTGCTCGTATTCGCCAACCTTGCGGCGCTGATCATCTACCTTCTGTCGACCGTGCTCGCGCCCGTCATCTTCTGGATGGTGAACGGCTTTCTTCTGGGCCGGGAATATTTTGAAATCGTGGCGATGCGGCGGATGGACGGGACAGCCGCCAAGGCGCTGCGCCGACGATATTTTCTTGAGATATGGATCGCCGGAACCTTGCTGGCGGCGCCGCTATCGGTGCCGATCCTCAACATTATCACGCCGCTGATCGGGGTCGCGGCCTTCGTTCATCTCTACCACCGCAAGACCGGACGACCGGTAGGCGTCTGAACGTCGTTCAGGACTCCGACGAAGGCGAGAGGATCGGCGCTTCGGCGGACTGCTCCTTCGATTTGGACGAAAACGGGCAGGCCGAGGCGGCGGTAGCGAATGCGAGGCCGCCAATCACGGCGACGGCGATCGTCATGGCTCTCATCGTCACACTCCATCGGGCGTTGCGAGGGGGCGAGGTTAACCCGAACTTAGCCCGTGCGACGTCACGGTTTCGGGATACGCCTTAGTCCGGCCGTCCGGTGAGAGAAGCGATATCGGCTGCGGAAATCAGTTCACTCTCGATGACAAGAAAAACCACGATCCACAACACGGTCGCGGCGATCGTCGTCCAGATCAGCTTCTTTCGGATCATCGGCTCATCCGGCGCGCCGGGAGAGGTCCCCGGCACGACTTCGCCCGCCTCCTCCTGATTGCGTACGAAGAGAGGCAGGATCATGAAGAGCGCCATGAACCAGAACACTGCGTAAAGGACGAGTCCGGAAATCAGGGTCATGTCTCCTCCAGTTCCACCAACGCGCCCTGAAAATCCTTCGGGTGAAGGAAAAGAACCGGCTTTCCATGAGCGCCGACCTTCGGTTCCCCTGAACCCAGAACCCGCGCCCCCGCCGCTTTGAGGCGGTCGCGCGCGGCGACAATGTCCTGGACCTCGTAACAGATATGATGAATGCCGCCGGCAGGGTTCTTGGCCAAGAACCCCGCGATGGGAGAATTCTTCCCGAGAGGGTGGAGAAGCTCGATCTTCGTGTTCGGAAGTTCGATGAAGACCACCGTGACGCCATGGTCGGGCTCGTCCTGCGGCGCATTCACCTTCGCGCCGAGCGCGTCGGCGTATAGAGCGACCGCGGCATCGAGATCGGGCACGGCGATGGCGACATGGTTCAGGCGGCCGATCATCGGCGCCTCCTTTGATTTTCAACTCGCCCCGCCTTAACGCGCGACGGCCGGCGCGTCTACTCGGACGCCTCCCACGGGCGGATCACAACCGCCGAGATCGCGTTTTTCGGACTGCCTTCGATCACCTTGTCGGAATAGCTGAGATAGATCAGCGTATTGCGCTTCTCATCCAGAAACCTCACGACTTGCAACGACTTGAACAGGAGCGACGTTCTTTGGCGGAACACCCGCGCGCCATCCTCCATTGCAGCCGGCAACGTGACCGGGCCGGTCTGCCGGCAGGCGATGGAGGCGTCGGCGGTATCCTCCGCAAGACCGAGCGAGCCGGAGATGCCGCCGGTCTTCGCCCGACTCAGGAAACACGAGATTCCGGGCACATCGGGATCGTTGAAAACCTCGACGACGATCTTGTGGTTGGCGCCAAGCAGCTTGAACACCGTGTCGACGGAACCGATCTCCTCCGCCGTCGCGGGTGAGGCGATGAGTGCGAGAGCCAGCGCGGCGCGGCGAATTAAGGTCATCTCCCGCTTCCGCTCAGTCGCGCTCGGGGTAGAGCGGATATTCCCTGTCGCCGATAAAAAGCCGCTCAGCCTTCATCAGCCGCGCCGACGGGTCGGCCGCCGGCTCCCCGACAGCGCGGATCTCGACCCCGGGCGCGAGATCCCCCTCGGTCAGACCGGCCCGCTCGTTCCGCCAGGGCTGGCCGACCTCGACCGTCCAGACTTCGCCCTCGGCGTTCACCGTTACGACGCCATGCGGCATCCCGAGATTGACCGTCTCTACCACCCCGGTCAGCTCGATATTCCCGCCCGAGGTCCAGCTCCAGCCATGATGGGCTAACGCCGCGACGGCGGAAAATGCGAATGCGGTGAACGCAGCGGCGATCAGTTTCAGTCTCATATCCACAACCATCCCTGTCGCAGCCTACACATGAGATAGTGCGCTTCGCCGCGCCGCCAACCCGCGTCAGAACTCCTCGACATGCAGAACGCCCGTCGCCGCCTTGATCGCGCCACGGATCGCTGGCGTCACGGGGAATTCGCCGGGCAGGATGATGTCCACTTCCTGCCCCGATTCCGGCAGCGTGACGACGATGTTGACCGGCCCGCCACGCCCTTGCCCCGCATCCGCCAGCCGCGCGCGGATACTTTCCAGCGCGCGTGGTTCGGTCACATGGATACGCAACCCCGCCGGCGCCGCGTCCCGCACCGCGCCGTCGATCGGCTGCACCGAATTGGCCAGCATCTTCACCTGATCGCCGTCGATCTCCGGCGTCACCGAAAGGACGATGTTTCGCCCCGGCTCCAGATCGTCGCGATGCGCCGCGAGGAGGTCCGCGAAGACCATCACCTCGTAGACCCCTGTCGGGTCCGAAAGCCGGACAAATGCGTAGCGTGAGCCTTTCGCCGATTTGCGCTCCTGCTTCACCATCACCGAGCCGGCGACCCGGGTGGCGACGCCGGTGCGCCCGCCCGCGACGATCTCGGCGTAGGTGTGAACGCGTTTGCGCTTCAGCGGCCCGGCGTAATCGTCGAGCGGATGGCCGGAGAGATAGAACCCGACAGCCGCGAACTCCTCCGCCAGCCGCTCCGTCGGCAGCCAGTCCTCGGGCGCCGGCAGGCGCGGCGGCGGCAGGCCCTCCCCCGCCTCGCCGAAGAGCGAGACCTGCGCCGACGCCGCTGCCTCGATCGAGGCGGCGGAGTAGGCCATCAGCACGTCGATGGACTCGAACACCCGCCGGCGATTCGGCTCCAGCGCGTCGAACGCGCCGGCGCGCGCCAACATCTCCATCGGCCGCTTGCCGATCCGCTTGCAGTCCACCCTGCGCGCGAAATCGAAGAGATCCCGGAATGCGCCGCCCTCGGCGCGCGCCGCCACGATCAGCTTCATCGCCTCGGCGCCGACGTTCTTCAGCGCGCCGAGCGCATAGAGCACGCGTCCATCTTTCACCGTGAAGCGGGCTTCGGAAAGGTTTACGTCCGGCGGCGCCGTCTCGATCCCCAGGCGATCGACCTCACGCTTGTAGATCGCCAGCTTGTCGGTGAGATGCATGTCGCAATTCATCACCGCGGCCATAAACTCCACCGGGTGGTTAGCCTTCAGCCAGGCGGTCTGGTAGCTGACCACGGCGTAGGCGGCGGCGTGGCTCTTGTTGAAGCCATAGTTGGCGAACTTGTCGAGAAGGTCCCAAACCTCCTGCGCCTTCGCCTTGTCGACGCCGTTCTTCGCCGCGCCTTCGAGGAACTTCGGACGCTCGGCGTCCATCGCCTCCTGAATCTTCTTGCCCATGGCGCGGCGCAAGAGATCCGCGCCGCCAAGCGTGTAGCCCGCCATCTTGCGGGCGATCTCCATCACCTGTTCCTGATAGACGATGATGCCCTGCGTCTCATCCAGGATGCTGTCGATCAGCGGATGGATAGAGGCTCGTTTCTCGCGCCCGTTCTTCACGTTGCAGAATTTCGGAATGTTCTCCATCGGCCCGGGGCGATAGAGCGCGACCAGCGCGACGATGTCTTCGATGGATGTCGGCTGCAATTGTCTCAGCGCGTCGCGCATCCCCTGGCTTTCCACCTGGAACACCGCGACCGAATGGGCCGAACCATAAAGCGCGTATGTCTTTTCATCGTCGAGCGGGATCGCGCCGATATCGATCTCCACGCCACGCGCCCTCAGCAGATCGAGCGCGCCCTGGATCACCGTCAACGTCTTCAGGCCGAGAAAGTCGAACTTCACCAGCCCTGCGGTCTCCACCCATTTCATGTTGAACTGGGTCGCAGGCATGTCGGAGCGCGGATCTTGATAAAGCGGCGCCAGCTCCACCAGCGGTCGGTCGCCGATCACCACGCCGGCGGCATGAGTGGAGGCGTTGCGCAGGAGCCCTTCGACCTTCTCGGCGATATCCAGAAGCTGGCCGACGACGAATTCCTCCCTCGCGGCCTCCTCCAGCCGCGGCTCCTCCGCCCTTGCCTTCTTCACCGACATCGGCTTCACGCCCTCCATCGGAATCAGCTTGGAGAGCCTGTCGACCTGCCCGTAGGGCATCTGAAGTACACGGCCGACATCGCGGACCGCCGCCTTGGAGAGCATCCCGCCGAAGGTGATGATCTGCGCCACCCGGTCGCGACCATATTTCCGCTGGACGTAGTGGATCACCTCCTCGCGCCGATCCATGCAGAAATCGATATCGAAGTCGGGCATGGAGACGCGATCTGGATTCAGAAATCGCTCAAACAAAAGCCCGTAACGCAATGGATCCAAGTCCGTTATGGTGAGCGCATAGGCGACGAGCGACCCCGCGCCAGAGCCGCGACCGGGCCCGACGGGAATATTCTGCTCCTTCGCCCATTTGATGAAATCGGCGACGATCAGGAAATAGCCCGGAAACCCCATGCCCTCGATAACGCCAAGCTCGTATTCGAGGCGCTCGGCGTAGCTCTCGGCCGGAGCCGCGAGCGGGATGACCGCAAGACGCGCCGCCAGCCCCTCCTTGGCCTGCCGGCGCAATTCCTCCACTTCGTCATCGGCGAAACGCGGCAGAATCGGCGCGTGGGGCTTCGGGCGCCAATGGCAACGCCGGGCGATCTCCGCCGTCATTTCGATGGCTTCAGGAAGATCGTCAAAGAGCTGGCGCATCTCATCACCGGACTTGAACCGGTGCTCGGGGGTCAGGCGGCGCCGATCCTCCTGATTCACATAGGCGCCCTGACCGATGCAGAGGAACGCGTCATGCGCAACATACATATCCGCGTCGGGAAAATAGACGTCGTTTGTCGCGACCAGCGGCAGGACGCGGCGATAGGCTTCCTCGACGAACCAGCGTTCGGTCGCCTCCTCCTCCGCAGAACGAAGCGCGCCATCGACGCCATGACGTTGCAGCTCGACATATAACCTGTCGCCGAACCCCTCCGCCAACCGATCCAGAAGCGCCGCCGCTTCGGGCTCGCGCCCCTGCCGCACCAGCCTCCCGAGCGGGCCCGACGCGGCGCCGGTCAGCAGGATCAGCCCCTCGCTCCGCTCGATCAGCCCATCGGGCGTGACATGATGCGGCGCATCCCCCGCGTCGAGATAGGCCGAGGACGACAGCGCCATAAGATTGCGGTAGCCGATCTCAGACTGCGCCAGCGCGACCACCGGCGCGGGCGGGACGGCGCGCTGCCCTCGTTCGGGCGGCGGCGCAAACGCGAGGTCGAGCTGGCAGCCGATGATCGGCTGCACGCCAGCCTTCGCAGCCGTTTCCGAAAACTCCAGCGCCCCGAACAGGTTGTTCGTGTCGGTGACCGCCACCGCCGGCATATCGAGGCCGGCGCACAGCTTCGGCAGCGCTTTCACCGGGATCGCCCCTTCGAGAAGCGAATAGATCGAATGGAGCCGGAGATGGATGAAGGGCGAGTCGGTCATGCGGGAAGGCTAGTCGCGGGCCGCCTCCCGCGCCAGCGCCCATCCGCCTATTTCGCGCGCTTCGGGCTGCGGATCAGCGTGATGAGAATCGAGGCCACGACCATCGTCAGCGCCACCGCCTTCTGCCAACTCGGTGGGTCGCCGAGGAGAAGGATCGAAGAGAGAACACCGACGACAGGCGCGGTCAGCGTCGAGATCGCCGCAACCGTCGCGGGCAGCCGGTCGAGCAGCGCCGTCCAGAGGGCGTAACCGACGACCATCGGCCCGAGCACATGCCAGAACATCGTCCAGAGCACGGGGCCGCCGGGCCAGGTCTGCCGCCATGGCGGCTCGAAAATCAGCACCAGCGACCAGCAGGCGGCCGCCGATACGCCAAAATACCACACCGTCAGCGCCAGCGGCGTCAAGCTCCACCTTCGGGCTTTCAGCGCGATATTGCCGAGCGCCCAGGAAAGCGCCCCGAGCAACATAATCGCCGGCCCGGCCGGATTCCGCACCAGACCGACGAAATCCTCAGAAGCCAGCACCGCCAACCCACCCATGCCGATGGCCAACGCCGCGACGAGCCGAAAATCAACCCGCTCCCGTAGAAAAATCACGGCGAAACCTGCGGTCAGCGCCGGCATCGTATAGGCGATGATCGCGGCTTTCGACGTTTCCGTGAGGGTTTGACCGACCGCGACCGCCACATTGAAAGAGCCGACCATCAAGAGGCCGGTGATGACGATCGGCGCGATCTCGCCCGGCGCGGGGCGCAGCCTCTCGCCGCGCGCGCGCGCAATCGCGGCGAGAACCACCGTGGCCAGTGGAAAGGCGACGGCGCGGATCGTGATCGGCGGAATCTCGGTGAGCATGAATTTCACCGCCGGCCAATTCAGCCCCCAAAGAAGGCCGATCAGCAGGACCGCGAGTATGGCGCCCGCGCCGGGTCTGCCAGGTCTGGACGTCAATCTGGCGCTCCTTCACACTTGGCCGCGTCGCCCGGCGCCCGGAGGAGCACGTGAGTCGATCCTGCGCCGAACGTAGGGCCGCAAGGCCTCGCGCACCAGTCGCCGCAGCGGGGAACAGCCGGCCCGGCTGATCCGTCGCGCCCTGCCGACTGGCGAAGCGCCCCGCCAGCCGCTATGTTGCGGCGCAAGGGAAACAAGGAACCCCAATGCTCGCCTTCGTCGCACATCTCGTCGTCCTGACCGTCCTGATCTGGGTCGCGACGACCGCGCTTTATTTCCTCGGCGGTTTCGTGATTCTCGCCTATGCGCGCCGTCACCCGGAACGAAAGATACAGCAGCGCGCCGATGGCGAGGCGCGCGCGCGCGAAGAGATCTGGGAAAGTCTCCGTTCCATTGTCGTCACCAGTTTCTGCATGGCGCTGGCGATCTGTCTCTCGCTGTTCGGCCTGACGCTCTGGTCGCCGATGGAGGGCTGGATCGGCGTCCTCGCGGGCGCGGCGATCCTTATTCTCGGCTATGATTTCTGGTTTTACTGGGCGCATCGGCTGCTCCACACCAAGCGCCTGATCCGCTTTCACCGCTGGCACCATCGGTCCCGCGCGCCGACCGTCTGGTCGACCGACAGTCAAGGATTCGTCGAAACGGCGATGATCCAGAGCTGGTTGGTCTTGGCCGCCGTCCTGCTGCCGATCCCGCCGCTCGCCTTCGTCCTGCATCGGCTCTACGATCACATCAATGGCCAGCTCGGCCATTGCGGTTACGAGTTCTTCGCGAGCCGCTCGACGCGCGCGCCTTCGCCGCTGGTCTGCACCACCTATCACGACCAGCATCACGAGCTATACAACTGGAATTACGGCAACTTCACCTCGATCTGGGATCGTCTCGGCGGCACGCTCCATCCCGATTACGACCGCGCCGTCGCCAGGCGCGAGGACCACGCTGAAGCCACGGAGAAGACCCCCGCGGAGTGATCGCCGACCGCCATCCGGAGGGGCGCCGCCGCATCGGAAGGAGACCCCGGATGGCCGAAACGCTCGACTATGACGATCGGCGCCAGCGCCCTCGCTTCACCGGGCTCGCAACCTTCTTTCGCGCTCCCCATGCCGAGGATTTCGCCGGAGCCGGGCTTGATATCGGCGTCTGCGGCGTCCCCTTCGACGGCGGCGTCACAAACCGCCCCGGCCCGCGCCGCGCGAGGTGCGCAACCAATCCTCATTGATCCGCGGCCACAATCAGGCGACCGGCGCCGCGCCGTTCCTGAACGCGAAGGTCGCCGATATCGGCGATGCATGGATCAGGAAACCCTTCGAACTGGAGAGCGCGCATCGCGAGATCGAAAATTTCTTCGCCGGCGTCAGGGCGGCCGGGATTCGTCCGCTCACCTGTGGCGGCGACCATTCCGTCTCGCTCCCCATCCTGCGCGCGTTGGTGAAAGACCGACCCGTCGGCATGATTCATATCGACGCCCACGCCGACACCGGCGATGATTACGGCGGGAGCCGCTTTCACCACGGCGCCCCTTTCAAGGTAGCTGTGGACGAGGGGCTGCTCGACCCGACGCGCGCGGCCCAGATCGGCATCCGCGGCTCGCTCTACAATCCCGATATGTGGAAGTTCTCCTACGATGCCGGAATGCGCGTCATGCGGATGGAGGAAGTCGAGGAAAAGGGTTGGCGCGCGGCGATGGCGGAGGCGCTCGCCTTCACCGGCGCCGGGCCGGTCTATGTCTCTTTCGACATCGACAGCCTCGACCCGGCCTTCGCGCCCGGCACAGGCACGCCGGAGGCCGGGGCCTGACGATGCGCGAAGCGCAGGGCATGGTGCGGATGCTGAAGGGACAGGACATCATCGGCGCCGACATGGTCGAGGTCTCGCCGCCCGTCGATCAGGGCGGCGTCACGGCGCTCAACGGCGCGACGATCATGTTTGAGCTGCTGTGCGTGATGGCCGGATAGAGCCGCCGCGCCATTCGCGCAGCCGACGCGCGCCCTCGATCATGTCGTCGGTCGAGCGTGCAAAGGAGAACCGCACCGTTCCCGCGCCGCGCACCGGGTCAAAATCATGCCCCGGCGTCGCCGCGACGCCGGCCTCCGCCAGCATGCGCGCGGTGAAATCGCGGCTGTCGGCGGCGAGGTGGTCGATTTCGGCGTAAAGATAGAACGCGCCCTCGCAAGGGGCGAGACGGTCGAACCCCGCTTTCGGCAGTTCCTCCAACAGAATCTCGCGATTGCGCGCATAGACCGCAAGCCGCGATTCACATTCCTCCGCCGCGTCTAGCGCCGCCAGCGCGGCGACCTGGCTCACATGCGGCGGGCAGATGAAGAAGTTCTGCGCCAAACGCTCGATCGGCCGGACGAGTTCCGGCGGAACCACCATCCAGCCGATCCGCCAGCCAGTCATGGAGAAATACTTCGAGAAAGAATTGATGACGATCGCCTCATCGGCGACCTCCAGCGCGCTGACCGCCCGCCCGCCATAGGTCAGCCCGTGATAGATCTCGTCCGAGATGAACGCCGCACCCGCCTCGCGCGCCACCGCCGTCAGTTCGACAAGCGCGGCGCGATCCAGCATCGCCCCCGTGGGATTCGAGGGACTGGCGACCAGCAAGCCGTCAATGCGCCCCGCCGCCCGCACCTCCGCCGGTTGAGGCCGCCAGCCGTTTTCGGCCGCGCCCTGAATCGACGCCGTCTCGATATCGAGCGCATGGAGAATGTTCCGGTAACTCGGATAACCCGGCGAAACCGTCGCAACCCGGTCGCCGCTGTCAAAAAGCGCGAGAAACGCCAGAAGAAACCCCGCCGATGACCCTGCCGTCACGACCACGCGCTCGGCCGGAATGTCGAGCCCGTACCACTCGCGGTAAAGTCGCGCGATCCGCTCGCGCAACTCAGGAAGTCCGAGCGCGACCGTATAGCCGAGCGGCCCAGCGGCCATCGCCCGCGTCGCCGCTTCGAGCGCGGGAGCGGGGGCCGGCGTCGCGGGTTGGCCGACCTCCATGTGGATCACGTCCCCGCCCTGCGCCTCCTGCGCCCGCGCCGCCTCCATCACATCCATCACGATGAAGGGATCGACCGCGCCCCGTTTCGACAAACGCCTTGAAATGACCATTCGAGACCGCCTTATTGTTCCGGGCGAACGTGAGCGGGCGCCGGTGCGGCGTCAAGACCCGCGCGCAAAGAGAGATAAGGCGGCCAGAGCGTGAAACGGTTATTCCGAAAGGCGGCGGCGTTGGGGGTGGCGATCGCGGTCGCCGTCACGGGCACGGCCTCGGCCGCCAACCTGATCCGCGACGCCGAGATCGAGGCGACGCTCGGCAAGCTTTCCGCCCCCATCTTCCGGGCCGCCGGACTCGACCCGAACAGCATCGAACTGCTCATTCTCCAGGACTCCTCCCTCAACGCCTTCGTATTCGGCGGCCGCAACATGGTCTTTCATACCGGCCTGCTGGAGCGTCTGGACCGGCCGGAAAAGTTGATGGGCGTGATGGCGCACGAAACCGGCCATATCATCGGTGGCCATCTGACGCGCCGCGCGCTCAACATGCAGGCCATGCAGGGACCGCTCGCGGTAGGGCTTTTGCTCGCGGCGCTCGCCGGCGCCGCCGCCGGCGACGCCCAGGTCGGCGTGGCCGGCGCGCTCGGGGCGGAATCTGCGTTGCGGCGCAGCCTACTCGCCTATTCGCGCGGTGAGGAATCGAGCGCTGACCAGGCCGGGGCGACCTATATGGAGAAAGCGGGGATCGACCCCGCCTATGTGCTCGACGTTCTGAAAATATTCCGCGGCCAGGAGGTGTTCCAGGCCGGAAACGTGGACCCCTACGCCATCAGTCACCCCTTGAGCAGCGAGCGCCTCGCGCTGCTGGAGGATCGCGCCGCGCGCAGCCGGGCCAAGGGCGAATCCGCCAGCGCCGACCTCGTCTATTGGCACGCGCGGATGCGCGCCAAGCTCTCCGCCTTCACCGACAGTCCGGAGCGGACGCTTGCGGCGCTGGATAGCGCCGCCGACCCTGAAAGCGAGATCAATCTTCTCCGCCGCGCAGTGGCGCTGCATCGCCTGCCGAACCCGTCCGGCTCACTGAAAGCGGTCGAGCAACTGATCGCGCTCCGCCCCAATGATCCATATTACTGGGAGCTGAAGGGTCAGATCCTTTTTGAAAGCGGTCGCGGAGCGGACGCGGTGGAACCCTATCGCCGCGCGGTGTCCCTCGCGCCGAACGAAGCGCTGATCCGCGGCGGGCTCGGCCGCGCCCTTCTCGCACTCAACGATCCGGCGCGCGACGCCGAGGCGCTGGCTACGCTCGAAGGCGCGGCGCTCGCCGGCGCGTCCGAGCCCTCCATGCTTCGTGATCTCGCGCTGGCCTACGCCCGCGCCGGCGACGACGGCAAGGCCGCGCTCGCGACAGCCGAGCGTTACGCTCTCACCGGCCAGCCCCGGGACGCCTTGCGCCACGCCCACCGAGCGCTGGACCAGCTGCCGGTCGGCTCGCCCGGCTGGCTTCGCGCCGACGATATTCGCGCTGTCGCTGAGCGCGCTCTGAGTGATAAGTAAGCGGCGAAAAGCAAAGGACCTCTATATGCCCAGACTGATTATCGCCGCGCTCATCGCGCTTTGCGCCGCCTTCCCCGTCGGCGCCGCGGAATTCTCCACCGAGCAGAAGGCCGAGATCGACGCGATGATCCGGGCGTATATTCTCGAGAACCCTGAAATCCTCGTCGAGGCGATGCAGGTGCTCGAGAAGCGCCATCAGGACCAGACGAGCTCGGCCGATCGCGACAAGATCGCCGCCAGTCGGGACGCGATATTCGACGACGGCTTCAGCCATGTCGTCGGAAACCCGGAAGGCGACGTCACGGTGGTCGAGTTTCTCGATTACCGCTGCCCTTACTGCAAGCGCGCGCATGAAAGCGTGGAGGCGCTGCTCGAAGCCGACTCGAATGTCCGGGTCATCGTAAAGGAGTTTCCGATTCTCGGGCCGGAGAGCACGTTCGCGAGCCGCGTCGCGATGGCGGCGATGATGCAAAGCAGCACGATCTACGAAGATCTCAACGACGCGATGATGGAGCACAAGGGCAATCTGGACGAAGCGACCGTCTTCGCGCTCGCCAAAGACGCCGGCGCGGACATAGACCGGCTCCGCGAAGACATGCAGTCGCCTGAAATCGCAGAAAATATCCGGCGCACCTACGCGCTGGCGCGCGAACTGGAGATCAACGGTACGCCCGGTTTCATTATCGGCGATCAGATCCTGCGCGGCTATGCGCCTTATGAACAACTCCATGAAATGGTCGAAGCCGCGCGCAGCCAGGGGTAGGCGCGGCCGGGGGGCGGCGATTGACCCGTGTCGCCTGTATCGTATAAGCGCGCTTACGCTCTTCGCGCATAATGACCTTGTCCGAGCAGATAGCAAACAACCGCGAAGACGACAGGCGAGAGAGAGGGTTCCGCATGGCCAAGCAGCAAGACGCCGACGTCGCGTTTATCGAGGCGCTCGCCCGGCTTTTGCGCAAGCACGACCTGAGTGAAATCGAGGTCGCGCGCGAAGAAGGCGAAGATCGCGATCTGAAAGTGCGCCTTTCAAGGCAGCCGACCGCCCCGGCGGCGCCCGCTCTCGCCGCCAATCCGCCGCCTGCCGCCGCGCCCGCGGCCTCGACTCCCGCTCCGGCGGCGCCCAAGCCCACGCCTGAAGACCCCGCGCAGCACCCCGGCGCTGTCACATCGCCGATGGTCGGCACGGTTTACCTCGCAGCTGAACCCGGCGCGCCGAATTTCGTAAAGATCGGCGACCGGGTGAGCGAAGGGCAGACGCTTCTCATTGTCGAAGCGATGAAGACGATGAACCAGATTCCGGCTCCGCGCGCAGGCGTCGTGAAACGGATCATGGTTGAAGATGGACAGGCGGTCGAATTCGGCGCGCCGCTCGTCATCATCGAATAATCCGCGAGGGCGCGAAATGGTCTCCAAGGTCCTGATCGCCAATCGCGGCGAAATCGCGCTCCGCATCCAGCGCGCCTGCCGAGAGATCGGCGTGCAGACGGTCGCGGCGCATTCCACCGCCGACGCCGACGCGATGCATGTCCGGCTCGCGGATGAGAGCGTCTGCATCGGCCCGCCGCCGGCGAGCCAGAGTTACCTGAACATCCCGGCGCTCATCACGGCCTGCGAGATATCCGGCGCCGACGCGATCCATCCCGGATACGGATTTCTCTCCGAAAACGCCGGATTCGCGCAGATCGTGGAAGAGCACGGCCTCACCTTCATCGGCCCGACGGCCGAGCATATCCGCCTGATGGGAGACAAGATCACCGCGAAGGAGACCATGCGCAGGCTTGGCGTTCCCTGCGTTCCCGGCTCCGAGGGCGGCGTCGCGACGCTGGAGGAGGCGCGGCGCATCGCCGGCGACATGGGCTATCCTGTGCTGGTCAAGGCGGCTTCAGGCGGCGGTGGGCGCGGTATGAAGGTGGCGCGAAGCGCCGAAGAAATAGACACCGCATTCGGCGCGGCGCGCTCCGAAGCGAAGGCCGCTTTCGGCGACGACACCGTGTATCTCGAAAAATATCTTGGCCGTCCCCGGCATATCGAGGTGCAGGTCTTTGGCGATGGCGCGGGCGTCGCGGTTCATCTCGGCGAGCGCGACTGCTCGCTGCAGCGCCGCCATCAGAAGGTGCTGGAGGAGGCCCCTTCGCCCGTTATCGACGCCGAGACCCGCGCCAGGATCGGCGGCGTCTGCGCCGAGGCGGTGGCGCAAATGAACTATCGCGGCGCCGGCACGATCGAGTTCCTCTACGAGGATGGCGAGTTCTTTTTCATCGAGATGAACACCCGCCTTCAGGTCGAGCATCCGGTGACCGAGGCGATTTTCGGCATCGACCTGGTGCGTGAACAGCTACGTGTCGCCTCCGGCCTCGGCCTCAGCGTCACGCAGGCCGATCTCAAGGTGAACGGCCACGCCATCGAAGCGCGGATCAATGCCGAATCGCTGCCGAATTTCGCGCCGTCCCCCGGTCAGATCACCGCCTATCACGCGCCCGGCGGGCTCGGCGTCCGGATGGATAGCGGCATCTACGCCGGCTACGCCATACCGCCCTATTACGACAGTCTTATCGGCAAACTCATCGTCCACGCCGCCGACCGGGAGACCGCGCTCGCGCGGCTCGACCGGGCACTGAGCGAGTTGGTCGTCGTAGGCGTCGAAACGACCGGCCCGCTCTTCACCCAATTGCTGGCGGAGCCGGACGTCCGCTCAGGCGACTACACAATCCACTGGCTGGAAAAGTGGCTCGCCCGCTGATGCGGCGCTTGCCGGGTGCGATCTGGCGGGCGATGTTCCAACCATGTCGAACCGTTCCGCACTTGTCGAACTGACGCCTTCATTGCTGTTGAGGGCCTATGCCGCAGGCGTGTTTCCGATGGCCGAATCGGCTGACGCCGACGATGTCCTGTGGATCGATCCGGACTTGCGCGGAATCATCCCGCTTCACGGTTTTCACGCCCCCAGAAGCCTCCTCAAGAAGGTTCGGCGCGGCGAGCATGAAGTCGATATCGACCGCGATTTCGAAGCGGTGATCGACGGCTGCGCGGCGCGCGAATCGACCTGGATCAACGATGAGATCAGACGGCTCTATATCGGCCTGCACCGGATGGGCTACGCGCATTCCGTCGAAACCCGGCTCGATGGGACGCTCGTTGGCGGGCTCTACGGCGTGAAGCTCGGCGCCGCGTTCTTCGGCGAAAGCATGTTCTCGACCGCGCCCGACGCCTCCAAGATCGCGCTCGTCCATCTCGTCGCACGATTGAAGGCGGGCGGGTTTCAGCTTCTCGACACCCAGTTCGTGACCGAGCATCTGGCCCAATTCGGCGCGCGCACCGTCTCACGCGGCCGCTACCATAACCTGCTGGAGTTGGCGGTCTCCGCCACGGCCGATTTCGAAGCGCTACCCTCCGACGCCAGCCCTCAGGATGTGGCGCAACTCAGCACCCAAAGATCGTATCGCTGATGGTCCATCGCGCTCAGCGCCGGGCTGGAAGCGAACATCCAGCCTGAAAACACGGGCCCGCCGCCCAATTTGGCGTCCTCGATCTTCATGAAGACGAACGCGTCGGCGACCTCGCCCTCCGGCGGCTCGCGGCATTCATCGACCTCGATGGTCAGCCGCTCATAAACGACCTTATCGCCGACCGGCGCGCGGATATCGGTCACCCGTCCGGAAATCTTGTCCAGTCCGCGCAGGAGCGCCACGGGCTGCGGCACCGACCGCCAGTCCGGCCTCTCCTCCGCGATCAACTCCTCAATGTAACCGGGCGCGTCCGGGCGTTCGCCATAGGTCGTCCCGGGGGCGGGAACGAACTTCGCCCCGGGCGATTCCGGCGGAGTCTCCTGCGCGAATAGCGGCGCCGCCAGAAGCGCGAGAGCAGCCGAAAGCGCCGCCGTCCCTTTCATCGCAGCCTCGCCCGGAACCGAAGCCGCATGTAATCCGCCGTCCACATTCCGTCGCCGTCGCAAAGCGCCGGGCGGACGAGGGCGGCGACACGAGCCCGCGCCGGAGCGCGCTCCCCCTCCGGCAGGACCGCCAGCACCGGCGCGGCCAACGTCTCCAGCCACGCCTCCATCCCTGAATCTATCGGCGTTGGACGCGGATGGAGCGCGCATTCCTCGACCTCGAACCCAGCCGCCTCCAACCTTCGGCTCGCTTCCGCCGCCGAAGGAAAGCTCCAGATTTCGGTCAAATCGGTCTCGACCCCCGCCTCTGCGAGCACCGCGATCAGCGCAGTGCGGATCGCCGCGACGTTGCCCTGCCCGCCCTGCTCGGCGACGAAGCGTCCACCGGGTTTCAGCGCCTGCGCGACCCCGGCGAACACCGCGTCTGGGCGCGTCATCCAGTGCAGCGCGGCATTGGAGAATACCGCGTCAAACTCGCCGTCGAAATTCAGCGCATGGCCGTCCATCACCCGCGCGTCGACGCCGCGCGCCCGCGCCCGCGCCGCCATGTCGGCGGAGCTGTCCACGCCGACCATCTCGCAGCCGTGGTCCGCCAGCGCCTTCGCAAGCGCCCCGTCGCCGCAGCCGAGGTCGAGAATCCTTTCGCCCGGGCGCGGGTCCAGGAGCGCGACGGCCCGCCCGGCGAGATCGGTGACGAAACGCGCGTTCGCCTCATAGCGCGCGGCGCTCCAGTGATCGTCGGCCATCGTCAGTTCCCCGCGACGGCCTTGCTCAGCAGATCGAGCAGATCGACCGAGCCCTGGGTATTCGTCAGTTCCTCTCCGGAAGTGACGTAAAAATCCGACGCGCCCGGATCGATCGCCACATAGGAGCCGCCAAGCAGCCCGTCCGAGGTGATCGTCACGACGCTGTCCTCGGGGATCTTGACATCGTCGCGGATCGAAAGCGACGCAACCGCGCGATAGGTCTTCGGATCGAGACTCAGCCCGGACACCGCCCCCACCTTCACGCCGGAGACCCGGACATCGGCGCCGGAGGCGATGCCGGAAGCTTTTCTGAACGCCGCCTTCACGTCGTAATAGCCGCCGCCCACGCCGCCGATATCGGCAGTCTGCGCCGCGTAGAACATGAAACCGCCCGCTACCGCCAGCACCGCCGCGCCGATCAGCGTTTCGGCCGTGTTCGACGCCATGTCAGGGGCTCCAGGCTTCGTAGTCGCCGCTGACGCGCGGTCGTTGCGCCGGCGTCCTGAGACTGCCAGGCGGGACATAGGCGGCGGGCGTTCCCGTGGGGTTCGCCTCGTGGTCCTTCTCCCACGCCTTGCGCGGCAGAGGCGCCTCCGTTGGCGCTTCGTCCCAGGTATGGTGTAGCCAGCCGTGCCAGTCGGGCGAGATCCGGCTCGCCTCCGCCACGCCGTTATAGACAACCCATCGCCTTACGCCGCCAGCGCTCTGATAGAAGACGTTTCCGGCCTCGTCCTCGCCGACCTTTTCACCGAACCGGCGGGTGAAGAGGTCGGTGCCGATTGTCGACCCGTTCCACCATGTGAAAAATTGGCTCAGGAGGCTCATGCGCTCATCCATCCGGTTGCGTTCCCCGGGTTTCTAGCACAGTGGCCCAGCCGGTCCAGCCCGTTGCATCAGTTGATCCCGCGGCGGATGCGCCGCCATCGTGCGCGCGGTCGAAATCCCGTCGCGAACCCAGCGACCGAGACGACGCCGGCGGGGCCATGGGGGCCGACGGGACAAGCGCGGCGCTCAGAGCGGTTCGATGTCGCCCTCGGCCCGCGTCGCCTCAAATTCAGCGACGAACGCGGCGAGCGCGCCCGCCTCGATCGCCTCGCGCAGCCCCTGCATGAGCGACTGATAGTAATGCAAGTTATGCCACGTGAGAAGCATGGAGGAGATGATCTCGCCAGCCTTGAAAACGTGATGCAGATAGGCGCGACTGTAGCTCTGGCAGGCCGGGCAACCGCAATCTTCATCCAGCGGGCGTATATCGTCGGCATGGCGAGCGTTCTTGATGTTGACCGCGCCGCGCCGCGTCAGCGCCTGCCCCGTCCGCCCCGAGCGGGAAGGCAACACGCAGTCGAACATGTCGACCCCGCGCATCACCGCGCCAACGATATCGTCGGGCTTGCCGACCCCCATCAGGTAGCGGGGGTGATCCGCGGGCAACATGCCGGGCGCATAGTCGAGAACATCGAGCATCGCCGCCTGCCCTTCCCCGACGGCGAGCCCGCCGATCGCGTAGCCATCGAACCCGACATCCTTCAGCGCCGAGGAAGACTCTTCGCGCAAGTCGCGGAAAACACTACCTTGTTGAATGCCAAAAAGCGCATGGCCCGGTCGGTCGCCGAAGGCCTCCCTGCTGCGCGCGGCCCACCGCATCGAAAGCGCCATGCTTTTCGCCGCATCCGCCTTCGGCGCCGGAAATTCCGTGCATTCGTCGAAGCACATCACGATATCGGAGCCGAGAAGCCGCTGAATCTCCATCGAGCGTTCCGGCGTCAGGTGATGCTCCGACCCGTCAATATGCGATTTGAAGCGCACGCCTTCCTCGGACAGCTTTCGCAACCCGGAAAGACTCATGACCTGAAACCCGCCCGAATCGGTCAGGATCGGCCGCTCCCAATTCATGAACCGATGGAGCCCGCCGAGCCTCGCCACGCGTTCCGCCCCCGGCCGCAGCATCAGATGATAGGTGTTGCCCAGAAGAATGTCGGCGCCCGTCGCCCGCACGCTTTCCGGGGTCATCGCCTTCACGGTCGCCGCCGTGCCCACGGGCATGAAGGCCGGCGTGCGGATCTCGCCGCGCGGCGTGCGGATTGCGCCCCGCCGCGCCAGCCCGTCGCGCGCCGTCACTTCGAACGAAAACCGATCCATCACGCTTCCCTAGACGCCGCCAGACGGGAGCCATATATCAGGGGACGGAACCGCGAAAGGGAGAGCGCCATGGCTGACGGACAGGGCGAGCCTATCATCCGGCCTTCGAGCGAGGATCACCCGCTCTACGAGCCGATCTGCGAAGCCTGCAGAACGGTTCACGACCCTGAAATACCCGTCAATATCTTCGATCTGGGGCTCGTCTACTCCATCGTAATCGACGATTCCGGCGCGGTGGAGATCGACATGACCCTGACCGCCCCGGGCTGCCCCGTCGCGGGTGAAATGCCCGGATGGGTCGCCAATGCGGTGGAATCAGTTCCTGGAGTCGAATCCGCAAAGGTGGAGCTGGTCTGGGATCCTCCCTGGGGCATGGACATGCTTTCAGACGAAGCGCGGCTGGAGCTTGGGTTCATCTGAAAGTTTCCCAACGCGGCGCTAAAGTGGCTATACAACCCTAGGGATATGTGGGTTACACTTCCGCAAGAGCAGGCCGCAATTCGACAACTCACGCCATCCTGAAAGGGAAGGCCATGATCTGAACATGGCGCGCCGCTTGAACGCGGCGCCGCCGGGACCAATCGGCCGGGGTCACCGATGCCGAAACCAGCCGCGCACGGGCGACCGCGCCCGATGCTGGTGAAAGTCTCTCCCTGGGCTTCGACCGATTCCTCCGGTCGGGGCTTTACTGACCGCCCCGACATCGTCGGCGGCGGTCATTTTTTATGCGGCGTCCTCGTCATGTTTTCACCTCCGGTTGAGATTGGCTCCGCGCATGATTAGATTCACTCGCTGAAAGGAACGCAGATGTTCGCCATACCGGGAAAAAAGGCCGTCTCGCTCACACCTGCGGCGGTCGCTCAGATCAAATCCCTGATGCAGGGGTCGGACGGGCGCGTGAAGGGACTGAAACTCGGTCTCAAGAAGGGCGGCTGCGCGGGTATGGAATACACCATGGAGTTCGCCGAAACGGTGGATTCCCATGACGAGGTGATCGAACAGGATGGCGCCTGCGTCATGATCGCGCCGATGGCGCAGATGTTCCTGTTCGGGACCGAGATCGACTATCGCACTTCGCTTCTGGAAAGCGGCTTCGTCTTCAACAACCCGAATGTCGCGGAAGCTTGCGGCTGCGGCGAATCGATCAGCTTCAAGGTCGGGGAGGAGGCTTAGGCCTGACAGGTGACCTGGATCACACCCGGTTAACCTAGATCACGCGCCGTAATTGCGCGCCATAGCGCCGGCACCTGCATCCACCCACGTTATCTCCAGACGCGACGCACCAGCGACAGGAGATTATCATGCCCATTACCTTCAGCGACCTCTTGGTTACTTCCTACCAGACCGGCGGCTGGGGTGGCGGAGACAAGTCCGGCGCCGACAGCTTCGATTTCACTGCGGTGACCGAGCCGAGCCAGGTTGCGCTCCTTCTACCGGCTGTCCAGGCGGCCCGCGAAGCGGCGCGAAGCGGCGATCAGGAGCCAGAGCTTGGCGTCGCCGGGGAAAGCCGCCAGGATGAGGACGTACCGTATCAACCGGACTTCACCGGCGGCGTCCATGTCGCCGCGGGCGATGTGACCGGCGATGGAACGTTTGACACCATTACGAGCCCCGGCCCCGGCGGCGGGCCGCATGTGCGGGTGTTCGACGGCGCGAGCGGCCTGGCCTCGCTGGAACGCGACGAAGGCGGCGATGGGGACGCCTCCCTCGGCAAGGACGGCGATGATCTCCTGATCTGGAACAATGGCGACGGGTCGGACTTTTTCTGAACCCGTCGACGGCGCGTGATGTAAGTCACAGCACAGTCCGACACCCTATGGCGAAACCACATTAATGTCGCCATTTGAAGGGCATGACGGGGGCGAGCGGCGGTCCGGGCGCCGCTCGCTCCCAGACGAAACAAGAAGAGGCGGACGCGGCCGGATCAACCGCCAATCCATCTCTGGCGCGACGGCTCCGGCTTTGGTAGTTCCCCCTTGTGGGTTTATGGGGGAGGCCGTGATGAGCCGTCGCGCTTTTATCGTTGGAAACTGGAAGATGAACGGGCTTGGCCCCGCCGGGGCGGAGATCGACGCCATTTCCGCGGGCGCGCCCGATGGCCCAGAACTCCTGATTTGTGCGCCGGCCACTTTGATCCATCGCCTGTCTAGGCGCGGCGTCGCCATCGGGGGACAGGATTGCCACCCGAAGAGCAGCGGCGCGCATACCGGCGACATCTCCGCCGAGATGTTGGCGGATGCCGGCGCGACGGCGGTGATTGTCGGTCACTCGGAGCGCCGCGCCGATCATGGCGAGACGGATGAAACCGTCGCCGCCAAAGCGCAAGCCGCGCGCAGAGCCGGCCTCACTGCGATCATCTGCGTCGGCGAGACCGAGGTCGAGCGCGACTCCGGCGCCGCGCTCGATGTGGTCGCGCGCCAACTCGATGGCTCCGTCCCGGCCGACGCGAGCGCCGCCAACACGGTCATCGCCTATGAACCGGTCTGGGCCATCGGAACCGGCCGCACGCCGAACGCGGCGCAAATCGGTGAAGTTCACGGCGTGATCCGAGATTGGCTGAAGGCGCGCTTCGGCGCCGAAAGCGACACGATCCGCATCCTTTACGGCGGGTCCATGAAACCAGCCAACGCCGCCGAAATTCTCGCCATCGCGGATGTCGACGGCGGCTTGATCGGCGGCGCCAGCCTGAAGGCTTCGGATTTCCTCGGGATCGCCGCTCAGGCGGCGCGGCTGAGCAGCCCGTAATGCCCGACCAACCTCTGCAGCGCGAGTTTCAGCACCACTTTGCCGGAACGCGCCGACCAGCCCATGCGCCGCTCGGTCGCCTCCAGCCCTTCATGAAAGCAACAGATGCGGAGCGCTGCATCGGCGAGGCCCGGCCCGAGCGTCTCCATCGCCTTGGTGAAACGCTCGCGCGCGAAGAGCGGCCCTTCGGAGGGCGTTCGCCCCGGCCCTGACGAGTGATCGATCGGAGCGAGAAACCGGCTCCAGTCCTGGCCCAGCTTGGGGCCGATCTGCGCCAACTCGTAGTCTTCCCGCAAACGCTCCCCGGCTTCCACCTCTTCCGGCGTCAGCAGGCTGGCGCCGTTGGCGTCCTTTCTGCGGGCGAGCCAGCCGAGCGGCGATTCTCCTACATTGACCCTGATCGTTTCGATCTTGCCGGTCACCGGGTCAGCGTAGCGCCGCCGCCCCTCCGCCTGGTGCTGGCCGGAAAAGACGTTCGGCGCTTCCGCGAGCCCCGTCGCAGAATTCCCCTGCGCTTCCAGCGCGCGACGCCTGAGCATGGCGCGGCCCGTCGCCGTCAACACGTAGCGCGCCGATTGATCAGTTCTCGCCGCGCATTTCACCCAGTCCATCGTCCGAAAACGGGTCGCCGCGCCGATGGGGATGAGCGAGAGCGGTTTCCTGAATCCGTTCTTTGCGCAGAAAATTCCCGCCTTCTCCGCTCCGTTTGCGACGAGCATGAACGCCTCCGGCTCCGACAGCCGCTCCAATGCGACTTGCTCGGCGTTAGTCAGGGCGACGTTGCGGGGGCTGGTCGATGTGGTCGCGGGTTTCGGCATGGGCGGTTCCTTTCGGCTGGATATGCGTGATGTCGGCGTCCCGCCGGATTCGAGCGTCGCCAGCGCGCGCTCGACCAGCGGGTCGTCACGGAGGGCTTCGATCCGGCGCACGGCGCGCATGATGGTGGAGGGCTGTCGGCCCTGCGCCTTCGCGATAGCGCGCATCGTCAGGCCGGAGTCGACATGGGCCAGGTAAACGGCGACGTCCGCCGCACGGCTCCCGTTTGCTCCTGCGAAGACATCCTGCGCGCGGCGGTGGCAGCGATCGAGGGAGTCCAGGGTTGCCTGCATGGATGACAGTCCCGAGTTGAATCGAATTTTAGTTGATTCTTAGCTACCGCAGGTTGATGAAGAATTGTTTAATTTGAAAACCATTTTAACTATCATATACAATTGATTACCAACCATCGCACGATCATCACATGAAGATCGCAACACTCGCTATACGTGTATTATTGGAGGTGGCGTCAACCGAACCGAAGAGGCGTCCCATGACCACAACGATCCGACGGCCAAAGCTTCTGAGCCGCGCCGCGCGCGCCGGCGCGGCGATCTATCGGCGCGAGCGCGATCTCACCCGGCTCCTGCCGAAACTCTTCGGTCAGCGCGCGGTGTTGCCGGCGATCATCGCAGCCGAGGCGGCATGCGAAAGCGAAAGACGAACCGGCGTAGCGACCTACTCCGTCGCCCGCCATGTCAGTCTGCTGGCTGCGCTGGTCGCAGAATCGCGCGCAGCGGGGACCTGAACCGCTCCCTGTCGACGCAGCGGCGGATCAGACGAAAGCGTCCGGCTCCGCCGCCTTGCGTTTCGCCACAAATGTGCGCAGCCCCTCGGCGACGCCCTCGTCAAGCGGCGGGGCCTGGTAATCCGCCAGCATCTGCTTGACCCGCGCCGTCGCCAGCATCTGGGTGTCGCGCGCCCCCTCCTCCGCCCAGGTCTCGAAGGGCTTGTAGTCAAGCAGGCCGGAGCGCCAGAATGCGGTCTTGAAATTCGCCTGGGTGTGCGCGCAGCCGAGGTAATGGCCCCCCGGCCCCACCTCACGGATCGCATCCATCGCCTGCGCGTCCTCGGAAATATCGATCCCGGCGGCGATCGAATGCAGCGCGCCGAGCTGGTCCGCGTCCATGACGAACTTCTCGAACGAGGCGACCAGCCCGCCTTCGAGCCAACCGCAGGCGTGCAGCATGAAGTTCACCCCGCCAAGAAGCGCGGCGTTGAGCGTATTCGCCGTCTCGTAAGCCGCCTGCGCGTCGGGCAGCTTCGAGCCGCAGAGCGCGCCGCCGGAACGGAATGGCAGACCGAGCCTGCGCGCAAGCTGCCCGGCTCCCCAGAGGATCTTCGTCGCTTCAGGCGTCCCGAAAGTCGGCGCGCCAGAATTCATGTCGATCGAGGCCACGAAGGCGCCGAAGATCACCGGGGCGCCGGGGCGGACGAGTTGCGAATAGGCGACGCCGGCCAGCACCTCGGCCAGCACCTGCGTCAGAGTGCCCATGACCGATACCGGCGCCATCGCCCCGCCTACGATGAAGGGCGAAATGATGCAGGCCTGATTGGCGCGGGCGTAAACCTCCAACGCGCCCATCATCACCCCGTCCAGCGTCATCGGCGAGTTGATGTTGATGAGCGAAGTCATCACCGTGTTCTCGGCGACGAACTCCTTCCCGAACAAAATTTCGCACATCGCGACCGAATCCGCCGCTCGCGCGGGATCGGTGACGGAGCCCATGAACGGTTTGTCGGAAAGACGCATATGGGCGTGAATCATGTCGAGATGACGCTTGTTCACCGCGATATCGGTCGGCTCGCACACCGTGCCGCCGGAATGGTGCAGCCATTTCGACATGTAACCGAGTTTCACGAATGTCTCGAAATCCGCCATTGTCGCGTAGCGGCGCCCGCCTTCGGCGTCGCGCACGAAAGGCGGGCCGTAGACCGGGGCGAATACGGTGGTCTTGCCTCCGATCTCGACGTTCCGCTCAGGATTGCGGGCGTGCTGGGTGATGGTCGCGGGCGCCGTCGCGCAGAGTTTACGCGCCAGCCCACGCGGGATGCGGACCCGCTCGTCCCGCACGTCGGCCCCGGCTTCGCGCCAGAGCGCGAGGGCTCCGGGATTATCGGTGAAGGCGACGCCGATCTCTTCGAGCACCGTCTCGGCGTTTCGCTCGATGATCTGGAGCGCCTCTTCGTTCAGGATCTCCATGGTCGGAACTGCGCGTTCGATATAGCGCGCCGCCTCGATCCTGACCGCGGTCCGCTCCGCTCGCCGTGCGGCTCCACCGCCCCCCCGCGCCCGGCGCCGCGCGCCCGCTTCCGCGACTTCCGACATGACGATCCTCCGACGCCCACTACAGGACCGCCTCAGTATATCCGCGCCACCAGAGGGGAGCGCCCGTTTCCGCCGTTCAGCGGCGCGGCGGCGACATCGCCACGCCGCCTTCTGACGCTGCAGCGCGCACGTTATCGCATGCGATAAGGGTCGCAACTTGTTGATATCTCAATATAAATGGAAAATACTGCACGATGGGGACGCGATTATCACATCCCGAAAGGGCCGCTGCGCGGTTTCCGCGCGCACGCCCGTGCTTGCGCGAATCCGCCCCCGCCCGTAATCAGCCGCGATGAGCACGCTCGATCCCGCCGCGCTGCATCAGCGCCTTCTCATCATCGACTTCGGCAGCCAGGTGACGCAACTGATCGCGCGGCGCCTTCGCGAGCTGAACGTCTATTGCGAAATTCATCCGTTTCAGAGCGTCGACGAGGCGTTCCTGAAGGATTTCGCGCCGCGCGCGATTATCCTCTCCGGTGGTCCGGCGAGCGTGATCGACGAAGGAAGCCCACGCCCGCCCAAGGGCGTCTTCACGCTCGGCGTGCCGGTTCTGGGCGTTTGCTACGGTCAGCAGGTGATGATGGAGATGCTCGGCGGCGAGGTCGTGCGCGGCGACGGAACGGCGGAGTTCGGCCGCGCCTATGTCGCTCCGACGGGCGAGCCGCTCAATCTGTTGGAGGGTTGGTTCGCGCCCGAAAATTCGGGCGGGCGCGAGCAGGTCTGGATGAGCCACGGCGATCACGTCGCCCGGCTCGCGCCCGGATTCGAAGTTTACGGCGCCTCGCCGAACGCGCCTTTCGCGGTGACGGCGGACCAGGCGCGCCGCTTCTATGCGGTGCAATTCCATCCCGAAGTTCACCACACGCCGAACGGTGGGCGGCTCTATGAGAATTTCGTGCGGATCGCAGGGTTCACCCGCGACTGGACCATGGCGGCCTATCGCGAGCAGGCGATCGCGGCGATTCGCGACCGAGTCGGCGGCGAGAAGGTGATCTGCGGGCTTTCGGGCGGCGTCGATTCATCCGTGGCGGCGGTGCTGATCCACGAGGCGATCGGCGACCGACTCACCTGCGTATTCGTCGACACCGGGCTGATGCGCGAGGGCGAGGCGGATGAAGTGGTCGGCATGTTCCGCGATCACTACAACATCCCACTGATCCACGCCGATGAAAGCAGCCTGTTTCTCGACGCGCTGAACGGCGTCTCCGACCCCGAAATCAAGCGCAAGATCATCGGCGGGCTCTTCGTCGAGGTGTTCGAGAAACACGCTCACTCCGTTGGCGGCGCGAAGTTTCTGGCGCAGGGCACGCTTTATCCGGATGTGATCGAGAGCGTCAGCTTTTCCGGCGGCCCCTCCGTCACCATCAAGAGCCATCACAATGTCGGCGGCCTGCCGGAGCGGATGAACATGAAGCTGGTGGAGCCGCTGCGCGAGCTTTTCAAGGACGAGGTGCGGGCGCTCGGGCGCGAGCTTGGTCTTCCAGACAGCTTCGTCGGCCGCCACCCCTTCCCCGGCCCCGGCCTGGCGATCCGTTGCCCGGGCGAGATCACGCCGGAGAAACTGTCGATCCTCCGGAAGGCGGACGCGGTCTATATCGACCAGATTCGCCGTCACGGCCTCTATAACGATATCTGGCAGGCCTTCGTCGCGCTCCTGCCGGTGCGCACGGTCGGAGTGATGGGCGATTCGCGCACCTATGACTATGCCTGCGCGCTCCGCGCCGTCACCTCAGTCGACGGAATGACGGCGGACTATTACCCGTTCAGCCACGAGTTCCTAGGCGAAACGGCGACCCGCATAATAAACGAAGTCAAAGGGATAAACCGCGTCACCTACGACATAACATCAAAACCGCCGGGCACGATCGAGTGGGAGTGAACACGGCCGCGGGGCCGAGCGCCCTGCCATTTCAGCGGTCATGCATTCCCTTGCCCGCGCGGATCCTCGGCGCCGATTTCTCGATCCGGGACGTTCGGGTCGCGGATTTCCTGGCCCCGGAGAAATGCAACAGGTACCCTCTCCGACGCCCCGGCGTCAGCGCGTCGAACGCCGCGTTCAGTTCCTGATTGCGGCTCAGAAGCTCGACCAGTTCATCGGGAAACGCGATGTCGTCCTTCGGGAACTCGACCCGCATTCCCGCCTTCTCCACACCGATGGCTTCCGCGATTGAAGCCTTCAGACCGGCTTCCGCCCGCGCGATCTCCTCGACGCCGTCGAAGGCGATCATACGCATCGCGCGCGAATTGGCGCCGGGAGGCGCGAGGCGGCCCTCCGAATCCGTCATGAGGGCGCCCTTGAAGAAGGCCACCGCACATCTGGTCTTGAGCCGCCAGAGCGCGGCGACATTGCCGCCCTCAAATGTATAGCAGGGCGAATTCCACTTGAAATCCTCAGTCAGAGGGCTGGCGAGCAGGATCGCTCGCAACGCCGCCAGTTCCTCCCGCCACGCGTCCGTGTTGGCGAAGAACGCCTCGATCTTCGCGTTCGCCTTGCTCATGTCCGGCTCCGATATCGCCCCGCAACAGATTGATTAACAACCCTTCGGGCGCCGGCTCAACCCGCGCCGGCCCGGATGGCGTTCGCCGACGCGGGTCGAAGCCGCGTAGCGCGGCGGTCGTCCCCCCGCCGGGCGGCGGCGGCGGCGTGGCCTATTCCTCGCGACGGATCATCCAGGCCATGCGGACGCTCGCCGAGACCGTGGTCTCGCCGGCCTCGACGGGAGGAACTGCACTCTCCGCCATCGCACGCATCATCGGGCGCGGCGTGACGCCGCCACCTTCCTCGTCGATGGAGACGAGTTCGCCAAGATTGACGCCCGCCGCCTCGGCGTACAGCAGCGCCTTTCTCTGCGCATCCGCCACCGCCGCGCGGCGCGCCATGTCCATCAATCGCTGATCGTCCGCAAGCCCGAAGCTGATGCCGTTCAGCCGGTTCGCGCCCGCGCCGACGAGCACGCCGAGCGTCTCGCCGACCCCGGCGACGTCCGTGAGCCGCAGGACCACTTCGTTGGAGACGGCGAAGCCGGTCAGCGTGGGCGCTTCGCCGTCGCGGTTGCTCCGGTTGTCGTAAAGCGGACGCAGCGACAGCCCGCTGGTCTGGATATCCGCCCTCTCGACGCCGCGTTCGATGGCCGCAGCGATCAGCGCCCCAGCCGCCTCCGAATTCGCGGAGAGAGCTTCCGCCGCCTGCGCCGCGCGGGTTTCGACCCCGATCCTTACGGTCGCCTGATCGGGCGCGGCGCTCGCGTATCCTTCGCCGCGCACGGTCAGCACGGGATCGGCGAGCGCGGCGGAGGCGGCGAGGATGAGCACGGCGCACAAGGCCGCGGGTCGATGCAGATTCATGTTGGTCTTTCCTTCAGGTCCTGCGATTTCGAAATCGCCTTTCCCCCTCATTTATGCCAGATAGCGCCTCGGAACCGCGTGGGTAAGAGGCTGGGTGATGGATTTTCTGAGCGCTAACGTATTCGTCATCGCGCTTGTCGTTTTCGTCCTGATTGCGATCAGCCGGGGCGTCAGGTCGGTGCCGCAGGGCGAGGAGTGGACCGTCGAGCGCTTCGGCCGCTACACAACCTCGCTGAAACCCGGTCTCCGCTTCATCATTCCGATCGTCGACCAGATCGGGCGCAAGGTGAACATGATGGAGACGGTGCTGGACATCGAGGGCCAGGAGGTCATCACCCGCGACAACGTCATGGTGAGGGCCGACGCCGTCGCCTTTTACCAGGTAGTCGACGCGGCGAAGGCGTCGTACGAGGTGCGCGATCTGGAGCACGCGCTCACCAATCTCAGCCAGACCAACGCAAGGACCGTGCTCGGCGCGATGGACCTCGACGAGATGCTGTCCAATCGCGACATGATCAACAGTCGGCTCCTCGACGTGATCGACCAAGCCTCGACCCCCTGGGGGGTGAAGGTGCTGCGCGTGGAGATCAAGGATCTCTCGCCGCCCGCCGACATCACTGAGGCGATGGCGAAGCAGATGAAGGCCGAGCGCGAGAAACGCGCCGAAGTGCTGGAGGCCGAGGGGCTGAAACAGGCCGCGATCCTGAAGGCCGAGGGTGTGCGCGAGAGCCAGATCAGGGAGGCCGAGGGGCGGCGCGAGGCGGCGTTTCTCGACGCCGAAGCCCGCGAGCGCGCCGCCGAGGCGGAGGCGAAGGCGACAGAGATGGTCTCCAAGGCCATCGCCGAGGGCGACGTGCAGGCGATCAACTATTTCGTCGCGCAGAAATACACCGAGGCGCTCCGCGATGTCGCCGCCGCGCCGAACGCCAAGACGGTGATGATTCCACTGGAGGCGTCCGGGCTGATCGGGTCCATCGCCGGAATCGCCGAGCTCGCCAAAACGGTCGGAAAGCAGGACTGAGCGATGCCCGAGTTCGACCTTTTCGCCCTGCTCGCCGGCGCGTCGCCGTGGTGGTGGGTTGCGCTCGCGGTCATCGTCGGCGTGATCGAACTGCTGACCTTCTCGTATTTCCTGATCTGGGTCGCGCTGGCCGCGCTCGCCACCGGCGTCACGCTCTGGTTCGCGCCGGGATTGGGCGGCGCGGCGCAACTCGCGCTCTTCGCTGCGCTCGCGGTCGTTCTGACCGTGGCCGGGCGCGCCTGGTTGGCGCGTCGCCGAGTGGTGGACGGCGCGCCGGGACTCAATCGGCGGTCGGAGCAGATGGTCGGACGCGTCGGAAAGACGATGGCGGCGTTCGAACGCGGTGAGGGTGTGCTCCTTATCGACGGCGTGCGCTGGAGCGCGCGGCTGAGGACCGGCGCGGCCGGCCCGGGCGAGACGCTGAGGGTGATCGGCGCAGAGGGCATGGTCCTGATCTGCGAACCGGCCTGAGGCGGCGCGGATGAGGTGGCTCCGCATGCTCGCCGACGGTCGCGGATGGACCGTCGCGCCGGGTTGGCGCGTTCTGGGCGCGGCGCTTGCGCTGACGCTGGTTATCGGTGCGACGAGCAGTGAGAGCGTCTTCAACACGCTCTTCAGGCTCGATGCGCGGATAATCGACCTCTGGCAGCGCCTTTCCGGCCCGGATGAGCCGAGCGGCGAAGTCGTCGTCGTCGGCATCGACGCCGCGGCGATCCGCGAAAAGGGTCGCTGGCCTTGGGGCCGGTCGACGCTGGCCGAACTCGTCGAGATCATCGCGGCGGCCAAGCCGAAGAGCCTCACGCTCGACATTCTGCTGACCGAGCCGGGGCCCTATTCCGAGGTCAACCTGATGCGGACCTTCCGCGCGAAGGGACCGGAGGTGTTCTCCTATCTGCCGGGCGATCCCGACGCGCGGCTCGCCGCGGCGATCCGTTCGGCGCCGACCGCGCTCGCCGTCGCGGGGGGATCTTCGCGCGCCATCGACGACCTTCCCGGCCTCACCCAATGCGCCGAGCCGGCGCTGATGCGCGCGGTCGCGCAACCGTTTCTCGTCGAATGCCTGCTCTTCCCGCTCGCATTGTTCGAAAGCGCAGCCTCGGGCTACGCCGTCGCCTTCGCCGAGCAGGATCTCGATGGCGTGGTGCGCCGGGGGCGCGCACTTGTCGGCCTTCCTTTGCAGGACGATGACGGTCAGGCGAGTGTCACGCTTCTGCCCGCGATGCCGGTCGCGGCGCTGACGACCTGCGCGCCGGCCGACCCCGACTGCCTCGCCTATGATCCCGCGATGGCGTTTCTCACCGATCCGGCCGCGGGGCGCCGCCTGCGGCTGACGCGCGAGGATGGCGGCGGGCCGCCGGCGATCCCGTTGACGCCCAGCCTCGCGCTCTGGCTCGATTTCGGCGCGCTCGACGCGCTCGGCGCCGAGGGGACCGGCGCGGCGCGGATGATCTCCGCCGCCGCGCTCTTTCAGGGCGACGCCGATGAACGCGCGCGCATCGAAGGGCGCCATGTGATCCTCGGGCTCGCGCGCCTGGGCGCGATCGACCAGTATACGACGCCGCTCGCATCCGCGACGGGTGCGGCGGGCGTAGTCATTCAAGCGCTCGCGGCGGATAACATCCTCGCCGGACGCGTGCTCGGCCAGCCCGTCTGGGCGCGGAACGCGGCGCTCGCCTACGCGGTTTTCGTCGCCTTTCTCGCGCTGATCCGCTTTGGCGGCGTATCAATGACTGTGCTTGTCGGTTTCGGCGGCCTCACGGTTCTGGCTCCCCTCGCGGCGAGTTGGGCGGCGTTCGAGTTCGGGAAATCGGTGATTCTCGCGGCCACGCCCGCGCTTGCCGCTCTCCTCGCCGGCGCGCCGGTCGTCTATGGCCGCATTTCAGCGCTGCGGCGCGATCTTGCGGAAGCGCGCGAGACGCAGGCCCGCGAGGAAGAGCGCATGGACGCGGCGCGTGAGATTCAGCTCGGCTCCCTCCCTTTCGGCGCGGATTTCACCGGCATCGGCTTCGAGACCGCCGCGATATGCCGCCCGGCGCAGGAGGTTGGCGGCGATTTCTTCGAGTTGTTCCAGTTGTCGGACGGCCGGCTTTTCGCCGCAGTTGGCGATGTGTCCGGCAAAGGGCTAGAGGCCAGTCTGGTGACCGCCCTCTCGAAATCCATCGCCGGCGCGGTGACCGACCGGACCGCCGGCCCGCTTGGCGCGGCGCTTGGCGAGATCGGGCGCGAGTTCATCCGGCAGGCGCCGACCGCGTGGCGGCGCGACAAGGGCGGGTTCGTCACCCTGGTCGTCGCCCGGATCGACCCGCAAAGCGGTGAAGCCGAGTTCGCCGCCGCCGGGTGCGAGCCGCCGACCGTAATCGGCGCCGATGGCGCGCGCCGTGACGTGGAGACGCCGCCCGTCGCCCCGCTCGGCTGGCTGGACTCGCCGCGTTTCGAGACCGCGCGACTCACGCTCGCGCCCCATGATGTGATCCTGATGTTCACCGACGGCGTAACCGAGGCGGAGACACCCGGCGGCGCGCTTTTCGGTCAGGCGCCGGCGGAGAAGGTCGCGATGGGGGCGGCGCCCGGCGGCGCCGGCGCTGTCGTCGAGGCGCTCGACGCGGCGGTGTCGGCCCATCAGGCCGGTCGCGCGCCGACTGACGACACAACGATCCTCGCCGTCGCGTGGACTGGACCGCCCGCCGACGGCGCCGCGGCGGGTTGACTTCCGCCCCGCCCTGCCGCACCCGTCCCGCGCCATGCTGACGATCACCGACCTTGGATTCACCCTCGCCGGCCGCCGCCTTTTCGACGGCGCGACGATGCGCGCGCCCGACCGGGCGCGGATCGGCCTCGTCGGACGCAACGGAACCGGCAAGACCACGCTTTTCCGGCTGATCGAGGGCGAACTGACCGCCGACGCCGGAACGATCGAGATTCGCCGCGGCGCCAGGATCGGCGGCGTGAAGCAGGAGGTGCCCGCAGGCCCCGACCCCCTGATCGAGATCGTGCTCGCGGCGGATCGAGAGCGCGCATCGCTCCTCGCGGAGGCGGAGGTCGCGACCGATCCGCACCGGATCGCCGAAATCCAGTTGCGGCTCACCGATATCGACGCCCATTCCGCCGAAGCGCGCGCTGCGGCGATCCTCTCCGGGCTCGGCTTCGACGCGGCGGCGCAGGCCCGCGCTGCGGCCGAGTTCTCCGGCGGCTGGCGGATGCGCGTCGCGCTGGCCTCGGTGCTATTCGCCGCGCCCGACCTCCTGCTCCTCGACGAGCCGACGAACTATCTCGACCTTGAAGGCGCGGTCTGGCTGGAAAGTTTTCTCGCGCGCTATCCGGCGACGGCGATGGTGATCAGCCATGACCGGGGGCTTCTCAACCGCTCGGTCGACCGCATCCTGCACCTGAGCGGTCAGAAGCTGACGCTCTACGCCGGCGGCTATGACGATTTCGATAAGAAGCGCCGGGCTGACGCCGCGCAAACCGAGGCCGCCATCGCCAAGCAAACGCGCGAGCGCGCGCACATCCAGAGCTTCGTCGACCGCTTCCGCTACAAGGCGTCGAAAGCGAAACAGGCGCAATCCCGCCTGAAGATGCTGGAGCGGATGCAGCCGATCTCCAGCGCCGCCGAGGGGACGGTCGCGCCGTTTCGCTTTCATTGCGGCGAGGAACTCTCTCCGCCGATCATCGCCTTCGAAAAGGTGAGCGTCGGCTATGACGGCAAGCCGGTGCTGCGCGACATCTCGCTCCGCATCGACCCGGACGACCGGATCGCGCTGCTCGGCGCCAACGGTCAGGGCAAATCGACGCTGGCGAAACTGATCTCGCGCCGGCTCTCGCCCATCGAGGGCGTCGAGACCCGCGCGGCGAAGCTCCGCATCGGCTATTTCGCGCAGCACCAGACGGACGAGCTGCACGAGGACGAAACCCCAGTCCAGCACATCCGTCGACTGCTGCCCGACCAGCCGGAGGCGAAGTTGCGCGGGCGTCTCGGTGCGGTCGGCATCGGCGCCGAGATCGCCACCAACAAGGTGCGCTCGCTTTCCGGCGGGCAGAAGGCGCGCCTTCTGCTGGCGCTGATGACCGTCCATCAGCCGCAGCTTCTGATCCTCGACGAGCCGACCAACCACCTCGACATCGAAAGTCGTGAGGCGCTGGCCCAGGCGCTGGCGGAATATGAGGGGGCGGTGATCCTGATCGCCCATGACGCGGAGCTTGTCGGCGCCGTCGCAGATCGGCTCTGGCTGGTTTCCGAGGGCGGCGTGAAGCCGTTCGACGGAGATATGGACGACTACCGCGCTCTCCTCCTCGCCGACCGCGGCGGGGTGCGGCGGGAGCGAGAGAAGGCGGAGAAACCGAAACCCGCCAAACGCGACCGCGCCGCCGAGCGCGCCACGCTCGCGACGCTGCGCGCCGAGGCGAGGGCGGCGGAGGCCCGAGTCGCGAAGATCGAGACGATGAAGGCGAAGATCGACGAGGCCCTCGCGGACCCCGACCTCTATATTTCGCAACCGAAGCACCGGTTCGCGCAATTGCAGAAAAAGCGCGCCGAGATCGTCGAAGGGTTGGAGCGGGCGGAGCAGATCTGGTTGAAGGCGCAGGAACGGCTGGACGACGCGGAATGATCGAGATCTACGCCACCGCCTTCGCCACGCTCTTCGTCATGATCGACCCGATCGGCGTCGCGCCGCTATTCGCGACGCTGACGCAGGGCGCGAGCCTTCGCCAGCGAATGGCGATCGCGCTGCGCGGCGTCCTCATCGGCGGCGCGCTGCTGCTGATCTTCGGCCTGATCGGCGACGCCGCGTTGAGCGCTGTCGGCATCTCGGTGCCGGCCTTCCGGATCGCCGGTGGGCTGATGCTGTTCCTGCTCGCCGTCGACATGCTGTTCGAGAAACGCGGCCAGCGCCGTCAACAGCACGCCGACGCGGAGGCGGAGGCGAACGACCCCTCGGTCTTTCCACTGGCGACGCCGCTGATCGCTGGGCCCGGCGCGCTGACCGCAATGGTTCTTCTCGCGGCTGACGTGAAAGGCGATCCCGCAGGGTCGTTCGTGGTTTACGGCGCGCTCCTCACGATTCTTCTCATCACCTTCCTGTTCCTGATCGCCACGGATCTGATCGAACGCGCGCTCGGCGACACCGGAATCAAGGTGCTTACCCGGCTCTTCGGCATGATGCTGGGCGCGCTCGCGGTGCAGTTCGTTCTGGACGGGGTCGAAGGTTACATGACGACGCTCTGAGCAGCGCGCTCAGACCTCGACCGTCAGGCCGCGAAGCGCGACGCCAAGATCGCCATAGCCGGTGAAACGCCGCCGATACGCGAGGCCGAGCCGCTCCGCCGCCGCAGCCGCCGCGCGGTCGAGTGCGGGGTCGTCGGTCTGCGCCAGATAGATCAGCTCCTCGTAATTGCCGAAGATCATGTCGCGCAGCTGCGGATACCGGTCGAGCCCCATGGGCCGGATCACAAAGGCGTCGAACTGCTTCACGAGAAAGTCGGTCAGATAGAAGACCCGCATCTCATCGTCGCCCCGCGCCGCGAATGTGGCGTTGCCGTCGAAGAAGGAATAACAGTGCGGCCCCTCGATCCGCTGCACGCCTTCCTCCTCGCAGACGCGGTCGAGCATGCCGCCGGTGCCGCAATCGGCGTAAACGACGAAGACCTCCGCGTAGCCCCGCGCGCGGCCCTTGCGCACCGCTGCGCGCACCGCTTCCGGTATCTTCTCCGGCGTCAGATGCAGGATCGCCGGCAGGCATGTGAGATCCATGTGCTCCCAGCCGTTCAGCGCCTTCAGCGCGAGGATCTCTCGCGCCAGGGCGCCGCAGGCGAGAAGAAGAATACGGCCCGCGCCCTTCGGACCGGCCGCATCCAGCCCGCGTTCGGTCAGCGTATCGTCGCTGACCGCGTCCATCAGGCGGTGACCTGGTTATGCTTGCGCGCCACCAGCGTCTTCGCCGTCTCCACCGCCACGGCGGCGTCGCGGCAATAGGCGTCGGCGCCGATCGCCTTGCCGAACTCCTCATTCAGCGGCGCGCCGCCGACGAGAACGATGTAGTCGTCGCGCATGCCCTTCTCGACCATCGTGTCGATCACGACCTTCATGTAGGGCATCGTCGTGGTCAGCAGCGCCGACATGCCGAGAATGTCCGGCTTCTCGCTCTCCAGCGCATCCAGGTATTTCTCGACGGCGTTGTTGATGCCGAGATTGATGACCTCGAACCCGGCGCCCTCCATCATCATCGCGACGAGGTTCTTGCCGATGTCGTGGATATCGCCCTTCACTGTGCCGATCACCATGCTGCCGAGCCGCGGCGCGCCGGTTTCGATCAGGAGCGGCTTGAGAATGGCCATGCCGCCTTTCATCGCGTTGGCGGCGAGCAGCACCTCCGGGACGAAGAGGATGCCGTCGCGGAAGTCGATGCCGACGATGCGCATCCCTTCGACCAGGGCCTTCGTGAGGATGTCATAGGGCAACCAGCCGCGCTCAAGCAGGATGTTCACCGCTTCCTCGATCTCCTCCTTCAGCCCGTCATAGAGGTCGTCGTGCATCTGGAGCACAAGCTCTTCGTCATCGAGTTCACTGAGGATGACGTCCTCTTCTTCATCCGCCATCTGTCCTGTCCTTCATCACGCGGGCGAAAGCGCCCGGTTCAGCGCCACATAGAGGCTACATGCTTCGCGCGCCAATCCGAAGCGCACCAATTGGCGACTACGCGGCGTCGTTATGCGACGTCAACCGCGTCGGCGGCGGCGTTCGCGCTTCGGGGGCCCCTCGCCTGAGGCGCCGTCATCGGTAGAGGAAAAGGCCCCCAGCCGAGCGGCGATCTCATCAAGGCCGGGTCGCCGCCCCCCCGGCGGCTTCGTCTCCAGCGCCTCGCGCATGGCCGCGACGTGCTCCGGTTTCGAACCGCAGCAACCGCCGATGATCCGCGCCCCCGCGTCGCGGGCGAGAATGGCGTAATCGGCCATCAGCTCCGGCGTGCCGGAATAGACGATGATCCCGTCCTGATAGGACGGAATACCGGCGTTCGCCTTGGCGATCAGCACGGAGCCCGGCGCCGCCTTGGACAATCCCAGCACAGTGCGTAGCAGATCGGAGGCGCCGACGCCGCAATTGGCCCCGAAGGCGATCGGCTTCGCCGCCAGCCCGGCGGCGATCCCGGCGTAGCCGGTGGAGGTGACGCCCATCATCGTCCGCCCGGCGGAATCGAAGCTCATCGTGGCGCAGAACGGCGCGCCGACCCTGGCGGCGGCGTCCGAAGCGGCGCGCATCTCCTCCTCCGAGGAGATCGTTTCGGCCCAGAGCACGTCCGCGCCGCCATCGAGAAGACCCCGCGCCTGCTCCTCAAACATTTCGACGGCGGCGTCATGCGTGAGTGGCCCGACCGGCTCCAGCAACTCGCCCGTCGGCCCCATCGAGCCGGCGACGACCACTGTGCGCCTGGAGCGGTCGACGCAATCGCGGGCGATCTCAGCGGCGACGCGGTTCAGTTCATAGGCGCGATCCTGCGCCTGATGCAGCTTGAGACGGGCGCGCGTGCCGCCGAAGGAGTTGGTCAGGATCAGATCCGAACCCGCGTCGATAAAGCCCTGATAAAGGGCGCGGATGCGCTCAGGTTTGTCGGTGTTCCAGAGTTCCGGGGCTTCGCCCGCCTCCAGTCCCATGGCGAAAAGATTGGTCCCGGTAGCGCCGTCGGCCACGAGCCAAGGGCGCGTCTCAAGAAGACGGGAAAGAATGTCGGTCATGTTCGCGCTCTCATTCCGGGGCGGATCACGACTTGATGAACCGAACTGTAATCCCAGACAAGGGTGCGGAGAGTCGCGAAAGGGCCGCCGGCGAACCGGCGACCCCGAAGAAGCGCCGCTGCGACTTCAGATGACGCCGAAAGCCAGCATCGCGTCGGCGACCTTCTTGAAACCGGCGATATTGGCGCCTTTCACGTAATCGACATGGCCGTCCGGTCCCGTGCCCTGCTCGACACAGGCCTTGTGAATATCGCCCATGATCTTCTTCAGCGCGGCGCGCAGATCCTCCTCCTCACGGTGAAGGCGAGCGGAGTTCTGGCTCATCTCCAGCCCCGACATGCCGACGCCGCCGGCGTTCGACGCCTTGCCCGGCGCATAGAGGATTTTCGCTTCGGAGAAGGCGGTGATCGCGTTCATGTCGCAGGGCATGTTGGCGCCTTCCGAGACCGCGACGCAGCCGTTTTTCAGCAGCGTCTTCGCCTCCTCGCCGTTCAACTCGTTCTGCGTCGCGCAGGGAAGCGCCAGTTCGCACGGCACGCTCCAGGGGCGCGCGCCTTCATGGAACGTGCCGCCGAACTCATCGACATAGGCCGCGATCCGGGCGCCGCGCTGTTTCTTGTGCTCCTTGATCCAGTCGATCTTCTCCTGCGTGAAGCCGTCGGGGTCGTGGATGAAACCGCCCGAATCCGACATCGTCACCGGCTTGCCGCCGCGATGCAGGATCTTCTCCGCAGCATGTGTCGCCACATTGCCGGAGCCGGAGATGATCACTGTCTTGCCCTCGATCGCATCCTCTTTGTGATTCAGCATGTCTTCGAGGAAATAGACCGCGCCGTAGCCGGTCGCCTCCGGCCGCATGCGCGAGCCGCCGTATTCGAGGCCCTTGCCGGTGAGCACGCCCTCGAAACTGTTGGTGATCCTCTTGAACTGGCCGAACATGTAGCCGATTTCCCGGCCGCCTACACCGATATCGCCGGCCGGAACGTCGATATTCTGCCCGACATGCCGGTAAAGCTCGGTCATGAAGTTCTGGCAGAAACGCATGATTTCACGCTGCGATTTGCCCTTGGGGTCGAAATCGGCTCCGCCCTTGCCGCCGCCCATCGGCAGCCCGGTGAGCGAATTCTTGAAAGTCTGCTCGAAGCCGAGGAATTTGAGCACGCCCTGGTTGACCGACGGGTGAAAACGGATGCCACCCTTGTAGGGGCCGATCGAGTTGTTGAACTGCACCCGATAGCCGCGATTGACATGCACCTCGCCATCATCGCTGGCCCAGGTGACGCGGAAGGAGATGATCCGGTCCGGCTCGGCCATCCGCTCCAGCACCTTGATCTTCTCATAGACAGGATTGTTGTTGATAAACGGAATGACGGTCTCCGCCACCTCATGCACGGCCTGATGAAACTCGACCTCGCCCGGATTGCGGCTCACCACCCAATCCATGAAGTCGCTGAGATTGATCGCCATTGCGCTTTCCCCTCCCCATTTTCCCGACGCCTCAATCCGGCGGCGCCCTGCCGGCATTTTTCGTCGCCAGAAATTGCGCCCGCCCGGCCCTCGCGGTCAAGCCTCATCCCGCCGGATGCGTGCGGGTATGCACAACTGGCGGGTGAATTTCGGGAATCCGCCAAGGCGGCGTCGCCGCGTCGGCCCGCTCCCCCATTATGCGACAGACGCCGCGACCAAATCGTTAACAAGGCGCGGCCAGCCCTCGGCGACGCGGAGGAAGCCGCGCGGTGCTCCAGCGCGTCAGGCCGCCGCGCGCGCCAGATCCTTCAGCCGCGCGACCATGGCGCGAAGCCCGTTCGAGCGCTGAGATGAAAGATGCTGGTCGAGCCCAAGCGCCTTGAGCCGCCCTTCGATATCCTCCTCGCGGATCTCCGCCGGGCTACGTCCGCTCAGCATCAGCCAGAGAACCGCGATCAGCCCTCGCACGATCATCGCATCGCTGTCGCCGACGAAATGGAGCCGCCGCGCCGCGCCTTCGCCCTCGATTCGCGGCGCGATCCAGACCTGGCTGGCGCAGCCGTCGACCTTGGTCAGCGCCGATTTCTGCGACTCCGCCATCGGCGGCATCCCGCGTCCGAGGTCGATGACGTAGCGATAGCGGTCCTCCCAGTCGTCAAGCAACTCGAACGTCTCCACCACTTCGTCGAAATTCTCGGCGTCCATGCGGCCTCCTCCATCGGGATCGAAATAGACATCGACGGACTGCGCGTCCAGCCGCCCTTCCCTTTCGCGCCGGTTTATGGCCATTTGCGCGGCGTGGCCTGAAGATGGAATGAAGGGGCGAACATGAAACGGATCGGAGCGGCCCTGGCGTCGATTCTGACGGCTGTGGCGCTGTCAGGCTGCAGCGGGAGCATTTTTGGCGACGACGCTGAAGAGGCCGCGGCGCAGGCTGCTCAACTGCCGCACAAAATTCCGGTCGAGCGGATTGAGACGATGGAGCTGGGGCGGCTCTACGACGGCTACATGCTGACGGCCTACGCGATCGCGCCGGGCGTCGGCTATTACCAGCCCGAGCTTCGCCCCCGTTATGAAGGTGGATTGTCGGCTGACGGTTTCTACGAATTCGATTTCCTCGTGCGCCCGCCCGAAGACCTGACGATCGACCCCGGCGCGCCGCTTTCCGCGCGCATGGTGCGCGGCGATTTCGAGTTGCCGGTCGACAAATTGCGCGGGGCCGCCGGCGTTCGCGTCTGGTCGGCGCAGGATTCGGTCGAAGGGCGGTTCTAGACGCGCGACGTGACGAAGCGCTCGGTGCGCGATACGCCCATATAAACGATGCTTCGCATGTCCCGTAACGCGCTCATCCACGGGCGTCCGGGGTCGTGAGCGGACATTCGCTCACGTCCCGGATTCGACCGGCACGATCCGCACGCCCTTCTCGCCGGCCGAGAGCGCGATCTCGCCGCGCCGAAGCCGGATCGCGTCTTCGCCAAAGGCTTCGCGCCGCCAGCCGTTCAGCGCCTTCACTTCGGGCGTCTCCTCATGTGCGAGCGCGTCGAGATCGGCGGCTGACGCGATCAACCGCTGCGCTACGCCGAGATCGTCGGCCTTCGCCTTCAACAGCACGCGCAGGAGATCCGCGAGCGCCTGCCCGCCGGCCTTCGGCCTGGCGCGTTCCGGCGCGGGCGGCGCCTTCACCGGGTTGGCGACGCCCTCCGCGACCATCGCGAGAATCGCCTCAAGCGTCTCGGGCTTGCGCCCCTCGCGCTGCAGCGCCCGGCTTTCCAGAAGTTTCTCGCGGCTGGTCGGCCGACTCGCCGCGATTTCCAGAATCGCCTCGTCCTTGAGGATGCGGCCGCGCGGCTGGTCGCGCTCCTGCGCCGTCGCCTCGCGCCAGCGCGCGAGGGTGTGGACGACGCCGAGAAACCGCGGATCGGTCGAACGGGTCTTGATCCGCCGCCAGGCGTCCTCGGGCTCGACCACATAGGTTTCACGCGCGCGTAGCGTCTCCAGTTCGCTGGCGACCCAGGCGGCGCGGCCGGTCTCCTCCAACTGGGCGGCGAGCTTCTCGTAGATCACCCGCAGATGGGTCACGTCGCCAGCGGCGTAGGCGAGCTGTTTCTCGCTCAACGGCCGGCGCGCCCAGTCGGTGAACCGCGATGACTTGTCGAGCCGGGCGCCGGCCAGCTTGCGCACCAGCGTCTCGTAACCGGCCTGATCGCCGAACCCGCACACCATCGCGGCGATCTGCGTGTCGAAGATCGGCGATGGCACCTCGCCCATCAGGTTGACGAAAATCTCGACGTCCTGGCGCGCGGCGTGAAAGACCTTCGTCACCGCGGGATCGCGCATCAGATCGAACAGCGGCGCCAGATCCAGCCCGGCCAGCGGGTCGATGAGAACCGCGTTCTCCGCCCCGTCCGCATCCAGCGGCCGCGCGATCTGCACCAGGCATAGCTGCGGCCAGTATGTCCGCTCGCGCATGAACTCGGTGTCGATCGTGACATAAGTCGCCTGCGCCATCTCGCGACAAACAGCCTCAAGTCTATCCTGCCCGGTGATCAGTTCGTAATCTTTCTTCATCGCCCGGTTTTCGCCTGAATCATATCATCTTGACATTGATCTCTAATCCGGATCGCTGGTCATGTATACATCGTGCCGGCGCGCGCGCCTATTTCACGCCGTCGCACCCAATTTATTCTCCACCGGATGATGCGCCCGGCGCGATTCCGGCATAGAGTCGCGCCGTTTGTAAACCATGCGACCGCGCCAGCAGGGCCGCGGATCAAGGAGGACGGCATGCTGAAGAAGACCGCTTGCGCACTGGCGCTGACAGGAATGATCGGACTGGGCGCCGGCTGCGCAAATGACGAGACCGGCGCACGCAGCGCCGGCGCCGGCGCGCTCGGCGGCGGCGCGCTCGGCGCCGGAATCGGCGCGCTCGTCGGCGGGCGTCAGGCAGCGCTGATCGGCGCCGGCATCGGCGCCATCGCCGGAGCCGGAATCGGCACCTATCTCAACCAGCAGCAGCGCGACCTGGAGCAGAACCTCGAAGGCACCGGCGCGACGGTGACCAATACCGGCGAGGCGCTTCTGGTGAACATGCCGGCGGAAGTGACCTTCGCGGTCGACCGCGCGGACATCCAGCCGCAGTTCTATAACCCGCTGGCGCGCGTTGCGAACACGCTCAACCAGTATGAGAGCAGCCTTATCGACGTCATCGGCCATACCGACAGCACCGGTGAGGCGGGCTACAATCAGGCGCTGAGCGAGCGGCGCGCGGACAGTGTCGCCGGCTTCCTGATCAATCGTGGCGTGCTGTCCGATCGCATAATCGCCTATGGGCGCGGCGAGACCGAGCCGATCGCCACCAACGAAACCGCGTCGGGCCGGGCGATGAACCGTCGGGTCGAGTTGATCATCACGCCGATCACCGAAGGGTGAACCGCGCGCGGGCGGCCTCCATCCGGGCCGCCCGCGACGCTGTTTTCGGCGTTGTGACCGATACCGCGCGCGCCCCGCGCTTGCGTTCCCGTCTCTGGGCGGAGTTCATGCTGTTTTTTGTCGGCGCGCCGCTGGCGATGACGGCGACGTTCGGGCGCTACCCCCTCTTTCCAGTGCTGATCGGCCTGACACTCTGCGCCGCGCTCCTGCTGCAGATCACGCCCGGTTGGCGCTGGCGGATGCTTCTGAGGGGCCCCGTCCTTGGAGAATGGCGGATCATCCTTCTCCTCGTCGCCGCGACCGTCAGCGTCTCCGTTGCGGTCATTTTCGCCTTCGCGCCCCACCGGTTCCTCGATCTGCCGCAACATCGAACCGGGCTCTGGCTGGCGATCATGGCTTTCTATCCGCTACTTTCCGCCCTGCCGCAGGAGATCATCTACCGCTCACTGTTCTTCGAGCGCTATGGGGCGCTCTTCCCTTCAAAATGGGCTGCCGTGACCGCCAACGGCGCTGCCTTCGCGCTCGGCCATCTCTTTTTCGCGAACGGCGTGACGCTGAGCATGACGGCGGTCGGCGGCGCGTTCATGGGCTGGGCGTATCTGCGCCATCGCTCCTTCGGGCTGGCGTGGGTTCTGCACTCGCTGGCCGGGCAGATCATCTTCACCGTCGGACTCGGCATATTCTTCTATCATGGCGCGGTGCGCTAAGGCCGGCTTGACTTGGCCGGCCGCGTATCGTGTATCCGGCGCGATCCATCCGGAGAGACATCATGCACGCATATCGCAGCCATACCTGCGCCGATCTTCGCGCCGTCAATGTCGGCGACGCCGTCCGGCTATCCGGCTGGGTCCACCGGGTGCGCGATCATGGCGGCGTGCTGTTCATCGATCTGCGGGACCATTACGGCGTCACGCAGCTTCTGGCTGACAGCGACAGCCCCGCCTTCAAGGATGTGGAGAAGGTCCGCGCCGAATGGGTCATTCGCATCGATGGCGTGGTGAAGGCGCGCGACGCCGACCTCGTCAACCCGAAGCTGCCGACCGGCGAGATCGAGGTCTTCATCCGCGAGCTTGAAGTCCTTGGCGCGGCCGACGAGCTGCCCCTGCCGGTTTTCGGCGAACTGGACTACCCGGAGGAGACCCGGCTCAAATACCGTTTTCTCGACCTCCGGCGCGAGAAGCTGCATCAAAATATCGTGCTGCGCTCGAAGGTGATCTCCTCGATCCGCCGTCGAATGACCGATCTCGGCTTCATGGAGTTCCAGACGCCGATCCTGACAGCGTCGTCGCCCGAAGGGGCGCGTGATTTCCTCGTACCTTCGCGCCTTCATCCGGGCAAGTTCTACGCCCTGCCGCAGGCCCCGCAGCAGTTCAAGCAGCTGATCATGGTCGCCGGCTTCGACCGCTATTTCCAGATCGCGCCCTGCTTTCGCGACGAGGACCCCCGCGCCGACCGCTCACCGGGCGAGTTCTACCAGCTTGACATGGAGATGAGCTTCGTCGAGCAGGAGGACGTCTTCCAGGCGATCGAGCCGCTGATGCGCGGCGTCTTCGAGGAGTTCGGCGGCGGGCGCGCCGTGACGCCGACCTTCCCGCGCATCCCCTACCGCGAGGCGATGCTGAAATACGGCTCCGACAAGCCGGATCTCCGCAACCCGATCGAGATGCAGGTGGTGAGCGAGCATTTCGCAGGCTCCGGCTTCAAGATCTTCGCCAACATGCTGGAGACGCCCGGAACCGAAATCCGCGCGATCCCGGCGCCTTCCGGCGGCAGCCGAAAGTTCTGCGACAGGATGAACTCCTGGGCGCAGAAAGAGGGCCTGCCGGGGATGGGGTATATCTTCTGGCGGGACGCCGAGGGCGGCGTCGAGGCGGCCGGCCCGCTCGCGAAGAACATCGGCCCGGAGCGCTCTGAGGCGATCCGCACCCAGCTTGATCTGAAATCCGGCGACGCGGCCTTCTTCCTCGCCGGCCAGCCCGAGAAATTCGTCGACGTGGCCGGCAAGGCGCGGAACGTGATCGGCGAGGAGCTTGGCCTCACCGCGAAGGATCGGTTCGATTTCTGCTGGGTCGTCGATTTCCCGATGTATGAGAAGGACCCGGAGACCGGCGCGCTCGACTTCTCGCACAACCCGTTCTCGATGCCGCAGGGCGGGCTGGAGGCGCTGGAGAGCGGCGACCCGCTCAACGTGCTCGGCTACCAGTACGACATCGTCTGCAACGGCGTGGAGCTTTCTTCCGGCGCGATCCGGAACCACAAGCCGGAGATCATGTACAAGGCCTTCGAAATCGTCGGCCACGACAAGGCGTTCGTGGACGCGAATTTCGGCGGCATGCTGGACGCGTTCCGCTACGGCGCCCCGCCCCACGGCGGCATCGCGCCGGGGATCGACCGGATGGTGATGCTGCTGGCGGACGCGGAGAATATCCGCGAAGTCATCATGTTCCCGATGAACCAGCGCGCCGAGGACCTGATGATGGGCGCGCCTGCGGAGGCGACGAACGAGCAGCTTCGCGATCTTGGGTTGAGGCTTGCGCCGAAAAGCTGAGATGTCGGAAGGTCGGCGGCTCAATCCGTCGCGGCGTCCGCCACCGTCTCCACCGCGCCGACGGTGACGTCCACCGCGCCGCCGACCACCGTCGTGGTGGCGTCGACCGCAGTCCCGACCGCCGTCGTCACGACGCACCCGCCGAGACAGAGCGTCGCGCAGGCGGCGTATGCAATTCGCTTCATCGCCCTCGCCTTTCCGATATCCGGCCCCATCATGCCATGAAACGCGGCGCCTGTCGCCCAGACGGCTCAGGGCGCGGACAACTCCAACGCCAGGGCGTGCACCGGCCCGGCCAGTTCTTCGCTGAGCGCGGCGTGCACCGCCCGGCTCCGCTGGACCCGGCTCATCCCGCTGAACGACGCCGCGCGCATACGGACACGGAAATGCGTCTCGCCGCCCTCACGCCAGCCGCCATGCCCGCGATGCTGTTCGCTCTCGTCGATGACCTCAAGCGCCTCCGGAGCGAAGCCCGCCTGCAGTTTTTTCTCGATCCGCGCCGCCACGTTCATCATGTTCCTCATCATTATTTCGCGCTTCGCGGTTGGCCCCGCCGCACCATGGGCTAAACTCACCGGCCGACTCGCCCGATCTGAGAGAACCATGTCCGCCCGTTCGCCGCTCGATTACGACATCTCCGTCACCGCCGACAAGCGCCGGCGGGCGCGGACGCGCGGGCTGAGCGGGGAAATCGCGTCGGAGGCGCGGAAATGCGACTGGTCCGGCTGCTCCAACCCCGGACTTTTCCGCGCCCCTAAATCGCGCGAGGAGTTGAACGAATACCGCTGGTTCTGCCAGGCGCACATCCGCGACTTCAACAAGTCCTGGAATTACTACGAAGGCTGGTCGGAGGCGGCGCTGGATTCCCAGCGGCGCGCCGAATTCGCGTGGGAGCGGCCGACATGGCGCCTAGGCCAGAGGCCGATCCGCCCGGACGGCGCCCCCGGTCACGCCGATGGCCGCGCCTGGGCGCGCTGGGGTTTTCAGGACCCGCTCGAGGTTCTCGGAGAAAACGCGACGATCAACCCCGGCGGCGCGGCCGAAGCGGCGCGCCGGCGTACGCGACTTCTGCCGAAAAACGAACAGAGCGCGCTGGAGATTCTCGGCTGCACGCCGGATACCCCCAAAACCGATATCCGCAGGCGTTATCGCGCCCTGGTGAAGGACCTGCACCCCGACATGAAAGGCGGCGCGCGCGAAGACGAAGACCGCCTGCGCGACGTGGTCTGGGCCTGGGATCAGATCAAGGGGTCGCGCAGCTTCCGCTAACGGCGGCGCCGCTTCGGACTTTCGTCGCCGTCTTGCGCCGCCATCGCCCCGCCCTTAAACACGGGTCCGAACCACGGGGCCGCATCTCGGCCCGCTGAACGATACGAAGGAATTCCACATGGCGGATGGCGGAGCCAAGCTGACGGATGCGCCGAACACCGAGATCGACGTCAAAAAGGTCTTCGGTTTCGACGCGAAGATGCCCGTCAAGGGATTTTCCCAGCGTACGGAGCGGGTTCCGGAACTCGACCCGAACTACGTGTTCGATCACGACACCACGCTCGCCATTCTCGCCGGGTTCGTCTTCAATCGCCGGGTGATGATCCAAGGCTATCACGGCACGGGGAAATCGACGCATATCGAACAGGTTGCGGCGCGGCTCAACTGGCCCTGCGTGCGCGTCAATCTTGACAGTCATATCAGCCGTATCGACCTGATCGGCAAGGATGCGATCCGCCTTGTGGACGGCAAGCAGGTGACCGAGTTCAAGGAGGGCATCCTCCCCTGGGCGTTGCGCAACCCGACCGCCATCGTCTTCGACGAATACGACGCCGGGCGCCCGGACGTGATGTTTGTGATACAGCGGGTGCTGGAGGTCGACGGCAAGCTGACGCTGCTCGACCAGAACGAGGTGATCCACCCGCATCCCTCCTTCCGGCTCTTCGCGACGGCGAACACGGTCGGGCTGGGCGACACCACCGGCCTCTATCATGGCACGCAGCAGATCAACCAGGGCCAGATGGACCGCTGGTCGCTGGTCACCACGCTGAACTATCTGCCGCACGATCAGGAGGCGGCGATCGTTCACTCCAAATGCCCGATGACCGACAAGAAGATCATCTCGCAGATGGTGACGGTCGCGGACCTGACGCGGAACGCGTTCATGAACGGCGACCTCTCTACGGTGATGAGCCCGCGGACAGTGATCGCCTGGGCCGACAACGCCGCGATCTTCCACGATGTCGGCTTCGCTTTCCGCGTGACGTTCCTCAACAAATGCGACGAGTTGGAGCGCCAGACGGTGGCCGAGTTCTACCAGCGCTGCTTTGGCGAGGAGTTGCCGGAAAGCGCCGCATCCGTCAGCCTCGGCTGACTGTCGCAATGCATATCGGCTTGATCGGCGGAATCGGGGTCGCGGCGACGCTGGTCTATTATCAGCGGCTGACTGCGGCGATGGAGGCGCGCGGCGCGCGGCTGGAGCTGACGATCGCGCACGCCCATGTGCACGATCTCGTCCGCAACAACCTCGCCGACAACCGCGCCGCGCAGGCCGAAATCTACGTCCGTCTGATCGACCAGCTGCGCGCCGCCGGCGCGGATTGCGCGGCGATCACCTCTCTCGGCGGGCATTTCTGCTTCGAGGAGACGAAGGCGCTCTCGTCACTCCCGCTCGTCTCCGCCGTCGCGCCGCTCGACGACCACTTCGCGTCCGAAGGGCTTCGCCGGGTGGGTCTTCTCGGGACCAGGGTGGTCATGCGCACCAGACTCTATGGCCAGCTCAGGAAGACCGAGGCGGTCGCGCTCGATGACGAGATCGACGAGATCGGCCAGAGCTATCAGGACGTCGCGGTCGCCGGAATTTGCGACGAGGCGATGCGCGCGCGGTTCCTCGACGCCGGGCGACGCCTTGTCGAAGACGCGGGCGCGGAGGCCGTGGTGTTGGCCGGCACCGACCTCAACCTCGCCTTCGACGGACAGACGACCGGCTATCGGGTGATCGACGCGCTGGACGTACATGTCGATCTGCTCGCGCGCCTCGCCGCGGGCGAGACCACCCTCGAAGCGGCGGAGGCGGCCTGATGAGCGGCAACAAACCAGACAGCCCGGCCGAACCGTTCAAGAAGGCGCTAGGAGAGGCGACGCGAGCGCTGGCGAACGAGCCGGAATTGAACGTCTCCTATTCAGTCGACCCGCCGGGCATGGCGAACGACACGCTGCGCCTGCCGCAGGTATCGCGGCGGATGACGCGCGCGGAAGTGATGCTGGCGCGCGGCGCGGGCGACGCCGCGGCGCTCAAGATGCGGTTTCACAACCCCGGCACGCATGGACGCTACACGCCACAGGGCGAGACGGCGCGCGGACTCTACGAGGCGATGGAGACCGCGCGTTGCGAGGCGCTCGGCGCCCGCGCGATGCCCGGCGTCGGCGACAATCTCGACGCGCGGCTCGCTGACGACGCGACGAAACGCGGGTTGGGCGAGATCACGAAAATGGCCGACGCGCCGCTCGCCGACGCGGCGGCGATGATGCTGCGCTGCGCCGCGACGGGGCGCGAGGCGCCGGCGGGCGTCGCCAACGTGCTCGACCTCTGGCGGGATCATCTCGAAGGCAACGCCGGCCCGGCGATGGCCGCTCTCGCCGGCAATCTGGAGGACCAGACCGCCTTCGCCCGCAGCGCCTGGAAGCTGATCGAGGACCTCGGCTATGGCGACCAGCTCGGCGACGACCCGGACGCGCCCGAGGACGAAAACGACGAGAACGAGGACGCCCCCGAGGAGGAGGAATCCGACGGCGGCGAGGAAGAAGGCGGCGAAGACGACAACCAGGACGAATTCGCGCCCGAAGACAGCGAGAGCGCCGAGACGCAGCGCGCCGAGGTCGAAGCCGAACTGGAAGAGACCGACGGCGAGGACAGCGACGCCCCGAGCGAGGACGAAGGCGCTCCGCCCGACGCGCCGCCGCAGCTTCCCGACAGCGAGGCGAGCCCGGATTACAAGATCTACACGCGCGCCCATGACGAGGAGATCACCGCCGAGGATCTCTGCGACGAGCAGGAGCTGGATCGCCTGCGCTCCTATCTCGACAAGCAACTGGAGCCGTTGAAGGGCGCGGTCGGCCGGCTCGCCAACAAACTCCAGCGGCGACTTCAGGCGCAGCAGAACCGCTCCTGGGTCTTCGATCTGGAGGAGGGCGTTCTGGACGCCGGGCGGCTCGCGCGCGTGGTGACCAATCCGATGACGCCGCTCAGCTTCAAGATGGAGACGGAGACCGAGTTCAAGGACACCGTCGTCTCGCTGCTGATCGACAATTCAGGCTCGATGCGCGGCCGACCGATCTCCATCGCCGCGATCTCCGCCGATGTTCTGGCGCGGACGCTGGAACGCTGCCAGGTGAAGGTCGAAATCCTCGGCTTCACGACGCGCGCCTGGAAAGGCGGACAGGCGCGAGAGGACTGGCTGAAGGCCGGGCGCCCCGCGGCGCCGGGCCGGCTGAACGATCTGCGCCATATCATATTCAAGTCGGCCGACGCGCCCTGGCGGCGAGCCCGGCGCAATCTCGGGCTGATGATGCGCGAAGGATTGCTGAAGGAGAATATCGACGGCGAGGCGCTGGAATGGGCGCATCGCCGCCTCGCGCACCGTCCGGAGCAGCGGCGCATTCTGATGGTGATCTCGGACGGCGCGCCGGTCGATGATTCGACGCTCAGCGTGAATCCTTCGAATTACCTGGAACGCCACCTGCGCGACGTCATCGCGATGATCGAGCGGCGCCGCGCGGTGGAGCTTCTGGCGATCGGGATCGGCCATGACGTTACGCGCTACTATCAGCGCGCGGTCACCATCACCGATGTCGAACAACTCGCCGGGGCGATGACCGAGCAACTCGCCGCATTGTTCGAGTCGGACCCCCGCGCCCGCGCCCGTCTCGCGCGAGACGAGACCCGGCAGCCCGCCCGCCGCCGCGCCTGACCCCTAGCGGCGCTTTCGTGGAAACATCAGGCCGCTACGTTTCGATTTGCGCCGCCTCGGGCGGATCGTGAAAAAAAAGAGCGCCAGTACGCCCGCCCCGACAAAGGCCGGCGCCGCCAGCACGGGCAGGAAAAGGATATCCCAGAGATCGGGCGATATCCGCTTCTCGATAAAGGCGTTCAGGCCGATCAGGCTCGACCGGTTCAGCCCGGCCCAGTATTCCGCAGTCGACGTGAAATCGACCGGTTGGCCCTCAATCGGCCCCCGCCAGAGATCCCAGCCTAACGCCGCGAGTGCGAGCAGGCTGAAAAACAAGAAGAAAAACCGGCGCACACGCCCTCCCGGCGCCGCATTGCGGTCTCTGCCTGAAACGATACCGGACGCTAGCGGCATCCCACCCGCCGTTCAACCGTCCGCTGCGGCGCGCGGAAACGAAGCGGGCGCCCCTGCCCCCTTGAGACGGTTCGCCAATGGCATTAATCGTCCGCTGAATGCGAAGGGCACAGCCATGTTCACCGGAATCATCACGTCGATGGGCGAAATCACCGCAACCGAACGGCGCGGCGACGATTTGCGTCTGACCGTCGCCTGCGATTATCGCCCGGAAACGATCGCGATCGGCGCCTCGATCGCCTGCTCCGGCGTATGTCTGACGGCGACGGCGCGCGGGCCGCACGCGCGCGGCGGCTGGTTCACCGCCGATGTATCGGCGGAGACGCTCTCGAAGACAACGCTAGGGGGGCTTGGAACCGGCGACCATCTCAACCTTGAGCGCGCGCTGAAGGTCGGCGACGAGTTGGGCGGCCATATCGTCAGCGGTCATGTCGACGGCGTCGGCGAGATCGTCGCGCTCACGCCTGATGGAGAGAGCCTTCGCGCGACGGTATCCGCACCCGCCCCGATCGTCCGCTTTATCGCCGCGAAAGGCTCTGTCGCGATGGACGGCGCATCGCTGACCGTGAACGAGGTCGACGGCGCGAATTTCGGCGTGAACCTCATACCCCACACCCGCGCGGTCACGACATTCGGCGCGCTTGAAATCGGCGCGAAAGTCAATCTGGAGATCGATGTGCTCGCGCGCTATGTCGCGCGGCTGGCGGAAGCCGCATAAGCCGTCATGGCGTCGATCCTGAAACGCGCGCGGCGGCCCGCATTTCCGTTGGCTGGTCTCTACTTCGAACCGGAGACGCGCAAGCGCCTCGAAGGGCGAACCATGATCCTCGGCTTGGGCGCGCAGAAAGCGGGGTCGAGTTGGCTGTTCTCGCGTCTCGCCGCCGCGCCGGAAATCGCCGCGCCGGCGCTGAAGGAGTGGCATTTCTTCGATTGCTGGCTACGCCCGGACCTCACTGCGGATGTCAGCCGGATCATGGCGCAAAACGAGGCGCGCATCCGCGCCCGCAACCCGGACGGCCCGCGCGCCCGCGCCCATGCAGCCCGGCGCGCAGCCCTTCAGCGCCCCGCCGCCTATCTGGAGCATTTCGCCGCGGCGAGCGCGAAGCCTTTCATGATCGACGTCTCGCCCGAATACGCGCTGCTGGACGCGGACGATCTCGAGAATGTCGCGGCGTATTTCAGGGCCGCCGGCGTTCGGCTCCGCCCTGTCTTCGTCATGCGCGACCCGGTGGAGCGGCTCTTTTCCTACGCCCGCGCGCTCGGCGCGGCGCGGGGCAAGGACCCGGCGCGCATTTTCCGCGCCGCGCTCAAGGACCCCGTGGTGATGGCGCGCAGCCGCTACGAGACGACGCTCAGCGCGCTCTGGTCAGCGTTTCCGCGCGAGGAAGTCGCGATCGGCTTTTACGAACACCTGACGACGGACGAGTCGGCGCTCGCGGCACTCGCCACGCAGATCGGCCTCGCCCCGCCGCCAGCCGCGCCTGAGCGCCGCGTGAACGCTTCTCCGGAGGCGGCGCTGCCGCAGCGCGACGCCGCGGAAGCGCGCGCCCGGCTCGCGCCGACCTACGCTTTCATCAAGGAGCGGCTGGGCGCCGAGACGCCGGCGAGTTGGGGTCTTTCCAGAAGTTGAACGCCGCGGAACGACCGCTCACCCGATCCGCCCCCGCTGACTGATACGCCTCGCGAAGGGTCAGGAACCGGCGCGCGTGGCTGGTCAGCCGGCCCGCGGAGGGGCAGGAAGACGCCGGAGAAGCGCGGCGCGCGTGTTGCGCCCTACGGGGAGGGTCGGTCTATAGTCGGCCCGCCGGCGACGACGACCGGCGCAAACCAATGGTCCGCGGAATGAAGATACTGGTGGCTGAGGATGACCAGCAGGCCGCCGAGTTTATCCGTAAGGGGCTAAGCGAGGAGGGCCATAACGTCGTGGTCGTTTCCGACGGTCGCGATGCGCTCTCCTATTGCCTCTACAACCCTTGCGACATCATCGTCCTCGACCGGATGATGCCGGGGATGGACGGGCTTTCCGTCCTGAAGGCGCTGCGCGCCGCCGGGCGTCGAATGCCGGTGATCTTTCTCACCGCCATGGGCGATGTCGACGACCGCGTGGAGGGCTTGCGCGCGGGCGGCGACGACTATCTTGTCAAGCCCTTTCATTTCTCCGAGCTGACCGCCCGGATCGCGGCGTTGGCCCGCCGCCCCGCCGCCAGCGAGGCGACGACCAGGCTCCGGGTGCATGATCTGGAACTGGATCTTCTGACCCGCACCGCGAGCCGCGGCGGAGTGACCATCGACCTGCTGGCGAAAGAATTCGCGCTTCTGGAGATATTGATGCGCAACGCCGGGCGCATCGTCACCCGAACCATGCTGCTCGAACAGGTCTGGGATTTCAGTTTCGATCCCAAGACCTCCGTCGTCGAGACGCATATGAGCCGGCTCCGCGCGAAGATCGACAAGCCCTTCGAGACGCCGCTGATCCACACCACGCGCAATTCCGGCTATTCGCTTCATGCGCCCCGGTAATATCCTCTCCGGCGCCGCGTTTCGCGTCGTCGCGCTGTCGCTCTCGGTATTCTGCGTCGTGATGCTGATCGCCGGTTTCGCCATCCTCGAAATCGTGCGCGCATCGATGATCAACGACATCCGGTCGAAGATCGTGGAGGAGGTCATTCTCTTCGACGAGATCTACCGGAACGAAGGTCCTTCCGCCCTCTCCGACGCGATTGACCGGCTCGCCCGATCCCGGATGCCGGCGCAGCCCATCGTCGGGCTCTTCGCCGAGAACGGCGCGCGCCTCGCCGGCGATGTCGAACTGGCGCCGGACTTCTATGGCTGGGGCACGATCGCCCAGAAGGTGGCCGGGGCGAAAGCCGCGCAGGGCTATCATGTGGAGGTCGTGTCGCTGGCGGGGCGCAAGGTTGTGGTGGGGCGACGCCTCGACCTCGTCGAAGCGATGGAAAGGACGCTCACAAGGGCGCTGCTGATTGCCGGCGCGGTGGTCATTCTCGTCTCGCTGACGATCGGCTATTTCGTCAGCCGCGGCGCCCTCGACAAGCTGGAAAAGATGGCGGCGGTGCTGGAGGACGTCTCGCGCGGCGAAAGCGGCGCGCGGCTGAAAGTCGGCGCGGGGCGTGATCAGATCGACCGGATCTCGGTGATGATCAACGCGCATCTCGACCGGCTTTCGACGTTGATGGAGACCACGAGGAATTCGATCATCGCGGTCGCCCATGACCTCAGGACGCCGCTCAACCGCGCGTTCCTCTCCGTCCAGAAAGCCTCCGACAAGCGGACCGGCGCCGATGAGCGCGAAGCGGCGCTGAACGCGGCGAGCGCTGAGATTGAAGGGATCGGCGAGACCTTCGAGACGATCCTGCGCATCGCGCGCATCGCATCCTCGGACGATACCGCCGGGTTCGAACGGGTCTCGGCGACGGCGTTGGTCGAAGAGATCGCGGAGACCTATCAGCCCGTGCTGGAGGAGGCCGGGCGCGAGTTGATCTTCGAAACGCCGCCGGACGATCCCGCTTGGATCAGCGGCGACCGGCGAATGCTCTTTCAGATGCTGGTGAACCTCGTGGAGAACGCCGCTCGCTACGCGCCCGAGGGAACGCAGGTGACGCTTGGCGCGCGCCGCGACGATCGGGACGTGCTGATCGAGATAGCCGATCATGGGCCCGGTATTCCAGCAGAGCGGCGCGAAGATGCGGTCAAACCCCTCCATCAGCTTTCCGGACTCGGCGAGGCGGGCGGCGCCGGGCTTGGCCTTGCGCTGGTCCGCGCCGTCGCCGACCGTCACCGCGCGAAGCTCCGGCTCTCGGACAACGCGCCCGGACTCCGCGTCTCGATCCGGTTTCGGGCTGTCGCCGACTGACCCGCCGGAAATCTTACGAATTCGTAAGAATCGCGAAACACGCATGCATGGATCGGCGCCGATATGGCGTTCATGGCCCGTCCCGAGCGGGCCGCCGATCAAGGAAACTGAAATGACATATCACGCAAAGACGCACCGGCCCCGACCGGCCCGCGCCGGCGCTATCGGGATTGGCGCCTGCGCCGGCCTCGCTGCGGCGCTGCTCTGGTCGCCAGTCGCCAGCGCCGACACCGAACCGCATCAGGTCGCCAATCTCGTGGAGCGGGTCAGCCCCGCGGTGGTCACGGTTCTTACAACGCAGGAGCGGCAGGTCGCCGCCGGGCGCGGCATGGGCGAGAGCCCGTTTCCCCCCGGCTCTCCCTTCGACGAATTCTTCAAGCGCTTCCAGCCGCCGCCAGGCATGCGGCGCGGTGACGGCGGCGCGCCGTCGCACGCGCTCGGTTCCGGTTTCATGATCGGGAGCGACGGCTACATCGTCACCAACAACCATGTCGTCGACAACGCCACGAAAGTGCGGGTGAAGCTCTCCGACGAACGTGAGTTCGACGCGCAGGTCGTTGGCGTCGACGAGCAGACCGACCTCGCGCTTCTCAAGGTCGACGCGGAAGACCTGCCCTTTCTGAAACTCGGTGACAGCGCCACGATGCGGGTCGGCGACGACGTGGTCGCGGTCGGCAATCCGTTCGGCCTCGGCGGAACGGTCACGCGCGGCATAATCTCGGCCAAGGGTCGCGATATCCACGCCGGACCCTATGTCGACTTCATCCAGACCGACGCCGCGATCAACCACGGCAATTCGGGCGGACCGTTGTTCAACCTCGAAGGCGAGGTGATCGGCGTCAACGCCGCGATCTATTCGCCGTCGGGCGGCTCGGTCGGGGTCGGTTTCGCCATCCCCTCGAACACGGTGAAATTCGTCGTCGCCCAACTGAAGGACGAAGGCGAAGTGCAGCGCGGCTGGCTTGGCGTCTCCATCCAGGACGTGACGCCCGAAATCGGCCTCGCCGTCGGCATGGAGACGCCGCACGGCGCACTCGTCGCGCAAGTGCTGGAGGACGCGCCGGCGACCGGAAAGCTGAAGGCGGGCGACGTGATCGTCGGCTTCAACGGTCAGGAAGTCGGCGCCAGCCACGACCTTCCGCGCCTTGTCGCAGCCGTTCCCGCCAACGAGACCGTCCCGGTCGACATCATCCGTGACGGCGCCGAGAAGACGGTCAAGGTGAAGATCGGCGCGTTGAAGGCGGAGCGACATGCCGACGCGGGCGAAATCGCGCCCGCTGGCGGCGCCGTCTCAGACCGGCTCGGCGCGACCTTCGCCGCACTGACGCCCGAGACGCGCCAGCGCCTCAACCTGGAGCCCGACGCCTCAGGCGCCGTCGTCGCGGATCTCGATGCGGACGGGCCTGCGGCGGAGGCCGGGCTTCGGGTCGGCGACCTGATCGTGCGCGTAGGCGACCAGCCCGTTACATCGCCGAAGCAACTCGAAACCGCTGTCGGCGAGATCAAGAAGGATGCGGCGCTGCTGCAGGTGGAACGCCCTGGCGGCAGGATCTTTGTCGGCGTGCATCTGAAGGCGTGACGCCAAACCGCCATAACAAAAACAGCCACCGGCCGCCGCTATCGCGCGGCCGGCGGCCCCGGACTCTGGCCCCCGCTCCGCCGTGAACAACGCTGGCCCGACGCTGTCCGCTCGCTGCGCTGTATGGGCCATGCCGGACGGGTCGTCGGGGCCTTGGCGCCGATTAACAGCAATGCCGCTCTGGATGCGCCTGTGGTGGCCTACATGTCCGGTGCTTTCCGGTCTGATTCAAAGGATATGGCCTCCCCCGCTCTGGGGGCGCGGCCTCGCAACGTGGCGCCTGTCCCTGCCATTCGTCGGCCCCACGGGCGGAATCCAAGACGGTCACGCGTCCTCTCAGGATCAGGACGAGCACGACCGCGATGCCCACGCTGATCGCGCCAGTCACCTAGCCCCCGACGATCATGGTCAGACCGCCTGCGGCGAGGCCGGCCCAGGCAATCCAGTTGGCCCAACCAAAGAACCATCCCTGCGCCAAGAAGGCCGCGAGACCGATCCTGGGGCGCTCGACAGAGGTCCGGATCGGGTCTACCCGCATAGGCGGGCACGGTCACCGGCGGAGCGGTGGTGAACACCACCGTAGAGCAGAAGGTGAGCAGATGCGCGGTCAGCCGCGCGACTCCCTGATTGGCGACGCCCGGCGTGAAGAGCATGCAGATCAGCATTAGGTTGGGTGGAAACAGGTCGACCTACCTGACCAGCTTGAGCCGCTCCGGCGTCGGGTGGCGGAATTTCGCAACGCGGCGCCGCCGATGCGGCTAGAATCGCATTCCGTCCATCCGGCCGCACACGCGCGTCCGCGTCGCCGTTCCGTCGTTGATTTTCAACGTCTGTCCTGCCCTACTGCGCTGAACGGGGCGCGGCCCCGAGACAATGGGGGGAAACTGGCTAATGGCCCGCGTGATGATCGTGGAGGACGAACCGCATATCGTCGAGAGCCTGACCTTCCTGTTCAGTCGCGAGGGATTCGAGGTGACCGCGCATGACGATGGCGAGGCGGCGTTCGCGGCGCTCGACGCCGCGCCGCCCGATGTTCTCGTCCTCGACGTCATGCTGCCCGGGCTGAACGGCTTTGAACTTCTGCGCCGCGTGCGCGCCAAGCCAAATTTGGCGGCGCTGCCGGTTCTGGTGCTGACTGCGAAAGGCCAGCGACGCGACCGCGAGACCGCCGAAGCCTCGGGCGCCGACCGGTTCATGACCAAGCCGTTCTCGAACGCGGAGCTGATCGCGACGGTCAAGGCGCTCGCGGGATGACGGCGCCGCCCCCAGCCGAACCGCCGGGGTCGCCTCCGCCAGAGGATAATCAGACGCTCGCGATGACTGAGGCCGACATGGCCGACAAGGCCGCATTCAAGGCCGAGCGGACATACGAAGCCGCCATGGCGCTGCCGATCGCCGGTCTCGCGCTGTTCACGCCGCCGCTGATTGGGCTTTTCGCCTCCGACGCCGGCGTCTTCGGCGTTCCGATGATCGTCGCCTACATGTTCGCGGCCTGGGTGGCGCTGGTCCTCTGCGCCTATCTGCTCGCGCGCCGGATCAAGCGCGCAAACCCGGACCGCATGGGAAGCGAGGGCGACGCATGACTTTCGGCGTCGACATGATCCTTCCCGTGTCGTTCGGCTATGTCGCGCTGCTTTTTCTACTCGCCTGGTGGGTGGACCGGCGGGCGGCGCGGGGCGGCGTCGCTTGGCTGCGCTCGCCGCTGACCTACACTCTTTCACTCTCGGTCTACTGCACCGCCTGGACGTTCTACGGCGCAGTCGGCGCGGCGACGCGCAAGGGGCTGGAATTCGCCCCCATCTACCTCGGGCCGACGCTGGTCTTCATCGGCTGGTGGTGGCTGATCCGCAAGCTCGTCCGCATCGGGCGGACGCACCGGATCACGTCGATCGCCGACATGATATCCTCTCGCTACGGCAAGTCCCGCGCCCTCGCCGCCTTCGCGACGGTTGTCGCTGTCACCGCGACGACGCCTTATATCGCGCTTCAACTTCAGTCGCTGACGCTCAGTTACGAAGTCATTACCGGTGGCGATCCGAGCCAGGACAGGAAGATCGCATTCGTCGCCGCGCTCGGGCTCGGGCTCTTCACGATCCTGTTCGGCACCCGCTCGCTCGATGAGAACGAGCGTCACTACGGCGTCGTCGCCGCGATCGCGATGGAAGCGGTGGTGAAGCTCGCGGCGGTGATCGCGGTCGGCCTCTATGCGGTCTTTTCGGTCGCCGGCGGCGTCGAGGCGACCTTCGCCGGGACCACGGCGGAGAGCCTCAATCTCGACCAGACCTTTGGCCCGCGCTGGATGACGCTGCTGTTTCTTTCGGCCGCCGCGATCATCTGCCTGCCTCGCCAGTTTCAGGTCACCGTGGTCGAGAACACCGATGAACGGCATCTGCTGACCGCGTCGTGGATGTTTCCGACATACATGCTGCTGATGTCGCTCTTCATCCTGCCGATCGCCGCAATCGGCGTCGGCGCCGCGCCCGCCGGCGCGAACCCGGATCTCTTCGTCCTGACGCTGCCGCTGAACCGCGGCGACAACGAACTGGCGATCTTCGCCTTCATCGGCGGGCTCTCCGCCGCGACCTCGATGGTCATCGTCTCCACCATCGCGCTTTCCACCATGGTCTCAAACCATATCGTCGCGCCGCTCTCGGTCCGGCTGATGAGCGAGGCGGGGTCGGAACGTTCGGGCGACGTCAAGAGCGCGCTTCTCACCTCCCGCCGTGTGGCGATCCTGGGCATACTCTCGCTCGGGTACGCCTATTTCAGCGTCGCCGGACGGTCGGACGCGCTGGCGGCGACCGGGCTCATCGCGTTCTGCGGCGTCGCGCAATTCCTGCCGGCGCTGCTGGCGGGCGTTTTCTGGCGCGGCGCGACGCGGACCGGCGCGGCGGCCGGGTTGACGCTCGGCTTCGCGCTGTGGCTCTGGACGCTGTTTCTGCCCAGCTTTGGCGGCGATGTCGCGCTGCCCGCCTCGGTGCTGGCGGACGGACCGTTTGGAATCGGCCTCCTGAGACCCTACGCGCTCTTCGGCTCCCCCGGCGCGGACCCGCTGGTTCACGCCACGGTCTGGAGCCTCGGAGTCAACGCCACGGCGCTGGTCCTTGTCAGCCTGATGAGCCGGATGAGCCCACTGGAACGCCTTCAGGGCGCGCTATTCGTAGATGTTTTCCGGGCCGAACCCCTCCGCGCTTTCAGTCTCGTGCGCCGGTCCGCCGCCTCTTCAGATCTCTATATCCTCGCGCAGCGCATCCTCGGCACCAGCGAAGCGACGGCCGTATTTCGCGGCGCGGCGGCCCGGCAGGGAAAAGCGACCGGCCTGCCCGACCCGACCCCGTTCTTCATCTCCGGGCTGGAGCGGCGACTCGCAGGTTCGGTCGGCGCCGCGTCCGCTCACGCGATGGTCAACCGCATCGCCGGGGGCGAGAAGATCTCCATGGCGGAGCTGGTCGACATGGCTGACGAGAACGCCAAACTGCGCCGCGCGACCGAGGCGCTGCGCGCCAAATCCGCCGAAGCCGAACAGACCGCGCGCCAGCTCAGGGCCGCCAACGAGCAGCTCAAGACGCTCGATGCGCGCAAGGACGAGTTTCTCAGCCAGGTGAGCCACGAGTTACGCACGCCGATGACCTCCGTGCGCTCCTTCGCCGAGATTCTGGAACGCAACCCGGGTCTCGACGCCGCGCAACGGGGCCGCTTCGCCGGGATTATCCAGACTGAAAGCCTGCGCCTCACCCGCCTTCTGGACGAAATCCGCGACCTGAGCTTCCTCGACGATCCGCTTCCGGCCGAGCGCCGGCCGATCGACGCGGAGGCGGCGCTCGCCTCAGCCATCGAAATCTCCCTCGCGCCGCACGAGAAAACCAGCGTCAATCTGAAATGGGAAAATCGTGCCGGCGACGCGGTGATCGAGGCCGACCCGGATCGCCTCACCCAAGTATTCATCAATCTGATCTCGAACGCCATCATTCACAACGACAAGCCGGTCGCCGAGATCGAAATCCGCACCGCCAAGGACGGGCGCGAGTACCGCGTCGATGTCATCGATAACGGCCCCGGAGTCGCACCCAGGGATCGTGACCGGATATTCGAGACCTTCTTTCGCCGTTCGACCCGGGGATCGGCCGGTCTCGGCCTGCCGATCTGCCGGAAGTTCATGACGCTTTTCAAAGGCTCGATCGAACTCGCGCCGGAATCCGGCGGAGGCGCGCACTTCATCCTCAGGGCGCCGCTGGCGGGCACACGCGGCTGACCGGGCGCCCGCGACTTCTGATTGACGCACCTCAGAGCCGCCGGAATAGTGCGCTGGGAACGGAGGGCGGGAGCGGTGCGACCCACTGTCAACGATATCGCGCGGGAGGCCGGCGTCAGCCTCGCCACCGTGGACCGGGTGATGAACGCCCGCCCCGGCGTGCGCGAGACGACCGTGCTGCGCGTCAACGAGGCGATCCGGCGCCTCGGCTATGTGCGCGACGTCGCCGCCGCCAATCTTGCGCGCGGGCGCAATTACCGCATGGCGTTCGTCATCCCCGACGGCGCGGGCCAGTTCCTCGCTTCGCTACGCGAAACCGTGGCCGCGTCGGCGGCGGCCGGCGCCGCGAGCCGCACCGCGATCGAGACGCTGACCTTTCCCGCCGAGGATCCGCACGCGCTGGTTCGCGCGCTCGGCGATCTGCCGAAACAGGGGTTCGACGGCGCCGCGATCATGGCGCCGGAGACGCCGCATGTGCGCGATGCGATCCGCGCACTCCATGAAAAGGGGTTGAAAGTCGTCGCGCTCGTCTCCGATCTGCCGAATACCGAGCGCGACCATTTCGTCGGCATCGACAACTTCGCGGCGGGACGCACGGCGGGTGTGCTTCTCGGCCGTTTCCTCGGCCCCCGTCCGGCGCCGGTGATGGTGCTCGCAACCTCGATGCAGCTACGCGAGAGCATCGAGCGCCGACTCGGTTTCGACGAGGTGATGCGGCGCGATTTCCCGCATCTCACTCCGCTGCAAACCCTCGAGGGGCATGACGACCCTGACACCATCGCTCGCGCGATCGGAGAGATGCTGAAGAACGAACCGGCCGTCAGAGGCGTCTATTCGCTCGGCGCCGGCAACCGCGCGCTGACCCGCACGCTGGGGCGCATGGGCCGGCTCGACAACATGACCGTCGTCGCGCATGAACTGACCGCGCATAACCGCGACGCCGTCGCCTCCGGCGCCTTCGACGCCGTCATCACGCAGAATGTCGGCCATGTCGTCAGAAGCGCGCTCCGGGTTCTGCGCGCGCACACCGATGGGATGCCGATCGACGCGGCGCAGGAGCAGATCCGCATCGAGGTGGTGATACGCGAAAATCTACCCGCCCGATGAAGCGACGGCGCGATGAGGAGGAGACGATGAGGACAATTCAGGGCCCGGCGCTTTTTCTCGCGCAGTTCGTCGGCGATGGCGCGCCCTTCAATTCATGGGACGGACTCACAGGCTGGGCGGCGTCCTGCGGCTATTCCGGCGTGCAGGTTCCGAGTTGGGACGCGCGCCTTTTCGACCTTTTCCGCGCCGCCGAGTCGAAAGATTACTGCGATGAGTTCGCCGGCGTAGCGGCGGACAGCGGCGTCGTGATCACCGAGCTTTCGGCGCATCTTCAGGGCCAGCTCGTCGCAGTTCACCCGGCCTATGACGAGATATTCGACGGATTCGCGGCGCCCGAGGTGCGCGGGAACCCGAAGGCGCGGAGGGAATGGGCGGTCGATCAGGTGCGGCGGGCCATCGACGCCTCGCGCAATCTCGGCATCGATGCGCTGGCCGTCTTTTCCGGCGCGCTCGCCTGGCCCTATGTCTATCCTTGGCCGCAGCGCCCGGCCGGGCTGATCGAGACAGCCTTCGACGAACTGGCCCGCCGCTGGCTCCCGCTCCTCGATCACGCCGAGGAGAAGGGCGTCGATCTCTGTTTCGAAATTCACCCCGGCGAAGACCTCCATGACGGGGCCTCCTTCGAGATGTTCCTCGAGCGCGTCGGCGGGCACGCCCGCGCCAAGATGCTCTACGACCCGTCGCATTACCTGCTTCAAGGGCTGGATTATCTCGCGAATATCGACATCTATCACGAGCGGATCGGCATGTTCCATGTCAAGGACGCCGAGTTGAACCCGACCGGAAGACAGGGCGTCTATGGCGGCTACCAGTCCTGGGCCGACCGCGCCGGGCGGTTCCGCAGCCTGGGCGACGGGCAGATCGATTTCGGCGCCATCTTCTCGAAGCTGGCGCATCGCGATTTCGGCGGCTGGGCGGTGGTCGAATGGGAGTGCGCGCTGAAACACCCGGAGGACGGCGCGCGCGAGGGCGCAGCCTTCGTCCGCGATCATATCATCCGCGTCACCGAACGCGCCTTCGACGATTTCGCCGGCTCCGGCGCCGACGAAGCCGCCAACCGCCGCATTCTCGGGCTGGAGGGTTAGATGGCGCGGATCAGGCTCGGCATGGTCGGCGGCGGGCGCGGCGCCTTCATCGGCGGCGTCCATCGGATTGCGTCGCGGCTCGACGATCATTTCGAGCTTGTCGCCGGCTGTTTCAGCGCGGATGCGGATCGTTCGTGCGCCTCGGGCGGGGATCTCGGTCTAACCCCGCACAGGGTCTACAGTGATTTCGACGCGATGGCGAAGCGCGAGGCGCGACTGAAGGCCGGCGTCGAAGCCGTGGCCATCGTCACCCCGAACCACATGCACGCGGCGCCGGCGAAGGCGTTCCTGAGGCGCGGCGTTCATGTCATCTGCGACAAGCCGATGACGACGACGCTGCGGGAAGCGAAGTCTCTCGCCAAAGCCGTCGAAAGCTCGGACGCGCTCTTCATCCTCACCCATAACTATACCGGCTATCCAATGGTCCGGCAGGCGCGGGAGATGATTCGCAAGGGCGCGCTCGGCGCGATCCGACTCGTCCAGGTCGAGTACGCGCAGGACTGGCTGACCGAACCGCTGGAGGAAACCGGGCAGAAACAGGCCGCGTGGCGCACCGACCCTGCGCGTTCGGGCCCCGGCGGCGCCATCGGCGATATCGGCACGCACGCCTTCAACCTCGTCGGTTTCATCACCGGGCTGGAGGTCGAGGCGCTCTCAGCCGATCTCCAGAGCTTCGTTCCCGAACGGAGGGTCGACGACAACGCCCATGTCATGCTCCGACTGGAAGACGGGGCGCGCGGGATGCTCTGGTGCTCGCAGATCGCACCCGGAAACGAGAACGCGCTGCGGGTGCGCATCTATGGAGCGAAAGGCGGCCTCGAATGGGCGCAGGAGGCGCCAGATACGCTCTGGCACGCGCCACTGGGCGAACCAAAGCGGCGGATCACCCGCGCCGGCCCCGGCGCGGGAGCGGCGGCGGCGCGGATGAGCCGCACGCCCGCCGGCCATCCTGAGGGCTATCTGGAGGGGTTCGCGAATATCTACGCCGAGGCGGCGGCGGCGATCCGCGCGCGTCAGGCCGGGGCGCCGCCGGAACCGGCGGCGACCCTCCCCGGCGTGCGCGAAGGGCTTGCGGGGGTCGCCTTCGTCGACGCCTGCATCCGTTCATCCACCCGCAACGGCGCCTGGGTGCGGCCGGCGGTCTGAAGCGACGTTACGTCTGGCCCGGCGGGAGCCCGCACCGACGGCTATGTTGGCGCGCGGTGCGAACACACCACCGGCCGCGAACGCGCGCTCCTGAAGACCGTTGTAAACACGCGCACCCGTCGATCACAAATGAGGGACGTACCTCATAAATCCGTTTACAGTCTTGGCGCCCCCGCCCTATCCTCATTCACAAGCTCAAAAGCCGGGGGATTCGAACCGGCCACATCGACCTCTGGGAGGGGGATCAGCCATGAAATCCACGCATCTCGCCTTGACGGCGACCACAGCGATCGCGGTGGCGTTCGCCGCCCCCGGCGCCGCCAGCGCCGAAGATCTCACGCTCTGCTGGGCGTCCTGGGACCCGGCCAACGCGCTCGTGGAACTTTCGAAGGACTTCGAGAAGCAGTCGGGCCACTCGATGAATTTCGAATTCGTTCCCTGGACGAATTTCACCGATCGGATGCTGAACGAACTCAACTCCGGCGGTCAGCTCTGCGACCTGATGATTGGCGACAGCCAGTGGATCGGCGGCGCGGCTGAAAACGGGCATTACATCAAGCTGAACGATTTCTTCGACGCCAACGGCATCAAGATGGACGACTTCATCGACGCCACGGTGACCGGCTATTCGGAGTGGCCAAAGAACACGCCGAACTACTGGGCCCTGCCCGCGTTCGGCGACGTCGTCGGCTGGACCTATCGCAAGGATTGGTTCGAGCGGCCGGAGCTTCAGGCCGAGTTCAAGGAGAAATACGACCGCGATCTGGCCCCCCCGGCGACATTCGCCGAACTGAAGGACATCGCGGCGTTCTTCCAGGACCGCGAGATCGACGGCACCACGGTCTACGGCGCCTCAATCTACACCGAGCGCGGCTCCGAGGGCATCACCATGGGCGCGATGGACGTGCTCTACAGTTTCGGCTTCCAGTATCAGAACCCGGACAAGCCCTATGACATGGAGGGCTATGTCAATTCGCCCGGCGCGATCGCCGGGCTCGAATACTACAAGGAACTCTATGATTGCTGCACGCCGCCGGGCTCGTCCAACGGCTACATGAGCGAGGGCATCGACGCATTCAAGTCGGGTCAGGTCGCGATGCAGATGAACTTCGCCTTCACCTGGCCGGGATTCGAGAACGACGCCAATGTCGGCGGCGGCAAGACAGGCTATTTCGTCAACCCGGCCGGACCCGATGGCGACCAGTTCGCGCAGCTCGGCGGACAGGGCATTTCGGTCGTCGCCTATTCCGAGAAGCAGGACGCCGCGCTTGAGTACATCAAGTGGTTCGCCCAGCCCGAAGTGCAGGCGCAATGGTGGAAGATGGGCGGCTATTCCTGCCTCAAGGCCGTGACGCTGGCGCCGGACTTCCCATCCAGCCAGCCCTACGCGCAGACCTTTCTCGATTCGATGGCGGTGGTGAAGGATTTCTGGGCGGAGCCGAGCTACGCCATTCTGCTGCAGGACACGCAGAAGCGTTTCCACGATTACGTCGTCGCCGGCAACGGCACGGCCGAGGAGGCGCTGAATGGTCTGGTACGGGACTGGACAGAAACCTTCGAGGATGACGGCAAGCTCTGAGCCGCCGCGTCTTTCGGGCGGGGCGTGTGGAGACGCCCCGCCCGATCATGCCGAAACAGGATTCGGGTAATGAGCGACGAGACCACGACCGGCGCCGCGCCGCGGCTTTCCGTGCGCCTTGCGCGGCGCCTCGGCGGGCTGTCCGACCGGGCGATCGCGTGGCTCTTTGTCGGGCCGACGGTGTTTCTTCTGCTCGCGATCAACATCTTTCCGCTGATCTGGACAATCCGGCTCAGCCTGACCAATTACCGCGCCAACCGCGCCAACGCGGATGTCAAATGGGTGGGGCTGCGCAATTATGAACGCATCCTCACCGACCCGGACATCTGGAACTCGATGCAGGCGACGGCGCATTTCCTGATCTGGACGCTGGCGCTGCAGGTGCTGATCGGCTTCGGACTAGCTTATCTGATCAACAAGAAATTCAAGGGCGACAATTTTTGGACCACGGTCATCGTGCTGCCGATGATGCTGTCGCCCGCCGTAGTCGGCAATTTCTGGACATTCCTCTACCAGCCGCAGATCGGTCTCTTCAATTATGGCGTCGCCTTTCTCACCGGCGCGGACCCTTCGTCCTTCACCATGATCGGCGATGTCGATCTCGCGCCCTGGGCGATCGTCATCGTCGATACGTGGATGTGGACGCCATTCGTGATGCTGATCTGCCTCGCCGGGCTGCGCTCCATCCCCGACAGCATCTACGAGGCGGCGGAGTGCGACCGGGCCAGCAAATGGCGGCAGTTCTGGACCATCACCGTGCCCATGGCTCTCCCGTTCCTGATGCTCGCGGTGCTTTTCCGCGGCATTGAGAATTTCAAGATGTTCGACCTGGTGGTGCAACTGACCGGCGGCGGGCCGGGCAGCGTGACCGAACTCACCTCGATCACGCTCAAGCGCGAGGCGTTCGAGAAATGGCGCACCGGCTACGCCAGCGCATACGCGGTCATTCTTTTCGTCGTGGTTTTCGGACTCGCCTCAATCTACGTGAAGGCTCTGAACAAGGTGAAGGAGCGATGAGTTTTTCCATCACCGAAGCCACGCGCGGGCAGAAATGGATCGCAGGAATCCTTGTCGTCGGCTACGCGCTGATCACGATCCTGCCGCTTCTGTGGATCGTCGCCACCGGCTTCAAGTCGCCCTCCGACGCCATCGCCTATCCGCCGAAGGTGGTTTTCGAGCCGACGCTCGAAGGTTACGTGAACCTCTTCACCACCCGCACGAGGATGACGCCCGAAACGCTCGAGGAGCTGGGTCCGCCGGCGACCTGGTATGACCGCATCGTCCGGCAATACGACATGGTCATCTCCGGGCCGAGCCGTTATGGCGAACGCTTCCTGAACTCGGTCGTCATCGGCTTCGGCTCGACCTTCCTCTCGGTCTTTCTCGGCACGCTGGCGGCCTATGCGTTCAGCCGGTTCAGGGTGCCGCTGAAGGACGATCTGATGTTCTTCATCCTCTCGACGCGGATGATGCCGCCGATCGCCATCGCCATCCCGATCTTCCTGATGTTCCGCCAACTCGGGCTTTCGGACACGCATCTCGGCATGATCCTGCTCTACACGGCGGTGAATCTTTCGCTGTCGGTGTGGCTGCTGAAAGGCTTCATCGACGAGATCCCCGTCGAATATGAAGAAGCGGCGCTGATCGACGGCTACACCCGCTTTCAGGCATTCTACAAGGTCGTGTTGCCGCAGGCGGCGACCGGCATCGCGTCGACGGCGATCTTCTGCCTGATCTTCTCATGGAACGAATACGCCTTCGCCGTTCTCCTGACCTCCGGCACGGCGCAGACCGCGCCGCCCTTCATTCCGACGATCATCGGGGTCGGGAAGGACTGGCCCGCCGTCGCTGCGGGCGCGACGCTGTTTCTCGTCCCGGTGATGGTGTTCACCATCCTGCTGCGCAAACACCTGCTGCGCGGCATCACCTTCGGAGCGGTGCGAAAATGAATCGCGTGAAGAGCCAGGACAGCAAGCCGCGTCTTTTCCGTCGCGGGCCGTGGGAGATGGCCGCGACGATCATCATCGCGGCCGGCGTCGTGATGATGATGCAGCCCTTCGCGCTCGCGCTCTACACTTGGTCCTTCATCGTCACATTGGTCGGCACGGTGATGTTCATCGTCGTCAGCCATTTTCCCGAATAGCGCATGGCTCAGATCCTCATCCGCAATCTCCGCAAGGAATTCGGCGATTTCACCGCCGTCCGGTCATCGACCTTCACCGTCGAGGACGGGGAGTTCTTCATGCTGCTCGGCCCCTCAGGCTGCGGCAAGACCACGACGCTGCGGATGATCGCCGGGCTGGAACTGCCGACATCGGGCGAGATCCTGATCGGCGGAGAAGATGTCAGCCGCAAACCCGCCAGCCAGCGCGACATCGCCTTCGTCTTCCAGATGTTCGCGCTCTATCCGCACATGAACGTGCGCCAGAATATCGCCTATCCGCTCATCAGTCAGGGCATGCGGCGACGCGAGGCGAAGGCGAAGGTGCTGGAGGTCGCGCGCCTGCTCGGGATCGAGGACATCCTGAACCGGCCGGTCGGCGGACTCTCCGGCGGCGATCGTCAGCGCATCGCCCTCGGCCGCGCCATCGTGCGCGACCCCAAATGCTTTCTCATGGATGAGCCGCTCGGCGCGCTCGACGCTGAGTTCCGCGAGCATATGGCGGAGGAGTTGCGCGCGCTCCATGACCGCATGGGCGCGACCACGGTCTATGTCACGCATGACCAGCTGGAGGCGATGCAGATGGGCGACAAGATCGTCGTGATGAACCACGGCGTCGTCGAACAGTTCGGCGCGCCGCAGGACATCTACGATCACCCGGCGACGATGTTCGTCGCCGATTTCATCGGCTCGCCGTCAATGAATTTCCTTGCATTCGACGCCGCGCTCGCCGCCGGAGACGCCGTAGTCCGGCTTGGCGAAACGGATATCGCCATTCCCACGCTCCGGGAGGCCGCCTCTGGCGCGCTCGCGCTTGGTGTCCGGCCCGAACACCTGCATCTCAGCGACGCCGCCCCGCTCCGCGCCCGGATCGAAGCGGTGGAATATCTCGGCGCGAGCCAGATCGTCACGCTCTCCACGCCGCACGGTCAGGTCCGCGTCCGAACGCCAGTCGGTGAAGGCGGCGGCGTCGGCGACATCACCGGACTGGCGCTGGACACCTCCACGCTGTCGCTTTTCGACGCCAATTCGGGCCGCGCGCTGCGCACTGCCGCGAACGAGGCCGCGCATGGCTGAGGTCGTTCTCGACAGGCTATCAAAATCCTTCGGCGCCGCCCGCGCGCTTCAGGATGTGACTCTGACCGTGCCGGATGGCGGATTCGTCGTCCTCCTCGGCCCGACAGGGGCCGGCAAGACCACGACGCTCAGACTGATCGCCGGGCTGGAGACGCCGGACGCCGGCGATGTCCGCATCGACGGGCGCTCCGTGTTGGCGGACACCCCGGCCCGGCGCGACGTCGCGATGGTCTTTCAGCAATATTCACTCTATCCGCATCTCACGGTGCGGGAAAACCTCGCCTTTCCGCTCCGCTCGCCGGTCCTGAACCTCCCGGCCGACCAGATCGCGCAACGCGTCGGCGAGGTGGCGGAAGTGTTGCATATCTCGGCCAAGCTCGACAACAAGGCGACGGCGCTTTCCGGCGGAGAGATGCAACGCGTCTCGATCGGCCGGGCGCTGGTCCGCCGGCCGCGCATATATCTGATGGATGAGCCGCTCTCTTCGCTCGACGCCAAACTCAGGGCGGAACTTCGGATCGAGCTGAAACGCATTCAGCGCGAAGCCGGCGCGACGCTGCTCTACGTCACCCACGATCAGATCGAGGCGATGACCATGGCCACCCATGTCGGAGTGCTTGACGAGGGACGTCTCGCGCAATTCGGTCCGCCCCGCGAAATCTACGAGAATCCCGTCAGTATCCATGTCGCCGCGCGGTTGGGCCAACCTCGGATCAATACGCTTCCCGCCGGCCTCTTCGGCCCCGCCCCTGATGGAGCCGCGACCATCGGGCTCCGCCCCGAACATATCCGTGAGGGCGAGGGGCGCGAGGCCAGCGTCGTGCGCGTCGAGCGCCTCGGCGATCAGACCCGCCTGCACCTCACGCTCGACGGCCATGAGGTCATCGCGCTTACCGACCCGCACAGCCCCCTCAGGCCCGGCGAGACCATCTCCATCCAGCCGCGCGAACCACTTTATTTCAACGCCGCCGGCGCGCGTATCCGTTAGGGAGCCTCCGATGAAACAGTTCATGAACTCGAAAGAAAACATCGTCACCGAGGCGATCGACGGGCTCCTCAGGCTTTCGTCGGGGCGACTCGCCCGGCTTGACGGCTACCCGCATATCAAGGTCGTGATGCGGACCGACTGGGACCGGAGCCGCGTCGCGCTGGTTTCCGGCGGCGGTTCCGGCCACGAGCCGAGCCATGCCGGCTTCGTCGGCGCCGGGATGCTGACCGCGGCGATCTGCGGCGACGTCTTCGCCTCGCCCTCGGTCGACGCGGTCCTGGCCGGCATCCTCGCGGTCACCGGCAAGGCCGGCTGTCTCCTGATCGTGAAGAACTATACCGGCGACCGGCTGAATTTCGGCCTCGCGGCCGAGCGGGCGCGCGCCTTCGGGCTGAAGGTCGCGATGGTGATCGTCGACGACGACATCGCGCTCCCCGACCTTCCGCAGGCGCGCGGCGTCGCCGGAACGCTTTTCGTCCACAAGATCGCCGGCGCGCTGGCGGAGGGCGGCGCCTCGCTGGCCGAGGTCGAAGCGGCGGCGCGGAAGGTGGTCGCCGGCGCGGTCTCGATCGGCATGTCGCTCGACACATGCACCGTCCCCGGCTCGCCGAAGGCTGCGCGGATCGGCGACGGCAAGGCCGAACTCGGTCTCGGCATTCATGGCGAGGCGGGGATCGAGCAGGTCGACTTCACCGGCGCGAGCGCGGCGATGACGATGGTGCTGGACCGGCTGAAGCCGCATCTCGGCGCGGGCACCCACGTCGCGCTCCTGAACAATCTCGGCGGCGCGACGGAGCTGGAGATGGGCGTGCTGGCGGAGGAGCTGGCCCGCGCCGCCGCCGACATGGGCGTCGAATGGATGATCGGCCCGGCCCCGCTGATGACCTCGCTCGACATGCAGGGGTTCTCCGTCTCGCTTCTCCCTGCAGGGGGCGCGGAGATCGCCGCGCTCCGCGCGCCGGTCGGTCCGCGCGCCTGGCCCGGCCTCTCGCCCATCGGCGCGGTGGCGACGCTCCCCCTGCCCGACGGATTGACGCCGATCCGGCCGCTGGCCTCGGCGCATCCCGACCGCCGGGCGCTGATCGAACGCTGCGCCGCGCTTCTGATCGCGGCGGAGGCGGATCTCAACGCGCTCGACGCGTTGTCTGGCGATGGCGACACCGGAGCCACGCTGGCGACCGCGGCCCATGCGCTGATCGACGCGCTCGATCGCCTGCCGCTGGCGGATACGACGCAGCTCTTTCGCGCCATTGGCATGGAGTTGAGCCAGACCATGGGCGGCTCCTCCGGCGTCCTTCTCGCCATTTTCTTCACCGCAGCGGGCGACGCCTCGGCCGGGGGCAAGAACTGGCCGGACGCCCTCCGCGCGGCGCTGGAGCGCGTGATGCAGGTCGGCGGCGCCGGACCAGGCGACCGGACGATGATCGATGCCCTCGGCCCGGCGCTCGACAAGCTTCCCGCCGGTCTGGAGGAAGCGGCGAAGGCGGCCCGTCGCGGCGCAGACCTGACCGCGACGATCATCCGCGCCAAGGCCGGCCGCGCAAGCTATGTCGGCGCCGACAAGCTCGCCGGTCACAACGACCCCGGCGCGGAGGCGGTAGCGCGGCTTTTCGAGGGGCTGGCGAAGGGCGAATGACGGCGCCGCTGCGCATCCACGGGAGGATTTCATGAGCGCGCCGCCGCATTGCCGACGCTATCGACTTTTCCATGATCTCGGATTAAATTCCGTGAATGTGGAAACTGTGCGTTCGACACGGACAATCTGAAACTCACGCAAAACAGGCATGTTGCGGTCCCCGATTGCGGAGCCGGACTCACGGAAACTGCGGCGACCGGGCGGCGGCCGACAACGCCCCAGCCGCGCGCAGTCCGGGAAGGAACTTGAATTGGCCCGAAGGAAATCGCCGTCCGCGGCGGCGCGCGAATTGAACGGCGCGGAGATCGACGCAGGAGACAAGGGCGGATCGCGCAGCGTCCGGCGCGTTCTGAGCATGTTCGAATTCATGCTCGAACGCGGTGAGCCGGTATCGATGGCGGAGATGATCGACGGGCTCGGCATCCCGAAATCTTCGGCCTACGAGCTGATCCGGACGCTGGCGCAGGCGGATTATGTCGAAACCTCCGCGAAGAATGGCGGCCTCATCCTCGGCCGGAAGCTATTTCAGCTCGGCATGGCCTACCGCAATCAGGTCGATCTGATGAAGGATGGAGCCAGGATCGTCGAGGAACTGCGAGACCAGACGGGCGAGACGGTGCAGTTCTCGGTGCTGCTCGACGACCACATGCATGTGCTGATGAAGGAGGAAGGCCTTCGCCCCATCCGCATCGTCAGCAATGTCGGCTCACGTGTGCCGGTCAACTGGGCCGCCGCCGGCCGACTGCTGGTGTCGGACCTGGACGACGCCGCGCTGCGTCGGCTTCTCGCGGCCACGATCCGCCAGTCGCCATCCGGCAGAGCCTGCATGGATATCGACGAGATCATGGCGTCGGTCCGGGCGTTTCGGCGCGCGGGCTATGGCAGCGAGGTCAACGAGGTCAACGAGCACGCGGGTTGCGTTGCGGCGCCCGTGATCGACGCGAACGGCCGCTGTATCGCGGCGATCAGCATCGTCGCGCCCGAGCAACGCCTCACGGGAGCCGACCGGGGCGCGCTCATTTCCGCCGCGACCGACGCGGCGGGGCGTCTGTCGCGGCGCCTCGGCGGAGAATGATCCCGCGCTACGCGGCCGCCGTCTGATCGTAGCGTCGGCGGAGCGCATCGAACAACGCGTTCTCGCTCATTTCGCCGCGCAGATGCACTTCGATCCATTCGCTCGCGGCGGCCTGAAATCCGAGATAGCCGCGATGGCGCGGGCGCACCCAACCCGCGTCCATGGTCCGCCGCGTATTCCGGAAGGCGCCGGCGAAGAGCGCGTCGACGCTCGGGTCGTCCCAGCATTCGACCCGCGCGGGTTGACCGTGGTGGCGGGCGAATTCCGACTGGGTTGATCTCATCGCCACGAAGCGCGCGTAAGCCAGCGCCGCTTCCGGCGACTGACAATGGGCGGAGATCCCGAGCCCCGTCCCGCCGACCGTCGAGCCGGCTATGCCGCGCGGTCCCGGCAGGTCATGAAAGCGCAGCGGCGTCACCCGGTCCGCTTCGGCGTAGGTCGCATAGCAGTAGACCGCCGGACAGAAGACCAGATCGTCGCGCGCGGACATCGCCTCATGCAAATCGATGCTGTTCCAGTCCAGACAGTCCGGCGTCGCCAACGCGAGTAGTCGGCGCATCAGGTCCAGAGCTTCGGAGCTGGTGGCGCGGTTCAGCGCCGAGCCGCACTCCGGGTGCTCCGCCAGCGGGCGCCCTAGGTTGGCGCAGAGCGTCATGAACGTCATGAGCGCATGCACGCCACGGAACCCGATCGCCAGATATTTGCCTTTCGCCCGCGCACTTTCGCCAAGCGCGAGGACGGCTTCCCAGTCCGCGGGGGGCTCCGCCGCCAGATCAGCCATGAGGTCGGGACGCGAAACCGCGACCTGACACGCCGCGTCCACGGGCGCCGCCCAGAGCTTTCCGGAATGGATATAGCTTTGCAGCGACGGCCCGACGAACGCGTCCGACATTCCGGCCGCGATCTCATCGAGCGGAAGCAGACAGCCCGTCTCCGCGATCGCGCCGGCGAACGGGTGATCGAAGATGATCAGGTCGTAGTCCCGCGCCAGATCCTCGATCGGCGTGAATTCGAAGCCGTGCAGGGGCCGCGCCCGCCATTTCACGTCGATTCCCGGATGTTGTGCGCGAAACGCGTCGCGCGTCCCGACCAGAGGCTCGACGGCCCGTCGATGATCCCAGGTCATTCCGCGCAGGAGGACATCCGGCATGGCGCGCTCGCAACAAAGGTTAATGTTGACAAAAGCCTAAACCGCCGATTAGCCTCTGTCCACATACTCGTACAAAAGTCCGAAATACCGGAATGCAAGATTTCGGACGGACGTATAACTGATAGAACGGGAGGGTGGAATTCATGAATACCACAAGAATCCTTTCTGGCGCAGTCGTTTCCGGATTGCTGGCGACTTTGGCGCCCGGCGCGGCATGGAGCGCCGCCGGGGATGAATGCGTCAAGATCCTCGGCTACGAGTGGAGCGGCGAAAAACAGTCGATGGACCCCGCCGACATGCATTCCGGCGACGACGCCTATCATACCTTCGCGGTCTATAATCGGCTGGTCGATGTCGACGACAACTTCAACGTCATTCCGGAACTCGCCACCGAGTGGGCGGTGTCGGATGACGGTCTGACCTGGACCTTCACGCTGCGTGACGGCGTGACCTTCCATAGCGGCAAGGCGTTCAGTTCCGCCGACGTTGTTTACACCTTCAAGCGCCTTCTGGACGAGGCGACCGGATCGGGCGCGGCGGCTGTGCTCGAGTTTCTTGACCCGGACGGCATAACCGCACCCGACCCCCATACGGTAAAGTTCACGACCAAGACGCCCGTGGTCGAACTGCCGGTGCTGATCTCCAACAAGTTCACGAACATCGTTCCGGACGGCGCCACCTCGGAAGAGTTGCGGCTGCATGGCGACGGCACCGGCCCGTTCATGCAGGAGCAGTTCGAGCCGAACGCGCCGGTGCGTATCCTGCGCAAGAACCCGAATTACTGGGCCGAAGGGCTTCCAAAGGCCGATTGCCTGCGGATCACGGTGGCGCAGGAAGCGGTCGCGGCCGTCGCGGCGATCAAGTCGGGTCAGGTTGATCTGATGCTGAATGTCGATCCATCGGTCATTCCCACGCTGCAGGGCGACTCTTCGGTCGAACTGCTGGAAACCGGCGCGTCGAACTCGATGACCGTGTCGATGTGGGTCGACACCCCCCCCTTCGACAATGCGAAGGTGCGCGAGGCGATGAAGCTGGTTGTTGACCGGCAGGCGATGATCGACACCGTCCTTCTGGGTTTCGGCGAGCCTGGCGCCGACAATCCGGTGCCGCTCGGCAGCCCCGCCTCGTTCACCACCGAAGCGCCCGCGCAGGATATCGAACGCGCGAAAGCCCTGCTGGCGGAGGCGGGACACCCGGACGGCCTGAAGTTCGACCTCTACACGGCCGAAGGCGTGCCCGGCATGGTCCGCATGGCGCAGGTCTATGCGGAGATGGCCCGCCCGGCCGGGATCGACGTCAATGTCGTGGTGACGCCGGCGGAAAGCTTCTGGGACGATGTCTGGCTCAAGAAGCCGATCGTGACCTCGGCATGGTCGATGCGCCCGCCGGGCCAGGGGCTGGCCGTGGCCTATGTGCAGTCCGCGAAATGGAAGGAGACGCACTGGGAGCGCCCCGACTACGACGCCCTCCTTCAGGCCGCCAACACCACGGTCGACCGTGATGAGCGCATGCGGACATACCAGAAGGCCGGGGAGATGCTGGCGGCGGAGGGCGGACTGATCCTGCCGATGTTCGTGCATCAGGTGCTCGCCCTGCGGACGGGCTGCTCCGGCTACGTCCCGCTGGCGCAGAACTTCAACCTGAACTTCGAGACGCTCGCCTGCGAGTAAGATGCTGATTGTCGCGGCGCCCCGGGCCCAGAAGCCCGTCGGCGCCGCGCTATCCGAAAAGGGGGCGCCGGGTTGGCCATCCTGCGATTGATGTTCTGGCGGATCGTCATGGCGGCGGTCACGCTGCTCCTGGTTTCGCTCATCATCTTCATGATGCTTGAAGTCCTGCCCGGCGACGTGGCTTCGCGCATTCTCGGCCGTGACGCGACGGAGGCGACCCTGGCCCAGTTGCGCGTCGATCTCGGCCTCGATCAGCCCGCACCGCTGCGCTATCTGGGCTGGCTTGGCGGCCTTCTGACCGGCGACCTAGGCCAATCGCTCGTGTCGAGCCGGCCGGTTTCCGAAATTCTCGCGCCGCGCATATTCAACACTGTGCTGCTCTCGGTTTACGCTTTTCTTCTCTACCTGCCGCTGACGCTTGTCCCGGCGCTGATCCAGGCGATCCGCCGCGACCGGGGCGCCGATCATATCTTCTCGGTGATTACGCTGGTTCTGCTCTCCATGCCGGATTTCCTGCTCGCCACCGTGCTGCTTCTGATCTTCGTGATTTACGTGCCCGTCCTGCCTGCGATCTCGCTGGTCGATCAATCGTCGAGCGTTATCGAATATCTGCGCGCCATGACCCTGCCGGCGCTGACGCTGGCGATCGTCATGTCCGTCTACGCCGTGCGGATGCTGCGGGACAATCTGATCGAGGTGCTCGATTCCGATTACGTCCGGATGGCCGAATTGAAGGGGCTGTCCCCGCGCCGGGTGCTCCTGCGCCACGCCCTGCCCAACGCGCTCGTCCCGACGCTGAACATCACGGCGCTGAACCTCGCCTATCTGATTGGCGGCGTTGTCGTGGTGGAGAAGGTGTTCAGCTATCCCGGCTTCGGCAGTCTGCTGGTGGATTCGCTGCAATTGCGCGATCTGCCGGTCATCGAGGCGACGGTGATGATCGCGGCGCTGGTCTATGTTTCCGCGAACCTGCTGGCCGACATCGCGGCGATCCTGCTCAACCCGCGCATTTCGGCCTAGCACATGACGGAGAGCAACAGCACCTTGCGGCGGTCCCGCTCGATCTGGCGGCAGATGCCGCTGAGCTTTCGTATCGGCGCGGTGATCCTCGCGCTGCACCTGATCATTGCGATCACCGGGCCGTTCTGGGCGCCTTACGGGTATTCGCAGATGGGCGCCGGGCCGCCGCTTTCGGGGATGAGCTGGCTTCATCCATTCGGCATCGACCAACTTGGACGGGATGTTTTCAGCCGGGTTGTGCACGGCGGTCACATCGTCATCGCGCTTTCCCTTGCGGGCACCCTGCTTGGACTGATCGCGGGTGCGATCATCGGTCTCTTTTCCGGCTATGTCGGCGGGTGGATCGACATGGCGATCCAGAGGGTGTTGGAAGCGCTGATCAGCATCCCCTTTCTGGTGCTGGCGCTGATCGCGATCTCCGCCGCAGGGCTCGAAGCGTCAGGGGATCCGGTGCTCGTGGTGCTGGTCGTGGCGCTGGTCTACGCGCCGCGGATCGCGCGCATCGCGCGCGCCGCCGCGATCGACATCGCCACACGCGACTTCGTCACGGTCGCCCGGCTTCGCGGCGAAAGCGCTTGGTCGGTCATGATGCGCGAATTGCTGCCGAACGCCTCCGGCGTGCTTCTTGTCGAATTCGCGTTGCGCGCAGGCTACGCCCCGGTGCTCATCGGCTCGCTCGGGTTTCTCGGTTTCGGAATGAAGCCCCCAACGCCGGAATGGGGCCTGATGATCAGCGAGAACCGCGCCCTGCTAATCGTCTCGCCTGTGACGGTGCTCGGCCCGGGCCTCGCGCTGGCGAGCCTCGTGGTCGGGCTCAACCTATTCACGGAAGGCCTCGCGCGGGTTCTCGGCCGCACTGTAAGGCTCGGCGGCCAATGAGCGCGCGGCCACTGCTTGAGGTGGACGACCTGACGGTCGCTTACCGGCGGGGCGAAGGCTGGTCCCGGGTCGTCGAGGGCGTCTCTTTTTCGATCGCGGAAGGTGAAGTGCTCGGGCTTGTCGGCGAGAGCGGGTGCGGGAAATCGACCGTGGCCCTGCAGCTTCTCGGCTACCGCCACCCCGCGCTGCGGATAGAGAGGGGATCGGTTTCTCTGCGCGCGCAGGCGCTGACCGGACTGAAGCGCTCCGAGCTGGACAACGTTCGCGGCGTCAAGGTCAGCTTCGTGCCGCAGAATCCGACCACGGCGCTCAATCCCGGCATCCGGGTCGGCGCGCAGGTCGCGGAGATGCTGGCGGCGCACGGGCTGTCCGAAGCCGATCTGGGTGAACGCTTCGCGCTTGTCGGACTTCCCGGCGACGCCGCCTTCCGGCGCCGCTTTCCGCATCAGCTGTCCGGCGGCCAGCAGCAGCGCGTCTGCATCGCGATGGCGCTGGCCTGCCATCCGGATGTTGTCGTACTCGACGAGCCGACGACCGGCCTCGACGTCACCACCCAGGCGCAGATCGTCGCGCTACTGGCCGATCTCCGCCAGCGGCTGCGCATGTCGATGCTCTATGTCACGCACGACCTCGCCCTCCTTTCGCAGATCGCGGACAGGGTCGGCGTGATGTATGCGGGCCGACTGGTCGAGATCGCTTCGGCGGAGGCGTTGTTCCGGGCGCCGCGCCATCCTTACACGCAGGGTTTGATCGCATCGATTCCTCAGGCGGCCGACGTAGAGCGGGTCGGCGGGCGGCCATTGCGCGGTTTTCTCCGACGTGAGGAGTTGCCGCCGGGTTGCCCGTTCCAGCCACGCTGCGACCATGCCCGTCCGCCATGCGCGGAACAGGTTCAACCGCTTCTGGACGCGGGTGAAGATCGCGCGGTAGCGTGCTGGCGCTGGTCCGAAATCTCCGTCGGGGCCGCCCCCGAACCAGCGCCCTCCCCGTCGCTCAGCCTCGCGGCCGCGGCCCCTCTGATCGAAGTGGACGATCTTTCGATCTCCTATGGGCGCGCGCCACCGGTCGTCCGAAACGTGTCCTTCACGTTAGCTGAGGGTGAGACCCTTGCGCTCGTCGGCGAATCCGGCAGTGGAAAATCAACCATTGCGCGCGCTGTCAGCGGCCTCCTTCCGCCGAGCGCGGGCGGAATCAGCCTGCGCGGAACGCCGCTCGCACCGTTGGCGCATGAGCGCAGCCGCGAGGAGCGGCGGCTGATTCAGCTGATATTCCAGAACCCCGACGCCTCGATCAATCCGCGCGCCCGCATTTTCGGCTCCCTCCGTCGGCCGGTGGCGTATTTCTTTCCCGATGCGGTGGCGGACAGCCGCGCGCTGATCGCCGACGCGCTGACATCCGTGCGGCTCGACACCGGTTACCAGAGCCGCTTTCCCGACGAACTTTCGGGAGGCGAGCGCCAGCGCGTCGCGATCGCGCGCGCGCTGCTGGCGCGCCCGGCGCTGCTGCTCTGCGACGAGGTGCTCTCCGCCCTCGACGTTTCGGTGCAGGCGAACGTCCTCACATTGCTGCGACGGCTGAAGGAAGAAAGCCGCATCGCCATGCTCTTCATTTCGCACGACCTCGCCGTGGTGCGACTGGTCGCGGATCAGATCGCGGTCCTCTTTCAAGGTGAGATCATGGAGATCGGCGCGACGCAGGACGTAATGGCCCCGCCATTCCATCCCTACACCCACGCGCTGTTGCAGGCCGCCCCCAAGCCGCTGCAGCGCCGCGCCCCGGTTAGCGGCGGCCCGGCCGCCGCGCCCGCCGCGGGGCCCGCCAGAGGATGCGTTTACGCGGCGCGCTGCGCCTGGAAGATCGGCGCGATCTGCGACGAGACACGCCCGCCATTGCGAATGGGCGACCGCGGCGCCGGCATCCGCTGCCATCATTCACCGGAGGCGCTGGCGGAGCGCGCGGAGCGCCATGAGGGAGCGGATGGATGAACGCCGAAGCCGCCGGTTCATCCTGTATGTCGAGGTCGACTGGCGCCCACAAATGCGATCGCGGCGCGCGCCTCGCGCCCGCGCCGTCGTTGCGGCCCTACGCATGACTCGGACATCATCAGGCCAGCGCGATCCGGCGGCCCCAAGAGTAGTCGCGCGCGATCTCCCCGCTACGCGTTTTCCCCTGGACGGCGATGACCAGAACTCCTTCCCCGCCGCGCACGATATCGGCGTCTCTGCAAGTGCGGCGGGGATGCGGCCTTGTCTGGAGGGAATCGAACCCGCGCACCGGGCGAAACGCGTCACCGCGCGCCCGCCATCGATATCAGATGAACGGGACGGGAGCCCGAAATCATGAAGATCACCGAGATAGACGTCCGCGTCCTCCTCGCCCCGAACATGGACCCCACTCTGACCTCTTCGGCGCAGGACAGCCTGGTCGTGCTTGTCCATACGGATGAAGGGGTCGTCGGAATCGGAGAATCCGACGTCAATCCATGGATGGCCAAAGCCGCGATCCTGGCGCCCGGCACCCATACGATGGGCCTCTGCATGCGCGACATGCTGATCGGGGCGGACCCTCTCGATATCGCCGGATTGTGGGATCGCCTCTACAAAGGTACGGCGATGAACGGGCGGCGCGGCGTGGTCGTCCATGCGATGGGCGCAATCGACATGGCGCTCTGGGATCTGAAGGGAAAGGCGCTGGGCAAACCCGTTCACGAGCTTCTCGGCGGGGCGGTGAAGCCCACGGTCACCCCTTACGCCTCGCTATTGCCCAAGGGCGACAGCTTCTCCTCCTATCGCGACGCGCTCGTGGAGTCCGCGCTCCGCGCGAAGGAGATCGGCTTTCGCGCGGTGAAGGCGGAGGTGCTCCTGAATGGCCCCTACGCCCATGAGGGCATGAGCGAAAGCTATGACCGTCATACGGATGTCGTCGCCGCGGTGCGCAAGGCGATCGGCCCGGACGTCACACTCATGGTCGATGTCGGATATCTCTGGCCCGACGCGGCCTCCTGCATCGAGATCGTTCGCGACTGGGCCGAGTTCGACATATTCTTCCTCGAAACGCCGGTCTGGTCCGACGATGTCGATGAATTGCGCAGGGTGCGTGAGGCTGCCCCGATGAAAGTGGCGGCCGGCGAATGGCTTGCGACGCGTTACGAGTTCAGGGAACTGATGGATGTCGGCGGCGTGCAGGTCGCGCAACCCGATGTGGGCCGGGTGGGCGGCCTCTCCGAGGCGCGGATCGTCTGCGACATGGCGGCGGAACGGGGCGTGACGATCGTTCCGCATTGCTGGAAGACCGGCGTTTCGCTCTCCGCGACTGCCCATCTGGCGTTCGCGACGCCGCATTGCGCTTTCATCGAATACCTGCCGCCCCAGCTCTGCCATGAAACCTTGCGCCGCGAACTCGTGGTCGAGGAACTGGACCTTGTCGACGGCCACATCCCGCTTCCGGTCAAGCCCGGACTGGGGTTCGAACTGAACGAGGATGCGCTGCGAGCATACGCCGTCGACTGACCGTCGGCCGTGACATGCGGTTTCCGCATCAGGGAATGGGCGTCGCCCCTGGCGGTGAATGGCGACGGAGACGAGAAGGCGCCGCTCCATTCTGCTTCCGCGCGAAGCAGGCTCTGGTCCAGAGAAACGAAACGCTGAAATGGCGGCGGCCCGGCTGAATCCCGGTCTGCTTCCGCCCCCGGACGCCCGTTCAGTTCAACGGCGCGACGCCGAGCGGCACGGCATATTGTCGGCACCAGATATAGACCTCGTCATACGCGGCGGGGTCCAGCCCCGGCGGGAGCTGGTATGTCTGCGCGCCCGCGTTGGCGCGAAGCGGCTCGAAATCCGTCGCCGCGACGAATTTCCCACCCCGCCCGAAGCCGACCCGCGCGTCCGGCGCACCGTCGAAGCTGAAATTCTCGCCAAGGCGAAGCTCATGCCCCGTCTCGGTATGCGCGATCTCGACCTCGCCGGCGGCGATGTGACCGGAAACACCTGAAAAGACGCCTGAGCGGCCGGGCTCCGCCATCACGCTTTCGGCGCCGAAGAAAACGACCGAAACGGCGACGACACCGGAGGACAATGCAAAGCGGCGCATCCTGAAATTCCTTTCATCGCGACCCCGGGGGCGACCAGGATACACTTGCGGCCGGGCACACAGAAGCCTGGGCGCCGGTTTCGTGAACGCGCCGGATCGTTCTGGGATCACCTGATCGATGGCCATATCTTGCGGCGAGCGACGCCCCCTACCCTTCCTCTCGCGGCGTCCCTATACTGGCGCCGCAAGAGCGAAGCGGGGGATCAAGATGCGCTGTCCATTCTGCGGCGACACGGAAACTCAGGTCAAGGACAGCCGCCCGGCGGAGGATCATGTCACGATCCGGCGGCGGCGGCTCTGCCCGGCCTGCGGCGGCCGTTTCACCACCTATGAGCGCGTTCAGCTCCGCGATCTCACGGTCCTGAAGAAGAACGGGCGGCGCGAGGATTTCGACCGGGACAAGCTCACCCGCTCTATCCGCATCGCCCTCCAGAAGCGTCCGATCGAGCCGGAGCGCATCGACCAGATGATCTCCGGAATCGTGCGGCGGCTGGAAAGCACGGGCGAGAGCGACGTGCGCTCGGAGGCGATCGGCGAGATCGTGATGGAGAGCCTCGCGCGGATCGACACCGTCGCCTATGTCCGCTTCGCGAGCGTCTACAAGAACTTTCAGGAGGCCGACGATTTCGAGGATTTCGTCGCCGAGTTACGCCCGCCAGTGGTGAAAGAAAGCTGAGATGACGCAGGCGCGCGGCGAGGACCGGCGCTGGATGGCGGCGGCGATCGCGCTCGCACGGCGCGGAGTCGGCCGGGTCTGGCCCAATCCAGCCGTCGGCTGCGTTATCGTGTCAGGCGGACGCGTGGTCGGTCGCGGCTGGACGCAGCCCGGCGGACGCCCGCATGCGGAGGCGATGGCGCTGGCGGCGGCGGAGTCGCTCTCGCCCGGCGCGGCGCGGGGCGCGACCGTTTATGTCAGTTTGGAGCCCTGCGCGCATTTCGGCCGCACGCCACCCTGCGCCGACGCGCTCATCGCCGCCGGCGTGGCCCGTGTCGTCGCGCCGATGGAGGACCCGGACCCACGCGTCTCGGGCGGCGGCTTCGCCCGGCTCCGCGCCGCCGGACTCGCTGTGGAGACCGGACTGATGGCGGCCGAAGCCGCTTCGGTGAACGCCGGCTTCCTCATGCGTCAGCGCGCGCGCCGCCCCTTTCTCACGCTGAAACTGGCGGCGACGCTTGACGGACGAATCGCGACCGCCTCCGGCGAAAGCCGCTGGATCACCGGCCCCGCCGCGCGCGCTCGGGTTCATCTGCTGCGCGCACGCAATGACGGCGTGCTCGTGGGCGCCGCGACCGCCCGCGCCGACGATCCGGCGCTCGACATCCGCATCCCGGGGCTACAGGACCACGCGCCGCTCCGGCTGGTGATCGACGCCGCGCTCACGCTCCCGCCAACGCTGAAGCTCGCGGCGCCCTCTCAAGCGGCGATGGCGTGGCGTCTCCACGATCGGAACATCGCCGGAGCCGCCGCCGATTGGGGCGAACCGGTCGCGATCGCGCCGGGGACAGACGGTCGGCTCGACCTTCACGACATGATGGCGGTCCTCGGCGCACGCGGACTGACGCGCGTCCTGTGCGAGGGCGGTGGACGCCTGGGCGCGGCGCTGCTTCGCGCCGGTCTCGTCGATGAAATGGTCTGGTTCTCGGCCGGCGCCGCGATCGGCGCCGAGGGCGCGCCAGCCCTCGGGCCACTCGGTCTCGCGCATCTCGCCGGCGCGCCACGCTTCGATCCCGTTCACCATGAACGGCTCGGCAAGGACCTGATGTCGGTCTGGCGGCCCCGGCGCGAGACGTAGCGCGCGGACCCGCCCCGGGCCGGGCCCCGGGTGCGCGCCCTCTCAGCCTCAGTTTGCGATTCTGGCGACGCTGGCCGCGCTGCCGGTGAAGCCGACGACCGAGGCGATGGATCCCGCGACCTTGGAGAAGCGGGTGAAGGGCGCATCGGTCACATAGAGGATGTCGCCGTCGCGCATCAGCATCTGATCGGCGAGGAACATGCCCGACCCTTCGGTGAGGTCGATCAGATAGGCGATGTTCCGCGTCTGGTCGACCGGCGCCTTTTCCGAGACCCGCACAGCGATCTCCGGCCGCTCGACCCGGAAGATGAAGACGCCGGAGGGATCGGAGGCGCTGGTCTGCAACCCGCCGACCAGCGCGATCGCCTCTAGGACGGTGAGATCGCGGGTCGGGAACGCGACGCGCGACTGGCCGATGGCGCCGAGCGAGAGGAAATTCCGCCGATCCTTGTTGAGGAAGATCACGTCGCCAGCGCGGACCGGCACGTCGAAATCGGGGTTCTGAAACAGATCCTCCATCCAGATCGAACCTTCGACCCCGCCGCGCCGCAGCGTGACGCGCACCGCCTCCGGGTCCGGCACCGCGAAACCGGTCTTGGCGAGAAGGCTGAGGAGGCTCTTTGTCGTGCGCTCGATCGGCACGACGGTGTTCGCGCCCGCCGTTCCGGTGATGGTGATGGATTTCGAATCGCCGGTCTTCCGCCGAACCTCAACCTGCGGGTCGAGCGTCTTGTCGGCGAGCAACTCGCGGATATGCCCGCGAAGCCCGTCAGCGGTGCGCCCGGCGGCGCGGACATTGCCGACATAGGGCAGGTAGATGTTCCCGCTCTCCTCGATCTCCGCGACGAGTTGGGTCGCGCCGCCGATCGGAGAGAAGAGCCCGTTTTCGCCCCGCTCCCAAACCGTGATCTGCACGACGTCGCCCACGCCGAGCACCGCGGTGCGCTCGGGCTGCGCGTCGATCAGGTTCATCGAAAAGCCGAGCGGCTCCGCGATATTGACGGCGGAGACGACCTCGGGCGTGACGCGGATCAGGTCGAACCCAGGATCGACGCCATCCTCGCGCTCCTGGCTGTAGCGGAGATCCTCGTAATAGGGACCGGTGCGCGGCAGGCCGCAGGCCGCGACCGTCGCGGCGAGAACCAAAAGGGCGGCGCCACGCGCCGCACTGCTCAACCGTACTCCCATGCCCTCTACCCCTCGTCACGTTCTGGCCGTCGGCTTACGGCTCCCGACTTGGGCGCGACGCTATCGCAGAATTTCCGCGCGCGCCAGTTCAGAGCGTTGATTTGTTCGGGGCGCGCCGACGCTGTGACCGATGGGACTCAGACCCGCGCGGCCGAGCTTTCACTTGCACGACGCGGGTGGCGCGGACATGGTTTTCGCATGGGTGGGTTCGAACCGTATGATTTGAAGGCTCCGGCGCTCGGTCGGTTCATCGCGCGCGCATTTGTGACATTGGGCGTTGTTCGGCCAAACGACGACGAAAAGAAATCGACTGAGTATGTCGTTTGGCTAAAGCGCATCGCGTGGTTGCTTTCGCCGCTCTGGCTCGCGCTTTTCATCCTGATCCTTTGGGCGCTTTACACACTCGCCACGACCGAGTTTTCGGTGCTCAGCCCTACCGACAAACGCTGGCACATCCTCGCCATCGCCGCGATGATCGCCTCACTCGGAGGATTGTTCAGCGCACCGCTTGCGGTGTTCAAGGTGCAGGTGAACGAGCGCCAGACGAAAGCCATAGAGGCGCAGCGCTATGTGGCCGAGCAGGGCCACATCACCGACCGGATCACCAAGGCCGTCGAGCAACTCGGCGCGGAGAAAACCGTCTATGTCGACGGCCAGCCCGCGACCCGACCGAATCTGGAGGTGCGCCTCGGCGCGATCTACGCGCTGGAGCGGATCGCGCAGGACAGCGAGCGCGATCATATCCCGATCATGGAGACGCTTTCCGCCTATGTGCGGCAGAACATCAGCGACGGCCCGGCGAAGGCGTTTCCGCTCGGGGCGTATCCGGAGCGCGACGAGGACGCCGACGAAGCGGCGGAGACGTTGCGGCACGAGATGATCACCGCGCGGCGTGAAAACTGGCGCGAATGGTTCGAAAGCCTCGGCCCGGTCCGCCGCCCGCGCGACGACGTGGCGGCGGTGCTGAAGGTCTTCGCCCGTCGCACCGATGCGCGGCGCGCGCACGAATTGGCGACCAAGCCAGAGTTTCACATCGACCTCAGCCACGCCAATCTGCAACGCGTCAATCTTGCTGGCGCTGACCTGAAGCGGACGGACCTCAGCAGGGCGGAGATGGAGGGGGCGGACCTCGGCGGGGCCGTGTTAAAATCCGCGCACCTGACCAGCTTGTCAGGTGCGCGGATTTTACCGAAACGAAAAACATGACACACGTTCACGTCAATACAATCTTTGGCGATCCGGCGACGAAACTGCCCGAAGGCCTGCGTCCCGCAGACCACTGGGCGAAGGAACCGCTCAAGAGCCCTTTGGACCCGGACCCCGAATACGACGCCTGGATCGCCGCCGGGGCGCCGCCGGGCAAACCCGTGGCGGGGTAGCGCGCTGTCCCGGACTTGATCCGGGACCCCGAGCGGCGGCGCGCGGCGGAGCGGGGTCCCGGCTCGGGGGCCGGGACCGCTAGGGGGATGGAAACCTGCGCCGCGCTTGTGCATAAACCGGCCCGACAAGAGCAAAGGGCCGCGCCATGCATGACATTCGCCTCATCCGCGACGATCCCGCCGCTTTCGACGCCGCGCTGGCGCGGCGGGGGCTGGCGGCGCAGGCGGACGCAATTCTCGCCATCGACGCCGCCCGGCGGGCGAGGATCGCGGCGGCGGAAGGGGCGCTGGCGGAGCGGAACGCGGCCTCGAAACTCGTGGGCGCGGCGAGGGCGAAGGGCGACGAGGCGGAATTCGAGCGGCTCCGCGCGCTGGTCGCGGCCAAGAAGGCGGAGATCGCGACCCTGGAGGAGGAGGCGAAGGCGGAGGATGCGCGCCTCACCGACGCGCTGATGGCGTTGCCCAACCTGCCCCTCGAATCCATTCCCGACGGCGCGGACGAGAGCGGCAATGTCGAGGTGTCGCGCAAGGGCGCGCCGCGCGACTATCCCTTTAAGCCGAAGGAGCATTTCGAGATTGGCGAGGCCATGGGCCTCATGGATTTCGAGACCGCCGCCAAGCTTTCCGGCAGCCGTTTCGTGGTTCTGAGCGGCGCGCTGATCCGGCTGCATCGGGCGCTTTCGCAGTTCATGATCGACCGCCATGTCGACGAGAACGGCCTGACGGAGACCTGGACGCCGGTTCTGGTGCGCGACGAGGCGATGCTCGGCACCGGGCAGTTGCCGAAATTCGCCGAGGACAGCTATCGCACTGAGAACGGTTGGTGGCTGATCCCGACCGCGGAGGTGACGCTGACCAATACGGTGGCGGGCGAGATCCTCGACGAGAGCGCCCTCCCCCGCCGCATGGTCGCGCACACGCAGTGCTTTCGCTCCGAGGCGGGCAGCGCCGGGAAGGATACGCGCGGGATGCTGCGCCAGCACCAGTTCGAAAAGGTGGAGATGGTCTCGATTGTCAGGCCGGAGGACGGCGAGGCGGAGCTGGAGCGGATGCGCGGCTGCGCCGAAGGCGTGCTGGACGCGCTGGAGATCCCCTATCGCACCGTCGTCCTCTGCGCCGGCGACATGGGGTTCGGGGCGCGGAAGACCTACGATATCGAGGTCTGGCTGCCGGGGCAGAACGCTTACCGGGAGATTTCCTCCTGCTCATGGTGCGGGGATTTTCAGGCCCGGCGGATGAACGCGCGCTTCCGGCGCGGCGCGGAAGGCAAGCCCGAATTCGTCCATACGCTCAACGGCTCCGGCCTCGCGGTCGGGCGGGCGCTGATCGCGGTGATTGAGACCTGGCAGGAGGCGGATGGCGGCGTGACGATCCCCCGGCCGCTCCGCCGCTACATGCGCGATGCGGAGCGGATCGGGCCGGACGGGACGCTGGCGTAACCCGCACCTGATCGCGGTTCCAGCCCTGATGGGGCGACGGAGCGCGGAACGCGGTGGACGCGCCTCGCCTCTGGCCTTACATCATGGCCGATAGAGGGGCCGGGAACGGGGCGGGCATGCGCATTCTCATCGTGAACGACGACGGCATCAACGGGCCAGGGCTGAAGGTGGCGGAAGAGATCGCCGTCGAGGTGGCGGGTCCGTCAGGCGAGATCTGGGTGGTCGCGCCGGAGACCGAGCGATCGGGCGCGTCGCACTGCGTCTCCTACACCGCGCCGATGCGGGTCACGCAGCTTGAAGAGCGGCGCTTCTGCATCGAGGGGCACCCGGCCGACTGCGCCATCGCCGGTATCGTCAAGCTGCTCCCCGAACGGCCCGACCTGGTGCTTTCGGGCGTGAACCGGGGGCATAACGTCGCCGAGGATGCGGTCTATTCCGGCACGGTCGCCGGCGCGAAGGAGGGCGCGATCCAGGACGTGCGCTCAATTGCGCTCAGTCAGTTCTTCGCCGCCGGCCTCGACGCGCCGGAGGATCTCTTCGCCGCCGCCCGCGCCCACGGCGCCGCGACCGTCAGAAGGGTTCTGGCGCTCCCCACCGGACCCGACGTCTTCTACAACGTCAATTTCCCGGCGCGCGCCGCCGACGAAGTGAAGGGCTTCCGCCTGGCCCCGCAGGGCCGTCGCGGCGGCGCCTTCGAGGTGCAGGAGACCATCGCCCCCAACCAGCGGCGCTATTTCTGGCTGAAACACGGCGGGCGCAACGTCGAGGCGGCGGCGGACGCCGACTGCACGCTCTGCGCCAACGGCTGGATCACCGCGACGCCGATGCGTCCCGACCTGACCGACCACGCATTGCTGGCCGAAGCGATGGCCGCGCATGAGGCGGCTGAATGACGCTCACCGCCGAAGAGCGGACCGAAGGCATGATGCGGCTGGTCTTTGCGTTGCGTTCAAAAGGGATCATCGACGCGCGCATTCTGGACGCGATCGAAAAGACCCCGCGCGAGTTCTTTCTCGACCGCGCGTTTCAGGACCGCGCGTTCGAGGATATTCCGCTGCCGATCGCCTGCGGGCAGACGATCTCGCAGCCCTCCGTCGTCGGGCTGATGACCGGCGCGCTTCAGGTGACGTCGCGCTGCAAGGTGCTGGAGGTCGGCGCCGGCTCCGGTTATCAGGCGGCGGTGCTCGCCCGTCTCGCGCGGCGGGTCTACGCGATCGAACGGCACCGGCCGCTCGCGCGGCAGGCGCGGGCGCGGATCGAGGCGCTGGCGCTCTCAACCGTATCGATCATGACCGGCGACGGCGCGCTCGGTTGGCCGGAACAGGCGCCCTTCGACCGCATCCTCGTCACCGCGGCGGCGGAGGACCCTCCGCGCGTTCTGCTTGACCAGTTGCGCGTCGGCGGCATCATGGTGCTGCCGGTCGGGCAGTCGGATGAAATGCAGCAACTGATCAGGATATCGAAGACCGAGGCGGGACTGGACTATCAGGAACTGGCGGATGTGCGTTTCGTACCCCTTCTGTCTGATATAGCGAAGGATGAAGGAGATTAACCATGCCAATGAAGTATAGTGTTTTTCGTCCTGCCTTGGTTTTCTCTTCGGCGCTTCTCGCCGCCGCCTGCGCCAGCGACCGGCCAGAACCCGCGCCGGTCACGTATCGCACCCCGGTCTCACCCGCGCCGACATCCCGCCCCGCACCGGAACCGAACGCCGCGCCCGCGACAGCGCCCTCCCCCGCGCCCTCCGGGCAGGCCGACGCGCGCGGCGTGGTCTATTACGAGGGCTACGAGACGATACGCGCCCGCTCGGACGACACCGTCGACGCCATGGCGGCGCGGGTCGGCCTGACCGGATCCGAACTCGCCGCCTACAATGGTCTTTCGACGCAATACACCCCGCGCAAGGGGGACGAACTGGTGCTGCCGGCGCAGCCGGACCGCTATCGAAACGGCGGCGCTTCGACAGCGCCCGTCGCCGCACCTCTCGCCGCCCCGGGCTACACGCCCTCCGCACCCGAGCGCCCTGGCGTCGAGGTCGCTGATGCGAGCGCGACAGGGATGCGCGACACGGGGGCGGCGCCAAAAGGCGAAGGCTGGTCGGCGGACCTGGCCCGCGCCGCGATCGGCGATGCGCCGGCGAGCGGTGTCTCGTCCGAGCCCCTTGCACCACCGTCGGCTGCAAGCGCACCGGAGCCCGCGACAGCAGAAACCGTAACTGCGAGCGTCGAGCCACCCGCGCCCGCGCCGGAAGCCGCGCCAGCCGCGTCGACAGGCGGCGCGCCGGGCTTCTCGCGCCCGGTCGACGCCGCAGTGTCACGACCGTTCTCACGCGCGCCGGGGCCGAATCGCAACGATGGCGTCGATTTCGCGACTGCAGCCGGCGATCCGGTACGCGCTGCGGGCGCCGGTACAGTCGCCCTGATTTCCCAATCCCTGGGCGGGCTTGGGACGATTATCCTGATTCGCCATGACAACGACTACCTGACCGTCTACGGTCGGGTGGACGGCATAGCCGTCGCCAAGGGCGACAGGGTCGCGAAAGGTCAAATCATCGCGCGCGTGGCCGATCTCGCGCCGCCGCAGAGCCCATCGCTGCATTTCGAGGTGCGGCGCGGCGCCGAAAGCGTCGATCCGGCTCCTTATCTCTGATCGGAGTGTCGGACGAGGGCGTCCCGGTCCACGACTAACCGATGCCGACCGCGGCGCGCGACCTGAGTTTGAAACGGCCGCAACCATCTTTTCGTCATATCGAATGTCTAGCGTGGATTACCGATGGTCATACGGGCAAATAAACAGACCACGCCGACCGAGGGAGAAAATTCGGCCCTTTCACATCAGTCAGAGATTCCGCTCCCGCGCAAGCCAGAGCGGGCGAATGGCGTCGCCCGGTATAAGCTCCTTGTCGATACGGTGGAGATCCTTGTCGCGAACGGCGGAACTCAGGCGGTCACGATCCAGGCAATCGCGAAAAAGGCCGGCGTGCCGACCGCTTCAGTCTATCACTTCTTTCCCAGCCCGATTGCGGCCTGCATCGCCGCGGCTGAACGCCATCAGGAGGCGCTGGCCTCGATCATTTTCGAAACGGGAGCGAATTCGAAAGAGACCGATCCGGGCGCCTTCTTCCGGAGCGTTCAGCAGCACGTCGTCGCCTACTACAATGCGAACCCGATAGCCCGTCGCCTGATCCTCGGATCTGATTGCAGCTGGCATATCCGGAAAATCGAGGTCGAGCGCAACGAGATCCTCGCCGAAATGGCGACATCAATGCTCGCAGCGCGATTCGGCGTCGCCCCCGGCCCGGAGCTGAAAGACATCATGGCTACATGTCTGACGCTCATCGATGCAGTCTGGAGCCTCTCCATCGCCAAGCACGACCTGATAACAGCCCATTACGCCGAGGAGGCGCACCGGGCTGCGGCGGCCTACGTGCTTTCGCACCTGCCGGAACTCGCCGGTCCAACGGGTGATCGAGACTGAACCCGCGTTTGCGAGTCCGGATAGATTGATCACGACTGCTCAACAGTCTGGGTAAATCGGCAGGCTTTAACGATCTTTCAGCACACATAGATTTCACGCCAGCGGCGAAACACGCCGCCGGGCGGTGAAAGGAAACACGATGACGAAGATTCTGGTCCTCTACTACTCAAGCTACGGCCATATCGAGACGATGGCCAACGCCGTCGCCGAGGGCGCGCGCGAAGTCGAGGGCGCCAAAGTGACGGTGAAGCGCGTCTCCGAACTCGTCCCCGAAGAGGTGGCGAAAAAGAATGGCTTCAAGCTCGACCAGACGGCGCTGGTCGCAGAGCCGAAGGAATTGGCGGATTACGACGCGGTGATCTTCGGCACGCCGACACGTTTCGGCGCCATGGCGGCGCAGATGAAACAGTTTCTCGATCAGACCGGCGGACTCTGGGCCGCCGGCAAGCTGATCGGCAAGGTCGGTTCGGTCTTCACCTCTTCCGCGACGCAGCACGGCGGGCAGGAATCGACGATTCTCAACTTCCACACCACGCTTCTACATCACGGCATGGTCATCGTCGGCTTGCCCTATTCCTTCGAGGGGCAAATGACGCTGGAGGAGATCACCGGCGGCTCACCCTACGGCGCATCGACTATCGCCGGCGGCGACGGCTCACGCCAGCCGAGCGCGCTGGAGCTGGACGGCGCGCGCTTTCAGGGCCGGCATGTGGCCGGGATCGCACGGAAGCTGGCCGGCTGACGGGCGTTCAAGCGCAATAAGGGCGCGCGCGACTTTCATGTCGCGCGTCGCCGCGTTTCCCGCGCACATCGCAGCCCGGGCCATATTCGATCTGATCGGTATCTGATTCAGCGAAAGCGCCGCCCGCCGCCACCGCCCACGCGCATCCCTCCGCCGGCTCCGGCGCCTGGATGCGCTCTGACAGGTCGATCCGGACGCCCGGCCATACCAGCGCCTCCGCCACCAGCGACGCTGGGCGGCCTGTCAGGCCGGTCTGGACGGGCGGGAAGGTGAGCCGGGCGAGGAGGGCGATCCGGGCGGTCGGGCCGATCGATATCCCAGTGGCGATGATAGTCGTAGATGCCGTAGCGAAAGCCATAGTCGTAATCGTACCACGGATCAGAATAGACGCTGTAACCATAACTCGCCCCGCCGCCGCTCTCGCAGGCCGCCAAGGCGGATGTCGCGGCAAGAGCAATAAGCAGCTTCCTCATCTGATCGTCTCCGCCGCCCTTATCGACTCGAACAGCGCGACCAGAACATGTTCATGACGATCAAACGCCCCCGGTTCGCCGATGAAAGCCGCGACCGCGACACGTCCCTCCGCGATTTGCACCGCGCCAAGCGCGAAATCGAGCATGCGACCGTTTCTCTCCCCTGAACCTGTCGCGACTTCGGCCGGCAGACCTCCGACATCGCGCGGCTCCCTGATCTTCACCTCGGGCCAGTCCATGAGGCGCGGAAGCAGGCCGTCGAGCCAGCTGTCGGTCTCCGCCAGATCCGTCAGATAATCGGGCGACCAGAGCGCGCCCCACATGATCCGCTGCTCACCCGGAGGGCGCAGAGTGATGAGAGGCGGTATCGGATTCTCGCCTTCGGGCATCGCAGCCGGGTCGATTTCCGGCGTCTTCGCAAGCGTCCAGCCCGCCGGTGCGTCGAAGGTGAAAAGTGTCTCTCCCCCGCGTGCGTAGCTCGTCTCCTCCGCAAGCGCGGGCGCGACGACGAGCGACAGCGCCGCAGCCATGTGCAAGATGACCCTCACGCGCCGCTCCTCCCTTCGCCCCTAACCGGATCTTCCAAAAGCAAGGTTAGCGAGTGACCCACAAGGGTCAATCCCTGTTCTTCCGGTTCTCGATCAGATCCTCGACCACGGACGGATCGGCGAGGGTCGAAATATCGCCGAGGGATTCGTGCTCGTTCTCCGCAATCTTTCGCAGGATCCGCCGCATAATCTTGCCGGAGCGGGTCTTCGGCAGACCGGGTGCCCATTGCAGCAGGTCCGGCTTGGCGATCGGGCCGATCTCCTTGCGCACCCAGTCGCTCAGCTCCTTACGAAGCTCATCCGACGGCTCGTCTCCGGCCATCAACGTGACATAGGCGTAAATGCCCTGCCCCTTCAGATCGTGAGGATAGCCGACAACGGCGGCTTCCGCGACCTTTGGATGGGCGACCAGCGCGCTCTCGACCTCGGCCGTGCCCATCCGGTGGCCGGAGACGTTGATCACGTCGTCGACGCGCCCGGTGATCCAGTAATAGCCGTCCTGGTCCCGCCGGCAGCCGTCGCCAGAGAAATAGTATCCCTTGAAGTCGGAAAAATATGTCGAGACATAGCGGTCATGATCGCCATAGACAGTGCGGAACATGCCAGGCCATGCGTTCTTCATGCACAGGACGCCTTCCGCTTCGACGGTCTCGATCTCCTTGCCGGTTTGCGGATCGACCACCGCCGGCTCGACGCCGAAGAAAGGCCGCGTCGCGGAGCCGGGCTTGGTGGCGATGGCGCCGGGCAGCGCGCTGATCAGGATGCCGCCGTTCTCGGTCTGCCACCAGGTGTCCACGATTGGCAACCGCTCCTTGCCGACGACCCGATTATACCAGAGCCAGGCTTCGGGGTTGATCGGTTCGCCGACAGAGCCGAGAAGCCGGAGCGAGGAAAGGTCCGCCGCCTCGACGAACTCCTCTCCCTGCCCCATCAGCGCGCGAATTGCTGTTGGCGCGGTGTAGAACTGGTTCACCTTGTGCTTTTCGCAGACCCGCCAGAAGCGGCTGGCGTCGGGATAGGTCGGAACCCCCTCGAACATCAGCGTCGTCGCGCCGTTCGCGAGCGGCCCATAGACGATATAGCTGTGGCCCGTGACCCAACCCACATCGGCGGTGCACCAGTAGACGTCGCCATCGTGATAATCGAAGACGAGTTGGTGAGTCATCGCCGCGTGAAGAAGATAGCCGCCCGTCGTGTGCACCACGCCCTTCGGCCGCCCGGTGGAACCGGAGGTGTAAAGGATGAAGAGAGGATCTTCGGCGTTCATCTCCTCGACTGGGCAGTCGGCGGAAACCTTCGCCATTTCCGCCTTCACATCGACATCCCGGCCATCGACCCAAGTGGTCTGCCCGCCGGTGTGCTTGACGACGAGGCATTTGACCTTGTCGGAACAGTGCAACAGCGCCTCGTCGGCGTTCGCTTTCAGCGCCGTGCGCCTGCCGCCGCGCGGGGCTTCGTCGGCGGTGATCAACAGCTTGGCGGCGCTGTCGTTGATCCGGTTGGCGAGCGCGTCGGGGCTGAATCCGGCGAAAACCACGGAATGGATCGCGCCGATCCGCGCGCAGGCGAGCATCGCGTAGGCCGCTTCGGGGATCATCGGCAGATAGAGAACGACCCGGTCACCCTTGACGACCCCCTGCCCCTTCAGGACGTTCGCCATGCGGCAGACTTTCTCGTGCAACTGGCGATATGTGATCTTCGCATCTACCGCGGGATCGTCGCTTTCCCACAGGATCGCGGTCTGGTCGGCGCGGGTCGCGAGATGCCGGTCGACGCAATTGGCGCAGACATTGAGCGCGCCGTCCTCGAACCAGCGGATGGAGACGTCCGGATGCGCGAAGGTCGCGTTTCGCACCTTGGTGAAGGGCTTGATCCAGTCGAGGCGCGCACGCGCCTCGTCGCCCCAGAACCCGTCAGGGTCCTTGATGGAGCGCGCGTACATCTCTTCATACTGCGCGGCGTTCACATGCGCCCGCGCGACTGTCTCGGCCGCGGGTTCGTAAGTCTTGTCGGTCATGGTCGCTCCTTCCTCCCGACGCCTGAACCGCGAGGCTTCAGAGCGCCAGATACTCCTGTCTGAGTTCGGCGTTGTCGAGCACCTCCTGCGAAGAGCCGTCGAACACCACCTGTCCCATGTCGAGGATGATCGCCCGGCTCGCGAGATGCAACGCGGCGATTGCATTCTGTTCGACGATGATCGTCGTCATGCCCAGCGACTTGATGTGCTCCAGCGTTCGCTCGATCTCCTGCACGATCACCGGCGCGAGCCCTTCATAGGGCTCGTCCAGAAGAAGAAGCTTCACATCGCGCGCCAGCGTCCGGCCGATGGCGAGCATCTGCTGCTCACCGCCGGAAAGCGTCACGCCTTCCTGCTTCCTTCGCTCGCCAAGACGCGGGAACAGTTCGTAGATCTTATCCAGCGGCCAGCCTTTCGGCGGCGCGATCTGCGCCAGTTGCAGATTCTCCTCGACCGTAAGGCCGGAGATGATGCGCCGGTCCTCCGGCACCAGCCCGACGCCGAGCCCGGAGGCCTGATAGGCTCTCATCTCGTGGAGCGGATGGCCGTCGAGCCAGATCTCGCCCTCCTGGACCTGTGGCGCGTCGACCCGCGCGATTGCGCGCAGGGTGGAGGTCTTGCCGGCGCCGTTCCGGCCGAGCAGCGCGACGATCTCGCCCTCGTTCACGTCGAAGCTGACGCCCTGCACGATATAGCTTTCGCCATAATAGGCGTGGACGTTCTGGGCGGAGAAATAGGCCGGCGCCGCGCCTGCCTGGACCGGATTGCTCACGTCATTCCCCCATGTGGCCTGTTTTCCATCGTCCAGCGGGCTCATCGCCGCCTCCCTTGTCAAGCCGACCTCAAAGGTGCGCGCCGCCGAGATAGGCTTCCTGCACCTTCGGGTTGCCCTTGATGTTCTCGGGCAGGTCCTCGACGATCGGCGCGCCCTGCGCCAGCACGGTGATGCGGTCGGCGAGACTGAAGACGACATGCATGTCGTGCTCTATCACCACCATGGTCACGCCGGTCTGCGCGATCTCCTTCAGCAGATCGATGGTGGCGTTGGTGTCGGCCCGCGCCATTCCCGCGGTCGGCTCGTCCAGAAGCAGGAGCTTCGGCTTCTGCACCAGCGCCATAGCCAGCTCCAGCCGCCGCTTGTCGCCACGGCTGAGGCTGTTCGCGATCTCGTGTCGCTTTGCGCCCATGCCGACGGAGACAAGCGCCTCCTCGGCGGCTTCGCGCATCTCCCGCTCGCCCTGAAGGGGCGACCAGAGCGAAGGTCGGAACGCGCCGTCGCGCTTGGCGAAGGCGGGGATCATCACGTTCTCCAGCAGCGTGAGGTCGCCGAATATCTCCGGCGTCTGGAAAACCCGCGTCACACCGGCCTGATTGATCTGGTGCGGCTTCAGCCCGATCAACGATACGCCGTCGAAAATAACCGAGCCGGTGTCCGGAATCAGCCTGCCGACGAAACAGTTCAGGAGCGTCGATTTGCCCGCCCCGTTCGGCCCGATGATCGCGTGGACCGTGCTCGCCTCGACATCGAGATTCACGTCGTTCAGCGCCTGCAATCCGCCGAAGCGCTTGTTGACGTTCTGGACCGCCAGAATGCCCATCGTCTCTCTCCCCTACTCGGCCGGCGTCGAGGCGCGCCGGCTCGCGCGATCACCGCCCTTGCGCCGATAATTCGCGATCCGGTTGAAGCCTTCCATCAGCCCGCCGGGCAAGAAGATCACCACCAGCATGAAGATCATGCCGAGCGTCAGCTGCCAGCCCTTGCCCACGAAGAAATGAAGAACCCAGGTGATCCCGTCGGCCAGTTCGGCCGGCATGAAGCTGAACCAGCCCTCAAGTACGTTGTCGTTGATTTTCGAGAAGATGTTCTCGAAATACTTGATCACGCCGGCGCCCAGCACCGGCCCCAGCAACGTGCCGGCGCCGCCGAGAATGGTCATCAGCACCACCTCGCCCGAGGCTGTCCACTGCATCCGCTCGGGGCCGACAAGCGGGTCGGTGCAGGCCATCAGCCCACCCGCAAGTCCGGCGTACATGCCGGAGATGACGAAGGCGGCCAGCGTATAGGGCCGGGTGTTGACGCCGGTGTAGTTCAGCCGGTTCTGATTGGTCTTGACCGCACGCAGCATCATCCCGAACGGCGAGCGGAAGATCCGAAGGGCCAGGTAGAACGCGATCAAAAGGACGATCGCGCAAAAATAGTAACCCACGTTGAACTGAAAATTCCAACCGCCGATCTGGAGCACCTCGGTCGCGTTCATGTTCAGCCCGAAGAGATTGGTCGTCGGGAGCGAGCCGGTCGTGTTCGGCCCATCCAGCACGCGCGGGTCGTTCAGCGCGAGTTGAAGCCCGGTCTCGCCATTGGTGATCGGCGTCAACACCGAATAGGCGAGATTGTAGCTCATCTGCGCGAAGGCGAGCGTCAGGATCGAGAAGTAGATGCCCGACCGGCGGAGCGAGACGAAACCGATGGCGAGCGCGAAGAGCCCGGAGACGAGCACCGCGAGAACGAGCCCCGGCAGAATATTCATGCTCAACAGCTTGAACATCCAGACCGCGGAATAGGAGCCGAGACCAAGGAAGGCGGCGTGTCCAAAGGAGAGATACCCGGTCAACCCAAAGAGAATGTTGAAGCCGATCGCGAAGATCCCGTAGATCGCGAAGCGTTGCATCAGGTCGGGGTAACCCGCGTTGAACAGCGCCAGCGGGCTCTGATCCGGGAACGGATTCAGGATGAAGGGCGCCAAAAGCGAGATCAGCGCGACCAGCCCGAGAAGCTGAAGGTCTTTTCTGTCGAGGCCGAACATGTCCTATTCCTCCATCACGCCCTTGCGGCCCATCAGGCCGCGCGGCCTCGTGAGCAGGATTATGATCGCGACGAGATAGATGATGATCTGGTCGATGCCGGGTATGATCGACTTCACCTCGTTCATCGAAGCGAAGCTCTCCAGAATCCCGAGCATGAACCCCGCGATCACGGCGCCGGGCAGCGAGCCCATGCCCCCGACGACGACGACGACGAAGCTCAGCACCAGAAAGTCCATACCCATGTGATAATTGGGCGAGTTGATCGGCGCGTACATCACGCCGGCGAGCCCGGCGACGGCGGCGGCGACGCCGAACATCAGCGTGAAGCGCTTGTCGATGTCGATGCCGAGCAGACCCACCGTCTCCCGGTCAGCCATCCCGGCGCGTACGACCATGCCGAATGTGGTGAAGCGCAGAAAGCTGAACACGGCTGCGATGACGACGGCGGAGAAGAGAAAATAGATCAGCCGCCAATAGGGGTAGATCACCGAATCCGGATCAAGCCCGACCAACACCCCAAAATCCAGCGAGCCGACGAACGCGTCGGGCGCCGGCGTCGGGATCGGGTTGGCGCCGTACATCGCCTTGACGATCTCCTGCAGCACGATCGCGAGGCCGAAGGTGACCAGGATCTGGTCCGCGTGCGGGCGCTTGTAGAAATGCCGTATCAGGCCACGCTCCATCACGTAGCCGATAAGCAGCATGATCGGAATCGCGAAGAGAATCGCTAACGGAACCGACCAGTCGATTATCGCGGAGCCGACCGTATCGCCGAACCAGTTCTCGACATAGGGCGTCTCGACCTTCAGCGGATTGCCGAGAAAATCCTTCTTCGTTTCGTCGATGGACACGCTCGAGATGTTAAGCAGGCGTTGGAGCGTGACGGCGCAGAAGGCGCCGACCATGAAAAGCGCCCCGTGCGCGAAATTCACGACGCCGAGCGTGCCGAAAATCAACGTCAGGCCGAGCGCGATCAACGCATAGGCGCTGCCCTTATCGAGGCCGTTCAGAATCTGAATCAGGATGGCGTCCATCGGGTTCTACCGTTCTTACTGAAAGCGCCGGCCGTTCCTTGAGGCGTGAACGGGACCGAATGGCCGCGCCGGAAAAAAATGCCGGCGCGGCCCGTTCTCCATCGGACCCGCGATCAGGCGCCCGAGTTGCACTTGCCGAGTTCGCCGCCGGCGAACATCGGGTGATCCGGCGCATATTCGACCTGCGCACGCGGCGTGACCTCGACGATCTCAAGCGCGTCGTACTCGTTCTCGGGCTCCTGCTTGCCCTGCACCACCATCACGTCCTTGAAGCATTGGTGGTCGTCGGCGCGATAGAGCGTCGGCCCGTTCCCGAGGCCGTCGAACTCGAATCCTTCCAGCGCCTCGGCGATGCCGCAGGGGTTGAACGTGCCGGCCCGGGCCGCCGCATCGGCGTAGAGCAGCGTCTGCGCGTAACAGGTCTGCGCGGCCTGCGACGGCGGGAAGCCGTATTTGGTGCCGAAGGACTTCACGAAGGCCTTGGTGCCCTCGTCCTGAAGCGTCCAGGACCAGTTGCTGGAGCCGAACACGCCTTTCACCGCCTCGCCCGCGCCCTTCGCCATCAGCTCCGAGTAAAGCGGCACGACGATCTCGAAGTTCTTGCCGTTGACCTGTTTGTCGCGAAGGCCGAACTGAACCGACTGCGTCAGCGAGTTCACCATGTTGCCGCCGTAGTGGTTCAGCATCAGCACATCGGCGCCCGAGTTCAGAACCGGCGCGATATAGGAGGAGAAGTCCGTGGTGGCGAGCGGCGTCAGCACGTTGTTCACCGTCTCCCAGCCGATCGCCTCGGTCGCGGCCTGCATCGATTCCTGCTGCGTCCAGCCCCAGGTGTAATCCGCGGTCAGGTGATAGACCTTGCGATCGGCGCCGTAATTGTTCTTCAGCACCGGCGCCAGCGCGGCGGCGGACATGTAGGCGTTGAAGAAGTGCCGGAAGCCGTTGGCCTTCTTGTCCTTGCCGGTGGTGTCGTTGGAGTGCGTGAGCCCGGCCATGAAGATGATCCCAGCCTCCTGGCAGAGGCTCTGGACCGCAACCGCGACACCGGAGGACGAACCACCGGAGATCATCAGCACGCCGTCCTTCTCGATCATCGATTTGGCGGAAGCGCGCGCGGCGTCGGACTTGGTCTGGGTGTCGCCCGACACGTAGGCGACCTTCTTGCCGAGGATTCCCTCGCCCTTCAGCTCTTGCGAGGAGAATGTCGAGATCATCCCGCCATCGCCCTCGCCATTGAGATGTTCGACGGCGAGTTGGAAGGCGCGGAGCTCATCCAGTCCCTCATCGGCGTAGGGGCCGGTCTGCGGCACGTTGAAACCCAGCGTGACGGTGTCGCCGGTCGGCTCGTTAAGATACGCGGCGCGCGCCTTGCTGGTGAAGATCGTCGGCATCGCGAGCCCGGCGCCGAGCGCGGCGCCCCCCTTCAGCAAGCCGCGACGACTGAAATTGAACTGGGACATGCGTTTTCTCCCGTAACGCCCGACATTAACGAAACACGAAATTCGCGTTATCGGACCTGTTGCTTCGTGCGGCCAAAATCGCGATGGAGAGATAACTTTGCAATAAGCAATTGCATAACAAGGATAATCTTGTAAATTTCTGGATCACCCTATATGTTGATTTGTAAATTATTTACATAGATGGCAAAAAAATGGCGGCAGGGCATGGACTTCCCGCAGCGCAGCGAAGGATCGCCGGACTGCGGATCAGGGAGCGGCGGCGCGAACTCGGGCTGAAGCAGAACGAACTTGCGGCCCGTGTCGGCGTCTCGGCGGCCTATCTGAACCTGATCGAGCGCAACAAGCGGGGAATCGGCGGCGCGCTGCTGGCGCGGATCGGGCGAGAGCTGCATCTGACGCTCGACCAGCTCGATGGCATGGCTGAGCGCCGGCTGCGCGAGGAACTGAACGAGGTGGCGGCCGAGCCGGAGCTCGCGGATGCCGCGTCCGGCGGTCCCCCGGACGAGTTCATCGCGCGGTTTCCGGGCTGGGCGCGGGCGACCGCGCTTCTCCATCGGCGCTGGCGCGCGGCGGCGGCTGAGGCGGAGGCGATGGCCGACCGACTGGCGCATGATCCGGCGCTCGGCGCGGCGATCCACGAGATGCTCACAGAGATCACCGCGCTCCGCTCGACCGCGGAGATCCTGACCGAGGGGCGTGAGGTGTCCGCTCCGCAGCGGCGCCGCTTCGAGCAGATCATCTTCGAGCAGTCATCGCGGCTCGCCGCCACCGGGGCTGGGCTCGCAGCCTATTTCGACGGCGCGGCCGAAGCCCGCCGCCGCCCCGCCCCCGTCCGCGCGGCCGAAGAGGCGCTGGAGCGCGCCCCCGACCCCGGCGACGCGATCGAACGGCTGGCGGCCAAAACGCGCGCCAGATTCGCCGACGGCGATATCGAGGAGCGTTTACGAAGGCTGACGCCCCGGCCGCCGGAGATCGCGCCCGAATCCGGGCGGGCGGAGCGACTGAGCGCGCTCGCCCGCGCCCATGCGGCGCAGGCGCACCAGCACGCGCTTTTCGACCTGGCGCAGTCGCTCGCCACCGCCGGCGAGGCGGATACGGACGAAGTGCTCGCGCTGGTCGAGGCGGAGCTGGCGCAGCGCCTCGCCGACGCGATCCTCTCGCATCCCGACCAGTTCCTCGCGCTCGGCGCCCGGCTCGGCTGGGAAATCGGCGCGCTCACCCGCGCGCTCGACGGCGATGCGGGGCTGGTGATGCGAAGAATCGCCTGTCTCGGCGGCAAGGGCGCGCCGCGCGCCGCGCACGTCGCCGTCGACGCCTCCGGCCGGGTGCTGGCGCGGCGCGGCGCACCCGATCTTCTGCCGCGCGGTCGGCGACTCGACTGCCCGGTCTGGCCGGCGCACCGTGCGGGCGCCGGCGCGCCCCTCGCCCTCCCGCTCCGCCATCCGGACGGCGCCCGAATCCTCGCCGTGGCGGTGACGCGGGTTGGCGGCATGGCCACTGACATGCTGGTTCTCGACTCCGAGGCGGCGCGACAGACCGCCTATGCCGGTGCGCTCGACGGGGCGGCGGAAGGGGTCGGCCCGGACTGCCGGATATGCGCGCATCGCGATTGTCCCTCGCGGCGGGAGGCGGCGGTGGTTCAGACCTGAATGGCTGACCTGACGCCCATAATCCCGGCCGGGCGCAATGTTCCGCCCGATTCATATCGATCAACGATGCCCGGAACGTGCACGGTGATCCGGCCGCAGCGACGATTTCGCTCAGCCTCTAGAGCTTGGCGAGACCAGCGCGCAGCGCGCTCTTGTCGAGTGGGCGACCGGTGAATAGCGCCCAGGCGTCGACGCCCTGATGGAAAAAGAGTTCATACCCCGGGATGATCGCCAGCCCCTCGGCCGCCGCATCCTTCAGAAATACGGTCTCCAACGGCGTGTAGACCGCGTCGAAAGCCCATGTCGCGCCCCGCATGGCGGCCTGCGGAAGCGGGGTTCCGCCATACCCGACCATGCCGACCGGGGTGCAATTGATCAGCCCTGACGCGCCCGCCGCGCCCGCCACCGCATCGCCGGTCACGACGACCGCGAGGCCGGGCTCGGCGGATCGAAGCGAGTCCGCCAGCGCTTCGGCCTTCGCGAGGTCGCGCTCAACCACGCGGATTTCCCTTAACCCCAACTGAAGAAGGCCGAACCCGACCGCCTTGCCGACGCCGCCAGCTCCGATCATGCAGACCGGCCCGGGCGCGGCGGCGCCGCGGATATGCAGATAGGCCGCGACGAAGCCGGTATGGTCGGTGTTCGCGCCGCGCGGCCCCTCCGCATCGAAAATCACCGTGTTGACGGCGCCGAGACGGCGGATCAGCGGATCGTCGACCCGGACTTTCGCCGCCGCGCGCTCCTTGTAGGGATAGGTGATATTGACGCCGCGATAGCCCCTGGCCGGACAATCGGCCAACACGCGGTCGAAATCGACGCCTATCTCATGTGGGACCAGCCGTTCATAGCGCACATCCAACCCGGCCAGCAGTCCGGCGAGTTCGTGAAACGCCGGCGCCCTCGACGCCGCGATGTTATCGCCGATCAGGCCAAGGAGGATATCGGGCATGGAATGACCCCTTCGAAGCGGCTCGGACGCAATCTAGGCGTGTTCGGCGTCGAGAGCGATGGCGGCCTGATCAGGCCCTCCGTACGCCGAGCGTGGCGAGCGTGAGGCCGAAGGCGGCGACGCCGCAAAGCGCGATCACCGCGATCATCGGCGTCGCGGTTCCATCGAAGAACGGCCCGGCGGCGACGATCATCGCCCCGCCCGTCAGCATCTGCATCGTGCCGCCCAGCGAAGAGGCGAGACCCGCGATCTCGCCATGATCGTCAAGCGCCATCACCATCGTGGTCGGGATCACCAGCCCGAGCCCGGCGTTCCCGAAAAAAAGGCAACCGACCACGAGCGGCAGGGTCGCGCCCACGGTCAGCGCGATTCCCAGCAGCGCCAACGAGAAAATCGCGAAAAGCCCGGTCCCGAGCCGGATCACCCGCGCCAACCCGATTCGCGACGCCAATGGCCCCGCCGCCTGCGAGGCGCTGAAGAAGCCGACCGCGTTGATCGCGAACGCCAGCGAAAACCCGGTCGGGCTGAGCCCGAACTCGCCCGTGTAGACGAACGCCGCGGAGGCGAGAAAGACGAAGAAGCTGCCCATCCCGAAGGCCCCAATGAAGGTCAGCCCCATGAAGCGCGCATCGGTCAGAAGCCGGCGCGCGCCGGCAATGAGCGAGCGCATGTTGACCGGTCTCCGGCGCGGCGCGGACAGGGTTTCCGGCAGCATCGTCGCGGTCATCGCGAGACTGATCAGCGCGCCGGCGAAGAGCGTCGCGAAAATCACCCGCCAGCCGGCCAGCGCGATGACCGCGCTGCCGGCCAGCGGCGCCAGCATCGGCGAAATCGAGATCACCAGCATGATCAGCGCCATCAGCTTCGTCGCCTCGGCCCCGGTGTGCATGTCGCGGATGATGGCGCGCGGCAACACCATCAGCACCGCCCCGCCGAGGCCCTGAAGAAAGCGCCAGGCGATCAGTTCATCGACGCTTCCCGCGAGCGCCGCGCCCGCCGAGCCGATGAGGAATATCCCGACGCCGACATAGATTGGCGGCTTTCGTCCGGCCTGATCGGCCCAGGGCCCATAGACCATCTGGGCGATTCCGAAGGCGATGAAATAGGCGGTGATGGTCGCCTGCACCGCGGTTTCGCGGACGCCGAGATCGAGGGCGATCGCCGGCATCGCGGGAAGATACATGTCGATCGCGAAGGGCCCGACAAGAGCCAGCGTCCCGAGCACGAGCGCACTACGCCAAAGACTGGACGACATGAATGCTCCTGAACGCGGGCGCCAACGTGGTTCCGACCGCGCCGCGAATCGGAAGATTTCGTGGGACAGTATCAACCCGACGCCGGACGGCAAGCGGCCCGGCCGCGCGCGCCGCGCCGCACACCGACGGCCCGCGCGTCGCCGCCAACTTGAGGGGGTTTACGAGGCGCGCGGCGTGGGCCACATTGAACGCCGTGACAGGGGCGTCCGCGATAGCGGGCTGAGAAGCACCCTTTGAACCTGACCTGGACCATACCAGCGGAGGAAGTCGCGGAAGAGCATCCTAGCCCGGCTGTTCCCCCCGCCGTCTCCGCAACGAAGGAGGCGACTTATGAAAACGCCGGGAGCCCTGCTGGAAGCGATGCGCGAGACGGCGCCGCTGGTGCAGAACATCACCAATTTCGTCTCGATGAACGTGATGGCGAACGTGTTGCTCGCCGCAGGCGCGTCGCCGGCGATGGTCCACGCGCGTGAGGAGGCCGCCGAGTTCGCCGCCCTAGCGAGCGCGCTTACGATCAATATCGGCACGCTTTCTCCCCCCTGGGTCGACGCGATGAAAGCCGCCGCGAAGACCGCCAGCGACGCCGGCAAGCCCTGGGTGCTCGACCCGGTGGCGGTCGGGGCCACCAGCTACCGGCGCCAGACCGGCGCGGAGCTTCTCGCGCTCAGACCCGGGATCGTGCGTGGAAACGCTTCGGAAATTCTCGCGCTCGCCGCGGAGGGCGGAGCGGGAAAGGGCGTTGACAGCGGCGACACGGTGCAGACCGCGGAGGCGGCGGCCCGCGCGATCGCGGGTGAAACCGGCGGCGTCGTCGCCGTCACCGGACCGGAGGACTTTGTCACCGACGGCGCGCGCGTGGCGCGGGTCGACAACGGGCATGCGCTGATGCCGAAGGTGACAGCGCTCGGGTGCGCGCTCACCGGGGTGGTCGCCGCGTTCGCGTCGACGGCGGAGGACCCCTTCGAGGCGACCGTCGCCGCGCTGGCGTTCTATGGCCTCGCCGGCGAAAAAGCCGCGGCGCGGGCCGAAGGACCCGGCAGTTTCGCCGTCGCCTTCCTTGACGCGCTCGCCACGGTCGACGGGGCGACGCTCGACGCGGGCGCGCGGATCGCATGAGGCGGCGTCTCGATCTTTCGGTCTATTTCATCACCGATCCGTCCGCCCGGCGCGGGGTCGAGGAAGCCGCCGTCGGCGCCGTCCGCGGCGGCGTAAGGACGGTCCAACTCCGTGACAAGACGATGCCGGACGCCGACTTCACCGCCCTCGGTCGCCGGCTTCACGCCGCGCTGGCGCCGTTCGGCGCGGCGTTGATCGTCAATGACCGCGCGCATCTTGCCGCGGAGATCGGAGCCGATGGCGTTCATGTCGGCCAGACGGACGCCGCCGTCGCCGACGTCCGCGCGATGATCGGGTCGGACGCGATTCTCGGCCTCTCCATCGAGAACGCCGGTCAACTGGCCGCCGTCGACCCGGCGATGGTCGACTATCTCGGCGTCGGCCCGATCCGCGCCACCGCGACGAAGCCCGACCATGCGCCGCAGATCGGGCTGGCGGAATTCGCCGTCATTGCGCGCACCGCGCGGCTTCCCTGCGTCGCCATCGGCGGCGTCACCGCGCGGGACGCCGCACCGATCCGCAGCGTGGGTGGCGCAGGGCTCGCAGTCGTTTCCGCAATCTGCGACGCCGACAACCCGGAGCAAGCCGCGCGCGCCCTTCTCGACGCCTGGAGGCGACCATGATTCCCAATGTGCTGAGCATCGCCGGCTCCGACCCCTCGGGCGGAGCCGGCATCCAGGCAGACCTCAAGGCCATTGCGGCGAATGGCGGTTACGCCATGGCCGCGATCACCGCGCTGACGGCGCAGAACACGCAGGGCGTCACCGGCGTCGAAACGGTCGCGCCCGCCTTCGTCGCCGCCCAGATCGACGCGGTGTTTGACGACATACGCGTCGATGCGGTGAAGATCGGCATGATCGCCACAGCCGGGATCGCCGAGGCGGTCGCCACTGCGCTGATCCGCAACGGTGCCCGCAACGTAGTTCTCGATCCGGTCATGGTCGCAAAGGGCGGCCATCGGCTTCTCACGGATGACACGGTCGGGGCGCTTCGCGACCGGCTTCTGCCGCTTGCGGACATCGTGACCCCGAACCTGCCCGAGGCGGCCGCGCTTCTCGACGAACCCGAAGCTGTAGCCGCGGCGGAGATGGAGGCGCAGGCGCGCCGCCTTCGTCACCTCGGGTCGCGCGCCGCGCTGCTGAAGGGCGGTCATCTGACGGGCGCGCAAAGCCCCGACTGTCTCGCCGATCAGGCCGGCGAGATCCACTGGCTCGACGCCCCGCGAACGAAGACCCGCAACACGCACGGCACGGGCTGCACGCTTTCCGCCGCCCTCGCGACCCGGCTGGCCGGCGGGTGCGACGCGCCCGCCGCCGCCCGTGCGGCCAAGGACTACGTCTCCGGCGCGATCTCCGCCGCGGACCGCCTCGAAGTTGGCCGGGGCCATGGCCCTGTCCACCATTTCCACAAGCTCTGGAGAAATTCATGACCGATCACGGCTCGCCTCTTTTCGCCGCGCTTCGCGCCGACTGCCGACCGGACTGGGAGGCCTATACAAGGCACCGGTTCGTCTCGGCGCTCGGCGACGGCTCGCTCCCGCGGTCGTGCTATCTCCACTATCTCCGCCAGGATTATCTGTTCCTGATCCACTTCGCGCGCGCCTGGTCGCTCGCCGCGGCGAAGGCCGACAGGATCGGCGATATCCGCCGCGCAGCCGCCACGGTTCACGGCCTCGTCGATGATGAGATGAAGCTCCATGTCGAGACGTGCGCCGCCGAGGGGATCGACCGCGAGACGCTGCTGGCGACCGAGGAAGGCTCGGCGACGCTCGCCTACACCCGTTTCGTCATCGACGCGGGGTTTTCGGGCGATCTCCTCGACCTTCTCGCGGCGCTGATGCCCTGCTCCCTCGGCTATGGAGAGATTGGCGCGGCGCTTGCCCGGGACCACGCCGAAACGACGCCCTACGCCGACTGGATCGCGACCTATGGCTCGGAGGGCTATCAATCGCTCTGCCGCGATGCCGCCGCCTTCTTCGAGTCGGTCGCGGCGCGCCGCATCGGGCCAGACTTCAGGGACTCTCCGCGCTGGCCTGACCTTGTCGCGACATTCAGGACGGCCTGCCGGCTCGAAGCGTATTTCTGGGAGGCCGGCCTCGCCATCGGAAACACCCGCGCCGCGGCGTGACGACGGGCCGGTGGCTCGCGAAAACGCGCCGACAGGCCCGCGCCGGACCATCCGGCGCGCAGCGCGCGGCCGCCTGCGGGGTGACGACGATCGCCGCGAGCCGGTCTCTCCGGCGGGCGTCGGGATCTGCGCGGCTGACCGCGCCCGCCGTCCGACCTGCCGCGAGAAGTGCAGCGGATTCCTGAACGCCTCCGCAGGGATTGACGACTTCCTCCGCGGTTCCTCACACCTCCAAAGACAAGCAGCCAAGAACTGAGCGCGTTTCTCGGGACGGCGGAGAACACTCTCACGCAGGAGCATTGCCGCATCGCCATAGATGGCGCCGCCAAACAGTTTTGCGTGAGGTTCTTGCGAAAATCTCGCCCTCGCGGGAGAGTTGCGCCGCGATCCTCGCCGCGACAAGGGAGCCCGCGCCAGTGCATGACGAATCGTGCGAACACTTGGGTCCCGACGATCCGCCAACCGCTGCGAGAGACGCGCGCCACCCGACGCTGCGCTTATCTCTGGCCATGCGCGAGGGAATCCGCGCCGCGATCGCGCCACCCCAGGAATTCGCCGATGGCGACCTACCGGTCGGGCTTCAAGCCATCGCCCAGCCCATCACCGGGGTGGCCGCGCTCCCGGACCGCGACACTTGTCAACGAATGACCGACTGGCATGAACGGAGGTTAATGCTGTGAGCTGGATTGAAACGTCATACATGGCCCGCAAGGGCGTCGCGCGCGGGGCGGAAACGGGCCGCCGGCATCTGTCTGAGGCCGATCAGGGCGACTATCACTATGTCTACGGGCCCTTCGTCGAACCGGTGATGCGCCTCGCCCCCGGCGAGGTCGTGTCGGTCGAGACGCTGGACGCCTTCGGCGGCGCCGTGAAAACCGAGGCCGACCTGCCCTCGCAAGTGGTCAATTTTCCCTTCGTGAATCCCCAGAACGGCCCTTTCGCCATCGAGGGCGCGAAGGTCGGCGACACGCTCGCGGTCAGGATCGTCGACGTCGAGCCGCGTGGGCCACAGCCCGCGGGCACATCCGCGCTCATCCCGGAGTTCGGCGGGCTCGTCGCAACGCCGCAGACAGCGATGCTCAACAAGCCGATTCCGGAGAAGGTCAAGAAGATGGAGGTCACACGCGACGGCGTGAAGTTCTCCGACCGGATCACGCTTCCATTCGAGCCCTTCATCGGCACGCTCGGCGTCTCGCCGTTCATGGAGGCGGTCTCGTCGCTTCAACCCGACTACTGGGGCGGCAACATGGACCTGCCGGATGTCGCGCCCGGCGCCATCATCTACTTCCCGGTGCTGCACGATGATGCGCTGATGTATGTCGGCGACTGCCACGGTCGGCAGGGCGACGGGGAACTCTGCGGCGTGGCGGTGGAGATCCCGGCTGTCGCCACGCTCCATGTCGACCTGCTCAAGGGCTGGCCGATCCAGGGCGTGAGGCTGGAGACCGAAGACATGATCATGTCCATCGGCTCCGCCCGCCCGATGGAGGACGCGGCGCGGATGGCGTATCGGGACCTGATCCGCTGGATGGTCGACGACTACGGTTTCGACGAGGCCGAGGCCTATTTCCTCTGTACGCAGGCCGGAAAAGTGCGGGTCGGCAACATGGTCGACCCGAAATATTCGCTCGGCGCGTCGATGAAGAAATCATACCTGAAAGGCTGAATCATGGATCTTGGATTGAATGGAAAGCGCGCGCTTGTCACGGGCGGGACCAAAGGTATCGGCCGGCGCTGCGCCGAGCTTTTCGCGGCCGAGGGCGTGGCGGTCAGTGTCTGCGCCCGGAATGCGGAAGACATCGCGGCCACCGTGGACGCGCTGAAGACGGCCGGCGCGACCGCCCATGGCGCGGCGGTGGATGTGGCGGACAAGCGGGCGCTCGAATCCTGGGTGGCGGACGCCGCGGCGGCGCTTGGCGGGATCGACATCGTGGTCGCCAACGTCTCCGCGCTGGCGGTCGCCGACGACGAAGCGGCGTGGAAGGCGGGCTTCGAGACCGACATGATGCACACCGTCCGCCTCGTCAACGCGGCGATGCCGCATCTCGAGGCGTCGGAAGCCGCGTCGATCTGCGCCGTCTCCTCGGTCTCCGGGCGCGAGATCGACTTCACCGGGCCCGCCTACGGCGCCTTCAAGGCGGCGTTGGTGCACTATGTTCAGGGCCTCGCCTACAAGCTGGCGGCGAAAGGGATCCGGGCGAATTCGGTTTCGCCGGGCAACACCTATTTCGAGGGCGGCATCTGGAACCAGATCGAGACGGGAAACCCGGATCTCTTCGCCGAAGCGTTGGCGCTCAACCCCACGGGACGAATGGGTCGGCCGGAGGAGATCGCTGCGGGCGTGGTCTTCCTGTCCTCGCCGGCGTCATCGTTTACGACGGGAACCAACCTCGTCATCGACGGCGCCCTGACGAAAGGCGTGCAACTGTAGGCGCGAGCCTCCGCGCGAGCCGCGGCCGGTAAGAGCGACGGGGCGCGGCCCTGTGACGCGCATGCGTTCAGGGCCGCGAGGATAGCGCCGCGATGATCATGCGGCGAAAAGCGAGATAGACCGACGCGGCGAGGATCAGCTCGATCGCGCCGAGAATGTTCAGGCCCTCGACGCCGAGAATAGCGGTCAAACCGACAAGAGCGCGCGCGAATACGCCGCCAAGAACGGCGATCCGTCCAAGGCCGGGATCTCCGAGCGCAGATGTCTGCATCAGCGTCACGCCGATCAGCAGCGCGCCGAAGAGCCGTGCGCCCTCGCCCGCATCAACGCCGAACAGCGCTGCGGTCCAGGTCGGCGCGATCAGGGCCGCGAGCCCCAGGAGCGCCTCGGCCAGAAGCGCAAACCCCAGGACATGACGCGCTTCGGCCCGGGCGGCCGCCGCGGCCGCGCGCGTGGATGCGAGAGAGAGCGGCCGGATCATGAGAGGTCTCCTGTCCGTTTCGGCGCATTGGTCGCGCGGTTAACGGCGGCCGCGGCGAGCTCGCCAAGCGCGGATGCGACTACGAGAGCCGTAAGCCGGGGGATGCGGAATCTCGCCGCCATCAGGTCAACCCGCCCGGGCCCAGGGGAAGAACAGGTTGCGCGCATCGGCGAACCGCTCGGCGAGCGCGGGCGCATGACGGCGGACAACATCCCTGAAACCATTGTCGCGCACCCAGGCGAAGCCCGCTTCGGTGTAGATCTCCGGCCGGAAATCGGCCGAGAAGAACCGGTCGCTCTTGAGCCGCCGCGACGCCATCAAAATGAAGATGCGGAACGCCGTATCGGAGAATCCGAAGCGAGGCGGCCAGTTCCGCTTCGAACCCGCTTCGGCGAGGCAACCGACGAGAAGATCTACCTTGCCGATGTCGCCATAGACCTCGCGGAGCAATTCCCGGTCGCGAAGATTATCGGTGATATCCTCAAACCCGCGCGGCGGTTTCGCGCCGATCAGTTCGCGAAACCTGGCGTAGCGCGGCACGCCCCGCTCACGATCGCGAAGGATGTCGACCGCGGCGAGGTCGAGAAAGATTCCCTCCTCGGGTTTCTTGTCGATCCGGCGCAACGCGTTCGGAAAATTATGCAGCGTCATCGCCCCCGGATGCTCCGTCGCCAACGTGTAGAGAACGTCATCGAAGGTCATGCGATCGTATAGTCGGCGCGCGCCGCCAAAGACGACCTCATTGAGATTGGCCGCGCAAATCATCGAATCGTCCTGCGCGGACCGGAATGAAAAATCGTCCGGCAGAAGACAATGCAGCCGGTAGACCGACGTGAACTCCTCCGTCATCGCATAGGGCGCGCCATGATGGTCGGTTGGCGAGCCGGGAATGCCGCTAACCAACTCGCTGTCGGACGCCCTGCCGAAAGCGCGATTGAAGCGTTCGCCCGTCAGGCCCCAGTAATTGCCGCGCATCGCCATTCGGCCGACCGGGCTGTCCATCAGCGCAGGCGTCCACTCGACCGTGTGGATCTTGGCGAGCAGCGCGGCGTTCACCAGCCGCGCCTTCTGGAACAGCCACTCGCCGGACGCTCCCGGATGGTCGATGCGCAGCCGCGCGACGATGGCGTTATGTTCGCGCGCGAAAAGCGTGTGGAGAACGGAGAGACCGCACCACCAGTTGCCGTTTACGCCCGAGAGCTCCTGCCCCGGGCGTTTCTCCTGCACTTCATCGTCGAGCGGCAGAAGCCCGCGTTCGTCAATCTCCAGCGTCCCATCCTCGCGCCTGCCCGACGGGCCGACGCGTAGCCGCTCCATTCGCGCCCAGGAGGAACCGTAGAGCTGCGAGGCGTCCCACCAGTGTGTCTCGACATTGGTGAAGGCCGCCGGCCGACCCTCATCCGCTTCGTTCCTGGCGTCGGGCACCGAACTGAGAACCGTCATTCGGCCGTTCGGCCAATCGTCGCCTTCGGGGAGCGGCACTTCGAGCACACGGTTCTTGTCGTTCGCGCCATGGCCAAGCCAGTCATGCAACATGAACTGGATCCACGCCGCCGCGAGCACGTTCAAATGCGGCACGGGAACGAACTTGTCCCGCGTCATCAGTTTGTTGGCGACGAGCCGCGGGCTCGGGTCCATCAATCGCTCGTCGCGCTCGACATAGCCCTCGTTCAGCGGGACGTTGCGTCCGAATCTCCGCCCCGCCGCGCCCATCCACGGCTTCGAGAGGTCGTTAAAGCTTCCGTCCGGGGTGCGAAACCCGTTCACGTCGAAATCGGCGGGCAGGCCGGGATCGGCGGGCCGGTCGAGGTCGGGCGGCTCGGTCTCGGTGTCGGCGAGGTTGCCGCGGCGCAGGTTGACCCTGTGGCCGATCACGGCGCCGAGCGCCAGAACGAAGGGAAACTTGTGCCAGACCACGTACCGGTCGGTCGTCCTCGCGAAATAGCCAAGCAGTCGATCGAGCAATCGTTCAAGCATGGTCCGCCGGCGTCTCCCCCGATCGAAGCTCCGTCCACTGTCTCGCCTTAAAGTATATTAATTCTGCTGAACTCGCCATCTTCTGTTAACCTTTGGCGGCCTCCGAGCCTCGCCTGAGCACCTCGCGGGCATGGATTGACGCGCCGATTTGGCGGCGCCGCGGCGAGCGAGATGTCCTATGCCAAGAAGGATCCAGAACTGGAAGCGGGCGATAACCTATACCGCAAACTCGTTGGAGCGGGTGACCAGCGTCGCGGAGATACAGGCCATCGTGAAGGACACGGGACGCTATCCCTCGCCTGTCCGCGCCAAGGGCTCGCACCACTCCACCACACGCTGCGTCGTCGCCGAAGGCGGCACCGTCATCGACATGACCGGCATGAACGCGATCCTGAAGATCGACCGGCAGAACCGGACGATCACCATGCAGGCCGGTGTCCTTCTTGTCGACGCCGCGAAGGCGCTCGAGAAGGAGGGACTACAATTCTACGTCAATATCGAACTCGGCAATCTGACCGTAGGCGCCGGGGCATGCTCCGGCACCAAGGACGCCTCCTATTTCGACGGGGAGGAAGGCGGTTGGGAATACGGACAGGTCCACTCCTACTGCGTCGGCCTCAAGGCGGTCGGCCGTGACGGCGAGATCGTCGAGGCGACGGAGAAAGACGTTCCGGAGCTGATGACCGCGATGCGCGCCTCGATGGGTATGCTCGGCCTGATCTTCGAGGTCACCTACAGGGTGAAGCCGATCAAAGCGATGGCGGTCCGCCATGCCGTCTATCCCGTGCATGAATTCGCGCGCGATCTCGAAGGGCTGATCGCAAATGAGCAGTCGATCATGCTCTATCTCTTTCCATTCCTCGATAAGGTGGTGGTCGAAATCCGCTACGACATGCCGGGGCCGCCCGAGCCGGGAAGCTGGGTCTGGAAGATCCGGAACTACACATGGAAAACGCTCTGGCCGGGAACCGCGCATCTTCTCGGCCTGATCCTGCCGCGCATCATTCGGTTCGCGGTCATAGATGTCCTCAATCGGCTTACGGTCCTGATCATCGGATCTGTCCTCAAGGATCGGAACTCAAGCCCGGCCGACCAGATCATCCGCTATTCGGAGACTGCCGGCTTCGCTTCCTACACCTTCTCGATATGGGCGTTTCCGCGCGAGAGTTATGCAGAAACGATCCTGAAATATTTCGCTTTCTGCAAACAGTATTACAAGGACAACCACTATCGTTGCGACATGCTCAATGTCGGCTATCACATCGCGGAGGACCGCAGCTCGCTCTTCTCCTATACGCGCCGGGGGCCCGCTCTGACGCTTGATCCCGTCGCGACGGGGCTGCCGGGCTGGGAAGGGTTCCTCTACGCCTATAACGACTTCTGTTCGCGCAATGACGGGCGGCCGCTCTTCAATCAGACCGGCTCGCTATCGCCACTTCAGGCCCGGAAAGCGTTTGGACCGGAGATTGATGCGTTCCTCGTCCACCGCCGCCGGATGGACCCCGATGACCGCTTCTACACCCCGCACTTCCGAGCGCTTTTCGAGAGCGTCTGAACAAAAGGCCCGCCGGAGCCACGAGTCCCCTCGCTGAGTCCAGTTTCTCACAAGACACAAACGCGCGCCCACCACGCTTCTCCTTTCGTCGGCGCTTCGCGCGCCGCGCCGATCGTCGCGCCCGGGTGCGCGGCTGGTCGAAGCCGGGGCGAGCGCGAACCAGATCGCCAGCGTGACAGGCCACAAGTCACCGGCGGAAGTCAGCCGATACACCCGCAAGGTCGGGCGGGCCGGGATGGCCGATTCCGCGTTCGGCAAGATGAGAGAAATCGCCGGAAAGGTGTCGAACCTGCCTCAAGGTCCATCAAATGCGAGCGCCAAGCCTCTGAAAGATAATGGACAATAATGAGGGGTGGTAGGCCCGGAGGGACTCGAACCCCCAACCTAAGCGTTATGAGCGCTCTGCTCTAACCATTGAGCTACGGGCCCCAGGATGGGCCAATGGATAGGGTCGCGCGCCGCGCTGGTCAATCGCCCGCAGGCTTCCTGCGGCGAAAGGATGCCAGCGCGCCGAGCGCGGTCAGCATGAAGAGGATCGCGGGCGGGACGGGAACCACCGCGGGCGGCGGCGTGGGCGACGGCCCGCCGCTCGGCGGCGGCGGGGACCCCGGCGGGGTGTCCGGCCCGCCCGGGCCCGGACGCTCCGGCGGGTTCGCGATCACGTCGATGATCCCGGCGGGAATCTCCTCGGGCGAGACTTCGGCGCTCGTCCCGCCCGTTCCGCCCGTCGATCCGCCAAATCCGCTCGTGAAGCCTCCCAGCGAAGCGAGAAGCGGCGCGCTGACCGGCGCCGCCGCGGTGCGCAGCTGGTCGGCGGCGTCGGGCCGGGCCAGAAGCTGAACCGCGTTGCCGCAAGCAAATACGTAATGCCATTCGCCATAGGAGCGCGACGGGATGCAGATGCGCCCGTCCGGCAGTTTCCGGTGCTCGAGATTCTGGCTGACGAGCCAGCGTTCCTCGAACGCGACCTCCTCGACCGGGATATAGAAAGCGCGGCCATTGCGCGCGCCGGAGTTGGAGACGACGTCGCCGTCGCAGATCTCACCCTCGGTGAAGCGGTCCGCAGCGAAGTCATGGCGGAGTTTGGCCAGCGTGGCGAGGTTGGTCTGACCGGCGGCGAGGGCCTGGTCGAACAGTTCGTCACCGTCCCAGCAGGGATTGCTCCCGTCCGCCTGACGGCAGGGGAGACTGTTGGGTCGGCGCCAGACTGGACGATGCGACGAGAAAGGATCTACGAGAGTGACGGAATCAACCGTAGCCGGACGAATGGATTCGCCGGTGGAAGTATATTCTAGACGGTGATTTTCCCGATCACCAACATCGGGGAGATGAACCAACGCGGCCTGCGCCCTGCCTGCCATACATGCAAGCAACACAAGAACCAAGACCGCCGAAACACGGCGCCCGAACATGATATGCCCCACAAACTCACAAACACATGCGCTCCACTGCGCACGGGTTCAATTGGCCACAAACAGTGGTGAATTCAAGGAAAATGTTTCAGTTTCCGTGAAGAACTTCCATTTTGCCACCATGCGGCGAGTAGTTCTGAAGGCCATTCGCTAATTGCGCGAGCACGCGCGGCCTATCGCGCGCGCAGAACCGCGCATCTCCTCACCCGATCGCTCTTCATGTTTCCGCGCCCATGCGCTAGGAGGGCGGCGAAATTGAGGGAGCCCAGCATGACCAACCGCCCCAGCGGCCTCACCTATCGTGACGCCGGCGTGGATATCGACGCGGGCGCCGCGCTGGTTGACGCGATCAAGCCCGCCGCGGCCACGACGCGCCGGTCCGGCGTGATGGACGGGCTCGGCGGGTTTGGCGCGATGTTCGACCCGCGCGCCGCCGGCTTCAAGGACCCGATCCTGGTCGCGGCGACCGACGGCGTCGGCACCAAATTGAAGCTGGCGATCGAGACCGGGCGGCTCGGCTCGGTCGGGATCGACCTGGTCGCGATGTGCGTGAACGATCTGGTCTGCCAGGGGGCGGAGCCGCTCTTTTTCCTCGACTATTTCGCCACCGGAAAGCTCGATGTAGCGGAAGGCGCCGCCATCGTCAGGGGCGTCGCCGAGGGCTGCCGCCTCGCGGGCTGCGCGCTGATCGGCGGTGAGACGGCGGAGATGCCCGGGCTCTACGCGAAGGGTGATTTCGACCTTGCCGGTTTCGCCGTCGGCGCGATGGAGCGCGGCGCGGGCCTGCCGCGTGAGATGGCGGCGGGCGACGCGCTGATCGCCCTCCCCTCCTCCGGCGTTCATTCCAACGGCTACTCGCTAGTGCGGAAAATCACCGAACGAGCGCGCCTCGGCTGGGACGACGCGGCCCCGTTCGTGGGCACGCCGCTCGGCGAAGCGCTTCTCACGCCGACCCGCATCTATGTCCCGGCCGCGCTCGCGGCGATCCGCGCGGGGGCCGCGGCGATCGCGCATATCACCGGCGGCGGGATCACGGAGAACCTGCCGCGCGTGCTTCAGGGCGGCCTCGGCGCCGAGATCGAGCTTTCGTCCTGGAAACTCCCGCCGGTCTTTCAATGGTTGATGGCGGAAGCCGGAATCGACGGGCCGGAGATGCTCAAGACCTTTAATTGTGGTCTCGGCATGATCCTCGTCGCGCCCGCGCCGGAAGCGGCGGCGGTGGAGGCCGCGCTCACCGACGCAGGAGAGACGCCGATCTGGATCGGCCGCCTCACCGGAGCACCGGGCGTCGTCTACACGGGCGCGCTGGCGTGAATAGCCGGCGCCGCGCGGCGATCTTCATCTCCGGACGCGGCAGCAACATGACCGCGCTGCTACGGGCGATGGCCGATCCCACGTATCCCGCCAAGGCGGCGCTTGTTCTCTCCAACAATCCCACCGCGCCAGGCCTCGGGTTGGCGGCGGCCGCCGGCGTGGCGACGGCCGTGGTCGACCACCGTCCGCACAAGGGGGATCGCGGCGCGTTCGAGGCGGAGTTGTCCCGCGCGCTCGCCGCCGCCGACATAGACCTGATCTGCCTCGCCGGGTTCATGCGCATCCTCACCGGCGGTTTCGTCGACCAATGGCGGGACAGGATGGTGAATATCCACCCCTCGCTTCTACCCGCCTTCACGGGGCTGGAGACTCATGCCCGCGCGCTTGCGGCGGGCGTCGCCTTTCACGGCTGCACCACACATCTTGTGCGCGCGGAAATGGATGACGGCCCGATCCTCGGCCAGGCCGCGCTCCGGATCAGGCCGGAAGACGACGCCAAGAAACTCGCGGCGCGCGTTCTCGAGCTCGAACACCGTCTTTACCCTGCGTCGCTCTTGCGCTGGCTAAATGACGATATAACACTTGATAACAATAGATTACGCATTTCTCCTCTTGCATTTTTTGAAGACTGAAGCGCGCCGCTGCGCCCAGGCCGGCCGCTTCCGACATTCCCCGACCACGCAGCAGAAACATGGCCGGAATGGCGCGGCCGGAGATGTGTGAATCCGCAGTTCGCACAGGATTCTTCAGAATGACGCCGCTTATCATGTGGCGTAGGCGGAGACAGGCCGTCATGCTCCGCAGCGAGAACGAGAGGAACCGCACATGCCGCTCACCATGAACCGCGAGGTTTTCATCACCGCCGCCCTCACCGGCTCCGGCGGCACGCAGGATCGCTCGCGCCATGTGCCGCGTTCGCCCAGGGAGATCGCTGAAAGCGCGATCCGGGCGGCGAAGGCCGGCGCAGCCATCGTTCACGCCCATGTCCGCGACCCCGAAACCGGCGTCCCTGCGCGCGATCCGGCGCTCTATCGCGAGGTGGTCGAACGGATCCGCGAGAGCGCCACCGACGTCGTTATCAACCTCACCGCCGGCATGGGCGGCGATATCGTCACCGGCCCGGCCGAAGCGCCGCTGCCGTTGGCGGCAGGCACGGATTTCATCCCGGCGGCGGCGCGCGTGGCGCATATCCTCGACAGCCGGCCAGAGATCTGCACGCTCGACTGCGGCACGATGAACTTCGCCGAGGCCGATTACATCATGGCCAATACGCCTGGAATGCTCGAAGCGATGGCCGGAATGATGGTGGAGTGCGGCGTCCAGATCGAGATCGAGGCGTTCGACACCGGTCACCTCTGGCTCGCAAGAAGCCTTGTCGAACGCGGCGTGATTCCGGCGCCGGTCCTAGTCCAGCTTTGCATGGGCGTACCGTGGGGCGCGCCGGACGATCTGAACACCTTCATGGCGATGGTCAACAACGTCCCCCCCGGCTGGACCTTTTCCGCTTTCGGGCTCGGGCGCAACGAGATGCCCTATGTCGCGGCGGCAGTGCTGGCGGGCGGGAATGTCCGGGTCGGGCTCGAAGACAATCTCTGGCTTGAAAAAGGCGTCCTCGCGACCAACGAAGCGCTTGTCGAGCGCGCGCGAGGCATTGTCGAGGGCATGGGCGCGCGGGTGATCGGCCCAGAGGAGGCGCGCACACGGCTGAAGCTGGAGAAACGGGCGCCGAAATGAATGAAATCAGGAAAGTCGCGTTGATCGGCGGCGGCGTCATCGGCGGCGGCTGGACCGCACGACTGATCGAAAATGGCATGGATGTCAGCGTCTTCGACCCCGATCCCGAGGCGGAGCGCAAGCTGAACGCCGTGCTGGCGGGGGCCGACCGCGCCTACGCCAAACTCACGATGGCGCCCCATCCGAAAAAGGGCGCGGTCAGTTTCGCGCCGAGCATCGCCGAGGCCGTCGCCGACGCCCGTCTCGTGATCGAGAGCGTGCCGGAGCGGCTCGACCTCAAGCACCGCGTCTTTGCAGAGATCGAGGCGGCGAACTCCACCGCCGTGATCGCTTCCTCCACTTCCGGCATCATGCCCACGGAGCTACAGGCCGAACTCGAATATCCCGGCAGGCTGATCGTCGCGCACCCGTTCAACCCTGTGTACCTTCTGCCCCTCGTGGAGCTCGTCGCGGGGAAGGATACGGACGCCAGACATATCGAATGGGCGAAGGAATTCTATTCCGCCATCGGCATGCGTCCGCTTGTGTGCCGGGTCGAGATCGAGGGGTTCATCTCCGACCGTTTGCAGGAGGCGCTCTGGCGCGAGGCGCTCTGGCTTCTGAAGGACAAGGTGGCGACGGCGGAGGAGCTTGACGCCGCCATCGCCTACGGGCCTGGGCTCCGCTGGGCGCAGATGGGCACGATGCAGACCTTTCACCTGGCCGGCGGCGAGGGCGGAATGCGCGCCATGCTGGCGATGTTCGGCCCCTGCCTGAAATGGCCGTGGACGAAGCTGACCGACGTTCCGGAGCTGACGGACGGCTTCGTCGAGATGGTCGGCGCGCAATGCGACGCGCAGTCCGGCGATCTCGGCCCGCGCGATCTCGAGCACATCCGGGACGACAATCTCATCGCCATCATGCAGGCGCTGAAAGTCAACGGCTGGGGCGCCGGTCAGGTCCTCGCCGCATATGAGAAAGCGCTCTTCGACCGCGGCGCCCCCGCGCCCGCCGCCGACCTCTCGCAGCCGATCCGCACGCTCGAACGCCAGGTGCCGCCGGATTGGACCGACTACAACAATCACATGAACGAGGCCCGGTATCTGCAATGCTTCGCCGATGCGACCGACGCCTTCATGCGGATCATCGGGGCGGATGCGGATTACATCGCCGCCGGCCGCTCGTATTTCACCGTCGAGACCCATATCCGCCATCTCAACGAGGTGAAGGCGCTGGAGCCGATCTACACTGCAACGCAGGTGATCGAAGGAAAGGGCAAGAAGATGCGCCTCTTCCATGAGATGCGCCACGCGGACGGCAGGCTTCTGGCGACGGGCGAGCACATGCTGATCCATGTGAGTCTCGAGAGCCGCGCAGCCTGCGAACCCGCGCGCGAGATTCTCTCCAAGTTGGAGGAGATCGCAGCGCTTCACGCGCGCCTCACGCCCCCCGATGGTGTCGGGCGCGCCATCGGGATGCGGGGCTGACCGCCGTGGCGTCGGGCATCGCGATGGGCGCGCCCGGCGCAAAATCGTCATCAAGGTCGGGATCGCGCGTGCGCAGAGCCGCGATCACGGGCAATTTGCCGCCTGCGCGCAATCGGCGCGTGGTGAAGGGGCATGGCGATGAAACAAACGCTGACGACGATCATCGCGATCTCGGTGGTGAGCGCCGCGCACGCGGCGGGGGGCTCGGTCGAGCGGGGCGCCTATCTTGTGTCGATCATGGATTGCGCCGGTTGCCATTCCGGCCGCGCGCCGGATGGCGCCCCGGACCCGGACGCCTATCTCGCGGGCGGCGCGCTTGGGTTCGAATTGCCGGGCCTTGGCGTCTTCTGGCCTCCGAACCTGACGCCGGATGTCGAGACCGGGCTTGGCGCCTGGAGCGACGAGGAGATCGTGGACGCGATCCGAGCCGGCATGCGGCCGGACGGCCGCACGCTGGCGCCGATCATGCCCTGGGAATCCTACAGCGTGCTGACGGACTCGGACGCGGCGGATCTCGTCGCCTATCTGCGCGCCCTGCCCCCGGTCAGGCGCGCGACGCCGCCTCCTGTGCCGACGGGTGGGACGGCTGGCGCCCCGTATTTCGCTGTGGCCATGCCGAATTAGTGCGTCCGTGGGCAGGTTTCCCCGGCGCCGACCTGCGGCGCCGGAGGGGGTAGAGCATGCAATTTGGACTGACCGAAGAGCAGGAGATGATCGTCTCCACGGTGCGCAATTTCGTGGAGAAGGAGATATATCCCCACGAGGACGTGGTGGAGCGCACCGGCGAAGTGCCGCCCGAGATCGGCGCCGCGATCAGGGAAAAATGTATCGGAATCGGCTTTTACGCCGCGAACTTCCCTGAGAGCGTCGGCGGCCCCGGCCTCTCGCATCTCGAATTCGCCCTGGTCGAGCGCGAGCTTGGCCGCGGATCGCTGGCGCTCACGCATTTCTTCGGCCGGCCCCAGAACATCCTGATGGCCTGCGAGGGCGAGCAGCGGGAGCGCTATCTTCTCCCCGCGGTGCGGGGCGAGCGGATGGACGCGCTGGCGATGACGGAACCCGACGCCGGCTCGGATGTGCGCGGCATGAAATGCGCTGCGCGCCGCGACGGTGGCGACTGGGTGGTGAACGGAACCAAGCATTTCATCTCTGGCGCCGATCACGCCGATTTCGTGATCGTCTTTGTCGCCACCGGCGAGGATCAGACCCCGAAAGGGCTGAAAAAGCGCATCACCGCTTTTCTGGTCGATCGCGGCCACCCCGGTTTCACGATCCGACACGGCTACAACTCCGTCAGCCATCGCGGCTACAAGAACATGGTGCTGGAGTTCGACGATTGCCGCCTGCCCGACGCGCAGGTGCTGGGCGCGATCGATGGCGGCTTCGCGGTGATGAACGAATGGCTCTACGCCACGCGCATCACGGTCGCGACGATGTGCGTCGGCCGGGCGCGCCGCGTATTCGACCTCGCGCTCGGCTACGCCGCCGAGCGCCGCCAGTTCGGCCAGCAGATCGGCAAGTTCCAGGGCGTGAGCTTCCAGATCGCCGACATGATCACGGAGATCGACGCCGCCGATCTCCTGACGCTCTCGGCCGCCGCGCGGCTGGACGCCGGCCTGCCCGCGAACCGAGAGATCGCCTCCGCCAAGCTCTACGCCTCGGAAATGCTCGCCCGCGTCACCGACGCCGCGATCCAGATCCACGGCGGCATGGGCCTGATGGACGATCTCCCCCTCGCCCGCTTCTGGCGCGACGCGCGGGTGGAGCGGATCTGGGACGGGACAAGCGAGATCCAGCGCCATATCATCGGGCGGGAGTTGCTGCGGCCCTTGGGGGGAAGAAGTTGACCAGCACGTTCGCGTTTGCTGTCCGCTTTCGAAAAGTTCTGGCCGAGAACCTCTCGCGCCAATGCACATGGCTTGAACAGGCGCCATCTTTCATAGGAGGCGGATTCAATTACTAGCGTCAATGAACAAGTCAGACTTTCATTGTCACGCGGCGCGGCCTGGATGGCTGGCGTTCCGGCTGTCCCGGAAGAAACTGCGGAGTCTGCGGAGGCGAATGAAGCGTTAGGAAATATCAATGACGCAGACCGAAATCCGCGAAGAGAAATCTCGTTCGCATTCCGCGACATCATTCCGGATAAAGTTCAGTCTCCATGTGCGAACGATCGCTGTGCCGTAACACGTATCGCGCTCGGCGGAGCCACATCCAAGCGTGACTGAAAATTGAGCGACCTCTCCCGCCTGCTCCGCCCCCGCTCGATCGCACTGATCGGCGGCGCCTGGGCGGCGAACGCCGTCCGGGCCACGGCGGGGATGGGGTTCAAGGGCGAGGTCTGGCCGGTTCACCCATCCAAAGGCGAGATCGCCGGCCACCGCGCCTACCCGTCGCTCGCCGCCCTGCCCCACGCCCCCGATGCGGCGTTCGTCGCCGTGAACAGGGATCGTTCCGTGGAGGTGATCCACACGCTTTCCGCCATGGGCGCGGGCGGCGCCGTCGCTTTCGCCTCCGGGTTCAAGGAAACCGGCGATGGCGCGCGCCAGGCGGCGCTCGTCGAAGCCGCGGGCGAGATGCCGATGCTTGGTCCGAACTGCTATGGCTTCATCAACTATCTCGACGGCGCGCTCCTTTGGCCCGACCAGCAGGGCGGAAGGCGCGTCGCGCGCGGCGTCGCCATCGTCTCGCAATCCTCGAACATCGCGATCAACCTCACCATGCAGACGCGCGGCCTGCCGATCGCCTATCTGGTCTGCGCGGGCAACCAGTCGCAGACTGGACTGGCGGAGATCGGTCACGCGATCGCCGCCGATCCGCGCGTCACCGCGATCGGGTTCTATGTCGAGGGAGTGGGCGATCCCACGGCGTTTTTCGAGATGGTCCGCGCCGCCGGCAAGCCTGTCGTGGCGATAAAGGCCGGGCGAAGCGCCGCCGCCCGCGCCGCCACGATCTCGCACACTGCATCGCTCGCGGGCGAAAACGAAGCGAGCCGCGCCTTCTTCGCCCGCGCCGGCGTGCCGCTCCTCGCCTCTCTGCCGGAATTCCTGGAGACGTTGAAGCTGCTTCACGTATGCGGCCCGCTCAGCGGGCGCGACATCTGTTCGGTCAGTTGCTCGGGCGGCGAGGCCGCGCTGGTCGCCGACGCGATGGAGGGCCGGCGGCTTCGCCTCCGTCCCTTCGATGCGTCGGCGCGCGAACGCATCGCCGCGACGCTGGACAGTATCGTTCCTGTCGCCAATCCGCTCGATTACCAGACCCACATCTGGAGCGACGAGGCGAAGATGACCGCCTGTTTCAACGCGGTGCTGGACTCAGCGTTCGATCTCACGCTCTTCGTCCTCGACTTTCCGCGCTCCGGACGCTGCTCCGACGCGGACTGGGTTCCGGTCGTCGCCGCGATCAAGGCCGCGGCGGCGCGAAGCGCCCGCCCGGTCGCCGTCGTCGCCTCGCTGCCGGAAAACCTTCCCGAGAAGGTCGCCGACGAGATGATCGCCGCCGGACTGACCCCGCTCTCGGGAATCGTCGAAGCGCTCGCGGCCGTGGATGCCGCCGCCACGTGCGCCGAAGCCCGCGGCCCGGCGCGGGCGCCGCGCCGGCAAAGCGGGCCAAGGCCCGACGCGCCGCCCCCTCGCCTTCTCGACGAGGCCGAGGCGAAGGCGCGTCTGGCGGCCGCTGGTCTGACCGTTCCCGCCGGGGCGCGCGCAGACACGCCTGAGTCGGCCGCCGTCCTCGCCCGCGACCTCGGCGCGCCGCTCGCGCTCAAGCGGCTCGGGATCGCCCACAAGACGGAGGCCGGCGCGGTCCGTCTCAACCTCGCCCCGAAAGAGATCGGCGAGGCGGCGCGCGTCATGGGCGCCGGGCCTTATCTCGTCGAGCGCATGGTTTCAGAAGGCGCGGAGTTGATCCTCGGCGTCTCGCGCGATCCGGCCTACGGGCTGGTGCTGACAGTCGGCGCGGGTGGCGTGGCGGCGGAGTTGCTCCGCGATACGGTCACGCTTCTGCTTCCAGTCGACGAGGCCGAGGGAGAGGCCGCAATCCGCGCGCTTCGGCTCGCGCCGCTCCTCACCGGCTGGCGCGGAAGTCCCGCCGTCGACATCACCGCCGCCGCCCGGACGCTCGCGGCGCTCTCGCGCTTCGCCCTCGCGCATGAGACAGTGCTTGAGGAACTGGACATCAACCCGCTCATCGTCACCTCGGCGGGGGCGTGGGCCGCCGACGCCCTGATCCGCATCCGGGGTTGATTTCACCGCCCGAAAGGACGCCACATGACCGAAAGCCCGATCCTCACCCGCCGCGACGGCGCCATCCTCGAGGTAACGCTGCGGCGCCCGCCGGCCAACGCCATCGACCTCGCCACCAGTCGCGTCATGGGGGAAACCTTCCGTGATTTTCGAGATGATCCGGAGCTTCGCGTCGCCATCGTCACCGGCGGCGGCGAGAAATTCTTCTGCCCGGGCTGGGACCTGAAAGCCGCGGCGGCGGGCGACGCGGTGGATGGCGACTATGGCGTCGGCGGGTTCGGCGGCCTGCAGGAGCTGCGCGGCCTCAACAAGCCGGTGATCGCCGCCGTCAACGGCATCTGCTGTGGCGGCGGCTTCGAGCTGGCGCTCTCTGCCGATCTCATTCTCGCCGCCGACGACGCGACATTCGCCCTGCCCGAAATCCGCTCCGGCACGATCGCCGACGCCGCCTCGGTCAAGCTGCCCAAGCGCATCCCCTATCATGTCGCGATGGACCTTCTGCTGACCGGCCGCTGGATGGACGCGGAGGAAGCGCTGCGCTGGGGCGTCCTGCGGTCGATCCACCCTGCGGGAGAGCTGATGGCGGCGGCGCACGATCTCGCCCGCCTTCTCGCCTCCGGCCCGCCGCTGGTGCAGGCGGCGATCAAGGAGGTGGTCCGCGAGGCGGAGGCGATGCGTTTTCAGGATGCGCTGAACCGCATCTCACGGCGGCAGTTCGAAACGGTCGACGTGCTCTACGCCAGCGATGACAACCTGGAGGGCGCGCGCGCCTTCGCCGAGAAGCGCGACCCGGTCTGGAAGGGCGAATAGCGCGCATCGGTTAACGCCGCTTTCACCGCCGCCGGGAATGATCGCGGCTCTAGAACTGTGGAGCGTGCGATGTATCAGAAACCCGATCAGGCCCTCATCGACTACAAGGGTTACAAATGGGGCCGGCTGAACCAGGTCTATCGCGGCCCGAAACCCGATCTCTCCAGACCCTATATCGCGTGCATCGGCGCGGCGCAGACCTTCGGACGCTATGTAGAGCGGCCGTTCCCCGCGCTCCTCGCCGAGGAACTGGATATCCAGGTGGCGAATTTCGGCGCCGCGAGCGCCGGGCCGGGGTTCTTCCTTCGCGACGCCGCAGTGATCGAGGCCGCCTCCTCCGCGGAGCTTTGCGTCATCCAGGTGATGAGCGCACGCTCGCTCTCGAACCGGCTCTTCAAGGTCCAACTCAGCCGCAACGCGCAAATCGAAGCGGTCTCGAAATCGCTGGAGGCGCTCTTTCCGCATATCGACTTCGAGACATTCACATACGCGCACAACATGCTGAATCAGATCGCCGAAGAGGACCCGGACAAGTTCGTGGCGGTCGAAGCGGAACTGAAAGCCGCCTGGGTCGCGCGCACCCGCGTGCTGCTGCAATCGATACAGACGCGGCGCGTGCTCTTCTGGTTCTCCGAGCGCGAAACGGACGAAGAGGTGTCCGGCGGCGCGGCCGGTCAGGCCCTGAAATATCCTCAATTCGTCGATCAGGAGATGATGGACGCCGTTGCGCCGCTTGTCGATCGCGTCGTGCGCTGCGTCACCTCGACGGGAATGCCGCAATCGCTGCTGAGGGACGGTGAAGCCGTCTTGCATACTCCGTTCGGCCTGCCGGTCAGCGAGAACCGCTACTACCCGTCGCCCGAGATGCACGCCGAAGCCGCCAAGGCGCTGACGCAGCCGATTCGCGAACTGCTGGCGTCCACCGCGCCCTGCGCGGCGGCGCGGCCGACCATCACCACGATCTGAAGGTCAGCGGCCGCTTCGCCGTTCGATCTCGACTCCGAGCGAGCCCGAAACCCGATCGAGTTTCTCGATCCGTATCCAGGCGCGCGTCACGTCATTCTCCGCCAGGAGCCGCGCCGCCAGCCGCTCGGCGAATGTCTCGAGAAGCTTCATCCGCGGCCCGTCCGCCAGTTCACGGATAGTAGCGAAAATCAGATCGTACGAGACGACGCTCGCAACCTCATCGACATGCGGCGCGCCGCTCCGCCGCACCTCGAGATCGACCGAAAACCGCAGGCGTTGCTTAACGCCATATTCCTCGGCGTAGGCGCCGATCTCCACGTCCACGACATGATCGCGAAGGAAAATCCGGTCGGCCGGTCCGTCGTCTGCTCCACCCATTGCCGCGTCGCTCATCCCGCCCCGCCCGTGATCGCCAGCATTTCGCTTACGCTAGGCGAAGGCCGCGCCGCCGTCACGCGCGGAAACGGCCCGCGCGCACGGCGAACCCCGCCAATCAGCTGTCGTTCGAGGTGACCTGCGTCGGGTAGCGATAAAATACATGCTCGCCAATCCGCACCGTCCTGGTCAGGCGCTTCGACCAACCCGGACGCACATTCGTCGTATGGAAATGCGTCGCGCCCGCGGTCAGCACGCGCGGGCGGCCGGAGAGCAAGACCTTGGCGATCTTCGCGGCCTTGACGAAAGCGGCGCGATTCACCACTCGCTCCTTCTTTCCGTCGCAAGCGTAGGAGAACTGGCAGCCGTGACGCTTGCCCTTGCCGGCACCCTGAGTGACCACGCCGCATACCGAATTGGGATACTTGTGGCTGTCGACCCTGTTCAGAACCACTTCGGCGACGGCGAACTGGCCGCGCGTGCTCTCGCCCCGCGCCTCGAAATAGATCGCCTCGGTAAGGCACTGCAGTGAGCGCCCGTCCACGCCGGCGCCGATGCTCTCAAGGCTGATATTGGAGACGGAAACGACTTCGTCCACGTTCATCTCCCGCGCCAGCGCGGCGAGTTCCGACGCGCGCGCGTCCTCTTCGCCAAGTCCGGCGAGGTCGGGGTCCGAAATCTCGCCGGTCGAGACGGGACCGGGTCCGGCGGGAAGCCGTCCGGTGCGCGCGAAATTACGGTCGGTCGACAATGTGCGGAACGCCGTTCGCTCCGCCATCAGCACCGAAAGCACACGCTCGGACTGCGACGTGTCGAGCGCGGCCACGCGGTTCGCGGACTCGGTCGCCGCGCCGTTCGATGGATTGAAAACCAGCGCTGCGACAAGACCGAGCGCCACCATTCCCACCCGTGTTACGGGAGAGAGATTCGCGAATCGACTTTTCATGTCATCACCCTCGTCTTGCACTCACAACGGATTCTCCGATGCGAGCGAACGCGGGGCTGCGGCCCGCCATGATCTCCAGATGCGGAGTTCCCGCCCCATGCTGGCGGCGGGAATTTCGTTAACGTCTTGTGAACGCGATAAACCGCCGGCGCGTCAATCCGCTTTCAGGCCAGTTTTCGGCGGTTTTCATCACAATTCGCCGGAGGGATGGTTGCTTTCCCGAAATGATTTCAGATGGTTTCAGGATCTCACGACGAATCGGGCGACAGGAGCCGCGCCTGCGCCGCCGCCAGCCGCGCGATCGGAAGCCGGAAGGGCGAGCAGGAAATATAGTCGAACCGCGCCAATTCGCAGAATCGGATGGAGGCCGGATCGCCCCCATGTTCGCCACAAAGCCCGAGCGTCAGACCGGGCGCGCGGGCGCGTCCGCGTTCCGCCGCGAGCAGGATCAGCTCCCCCACACCTTCGACGTCAAGCGTGTGGAACGGGTCCTCGGGATAGACGCCCTTGGCGACATAATCCCGCATGAACCGCCCGGCGTCGTCGCGGCTCAGCCCGTAGGTCATCTGCGTCAGGTCGTTGGTCCCGAAGGAAAGGAACTCCGCCGTCGCCGCCAGGTCGCCGGCGCGGAGCGCGGCGCGCGGGGTCTCGACCATGGCGCCGATCCGGTAGCAAAGCGCGGCGCCGCTTTCGCCCCGCACCTGTTCGGCCACCCTCTCGACGATCCGCTCCAGGAGCTCCATCTCGCGATTGGCCGACACCAGCGGGATCATGATTTCGGGGATCACCGGCTCGCCCGTCTTCTCTCCGGCCGCGACCGCCGCTTCAAACACGGCGCGGGCCTGCATCTCGTAGATTTCCGGGTAAGTGACGCCGACCCGACACCCCCGGTTCCCGAGCATCGGGTTGAATTCGCGCATTTCCGCCGCGCGCCGCGTCACCACTTTCAACGGCAGACCCATCGCTTCGGCGAGTTCGTTCATCTCGCGCGGGCCGTGCGGCAGAAATTCGTGCAGGGGCGGGTCGAGCAGCCGGATCGTCACCGGCAGCCCAGCCATGATCTCGAAAAGACCGATGAAGTCGGAGCGCTGCATCGGCAACAACTCCGCCAGCGCCGCGCGGCGCGCGTGCTCGTCGGCGGCGAGGATCATCCGCCGCATCGTGGTGATGCGGTTCTTCTCGAAGAACATGTGCTCGGTGCGGCAAAGGCCTATGCCGTCGACATTGAATCCGATCGCGACCTTCGCGTCCTGCGCCGTGTCCGCGTTCGCCCGCACCTTCATCCGGCGCACCTCGTCCGCCCATTTCATCAGCACGGCGAAGGCGCCGGAGATTTCCGGCTGGACCAGTTCCGGCGAGCCGGCCAGCGCCTCGCCGGCGGAGCCGTCGATGGTGACGATGTCACCCTCGTGCAGAACGCGCCCGTCCGCCGTCGTCAGCGTCCGTCCCTCGATATCCAGCGTGATATCGCTGGCGCCGACGACGCAGGGAGCGCCGAGGCCGCGCGCGATCACCGCCGCGTGGCTGGTCATGCCGCCGCGGGCCGTCAGCACGCCGGAGGCGGCGTGCATGCCGCGGATATCCTCGGGACTGGTCTCGACGCGCACCAGAATGGCGGCCTGTTCGCGCGCCGCGAGCGTTTCCGCCGCCTCGGAGGAAAAGACGATGGCGCCGGTCGCGGCGCCGGGCGAGGCCGGCAACCCGGCGCCGATCACGTCGCGCGGGGCGCGGGCGGAGACGGTGGGATGGAGATGCGAGGTCAGCGTCGAAGGGTCGATCCTGAGAAGCGCCGCCTCCCGCCCGATCACCCCGGCTTCGGCGAGATCGACGGCGATCCGCACCGCGCCGCGCGCCGTTGGCCTGAGGGGTTGCGCGTCGAGGATATGCAACTCGCCCGCCTCCAGCGTGAACTCCACGCGGCAGGCGTCGCCGAGCGTCAGTTCCGCCAGGGCGGCCTGCGCCTCCAGCTTCGTTGCGGCGTCAGGCGCTTCGGCCTCCAGCGAGGGCGCGGTCTGCGCGGCTTCGCGCCGCGCCCCTTCTGTCAGGAGCCGGGGCGTCCGGAGGCCCATCAGCGCGTCCTCGCCCTGCGCCTGCGCCAGATAGCGGCCCTGAAATCCCGGCGCGCCGTCCTCCTCCGACCGTGTCGTCGCGAACCCTGCGCCCGAAGAGCCGGGACCGACGCCGAGCGTCATCGTCTGGGCGATCAACGCCTGCGCCGAATCGGGCGCGAGGCCGCGCGCGCCCCGCAGGATCCTTGCCGTCGGGGCCGCCCAGGCCGTGCGCATCGCGGCGATGGCGAGGGAAAGCTGGGCGCGTGCGTCTTCGGGGAAGCGCTCGCCAGTGTCCTCCTCGACGGCGGCGAGATACTCCGTCTCCAGCGCCTTCAACGCGGCGAGGCTCAGCGCGTCCTCGCTCTCGACGCCGGAGAACTTCATCCGGTCGTAGAGGAGCGACTCGAACAATTCGGCGTCCGCCCCCATCGCCGCCGGGGCGAAGGCCTGGATCAGCCGGCGGCGGAGGTCGGCGGCGGCGCGGTCGCCGACGCGCGCCGCGAGGCCGGGGAGCGTGTCGCGCGTCAGCCCGATATTGAGGATCGCCGGCGACGAGGGCGCCGCCGTCTCGACCGGGCTGGAGCGAAGCGCGAGTAGTAACGGGCGCTCCGGCGCGCCGAACCCGAGGCCGCTTTGCGCCTCCAGCGCCGCCAGCGCGGGGGCGAGCGCTTCGGGCGCCGCATCGTCGGGAAAGGCGAAGCCGGGGGGTACCGGCGCGCCGGCGGCGATCAGCCGCGCCAGCCGCGCCGCCTTCGCGCCGTGGCGGGCGGCGTCGGTCACTTCGGCGAGGGCGGTCGCGGGCGCGTTCATGGGGTTCCCGTGTAACCTGCCCTTCGCAGTTGCGAAAGCGTCTTGTGCGACAGGCCGCGGCGGTGTCGCGTCCCCGGCGCTGAGCCGGGGCGCCGAGCGGGGGGCGTTACGGAGCGGGACCCCGGATCGGGTCCGGGGTCTGGTTCTCGTTGCGGGCGCGGAATCGGGCCGCTGGCGGGGGTGAGAGTGCGTTATCGCACGCGATAAGGGCGCAAGCGACTGTTTTTATTGAAAAAAATAGTTAACAAGTGTGAATTATCGCGTTTCGGCCCCTTGCGGGCGGGCTTCGGGCCCTACCCTTCGATGGCGGAAAACACCGCCACCCGCTCCATCACCACCTTCACGCGGTTGAGAAGGCAGAGGCGGTTGCGGCGGATGATCTGGTTGTCGGCATTGACCTGAACCTTGTCGAAAAACCCGTCGATCGGGGCGCGGAGCCCGGCCATCGCGGTCATGGCGGCGGCAAAATCCTCGGCTTCCAACGCCGGGCGGATCGCCGCGTCTGCGGCGTCGAGGGCTTTGAAAAGCGCCCGCTCCTCATCCGCCTCCGCGAATTTCGGATCGGGATCGAGCGTATATTCCACCCCGTCCTTCTTCTGCTCGGCGGCGAGGATGTTCGCGGCGCGCTTGTAGCCGGCGAGGAGGTTGGCGCCGTCCTCGGTCTCGATGAACGCCTGCAGCGCCTTCACCCGGTTGACCAGAAGGACGAGATCATCCTGGCCGCCAAGCTGGAAACAGGCGTCGATCACGTCATGACGGACGCCTTCGGCGCGGAGGTGGACCTTGAGGCGGTCGGCAAAGAAGGCGAGGAGGTCGATTGAGATTGCATCTTCCTGCGCACCGTTAAACTCTAGCATGTTCCGCAACGAACCGGTCATGAAAGAACCACCAGCGCGCCTCTTTTCAGCTATCACAGCTTCCATTCGGCTTTGATGTACGGCTTCCAAGTGGGACGAAATCAGCGGAACCAAGTTGAAACGCATAGAGCTATTAACGATTGAGCGTATAATTCCCAAAGCTGCACGCCGAAGGGCGAACGGATCTTTGCTTCCTGTGGGCTTCTCGTTCAAGAACCAGTGACAGCTAAGAATGTCGATCTTGTCGGCGAGCGCCACGGCCACCGAAACCGGCTCGGTCGGGACCGCGTCCGACGGCCCGAGCGGCGCGTAGTGCGCCTGGCAGGCGGCGGCGACTTCCGGGGAGTCGCCTGCGGCTTCGGCGTAATAGCGGCCCATAACCCCCTGTAATTCAGGGAATTCATAGACCATTTCCGAGGCGAGGTCGGCCTTGGCGATCCGCGCCGCCCGCTCCGCCTTCTCCGCGTCCGCCCCGACCAGCGGCGCGATTTCGCGCGCCAGCGCGGCGATGCGGTCGATGCGTTCGGCCTGGCTGCCGAGCTTGTTGTGGAAGGTGACATCCGCGAGCGGCTTCGCCATCGCCTCCAGCCCGCCGGCGCGGATGGTCCTGAGGTCGTTCTCCCAGAAGAAGAGCGCATCCGAGAGCCGGGCCGCCAGCACGCGCTGGTTGCCGGCGCGGATGGTCGCGCCGTGATCGGCGGTTTCGATATTGGCGACGGTGATGAATTTCTCGATCCGGCCGGTTTTCGGGTTTCGCACCGAGAAGAACTTCTGGTGCTCCTTCATCGAGGCCTGCAGCACCTCGGGCGGCAGGGTCAGGAAGCGCTCCTCGATCTCGCCCATCAGCACGACCGGGTATTCGACGAGGCCGGCGACCTCAGAGAGCAGGCCCTCATCCTCGACCAACTCCATTCCGGCGGCGAAGGCGGCGTTCGTCGCGTCCGCCATGATCCGCGCCCGACGCGCGGCGGGGTCGAGGACGACCTTCGCCTTCAGGAGCCGCGCGGCGTAATCGTCGAAATCCTTCGGCGCGAAGGCGGCCGGCGCCATGAAGCGGTGGCCCTGCGTTTCGCCGCAAGAGGCGAGATGGTCGATCCTGAAGGGGACGACCGCCGGCCCCTCCTCATCGGCGAGGACGCACATGATCGAGCGGAGCGGGCGCACCCAGGTCAGATCGCCCGACCCCCAGCGCATCGAGCGCGGCCAGGGGAAGGCGCGGATCACTTCGGGGATCGCCTCCGCGATCACATCGGCCGCCGGGCGGCCGGGCCGCTCGATCACCGCGAACCAGGTCTCGCCCTTCTTGTCGGCCCGTTTTTCAAGCTGGTCTTGCGAGAGCCCGGTGGAGCGGAGAAAGCCCTGAAGCGCCTTTTCCGGCGCATCGACGCGCGGGCCCTTCCGTTCCTCGCGCGCCGCCATCGTCATCTTCGGCAGGCCGCTGACGGAGAGGACGAGCCGGCGGGGGGTGGCGAAGCCGGCGGCGGCCTCATAGGTCAGGCCGCGCTCGACCATCGCCTGCGTCACAAGCCGTTTCAGATCCTCCGCCGCGCGCGCCTGCATCCGCGCCGGGATTTCCTCGGAGAAAAGTTCGAGAAGAAGCTCGGCCATCAGTCGGTCTCCGGCGCGCGGCAGCCTTCGGGGGGCGGGTCGCCCGCGAATTCGGCCTTGCCGCATCTGTTGATCTGCCGCCATTGAAAGGCGCGCCCGTCGGGATAGACCGCGATGATCCGGTCGAACCCGTGCGGCTCATTCGACGCCGCGCGCACCGCCGTCGCGGCGCCGGAGGCGAGATCGGCGGTGATCGCCCCGGCGTCGAAACATTCGAACCAGCCCGGCGCGATATGCGGCTCGGCCTCCGGCGCCTCGGGGCCGCTCAGCCCCTCGGCCCGGAAACAGCCGCGCATCTTCAGGGGCGAAGTGTCCGCGTCGATTCCCTGGTAATCTGAGACCGGAACCGCCGCGCCGGCGACCGTCACGCTCGTGACGCCCGTCACCTCGTGATAGTAACCGCGCGTCTGGAACCACCAGAGCGCGGCGCCGAAAACCAGCGCGAAAAGCGCGAGGCCGATGACGATGAACCGCCCGTTCATCAGGCCGCCCGCCCGGCTTCGGTGGTCAGGAACGCATCGGCGCAAAGCCGCGCCAGCGCCCGGACGCGGCCGATATAGGCCTGCCGCTCGGTCACCGATATGACGCCGCGCGCGTCGAGCAGGTTGAAGATGTGCGAGGCCTTGATGCACTGGTCATAGGCCGGGTGCGCCATCGGGATCTCGCGGCCGGTCTTGGGATCGGTCGGCGCGGCCTCGACGATACGGCGGCATTCGGCCTCCGCGTCCTCGAAATGGCGCAGGAGGGTTTCGGTGTCCGCCACGTCGAAATTCCAGCGGCTGTATTCGCGCTCGGTCTGGCGAAAGACGTCGCCATAGGTCAGCGGGATCGGGGCGCCGGGCGCGTTGAACGGCATGTCCATCACATGTTCGGCGCCGAGCACATACATCGCCAGCCGCTCCAGCCCGTAGGTCAGCTCGCCCGAGACCGGGCGGCATTCATGTCCGGCGACCTGCTGGAAATAGGTGAACTGGCTGACCTCCATCCCGTCGCACCAGACCTCCCACCCCAGGCCGGCGGCGCCGAGGGTCGGGCTTTCCCAGTCGTCCTCGACAAAACGGATATCGTGGAGGCCCATGTCGATGCCGATGGCTTCGAGCGAGCCGAGATAGAGATCCTGAAGGTCCGGCGGCGAGGGTTTGATGAGCACCTGAAACTGGTAATAATGCTGGAGCCGGTTGGGGTTGTCGCCATAGCGCCCGTCCGTCGGCCGGCGCGAGGGCTGGACATAGGCCGCCGCCCAGCGGTTCGGCCCGAGCGAGCGCAGCGTCGTCGCCGGGTGAAAGGTGCCCGCCCCCACCTCCATGTCGTAGGGTTGCAGAATGGCGCATCCCTTCGCGGCCCAGTAGGCCTGAAGGCGGAGGATGACCTCCTGAAAACTCTTCGGCTGGTCCGGCATCGTGGCGGTCCTCGGGCGGTCCTCTGGGGCGTGGCGGCGCGCGCCTCTCCTAGCCCCGCCCGCCGGGGCGGTCAACGCGGCGCCGCTGGACAAGCGGGCGGCGCTTCGTTACCGGGACCGAAGATCGAGTAAAATGCTCAGGAAGCCATGGCCCTCGCCGAATCCGCGCCGCGCGTCCGAAGCCGCCCCGACCTCTGGACGCTCGCGGCGCTGGTCATCGCGGGGCTGATCCTCGCGCCCCTCCTCGCGGTCGGCTGGATGGCGTTCTTTCCGACCGAGAACATCTGGCCGCACCTGATCTCCAGCGTGCTGCCGGGCTACGTCCACAACACGGTGGTGCTGATGCTGATCACCGGCGGCGGCGCGGCCGTCATCGGAACGAGCGCCGCATGGCTGGTGGTGATGACGGAGTTTCCGGGGCGGCGCGTCTTCGACTGGGCGCTGCTCGCGCCGCTGGCCGTGCCGGCCTATATCGGCGCCTACGCGCTGGTCGACTTCTTCGAATACGCCGGGCCGGTGCAGGTGATGCTGCGCGGGTTCTTCGGCTGGACCGACGCGCGCGATTACTGGTTCCCGGAAATCCGCACGATCTGGTCGGCCGGGTTCGTGCTGACCCTTTCGCTCTATCCTTACGTCTATCTTCTGGCGCGCGCGGCGTTTCGCGAGCAGTCGGTCTGCGCGCTCGAGGTCGCGCGCTCCCTCGGGTGCGGGCCCTGGACGACGTTCTTCCGCGTCGCGCTCCCCCTCGCCCGGCCGGCCGTCGCCGCCGGCGTCGCGATCGTCGCGATGGAGACGCTGAACGATTTCGGCGCCATCGACTTCTTCGCCGTCAGGACGCTCACCGCCGGGGTCTTCTCGGTCTGGCTCGAAGGTGCGAATTCGGGCGGGGCGGCGCAGATCTCCTGCGTCATCCTTGGTTTCGTGCTCGTCGTTCTCGGGCTGGAGAGCGCCGGCCGACGCGGCAAGCGCTATCACGCGATGTCGCGCCGCTATCGCCCGATCGAGCGGGTCCGGCTGCGGGGCGGGCGCGCGGCGCTGGCGGTTCTCGGTTGCGCGGCGCCGGTCGGGTTCGGTTTCATCCTGCCGATCACGGTGATCGCGTCGCTCGCGCTGCATCACACCGAGGGCTGGCTGGAGCCGGCGTTCTGGGACGCGCTGGCGCGGACCATCTGGCTCGCCGCCACGGCGGCCGCGGTGGCGGTCGGGGCCGGGCTTCTCCTGGTTTTCGGCGCGCGGCGGTCGCGCGGACGCGCGACGAAGCTGATCGCGCGGGCGACGATGATCGGCTACGCGGCGCCCGGGGCGGTGCTGGCGGTCGGCGTCCTCATTCCGCTCGCCGCGCTGGATCGACGGATCCATTACGCGGCGCTCGATCTTTTCGGGGTCGGTCCCGGGCTCCTGCTGACCGGGACGGCGGCGGCGGTGATCTTCGCCTATGTCGTCCGCTTCAACGCCATCGCCTACGGTGCGCTCGACGGCGCTTTCGGGCGCGTGACGCCCTCGATGGACATGGCGGCGCGGACGCTGGGCGAAACGGCGGGCGGGGCGCTGCGCCGGGTGCATCTGCCGATCATTTCCGGCTCGATGATGACGGCGGCGATGCTGATCTTCGTCGACGCGGTGAAGGAATTGCCGGCGACGCTGATCCTCAGGCCGTTCAACTTCTCCACCCTCGCCACGCATGTCTACGATTTCGCCAGCCGCGAGCATCTGGCCGAGGCCGCCCCCGCCGCGCTGGCCATCGTTGTCGTCGGCATGGCCCCGGTCGCGGTGCTGATCCGCGGCCTCGGCGTGCGCCGGCCCGGCGAACAGATGGGGCGCGCGGACTGACCAATTCGGACCCCGGCGCGCGTTGCGCGGACGCGAAAATCCCGCTATCGGATGACGCGCGCCACCCCGAGGCGACAGCCGGCTTAGCTCAGATGGTAGAGCGCGTGATTTGTAATCACGATGTCGGGGGTTCGAGTCCCTCAGCCGGCGCCAACAGGAGCCATGCCGATGGACTGGGAGCCTGCGCTGCGCCTCGCCGTCTTTCTTTCGGTGTTCGCGGCGATGGCGGTCTGGGAATGGCGCGCGCCGCTTCGCCCCACGCCGCGCGGGGCGCGCTGGCGGGCCAATCTCGGCCTGATCACGATCGACACCATCGTTCTGCGCATCCTTTTCCCCGCCGCCGCCGTCGGCGCCGCCATTGACGCCGCGAATCACGGCTGGGGGCTTTTCAACGTCGTCGACGCGCCGGGCTGGCTGGAGGCGGTGCTGGTCATCGTCGTCCTCGATCTGGCGATCTGGGCGCAGCATGTCGCGTTTCACCGCTTCGGATTTCTCTGGCGGTTTCACATGGTCCATCACGCAGACGAGGCGATGGACGTCACTACGGGACTGCGCTTTCATCCCGGCGAGATCGTGATGTCGATGGCGCTGAAGATCGGCCTCGTCTACGCGCTCGGCGCATCTGTCGTCGCGGTGGTGGTCTTCGAGATCGCGCTCAACGCCGCTTCGATGTGGTCGCATTCCAATCTCCGCCTGCCGGCGGGGATCGAGCGGCTGATCCGCTACATCATCGTCACGCCCGACATGCACCGGAGCCATCACTCGACCGACCGGCGCGAGCACGACACGAATTTCGGCTTCCTGCTTTCGGTCTGGGACCGGCTCTTCCGGCTCTACACCGAGGCGCCGCGTCTCGGTCATCAGGACATGGAGATCGGCCTTCCGCCCTGGCGCGACGGGCGGACGGCGCGGCTCAAATGGGCGCTCATGGCGCCGTTCAGGCGCCCCGAATGAATCTCGCCACGATCAGGGAGCGCGCGGCGCGGGACGGGCTCGCGCTTACCGGCTGGCTTCGCCCCGGAAGCGGGGACGGCGCCCCCGCCGGGACGCGCGCGCTTCTTCTGCTCGGTCATGGCGGGCCGGAGATGTGGGCCTGTTTCCGGGCCGCCCCCGAGGCCGGCGATGGGAATCCGCACCCGCTCGACCGCTGGTCGCGCCGGGTGATCGGCGCGCTCGCCGCCGAGATCGGCGCGACGGCGCTTTTTCCCTTCGGCGGGCCGCCCTACCAGCCCTTCATCCGCTGGACCTATGCGGGCGAGCCGATTCACCAGTCGAAGCTCGGCATGGCGGTGCATGAGGAACGCGGCCTCTGGTCCGGCTGGCGCGGGGCGCTGGCGCTTTTCGAGGAGATAGACCTGCCGCCGGTCATCCGCGGCGCGCATCCCTGCGAAGGCTGCGCCGCGCCCTGCCGCGCCGCCTGCCCGGTTTCCGCCTTCACCGACGCCGGCTACGACGTCGCGCGCTGCCGCGCGCATCTCGACAGCGCGGCGGGCGCGCCGTGCCGGGCGCGCGGCTGTCTCGCGCGCCGCGCCTGCCCGGTCGGCGCCCGCTTCGCGCAGAGCGACGAGCAGGGCGCCTTTCATCTTGAAGCCTTCCGGGTCGCATGACGGGCCTTCGACTCATCCTCCTTCGCCATGCGAAATCGGACTGGGCGGCGGGCCTTGACGACCATGACCGGCCGCTCAACCGGCGCGGACGCCTCGCCGCCGCGCTGATGGGGGCCTGGGCGCGCGAAGAGACGTTGATCCCGGCGCTCGCCCTCATCTCCTCCGCGGTTCGAACGCGGGAGACCTGGGCGCGGATGGGGCTGGAAGCGCCGGCGGAAACCCGCCCGGCGCTTTACGAGGCGGAAGCGGAGACGATTCTCGAAGAGATCAACCTGACGGAGGGCGCGGCCTCCCCCCTCCTCGTCCTCGGACACAATCCGGGCATTCACGACGCGGCGAACCGTTTCCTGAGCCACGGCGTGATCGACGCCTTCCCGACCGCCCAGGCCGCCGTGATCGGTTTCGAGGTCGCGACGTGGGAGGAGGTTCGCTTCTCGACCGGGCGCCTCCTGGCTCTGGCGCGGCCTAAAGACCTGGTGTGAAGCCGTCATTCGACGGGCATGGCTTTCGCCCGGATCCCCCATTTTGCGCGAAAAAGACTGAAGCATGATCGCTTCATCTCATCTTCAGCCCCTATGGCGCGTCACGCCGGGTCACCCAGCGCCGCAAGCTCGGTCGACTGGCCGGCCCAGGCGTGGCCGGCGGCCATCAGACAGGTCACGCCATCGGGCCGGGTGAGCAGAATGGTCCAGGTGCCGGTCTCGGCCGACGACCAGAGTTCGACGACGGCCGTTTCGCCGGCGATGCCGACGCCTGCGGCCGACTCGCCGTGTTTCTTCTTGAGCGCGGCGACGATGCTCGTTCGCTCTCCACAGGTCGCCGCGCGCTGCTCTCCGGCGGAAACCGGCGGCGCGATAGCCGCGAGGCCGAAGACAAGAGCGATGGCGATGGTGCGCTTGAACATGGTCGTCTCCTTCGCATGCGCGGAGGCGGATGATCAGAGCGACGCGCGGCCCGCGCTGACCGCTTCGGCGGGACGCGCCCGCCGTTTCGCTTCCTGAGTTCTGATCGGGAATCTGGTGGGCGAGCCCCATGCCGCCAACGGCGAAAATACACACCGCGAAGGAGCGCATCTTTCGGGTGGCGCGGAGCATGGCGGCGAAATAGACCGCCGTCATGACAAGCGCGCCCGGTATTTCAGTCCGCTCATGGGTCGATCTCGGCCTGCTCGCGCTCATCTGGGGCGCGATCTTTCTCTTCGTTGCGCTTGCGCTTCGTGAACTGACGCCGTTCTGGATCGTCTTTCACCGCGTGTTCTGGGCGGCGCTTCTGCTCTGGGGCGTCGTCCTCTGGCGCGGGCTCGCGATTCCGCGCCGCTTCGGAACCTGGGCCGCGTTCGCGGTGATGGGCGCGCTCAACAATGCGATACCCTTCATGCTGATCACCTGGGGGCAGAAATCGGTCGAGAGCGGCCTCGCCTCGATCCTGAACGGCGCGGCGGCCTTTTTCGGCATTCTCGTCGCCGCGCTCCTGCTCCGAGACGAGCGGCTGACAGCGCGCCGCATCGCGGGGGTCCTGACCGGAATCGCCGGCGTCGTCGTGATCGTCGGGCCGGAGGCGCTGACCGGCTTCGACATCCGCGCGCTCGGCCAACTCGCCATCCTCGGCGCGACGCTTTCCTACGCCTTCGCCGGGGTCTGGGGAAAGCTGCGGCTCAACGGGCTCGCGCCCGTCGTCTCCGCCGCCGGGATGCTCAGCGGCTCCAGCGTGATCGCCGGCGCGCTGGCGCTGTTCGTCGAGGGGGCGCCGGTCGTTCCCCAATCCGCCGTCACGGTCGGCGCGCTCGCATACGCCTCGGTGATCGGCACCGCGACGGCCTATATCCTCTATTTCCGGGTTCTCGCGACGGCGGGGTCCGGCAATCTTCTTCTGGTGACGATCTGCATGCCGCCGATCGCGATCGCTCTCGGCGCGCTGGTTCTGGGAGAACGGCTCGCCCCCGGCGCGCTGATCGGCGCCGGGCTTATCGCGCTCGGGCTGCTGATCATCGACGGGCGGGCGCTCGGCGCCCTTCGCCGCCTTGCCGGACAGCGACGCGCGGCGTAAGACCGGGACAAAATCCAGATGGGAGCCCCATGATGGCCTTTCTCGCCGACAATCTCGCCCGTGTGAAACCCTCGCCGACCATCGCCGTCACAACGAAGGCGCGCGAGTTGAAGGCGGCCGGGCGCGACGTCATCGGTCTCGGTTCCGGCGAGCCGGATTTCGACACGCCGGAGAATATCCGCGAAGCGGCGAAGGCGGCGATCGACGCGGGGCATACGCGCTACACCGCGCCGGACGGCATTCCGGAGCTGAAGCAGGCGATCTCCGCCAAGTTCAAGCGCGAGAACGGGCTTGATTACGCGCCCTCGCAGATCACCGTCTCCACCGGCGGCAAGCAGGTGCTCTACAACGCGCTCGTGGCGACGCTGAACCCGGGCGACGAGGTGATCATCCCGGCGCCCTACTGGGTCAGCTACCCGGATATGGTCCTGCTCGCGGGCGGTGAGCCGGTGGCGGTCGAGACCGGGATCGAGGCGAACTTCAAGATCACCGCGGAGCAGCTCGAAGCGGCGATCACCCCGAAGACCAAATGGCTGATCTTCAACTCGCCCTCCAACCCCACCGGGGCCGGCTATTCGGCGGCGGAGCTGAAGGCGCTGACCGATGTGCTGATGAAGCACGATCATGTCTGGGTGCTGACCGACGACATGTATGAGCATCTCGCCTATCCGCCGTTCAAGTTCGCGACCGTGGCGGAGGTCGAGCCGAAGCTTTACGACCGGACATTGACCGTGAACGGCGTTTCGAAGGCCTATGCGATGACCGGCTGGCGGATCGGCTACGCCGGAGGGCCGCAGCACCTGATCAAGGCGATGGGCACGGTCCAGTCGCAGTCCACCTCCAACCCCTGTTCGGTCAGCCAGTGGGCGGCGGTCGAAGCGCTGAACGGGCCGCAGGATTACATCCCGTGGTCGCTGGAGCATTTCCAGCGTCGGCGCGATCTCGTCGTCTCGATGCTGAATCAGGCGAGCGGCATCCAGTGCCCGTCGCCCGAGGGCGCGTTCTACGTCTATCCTTCGATCAAGGGCTGCATCGGCAAGACCGCGCCAAGCGGCAAGCGGATCGAGACGGATGAGGATTTCGCCACCGAGCTTCTGAAAGCCGAGGGCGTCGCGGTGGTTTTCGGCGGGGCGTTCGGCGTCTCGCCCTGTTTCCGCATCTCCTACGCCACCTCGGACGAGGTGCTGGAGGAAGCCTGTCGGCGCATCCAGCGGTTCTGCGGCGCGCTGGCTTGATCGGACTCGCCGAAGAAAAGACCGCGCTCCGGCGCGAGATATCGGCGCGCCGGAAAGCGGCGCATGAAGCGCGCGATCGCCGCGACCCGGCGGCGAACGCCCGTCTTCTGGCGCTGATCGGTGACGCGGCCGGCCGTGTCGTCGCCGGCTACCGGCCGATCCGCAGCGAAATCGATCCGACGGCGGCGATGACGGCACTGCATGAGGCCGGCGCGCGCGTCGCCGCGCCGGTGATAGCGGAGACGGCGACGCCGCTCCGGTTCCGCGAATGGACGCCCTGCGCGGCGATGACCGAAGGGCCGTTCGGCGCGATGATCCCTGAATCCGGCGACTGGCTGGAGCCTGAAATCCTTGTCGTTCCCCTTCTCGGGTGGGACCGGGCCGGCGGCCGCCTCGGCTATGGCGGCGGCTTTTACGACCGCACGCTCGCCGCGCTTCGCGCCGGAAAGGGCGCGCGGGCCATCGGCTTCGCCTACGCCGCGCAGGAAATCGCGGCGGCGCCGGCGGGCCCTTTCGACCAGCGCCTCGATGCAGTTGTGACCGAAAATGAAGTAGTGAGAATAACGATATGAATCTCCTCTTTCTTGGCGATGTCGTTGGCCGTGCCGGGCGGGACGCGGTGATCGCCGCCCTGCCCGGGCTGCGCGCCCGACTGAAGCTCGATTTCGTCGTCGTCAACGCCGAGAACAGCGCCGCCGGTTTCGGCCTCACCTCGAAGATCGCCAACGAGATTTTCGAAGCCGGCGCGGATTGCGTGACGCTCGGCGACCACGCTTTCGATCAGAAGGAGATGCTGGCCCATATCGACACGGAGCCGCGGATCCTCCGGCCGCTGAACTACGCGAATTCAGCGCCCGGCGGCGGCGCCCGGCTTTTCAACGCGCCGCGCGGCAAACGCGTCCTCGTCGCGGTCGCGCTTGGCCGAATCTTCATGGCGAAGCCGTTCGGCGACCCGTTCTCGGCCATCGAGGCGGCGCTGAAGAAACATCCGCTCGGCGCCGGCGCCGACGCCGTGATCGTCGAGATCCACGCCGAGGCGACGTCGGAGAAGACGGCTGTCGGGCATTATTTCGACGGCAAGGCCTCTCTGATCGTCGGCACCCACACGCATGTGCCGACCGCGGACGCGATGATCCTGCCGAAAGGCGCCGCCTATCAGACCGACGCCGGCATGTGCGGCGATTATGATGGCGTGATCGGAATGGACAAGGCCGAGCCGCTCAGAAGGTTCGTCACCGGAATGTCCGGCGGGCGCTTCGTCCCCGGCGAGGGCGAGGGCGGACTTTCCGGCGTATTCGTCGAGACCGGCCCGGACGGGCGCGCAAGGCGCGTCTCGCCGCTTCGTCTCGGCGGACGGTTGCCGGAGCTTGTTCCCGAGGTTTATTGAACCCGGCGCTTTCGCGCGGGGCCATTCCGTTCTATTCTGAACCGACGAGCCGCTCGGAGCGCCCCGTTTTGCCATTTCTCTCGCCAGAAGTGCTGCCGGCCGCCCTCACCGTCGCTGTGATCGCCGGCATGTTCGCGCTCTTCGTGACGGAGTTCTATCCACCGGAGACCGTCGCCATCGGCGGCGCCGGCCTGCTGCTCGCGACCGGCGTCCTCAGCCTCGACGATCTTCTCGTCGCGATCGCCAGCCCGGCCCCGCTGGCCATCGCGGCGATGTTCATCATCTCCGGCGCGCTGGTCAGAACCGGGGCGCTCGGCGCGGTCACCGAGAGGATCACCCGCAGGGCGGAGACTCATCCCGTCAGGACGCTCCTGGCGCTCGGCGTCTTCATCATCTTCGCATCGGCCTTCATGAACAACACGCCGGTCGTGCTGATCTTCATTCCCATCGTCGCTCAGCTTGCGGCCAGAATCGGCCTTGCGCCCTCCAAGCTGATGATCCCGCTTTCATATTGCGCGATACTGGGCGGCGTCTGCACGCTCATCGGCACCTCGACCAATCTGTTGGTGGACGGCGTCGCGCAGGCGCAGGGGCTCGCGCCCTTCTCGCTTTTCGAGGTGACGCCGGTCGCCATCGTGCTGGCGCTCGCCGGGCTCGGCTTCATGGCCGTCGCGGCGCCGCGGCTTCTGCCGGAGCGGACCGCGATGGCGGGGTTCCTCTCCAAGAAGCGCAGCCCGAAATTCATCACCCAGGTCGCGGTGACGGAAAATTCGCCGCTGATCGGCGAGAAGCCGCTCACCTTCGATCTTTTCCAGCGCGAGGGGATGCGGGTCATCGACGTGCTGCGGGGCGACGCCTCGCTCCGGCGCGATTTCCCTTCGGTGACGTTCGAGGCCGGCGATGTGGTCGTCATCCGTTGCGGGATGGACGAGTTGCTGACGCTCCGCGAGAATCGCCGCATCGTCATGGTGGACGAAATCGCCAGCGCCGAGAGCGTGACGGTCGAGGCGCTGATCGGGCCGGACTGCACCATGGTCGGGCGCACGCTGGGCCGGCTCCGGCTCAGGCGGCGCTACGGCGTCTATCCACTGGCGGTGCATCGCCGCTCGGAGCGCGTGCGTCAGAAGCTGGACGATGTCGATGTCCGCATCGGCGATACGCTGTTGCTGGAAGGCGCGCCGGAGGATATCCGCCGCCTCGCCGAGGACGTTAATCTCGTCGATCTCAACGAACCTTCCGGCCGCTCCTATCGCCGCGTCCTCGCTCCGGTCGTCCTGGCGACGCTGGCCGGCGTCGTGGGCGCTTCCGCCTTCGGGGTGATCCCGATCGCCGCCGCGGCGACGATTGGCGTCGCCGTCGTTCTGCTGACGCGCTGCATCGACGCCGACGAGGCCTTCGCGGTGATCGACGGGCGGTTGCTCGTCCTCATCTTCGCGATGCTCGCCGTCGGCCGGGCGCTACAAACCTCCGGCGCGGCGGTGATGGCGGCGGAGGCGATCGCCCCTTTCCTCTCGACCATGCCGCCCTGGCTCGCGCTCTGGTGCGTCTTTCTCTTCGCCGCCGCGCTGACGGAGATCGTCACCAACGCGGCCGTCGCCGTGGTGGTCACGCCGGTGGCGATCTCCCTTGCGGTGCAGATCGGCGTCGAACCGCGCCCCTTCGTCGTCGCGGTGATGCTCGCCGCCTCGCTCAGCTTCGCGACGCCGATCGGCTATCAGACCAACACCATGGTCTACGGACCGGGCGGCTATCGCTTCACCGACTTCATGCGCCTCGGCGTTCCGATGAATCTCGGCCTCGGCCTGCTCACCTCGTTCCTCATCCCGCTTTTCTGGCCGTTGTGAGGGGCCTGGTGCGCGTTTGAGGAGGTGAAGCCCCCGGCGTCCACGTCGTGATTCATGAAGTGGCGGCGCCCAGATGCGGGACGAACGCCGATGCCCCGACACCGGGCGTTCGCATGTCGATCGCGTCGCGCCTCGCATCGTGAGGCGGCGTCCGCATCGCGCACGCGTTCGCGCTGCAAGGCGCTTCACCCGGAACGCAAAGCGCATTATAAGGCCGCCCGAGATCAGACAAACTGAGGGATTCATGGCCGGCCATTCGAAATGGGCGAATATCCAGCATCGCAAAGGGCGCCAGGACGCGGCGCGCTCCAAGCTCTTCTCCAAGCTGGCGAAGGAGATCACCGTCGCCGCCAAGATGGGCGATCCGGACCCTGACAAGAACCCCCGCCTTCGCCTCGCGGTGAAGGAGGCGAAGAGCCAATCGGTGCCGAAGGACGTGATCGACCGCGCGATCAAGAAGTCCCAGGGCGGCGACGCCGAAAACTACGACGAGATCCGCTACGAGGGCTACGGGCCGGGCGGCGTCGCGGTGATCGTCGAGGCGATGACCGATAATCGCAACCGCACCGCGTCCAATGTCCGTTCGATCTTCACCAAGAACGGCGGCAACCTCGCGGAGACCGGCGCGGTCAGCTTCATGTTCGACCGCAAGGGTCAGATCCTCTACCCGGCTGCCGCAGGCGACGAGGACAAGGTGATGGAGGCCGCGATCGAAGCCGGGGCCGAGGATGTCGAAAGCGGCGCGGACGGGCATGTCATCTTCACCGACGCCGCCGATCTCGCCGACGTCTCCGGTGCGCTGGAGGCCGCGCTCGGCGAGGCCGAATCGGTGAAGCTGATCTGGAAGCCGCAGACCCTGACCGAGATCGACGAGGACGTCGGCGGAACGCTCTTCAAGCTGATCTACGCGCTCGAGGACGATGACGACGTCCAGACCGTGACGGCGAATTTCGACGTCTCGGACGAAGTGATGGAGAAGCTCGCGGGCTGATCCCGCTGTACGCGCCGCCGACGACGACCAGAAGGAAAGCGCCGATGGCCAGCGCGAAAGAGATCATCAGAACGCTCCACCTTGCGCCGCATCCCGAGGGCGGCTGGTATCGCGAAACGTGGCGCGCGCCCGCCCCGGCCGGGCGGCGGTCCGCCGGGACGGCGATCTACTATCTTCTCGAAGCGCATCAATACTCGCACTGGCACCGTGTGGACGCGGCGGAGATCTGGCTCTGGCACATGGGCGCGCCGCTGGCGCTGACGGTCTCCGCGGACGGCCATGATGCGGAGGCGACGCTGCTCGGTCCCGAACTGACGCAGGGTCAGCGTCAGCAGGTGGTGGTTCCGGCCGACACATGGCAGACGGCGGCCTCTCTCGGGCGGTTCACGCTCGTCTCCTGCGTCGTGACGCCGGGGTTCGAGTTTTCGGGGTTCGAGCTGGCGCCGGCCGACTGGCGCCCCCAGCCACGACCGAGCGAGGCCTGAGCGTGGACGAGTCGCGCCTTTATCTCGTCACGCCGCCGCTTTCCGACGGGGCCGCTTTCGCGCCGGCGCTCGAATCGGCGCTGAGCGCCGCGCCGGTCGCCTGCCTGCGCCTGCGGATCGCCGCCGATGACGAGGCGCTCATCCGCCGCGTCGCCGATCCCCTGCGGGAAATCTGCCACAGCCATGACGTCGCCATCGTCGTCACGGACCATTTCCGCATGGTCCGCGCGCTCGGCCTCGACGGTGTCCATCTCGCCAATCCGCGCCTCAACCTTCGCGAGGTGCGAAAGACGCTCGGCGCGGACGCGATCGTCGGCGGTTTCGCCGGGTGCTCGCGCCATCAGGGCATGATGCTGGCGGAAGCCGGGGCCGATTACGTCGCGTTCGGCCCGGTCGCGCACAGCGAACTCGGAGATGGCCAGGTCGCCGATGAGAACCTTTTCGCCTGGTGGTCGGAGATGATCACGACGCCGGTAGTGGCTGAGGGCGGCATGAACATTGAGCGCGCCGCCATCTTCGCCGCGCACGCGGATTTCATCGCCGTCGAGAGCGCCGTCTGGGATCATGCGGAGGGCGCCGCGGCGGGGGTCCGCGCGTTTTCAGCCCTGCTCGATACGGTTTGAGAAGAAGGCGCTTCTGACCGCCTGTTCGCAATGCTGGGTCAACGCCTTGCGGTCCGGCCAGTCGGCGGCCCGCACCGCGTCGTGAAAGACGATCTCCGCCACCCCGCCGCGCGAACGCATCGCCACCTGCCAGACGTGGCTCTCGAATTTCATAGAGCCCCACCAGCCGTAGAAATTCACCGGCAGCGAGAGCCGGGGCGCCGGCCGGTAGATCAGGCTGACCGGCTGCACCAGCGCGTTCTCGTGCACGCCCTCGGTGAAAAGCACCGACATCAGAGCGCTCTTGAAGGGCAGCACGCGCAGGCCGTCGGTGCTCGTCCCCTCGGGGAAGATGCAGAGCAACTCGTCCGCCAGCATACGCTGCTGGAGTTCAGCCTGCTGCCGCTTCGCCGCGGTGCGCCGGCGCTCGATGAACACCGTCTCGCAGAGCGCCGCGACGGCGCCCACGCCGGGCCAGTCCCGCACCTCCGCCTTGGAGACGAAATTGATCCGCGTCGTCGAGCGCAGCGCGAGAATGTCGATCCACGAGGCGTGGTTGGCGACAAGCACGCCGCCCCTGCGGATCGGCTTTCCCCGAACCACCGGCCGCATGCCGAAGATCGTGAGCATCGCCCGCGACCAGACCCGCGCCGCGAGATACTGGAACGTCACCCACGGCCCGAGGAGCGATTTCAGACCCTTGCCGATGACGAAGACCAGAAGCAGGACACCGGTGACGAGAAGCGCGGCGGCGATTCTGATTCCGCCTCTCAGCTTCTGGATGACGGTCGGCGCCGGCAGGGCGGGCGGCTCCGCCTCTTTCCATGTCGGCGTCTCCATCGATGTTTCAGCCGAGAATTCGATCGGTCGCGCCGCGGGAGGCGCGCTGATAGAACTCGCGGTAGCGGTCGACCATACGCGAGGTGTCCATCAGCAGGCAGACATCCACGGTGTTGAAGGCATGGTCGACATAGGCCCCCTCGCCGACCGACCCGCCGAGCCGGATATAGGCCTTGATCAGCGGCGGAATCTGCCGCATCGCCTCCGCCCGCACCACCTGATCGGCGGGGATCAGGTCCATCGGCACGAAAAACTCCTCGCGCGTCCGGACGCGCAGATCCTCCGGCGCAAGGTGATTGTGGTGGAGATAGGCCAGCGGCATCGCGAGTTTCGTCGGATCGCTGCCGTGAAAACTGGCGACGCCGAACATGATTTCAATCGAATGCTCGGCGACATAGCGGCCCAGCCCGGTCCAGAGCAGATGCATCGCCGCGCCGCCCCGGTGAGCGATATCGACGCAGGAGCGGCCGAGCTCCACGGTGCCGCGCGGATATTCCTTGATCTTGGTCAGATCGTATTCGGATTCGCCGTAAAACCCGCATCCCTGCTTCGCCACGTCCCCCCGCAGCAGGCGGTAGACCCCGGCGACCCCGTCCAGCGGATCGGCGGGCTTCGCATGGTTGTCGATGAGCAGGAGATGGTCGAAATAGGGATCGAACGCATCGCGTTCGCGCCGCAACGCGCGGTCGTCGGGCGACGGAGTCGCGCCCATCTCCTCCACGAACACCCGATAACGCAGGCGCTGCGCGGCGGCGACATCTTCGTCGCTTTCCGCCAGCCTGACGGTGAACCGGCCTGCGTCTATCCGCAACGTGCGCTCCTGCATTCACCGGGGGCGCTCACCCCCGGCTTGTCGGCGCGGACATTAGGTGAGGGCCGGGGACGACGCAACTCGGGGCGCACGGGGGCGCCGATCCGCCGCATTAACCCACCCGGGCGCGCTCTTCGGTTAGGCTCCACGCGACGAAGACAGGCGCTACCCCCAATCCGGAGCGACTAGCTCCAGATCGGCCGCGCCGCCAGTAAGGACGAGTTTGCCCGCATGTTCGAAATTGATCGTGATCCGCCCGCCGATATTCGACTGAACCTGGCCCAGCCCCCAGTCGGGTCTGGCCCTGCTGCGCACGATCGCGCCGGGTTCGTAGGGCGCGGTCATCGGCGTCGGTCCTCCGAAGGGGCGCGGGCCTGATGGACGATTTGCAACTTTCCAGCCTCGTCTCGTCCCGCATCTGCCATGACCTCATAAGCCCAGTGGGCGCGATCGGCAACGGTCTGGATCTCGTGCGCACCGCCGGCGGCGGCGAGGAGGAGATGAACCTGATCGCCGATTGCGCGGAGGCGGCGGCGGCCGCGCTCCGCTTTCTCCGCACCGCCTTCGGCGCCCGCGACCCGGCGGAATCGATCTCCGTCGAGGAGCTTGCGGCCGCCGCGGAAGGCCATCTCGCGCGCCGAAAGATCCGGCTCGACTGGGGCGACGCGCGGGGAACGATGCGTTTTCGCGCCGCGCGGCCGCTCCTCCTCCTCGCCCTTGTCGGGGCGGGCGCCCTGCCGCGCGGCGGGCTGATGAGGCTCAGCGTCGCAGAGGCGGAGCCGCTCGCAATCGAATGGCGGCTCTCCGGCGGGCCGGTGAAGCTCCAGGACCGCGCGCGCGCGCTTCTCCGCCAGCGCCCGGACCCGGCGGAGACGGCGCCGGGCGACGTGCATTTCCTGCTTCTCTGGCTGGCGGCGGAGGGATCGGGCGCCCGTCCCTACTTCCGTGAGGACGGCGCCGTGGGCGTCGCGTAACCCTCCGATCGCCGGGCCGGTCGACGTCAGTCCAGCAGCCGGCCCACCGCGTCGCGCCAGCCGGCGTAGCGCGCCGCGCGTTCCGCCACGTCCATCTGCGGCTCGAATCGGCGTTCCAGCGCCCAATCCTTGGCGAACTCTTCCGGCGCGGGGCAGAGTCCGGCCCGAAGTCCGGCGAGATAGGCGGCGCCGAGCGCGGTCGTCTCGGTCACGACGGGCCGGTCCACGGGCGCGCCGAGCTGGTCCGCGAGGGCCTGCATGGTCCAGTCGCTGGCGGTCATGCCGCCATCGACGCGCAGAACCGTGTCGCCATCGGCGGACCAGTCGCCTTTCATCGCTTCCAGCAGATCCTGGGTCTGGAACGCCACGCTTTCGAGCGCGGCGCGGGCGAACTCCGCCGGGCCGGTGTTCCTCGTGATGCCGAAGATCGCGCCCCGCACGTCCGGCGCCCACCAGGGCGCGCCGAGGCCGGTGAAGGCCGGCACCATGTAAAGCCGCTGATCGGGGTCGGCCCGCATCGCGAGCGTCTGGGTCTCGCCCGCTTCGCGAATCATCTTCAGCCCGTCGCGGAGCCACTGCACAACCGCCCCGGCGATGAAGATCGAGCCCTCGAGCGCGTAGGTCGGCTCTCCGTCGAGCTGATAGGCGATGGTCGTCAGTAACCGGTTGGAGGAGGCCACCGCCTCCGCCCCGGTGTTCAGAAGCGCGAAACACCCCGTGCCATAGGTGGATTTCATCATGCCGGGCATGAAACACGCCTGCCCCACCGTCGCAGCTTGCTGGTCGCCCGCGACGCCGCGGATCGGAATCGCGCGACCGAACAGGTCGGGCCGCGTCTCGCCGAAATCGCCGGCGCTGTCCTTCACCTCCGGCAACATCCCGGCCGGGATGTTCAGGAGCTTCAGAAGGTCGTCGTCCCAGCGCCCCTCGCGGATATTGTAGAGCATGGTGCGCGCGGCGTTGGTCGCGTCGGTCGCGTGGACCCTACCGCCCGTGAGGCGCCAGATCAGATAGGTGTCGACGGTGCCGAAAAGCAGTTCGCCGGCTTCGGCCGCCGCGCGCGCGCCTTCGACGTTCTCGAGCACCCAGCCGAGCTTGGTTCCGGAGAAATAGGGGTCGAGCAGCAGCCCGGTCTTCGCGGTCACCATCGCCTCGTGCCCGTCGCCTTTCAGGCGCGCGCAGAGCGCCGCCGTCCGCCGGTCCTGCCAGACGATGGCGTTGTGAACCGCTCTCCCGGTCTTACGGTTCCAGACGATGGTCGTTTCACGCTGGTTGGTGATGCCGATGGCGGCGACATCCCCCGGCGCGGCGCCGCCCCGCTCCAGCGCCGAGCGGCACATCGCGGCGGTGGTGGACCAGATTTCCTCCGGGTCATGTTCGACCCAGCCGGAATGCGGGAAGAACTGCCGGAACTCCTGCTGGCCGGCGGCGACCGGCTTCAAGGCGGAATCGAACAGGATCGCGCGGGACGATGTGGTGCCCTGGTCGATGGCGAGGATACGGTCGGGCATTTCAGACCTTCCAGAATACGAACGCCGCCCAGAGGGCGCAGATCGCGAGTGCGCCATAAAGCGGCGTTCCCATCAACCCGAGCCACGCGAGAAAGATATAGGCCGCGCCGAGAAGCGAGATGAAAAGCCGGTCGCCCCGCGTCGTCCGCAAGCCGAAAACCCCGTCGCGCGGCGCCCCGCCGGGATTGCGGATCTCCAGCAGCCCCATCAGCGCGATGGAGGCGAAGATCAGGATGAAGAAGAACGCCGTCGCATTGGTCCAGGCCATCCAGAAACCGGGCGCGATGGCGTCGGTGAAGGACCAGGGCTTCTCCGCCTCCTTGCCGACATCGCCCCAGCCGGCCTTCTGTGCGGCGGCGGGCGCGGCGAAAAGCATGAGCGCTATGGCGAGACGCATCGGACGCTCCCCTCAGACCCGGCCGAGGGCGAAGCCCTTGGCGATGTAGTTGCGGACGAAATAGATCACCACCGCGCCCGGAATGATGGTGAGGCACCCTGCCGCCGCCAGCAATCCCAGCTCATACCCGGCGGAGGATGCGGTCCGTGTCATCGTCGCCGCGATCGGCTTCGCCTCCACCGCCGTGAGGGTCTTGGCGAGCAAGAGTTCGACCCATGAGAACATGAAGCAGAAGAAGGCGGCGACCCCGACCCCGGCGGCGATGTTCGGCAGGAAGATCTTCGTGAAGAAACGCGGGAAGGAATAGCCGTCGACATAGGCGGTCTCGTCCAGCTCCTTCGGCACGCCGGACATGAACCCCTCCAGAATCCAGACCGCGAGCGGGATGTTGAAAAGGCAATGCGCGAGCGCGACGGCGATATGCGTATCGAACAGGCCGACCGCCGAATAGAGCTGGAAGAACGGCAACGCGAAAACCGCCGGCGGGGCCATGCGGTTGGTGAGCAGCCAGAAGAAGAGATGCTTGTCGCCGAGAAAGCGATAGCGCGAGAACGCATAGGCCGCAGGCAGTGCGGCGGTGACTGAAATCACCGTGTTCAAGGAGACATAGATGATCGAGTTGAAGTAACCCCAATACCAGGTCGGATCGGTGAAGATCACCCGGTAATTCTCCAGCGTCCAGACCGAAGGCAGGAACGAGAACCCGGCGAGGATCTCGTTCGTCGTCTTGAAGCTCATCGACAGCAGCCAGTAGATCGGCAGCATGAGGAAGAGGATGTAGAGGATGGGAACGATCGCTCGGGGTTTCATCGCATCACTCCACATCGTCCTTGGTCATCAGCGTGTAGAACAGCCATGAAACAAGCAGCGTGATGACGAAATAGATCAGGCTCATCGCCGCCGCGCGGCCGAGGTCGAACTGCCCGAGCGCGATCTTCACCAGGTCGATGGACAGCAGCGTGGTGGAGTTGCCCGGCCCGCCCCCGGTCAGGACGAAAGGCTCGGTATAGATCATGAAGCTGTCCATGAAGCGCAGCAGGATCGCGATGGTCAACACCTGCTTCATCTTCGGCAACTGGATGTAGCGGAAGACCGACCACTTTGAAGCGCCGTCGATTTTCGCCGCCTGATAGAACGCGTTCGGGATCGAGATCAGCCCGGCATAGGCCAGGAGAACGACGAGCGAGGTCCAATGCCAGACATCCATGATGATCAGGGTGACCCAGGCCGCGACCGGGCTCTGCGTCATGTCGTAGTCGATCCCGAGCCAGTTCAGCCCGTAGCCCATCAACCCGATGCGGGGCAGCGTGAAGATGTTCCACATCGCGCCGACGACGTTCCACGGGATCAGCAGCGGCAGCGCCATCAGGACGAGGCAAACCGGCACCCACCTGCCCGAGCGCGGCATGGCGAGCGCGATGGCGACGCCGAGCGGAACCTCGATGATCAGGATGGTGAAGGTGAAGAAGAGCTGCCGCCCGAGCGCGGCGTGGAAGCGGTCGGAGGTCAGAAGCTCCTGAAACCAGCCGACGCCATGCCAGAAGAAGAGATTGTTGCCGAAGGTTTCCTGCACCGAATAGTTCACCACCGTCATCAGCGGAATGATGGCGTTGAAGGCGACGAGAAGGAGAACCGGCGTCACGAAAATCCATGCGCGCGGGTTGGCGGTCTTCATGTCCGCGCCTCCGATATGAGCCAGCCGTCGGCATAAACCCGCGTCTGGTCCGGGCGGAAGGCGAGGCCGATCTCCGCCCCCTCCTCGGCGCTTTCCTCCGGTCCGATGATGGCGCTGACGCGGGTCTCGCCGACCATCGCCTCCAGCACCTTGTGCCGGCCGATATCCGCAAGTCTGAGTACGCGGGCGGGAACGCCGTCGCTCGCGACGCTGACATATTCGGGCCTGACGCCGATCTCCGTCCGCCCGGAGGCAGGCTTGAGCGGCCCCTCGATGGCGATCGGGGCGCCGTCAAGGAACGCCGCGCCATCCCGCACCTCGCAAGGCAGCAGGTTCATGCCGGGCGAGCCGATGAAATGGCCAACGAACGTGTGGCCGGGCCGCTCGAAAAGATCGACCGGCGTACCGATCTGCACCACTTCGCCCTCCTGCATCACCACCACCTGGTCGGCGAAGGTCAGCGCCTCGGTCTGGTCATGGGTGACGTAGATCATCGTTGCGCGGACTTCGCTGTGAAGCTCCTTCAGTTTCGAGCGGAGCTTCCATTTCAGATGCGGGTCGATCACCGTCAGCGGCTCGTCGAACATCACCACCGCCACGTCGTCGCGCACCAGCCCGCGCCCCATGGAGATTTTCTGCTTCTCATCGGCGGAGAGTCCGGCGGCGCGCCGATCCAGCATCGTCTCCAGCTCCAGCATCTCGGCGATCTCGGCGACGCGGGCGGCGATCCGGCCCGGCTCGACCCCGCGATTGCGGAGCGGGAAGGCGAGGTTCTGGCGCACCGTCATCGTGTCGTAGATCACCGGGAACTGGAACACCTGCGCGATGTTGCGCCGATCCGGCGGCAGCGCGGTGACATCGACGCCGTCGAACAGAACCCTCCCCTCCGTCGGGCGAACGAGGCCCGAAACGATGTTGAGCAGCGTCGACTTTCCGCAACCGGACGGGCCGAGCAGCGCATAGGCGCCGCCATCCTCCCAGTCGATGTCGATCTGCTTGATCGCCCAGTCTTCCTCGGCGGCGGGCGCCTCCATGTAGCTGTGGCGAAGCCGATCGAGCGTGATTCTGGCCATTCCCCGCCTCCCTCAGACCGCGCGCCGGCCGTCGGCACCGAAATAGAAACACGCCGCCGGGTCGAAACGAAACTGATGCGTGGCGCCGACCTTGAACGGGTGGACCCCCGCGACCTGGCTGACCCAGACCGCGTCCCCGACACCGAAATGCGCCACGCTCTCGGAACCGGAAAGCTCCGTCACCCTGACCACGCCGTCGAGCGTCACGCCGCCGCCCCCGGCCGGCGTGACGAAATGCGGCCTGACGCCGAGCATGTAGCGGCCGTCTGCGAGCGCGGACGCGGCGCCGGCCGCCGGCCATGCGACCGGGCCGAGGCGGATTGCATCGCCGGCTTTCTCGACCGGCGCGAAATTCATCGGCGGGTCGGAAAAGACCTCCGCCGTCGCCATATCTCCCGGCGCCCGGTAAACCGAAGCGGTGTCGCCAAACTGCGTCACCCGCCCCTCGAACATCGTCGCGGTGCGCCCGCCGAGCATCAGCGCCTCCGCCGGCTCCGAGGTCGCGTAGACGACGACGGCGCCGCGCCCGGCGAAAAGGCCCGGCAACTGGTCGCGCAGTTCCTCGCGGAGCTTGTAATCCAGATTGGCCAGCGGCTCGTCGAGAAGGACGAGATCGCTCTCCTTCACGATCGCCCGCGCGAGCGCGCAGCGCTGCTGCTGGCCGCCGGAAAGCTCGTCCGGGCGGCGCTGCAGCATCGGGCGAAGCCGCAACACATCCGCCGCCGCCTCCACCCGCCCGGCGATCTCGGATTTCGGAACGCCGGCGACGCGCAGGGGCGAGGCGATGTTCTCGAAGACCGTCATGTGCGGATAGTTAACGAAGAACTGGTGGACGAGGCTGATATTGCGCTTTTGCGGCGACGCCCCGGTCACGTCGATCCCGTTCATCAGGATCGCGCCCGTGGTGGGCCGGTCGAGCCCGGCCATCAGCTTGATGAGAGAAGTCTTGCCGGCGCGCGTCGCGCCAAGAAGAACATTGAAGCCGCCCGGCTCCAGCGTCAGCGAAGTGGGGTGGATATGCGTCTCCGCGCCAAGCCTTTTCGTGATGTTCTTCAGCTCAAGCGTCAAGGCGTTCTCCCCGCGCCGCGCCTTCCGGGGCGCGGTCTCGTATCCGGAACGCCGGGGCCCGGAAGCCCCGGCGCATGGGTCGTCGTCAGTCAGCCTCCGCCCAGCGGGCGACCAGATCGTCGTAGTTGATGGTCTCACCCTGCGGCTTCTCGTTTTCGAGCTTGGCTTTCGCCCCGCCCTTGCCGAGCCATTCCGAAGGGTCCTTCGGCTCGTTCAGGCGCGGTCCGCAGCCGCCATAGACATTCGCCGCCTCATCGGCCTGCTGCATGCGGGCCATGGTGACATCCATCTCGTTGGCGAGACGATCCATCGCCTCCTGCGGGGTGAAGGCGCCGGAGTTCACGTCGCCGATCTGCTGCCACCAGATCTGCGCCAGCTTCGGATAGTCCGGCACGTTGATGCCGGTCGGCGACCAGCGCACCCGATCGGGCGAGCGGTAGAACTCGACAAGCCCGCCAAGCTTCGGCGCGCGTTCGGTAAAGCTTTCATGCCGGACCGAGCTGTCGCGGATGAAGGTGAGCCCGACATGGCTCTTCTTCACGTCGACGGTCTTGGACACGACGAACTGCGCGTAGAGCCAGGCCGCCTTGGCGCGATCGACCGGCGTGGACTTCAGGATCGTCCACGAACCCACGTCCTGATAGCCGACCTTCTGGCCTTCCTGCCAATAGGGGCCGTGCGGCGACGGCGCCATCCGCCAGAGCGGCAGGCCCTCGTCGTCGACGGTGTTGTTGCCTTCCGATTTCGGCTTCACCATGTCGGCGACAAAGGCGGTGTACCAGAAGATCTGCTGCGCGACGTCGCCCTGGCTGAGCGCCGGGAGCGACTGGTAGAAATCATAGGACGCGGCGCCCGGAGGGGCGTATTTCCGCAGCCATTCATCCCATTTCCGAATCGCGTAGACCGCCGCCGGCCCGTTCGCCGCGCCGCCGCGGGAAACCGAGGCGCCGGCCGGGTTGCAGGAGCCTTCCTCCATCCGGATGCCCCATTCGTCGATCGGCACGCCGTTCGGCTCGCCCGGCGAGCCGGTGCCGGCCATCGAAAGCCAGGCGTCGGTCATCCGCCAGCCGAGATCGGGGGCGCGCTTGCCGTAATCCATATGGCCGTAGATCCGGACGCCGTCGATCTCCTTCACATCCTCGGTGAAGAACTCGGCGATGTCCTCATAGGCCGACCAGTTGATCGGCACGCCCAGATCGTAGCCGTATTTCTCCTTGAACGCGGCCTTGTTCGCCTCGTCGTCGAACCAGTCCTTGCGGAACCAATAGAGATTGGCGAACTGCTGGTCCGGCAGCTGATAGAGCTTGCCGTCCGGGCCGGTGGTGAAGCTCGTCCCCATGAAGTCGTCGAGATCGAGCGTCGGCGAGGTCACGTCCGCCGCCTCGCCGGCCATCCAGTCGGTGAGGTTGACCGCGAGCTGCATGCGGCTGTGCGTGCCGATCAGGTCGCTGTCGTTGACATAAGCGTCATAGAGGTTGCGGTTGGTCTGCATCTGGGTCTGAACCGCCTGCACCACCTCGCCCTCGCCGAGGATCTGGTGATTGACCTTGATGCCGGTGATCTCCTCGAACGCCTTGGTCAGCACCTCCGACTCATAGCTGTGCGTCGGAATGCCCTCGGAAAGGACGTTGATCTCCATTCCACTGAACGGCTCGGCGGCCTGGATGAACCATTCCATCTCCGCCATCTGTTCGTCTTTGGAGAGGACCGATGGCTGAAATTCGGCATCGATCCATTTCTTCGCCGCCGCCGCGTCGGCGAATACGGCTGGCGCCGCCGCGACAACCGCAATCGCGGCCACGGCGGAGAGCAGACGTCGTTTCATGACAATCCTCCCATGATTATGAAACCGCCTTTTCAGCGGCTCGCAAAGATACTCATATGAACTTTGGCGAACGTCAAGTGAAACAAAATGACTTTCAAAACCGGCATTCCTACGTATATATGACGAGACGGCGGCCCGGCCCGCCCGCCCCGCGTGTTTATACGAAAGAGGCCCGTGTGCAGTTGACCGCCCGACAGAACGAGATTCTCGCGCGCATCCGTCGCGAAGGCAGGGTCGAGGTCGAAACGCTCGCCGCGGGGTTCAACGTCACCACGCAGACGATCAGGCGCGATCTGAACCTTCTGTCTGAACGCGGCCTCGCCGCGCGCGTTCATGGCGGCGCGCGCTTCACCAATTCGATCTCGAATGTCGGCTACGAGGAGCGCCGGAGCCAGGCCAGCGCCGCGAAGGAGGCGATCGGCGCGCGCACCGCCGCGCTGATCCCGGACAGCTGCTCGGTGATGCTGAATATCGGCACCACGACGGAGCAGGTCGCCCGCGCCCTCGCCGGCCATGACGATCTCGTGGTGATCTCCAACAACGTCAACGTCATCAACACGCTGATCGGCTCGTCCGCGAAGGAGCTGATCCTCGCCGGCGGCGTCGTGCGCCCGACCGACGGCGCGATCGTCGGTGAGGAGGCCGTCGATTTCATCTCGCGTTACAAGGTCGATTACGCGGTGATCGGCGCCTCGGCCATCGATATCGACGGCGCGGTGCTCGATTACGACTCGCGCGAGGTTTCCGTGGCGCGCGCGATCCTGCGGAACGCCAGAGCGCGCATTCTCGTCTCCGACGCGCTGAAATTCGACCGCTCCGCCCCGGTCAGGATCTGCGATATCGCGGAAATCGACATCTTCGTCACCGACCGGGGGCCACCCGACCCGTTCATGGAGGCGGCGGCGCGCGGCGAGACCGAGGTCCTCATCGCGGAGCCGGGGCTGGAGGCGCTCGATGACTGCGCCTGAAACCGGATCGGGGGAGAACCGCGCCTACGACCTTCTGATCATCGGCGGCGGCGTCAACGGCTGCGGGATCGCGCGCGACGCCGCGGGCCGCGGGCTTTCGGTGCTGCTGGTGGAGATGGGCGATCTCGGCGGCGCCACATCCTCCGCCTCCACCAAGCTCTTCCACGGCGGCCTGCGGTATCTGGAGTATTTCGAGTTCCGCCTGGTCCGCGAAGCGCTGATCGAACGCGAGACGCTGCTGCGCGCCATGCCGCATATTTCATGGCCGCTGCGCTTCGTGCTGCCGATCAATCCCGACCTTCGCTATACGGAGGACACCTCCTCGCTCGGCTGGATCCTGACCCGCTTCGCGCCGTTCCTGCGCGGTCGGCGGCCCGCCTGGCTGACGCGCATCGGGCTCTTCGTCTACGATCACCTCGGCGGGCGAAAGATCCTGCCGGCGACGAGCACGCTCGACCTCTCGAACCACGCGGCGGGAAAGCCGTTGAAGCCGAAATTCTCGAAGGCGTTCGAATACTCCGATTGCTGGGTGGAGGACTCCCGCCTCGTCGCGCTCAACGCCCGCGACGCGGCGGCGCGCGGCGCGAAGATCCTGCCCCGCACGCGCTGCGAGACGGCGGCGCGCGCCGGCGGTCTCTGGCAGGCAGAACTTGTCGATACGGAAACCGGCGAGTCGCGGCAGGTGCGCGCGCGCGCGCTCGTGAACGCCGGCGGCCCCTGGGTTGGCGACGTGTTGAACGGCCGGCTTCATCAGAACAGCCGCGAGGGCGTGCGGCTGGTCCGGGGCTCGCATATCGTCACCCGCAGACTTTTCGATCACGATCAACCCTATTTTCTGCAACAGCCGGACGGGCGAATCATCTTCGCCATTCCCTACGAGACCGATTTCACCCTGATCGGCACCACCGACAAGGATCACGAGGGCCCGCCCGGCGCGCCGATCTGCACCGACGAGGAGCGCGACTATCTTCTCGCCGCCGCCTCGCACTACTTCGCGAAAGAGGTGACGGCGGCGGATATCGTCTGGTCCTATTCCGGGGTTCGCCCACTCTATGACGACCACGCCTCCTCCGCCACCGCCGCCACGCGGGACTATGTGCTGAGCCTCGGCGACGAGGCCGGCGCCGCGCCCTTGCTGAACGTATTTGGCGGCAAGATCACCACTTACAGGAGGCTCTCCGAGGAGGCGGTCGACAAGCTCTCGGATTACTTCCCGGGAACGCCGAAGGGCTGGACCGGCGGCGTTCCCCTTCCCGGCGGCGACTTCCCGTATGACGGCGCGGCGGCGCTGACGGCGCGGCTCATGGGCGCCTTTCGGTTTCTGGACGAAACCTGGGCGCGCCGCCTCGTCAGGGCCTACGGGACCGACGCCGAGAAGATGCTGGACGGGGCCGCCTCTGCGGCCGAACTCGGCCGCGACTTCGGCGCCACGCTGACCGAGCGGGAGGTCCGCTGGCTGATCGCGCATGAATGGGCGAGATCCGCCGAGGACGTCATCTGGCGGCGCTCCAAGCTCGGGCTCCGGCTCGACGAAGCGCAGAAAGCCGCGTTCTCCGCGTGGATGACGGAGGAGGCCCGGAAGGCTGTCGACGCCTGAATCGACGACCGTTGCAAATGCCGGACGGTTGCGTTGAAGTCTGCGAATGTTTCGGTGTGCGAGGACAAACGTGAACGTCATCGCCCTCGGCTTCGCGCTGAGATCGCGCTATGTCCGCTGAATGATCCGTCCCGGCGCAACCCTACGCCTGATCCCCCTTATCGGCCTTGTGCTCGCGGCGTGTTCTGACGATCCCATCGTCGCCGAAGTCGAGTTCGAGCGCCCGGAAACGGCGGTCGAATACGACGTCGAACTGAACGGCGTGGAGAACGAAAACGCCGCCGAGCTGATCGGCAAGGCGCTGGAGCTCTATCGCCAGCAGGAAAAGGGCGCGCAAAGCGTCGCCTTCCTTCGCCGCCGGGCCGAAGGCGACATCCCGACGGTGCTGAAGATCATGCGCTCCTACGGGTATTTCGAGGCGCAGACCGAGGTGAAGGTTTTCGCGCCGGAGGATCGCCCGGCGCCGGAAGTCGAAGAGACGGCCGCCGCCGCGCCGGCGGCGGCGAGCCGACCGGACGCGGATGAAGACGAAGCCGCACCGCCCCGCGCGCTGGTGCGGCTCAATGTCGACGCCAACAGTCAATACCTGCTCGCGGCGCATCGTTTTCTGCTTGTCGAAACCGGCGCCGGCGCCGCGCCCGTCCATCCCGACGCGAGGACGCTCGGCTCTCCGGTCGGCGAGGCGGCGCGCGCGGCCGGGATTCTCGCGGCCGAGGACAAGGCGGTCGACCGGCTTCGCGCCGGCGGCCGGCCCTACGCCACGCTGATCGGACGCGACGCCGTCGCGGACCCGGAACGCGACGAGCTCGAGGTCGAGACCACCATCGCGACCGGCGGGCCCTACGGGTTCGGGCAGGTCAGTTATGAAGGGCTGGAGACCGTCAACGCCGCGTATCTCGACACCTACATTCCCTTCCAGGAAGGCGACCCGGCCGATCCCGCCAAACTCACTGAATTCCAGCGCGCGCTTCTCGACACCGGGCTATTCGACGCCGGCTCCGCCAGCCTGCCCGATGAGCCGCCGGCGGGCGAACTTGCGCCGGTTCTGGTGACGCTCGAAGAGGCGAAACCGCAGACCGTCTCCGCCGGCGCGCTCTATTCGACGGACGCCGGCCCGGCGGTGACCGGCGGCTACCAGCACCGCAATCTCTTCGGTTCGAACGAAACGCTGACGCTGGACGCGCTTCTCGGTCTCGAGGAACAGTCGCTGGAGGCCCGCCTCCGCGAGCCGCAATGGCGCCGGCCCGGTCAGGACCTCGTCTTCGGGCTGGAGCTTCGTCACATCGACGATGACGCGTATGAAGAATATGGCGGCACGTTCACCGGCGGCCTCGAACGCGAACTGAGCGAGCAGCTGACCGTCGGCGCGGGCGGCCTGGTCGAATTGAGCCAGATCACGGATGACGACGGGACGGAGGTCTCCAAGCTCGCCGGCGTGCCGATGTTCGCGGATTATGACGGCGCGAATGACAAGCTCGACCCCTCGAAGGGCGTGCGCGCCCGGCTCGCCGTCACGCCCTTCGCCGGTTATGTCGGCGACGATCCCGCGAGCTTCATGGTCGTGGACGGAACCGCCTCCACCTATTTCGACCTGACGGGCGAAAGGAAGTACATCCTCGCGGCGCGCGGGCGGCTCGGCTCCGTCATCGCGGGCGACCTCGACACCGTCGCCGCCAATCATCGGCTCTATTCGGGCGGCGGCGGCTCGGTCCGGGGCTACAAGGAGCGGTTCATCGGCCCGCTCGACTCGGACGGCGATCCGACCGGCGGGCTTTCCGTCGCCGAACTGGGCGTCGAATTGCGCGCCCGGGTCGCCGAGGCGATCGGCGTCGTCGGCTTCGTAGATTCGGGAACGGTCTCGACAGAGCTGTTCCCCGCATTCGACGAAGGCGTGCAGGTGGCGGTCGGGGGCGGCGTGCGCTACTTTTCACCGGTCGGGCCCTTGAGGCTTGATGTCGGCTTCCCGGTGAACCCGCGCAAGGAGGACGATTTCTTCCAGTTCTACATCTCCATCGGGCAGGCGTTCTGATGGCGCGGCTGCGCCCTCTCCTTCCGCTCGTCCTGGTTCTCGCGCTCGCGCTGCCGGCCGCGGCGCAATTCTCCTTTCTCGGGCTGAAGAATAGCCTCGTCGATTTCGTGCTCGACCAGATTTCCGTTCCGGGCGAGCTAGAGATCACCGCCGAGGGGGTCGAGGACGCCGATGACGGTTCGACTGAGATCGTCGGACTGAAGGTCGCCGACGCCGACAGCGTCTGGCTGACGGTCGAGCGGCTATCGCTGAACTGGAGCCCTTCGCGCATCCTTCTTGGCGATCTGGTGGTCAATCGACTGGCCGCGACCGGGGTCAGCGTCCTGCGGGCGCCGAATGCGTCCGCCGTGGCGGTCGAGGTGAAGGACGATTCCGAACTCGCGGAGACGGATGACGAGCCCTTCGACTGGCCGCGCTCGCCGATCACCACGCGGATCGAGAGCATGGAGCTGATCCGCGTCGTCGTCGCGCCCGACCTGGCGCCTGGCCTTCCCGGCATCGCCTTCGACGCCACCGGCGCGGCGCGCGACGAGGGCGATGAGCAATCGCTTCGCCTCAATATCACCCGCCGTGACAATGTTTTCGGGCGGATCGAGTTCGACTATCTGCGGGATTTCGCTGAGGAGCGGCTCGACCTCACGCTGGCCGCCGCCGAAGATCCTGGCGGACTCGTCGCCGCGCTCGCCGGGCTGCCGAACGACAGCGCCAGCCGGATCGAACTTTTCGCCACCGGCCCCCTGACCGACTGGGAGGTGACGCTGGACGGCGAAGTCGAACGGGTGATCACGGCCGAGGGATCGGGGCGCGTCAACGCCGTCGGCCGCCTTTCCGCCAAGGCCGATCTCGTGGTGACTCCGGGCGAAGAGCTGGCGGCGACCTACGGCCCCTCCACCGCCGCCGTGCTCGCGCCGGAGGCGCGGCTGCGCTTCGACATGGCGGAGGACGAGAACGGCCTCGTCAGCATCCGCGAAGGGCAGATCGAGGCGCATGATCTCGACCTCACCGCGTCGGGAACCTTCGACCGGCGCGAAGCCGTCGCCGATCTCGACGTCGTGCTGGAGGCGCGCGCGGGCCTGTCCGATCTCGTCGAAGGGGTCGAATTCACCCGGTTCGGCTTCGTCGGCGCGGTGAACGGCCCGCTCGACAATCTCGCCTCCGAAGGGCGCTTGTCGCTGGAGGGCCTGAAAACCGCCGCTGTCGATATCGCCAGCGCCGGACTGGACGCCGGGGTCCGGGTGCGGGGCGACGAGATCACCCTCGATGTCGGCGGCGGCGCGCGCGGGCTGCGGCTTGACCGGCTCGGCCCTGATCTTCTCGGCGAAGTCGAGATCGCGGCCGCTGGCGTTTACGACGGCGTCGCGGCGCGACTCTCCACCATCCAGGTCACGTCGACGCCCCTGACGCTGGAGGCGAGCGGCGGCGTCGATCTTGAAGGCGAGACGGTCGAGCTGACCTACAAGCTCGACGCGCCGCGGCTCGGCCCGCTCGCCGCCGCTTATGACGTTGACGCGACGGGCGCGCTGAACGCCTCGGGCGCGGTCACCGGCCCCTTCGCCCTGCCCCGTCTCGCCGGCGAAGCGGCGTTGGAGGGTCTGCGCTTCGAAGGCGAAGATTACGGCGCCGTCCGGCTGACCCATGACGCGACCTTCGGCGAAACCCCGGAGGGGATCGTCGCGCTCAAGGCCGATGGGTCGCGCTTTGGCGAAGTGGCGTTCGATGGCGGCTTCCGGCTGGATGACGACCGGCTCGCGCTCAGCGACATGACCGCCACCGGCCTTGGCGCGCTGATCGCGGGGGATGCCGAGATCGACCTCGCGACCACGCTGGTCGATGGCGACATCAGGATCGACGCGCCGGACCTCGCGCCCTTCGAGGCTGTCACCGGCGAGCCGTCCACCGGCGCGATCACCGGCCATGTGGTGCTGACGAGCGCCGACGAGAAACAGAACGCCGAACTCGCTCTCGATCTCTCCAGCATCGACGTCGCCGATATCCGCGTCGCCGCCGCAACTCTGGACGCGCGCGTCACCGATGCGCTTGGCGCGCCCGCCGCGAGCGGAACGCTGGAGGCGTCGGGCGTTTCCGCATTTGGCTATGGCGTCGACCGGCTCGCGCTTTCGGGCGACGGGACCGATCTGACCGGAGCGCCCGCCTTCGACGTCGATGGCTCCTTCGACGCCGCCGATCTCAACCAGGCGACGATCGCCTCCGGCGCGCTGAAGGCGAAGGGCGATGTCGGGGACATGACCGTCGATGTGACGCTGAGCGGCGTCGCCGGCGACGAGACGGTCGGCGAGGTCGCGGTCGCGGAGGCGAAGCTGAACGCGCGCATCCGCGACGCGCTCGGCGCCCTCGCGGCGGAGGGGACGCTCGATGCGAGCGGGATCGCGGGCTTCGGCCTTGCGCTCGACAGCCTCGCGGTCAAGGGCTCCGGCGAGGGGCTGACCACCGACAACCCCGCCTTCGACGTGGTCGCCGACCTCGCCGGCGCCGATCTCGGCGCGGCCGGGGTCCAGACCACGAAGATCACCGCAAAGGGCGATCTCGCGGACCTGACGGCGACGCTGCGCGCCGACCGGATCACCGCCGAAGGCGCAACGGTGACCAGCGCGACGCTGGACGCGCGGGTTCAGGATGCGACCGGCGGCGACCCTGCGATCAGCGCGAAGGCCCAGATCTCCTCCGCCGATCTCGGCGCTGCGCGGCTCGACCGGACGGTCCTGACGGCGGAAGGAAAACTCTCCGCGCTCGCCCTCGATCTCAAATCATCCGGCGCGCTCGACTCCGAAGAGCCGATCCGCGTCGCCGCCGCCGCCAGCGCGGACCTCGCCGGCGACGGGCCCCAGGCGACGATCTCCCGCTTCTCGGCGGAGGCCGGGGACGCCAGGGTCGCGCTCCGCGCGCCGCTCCGCGTCTCTTCGGCCGATGGGGTGACGAAATTCGACGGCGTCAATCTCGGCCTGCCGGGCGGCGCGCTGACCGGCGCCGCGGCGCTTCACGCCGATGGCCTCACCGGCGACCTGAAACTCGATGCGCCTGAACTCAAGCCGATCGCGGAGCTCGGCGGCCTGCCGCTGGAGCAGGGCGCGCTGTGGCTGACGGCGAAATTCGACACCCGCAAGGGCAGCCCCGGCGCCGATATCGCGCTTTCCGCGACCGAACTGCGCTTCGCCGAGGCGGTCGCGGATATCGGCGCGCTGAATCTGGAGGCGGATATCGACTGGAATGGACGCGAGGCCCGCGCGAACGCCTCGCTTGCCGGCCCCTACAGGAATCCTTTGCGCGTCTCCGCGGCGGCGCCCCTGCTCGCCACCGGCGGGCCGATCCCGACGGTGCCCCAGAATGGCGCGCTTTCCGGTTCAGTCGACTGGTCTGGCCGGATCGGCGACCTTTGGGCGCTGGTTCCCGCTCCCGGCCATGTGCTCGACGGCGCTGCGCGCGTCGCGCTCCGGCTTTCGGGGACGATGGCGAACCCCATCGTCGGCGGCGAAATCGCGCTGAGCGACGGAAGCTATCAGAATCTTGACGCCGGCACGATCCTGACCGATCTCGAAATCCATTCCAGCGTCTCCAGCACCGGCGCCTTCGTCGTCGATATCACCGCCGAGGACGGGTCCGGCGGCGCCGTCGCCGCGATCGCGACGATCGAGGAGGGCGAGGTTCAGGCGACCGTGACCGCGGCGGGCGCGACCCTGGTGCGCCGCGACGACGTCGCCGCCGTCCTCACCATCGATCTCGCGGTCGCCGGCCCGCTCTCCGGCCCGGACATCTCCGGCACGGTCAATATCGACAAGGCCGAGGTCCGGCTGGTCGCCGCCACGCCGCCCGGCGTCGCCGATATCGGCGAGGTCCGCTTCAAGGGCGAGAAGATCGAACCGGAGCCCGAGCCCGCCGGCGACGACATCGCGCTCAATATCGACATCACCGGCCCGGCGAACATCTTCGTGCGCGGCCGGGGTCTCGACAGCGAATGGAAGGTCGATCTGGAGGTGCGCGGCACTGCCGCGGACCCGCGGATCACCGGGCTTGTCGAGAAACGACGCGGCGTCCTGAATTTCCTCGGCCGGGTGTTCGAGCTGGACCCGGGCGAGGTGCGATTCACCGGAGGGCCGGGAATCGACCCGCTTCTCGACATCAAGCTTCTGCGTGAGAATGACGGCGTGACCGGCGGCATCGCGATTTCCGGCACCGCGCAGGCGCCCGAGATCAATTTCACCTCGACCCCGCCCCTGCCGGAGGAAGAGGTGCTGCCGCGCGTTCTTTTCGGCCGCTCCAAGCAGTCGCTTTCCGCGAGCGAGGCGCTGACGCTCGCGGTTGGCGTCGCCACGCTGCTCGACGGCGGCGGCGGCGCGATCGGCGGCGTGCGCGGCGCCGTGGGCCTCGACGTGTTGCGTTTCGATCAGGATGACGAGGGCCAGTCCAGCCTCACCCTCGGCTCCAACGTCACCGATGATCTTTTCGTCGGCGCCAAGCAGCCGATCGGCGGCGGGTCAGGCAGCGTGGTCGTCGAAGTTGAGGTCTACGAGGACGTTCATATCAATAGCGAGGTCGGCCCGGATGTCGGCACCTCGCTCGGCCTGAAATGGAAGAAGGACTTCTGAGCCGCCCTGCCCCGTCTCAGGCGTCGTTCGCCGCGCCGGGTTTGTCCGCGGCGGCGCGCGCCGCATCTTCGCGCGGTCCCCGCCGCGCCGCGACATCGGAGCGGATATGCAGGTCGCGCTGCGGAAAGGGAATCTCGACCCCCGCGTCCCTCAGCGCCCGCCAGACGGCGAGATAGCAATCGGAAGTGACATTCGCGACGCCGTTCTGCGGATCGGCGATCCAGAACCGCGCCTCGAGGTCGATGGCGCTGTCGCCGAACCCCCGCACCAGCACGTTGACGCGATGGTCCGTCAGCACCCGCGGCACCCCCTCGACCGCCTCGCGGATGATCGGGATCACCGCGTCGAGATCGGTATCGTAGGAAACCCCGACCGGCAGTTTCCGACGCACCGCGCTATCAGAGTGGGTCCAGTTGATGACCCGGTTGATGATGAACTCCTCGTTCGGAATCAGGTGTTCGGTGCCGTCGCGCGTCTTGACCGCGGCGAAACGCGCGCCAAGGCTGGTGACCCAGCCGTAGGTGTCCGCCACCTCCACCACGTCGCCCGGCTTGATCGACCGGTCCATCAGGATGATGACGCCCGAGACGAAATTCGAGACGATCTTCTGCAGGCCGAACCCGAGCCCGACGCCGATGGCGCCCGAGAGGACCGCGAAGGCGGTCAGGTCGATCCCGACCGCGTTGAGCGCGATCAGGATCGCGATCAGCGTGAGGCCCAGCTTGACGCCATGCACGATCAGGGTCTGCACCGATGGGGTCAGCGATTTCGCCTTCGTCACCCGCCGGTTCACGATTCGCGCCAGCGTTGTCGCCAGCCAGAGGAGAACGATGGCGAACGCCGCCGCCTTGATGACGAGATAGAGCGAAACGCGGAGATCCCCGACCGTCACCGCCGCGCCGTCGAGAAGCGCGATGGTCGGCCCGAGCAGACGGAGCGCATTCAACGCGGCGACGGCCCAGGCCGCGACGGCGAAAAGCCGGGACCAGAACGGGTCCGCCACCACCGAGGAGACGAGCCGGATCAGGATCCAGGCGGTCAGGAGGCTCGTCGTCAGCCGCGCCAGGTCATCGGGATGACCGAACCCGAACAGCGCCGCCGATCCGACCCAGAGCGCGCAGAGCCAGAGAAACGGCGGCGCCAGCGAGAGCAGCACACGCCGGACGCGCGAGACCTGGTGATCTTCCGAATGCGGAAATATCCGTTCCACAATCCGCCGCATCAGCCCTGCGAGCAGGAAGGCGAGAGCGCCGGTCGCGACGATCATCGCCATTTCGATCAGGCCCGAGATCGAGAAAACCTGCGGCGCTATCGTGCGCCAGATCGTCTCCAGATAGGCGGTGAGCGGCGCGACGCCCTCACCGATATCGCGCACGACGTCTTCGAGCCCTTCAGATGAGCCTTCGACGACTGCCCCGGCGTCAGCTGCGGCCACTGGGTCCTCCCGAATGGCAATCTAGGGTGTTTTCGCCTTATGGGTAACCGCAAATGGGTAACCGCAAAGGTCAGCCGCCCATCCGGGGGCGTCTCCGGCCGCGACCGGACGGCGTTTCGCCGTCCCGCCCGCGCAGGCGAGCGATCAGAGGATGGAGGTTATCCTCTCGACAGCGCGCTCTATCTCGGCTTCCGTATTGTAATAATGGGGCGCCATTCGCAGCATGTCGGGCAGCTTGCGGCGCTCGGAGTCGATGCGGGTGCTGGAAGGGTCGGAGGCCCCGATGACGACGCCCGCCTCGGCCAATCTACGTCGGATCTCCTCCGCCGCGACGCCCTCCGCCGTGAAGCTGACGATGGCGCATTGCTTGTCGCCAATGTCACGCAACCGAATAGCGTCGTGGGCGCGGAGCGCCGAGCGGCAGTGTTCGGCCAAATATTTCACCCGCGCCTCGATCACGTCGATACCGATCGCGTCAGCATAGTCGATGGCCGCGCCAAGACCGGCGCGCAACGCGTAGGAGTTTTCCCAGGTTTCGAAGCGGCGCGCATCGTCACGCAGCTCATATCGATCGCGCGCGACCCAGGGCGCGCCGAAATGGTCGATCATCGCCGGCTCCAGCGTCTCCAGCCAGCGCTCCCGCACGTAAAGAAACCCGGTTCCGCGCGGCCCCCGAAGGAATTTCCGGCCCGTCGCCGACAGGAAATCGCAGCCGATTTCTTCGACATCGACGCGCATCTGCCCCACAGCCTGACAGGCGTCGAGCAGATAAGGAACGCCGTGTTCGCGGGCGATCTCGCCGATTCTCGCCGCGGGATTGACCAGGCCGCCGTTGGTCGGAACCCATGTGATCGAGATCAGGCCGACATCATCGCCCATCGCCGCTTCGAGCGCGTCGATATCGAGCGCGCCAGCCTCGTCCGACGGCACGACTTCGATGGTCAGATCGTCCTTTCGCGCCCGTTGAAGAAAGGCGACATAGTTGGCCGCATACTCCGCTTCGCAAGTCAGGATACGCGATTTTGACCGGAGCGGCAGCGCATAGAAAGCGTGACACCAGGCGACCGTCGCATTCTCCATGAGCGCGATTTCGCGGCGCCCGGCGTTGATGTGCCGCGCGACGGAGTCGTAGACGCCGTCGAGCGCCGCGCTCATCTTCGCGTGCGCCTCATAGCCGCCAATCCGCGCTTCGAGAAGCGTGTGGTTCACCACGGCGTCGACCACGGCGGCGGGCATCAGCGCCGAACCCGCGGCGAGCAGATGAATACTCTCCCCGATCCCGGGCGTTTCTCGGCGGATTCTTTCGATATCGATGGCGGCGGCCATATCACGCGTTCTCCTGGATGCCCGCCACGCTTGCTGGCGCGCGCGATGCTCTAGAGTCTCTCCAACCGCGCCATCACCCTATAATATCCCCGGCAGGTTCAACCCCTGCTCCTTCGCGCATGCGATGGCGTCCTCGTAGCCGGCGTCGGCGTGACGCATCACGCCGGTGGCCGGGTCGTTCCAGAGAACGCGGCCGATGCGCCGCGCGGCGTCCTCGGTGCCGTCGCAGCAGATCACCATGCCGGAATGCTGCGAGAACCCCATGCCGACGCCGCCGCCGTGATGAAGCGAGACCCACGTCGCGCCCGAGGCGCAGTTGAGGAGCGCGTTGAGCAGCGGCCAGTCGGAAACCGCGTCGGAGCCGTCCTTCATCGCCTCCGTCTCCCGGTTCGGCGAGGCGACGGAGCCGCTGTCGAGATGGTCGCGGCCGATCACCACCGGGGCTTTCAGTTCCCCCGACGCCACCATCTCGTTGAAGGCGAGACCAAGCCGGTGGCGCTGGCCCAGGCCGACCCAGCAGATGCGGGCCGGAAGCCCCTGGAAGGAAATCCGCTCGCGCGCCATGTCGAGCCATTTGTGAAGATGCGCGTCGTCGGGGATCAACTCCTTCACCTTGGCGTCGGTCTTGTAGATATCCTCCGGGTCGCCGGAGAGCGCGCACCACCGGAACGGGCCGACCCCACGGCAAAAGAGCGGGCGGATATAGGCCGGCACGAAGCCCGGAAAGGCGAAGGCGTTCTCCAGCCCCTCCTCCTTCGCCACCTGGCGGATATTGTTGCCGTAGTCCAGCGTCGGAACGCCGGCGTTCCAGAAATCCACCATCGCCGCGACATGAGCCTTCATCGAGGCGCGGGCGGCCTTCTCCACCGCTTTCGGGTCGCTTTCACGCTTTTCGCGCCATTCGCCCATCGTCCAGCCCTGCGGCAGATAGCCGTTCACGGGGTCATGCGCGGAGGTCTGGTCCGTCACGATGTCGGGGCGCACGCCCCGCTTCACCAGTTCGGGGAAAATATCGGCGGCGTTGCCGAGAAGGCCGACCGACCTCGCCTCGCCCGCCTTCGTCCAGCGCTCGATCATCGCAAGCGCCTCATCCAGCGTCTCCGCCTTTTCATCCAGATACCTGGTTCGAAGGCGAAATTCGATGCTGTCCGGATTGCACTCAACCGCAAGACAACAGGCCCCGGCCATCACCGCCGCCAGCGGTTGCGCACCGCCCATGCCGCCGAGGCCGCCGGTGAGAATCCATTTGCCCTTCAGGTCGCCGTCGTAATGCTGGCGCCCGGCCTCCACGAAGGTCTCGTAAGTGCCTTGCACAATGCCTTGGGTTCCGATGTAGATCCACGACCCGGCGGTCATCTGACCGTACATCGCCAGACCCTTCTTGTCGAGTTCGCTGAAATGGTCCCAGGTCGCCCAGTGCGGCACGAGGTTGGAATTGGCGATCAGGACGCGCGGAGCGTCCCGATGGGTGCGAAAGACGCCCACGGGCTTGCCGGACTGGACGAGCAGCGTCTCGTCTTCCTCCAACCCCCTGAGGGAGGCGACGATGGTGTCGAAATCGTTCCAGGTTCGCGCCGCCCGGCCGATACCGCCATAGACCACCAGTTCATGCGGGTTCTCCGCCACATCCGGATGCAGATTGTTCATCAGCATCCGCATCGGCGCTTCGGTCAGCCAGCTTTTCGCGGAAATTTCGGTCCCAGTCGGCGGATAGACGTCGCGCATGTTGTGGCGGGGATTGGTCATCGCGTCATCTCCTCAAGGGTGAAATCAAGCGCGGCGGCGTCTGCGAAAGCGCCGGAGCCGACGAGCGCCGCCGCCGCCTCCATCTCCGGCGCCATGTAACGGTCTGTCCCCAGCGACGGCGCCTCCGCGCGCAGCCGCGCCAGCGCGGCCTTCAGCCGGGGTGAGGTCTCCAGCGGCGCGCGGCATTCCACCCCCTGCCCCGCGCAGAGCGCCTCGACGCCGATGATCACCGCCAGGTTGTCGTTCATCCGCCGGAGCCTGAGCGCCGCATGCGCGGCCATCGAGACGTGATCCTCCTGATTGGCGGAGGTCGGGGTGGAATCGGTGGTGCAGGGATTGGCGAGATGCTTGTTTTCGCTCATCAGCGCCGCCGTCGTCACCTCGGCGATCATGTAGCCGGAATTCAGCCCCGGATCGGGGGTCAGGAACGGCGGCAGATCGAAGGAGAGCGTCGGGTCGACCATCAGCGCGACGCGGCGCTGCGCGATGGCGCCGATCTCGGCGATGGCGACGGCGATCTGGTCCGCGGCGAAACCGACCGGCTCGGCGTGGAAATTGCCGCCGGAGACGATGCGCCCCTCATCGACCAGCACCAGCGGATTGTCGGTGACGGCGTTCGCCTCCACCTCCAGCGCCCGCGCGGCCTGCGCGAGAAGATCGACGCAGGCGCCGAGAACCTGCGGCTGGCAACGGATGCAATACGGGTCCTGAACCCGGCTGTCGCCCTCTCGATGACTTTCGCGGATCGCGGAACCCGCCATCAGCGCGCGCATCGCGGCGGCGACCGCGATCTGCCCCTTGTGGCCGCGCAGCGCGTGAATTCCCGCCAGCAACGGCGCGTCGGAGCCCATGATCGCATCGGTCGAAAGGCAGGAGATGACGACCGAGGCCCGCGCCGCCGCCCAGGCCCGCCAGAGCCCGGCGAGAGCGTTGGCGGTGGAGAACTGCGTGCCGTTTATCAGCGCCAGCCCCTCCTTCGCCCCGAGGACGATCGGAGACAATCCAGCCGCCGCAAGGGCTTCATCGCTTTTCATACGACGCCCATCGAATACCGCCTCGCCGGCGCCGATCATCGCCGCCGCCATATGGGCGAGCGGCGCGAGGTCTCCCGAAGCGCCGACCGAGCCCTGTTCCGGCAGGACAGGGATTACGCCCTTCGCCAGCATCGCCTCGATCTGCGCGATCACCTCCCATCTGACGCCGGAAGCGCCACGCCCGAGCGAAAGCAGCTTCAGCGCCATCGTCAGCCGGGTCTCGGCCTGCGGCAGCGGCGCGCCGACGCCGGCGGAATGGCTGAGGATCAGGTTTCGTTGCAGTGTCGCCGTGTCCGCGGGGGCGATCTTCCGGCTGGCGAGCTTTCCGAAGCCGGTGTTGACGCCGTAGACGGGCGCCTCCTCCGCCGCCGCGCGCGCGACCAGCGCCGCCGCCGCCTCGACCGGCCCGCGCGCGTCCGGGTCGAGCGCCGCGCCCGCTCCGCGCCAGATCGCCTCAAGTTCCGCCAGCGTCGCGGCGCCCGGCCGCAGCGCGATCATGTCTCCGCTCCCGCGAAAATCCGTTCATGGAGCGCGTTGAAGCCGATCCGGTAGGCGAGTTCGGCCGGATGCTCGACATCCCAGAGCGCCAGGTCGGCGCGCATCCCGGGCGCGACGACGCCGGCGTCCGTCAGCCCGAGCGCCCGCGCGGCGTTGCGCGTCGCGCCGGCCAGCGCCTCCTCCGGCGTCATGTGAAAGAGCGTGCACCCCATGTTCATCGCCAGCAGGATCGAGGCGAGCGGCGAGGAGCCGGGATTGCAGTCCGTCGCCAACGCCATCGCCACCCCGGCCTCGCGAAAGGCGTCGATCGGCGGGCGGCGCGTTTCGTGGATGGTGTAGAATGCGCCGGGCAGCAGCACCGCCACCGTTCCCGCGGCGGCGAGCGCTGCCGCGTCGCCCGCATCGGCGTATTCGAGATGATCGGCCGAGAGCGCGCCATGCCGCGCCGCCAGCCGTGCGCCGCCGATATTCGACAGTTGCTCGGCATGGAGCTTCACCGGCAGATGATGCAGCGCCGCGCGCGCGAAAACCATGGCGATCTGATCGGGGGTGAAGGCGATCCCCTCGCAGAACCCATCGACGGCGTCCACCAACCGCTCCTCCGCGGCGGCGTCGAGCGCGGGAAGGCAGACTTCTTTCAGATAGGCCTCCGGGCTTCCCTTGTATTCAGCCGGAGTCGCATGCGCGCCGAGGAAGGTGGTCTTGACGCGCACCGGCCGCAGCTCCGCCAGCCGCCGCGCGGCGCGGAGCATCGTCAGCTCGGTCTCGATATCCAGCCCATAGCCGGACTTGATCTCCACCGTCGCCACGCCCTCGCCGATCATCGCGTCGAGGCGCGGCAGCGCCGCGTCGATCAGCGTCTGTTCGGAGGCGCCGCGCGTCGATTGCACGGTCGAGACGATGCCGCCGCCGGCGCGCGCGACCTCCTCGTAGGTGGCGCCCTTCAGCCGCATCTCGAACTCCCAGGCGCGATGCCCGCCATAAACCAGATGCGTGTGGCAATCGATCAGCGCCGGAGTGACGAGCCGGCCGTCCAGGTCGCGGCGTTCGAAATCCGGAAAGGCGTCGGCCTCCTCGGTGAGCCCGACCCATTTGATCCGTCCGCCCTCGATCGCCAGCGCGCCGCGATTGACGAGGCCATAAGGCGCGCCGCCGGTCGAGAGTCCATTGCCCATCGTGGCGATGGCGGCGTTGGTCAGTAGCAGTCCTGTCATGGGTGATTCACATCCGCATCGTGGGCGTTGAGTCTTTTAATGTCTGTGTTTATAAGAGTTATGTCTGCACATATTAGCGCTGTCAAGGAGCCGACATGCAGGAAATCTGGGCCGAGCAGGCGCTCACCCCCGAGGGCTGGCGCAACGACGTAGCGGTCGTGATCGACGCCGAGGGGCGAATCGAGAGCGTGACCCCCGACGCGCCGCCGGCGGGGCGCCGCGTCGGCGCGCTTCTACCGGCCCCGGCCAATGTCCATTCGCACGCTTTCCAGCGCGCCATGGCCGGGCTGACCGAGCGGCGCGGGCCGGACCCGAGCGACAGTTTCTGGACCTGGCGGCGGCTGATGTATCGCTTTCTCGACCAGATCGACCCGGATGACGCGGAGGCGATCGCCGCGCTCGTGCAGGTCGAGATGCTGGAATCGGGCTACGCCGCCTGCGGGGAATTCCACTATCTGCATCACCGCGTCGACGGCGGCCGCTATGACGATCCGGCGGAAATGTCGGCGGCGATGGTGCGGGCCGCCGAGATCAGCGGCATCGGATTGACGCTGATGCCGGTGCTCTATGAAGTCGGCGGCTGCGACGGGCGGCCGCTCGGGCCGGGACAGCGGCGCTTTGGCTCGACGCCGGAGAGCTACGCCGATCTCGCGGCGCGGGCGAAGGCGCACATGAAGCCCCTGCCCGGCGACTGCGGCTTCGGAATCGCCCCGCATTCGCTGCGCGCGGTGACGCCGGCAGGGCTGGCCGCGGCGGTGGAGATGGCGGGGGGAGAGCCGATCCATATTCACCTCGCCGAGCAAGTCGCCGAGGTCGAGGAGGTCGAGGCGGAGCGCGGCGCGCGGCCGGTGGAATGGCTGCTCGCCAATGCGCCGGTCGGGCCGCGCTGGTGTCTGATCCACCTCACGCAGATGCGCCCCGAGGAGACGCGGGCGGTGGCGGCTGCCGGCGCGGTCGCGGGGCTGTGTCCGATCACCGAGTCCTCGCTTGGCGACGGGATCTTCGACGGGATCGGGTTCCTCGGGGCCGGCGGGCGCTTCGCGATCGGCTCGGACAGCAACATCCGCATCGCGCTGTCGGAGGAGTTCAGGACGCTGGAGTATTCGCAGCGCCTGCGCGATCGCGGCCGGGCGATGCTGGCGAGCGAAAAGAGCTCCACCGGCCGCGTGCTGCTGGAGGGCGCGGCGCATGGCGGAGCGCAGGCGCTCCGGCGTGCGGCGGGGGCGGTGGCGCCGGGGCTCTGGGCCGATCTTCTGGCGCTGGACACGCGCGCGCTGGACCTGGAAGGAAAGACCGGCGATCTGCTGCTCGACGCCTGGATCTTCGCCGGCGACGACAGGATGGTCACCGATGTCTGGTCGGCCGGGCGGCCGATGGTGACCGACGGGCGGCATTTCGCCCGCGACGAGGTCGAGGCGCGCGCGCGCGCGACGCTCCGGCGGCTGAAGGACCGGCTGTGACCGGCGCGACCGCGAGACGAGCGCCCCCGCGCGGCGACTGGCGGGCGGTGCATGACGAAGCGTTGCGCCGGATCGGGGCGCGTGAATGGCCGCCGGGCGCGCTGATCCCGGCGGAGACCGAGCTGGCGGAGGAGTTCGGCTGCGCCCGCGCCACGGTCGGGCGCGCGCTGAGGGAGCTGGCGGCGTCGGGACTGGTGGAGCGGCGCCGGCGGGCGGGAACGCGGGTCGCGGAGCAGCCGTCGCGGCATGCGCGGCTGACCGTCCCGCTGATCCGCGAGGAGATCGAGACGACCGGCGCGACCTATTCCTACGCGCTGATCGGGGCGGCGGAGCGCAAGGCGCCGCCGGCGGTCGCGGCGCGGCTGGAGGGCGCGGAGCGGCTGCTGCACGTCGCCGCGACACATTTCGCCGACGCCCGGCCCTTCGTTTTCGAGGAGCGCTGGATCAACCTCGACGTTGTTCCGGAGGCGGCGCGGTCGGGACTTTTCGCCGAGATCAGCGCCAATGAATGGCTGGTCAGGAACGCCCCCTTCGCCGGGGGCGAGATGGCGCTTTCGGCGGCTCCGGCGGAGGCGGCGGAGGCGGCGGCGCTGGGGCTTGCGAAGGGCGCGCCGCTCTTCATCGTCGAGCGGCTGACCCGCTCCCCCGACGCCGTCATCACCCTCGCCCGGCTCGCCTATGCGCCGGGCCGGCGGATGCGGCTGGAGCTTTAGATTCGGCGCGGAAATCGGGCATAACCATGGTTATGCGGTGTAAGTTATTGTTATTGCTTTATTTAAAGTGTTAATCCGCGCGGCGACCCCGATCTTCGGCGCGGTTGGATATTGCAGAGCGTTGGACTGCCGCTTCTTGAAATCGAACCCGTATTGCGCGCAGAGCCGCTTCGCCTCGGCTTCCTTCGCACCCCGGTTCACCCCGGCCCGCGCGCGGGTCAGCAGGCAGGCGATCAGCCAATCCGCTGCATCCCGCCGGTCCGGGTGTTGCGGTTGGGCGGCGAAGGCGGCCTCGCGTATCTCCAGCGCTTCGCGCAGCAGCGGCTCGGCCTTCTCCGCCGCGCCGCCCATAAGCCACATGGCGCCGCTGTTCAACGCGCCATGAGCGAGCCTTGCGTCGCTGGCCGGCAGCACCGCGCGCCAGATGGCCAGCGCCGCGCCATAAAGGCGCGCCGCCGCCCGCCCGCGCCCCTGCGCGGAGCGCACCCCGCCCAGATTGTTCAGCGCCAGCGCGACGGGCGCCGAGCGCCGGCCGAAGAGCTCCCGCCGCAGCGCCAGCGCCTGCTGATGCCGCCGCGCCGCTTCGGGCAGCCGTTCCGGCGCGCCCTTGCCGGCGATCTCCAGCAGCAGCAAGCCCAGCAGGTCATGGGCGCTGGCGAGATCGGCCGAACCGGGGCGATGCGCCTCATGCAGCGCAACGGCGCGCGTCAGCTCCGCCTCGGCCTCATTGAACCGGCCGAGTCGCTGAAAGGCCACCCCGAGATTGGCGTGGGCCACCGCGATATTGCGGTGATCCTCCGCCAACCGCGCGCGCTTGATCCGCAGGCTTTCCCGCGCCATCGGCAGGCGGCCCTGATAATCCGCGATCTGGTCCAGATAGATTCCCGCCTGATTGAGCAGATAGTCCCACGCCGCCACCTCCGGCGCAGCGCCACCGGCCAGTAGCGCCTGCACATGCGGGGTCAGCCGGGCGCAGAGCGGCCATTGCGGGGAATGGGACGGGTTGCGGTCGCCGCCGGGATAGACCGCCGCCAGCAGCGCCACGGCGGTCGATGCCATCGCGCCCTCGTCAAGACCGCGCAGGGCGGCGGCGGTCATGCGGTGCATTTCGCGTGTTTCGCCGGCGCCGGTCAGCAGCGACCGCGCCGCCAGTTCGTCGAAGGCCGCGCGCACCCCCGGGGCGTCCTGAGCCAGCGCCTGCGCCTCGTCCGGGATCAGGTCGAGGAACGCTTCCCAGTTTTGTCCCGCCGGCGCCTCCAGCAGCAGCATTGGCCCCAGTCCTTCCGCCGCCCAGAAGGCGCAAAGCTGCGCCACGATCCGCGCGTCGGGGCCGAGTCGCTCGTAGCTCAACCGCACCGCGCCCAGCACCGAATTCGGATAGCCGGCGTTCTGCGGCGCGCGGTCGAGGATCGCGTCGAGTGCGCCCCGCCCTTCAGAGAAGCTCATCTCCGCATCGCGGAGAAAGGCGCCCATCACCACCAGCGCCAGCGGCAGACCGCCGAGGTCTTCGGCCAGCGCGCGGGCGTCTTCGGCCCCTTCATCCCGCCCGGCGGCGTCCATCAGCACTCGCACCGCCGGGGCGTCCGGCGCGTCGAAACCCAGAATGTCGGTCTGGCGGGTGGAAAAGCCGTCCCAACCCTGACCCTGGCGCGTGGTGACGATGACATGCGCGCCCTCGGGAATCAGATCGTCGATATCGGCGCGGGTCTCGACATTGTCGAAGACGATCAGCCAGTTTTTTCCCGAGCGCGCAATCTTCGCGACCACCGCATGCGCGTGCTGGATTTCCGGCTGGTCAGGGGTCGGCAGGCCGAGAGCGTTAGAAAGACCGCAAAGGCCGGTGATCGCCTCCTGCCTCGTTTCCGCCAGCGTCCAGAGGATTCCGTGATAATCCGCCTCGTGGGTTTTCGCGTAATGCCGGGCGAGCGTGGATTTGCCGATGCCGCCCTGCCCGGCCAGCACCGCGCCGGAATTGACCAGCGCGACGCCTTCGCCGTGATCGGCCAGCAGGGCGGCGCGGATTTCCGCCACGTCGGCGTCGCGGCCGAGGACGGGGCGGCCGGTGGGAACGCCGATGCGGATCGGGGGTTCGGGGGGCGGCGGCGGGGCGGGAGGCTCCGGCTTACGGAATATCCATCGGCCGGTTTTATAGAGCCACCCAAGCACGCCACCGACGAATACGAGCACAGTGACGATATTCGCCCAAAGGCCCCAATCTGTCAGTTGCGGTAATTGCTCCATACCAAGACCTTCCCCGGACCGCGCCACCATATCGCGCCCGCCCTCGCCGCCAAGCGAAACCTGAAGCGTGGCGCGCGCGATCAGTCCTTGCCCGATTTGTCCCGCGGCAGATCGGGCTGCGGCCGCCCGCCGGCAGGCGGCCGCAAGAGCGTCAGCCCCGGGCGCCCGCACCCCGATCCTCGGGCGTCGGGTCATGCCGGGCGCCTCGCGGGCCGGGGCGCGGGGTGCGGCCGGGCGCGCGGCGCGGCGGACGGTGGTTCGGGACGGGGTTGGAAAGCGGGCGGCCGGGCGCGCGTCTTCGCGGATTGTCCTTGGCGAAATTCTCCCTATGCTTTGCGGCAAGACGGTCAACGTCGAATCCGATCAGGGAGATCATGCATGAAACGGACTTATCTCATGGCCACCGCCGCCGTGGCGCTCTTCGGATTCGCCGGGGAGGCGATGGCGCTGGAATGGAACGTCTCGACCTGGGGGAAGCGGCGCGCGTTCACCGAGCATCTGGAGAAGCTTGCCGAACTCGTCTCCGAAAAGACCAATGGCGACTTCACGATGAACGTCTCCTATGGCGGGCTCTCCAACAACAAGGAGAATCTCGACGGCATCCAGATCGGCGCTTTCGAGATGGCGCAGTTCTGCGCCGGCTATCATGAGGACAAGAACCCGACCGTGACGGTGCTGGAGCTGCCCTTCATCGGCGTGCAGACGCTGGAGGAGGAGGTCGCGGTCTCCGAGGCGGTCTATGCGCTGCCAGCGGTGAAGGAGGACATGGCGCGCTGGAACGCGATGATCCTGATGCCCTCGCCGATGCCGCAATACAACATCGTCGGCACCGGCGAGCCGCGCCGCACGCTGGCGGATTTCGAGGGGATGCGGGTGCGCGCCACCGGCGGGCTGGGTGAAGCCTTCGCCGCGGTCGGCGCGGTTCCGACCTCGATGACCGCGTCGGAGGTTTACAGCGCGATGGAATCCGGCGTCATCGACACCGCCGCCTTCGCCCAGCACGCGCATCTGAGCTTCCGGACCATCGACCTCGCGACATGGTGGACCGAGAACCTGAACCCCGGCACGGTGAATTGCCCGGTGGTGGCGAATATCGACGCCTACGAGGCGCTGACGCCGGAGCAGAAGCAGGCGCTGGACGAGTCGGCGCCCGAGGCGCTGGCCTATTACGTGCAGAATTACGAGAAGAACGTGATCGGCGAGTGGAACCGGATTCTCGAGGAGAAGGGCGTCGAGAAGGTGCATGTCTCCGACGAGGAGATCGCTGCGTTCAGGGAAGCGGCGGGCGGCCCGGCGCGCGCGGCATGGACCGAGCAGATGAAGGCCCAGGGCCTGCCGGCGGAGGAGTTGCTCGCAACGGTCGACGAGGCGCTGGCGAAGGCGCGCGAATAGACCGGAGGCGGTGACCGGCGCCATGCCCGAAGCGGGGCGCCGGACTTTCGCAGTTTCGATACGACATCGGGGAGACCGCGATGGCCGGACATTCCTCCGTCCGTGAGGATTCGAGCGCGCTTTCCCGCGCCGACCGCGCGCTATTCCGCGTCGAGTCGGGGCTGAACCTCGCCGCCGGGGTCGTGGTTTTCGCGCTGATGCTGCTCGCGGTCGCGCAGATCATGGGGCGCAAGCTCTTCAATGTGCCGGTGCCCGGCTTCATCGACTGGGTGGAGCAGGCGATGGCGGTCTTCGCCTTTCTCGGCATCGCCTATTGCCAGCGGGTCGGCGGGCATATCCGGATGGACATCCTCATCGGGCGTCTGACGGGGCGCGCGCTCTGGGTGGCGGAGCTGATCTCCACGGTGCTGATGCTGCTGCTGACGCTGGCGCTGACGGTCGGCGCGTTCCGGCATTTCCAGCGCGCCTTCGACTGGAACGCGACGTGGTTCAGCCGCGACAGTTCGATCGACATCGCGCTGCCGCTCTGGCCGGCGAAGCTGCTGGTTCCGTTGGCGCTCGGGCTGCTGGCGCTGCGGCTTGCGCTGCAGATCTGGGGGTTCTGGCGGGCGCTGCGCGACGATGACGACGCGCCGGTGGCGGTGCCGCTAATAGAAAGCGCGGCCGAAGTCGCGGCGGCGGAGGCGGAAACTGTGATCGGCGAGCCGGTCGGCGAGCGAGAGCGCGGCTGATGGATCCGCTCAATATCGGCCTGATCCTTTCCGGCCTGCTCGTCGTTCTTGTACTGATCGGGGTGCGCGTCGGCTTCGCGGCCGCCTTTGTCGGTTTCGCCGGACTGTTCTGGATCTTCGCGCAGAAGATGGGGCTGGAGAAGGGTTTTGACGTCGCCGTTTCGATGGCGGGTTCGGTTCCGCATTCGAAGGCGACGACCTATTCGCTGTCGCTGATCCCGACCTTCATCCTGATCGGCTATCTCGCCTATTACGCCGGGCTGACGAAATATCTGTTCGAGGCGGCGAAGCGTTGGGTCGGCTGGCTGCCGGGCGGGCTCGGGGTCGCCACGGTCTTCGCGACGGCGGGGTTCGCGGCGGTCTCGGGGGCGTCGGTCGCGACCTCCGCCGTCTTCGCGCGCATCGCGATACCGGAAATGCTGGCGGAGGGTTACGACCGGCGCTTCGCGGCCGGGGTGGTGGCGGCGGGCGGCACGCTCGCCTCGCTGATCCCGCCGTCGGCGATCCTGGTGATCTATGCGATCATCGTCGAGCAGTCGGTGGGACAATTGCTGCTCGCGGGGTTCATTCCGGGTGCGTATTCGGCGCTGATCTACGGGCTGCTTGTCATCCTCATGGCCAAGTTCCGGCCGAGCCTCGGCCCTGCGGTGCGGGGCTTCACATGGAAGCAGCGGTTCGAATCCATCCCCGGCGCGCTGCCGATCTTCTTCGTCGTCGCGATCATCATATACTGCATCTATTTCGGTTGGGGCACGCCGACCGAAGCCGGCGCGCTCGGCGCCTTCGTCGTTCTCTGCATGGCGCTCTGGAACGGGATGAAATGGGGGCAGCTGAAATCCGCGCTGATGGAGAGCGCGAAGCTGACGGTGATGATCTTCACCATCATCTGGGGCGTGCTGATCTATGTGCGCTTTCTGGGCTTCGCCGATCTGCCCGGCGCATTCGCCGATTTCCTCTCCGGGCTTGACCAGTCGCCGATGGTGACGCTGATCATGATCCTGCTCGCCTACGCCGTTCTCGGCATGTTCATGGACGCCATCGGCATGCTCCTGCTGACGCTGCCGGTGGTCTATCCGGCGGTGATGGCGCTGAATGGCGGCCTGAATGTCTCCGCCGCCGACAGCGCCTTCGGGATGACCGGCTCGGAATGCGCGATCTGGTTCGGCATCATCGTGGTGAAGATGGCGGAGCTTTGCCTGATCACCCCGCCGATCGGGCTCAACTGCTTCGTCGTCGCCGGAGTCCGGCCGGACATCTCCGTGCAGGACGTCTTTCGCGGCGCCACGCCCTTCTTCGTCGCCGACGCGATCACCATCGCCGGGCTGATCGCCTTTCCGGGGATCGTGCTTTATCTGCCGAGATTGCTTCTCGGTTAGGGAACGGAGGGGCGGCGACAAGCAGATTCAGGTCAGGCGCCACAATGCTCTTCCGCGCGGCGTCGGGTTTCGTCTTCTCGCCGCTCCGGGCGCCAGTCAGTCGCTTGAGCCCGGAAAGTGGAGGCCCATCGCGCCGGAAGGCGCGATGGGGTTCGTCATGGCCGGCTACACCGATGGCGAGACGTTCATGCTCTCGCTGTTCTGCTCGGGAACTCTACCGGTCTGGGCGTGCAGGTCGGCGGCTCGCCCCTCGCGTCCGCCTATCCGGTCTTCAGCGCCGCCTCTCGCCTTTTCGGGGATTGTGCCTTACCTGCCAGAGCTGCTCCCGGGTTAGAGGACAGGATCAGGCTGGCGATGCGCACGCTCTATCTGCATGTCGGCCACGGCAAGACCGGGTCGAGCTATCTTCAGAGCTGTTTCGCGCTGAGCCGGGTCCGGCTCGCGGCGCTCGGAGTTCGCTATTGCTGGAGCCGGAAGCTGAAGCGCGCCGCCGCCGGGCGCGCGACGAGCGGGAATGCGCGTATCCTCATCGCGGCGATCCGCAGGCCGGTTCTGGCGGCGCCCGTCGCGCTCTGGTTCCGGTTGCGGGGCGGGAACGCGCTCTTCAGCGCCGAAAAGCTGTTCTTCGTTCTCTCGAATCCCCGCAACAATGGACGGCTGGCGGCGTTTCGCGGGCTCGCCGGGTTCGATCGCATAGAGATCCTGCTCTTCATCCGCGACCCGGCCGAGCATCTCCCCTCCGTCCATCAACAGCAGGTGAAGCGCGAGGGAGCGACCGGGGACATCGACGACGAGGCCGCGCGCTACAAATACCCGCTCGTCGCGCGGCGGTTCCTGGCCACGGCGCGCGCCGATCCCGCGACCCGGGTTCGAGTGCTGAACTATTCGCGCGTCAGGAGGCCGCTTGCGACGATCGCCGAGGACTGGCTCGGCGTCGAGCGGGAAACGCTGAAGCGGCCCGGGACGCATATGGTGAACCGGTCGCTGTCGGCGGCGGAACTGGCGCAGATGCGGGCCCTGAACGCGCGTCACGGGAAGGCGGCCGCCATCGTCGCTGACCGGCTCTGCGAGCAACTGCCGGAAATCGAGCCGCATCAGCCGGCCCCCTCCCCGGCCGCCGCGCGCAAGCTCGAAGCGCGGCTGGCGCCGCATGTCGCCTGGATGAACCGGAGGCTGCCGCCAGCGCAACGCTATCGCGCCGCGGCGGGCGCGGAGGCCGGGAAGACGCCCTCAGGCGCGCCCGCCCCGCTTTCCGCCGCGCAGCGGCGCGTCATCGCCGCGGCGCTGGCGGAAGCGCGGCTGCCCGTCGACGACCTATAGAAGCCGCCCCGCCTCCAGCGTCGCCACACGGTCCATCCGCGCCGCGAGGGCGGGGTTGTGGGTGGCGATGAGGGCCGCCAGCCCCTCTTCGCGCGCGATCTCGAGGAGAAGAGCGAAGACCGTCTCCGACGTGCCGACGTCGAGATTGCCTGTCGGCTCGTCAGCCAGCAGCAGACGCGGCCTGTTGGCGAGGGCGCGGGCGATGGCGACGCGCTGTTGCTCGCCGCCCGAAAGCTCGCCGGGCCGGTGCGCAAAGCGATCCGAAAGACCGACGGCGGCCAGAAGCGCGCGCGCGCGTTTCGCGGCCTCCGCCCCGCTCTTTCCGGCGGCGAGTTGCGGCAGGACCACGTTCTCCTCGGCGGAGAACTCCGGCAGGAGGTGGTGAAACTGGTAGACGAAGCCGATCTCGGCCCGCCGCGCGGCGGTGCGCCCGCCATCGGGCAGCCCGGTCATCGCCCGGCCGCCGATCAGCACCTCGCCTGAATCGGCGCTGTCGAGGAGGCCGGCGATATGAAGCAGCGTCGACTTCCCCGCCCCGGAGGGCGCGACCAGCGCGACGATCTCGCCGGGATGAAGGACGAGATCGACGCCCTTCAGCACCTCGACCGCCGCGCGGCCGGTCCCGTAACTCTTGACGACGCCCGAGAGCGCCAGCGCCGGATCACTCATTGCGCAGCGCCTCCACCGGATCCAGCCGCGCGGCGCGCCATGCGGGATAGAGCGTGGCGAGGAAGGAGAGGCCGAGCGCCAGCGCCAGCACCGAGGCGACATCGGAAAGGTGAAGCTGCGCCGGGATGTCGGTGAGGTAGCGCACCGAGCTGTCCCATACCGAAACGCCGAGCACCCATTCGACCGCCGCCTGCACCGCCTTGATGTTGAGCGTGAAGAGCACGCCGAGTCCGACGCCGAGCAGCGTGCCCACGACGCCGATCGCCGCGCCGCAGACGAAGAACACCCGCATCACGGCGCCGCGTGTCAGCCCGATGGTGCGCAGGATGCCGATATCCGACCCCTTGTCCTTCACCAGCATGATCAGCCCGGAGATGATGTTGAGCGCGGCGACAAGGATGATGAGCGAGAGGATGAGGAACATCACCACCCTTTCAGTCTTCAACGCCTTCAGGTAGCCGCCGTTCTGGTCCTTCCACGTCCAGAGTCGGACCCTGGCGTCGAGCGATCTGGCCAGCCGGTTCACCGCGTCCTCGACCCGGTCCGGCTGCTCGACCATCACCTCGATCATGTCGGCGCGGTCCTGCTTCAGGAAGAACTTTTGCGCCGCTTCGAGCGGCATGTAGACGAGAATCTTGTCGTACTCGGTCATTCCGATGCGAAAGATGTAAGCGACGCGAAAGGAGCGCACCGTCGCCGGCGAGGGGCCGAGCACCGTGCGCAGACCCCGCGGCGAAATCAGCTTCACCGTGTCGCCGACCTTGACGCCCAGATCGTCCGCGACGCCGGCGCCGATGGCGATGCTGTCGCCGCCGAAATCGGCCAGCGCCCCGTTGCTGCTTTCCGGATGCGCCAGCGCTTCGAGCGTTTTCGCGTTCTCGGGGCTGACGCCGCGCACCAGGACGCCCGCCGCGCTTCCATTCACACCCGAGGCCATCACCCGCCCTTCGATGATCGGCGCGGCGCGGGTCACGCCGGGCGTCGCGGCGGCGCGCGCGGCGAGATCGGGGTAATCCTCCAGAACCTTGCCGACGGGCAGGATCAGCACATGGCCGTTGGCCCCGAGAATGCGGCCCACCAGCTCGTCGCGAAAGCCGTTCATCACCGACATGACGATGATCAGCGTGGCGACGCCGAGCATGATGCCGACAAGGCTGAAGCCGGTGATGGCGGAGATCGCGCGCTCCTTCCGACGCGAACGGAGATAGCGGAGCGCGATCATCCACTCGAACCCGGCGAAGGGCCGCGTGCCGGGGGTTCCGGCCATCAGCGCGCCGCGTAGATCTCGGCGAGCCGGGCCACCGCGTCATCGGGCGAAAGCTCCACCGTCTCGCCGGTCTTGCGGCGGGTCAGCTCGACCTGGCCGGATTTCAGCCCGCGCGGGCCGATGGTGACGCGCCATGGCAGGCCGATGAGATCCATCGTAGCGAATTTCGACCCGGCGCGTTCCTCCCGATCATCATAGAGCGGATCGACGCCGGCGGCTTTCAGCTTCGTGTAGATATCGTCGCATGCGGCGTCGGTGGCGGCGTCGCCCTGACGGAGATTGACGACCCCGGCGCCGAAGGGCGTGACCCCTTCTGGCCAGATAATGCCCTTCTCGTCATGGCTCGCCTCGATGATCGCGCCGGCGAGGCGGCTGACGCCGATGCCGTGGCTGCCCATGTGGACAGCAACCTGCGCGCCGGTCTCGTCGGTGACGGTGGCGCCCATCGGCTCCGAATACTTCGTGCCGAAATAGAAGATCTGCCCGACTTCGATGCCACGCGCGGAGCGGCGGCGCTCCTCCGGGATCTCGGCGAATTTCGCCTCGTCATGGGTCTCGTCGGTGCGAGCGTAGCGGGAGGTGAACTCTTCGAGCACGCCCCGGCATTCGGCGATGTCGTCATAGTCGATGGCGCGGTCGCCGAATTTCAGATCGGTGATGGCGCTGTCGTAGAACACCTCCGACTCGCCCGTTTCCGCCAGGACGAGAAACTCGTGCGTGTAGTCGCCGCCGATCGGGCCGCCATCGGCGCGCATCGGGATCGCCTGAAGGCCCATGCGCTCATATGTGCGAAGATAGCTGACCAGGTGGCGGTTATAGGCGTGGAGCGCGGCCTCTTTCGTCAGGTCGAAATTGTAACCGTCCTTCATCAGGAACTCGCGGCCGCGCATGACGCCGAAACGCGGCCGCACTTCGTCGCGGAATTTCCACTGGATGTGGTAGAGTGTCAGCGGCAGCGCCTTGTAGGAGCCGACATAGGAGCGGAAGATGTCGGTGATCAGCTCCTCGTTCGTAGGGCCGTAGAGCATGTCGCGCTTGTGGCGGTCGGTGATGCGCAGCATCTCCTCGCCGTAATCGTCGTAGCGCCCGCTCTCGCGCCAGAGATCGGCGGATTGGATCGTCGGCATCAGCATCGGGATATGGCCGGCGCGCTGCTGCTCCTCATGCACGATGCGCTCGATCCGGCTGAGCACCTTGAAGCCCAGCGGCAGCCAGGAATAGATCCCCGCGCTCGCCTGCCGGATCATCCCCGCCCGGAGCATCAGGCGATGCGAGACGATCTGCGCCTCGGCCGGCGTTTCTTTCAGGACGGGCAGGAAATAACGGGAAAGACGCATGACGCTCCGCTTTCAGTGTTTCACCGCGCCGGTTTAGGCGAGCATGGACACCGGCGCAATCGGGCGCATGCCGTCAGCGCGCCGGCGACGGAAGTTGCGGCGATTGATGGACGGATCGGAAAACGAACAACCATAAATCAGCCATTATTCCGGGTACATTCCATTTTCAGGCGGGATTCGCGACGTTTTCGACTCAGGATCGTTGACATTTCGTCGAAAAAACCGGAGGTATGCCCGGTGGAAGTCTGTGTGTAATTTTGTCGAGATGGGGAAACCATGAACAGAATGTCAATTTTCGCGGCCGTCGCGGCCGTAGGAGCCGTGTTTGCGAGTCCGGCCGCCGCCGTCGTTGTGAGCGGATCCGTCGACAGCCCCGCCAACGCGGACTTCAAGAAGCTCTTCACGCCGTTCGATGAGTCGAACCCGGACAACACGGTTGGCGGGAACAACTTCAACGACAACGTCCTTTACGCCTTCGACGAAGATCAGAACATCGTTCTGGGCGATCTTCTCGAAGTCGACTTTGGCGACGACATCGCCGCGGGCACGATGGTGGCCTCGCACTACGTCTTCTATGATCCGAAGAACACAAAGCGCCTGAAGGGCAGCATCGAGTTCGACGCGAAGATTCTCGGCGTCGCCTCTTCGAAGGGCCTTCTGGACGCGAGCGATTTCCTCGCGAACAATCTGGTCACCTATGTGAGCCGGGACCTGCGGGGGCTGGAGGGCAACGACTCCCTCTCGTTCTCGGACAACATTCTCAACGTGAACTTCTATGCGGGCAGCCCAGGCGATTACATTCGCGTATTCACCGAGCGGTCGGTGACCGCGGCCGTCCCGATCCCGGCCGCTCTGCCGCTGCTTGCAAGCGCGCTTTTCGGGCTCGGTTTCGTCGGACGCCGTCGGCGCGCCTGATCCCGCTATCGGCCTGAGACCCAGAACCCCGCGCCCAGGGCGCGGGGTTTTTCGTTCTGGCGCTCTCTTTGCGATCAGGCGATGAAAACCGGCTCCAGCCTCAGCGCGCCGGCGAGCGCGCCAAGCCGGCGCTTCACCCGCTCGCCGGCGAGATCGGCCACGGCGGGCGCGAAACTCAGCGTAAGGCGCCCGTCGCCGACGCGCAGCGGGCAATCTCCGAGCGTGCCGATGGCGGAGCCGGAAACCATCGCCCCGAGCCGGGCGGCGCGGCCGACGATCTCGGCCTCACGCCGCGCATCGGCGTCCATCAGCGCAACGGAAGCCGCCTCCGCCGCTTGCAGATCGCCCTTGTAGCGATGCATCAGCGCGGCCCCGAGAAAGAGCCGGCCACGATGGCCGACGCCGGCGAGATTGCCGCGACTGACGGTGCCGAAACAGGCGGTGACGCGAAAGTCGGGATGCGCCCGCCAGTTCACGTCATGGAGCAGGCACACCGCCTCCGCCAGCCGCATCCGATCGGCGTTGAAGCCGTTCAGAAGGGGGCGCATCCATGTGAACAACTCCGCCCCGAAGCCGGGACAGCGGGCGTGGCGGGCTTCCATCGCCGTGGCGGCGGCGATCAGCGGCTCCTCCGCGCGCATCGACGCCGCCATCCGCTCGTAGATCATCCCCTCACGCACGCCGAACGCCGAAATGTCCACGCTTCCGGGCGTCAGCTCGGCCATCAGGCGTTTCAAGGCCCGCGCGCCGCCGACCATCGATGGGATGCGCGAGTTCGAAACCTCAGCGGCTTTCTTGATCGCCGCCGGCGGCTCGGACAGCGCCCAATCGCAGAGCCCGTGCGCCTCCTTCGGGGTCATCTCGAAGCCCTGCAGAACGTGGAACGGATAGCCGGCCCGCGACATCCCCGCCTTGGCCAGCGCCCGCCAGGCGCCGCCGACGAGAATCAGCCGCGAAGCTTTCGGCGCGAACGGCGCGGCGGCGGCGGAGAGCGCACGCATCGCGCGCTGGCTGAGCGGCCCGTCGCCTTCGCCGAAAAGCAGGTGGCCGGCGGGAACCGACACCGTGGCGCCGACGGCGCCGACCGCCACCTCGGCGAGTTCGAGCGACGCGCCGCCGAGATCGGCGACGACGCCCTCGGCGGCGGGCCAGCCGAAAAGCACGCCCTCGGCGGCGAGCTTCGCCTCCTCCGGCCCAGTGACGACGCGAATCGAAATGTCGAGCTCTCGCGACAGCGCATCGCGGTATTCCGGCCCGTCCTCGGCCTCACGCAGCGCGGCGGTGGCGAAAACGATCAGCTCGGAGACGCCGATCCGACGTGAAAGCGAGACATAGCGCCGAAGCGCCGCGCGCGCCGCCGCCCTGCCGTCCGCGTTGAGCCGGCCGGTCTCGCTTAACCCGCGGCCCAGGCCGCAGATCACCTTCTCATTGAAGAAATAGTCGGGGCTGCGCACGCCGTCCTCGAACACAACGAGGCGGATCGAGTTCGAACCGATGTCGATCACCCCGACGAGCCCCATCGCCGGGGTCGCCGCGGGGTGCGGCGGCGTCTCCGAGGCTATCGGGGCGGCGGCCTGATCTGGCGCGGTCAAGGGCGGTCTCCGGGTCCGGCGCGGCTCGGGCCGTTAGAACGGCGCCGCGTGGCCGGGTCAAGCCGCCTTTAGTCGCGCTCATCCCCCTTTCGCCGCCCGCGGCGCGATGCGGCGTTCCCCGTCCCGGCCGTGGCCGGCGCGCGGGTGGGCGGGCGGCCTAGAGCCCCGTCACCTCTTTCACGAAGGGAAGCGTGATCCGCCGCCCGGCGTCGAGCGCCGCCTCGTCCAGTCGCGCGACGGTCGCGGCGGCGGCGGCGGCGGAGCGTTCGATCCGCCGGCCGAGAAAGCGCAGGACCCCTTCGTCGACCTGTAGCCCGCGATCATGGAAATGCTTGGCGAGAAGATCGGCGATCAGCGCCTCGTCGGGCGGCTCCAGCGACGCGCTCATCGCGCCGGCGAGGCGCGAGGCGAGGTCCGGCATGCGGATCGGCCAGCTCTGCGGCGCGCCCCTCCCGGTGATCAGCAGCGCCGCGCCCTCCGCCCGCGCGAGGTTGATGAGGTGAAAGAGCGCGGCTTCGGCCCGCGCGTCGCCGCCGATCCGGTCGGCGTCCTCGACCGCGGCGGCGCCGGCGGCGACCAGCGCCGGCGGGTCGGCGGGGTCGAGCGTCGCGGCGGCGACGCGCTCGGCGCCGGTCTCGCCGGCCCAGACATGCGCGAGATGCGTCTTGCCCGCCCCTTCCGGCCCGGTCAGCGTCAGGAGCCCGTTCGGCCAGCTTCGCCAACGGTCGATCAGCGCCACCGCGGCGGCGTTCGATGCGGAGACGCGAAACGCCTCACGCCCCCGCGCCGGCCGCTTTGGCAGGGCGAGGCCGAGCGGGATCTGCGCGCTCATGGTCCGCTGTCGCCGCGCTGGCCGCGATAGAGGGCGCCCTGCTTGTATTTGCCAATCGAAAAGCGAAGGAAAACACCGATCACCGCCGCCGCCGGAACCGCGATCAGGAGCCCGGTGAAGCCGAAAAGCGCGCCGAATGCGGAGAGCGCGAACATCAGCCACACCGGATGCAAGCCGACCGAGCCGCCGACCAGTTTCGGTGTCAGGAAATTCCCCTCGACCGCCTGGCCGGCGGCGAAGATCGCCGCCGTCGCGACGACCCAGACCGGGTCGTTCCAGAAATAGAACAGCGCGATCCCGACAGAGAGCGCGCCGCCGAAGATGGAGCCGACAAAGGGGATGAAGGAGATCAACCCGGCGAAAAACCCGACCAGCAGACCGAAGGGAAGCTGGATCAGCGTCAGCGCGAGGGCGTAGAACCCGCCGAGGATCAGGCAGACCGTCACCTGACCGCGCACGAACCCCGCGAGCACGCGGTCGACCTCGCCCGCCAGCCAGCGGATCTCGTCGCGGTGCTGGCGCGGCAGCATGTCGTCGATGCGGGCGATCATGTTGTCCCAGTCCAGCAGCAGGTAGAACGCGACCACCGGCGTCACCACCATCAGCGCAACGACCTGGAACCCGGCGAGACTGACCGACCAGGCGCCCTGAAGGACGCCGACGGAAATATCCTTGATCTGGCTCTGCGCCTGATTCAGCCCCTTGGTCAGCGCCGCGCCGAGGGCGCCGTCCTGGTCGAAAAGCGGCGCGACGCGCGTTTCCACGAATTCACGGGCGGCGTTGAAAAGCTCGGGGGCGGCGTCAATCGCAAGCTGTATCTGATTGATAAGCAGGGGAATCAGGATAATCAGCGCTATCGTCGCAACGATGAAGGCCACGGCCGTGACGATCACGGTGGCGAGAACGCGCGACAGGCCCCGCCGCTCCAGCCGGTCCGCCAGCGGGTCGGTGAAATAGGCGATCCCGGCGGCGAGCACGAAAGGAAGAAGGACGTTCGACAGCAGAACGAGCAGGATGATCAGGATGATCAACCCCAACAACCACCAGACCGCCTGTTCCCGCATTGTCATCGCGCCGCTCCCTTTCGCCGCTTGATGGGGCTTCGGGCCGGCGCGGTCAACAGCGGGGCGCGCCGGAGCGCGGCGCAAAACCGATCAGGCGCGCGCCGGACGGCGGCGCCAGAATGGCGGCGCGAATCGAGAAAGGCGACGCAATGAGCATGGTGGCGAAGACACTCTGGCTGATCGAGACGCGGCTGGCCGCGCCGCCGTCGCTCGATGAGCTGGCGCGCGTCGCAGGGGTGTCGCGCTTTCATCTCTCCCGCGTCTTCGCGGCGACGGTCGGCCGGCCGCCGATGGCCTATTGCCGCGCGCGGCGGCTGACGGAGGCGGCGCGGGCGCTCGATCTTGGCCTTTCCGTCACGGAGGCGGGGCTGGCCGCCGGGTTCGAAAGCCCGGAAGGGTTCAGTCGCGCCTTCCGCGAGGAATTCGGGCGCGCGCCCTCCGCGCTGAGGGCCGGCGGCGGACTCGCGGCGCTCGCGCTCACCACCGTTCATTCATTGAAGGATCAGACCATGACCACGCTCGCCCCGCCCAGCATGGAGACCCGCGGCCCCTTCGCCGTCGCCGGCCTGCGCGCCAGCTACACGGAAGAGACCGCTGGCGAAATTCCGGCGCTCTGGGGGGCGTTCGCGCCGCATCTCGCGGCGCTGGACGGCGCCGAGCCGGGCGTCGCCTATGGCGTCTGCATCCACGACCCCGAGACAGGGGCCATGGATTACATGGCCGCCGCCTGGCTCGCCGAGGGGGCGGAGACGCCGAACGGGCTGGAGACGCTGCGCGTGCCCGGCGGGCGCTATGCGGTGTTCACGCATGAGGGCCATATTTCGGAAATCCGCCGAACGACGCGCGCAATTTTCGAGGACTGGCTCCCGCGCTCCGGCGAAACGCCGGCCGGAACGCCCGACTTCGAACGCTATCCGCCGAGTTTTGACCCCGCGAGCGGGACGGGGCCGGTGGAGATATGGATTCCCCTGCGCTGAAGGCGTCGGGCGCGGGCGGGCCGCCCTACCCGTCCGCGAGGAACTGCTCCTTGAGGATCCGCTCGTTCAGCCCGTGGCCGGGGTCGTAGAGGAGGTTGATCTCGATCTGCTGGTGGAAGGAGACCTCGACTTTCGAGATCTGCCGCACCTCGGTCGAATCCGCGACCGCGAGGATCGGGCGTTTTGATTCCTCTAGCGCCTCGATCAACACCACCGCGTCCTGCGGCAGCACCGCGCCGCGCCAGCGCCGGGGCCGGAAGGCGGATATCGGCGTCAGCGCCATCAGTTTGCTCTCGATCGGCAGGATCGGCCCGTGGGCGGAAAGATTGTAGGCGGTGGAGCCGGCGGGCGTCGCGATCAGCGCGCCGTCGCAGATCAACTCCCGCATTCTCTCGCGCCCATCGACGCTGATGCGCAGCTTCGCGGCCTGGAAGGTCATCCGCAGGAGCGACACCTCGTTGATCGCCAGCGCCTCCGTCGACATCCCGTTCACCGTCGTCGCCTTCATTCTGAGCGGGAAGATCGTGGTTCTTTCCGCGGCGTTGAGGCGGGTGTGGATGTCGTCCTCGCCGTAGTCGTTCATCATGAAGCCGACCGAGCCGCGGTTCATACCGTAGACCGGGGCCTCCAGATGCAATGTGTCGTGAAGCGTGTGCAGCATGAATCCGTCGCCGCCGAGCGCGACGATGACATCCGCCTGCGCCGCGGCGACCTGGCCATAGCGACCGGTCATCGTCGTAAGCGCCTCCTGCGCGCTTGGCGCGTTCGACGCGGTGAAGTGGATCTTGTCATAAGCCATCGCGGCGCTTCCCCCTCTGTGCCGGGGCCGGGCCCCATGCCGCGCCGACCTTGCCGGGCTTTGCGCAAAGGCGCAATCGCCGCGCGAGAGGCTTTCGCGCGCGGCGTGCATTTCAGTAAGCCGCCCTATTTGAGGAAACGCCCGATCACGTCGTCGAGCGGCGAGCCGTCGCCATCGGCGTCGAGCATCTGCAAGAGCTGGCCTAGACCGCCGCCCGGCGCCGCTCCGGCACGTCCGCCGCCGCCAGTTAGCGCCGCCATGATCCCGCCGAGCGCTCCGCCCTCGCCAGAAGAAGCCCCGCCGAGCGCGCCGAGAAGATCGCCGAGACCGGCGCCGGCCCGATCGCCGCCCGCGACCTCCATTCCGCCGATCGCGGCGTCGATCTCCTCATCCGGCGCCGCGCGCTGCATCCCGCCCTGAAGCATGGCGGCCAGCGCCGGCGTGAACGCCTCGGCCTTTTCCGGCGGCGCGCCGGTTTTCACCGCCGCGGCGCGGGCGAGTTCGGGAGCCGCCTGCCGGTCGCCGAAAAGCTGGCTGAGGAAGTCCTCGCCCGCGACGCGGGCCTCGGGCGCGGCGGCCACGGTCGGCGCGTCGTAATAGCCAGCCTGGCCTTGACCCTGAAGCTGGCCAAGCACGACGCCGAGACCACCCTCCTCGGCCGCCTTTCGCTTGACGCCGCCGGAGATCGCCGGGGCGATCTGCGCCGCCAACGCCTCCGTCATCGCCGGGTCGAGGCCGAAGGCGCGGCCGAGATCGGCCAGCCCGCGCCCGCCCTGCGCCTGATTCAGAAGATCGAGAAGCGACATCGCAAACCCCTGTCAATGAGCGGCGCTCAGGGCGCCGTCGCCAAGATTACGCGAACAGGCGGCGAAATTGCGTCGAAACCGCGTCCTGGACCGTATCGACCGCCAAAGTGTCGCTTTGCCCCTAGGCACGCGGGGGCCATTCTTCCTATAGGGGACGCCATGACGCCGCTGCTGGACGACATGAAAGAGAGGACGCCGATGGACGCCGCGACCCGCGATTCACGCTTTTTCACAGAAACGCTTGAAAGTCGCGATCCGGAGATCGCCGCCGCGCTCGGGCGCGAACTGACCCGCCAGCGCGACGAGATCGAACTGATCGCCTCGGAGAACATCGTCAGCCGCGCGGTTCTGGAGGCGCAAGGCTCCATCGCCACCAACAAATACGCCGAAGGTTACCCCGGGCGCCGCTATTACGGCGGTTGCCAGCATGTCGACGTGCTGGAGGAACTGGCGATCGAGCGGGCGAAACAGCTTTTCAATTGCGGCTTCGCGAACGTGCAGCCGAATTCCGGCAGTCAGATGAACCAGGCGGCGTTCCTCGCGCTGCTGAAGCCCGGCGACACGTTCATGGGGCTCGATCTCAACGCCGGCGGGCATCTGACGCACGGCTCGCCGGTCAATATGTCAGGAAAATGGTTCAAAGTCGTGAGCTACGGTGTGCGTGAGGACGACCAGCGCCTCGACATGGACGCGGTGCGCGAGACGGCGCGGCGCGAGAAGCCGAAGCTGATCCTCGCGGGCGGCACCGCCTACAGCCGCGTCTGGGACTGGGCGGCGTTCCGCGAAATCGCGGACGAGGTCGGCGCCTGGCTGATGGTCGATATGGCGCATATCGCCGGGCTGGTGGCGGGCGGCGCGCATCCCTCGCCCCTGCCCCACGCCGATGTGGTGACGACAACGACGCACAAGTCGCTGCGCGGGCCGCGCGGCGGCATGATCCTGACCAACGACGCGGACATTGCGAAGAAGATCAACTCGGCAGTCTTTCCCGGCCTTCAGGGCGGGCCGCTGATGCATGTGATCGCCGCGAAGGCGGTGGCCCTCGCCGAAGCGCTCCGGCCCGAATTCCGCGCCTATGCGGCGGCGGTGGTCGCGAACGCGCAGGCGATGGCGGACGAGTTGATCAAGGGCGGCGTCGATATCGTCTCCGGCGGCACCGACAACCATCTCTGCCTCGCCGATCTCCGGCCGAAGGGCGTCACCGGCAAGGCGGCGGAAAAGGCGCTGGGGCGCGCGCATATCACCTGCAACAAGAACGGCGTGCCGTTCGACCCGGAAAAGCCCTTCGTCGCCTCGGGCGTCCGGCTCGGCTCCCCGGCGGGGACGACGCGCGGCTTCGGCGAGGCGGAGTTTCGCGAGATATCGCGCATGATCGTCGAAGTTCTGGACGGGCTGGCGGCGGCCGGCGACGAGGGCGACGCCGCCGTCGAGGGCGCGGTGAAGGAGCGGGTGAAGGCGCTGACCGCGCGCTACCCGATCTACGAGGGGCTCTGAGCGGCGGCGGCGTCTTGCGGGGTCGCGACGGTGGCGCGCGCTCCGGGCGCCCGCGCTGAGGGTCCGGGCGCATGAGGGACGAGACGCCAGTCCGCGGACGGCTGATCGCGGCGCTGCGCGCCGGGGCGCGGGGCCTCTTTCCCGGTTACTTCGCGCTGGTCATGGCGACGGGAGTCATCTCGATCGCGTGCGAGCATCTCGGGATGCGGACGATCGCGCTGGCGCTGGTCGCGGTTAACTGGGTCGCCTATCCGACGCTCTGCGCCCTGACGCTCGCGCGCGCCATCCGCTTTCCCAGACTGCTCATGCTCGACCTTTTCGATCATCGGAAGGCGCCGGGGTTCTTCACGCTGGTCGCGGGCACATGCGTTCTCGGCACGCAGAACGTGGTCGTCCTCGGGCTGCGCGAAGTAGCGATCCCGCTCTGGTGGCTCGGCGTGGGGCTGTGGTTCGTCGTGATGTACGCCTTTTTCACCGCGGTGACCGTGCGCGTGCGAAAACCCCTGATCGGGCAAGGCATAAACGGGGCCTGGCTGATCGTGTCGGTTGCGACGCAATCCGTCGTGGTGCTGCGCGTGGCGATCGACGCCAGCGCGGCGCCGCCGCCGGCGATCCAGTTCCAGATGATCACGATGTTCATGATCGGCTCGATGCTCTACCTCGCGATCATCCCGCTGATCTTCTACCGGCTGACCTTCGCCACGCTGAAGCACGCCGAGTTCAGCCCGCCCTACTGGATCAATATGGGCGCGGTGGCGATCTCGGCGCTGGCGGGTTCGCTCCTGATCCAGCGCGCCGAAATATGGCCGCTCGTCGGGCAGCTGCTGCCTGTCATTCAAGGGTTCACGGTGCTCTTCTGGGCGACCGCGACGTGGTGGATTCCGTTTCTCTTCACGTTGATGATCTGGAGGTATTTCTGGAAGGGTGACAGAATTCGCTACGAGCCGGCGGTCTGGAGCATGATCTTTCCGCTGGGCATGTACACCACGAGCACCTTCCAGTTCGACCGGGCGATGGGCTACGGTTTCCTCGATCCGATCCCGGGTGTTCTGGTGTTCGTCGCGCTGGCGGCCTGGGCGCCCGCCGCCGTCGGACTCTTGCGCAGGGTGGTCGGCGCCGTCTCGACGGCCGAGTGACCACGACGCGCCCCGCGCGCGGCTTCCGACCGCCGGTTCGACCCGCCCGAAGGTTCTCGACTATGTTCCGGCTTCTGTGACGGCGACGATGTTTCCGACCTGATCGAACGTGACGCGGGCGCCTGTCGCGGCCGAGTGGAAGACCATGCGCGGCCTGTCGCCGCCGCTTCCCCCCCGCTCGAACCAGCTTGAGATCGAGCCGAGGCGTATCCCGTCCTCCAGTTCGCGGCGGCTGATCGAGAAGGCCGCGGCGAGCTTGTCCAAATCAACCTCCGTCCTGTCATCGGAAAGCATGATTCTCATCATCGCAGCTCCATCTTCTTCATGAGCGGCGCGCTTGTCTCTCAATTCACCACAGGCGCCGGTCCCCCGGGTCGGGCGCCGAGCCAGGCGCATTCCGCGATCGTGGTCCGGTCCAGCTCCGCGAGAAACGCTTCGCGCGCGGCGGAAAGCTGCGGGCGCAATCGGCAGTGGGGCGTCAACAGACAGCCGCCGCCATCGGCGCGGAAACACTCGACGACGGCGAATTTCCGCTCCAGGTGGCGCACTACCTCACCCAGCGTGATCGCCTGCGCCGGCCGCATCAGCCGCAGCCCGCCGGCCCTGCCCCGCTGCGAGACGATGAAGCCGCCACGTCCGAGATCGCGCACCACCTTGGCCAGGTGATTCTGCGAAATCGCGAACTCCCCTGCGATCCGCCCGGTGGAGATCGCTTCGTCCGGCGCGCCCGCGAGGCGCATCAGAACCCTCAATCCGTAATCCGTGTAAGCCGCGAGGCGCATGAACGCTCCTCATTTCAGTATTGACAATACCGAATATAGCGGAAGATATTATGCATTACAAATGCCGAATATAGAGCGGATCGGGGCGCGGCCCCGCCGCCACAATCGCCGGGGCGGCGATTCGAACGCCCCGACTTGCGGAGAGAGCCATGACCGAGCCGTTTTCCACCCTGCAGGACCAAAGCGTCGGCGAGATCGCCGCGCAGCTTCCCGGCGCATCCGGCGTCTTCCGCCGGTACGACATCGACTTCTGCTGCCATGGCGAGGTGAAGCTGGCGGAGGCGGCGAGCAAACGCAATCTCGACCTTGGCGAGCTGAACGCGGCGCTGAACGCGCTGGACCCTGGCGCGACCCCCGACGCCCCTCAGGAGACCGAGGCGCTGATCGAGCATATCCAACTGCGCTATCACAATGTCCACCGCGTACAGATCCCGGAATTGATCCAGCTTTCGGCCAAGGTGGAGACCGTCCACGCCGCGCACCCGAAGGCCCCGAAGGGCCTCGCCGACGCGCTCAGAGCGATATGGGGGGATCTGGAGGTGCATATGAAGAAGGAGGAGCTGATCCTCTTCCCCGCCATGCGCCGGCAGGCGGCGGGCCGGCTCACCACGCCGATCGAAGAGATGCGTCACGATCACGACGCGCAAGGCGTCTTTCTGGAGAAAATGGCGCGGCTGACGAATGATTACACGCCGCCCGAGGACGCCTGCAAGTCATGGCGGGCGCTTTGCACCGGAGCGGCGCAGTTGCGAAAGGACCTGATGGAGCATGTTCATCTGGAGAACAACGTGCTCTTTCCCCGGTTCGAAGAAGGCGCATGAGCGCTGCTTCGCCGGGAGGCGGGTTCTAAATCATGGACTGGATCGAGTTCATCGCGGTCTTCACCGCGTTCTACGTGTTGCACTCCGTACCGGTGCGGCCGCCGATGCGCCCCTGGCTCGTCGCCCGTCTCGGTCACGCCGGCTTCGGCGTCGCATACTCGTTCGTATCGCTGGCGATGCTGGTCGCGGTCTTCGTTGCGGCCGCGCGGGCGCCCTTCGTCCTGCTCTGGCCGGAGCCGCCCTGGGCGGACTGGCTGGTGCTGGCGGCGATGTTCACGGCCGGGCTAATTCTCGGGCTCGGCCTCTTCCGACCGAATCCGTTCTCCTTCGGCGGCCGGCGGAACGCGGCGTTCGATCCGCAGCGACCTGGCGTCCTGCGCTATCTGCGCCATCCGGTTCTGGCGGCGTTCCTGCTCTGGGCCGCGGCGCACCTGGTGGTGAACGGCGACCTCGCGCATGTCGTGATGTTCGGCAGCTTCGGGCTCTTCGCGCTGCTCGGCATGCGGATCATAGATCGCCGCCGCCAGCGCGAGATGGGGGCCGAGGCCTGGCGCGATGCGGTCGCGCGAATGCGCGCCGCCCCCTTCCCCCCGCCCGGCGCGGCGGCGGCGCGGGGCGCGGCGGCGCTCGCGGCGGCGTCCGCCGGGGTGCTTATCCTGATGCTGCTGCATCCCTATTTCGCCGGCGTCGACGTGCTCTGGCGATTCGCGCCCGGAGCCTGAAACGACCGGTCAGCGCGCGTCGCCGTCGCCTGCGGCGAGGATCGCGTCGAGCGCCGACGTGATCGGCATTTCCGCCCAGGGCGCGCCCGATGTGCGCTCCAGCGCCGCGGCCACTCCGGCGACGGCGCGCGCCACCGCCGCCTCCAGATCCAGCCCGAGCGCGAGGCGCGCGACGGTCAGGCCGGCCAGAAGATCCCCGGTCCCGGCCGGGCGCACCGGCAGATGCGCGACCTCGATCGCGCTGCACGACGTCTCGGTCGCCGTCACCGTAGCGAGGAACCCGGGCCGGCCCGGAACCGGAACCGAGGTCGCGACCACGGCCGGCCGGCCGAGCGCGGCGCGGGCGCGACGAACATCCGCGGCGCAGGTCACCGGGGCGCCGGAGAGCGTGGCGAGTTCGAACGTGTTCGGCAGAAGGATGTCGGCTAGCGGCGCCAATTCGCGGGCGAAGGCGTCGCGCAGATCCTCATCGACGAAATAGCCGAGATCGGCGTCCCCCATGACCGGGTCGCAGGCGTAGACGACGTTCGGATTCGCCTGCTTCGCGCTGGCGACGAAAGCGGCCACCGCGCGCGCCGTGTCCGCCCGGCCAAGAAAGCCGGAAAGAATCACCGCCGCCCGTTGATGCAGGCCGCGCTCGCGAAGGCCGGTCAGGATGTCCTCGACAAGGGCGGCGTCCAGCACCTGGCCGCGGACGGTGGCGTAATGCGGGTGGTTGGAAAGCAGCGTGGTGGGCGCCTCGACCACCTCCACCCCGCAAGCGCGCATCGGGAAGGCGGCGGCGGAATTGCCGACATGGCCGAAGGCGACCTGGCTCTGGATCGAGATGACGAGCGGCGGCGGAGAGATGGACATGGGGGCGTCTCAACCCGGCGTTTCAATGCGGCGGGTCCAGTCCTCCGTCCGGCCGTTGGCGAGCCGCGCCTCCGCGAGACGGCGCCAGCTCTCGGGCAAGCCCGGCAGCGCGGCGAATTCTGCGAGGGCAGGCTTGTTCATCCGGTCATGGTAGAGAAGATTCGAAACGCGCGCGATGGTCCAGTCGGGATGCGGGCGCCGGACGAGCGTCGCGGTCGCGCCGGGCCCGATCTCGCCCGGCTCGATCACGCGGAAATACCAGCCGCTGCGCCCGGTCGTCTGCACCAGCCGCGCCATTTCCGGCCGGTCGAAGCGCAGATTCAGCCGCCAGCAGGGCTGGCGCCCTTGGCTGACTTCAAGCAGCGCATCGCCCGCCCGCCACTGGTCGCCGAGGCGAATGTCGGCCTCCGTCGCCCCCTCGACGACCAGATTCTCGCCAAAGGCTCCGGGGCGGAACGCTGTCGCCGCCGCCGGCAGATCAGCGGCCCAGAGCGGATAATTGGCGGCAGCGTAGGCGTGGACGGCCTTGTCCCGACCCCCGTGATGGCGCGTGTCGCCCTGCTCATCGCCATCGATCCCGGTCTCGGTCGCAATGACGGGACCGGCGACCGGCGTCTTCCTGATGCCGCTCGGCACGCCCTTCGGCCCGAGCGGCCGCACCTTGCCGACGCGCAGCTCTGAAATGAAGAACTCGGCCATAGTGGATCGTCCACCCCCATCCGAACCGCGAGCGCGGCGCTATCGACTCCCGCGCGCGGCGCGCGGCTCTTCCTGACGGGATACGACGATGTCCGATGGCGATCAAATCGGAAGCGCCGACGCCGCGCGACGCGTGATAGGGGCGGGACGCATGAAAGAACTCGGGGACGGGTTCGACGCCGCGCGAGCGGCGATGCGCGCGCCGCCGGATTTACGCTCCAATCCACAAGGGACGGTCGGTTTCCGGCTCCGGGGAGTCCTTGGACCGGACTGGCGCCCGGCGGGAAGGCGACCGGATGGCCGCCGCTCCCGATCCGGATCGTTCCGGGCTCGCGCTAGTAGATGTAGCGGATCTGTTCGGTCCAGAAGCGCTCCATCCCGCGAAGGTGCAGGATCATCTCCCGCATCGCGCCGCCGCCGAAATCCTTGCGCGCCGCGAGAAGATCCGCATGCCGCTCGAAAAGCTCGCCGACGATCCGGCGCACCTGCCTGCCCTCCTCGGTCAACCTGATCCGCACCGCGCGCCTGTCGATCTCGCAGCGCTGGTGATGCATGTAGCCGGCGTCGACCAGTTTCTTCAGATTGTAGGAAACGTTGGAGCCCTGATAGTAGCCGCGGCTTTTCAATTCGCCCGCGGTCACCTCGTTCTCGCCGATATTGTAGAGCAGCAGCGCCTGCACGCTGTTGATGTCGAGCCGACCGAGCCTTTCGAACTCGTCCTTGATGACGTCGAGCAACAGCCGGTGCAGCCGTTCGATCAGCGCGAGAGCCTCCACGTAGGAGGTGACCATCGCTTCCGGTGCGATCGCGGCCTCACGCTCTTCGAGCCGTTCGTGGATGCTCATTCCTTAGCCTCCCGTTGAATTCGATCGGGAGGAGATTCGCCGGAAAGAGCGAACACCGGGTTAATTCGGCGCAGGTTTATCGCTGAATGCCATGAAATCCGGCGATGATCCCGACGATAGATTCATGGTGGGCGGGCGTCGGCGCACCGCCGCTCACCCACAGGTAGAGATCCTGATCGTTCTCGCCGAGCAAGGCCTCATAGGCCGCAAGCTCCGACTCGCCCAGAGCGGCGAGTCGGGCGTCGGCGAAGCGGCCGAGGATGAGGTCCATCTCCTTCATGCCGCGCCGCCAGCTTCGCATAGAGAGGCGGCGGAGCCGGTTCGCCGCCGTCTCCGCCGTCGCCATCGCCGGCTAGTCCGACAACGCGGCGCGCAGGCGCGATTCAAGCCGGACGAAACGGTCCGCGAGGCGGCGCTGCTCGGCGCGAAGCGCGGCGAACTCGGCAAGCATGCTCTCCGTCTCGGGCGCCGCCGCCGCCGCGCTCGGGGCCGCGCCCTCTCCGGTCATCAGCCAGACCAGCGAGACGTTCAGCACCCCGGCCAACATCTGCATCCGGTTCGCGCGCGGCTCCGTCCTGTCGTCCTCCCATGCGGAGATGGTGGAGCGCCGCACGCCGAGCCGCCAGGCGAGCTGCTCGGGGGAGAGGCCGAACGCCTCCCGCGCCACGGTCAGCCGGTCGCCGAAGGTCGCATGCGCGTCGCCGTATCCGGTCGCGTGTTCGGGGTTCTCATTCAGTGTTTCAGTATTGTCGGTATAAGCCATGGCGAGTACCTAACGCATCTGGCGCACAAGTTTTACCGGCGGATTGTCGCGTGCAAAGCTCCGATCGAGCCTCACCTGACGGTCGGACGGCGCGCGCCGCAACCGGAACGACACATGAGTCTGAACCTACTCTACACCAATGACGCGCCGGGCGTCGATGCGCCGTCATGGTACGCGGCGAGCGCGGCGCGACGGCCGGAGCATCCGCACCTGCACGGTGAAACACGGGCCGATATCTGTGTCATCGGCGGCGGCTACACCGGGCTTTCCGCGGCGCTGCACCTGGCGGAGCGGGGATTCGACACCGTCCTTCTGGACGCGCATCGCGTCGGCTGGGGCGCTTCTGGGCGCAATGGCGGGCAGGTCGGCTCCGGCCAGCGCGTAGGGCAGGAAACGCTGGAGAAAACGCTCGGGCCTGAACACGCCCGGCGGCTGTGGGACCTCGCAGAGGAAGCCAAGGCGCTGGTCAGAGGGCTGATCGCGCGCCACGGGATCGCCTGCGACCTCCGCGCCGGGATTGTCCACGCCGCGCATCGCGCCCGGCTCGGCCCGGAACTGGAGCGCGAAGCGGCGCATCTGGCCGCGCATTACGGCTATGAGACCGAATATCTGGACCGCGCCGCGCTCCGCGCGCTTGTCGACAGCCCGCGCTACCATGCCGGCGTGATCGACCCTGGCGCCGCGCATCTTCACCCGCTCGATTACGCGCTCGGCCTCGCCCGCGCCGCCGCCGCGGCGGGCGCGCGGATCCATGAGAGAAGCGAGGTCGCCGGCGTCGAGCGGGGCGCGAAACTCCGGATCCGCACCGGCGCGGGCGTGGTCGTCGCGGATCAGGCGATCCTCGCCTGCAACGGCTATCTCGGCGGCCTCTTTCCGGAGGTCGCCGCGCGCGTGATGCCGATCAACAACTTCATCATCGCGACGGAACCCCTGCCGGATACGCTCGCGCGGACCCTGATCGCCAACGACATGGCTGTGGCGGACACAAAATTCGTCGTCAACTATTTCCGGCTTTCCGCCGACCGGCGCCTGCTTTTCGGCGGAACGGAAAGTTACGGATATCGATTTCCGAAAGATATCAAGAGACTGGTGAGAAAAGCGATGCTAGAAGTTTACCCACAACTGCGCGAGACTCGCATCGATTACGGTTGGGGGGGAACGCTCGCCATCACTATGAACCGACTGCCGCATCTTACTAGATTTGACGGAAATATCCTATCCGCATCCGGCTATTCCGGGCATGGTGTGGCGATGGCGACCATGGCCGGCGCGCTCGCGGCGGAAGCCATGGCGGGACAGGCTGAACGGTTCGATATTCTCGCCTCCGTCCCGACGCCGCGCTTTCCGGGCGGGGCCGCGCTGCGCTCGCCGCTCCTCGCCGCCGCGATGCTCTGGTATGCGCTCCGGGACCGGCTATGACGACGCCCTGGCTGGACGTCATCGGAATCGGCGAGGCCGGGCTGGAGGGGCTGTCCGCGGAGGCACGCGCGAAGCTCCGCGCGGCGAAGGTCGTCATGGGCGGCGAGCGCTTTCCAGAGCTCCCGCCTGAAATCTCCGCGCGCCGTCTCCCCTGGCCGTCGCCTTTCGCGGCGATGGTCGCGGCGATCCGGGCCGAGCGCGGACGGCGACTCGTCCTGCTCGTGACGGGTGATCCGCTCTGGTATTCGGTCGGCGCGCGGCTGCTCAGGGCGATCCCGGGCGAGGAGATCCGCTTTCACCCGCAGCTTTCCGCCTTCCAGTTCGCCGCCGCCCGGATGCGCTGGAGCCTCGCCGATGTCGAGACGCTGAGCATTCATCGCCGCCCGGCGGAGACCGCGATCCGCTATTTCGCGCCGGGCGCGCGGCTGCTGCTGCTCGCGGAAGGCGCCGAGACCCCGCCGACGGTCGCGCGGCTTCTGACCGAGCGGGGCTACGGGCCGAGCCGTCTGACGGTTCTCGGTGCGCTCGGCGGCGCGGCGGAGACGCGGATCGACGGAATCGCGGAGAGCTGGTCCGCCCCCTGCCCCGATTTTCTGACGCTGGCGGTGGAATGCCGGGCCGAGGATGGCGCGACGCTTGAAGCGGGCGCGTCCTCGGACGCCGCGCTCGCCGGGCTCGCCCCCGCGCCCGCGCCGGCCCGCGCCGCCGCGCTCGCGGCGCTCTGGCCGCGCCGCGGGGCGGCGCTTTGGGCGATCGGGCCGGGGGCCGGCGCCATCGCCATCGACTGGATGCGCGCCGCGCGCGACGCCGAAGCGGCGACGACCGGCCCCGACGATCTGCCGGAGATCGCCGCGCGTCTCGGCGCGCCGCGCCTGCGCCGGGTCGGCTCCGTCACCGCCGCGCGCGAAGCCTTTCCGCGCCCGGCGGCGGTCTTTCTGGGCGCGCCGGACGATGCGACCCTTGAGGACTGCCTGCGCGCGCTGCCGCCGCAAGGACGGCTTCTGGCGGAGGCGCGCGACGCAGCGGCGGCGCGGCGGCTGGTCGCGATGCAGGCGCGGCGCGGCGGCGCGCTCGAACGCATCACCACATCCCGCCCGGCGCCCGGTGGAGGATGGGCGGAGACCCCCGCCATCGTCCACTGGCGGCTCATTCGATGAGCGCATAGGGTGCGGGGATGGAGTCCAGACCCGTCAATCTCCGCCTCGCCCGCAAGGCGAAAGCCCGCGCCGCGGCCCGCGCCGAGGCGAACGCCAACGCCGCCGCGCATGGCCGCACGAAAGGCGAGCGCGCCGCCAACGCCGCGAAGGCGGCGCGCTTCGAAGCCCGCCTTGACGGCCACCGCGTTGAGACTCGCTTGAAGGACGACCGCGAATGAGGGTCTCGGAGGCGCTTCGCACCCGCATCACCTGCCGCGCCTTCCTGCCCGACCCGCCCGAGGAAGCGGTCGTTCGCCGGGTCGTCGATATGGCGAAGCACGCGCCATCCGGCGGCAATCTTCAGCCGTGGCGGGTCTATGTGCTCGGCGGCGGGGCGCTCGGCGCGCTCAAGGCCGCCGTCGCCGAAGCGCGCGAGACGCACCCGATGGGTTTCAAGCCCGAATACGCGATCTACCCGTCGCCTCTGATCGAGCCTTACGAGTCCCGACGGCGCAAATGCGGGGAGGACATGTATGCGACCATCGGCGTCACGCGCGAGGACCGGGCCGGACGGCGCGCCCAGTTCGCGCGGAACTTCGCCTTCTTCGGCGCCCCTGTCGGTTTGTTTCTCTATCTGGACCGCACCATGGGTCCGCCGCAATGGTCGGACGCCGGCATGTTCCTTCAGAGCCTGATGCTGGCGGCGCGCGAAGAGGGCCTGCATAGCTGCGCACAGGAAGCCTGGGCGATGTGGAGCGACCTGGTCGGGGCGCATACAGGGGCGCCCGACAACCTGATGCTGTTCTGCGGCCTGGGGCTCGGATTCATGGACGAAAGCGCGCCGATCAACGCGCTCCGGACCGACCGGGCGCCGCTGGGCGAATTCGCCGAGTTCATCGGTTTCGGAGACTGACGCGGCGCGCCGGGTTGGCGCCCAAATGCGCCGCGCGACAGCTATGGAGAGCGCAGCAATGACATTTCGCACCGCCTTGCGCCGCGCCGACCCGCGCGAGCCGGCCGCGACCGCGCTGCTGGAGGCGAGCCATGCATTGATGCGCGCGCTCTTTCCGGCCGAGACGAATCATTTCCTCTCCATCGACGCGCTCTGCGCGCCAGATATCCGATTCTTCCTCGCGGAGGGGGATCGCGACGCGCTCGGCTGCGGAGCGCTTGCGCTGCGGGACGGCTACGGTGAAATCAAGTCGATGTTCGTCGCGCCCGAGGCGCGCGGAACCGGCGCCGGCGCCGCGATCCTGAACCGCATAGAGGATGAGGCCCGCGCCGCCGGTCTGCCCTGCCTGCGGCTGGAGACGGGCGACCGGCTGCACGCGGCGCATCGCCTCTATCTCCGGTGCGGTTTCGGCTTTCGCGGGCCGTTCGGCGCCTACAGCGCCGCGCCGGAGAGCCTTTTCATGGAGAAGCCGCTGACATGACGCCGACGCTCCGCCGCGCCGGGCCGGAAGAGGACTGGACGACGATCCACCGCTTCGTCCTCAAGGCGTTCCAGCACATGGACGGCCGCATCGACCCGCCATCCTCGATCCACCGATGGACGCCCGGTCTGTTCGCGGCCGAGGCCGGCGCCGGCGCCGCCTTTCTCGCGTTTGCGGACGGTCGCCTCATCGGTTGCCTCTTCGCCAGGCCGGAGCGAAACGCGCTCTATCTGGGCAAGGTCGCCGTCGCAGCGGAGTGGCGCGGACATGGGCTGGCCCGCGCGCTGGTCGGAGCCGCGGAAGCGGAGGCGCGAGCCCGGGGGATGAACGCGCTGGTCCTTCAGACCCGGATCGAGCTGCGGGAGACCCACGCCGCCTTCGCCGCGCTCGGCTTCGCCAGGATCGCGATGACGCGCCACCCCGGCTTTGATCGTCCGACCTCGATCATCATGTCCAAATCGCTCGCCGGACAAGGGCGCCGCGCCGTGTGAAAATCCGTCTCGCGGACGATCGCGCCAAAATCGCCGCGCCTTCGCCTTTCAATCGCCCTTCACTTTTGACCAGATACCGGCGAGAGAAGGACTGATTCCAGCGCCCGGCGCCGGACGGAGGGAGCATCATGGCCGAATACAGCTACAAGACCGTCGCCGCGCCGCGCAAACCGCGCAAGACCCGCGGCGTGCGCGGCGCAGAGGCGCTGATCGCGCACGCGGTCGGCGAGATCATCCAGGCGGAAGCGGCGAACGGATGGGAATATCTGCGCACCGACAGCATCCCCGTCGAAGAGGGCGGCGGCGTGTTTTCACGCGCCGTCACCGTTTGGCGCGCCGTCATGGTGTTCCGGCGCGCGGTTGACGCCCCCTCCCGGAACGACGCGGCCGCCGCGCCCGAATTCGAGCCGCGCGACCCGGACGAGCTGCGCGAGCCGTTCATGCGCGTCGCCACGACCACACCGGCCTCGCCCGGCTACCAGCCCCCGTCGATCGGCGGCGCGAAACGCGAGTAGACGGCGCCGGGCCGTCGACGCGATACGCGCCGCGCGTCACGCGGCGGTCTTGTCGAGCAGCCCCGTACCCAGCCGTCCCATCGCCGCCATCACCGTCGCCGCTTTCATTTCAGTATCCGCCACCTTGTCGGCGTCGACGATCACGACATCGCCCTTGAGCGCGGAGGGGGCGCCGGGCAGGTAAACGATCGCCCGCCCATCCGGCGTGTGCCCCACCAGGAAACCGACACGCTGGTGATCGATGTAACTGACCTCGACAACCTTCAACGCATCGTCGGCATCGACCCGATCAAGATTGCCGGACATGTCGGCGACCATCTGCCGGATCACCGTGTAGACCGGCAGCCGCTCCAGCACCGCGCGCTCCAGCGCGACGAATGTGCGCTTGCCGGGAGCGGTGCTGGCGAAGATTCCCGCGGCGAGTGCGATGGAGACGAGAACCAGGATCGCGATCAGCAGAATCGCCACATTGGATTCAACGCCCGGCAGGAGCATCGAATGCAGCGCCTCGCCAACCTTGCGCGATATCCTCAGCAGTTTCTCAAATACGACCACAACGATCCCGATCGGCAACAGAAAAAGCAGCCCCCCGATAAAGAGACCCTTGATGAGGGCGAAAAACGGCTTCATGGGAATTCCTTTTCCTCGGGGGCGTATTTGTCGCGACGATCCGCCACCATGGCGCATCTTCATCCGGGGACAGCGCGAAGTCACGCCGAATGACGCAGCTCATTGCGCCGCCGACGGCCGGGACGCGCCGACTGCGGCGCCCTGCGCAGCCGGTTCAGACAGCGATCAGGTGATTGTCGAATTCGATCCGGTGACGGGCCGCGCGCAGCAGCGCGCCATCGGCCGCGCGACCGGCCCAGATTCCCCGTCCGGTCGTCGTCGCGAAACCCCGTTCGAACGCGGCGACGCCGCAGATATCCGCGGCCGCAACCCGGCATGAGCAGGATCCGGTCGCCGCGTCGAAGATCAACGCGGTTCCGCCGCGCGGCGAAGTGATCGCGACTTCGTCCCCCGTGGCGTCGATGGCGACGCTGCCGACATAGCCGCTCATCGAGGCCCAGTCGCGAAGGCGCGCGTCCGCCCAGATCAGCTCGCGGCCCGGCCGATGCAGGGCGAGAAGCGGGGGCGCCGACGCCTCGTCGCCCTGCCACTGCGCGCCGACGGCGACGAGGTCGCCCGCCACCGCGAGATGGCGGAGCGAGTTCAGCCTCAGCTCTTCGGGCGGCTCGACGATATTGCGGATCGCGCCATCCTTTGTCGAAAGCCACGCCAGATTCGGCCGCATCGTCGGAATGTTCAACTTGGCCCGGCCCGATTCCGGATGCGTTCGAATTCCGCCATTGGCGATCACGAGAGCGCCCCCGCCCCCGACCAGCTTCACGTCATGCGGCCCGATCCCGCCGGACGGCGTCTCTCCAATCCGGCGGAACCCGGTGGCGGCGTCCCAGACCCCGATCCGCCCTTCGCCGCTCTCATAGGCGTTCTCGGTGGTGTAGAGCGTCGCGCCATCGGCGGAGAACGCGCCGTGGCCGTAAAAATGCCGCCCCTCCGGCGAATGAAGACGGGCGAGCTCCTCGCCCGTCGCACAGTCCAGCACCAGCGCGAAATCGCCGGGCCGGCGGGCGAAGGCGACCGCGATCGTCTGACTCGGATGCGCGGCGGCGGCGTGGCCCCGCCCCGGAAGCGCGAGGCGGAACGCCTCTTCGCCCTCGCCATCGATTCCGATCAGCGCGTAGCTCTGGTCGGGCAGGCGCGCGGAGGAAAGGAACCGGGCGCCGCCAAGCCCGGCCCAGCCAGCGGCGGGGGCCGCCGCGCCGAGCGCCAGGCCACCAAGCCCGGCCAGCGCGGCGCGGCGTGTCTGTCCGCTCCCCACGGTCAATCTCCATCCGTCGCGTTGAAGCCCTGCGCGACGCCAAGCGCGACGCCAAGCCCGGCCGCGACCGTGTCATGCAGCGAATGAACGGCGCCCCGCAGCGCATCAATCCTGATGCGCCGGCCGGGGTCGCCGACCGCCTCCGTCAAGGGCTCGGGCGCCGCCGCCGCGCTCTTCTCCGCATAGTCGAAGGCGGAGCGGATCGGCGCGTCGTCGGCGTCGGTCAACGCAGGGGCGAACACCGTCTCGTACATCCCGTCAACAGCCGCCAGCGAGAGCCGGATATTGCGTAGCGAACGACCGGAGCGCCAGGCCTCCGCCCGGCGCGGATGCGGCGCCCGTAGCGTGCCGAGCGGGCGGTCGAGCCGAAGGTCGAGCGTCGCGCGCAGGCCCGCGAGCGCGGCCTTGTAAAGCGCCTGCGTCGGCTCCGCCGCGCCCAGATAGACGACGTTGTCCTCCGCGCCGGCGGAGCGGAAAAGCGCGGCGTAGCCGTCCCGCCATGCGGAAAGAATTTCACCGGATGTCCGCGCCATGTCGTGAGCGATCGCCACAGTGAGCCGGCATCGATACTCGGCGGCGCCTGCGACGGAGATCTCCGGATCGAAAAGCAGGAAATCGAGCGCGAAGAGGCCCTTTCCCGCGACCGAGGTTTCAGCAAAGGCGTCCGGGTCGTCGACCGAGGGATCCTCCGCCGCGATCAGGCGGCGAAGAGTCTTCGGCGTATATCCTTTCGCGTCGGGCCAGAAGGCGATGGAGAATAGCCTGCCCTCCGCCTCCGCCGGACCGAAGGAAAGATGGCTGACGCCCATCCAGGCGTCGAACGCGGCATGATAGGCGCCGATCGTCGTCTCCGCGTCGCAGGTCTTCGCGGCGCCCTCCAGCGCTGTCGCGGCGGCGAGAAGCCGCTCGTAACCCGGCAGGATATGGGCGGTCACCGCCCGCTCCGCCAAAGCCCGGTGGTCGACCTCCGCCGCAGCTGAGGGTGCGGCGGGACCCGCAAGGAAAAGCGCGAGAATGAGAACGACGCGACGCATCAAAGAGACTCCAGGAACCTGATGAGCGCAGCGCGGTCGGCTTTCGGCATCGTCGTCACCGCATCGCGCGCCGTCTGCGCCTCGCCGCCATGCCAGAGGATGGCCTCCAGAAACCCGCGCGCGCGCCCGTCATGAAGGAAATATTCATGGCCGTTGACCGTCCGGGTCAGACCGACGCCCCAGAGCGGCGCCGTCCGCCATTCCCGGCCGGTGGCGCGGCCTTCGGGATAACCGTCCGCCAGCCCTTCGCCCATGTCGTGCAAGAGAAGATCGGTATAGGGCCAGATCAGCTGAAAGCTCTGCGCCGGCTGATCGACCAACCGGTCGGTGACGAATTTCGGCCGGTGGCAGGCGGCGCAACCGGTCTCGTAGAAAACCCGCTTGCCGCGCAGCACCTCCGGATCATCCACATCGCGCCGGGCCGGAACGGCGAGGTTGCGGCTGTAGAATGTGACCAGCTCCAGCCCCTCCTCACCGATCTCGAAGCCGTCGTCACGCGCGTCGCCGCCGTGAGGCGCCTTACGGCAACGTGTCTGCGCCGCCGTGCAGTCCCCCCACCCCTCGGGATGAAGCGGGGTGGAAATTCCAAGATCGGCGGCGAAGGCGGCGGCGGCCTGCTCGCGGATCGTCGCCTTGCCGGCCTTGTAGCCGAACCGGCCGACCCGCACGGCGTTCCATTCGGTCGACCAGGCGATCTGCGGCTTGCCGGAAATACCGTCGCCGTCAGAATCGTCAGGGTCGGCCCAGGCGAGGATATCCGCCTCCGGTATCGCCTCCAGCAACCCGAGCCCGATCATCTGCGGCGCGACGCGGGGCGACAGGGCGGCGGCGGCGCCGAGCGGCCCGTAGGCCGGGTCGGCGACGTTGTAGGTCGGACGGCGAAGATGCGCGACCTCGCCGCCGGAAAGGGGCACCTCGATCTCTTCATAGCCGACCTCGACGCGCCCTTCCGCCGCCTGGCCCTGAATGCCGAGATCCTGCACCTGTCCGCCATAGACCGGATGCGGCGCGGTCGGCGCATAATCCAGATAGCTCGCGAGTTCCGCGCGCAGCGCCGCGCGCTCGACCGGGACCGAGATCTTCAGCGCGAACGAGACCGCGTCGCCGGCCGCAGCGTCCGGCGGGTGGCCGCGCCCGTCCTTCAGATGGCAATGCTGACAGGCGCGCGCGTTGAAGAGCGGGCCCAGCCCGTCGGAGGCGAGCGTGGAAGACGGCGCGGAGACCCAGAGCTTCCGGAAGAGGCCGTTGCCGACCTTGAAATCCAGCTCACGCGCGAAGGGCATCGAAGGCGAGAAATGCGAGTACGCGTCCGCGTTCAGCCGCTTTTGCGAGGTGGCGGCGCCGGCTGGCAGCCGTTCGAACCGCTCCGGCCCGCTGAAGTCGGAGGTTGGTCGGGTGACGGCTTCAATGCGCGCGCGCTCGGCGTCGGTGCGCGGGACGATGTGCAGATAGGCCCGCTCGCCGCCCGCCAGCGGGGCGGCGATGGAAGCGGCGACGACGAAGCTCGCAAGGATCACGATGCCGCGCGGGGGCCGATGCATCAGCGGGACTCACTCGACTGCATATTGCTGATCGTTATACTCGGAAAAGCGCAGGAACCAGCCTCCGACAGCGCCGGGCCGCGCGGCCCGGCGGAAATGACGCACCGGACAGCTTCAGAATCCGAACTCATAGACAAGAAGCGCGCCGACGGTGTGGCTCTCAACGCCGCCTTCATCGCCATAGCGATAGCCGGCGCCGACGCTCAGGCCCTCAGCGATCTCGTATTCCGCCGAGACCGTGGCGAGATGATCGGTCGACGCGTGCTGGACATCGCGAAGCGAGTAGACGCCGGAAAGCGTGACCGGCCCGACCGGCGCAGCCAGTCCGAGGGCGCCGTAGACGGCGCTATCGCTCGACCCGTCGAAATTCGGGAAATACGCGAATTCGCCAAGCATCTCGACACCGCTTCCGCCGATCGGCGCGCTCGCTCCGGCGACGAAGCCGTATTCGTCCTTCGCATCGCCGACGCCTTCGGCCTGTCGGCGGAAACCGAGATTGTAGGTGAACCCATCCGCTTCCCCGGCGAGCGAAACGACAAAGCTCTCCGGCGCGTCGGTGTTGGAGACGCCCCCATCGCTCTCGTCGAGATTTCCGCGATTGGAGAAGAGGCTGTCCGAGAAGATCGTGCGATCGGCCATGTAGGCGGCGATGGTGAATGCGGCGTCGCCGCCGCCAAGCTCGAACGGAATCTCGATGGCCGCGCCGAGCTTCTCGGTCAGTTCGTAATCCTCGGCGAAGTCGGCCCCGTAGAGCCCCGGCGCAGCGTCCCAGGCGAAGCCGAAGGCGGGGTCATACTTGCCGGCGAGCGCGGCGGCGGGCCCGAAATCGCGCCGGAAGTAAAGCTCCTCCATGTAGAGGCCCTGATCCTCGAACTCCCGGTCGTCATTCGGGCCGGGGTCGCGGATCGGTTCGAACACCAGTGTGGTGTTGAGGCTGGTGGAGGCGGAGAACTCCAGCGAAAGCGCCGCTTCCGTGGTGTTGTAGAGGTCGTTGATCTCCGCCGTCTTGTCGTCGCTATCGAAGGTGTAATCGTCCTCCACCTCGATCGCGACGCCGCCTGTCAAGCGCGGGTAGGATGGCGCGCGCGTCGCCTGCGCTTCCGCTTCCTCGCCTTTGGCGAGCGCCCCGGAATCGACCGTGCCGAGCGGGGCTTCCGTCGCCGTCTGCTGCGCGCTTGCGGGCTGCGGAGCGCCAACGAAAGACACGGGAAGAATGCACAGCGCCGACAGCGCCATCGGGCGGAATCGCCCGTTGCGGTTGTTGTTCACCTTAGATTGTCCTTGGTTGTTGTCGGCCGGCTGCGGATCTGGCTGCGACGTTGTGATCGCCGCGCGGAGCGGCGCTCCGCGCGGCGCTTTTCAAGCGCGCTTCTATTGAAACACGGCGTCGGGGTTATCGAGGCTGTCCGAGCCTTCGAACGCGATGGGATTGAGGGCGAGCGCCTCAACCGCGCGTTCGACGCCGCGGGTCTGCGTGATAAGCGCATCGACCGCGCCCATGATCAGGGCCTCGCCCTCGGCGTCGCCGGCTTTCAGCATCTGATCGTAGGCCTTGCCGGCCTCCGCCACCGTCTTGATCGCGCCGAGCGCGGCCATGGTCCGGTCCAGATCGCGGCGAATTCCGGCATCGACATCCGGCGCCGCCGCCGCGACGAGATCGGAAACCGAGGGACCGCTCACCACGCGCCCGTCAATCCGCACATAGCGGCCGGTATAGACGTTCCGGACGCCAAGCCCGTCATAGTAGTGGCTGTTGTGCGTGTTATCGGAAAAGCAGTCATGCTCCTCTTCGGGATCGTTCAGCATCAGGCCGAGGCGCATCCGCTCTCCGGCCTGCTCGCCATAGGAAAGGCTCCCCATGCCGGTCAGGATGGCGCTGATGCCCGAATCGGGATTCGCGGTGACTTCGGCCCGCGCCTCGCCGCCCTCGGCCCAAGCGGCGGTCATCCATTCGAGATCGGAGATCAGCAGCGCCGTCGCCGCCTTGAGATAGGCCCCGCGCCGATCGCAATTGCCGTTCGTGCAGGCGTCGCCGGTCGCGTAATCCGTCCAGGGCCGGTCGCCTGCGCCGGCGTCGGTTCCGTTCAGATCCTGCCCCCAGAGCAAAAACTCGATCGCGTGGTAGCCGGTGGCGACATTGGCCTCGACGGCGCCCGCCTCCTGCAAGGTCCCTTCAAGGAGCGCCGGCGTTATGTTCGCCGCGTCGATCGCCTCACCGCCGATCATGATCGAGGCGTTGGCGACGACATTGAGCGCGGCGGCCGGATTCTCATCCGTCGCGCCGCCGTAGCTGGCGTCGACATAGTCGATGAGGCCTTCGTCCAGCGGCCACGCGTTCACCTTGCCCTCCCATGCGTCGACGATCGGATTGCCGAAGCGAAAGACCTCGGTCTGCTGATAGGGCACCCGCGCGGCGCGCCACGCGGATTTCGCCGCCTGAAGCGCCTCGGCCGACGGCGCGCCGACCAGCGCATCGACCGCCGAGGACAAGCGGCGCGCGGAAATCAGACTGTCTTCATAGCCGGCATGGGCGATGTCGGCGTACGTCTTGAGAACATCCGTCTTTTCCGACGCCGCAAACGCAGCGCCGGCGATCGTGAATGACGCCGCCAATGCGAGCGATATCGTTTTCATTGCAAATTGCCTCCTTGCTTCCCCGCAGGCGCGTCGATGACTCGCCCTTCCGCGCCCCCCATATACCTGATTGATAGGATCGGAAATAGAAACGGAGTGAAATTATCAGGATTGACATGACCTAGTGTTTTAGTCAGGTTTTGGGGCGTCGACCCAGACACGAACAGCAGACGCCCCGGATCGAGAGAGCGAGACCGAAATGCAGGTGCAAGAGAAGACTTCAACCACGCCCGACTCCCAAACCATTTGCACAGACAAGCTGACGCTTCTTTCCGAATACGCGGTCGCCGGCGAACGGGAGCCGTGCGGATTGAGCGTCGAGTGGCTGATGGATCAACTCACCAACAACGGAGACCGTTCATGATCAGCGCAACCCTCACCCGCGCCGCCCCCCTTCCGGATCCCCGCCTCGCATCTGGCGAGGAGACACATCCGCCGGCCTATGACGCGCGCGGTCTCACGGATGCGGGCGGCAAGGCCGCGCTGGTCCTCGACGGGCAGGTCTACACGCTCCGCATCACCAGGCAGGGCAAACTCCTGCTGACGAAATGACGGCGCGCGGCGGCGCGCCCGTCGGACGTCTGGAGGAGTTGCCGGATATCGAGGCCGCCGCGGTGCTCTTTCTGCGGTTCTGGCGAACCGGCGCGACGACGCGGGAGCCGGCGAAGGCCGATTTCCACGCGTCCCTCGGCCAGGCCGCGGGAGAGCAGGCCGCAGCGACGACGGCGGCGCTTGTGGATATGATCGAGCGCCATGGCCGCCGGCCGCTGGTCCATCATGCGCCGGGCTGCCGGCATGTCGGCGGCGACGAGGCGGCGTTCGCCAACCTTGTCGCAGCGGCCGCCGCCGGCCAGCGCGAGGATGCTATTCTTTTCGCCACGCTGATCTTTCGCACCGACATGGCCTTCGTCGCCGCTGGACTGGCCGCGCGTTTCGGTCAGTTCCTGATGCGCATGACCGCCCGGCGCCGCGCCGTGGAGATCGGCTTCTCCGCACCCCGCGACCGGGTGCTGCATTAGCCGGCCCGCCGCAGCGGGCCCGGACTCGTCATCCAATTCACACGGCGTCTCTCCGGGCTGGACGGCGGCCCGGCGCGACGCCCGCCCCGCCTTGCGCCTTGCCCGCAGAGCGCAAAACGCTTAATCGGGAAGCAATGATAAAAGCCGAGCGGAGACAAGCTGATGGGTGCGAACGCAGGGTTCATGGCCGGGAAGCGCGGGCTGATCATGGGCGTCGCCAACCAGAGATCCATCGCTTGGGGCGTCGCGGAGGCCTGCGCCGAGGCGGGGGCGGAGCTCGCCTTCACCTTCCAGGGCGAAGCGCTGGAGAAGCGGGTCCGCCCGCTCGCCGCCTCTCTCGGCTCCGAGATCGTTCTTCCCTGCGACGTCTCAGACTCCGACTCGATCGACGCGGTCTTTCGGGAAGTTGACGCGAAATGGGGCCGGCTCGACTTTCTTCTTCACGCCATCGCCTATTCCGACAAGACGGAGCTGACCGGGCGCTATGTCGACACTTCGGCGGCGAACTTCGCGCTTTCGATGAACATTTCCTGTTACAGTTTCACCGCCATCGCCCAGCGCGCCGAGAAACTGATGACGGATGGCGGCGCCATGCTGACTCTCACCTATTACGGCGCCGAGAAGGTGATGCCGCATTATAACGTCATGGGGGTCGCCAAGGCGGCGCTTGAGGCGTCCGTCCGCTACATGGCGATGGATCTCGGGCCGCGGAACATTCGCGTCAACGCGCTCTCCGCCGGCCCGATGAAGACGCTGGCGGCCTCCGGGATCGGAGATTTCCGCTATATCCTGAAGTGGAACGAGCTGAACTCGCCCCTGCGCCGCAATGTGAGCCAGGAGGATGTCGGCAAGGCCGGGTTCTATCTGCTTTCCGACCTTTCCTCCGGCGTCACCGGCGAATGCCACCATGTCGATTGCGGCTATCACGTCGTCGGCATGAAGGCGGAGGATGCGCCCGATATCGACGTCGCGGCGGACCGCAAGCGATGATCGAGCGCCTTCCCCACGAAAAGGGCTTCCACATCTCGTGGGATCAGATCCATCGCGACTCCCGCGCGCTGGCGTGGCGGCTGGAACAACAGGGTCCGCTCGCCGGCGGGGCGTGGAAGGCGGTTGTGGCGATCACCCGCGGCGGCATGGTCCCAGCCTGCATCATCGCGCGGGAATTGAACGTGCGGGTCGTGGATACGATCAGCGTGAAATCCTACGACAACCAGACCCAGGAAGCGACCGAGGTTCTGAAAAGCCCTGACCCCGTGATGATGGGCGACGGCGAAGGGGTGCTGGTGATCGACGATCTCGTCGACAGCGGTAAGACGCTAGAGGTCGTGCGCGCGCTCTATCCGAAGGCGCATTTCGCCACCGTCTACGCCAAGCCCAAGGGGCGGCCGATGGTCGACAGCTTCATCACCGAAGTGAGCCAGGACACCTGGATATTCTTTCCCTGGGACATGGCGCTTCAGTATGTCGAGCCCTATCGCGGAGTCTGAATCCGGCTCCGGTTTGCATCCGACGGTACGCCGCTGTTACGCTCCCCTCCATCGAGCCGTCGTCATTTCTGCGACAGGCCACGGAAAACGGTCGGCGGCTGTCGACTAGGAGCGATATATGTTCAGGAAAATACTAACGCCGGTGGACCTCGCCCATCTGGGAGCTCTCGACCGCGCGCTGGAAGTGTCTGCAGACATGGCCAAACGCCACGGAGCCGAAATCGTCTATGTCGGCGTCACCACGCAGGCGCCGAGCGCGGTGGCGCGCACGACCGAAGAGTATGAGCGCAAGCTATCCACCTTCGCCGCAACCGAGGGCGAGAAACACGGATGCAAGACCTCCGCGCACATGGTCGTCAGCCACGATCCCGCTATCGACCTCAACATCAACCTGATGCGGGCGACCGAAGAGATCGGCGCCGACCTCATCGTCATGGGCACGCATATTCCCGGTCTCGCCGAGCATGTCTGGGCGTCGCATGGCGGAGCCGTCGCCTCGCACGCCGGGGTGTCGGTATTTCTGGTCCGCGGCTGAGCGTGCATTCGATGACGAATAGACAAATGATCCGCACAGTGGAGGGGTATTCATGAGCGACGCTTCAGATGCGCATACGGGCATCCCGCTTCCCGAAGGCGTGGCCGATCTGATCGATACCGATTACACGATCGGCCAGAACAACGTCGACGGCAAACTCGGGCCGTTCGGCTTCGATATTCACAACCCGGTATTCATGATCTCCGGCGTCAGCATCGTCGCCTTCGTGTTCTATACGCTGGCTTTGCCGGAGCAGTCCGGCGCGGCGTTCAGCTGGCTGTTCTCGGCCGTGACCAAGGGGTTCGACTGGTTCTTCATCGGCGCGGCGAACATCTTCGTGCTGCTCTGCCTCGGGCTGATCGTCTCACCGCTCGGCAATGTGCGGCTGGGCGGAGCCGATGCGACGCCCGATTACAGTTACATCGGCTGGTTCGCCATGCTCTTCGCCGCCGGCATGGGCATCGGATTGATGTTCTACGGCGTCTCAGAGCCCTTAAGCCATTTCTCGTCTTCGATGGGCGGACCGGTTTCCGAAGGCGGCGCGCGAACCGACTGGGCGCCGCTCGGCGGCGCGGCGGGCAACGAGGCGGAGGCGATCCGGCTCGGCTTCGCCGCGACGATCTTCCACTGGGGCCTGCATCCCTGGGGGATCTACGCGATCGTCGCGCTCGCGCTCGCACTCTTCACGTATAACAAGGGGTTGCCGCTGACGATCCGCTCGGCCTTCTACCCGATCCTGGGCGAACGGGTCTGGGGCTGGTGGGGCCATATCATCGACACGCTCGCGGTCTTCGCGACGCTGTTCGGCCTCGCCACTTCGCTCGGCTTCGGCGCGACGCAGGCGAACGCCGGGCTGAACGAGCTGTTCGGCATCCCGGTCGGCTCGGCGACCGAAGTCATACTGATCTCCGCCATCACCGCCGTCGCGCTGATCTCGGTGCTTCGCGGACTCGATGGCGGCGTCAAGGTCCTCTCGGAGATCAATATGGGGCTGGCGTTCCTGCTCCTTATCTTCGTGCTGCTCGCCGGGCCGACGGTCGCGATCCTGACTGGGTTCGTCGATTACCTCGTGGCTTATGTCGAGTATCTGCCGGCGCTGGCCAATCCGATCGGGCGCGAGGACGTGAACTTCTCGCAGGGCTGGACCTCGTTCTACTGGGCCTGGTGGATCTCCTGGTCGCCCTTCGTCGGCATGTTCATCGCCCGAGTCAGCCGGGGCCGGACGGTGCGCGAGTTCCTGATCTGTGTTCTGCTGATCCCGTCGCTGGTCTGCGTGCTCTGGATGAGCGTCTTCGGCGGCGTGGCGGTCCTGCAGGTCGTCCAGGATGGCTACACCGCCGCCCAGGACGCGGCGCTGGAGCTGAAGCTCTTCAAGATGCTGGACCAGCTGCCGCTGGCCTCGATCACATCGATGATCGGGATCGTGCTGGTGATCGTCTTCTTCGTCACCTCGTCGGATTCCGGCTCACTGGTGATCGACACGATCACGGCGGGCGGCAAGGTCGACGCGCCGGTGCCGCAGCGGGTCTTCTGGTGCGTCTTCGAAGGGGCGGTCGCGATCGTCCTTCTGCTTTCAGCCGGCGGCCTCGCCTCGCTCCAGTCGATGGTGATATCGACCGGGCTGCCCTTCACCATCGTGCTGCTGCTGATGTGCTGGGCGATCGTGAAAGGCCTGATAAGCGAACGGCGCGCCTGACGATCGGTAGAGGCGGCGCGCCGTCTCTACCGCCCGCGGAAAAGCCCCCCGAGAACGCCCCGCACGAGGCTCCGGGTGATCTGGCTCGAAGCGGTGCGCACGACCTGTTTGACCAGCGCCTCGCCAACGCTGTCGGAGCGCGACGACCGGCGGCGCGCAGGCTTCGGCGCGACAGCCGGCTTGTATCGGCGGGCCGAGCGATACTCGGGCTCCTCGCGCCAGCGGGGCGCCTCGTCGGCCCCGCGATAGGCTCGCCCTCCCCCGCTGCGCCGACCGCCATACGAGCGGTCGTCGCCCTCGTCGGAGCCGGCCGCCTCCTCGGCCGCGCGCGCGGCTTCCTCCGCCGCCGCCTTCAGCCGCTCGTATGCGCTCTCACGATCCACCGCCGCCTCGTACTTGCCGGCGACCGGCGACGCGTCGAACGCCCGCGCCTTTCCCTCCACGGTCGCCGGCCCGAGGCGGGAGGACGGCGGGCGGATCAGCGTCCGCTGGACGACCGAGGGCGCCCCCTTCTCCATCAGCGTCGAGACAAGCGCCTCGCCCGTCCCCAGCTGCGTAATCGCATCCTCGGTGTCGAAGGCGTCGTTCGGGCGGAATGTCTCCGCCGCCGCCTTCAGCGCCTTCCGGTCGCGCGGCGTGTAGGCGCGGAGCGCGTGCTGCACCCGGTTGCCGAGTTGGCCGAGGATATCGTCGGGCACGTCGGCGGGGTTCTGGCTGATGAAATAGACGCCGACGCCCTTGGATCGGATCAGCCGCGCCACCTGCTCCACCTTGTCGACAAGGGCCTTCGGCGCGCCGTCGAAAAGCAGATGCGCCTCATCGAAAAAGAATACGAAAACCGGCTTGTCCGGGTCTCCGACCTCGGGCAGTTCCTCGAAAAGCTCGGAAAGCAGCCAGAGGAGGAACGTCGCGTAGAGCCGCGGGGCGCGCATCAGCCGGTCCGCCGCAAGTATGTTGATGCGCCCGCGCCCATCCTGCGCGGTTCCGATCATGTCGACGAGTTCGAGCGCCGGCTCGCCGAACAGGCCCGCGCCCCCCTCGCCTTCCAGCACCAGAAGCCGGCGCTGGATCGCGCCGACCGTGGCTGTCGCGATATTGCCATAGCGGAGCGAAAGCTCCTTCGCCCGCTCGCCGATATGGACCAGCATCGACTGCAGGTCCTTCATGTCGATCAGGAGCAGACCCTCCTCGTCAGCGACGCGAAAGACGATATTCAACACGCCCTCCTGCGCTTCGCTGAGTTGCAGAAGCCGGGCGAGCAGCAGCGGACCCATTTCGGTGATCGTCGTGCGGACCGGATGCCCCGCCTCACCAAAAAGATCCCAGAAGACCGTGGGAAAGGCGTCGTAGCCGAAATCGTCGAAGCCGATCGATTCAGCCCGCTTCACGAACGCATCGTGCAGCTTTGCGTCCGGCGAGCCCGCTTCGCAGAGGCCCGAAAGATCGCCCTTCACGTCGGAGAGGAAAACCGGAACCCCGGCGGCGGAGAAGCTCTCCGCCAGAATCTGCAATGTGACCGTCTTGCCGGTTCCGGTCGCGCCAGAGATCAGTCCGTGCCGGTTGGCGTAGCGAAGCAGGATCGCCTGAGCCTCTTTCCTGGAGGAGCCGCCGCCGCCGATGAATATCCGGTCAGTCTCAACCATATGCCCGCCCCCATCACGCCCTGTGCTGCTTTGCACATCATTGATTAACCCAGTGGCGTCAGAGTGAATAGGCGGGCGGGTCAATTCGGTAGCGTTGCCGAGGGGACCGCCCGCGCTCCTCCCTGTCGAACTGACCGCGCTCAGGCGCGGTCTTTTTTTGGCTCGGCGATCACTCTTCGATAGAACTAGCGACGGTCGGAAAGGATGAGAGTCAAGGGCCCGAATCTGGGGCCGATCTATTATTTTCCGTTGACGATAAGTAGGACTCCGCATAGCGTCGCCTTCCAGAACTTGCCACGGCCGGTTCGACAGGGAGAGAGAAGAGACGGACAGTCTCGCAGGAAGGGCGCTCGCGAGGGCGCCTTTTCTTTGTCAGCACCGATCACGCCGCCGTGAGGTTACGACACATTGAATTCGACACGCGCACCGACCATCACTCGCGAGAACGATTCGCGCGCCTCGGGCGCAAAACTGACAAGGAACCGCCAAAAGTGCTTCGCAAACTCTTCGCCGCTCTTATCACCGCTGTTCTGGGCTTCGCGCCGTTCGTCGCCACCGCGCAGGATCAGGAGCAGCCGAACACGACGTTGAAAGCGACCAATGGCGCTTGGGAGATTCGCTGCAGCGTCCCGAAACCGGACGCCTGCATCATGACGCAGGTCGGCAATCGGGACGACGGGAAAGCGGTGCTCCGCGTCGCGCTCCGCAAGATGGATGGCGCCAAGGGCCCGAATGGCGAACCGATCGCCGCAGTGCTCCAGATCGACGCGCCGATCGGCGTTCTGCTGCCGGCGGGTGTGGAAGTGAAAATCGACGGCCGTGAAATCGGGCGGGCCGCGTTTCAGGTGTGCGATGGGCGCGCTTGCATCGCGAGCGAACCGGTCGCCAAGGAATTCGTCGACCAGATGAAGGGCGGCGTCAAGGCGGTGATGACGATCATGGCCGTGAACGGCGAAAAGGCCGACGTTCAGATCTCGCTCGAAGGGTTCACCAAGAGCTTCAATTCGCTCTGAGCGTCAGGCCGCGCTTCTGAAGGCGAGCACCGCGTTCAGCCCGCCAAATGCGAATGAATTGGACAGCGCGGCGCGCACGACGCGCTCGCGCGCCGTGCATGGCGTGACGTCGAGCGCGCAAGCCGGGTCCGGCTCTTCGTAGTTGATCGTCGGAGGGATCACGCCCTCGTCCAGCGCCATGAGGACCGCCGCCGCCTCCAGCGCCCCGGCGGCGCCAATGCAGTGGCCATGCATCGATTTGGTCGACGAGACCGAGAGCCGCCCCGCCGCCGCGCCGAGAACTTCGCGGATCGCCGCGCATTCTGTCCGGTCATTCGCTGCGGTCGCGGTGCCGTGAGCGTTGATATAGTCGACCTCTTCAGGCGTCATTTCGGCATCGTTCAGCGCCGCGCGCATCGCCCGCGCCGCGCCGTCGAGACTGGGCGTTACGATATCCAGCGCGTCGGCCGACATGCCGAAACCGGCGATCTCGCCCCAGATGCGCGCGCCGCGCGCCTTCGCGCGACCCATCTCCTCCAGCACCAGCACCGCGGCGCCCTCTCCCTGAACCATGCCGGAGCGGTTCTTCGAAAACGGCCTGCACGCCTCGCGCGACATCACCCGCAGGCCTTCCCACGCCTTGATCACGCCAAAGAACAGCGGCGCCTCGGCCCCGCCTGTCAGCATCACGTCGGAAACACCGGAGCGCACCATCTGGAACGCCTGCCCGATCGCGTGGTTCGAGGAGGAGCAGGCGGTCGAGACCGTCCAGCTTGGCCCGCGAAGGCCGTAGGACATGGAGATCTGGCTCGTCCCGGCGTTGGTCATCAGCCTGGGCACGACGAACGGATGGATCCGGTTCTTTCCGTCCTGAAACACCGCGCGGTAATTGGCGTCCACCGTCTCCATGCCGTTGAGCGCGGTGCCCATGACGACGCCCGCCCTGAGCGCCTCCTCGTCGCTCAGCTCCAGCCTGGAATCCGCGACCGCCTCAGCCGCCGCGGTCAGCGCCATCTGCGTCGTCCGGTCGAACAGGCTGAGCTCCTGCCGGTCGAAGCGCACGGCGCCGTCGAACGCCTTGGCCTGGGCGCCGATACGCACCGAAAGCCGCTCGACATCAGTGATTTCCAGCGCAGACACGCCGTTCCGGCCCTCACGGAGGGCTTCGAGATGCGCCGGCCTGTCTAGCCCGAGCGCGGAAACGACGCCGACACCAGTGACGGCGACCCGACGGGACATGTGATTCAGCCTTTCGCCGCGACCAGTTGTTTCACGGCCGCGACGATCTTCGCGACCGAAGAGATGTCGAAATCCGACGCGTCCGGCTCATTCGCATTGAAGGGCACGGAGATGTCAAACCCTTCCTCGATGGCGAAGACGATCTCGACCAAGGCGAGGCTGTCGAGCCCGAGCTCCTCGGGCGTGGCGTCGAGACGAATCTCGTCGCTCGGGAGGAGCGCCTGCTCGGCGATAATATCGATGACCTTCCGGGCGGTCTCGTCGGTCATTGCACGTTCCCCAGGCTGCCTCGCTCCGCTCTTTACAACCTACCCCCCGCCGCGAAAAGGTCGAAAGGTCGGCGACGACGCGCACCGTCAGAGTGAACGCCTCACTGAGCGACGCCCGCGGCGCGAAGCGCGGCGAGAACCCGCGCGTCGCGGCCATAGATATCGCCGCGGAACTGCGCCCGTCCTTCGTCATCGACCCAGGCGGTCCGATAGCCGAGATGAACCGGCACGGGCGTGTCCAGCCGGACCGTCGTCTCGCGCCCGCTCGCCAGAACCCGGTCGATCAGCGCGTCCGGATTCGGCTCCTGCAGTTCGAGCAGCGCCATCGCCAGCCGCATCGGGTCCTGCACCCGGATGCAGCCATGGCTGAAGGCGCGGGCGTCCTTCGCGAACAGCCGTTTCGACGGCGTATCGTGAAGGTAGATCGACCAACGATTGGGAAACATGAACTTGACCCGGCCAAGCGCGTTGCCGCCGCCCGGGTTCTGCTTCACCGCGAACGGGAAATCGGCGGCTGAATAGAGCGTCCAGTCCGTGAAAGCCGGATCGGGCGTCTGATAGCCGTCGCGCGATACGAGCCGCATGTTCTTCTTCGAGAGATATTCCGGATCTTCCTGCAGCGCGGGCAGAATCTCCTTGGACGCAATGCTCCGCGGCACGTGCCAGACCGGATTGAAAACGAGATGCGTCATCTCGTCTGAGAATTCCGGCGTGCGGTGGCGACGCGAGCCGACGACCACGCGCTCGGCGAACAGCGTCGCGCCATCATCGATCAGCCGCACGGTGAAGTCGGCCTGGTTCACCTCGATATGGCGCTTTCCGAGCGGCCTGTTGACCCAGCGGAGCCGCTCCAGATTGACCTCGACCTGGCCGATCCGCTCGTCGATGCCGGCGTTCATCGCCTCCAGCGTGCGGGCGCCGATGACGCCGTCGTCATTCAGCCCGTGACGGCGCTGAAAAGCGCGAACGCTGGAGACCAGAGCCTGATCATAGATAGCGGGATCGTGAAGCGCGGCGGCCTCGGGATCTTCGACATGATCGCCGAGTGCGACGAGGCGAGCGCGCGCCGCAGCGACGCGCGGCCCGGACTCGCCCGGCCGGATCGAGGCGCCGCCCGGCGTGGGCGCACCCCACGCATCGGGCGTCAGCGCGCGCAGCCGGGCGAGCAGATCGACCAAGCGCGCGTAATCCGGATGTGCGGGCGCCAGCGTCCGCAGAACCGGCTCCAGCGCGCCCGCAGCCGCTACGCGGTCGAGCAGCAGCGCCTCGTCCAGCACCGGCGGGGTCACGTGAATGTCGCGATCGACCGCGCCCGGCTCCAGCACGCCATAGGAAAGATCGTCGGCATAGGTGAGGAAGGCGCGGGTCAGCGCCAGTTCGGCGACCGCGACAAGCGCCGAGTCGCCGCCGGCGGCCGCGTCCACGGCCGCGCGAAGCGCGCCGGTATGATATTTTCCGTCCGGAAGCCCGTGCGCACCCGCGCTCTCCAGCGCCGCGAGCAGCGCGCGCGCGCGCTGATCATCGCCCGCCGGACCGATCCAGAGGCCGCGATACGCGGTATCCTGATAATGGTCCTGCGCCGCGCCCTCGGCGCCCCCGGAGCCCGCCAGCGCCAGCTTCAGCGCGGCGCCGTGCGGCCCCACCGCCGACGCGGTCGTTTCCGACTGGCCCACCGCGGCGGCGGAAAATGGCGAAATGCCAAAGAAAATCGCGGCTGCGACAATAACGCGCATATTGTGGCTATTTCTGGACACTGTTGCTCCAACACTACAATTGCGAATCCCTGTCTGCAAATTAGCGCTCCGTTCGGTTCTAACCATGCCTATCCCGTGCGGCGTTGAAAGTTTCGAACACAAAGTGTGAAAAAAGCCGCACCGAAATGGCTTTGAGACCCTGCCTGCGCCCACACCAAGGCGAAATCGCGCCTGCCTCGTGCAGCGAAACTGCAACTTGCCCGGTGTCCGCGTTCAGGAGACATTCACTTCCAGAGAGTAATGAATTCGGCGTCTTAAGCTGAATCGTTCAGAACGGACCGAGGACAGAGTGACAGATATCACAGAGAAGAGCGCGACCCTCTCGCGCCGCAGCACTTTTGGGTTGTTCGTCGGAGCAGCGGCGTTCATCTCAGCCCCGAAAGCCTTCGCCGCTCCGGCTGTCCTGAAAGGCGCCGGCGATATCCGCAGGGTGCACCTGAGCAATCCGCGCACCAGTGACAAGCTCAATTGCGTCTACTGGGTCGAGGGCGAATACATCCCCGAAGCCAAGGCGGAGATCGACTTCATCCTCCGCGACTGGCGGGAAAACCTTGTGATCGATTACGATCTCAGGGCGCTCGACATCCTTGCGGCGACCTATCGCCTTCTCGATACGAACGAGCCGTTGAGCGTCGTCTCCGGCTATAGGAGCCCTGTGACCAATGCGCTTCTTCGCAAGCGCAGCCGCGGCGTCGCGCGCGACAGCTACCACACCAAGGGCATGGCGATCGACATCCAGATGAAGAGCCGGTCCGCCGTCCAGATCCGGCGCGCCGCGCACAGGATCGACGCCGGCGGCGTCGGCGGCTATCGCACCTTCACCCATATCGACAGCGGGCCGGTGCGGTCCTGGGGACGCGCCTGACGCGCATCCCATCGTTTCTGTCCTGAAGAGAGCCCGGCTTCACGCCGGGTTTTTCTTGTTCTCGCCGTGATGTGGTCATGATCTGAAAACGAGATCACGCGCGGATCGTTCCGTCCCCGTCCACCAGGTATTTGAAACTCGTGAGCTGCATCGCGCCGACCGGGCCGCGGGCATGCATCTTTCCGGTGGCGATGCCGATCTCCGCGCCCATGCCGAACTCTCCCCCATCCGCAAACTGGGTCGAGGCGTTCCGGATCAGGATCGCGCTGTCGAGCCGGGTGAAGAACCGCGTGGCCGCCGCGTCATCCGCCGTGACGATGCAGTCCGTATGCTGCGAGCCGTAGCGCCGGATATGCGCGATCGCGCCGTCCACCCCGTCCACCACCCGCGCGGCGATGATCATGTCGAGGAACTCGTGGCCGAAATCATCGGCGGCGGCGGGAACGACGCCGGGCAGCGCGGCGAGTTCCGCATCGCCCCGCACCTCCACGCCGGCGGCGACGAGATCGGCGACCAGCGTCGCGCCGAGATCCGCAAGGATCGCGCGGTCGATCAGCAAGCACTCGGCGGCGCCGCAGATCCCGGTGCGGCGGGTCTTGGCGTTGAGAACGACGGCCCGCGCCTTCGCGGCGTCCGCTCCGGCGTCGACATAGACGTGACAGATCCCCTCGAGATGCGCGAAGACCGGCACACGCGCCTCACGCTGCACCAGCCCGACGAGACCCTTGCCCCCGCGCGGCACGATCACGTCGATCCATTCCGGCGCGCTCAGCATCGCGCCGACGAACGCGCGGCTTCGCGTCGGCGCGATCTGCACCGCCGCCTCGGGCAGGCCGGCGGCGCGGAGCCCGTCAACAAGGCAGGCGTGAATCGCGATGGTCGAGTTGAAGCTCTCCGAACCGCCGCGCAGGATCGCGGCGTTGCCGGATTTGAGACACAGCCCGCCGGCGTCGGCGGTGACGTTCGGCCGGCTTTCATAGATCACGCCGACGACGCCGAGCGGGGTGCGAACCCGGCGAATATGAAGCCCGTTCGGCCGGTCCCATTCCGCCATCACTTCGCCCACCGGGTCGGGTTGCGCCGCGACGGCGCGAAGCCCTTCGGCCATCGCCGCGATCCGCTCGGGCGTAAGAAGAAGCCGGTCGAGCATCGCGGGGGAAAGCGCTTTCGCCTCGCCAAACTCCATGTCTTGGGCGTTGGCGGCTTCGATGGCGCCGACGCGACTGTCGATGGCATCCGCCGCCGCCAGCAGCGCCGCCCGCCTGGCCTCGGCGGGCGCGAAGGCCAGCTCGTTCGCTGCCGCCTTCGCCCGTGCGCCGATTTCCGCCATCATCGTCGTCGCATCACGCACATCGCCGTCCATCGGGTCGCTCTCCTTCAGTCCCAGATCACCATGTCGTCGCGATGCGCCATCGTCGAACGCCCGGGATGGCCGAGCGCCGTGACGATCTCCTTCGACCTCCGCCCGGCGATGGCCCGCGCTTCGGCCGCCGAATAAGACGTGAGCGCGACACCGACCGCCGCGCCGGCCTCGGTCGCGATCTGAACCGGGTCGCCGCGGCTGAACGCGCCTTCGACCCCGCGCACCCCCGCCGGCAGCAGCGACTTCCCGCGCCGGAGCGCCGCCGCGGCGCCCGCATCGATCAGCAGCCGCCCTTCGGGCCGCATCGCCGCGATCCACTGCTTGCGCGCGGCTTGCGGGGTCGCCGCCGGCGCGAACCAAGTGGCCTTCGCACCGGCATTCAGCGCGTTCAGCGGCCGGTCCCGGTCGCCAAGAGTGATCGCCATGGCGCAGCCGGCCTTCATCGCCGTTTTCGCCGCGATCAGTTTGGTGCGCATGCCACCGCTCGCGCCGGCCGATCCGACGCCGCCCGCCATCGCCTCGACTTCCGGCGTCAGCTCCGTCACCAGCGGGATCAGGCTCGCCTCGGGGTCGGTGCGCGGATCGGAATCGTAAAGCCCGTCAACATCGGAAAGCAACACCAGCGCATCCGCCCCGACCATCGAGGCGACCTGCGCCGCCAGCCGGTCGTTGTCGCCATAGCGGATCTCGTCCGTCGCCACGGTGTCGTTCTCGTTCACGATCGGGATAACGCCGAAATCCAGGAGCGTCTTCAGCGTGGCGCGGCAGTTGAGGTAGCGGCGCCGGTCGCGGCTGTCGTCGAGCGTCACCAGCACCTGCCCCGCCTTGAGACCGTGTGGACCCAGCGCTTCCTCGTAGGCGCGGGCGAGCCTGATCTGCCCGACCGCCGCCGCCGCCTGCGCCTCCTCAAGCGCCAGCGGCCCCGCCCGGAGGCGAAGCGCCCGGCGACCGAGCGCGATCGAACCGGAGGAGACGATCAGCACCTCCGTCCCGCTTTCCCGCAGCGCCGCCGCATCCGCCGCAAGACCGGCGAGCCAGTCGGCGCGCACTGCGCCGCTCGCGGCGTCGACCAGCAGCGCCGAGCCGATCTTCACCACCACCCGGCGCGCACGCGCGAGCCGCGAGCCGGCGCTCATGGCGTCCATCGCCTGTCCCCATCCTCGACCGCGCCTTCGTCGGCGCGGGCGCGTTCGATCTCGATACGGAGCGCGCGGAGCGCGCCTTCGACGCCCTCGCCGGAGACACCGGAAAGAAGGCGCACGTCGCGCGCGCCCGCGGCCTCCAACGCTTCTCGCTTCTTGGCCACCTCCTCCGCCGAAAGCGCGTCGATCTTGTTCAGCGCGGTGACGCGCGGCTTGTCGGCCAGGCCCGCGCCGTAGGCGTCAAGCTCACCGAGCACCATCGCGTAATCCGCCGCCACGTCCGGCGCGGTCGCGTCGATCAGATGGAGAAGCACGGCGCACCGTTCGACATGGCCGAGGAACCGGTCGCCGACTCCACGGCCCTCATGCGCGCCTTCGATCAGGCCCGGAATGTCCGCCAGCACGAATTCCCGCCCATCGACGCCGACGACGCCGAGCTGCGGGTAGAGCGTGGTGAAAGGATAGTCCGCGATCTTCGGCCGGGCGTTCGAACTCGCCGCGAGAAACGTGGATTTCCCCGCGTTCGGCGCGCCGATCAGCCCGGCGTCGGCGATCAGCTTCAGGCGCAGCCAGATCGTCCGCTCGACCGACGGCTGGCCCGGATTGGCCCGGCGCGGGGCCTGGTTGGTGGAGGTCTTGAAGTGCAGATTGCCGAAACCGCCATTGCCGCCCCGCGCCAGAACCACACGCTGGCCGACCTGGTCGAGATCCGCGATCAGGGTTTCTCCGTCCTCCTCCAGCACCTCTGCGCCGACGGGAACCTTCAGCACCACGTCGGCTCCATCCTTGCCGGTGCGCTGGCGGCCGGAGCCGGGCCGGCCGTTCCCGGCGCGGAAATGCTGCTGGTAGCGATAGTCGATCAGCGTGTTCAGCCCCTCGACCACTTCGACAATCACATCGCCGCCGCGTCCGCCATCGCCGCCATCGGGGCCGCCATACTCCACCAGCGCCTCGCGCCGGAAACTGACGCAGCCGTTTCCGCCCGCTCCGGCGCGGACATAGACCTTGGCGAGGTCGAGGAACTTCATGGCCGCGCCTTTTCGGTGAGATCGAGAGAAAAGAGCCGATGCGGCGTCATCGCGCCTCGGCCCACGGAAAAGAACTCCTCTTCTCCCGTCTCGACGAATCCCGCGTTGATCAAGACATGCGCCGATGCCTCGTTCCCACTCACGACCCGCGCATCGAGGTGCTCTGCGCCCGCCGCCCGCGCCGCGCGGACGACGGCCGCCGCCGCCTCCGACGCGTAGCCGGTGTTCCAGAACGGCGGCCCGACCCAGTAGCCGAGCCGCCGGCGGACCGCATTATCGGCGCCGGGCTTCAGACTGATCACGCCGATGAACTCAGGGCCGTCGATGCGACCGGCGTCCATCACCCAGACATGCTCCGCCGCCCGCATCGCCGCCGCACGCTCGATGAAGGCCTCGGCGGCGCCGGGCGGATAGGGGTGCGGGACATGTTCCAGCATCTCTGCGACGCGCCGGTCGCCAGCATAAAGCGTCATCGGCCCGGAATCGGCCGGGCGCGGTGGACGGAGCGTCAGCCGCTCGGTCTCGATCTTGTCGGGCAGGCGCATTCAATGACCCCCGAAAACGACAAAAGGGCCGACGCGGCGCCGGCCCTTTCGCGAAAATTTCTGTTCGCAGCCAGCGTTACTCGGCGGCCTCCGCCGCCGGGTCCGCGCTCGGGATGATGGAGACGAAGGTTCGCCCCTTCATGCCCTTGTGAAACTTCACCGCACCCTCGACCGTGGCGAAGATCGTATGATCCTTGCCCATGCCGACATTCGCGCCCGGCCACCATTTGGTGCCGCGCTGGCGCAGGATGATGTTGCCGGGAATGACGGCCTCGCCGCCGTATTTCTTCACGCCAAGACGGCGACCGGCGCTGTCGCGACCGTTGCGGGAGGAACCGCCTGCTTTTTTATGAGCCATCTCGTTCTCTCCTTACTCGGCGCTGATCGCGGTGATGCGAACGACGGTCAGATTCTGACGATGCCCGACCCGGCTCTTGGAGCTCGACTTCCGCCGGCGGCGCTTGAAGGCGATCAGCTTCGGCCCGCGGGTCTGCTCCAGCACTTCGGCGCTCACCGCGGCGCCGGCGACGCGCGGCGCGCCGACGGTCACGCCGTCCTCGCCGCCAAGCATCAGAACCTCGTCGAAGCTGACCGTGTCGCCAGCTTCCGCCGCCAGCCTCTCGACCGTCAAAACGTCGTTGGCGGCGACCTTATACTGCTTGCCGCCCGTCTTTATCACCGCGAACATCGCGCGCGTTCCTTTTCTCGCATCCGCGTCCTGCGGCGGCGGTTTCCCGCGCTTTCGAGCCGTTCCAGCCCGCCTCGGACAGCGCGCCCCGGTCGGGGCGTCATAACATTAGCCGCCGGCGGCGGTTCATTCGCCCCGGCGGAGCGCGCCTTATCCCTGAATCGCCCCGACCCGTCAAGTCGCGCGGGGACGGTCTATGTGCTGATCCCGGCGCGCCGCAGAGCCGCCAGAAAAAGCGCACGGTCCCCCGCGCCGCTGAGGACTTCGGCCGCGAGCGCGACGTCAACCCAGATCGGCTGATGGTCTGGCTCGCTCGGCGCCGCGACTTGCCGGCCGGCGGCGCAGAGATAGATGTGGCACACCTTTTCAGCTTGATAACCGTATTGCGGCAGCCATGTGAAACGTCTGTATACGCCGATCCGGCGGATCGGGCTGACACGCCAACCGGTCTCCTCCATCGCCTCACGGTGGAGCGCGCGCAGCGGGCTTTCGCCCGCCTCGATCCCGCCGCCGGGCAGCGCGATTTCCTCGCCCTTGCTTTCGGTCAGCGCGAGCAGCGCGCGGCGGCCGGCGAGTATGACGCCATAAGCGCCTGGCCGCATACGATAGCGAACACCCTCGCGCCGCGGGCCGCCGAACCGGCGCATCAGGACCGCCGCGCCGGCGCCCGACTCAAAACGCCTCCAGCCCGGCGAAGTCGATCGCCTCGAAATAGGCGATCTTGTCCTCCAGCGCGCCTTCGCCCGAAAGCTGGACCAGCACCTTGCCGCCGACCAGCGCCATGATCTGGCCGTCACGGGCGATGAGATAGCGCTGCTTGCCGACGCGGCGCACTTCACCCTGCGCCGCCATCATCGCGGCGTTTCCGAGCATCCCCGCCATTCCGGCGATCATCGGGCTGTCGGCGATGAGCCGGATCTCGATCCGCTCCGCGCCCTGGACGTACTCGGCCCCCGCCGTCAGGCCGCCGCCGAACATCGCGGCCGCGGCGGCGTCTGAATCGTCATCCTCGCGCGTCCAGCCGGACAAGGGCGCCGGCAGATACGCGCCCAGCCCCTCCGCCTTCTTCTGACCCAGCAGAACCGCGGCGAAGTCGATCTCGTCCTTGGCGGTGGCGAGGTCGCCGGCGCGATAGGCTTCAAGCGCGGCGGCGATGCTGTCTTCGATCTCGTCCGCGGCGGCGAAAGGGGCGAGGCTAAGGCAGAGTGCGGCGGAGAGTGCGGGGATGCGAACCATCGGGCGCTCCTTTCCTTCCTGATCAAGAGCATGCGTCCGCCCGCACCATCGCGGCTCCGCGCCCGGGCCGCAATCCCGCCGACGCCGGTTTGCGCCGTTTCGCAATCCGCCCTATCAGAACGCGGAGTGCACGACACCGGACCCGCCATGAACGATCAGACGCCCGAAGCCCCCCATTTTCCCGGCGATGACAGCATTCTGCCGTTCCATCTGGAAAGAGCGGGCATGCGCGGCCGCGTCGCGCGTCTGGACCGGACGTTGGACGCGATTCTCGGCACGCACGCCTATCCGGCGCCCGTCGCGGCGCTGGTTTCGGAGGCGGTGCTCCTGAGCGCGCTTATCGGTCAGGCGATGAAACTTCGCTGGCGGCTTTCGCTCCAGGTTCGGGGCGAGGGGGCGATCCGGCTGATCGCGACCGACTATTTCGCCCCGGCGCGCGAAGGCGAGCCGGCGCGAATCCGCGCCTACGCCAGTTTCGACGGCGATGCGATCGACGCAACCGCCGCGCCCTTTCCACAGCTCGGCGCCGGCGTCGTCGGCGTGACGATTGACCAGGGGCCGGACATGGCGCCCTATCAGGGCGTCACGCCGCTGACCGGCGACGCGCTATCGGCGGCGCTGGAGGTCTATTTCGCACAATCCGAGCAACTCGCGACGCGCTTCAGCATCGAGACCGCGCTGTCGGAAACGCCCGGCGCCGCGCCCGCGTGGCGCGGCGGCGGCGTGATGATCCAACAATTGCCAGGCGCGGGCGGCGCCGCTCCCGACGCGCCATCGGGCGAGGACGGGCTGATGAGCGCCGAAGACGTCGTCGGGCTGGAGGGGCGCGAAGATGACTGGAAGCGGGTCGCAATGCTGCTCGCCACGGTGGAGACGCATGAACTGGTCGGCCCGCTGGTGGCGGCGGATCAACTTCTCGTCCGGCTCTTTCACGAAGAGCGCCCGCGGGTCTGGCCGGCGCAGCCGGTGCGCTTCGGCTGCACCTGCTCGGCCGCGCGGGTTGAGGCCGCGTTGGCGCAATACCCGGCGGAGGACATCGCCGAGATGATCGAAGCGGATGGCCTTATCGCCGCCGACTGCCAGTTCTGCGGCGCCTCCTATCGGCTCGACCCGGCGTCTCTCTCCTCCGGGGACTGAGGGGGCGATGGCGCGGACGCCAACGGCGTCCACATCCTCGCCGGTCTGATCGAGAACCCCCTACCCTGCGCGACACGCGGCGAGCAACGCATCCACCTCGTCCGCGCCCGTCGCGTGGGAGCAGACCAGCCGGACCGTGACATGGTCGGGCCCCGCGTCGCCCGCCCAATTGTGATAAGCGGCGCCCTTCGCCCGCGCCGCTTCATGCGCCGCGCGGGGCAGTTCCGCGAAGACAAGGTTCGCTTCGACCGGATGAAGAATGCGAACCCCCGGCAGGGCGGAGAGCCCGGCGGCCAGATCGGCCGCCATGCGGTTGGCGTGCTCGGCCAGACGAAGCCAGCGGTCTTCCTCCAGCAGCGCCGCGACCTGCGCCGCGACGAAGCGCATCTTCGAAAATAGATGCCCGGCGCGTTTGCGCCTGAGTTCGAACTCCCAGGCGAGCCGGTCGTCGAAGATCACAACCGCCTCCGCCGCCAGGGCGCCGTTCTTGGTGAAGCCGAGACAGAGGATATCCACGCCGGCCTCGTGGCTCATCTCGGCCGGGCTTGCGCCGGTCGCCGCCAACGCGTTGGCGAAACGGGTGCCGTCGAGATGGACTGAAGCGCCGGCGGCCTTCGCGGCGCCGGCCAGCGCGCGGAGATCCGCCGCCGAATAGACGGTCCCGGCCTCCGTCGCCTGGGTGAGCGAGAGCGCGCCCTTCTGAACGTGATGAACCGCGCCGCCGGTCGCGCCGATGGCGGCGTCGAGCGCGGCGGGCGCGATCCGTCCGTCGCCGCCGGCCAGCTTCACGAGCTTCGCACCCCCGGTGAAGAACTCGGGCGCGCCGCATTCATCCTCCTCGACATGGGCGTGGTCGTGGCACCAGATCGCCCCCCAGGGCGGCGTCAGCGTGGCCAGGGCGAGCGCATTCGCCGCCGTCCCGGTGGCGACGAAATGAACCGCCGCGTCGGGCGCGCCGAGAACCTCGCGCACCAGTCCGCGCGCCCGTTCGGTCACGGCGTCGGCGCCATACGCCATCGCCGGCCCCTCATCGGCCCGCGCCATCGCCTCTATCACGCCAGGCGCGGCGCCTGCCGCGTTGTCGGAAGTGAACCACATCAGATCATGCCCTCGATTATCCGGTCTTCGTAGTCGTCCTCGTCCACCTCCCATTCGGGAACGGTGCGGCCGTGGACGGAGATTCCGGCTTCCCGCACCGTCTCGCGACTGCCGGAGACAAGGTAATGCCATTCGGGAAGATCGCCGCCCTCCGCCAGCACCCGATAGGCGCAGGTTTTCGGCATCCAGTCCTTGTCGCTCGCGATGGTTTCGGGCGAGAGCCGCACGCAGCCCTTCACCAGTTGGAACCGCAGCGCATAATTGCCGCAGCGGCAGGTCCCATCGTCGAAAAGCCGGCAGGCGACGTCGGTATAGGCGATCTCGCCAGTGTCCTCATCCTCGAGCTTGAGTAGACAGCAGCGCCCGCAACCGTCGCAGAGCGCCTCCCATTCCTCGCGGCTGAGATCGTCGAGCGGGCGGTCGCGCCAGAAACCAGGACGAAGCGCGGCGGCGCCCTCCTCTTTTCTCACCATGCCGTGACCCCGTCCGCGCCGCATCGCCATCGCGGCGCAAGGGGCCATATAATGACGCCCGAGACAAGAGATGGAACCATGATGCGCATTTTCCTGATCACGATCGGGCTCGGTGTATTCCTCGTCGCCGGTCAGACCCTGCTTGGCCATTTCGGACCGCCGGAGGGCGGGCGCTTCGACGAAAAGGTCGTCCGCATCACCCGCGAGGCCCCCGCGCCGGAAACCGAGATCCGCATCGCCGGCGGCGGCGTCACGTCGCTCGCCGCGTGGCGCGGCGAGGTCGCCGTGGTGACGTTCTGGGCGACCTGGTGCTCCATTTGCGTCAAGGAGATGCCGGAGTTGCAGGCGCTCGCGGAACGCTACCGTGGCCGCGGGCTTTCGGTGCTGACCGTCTCGGTCGATGAAGCGCCCGCGGAAAAGCTGGTGCTGGACTTTCTGGAGGGACGAGGCTTCGACCTTCTGCCGCCGCTGATCGATATCGATCACGCACTCGCCCGTCGGGTCGGGATGCGCGGCACGCCGACAACGGTGATCGTCGATCGTTTCGGCCAGATCGTCGCGGCGTTCGAAGGGCGCGCGCCCTGGGCCGACGACGCGACGCATGAATATCTCGAAGCGCTGATCGGGGTGCAAAACGCGCGCGAGTCACGCCTGCTCTTGTCATCACCGGCCTCTGCGGGCAGTTAACGTCACGAGCGCCGACCCCGCGCGCCGAGATGAGGAGCCGCCGTGGACGTCGAAACAGTCAAAACCATCTTCGAAACCCATTGGCGCAAGGGCTGGGGGTCGGTCTCCGTCCAGGAGGCGATGTTCATACAGGAGGTCATCGCCGCCGACCGACCGAAAGCCTTCGTCGAGATCGGCGCCGCTTCCGGCATTTCCGGCGGCCTGATCTGCCGAATGCTGGCCGAAAACGGGGGCGAGAATTTCACCACCTACGATCTTTCCCACAAGTTCTTCGGTGATCTGAGCAAACCGGCCGGCTACCTGATCGACGAGATCTATCCGGGCGGCCCGATCACGGTGGAGCGGCGTTTCGGATTCACCGCGCTCGACATCATCGACCACGGCGCGAGCTACGAGATGGCCTTCGTCGACGGCAATCACAAGCATCCCTGGCCGCTGATCGACACGCTCTTCCTGTCGGAGGTCCTCGGCGGATCGCGAAAGATCATCCACCACGATCTGCGGCTCTATCGGCTGCAGCCGCGCCCGATCGGCATCGGCCCGAAATATCTTTTCGACCAGTTCCCGGAGGCGCGCCGCAGGGCTTCCACCGCGAACCGGGGCAACATCTTTCATATCGACCTGACGATGAAGACGGCCGCCCTCGCCGAGATCGCCGAAGCGGCGATCCATCTGCCGTGGACGCTGTCCGAGCCGCTCGACGCAGAGCAGATGGAGCGGATCCGGGCGCTGATCGAACGGGTCTATGGCGCGCAGCTCCTCGCCGCGTTCGACAAGGCGGCAGAACGCTACAACTTCACCGCGCCCGCCTATCGGCCGGCGCGCGCCGCGGCTGCGCCCCGCAAGCGGGCTTTCGGATTGTTTCGCGGACGCTGAGGCGGGGTCACCCCGGGCCGATCTCCGCGCGCGTCACCGCGACGGATTTCACCACCGCCGAACAGGATGCGCCGGGCGCGAGGCCGAGCGCGCCAAGCGAGCGCTGCGTGACACGCGCCAGCATTCGCTGATCGCCGACGCGAAGCGCGACCATGGCGCCGGGGCCTGCGCCGAAATGCACATCCTCCACCACGGCCGGGAGAACATTCAGCGCGGACAGCCGCGAGACCGGCCCCACCGCAAGGATCACGTCATCCGCCCGGACCCGGAAACGGATCGTCGCGCCGACCGACGCCGCGACGCCCGGCAGAAAGACCCGCGCCCCGCCGAGCGCAAGTTCCGTCAGCCCGTCATCGTGATGCGCCGCCACCGTTCCTGCGAGCACGGCTCCGGCGAGAGACGGGCCGATCACAGGCGCGAAGCCGGGATCGGCGAGCATGTCGTCAAGCGGGCCGGCGCGGATCACGCCGCCATCCTTCATCACCACGATATCGGAAGCGAGCCGCGCCACCTCAGCAAGTGAATGGCTGACGAAGACGATCGGCGTCTTCGCCGCCCCCCTCAGCGCCTCGAGATAAGGCATCACCTCCTCTTTCCGGCTTTCATCCAGCGCTGAAAGCGGCTCGTCCAGCAGCAGAAGTCGCGGCGCCGTCAGCAGCGCCCGGCCGATCGCCACGCGCTGACGCTCTCCACCCGAAAGCCCGGGCGTCGGCCGCCCGAGAAGCGGGCCGAGATCCAGCGCGCCGACCACGTCGTCGAAGTCGGGCCGGCGCCCAGCCCGCCGCGCGCGCCGCGCGGCATAGTCGAGATTGCCCCTGACCGTCAGATTCGGAAAAAGCCGCGCGTCCTGAAAGACGTAACCGACGCCGCGCCGGTGGCTGGGAAGCATCCGCCGGCCCGTCTGCCAAGGCTCCCTTTCGAAGATCACGCGGCCCGTCGCCCCCTTCTCCAGCCCGGCGATGACCCGCAACACCGTAGTCTTGCCGCAGCCCGAAGGACCGAAAAGCGCGGTGACCCCGGCGCCCGCGATCTCCGCCCGGAATTCGAGCGCGAACCCCGGATGAGAGACGCGAATGTCGAGCGAGAGCGCCATCTCAGAGCACCCGCATCGGGTAGCGGCGGTTCACGCTGTAGACGAGAAGCAGGACGAGAAAGGAGAAAACCAGCAACCCGGCGGAGAGCGCATGCGCCGCCGCGTAGTCGATGACCTCCACGCGCTCGTAGATCTGGATGGAGATCACCTTGGTCTGGCCGGGAATCGACCCGCCGACCATCAGGACGACGCCGAATTCGCCGATCGTGTGCGCGAATGTCAGCACCGAAGCGGTCAGGAATCCGCGCGCCGCCATCGGCGCCGCGACGGTGAAGAACGCGTCGCGCGGGCTGGCGCCAAGAGTCGCCGCCGCCTCCAGCGGCGCGCGGCCGATCGCCTCGAACGCGCCCTGCAGCGGCTGAATCATGAAAGGGGCCGAATAGACGACCGAAGCGATGACGACACCGGTGAAGGAAAAGACCAGCGTATCGCCCGTCGCATTCAACCAGAATCCGCCGAACGCCGAATTCGGGCTCAGGAGCAGGAGGAAATAGAAGCCCATCACGGTCGGCGGCAGAACCAGAGGCAAAGCGGTCACCGCCTCCAGCGCCGGCTTCAGGCGCGATCTCGTGTGCGCCAGCCACCAGGCGAAGGGCGCACCGAGCGCCAGCAGCACGACGGTGACGACGGCCGCCAGCCGCAGCGTCAGGAAGAGCGGACCCAGATCCGGCGCGCTCATCGGCTATTCCACGCCGTAGCCGAAGGCGGCGGTGATGGCGCGCGCAGTCTCGCCGCCGAGAAAGGCGAGAAAGGCCTTCGCCGTCTCGTCCTCGGCGCCGGGAAGGAGCAGAACCGCGTCCTGCCGGATCGGCGCGTAGGCCCCCTTCGGGACCCGAATCAGCGAACCTTGCGGCGGGGCGCCCGGTGGGCGAACGGCCGAAAGCGCCACGAAACCGACCGCGGCCGCGCCGCTTTCTACCAAGGCGAAGGTCTGGCCGATATTCTCTCCCATCACGATCTTCGGCCGCACGCCCTCCCAGAGCCCCAGCGCGGTCAACGCCTCCCGCGCCGCCGCGCCATAGGGCGCCAGGTCAGGATTGGCGATGGCGACATGCCTGACCGACGGGTCGTTCAACGCCGCCGCAAGCCCGTCGCCAAAGCGCCCCTCATCCGCACTCCAGAGCACAAGCTGACCGAACGCATAGGTGAAACGGGAGCCCTTCGCGGCCAGGCCCTCCGCCTCCAGCCGCTCCGGAGTCGCGGCGTCAGCCGAAAGCATGACGGCGAAGGGTGCGCCGGCGCGGATCTGCGCGTAAAGTTTGCCGGTCGAACCCGTGGTCAGCTTCACCTCTTCCCCGGTTTTCTCAGTGAAGGCGGCCGCGATGCGCTCCGCCGCGATCGTGTAATTCGCGGCGACCGCGACCACCGGCGGCTCGGCTGTCGCCTCACCCGGCGCGCCCATCGCGAATACGATGGCGATAGACGCGGCGGCGAGCGTCCGGCGGCGGGCTGCGAAAATCATGGGCGTCCTTACGTCGATATGTACGGCAAGACATATCACTGCACCGCCTTTATCCGGCAAGCGCTATTTCCCTTCGGGAATATCCTTCAGCATCGCGGCGAGCGTCCGAATCTCTGGCGCGGCCGCGTCGGCGAACCGCGCCGCGATACGCCGATAGGCCGCGAGCACGCGCTCCCCCTCCGGCGTGAGCACCGCGCCGCCGCCTTTCGGACCGCCGCGCGTGCTCTCGACCAGCGGCGCGCAGAATATCGCGTTCATCGTCTCAACCAGCAGCCAGGCGCGCTTGTAGCTCATGCCCATGCGCCGCCCGGCGGCGGAGATCGAGCCGGTTTCGGCGATCAGTTCCAATAGGTCCGCTTTGCCGGGCCCCAGCATGGCCCCCGGTCCGAAGACGATGCGAAAGCGCAGCTCCGCCGGATTCGAGTGTTCGGCTTCCGGCGCCAGGTCTCAATCCTCCCGCTGCGCCCGGCGCCAGACGATATAGGCGGCGGCGAAACCAGTCAGTCCGGCCAGCGCGAACACGAACTCACGCGGGACTCCGACGACGCCGATCAGAACGGCGGCGAGACCCGCGGAAGTGACCATGCAAAGACTGTCGATCACGTTGGAGCAGGCGACGAATTGCCCCTTCCGCCCCTCCGGAGCCTTTACCTGGTATTCGACATTGAGCGGCGTCACATAGAGACCGGCGAACATCGCCATGAAGACCAGTGCGCCGAGCACCGGCCACGCGTCGACTCGACCCAGGAACTCCCCAACGGTGAGCAGGCCCTCTCGCCCTTCCAGGCCGGCGCCGTAATTCCGCACGGCGGCAAGGAAGAAGAGAGAACCGACCGCCATGCCCGCGGCGCCCCAGGGCGCAGTCTTCAGCGTCACGCGCCCCTTGACGATGATGCTGTAGAGAACGGCGCCGACAGCGATGCCGACCGAGAAGGAGGTGAGCAGGATGAGCGCCACATCTTCGGACGCCAGTAGGGAAAACTTGGCGATCTGGAAGATCAGCGAAAGAAACGTCGCCGCCGCGAACCAGAACCAGCCAAGCGCCAGCATCGCGAACATCGCCGGCTTTTCCGGGCGGCATTCGATGAGGATCTGCACCATCGCCACCGGCATGACCCAGTTCACCCTGGGCTTCGGCCCCTGCGGCGGCGCGGGCGGCGCGGCGAAGCTGGCGAGCCAGCCGATCACCGCAATGGCGACGACGGCGATGGAGATGCCGAGCACGCCGCCTTCGGTCAAAACCAGTTTCGCGCCGAAAATCTGACCGAGCAGGATGGCGAGAAAGGTCGCGCCCTGGATGAGCCCGTTCGCCGCCGGCATCTCATCGCGCTTCATGTATTGCGGCAGCACGCCGTACTTGATCGGCGCGAAGAACGCCGATTGCGCGCCCATCAGGAACATCAGGCAGAAAAGGACTGGCAGGCTTTGCGTCAGATAGGCGACCGCCGCGATCCCCATCAGCACGATCTCGGCGAATTTCACCCAGCGCATCATCCGCGCCTTGTCCACCCCGTCAGCGATCTGTCCCGCCGTCGCCGCGCAAACCGCGAAAGGCAGGATATAAAGCCCGGCGGAAATCTGGACATAGGAATCAACCTGCCCCTCCGTCAGCATCAGACGGTCGGCCAGTCGATAGGTCAAAAGCGCGACGAACGCGTTCTTGAAGGTCTGATCATTGAAGGCGCCAAAAAACTGAACCGCGAAAAGCGGCCAGAACCGGCGCGTTCCGAACAATGCGAACTGGTTTTTCGCAGCCTCGCTCGGCGCGTCCACCGCGATTTCCGAACTCATCGTCCGCCCTCCCCTGCCATAGGGGAGTTTCCGCATGTTCCGCCCCGGGGATCAAGGGAAAGGGATGCGCGGGGGGCTTTCCCCCGCGCCCCGGACGCGCCCGGACGATATCGCCCGGGCCGCTCCGTCAGGCGTTCGCAGACGCCTTGCCAGAGCGCCAGTTGCGATTGCGGCGCGGCTTGCCCTTCGATCCTTCGTCCGCGCGGCGCTGACGCGGCGCGCCGTTGGATTTGCGCGCTTGCCCGTGCGGGCGCCCGCCGCCACGATTGCCGCCGCCGCGCGAGGGCGGCGCCTCGTCCGGGCCTTTCGGTCCTTCGCCGACAAGCGCCAGCTTCACGCCGATCAGGCGCTCGATGGCGCGCAGATAACCGCGCTCGGAGGCGTCGCAGAAGCTGACCGCCTCGCCCTCGGCCCCGGCGCGGGCCGTGCGGCCGATGCGATGGACGTAACTTTCCGGCTCATTCGGCAGATCGTAGTTCACCACATGGGTGACGCCGCCGATATCGATGCCGCGCGCCGCGATGTCGGTCGCGACAAGCACCCGGACCGAGCCGGCGGAGAAACGTTTGATCGCCCGCTGGCGGGCGTTCTGGCTCTTGCCGCCATGAATCGCATCGGCGACCACGCCGGATTTCTCCAGTGTCTCGGCCACCTTGTTGGCGCGGTGCTTGGTGCGGGTGAACAGGATCACCTTGTCCAGGCTCCTGTCGGCCAGCAGATCGAGAAGCACGTCGTTTTTCGCCTTGCCGTCCATGTGTCGGACCGTCTGCGCGATCCGGTCGACCGGAGTCGCCTGGGGCGTCACCTCGACGCGCGCGGGTTCGGTCAGGAACTCCGCCGCCAACCGAGCGACCTCGCCCTCCATCGTCGCGGAGAAGAGCAGCGTCTGACGCGCTTTCGGCGTGCCGCCGACGATGCGTCGAACGTCATGGACAAAGCCCATGTCGAGCATCCGGTCGGCCTCGTCGAGCACAAGATGCTCGACCGCGCCCAGAGAAACATGGCGCGACTGGATATGGTCCAGAAGCCGCCCCGGCGTTGCGATGACGATATCGACGCCGCGCGAAAGCGCCTTGATCTGGTTTCCGTGCCCTACGCCGCCGAAGATCACGGTCTGGAAGAGCCGAAGGTGCTGCGCGTAGCTCCGCATCTCCTCGCCGATCTGGATCGCCAGCTCACGGGTCGGCGCGAGGATCAGCGCCCGCGGCCCACGGGCGCCGCGCTGCGGCGTCTTGCTCGCGAGCGCATGAAGAATCGGCAGCGCGAAAGCCGCGGTCTTGCCCGTCCCGGTCTGGGCGATGCCGATCATGTCGCGGCCCTGCATCAGGGCCGGAATCGCTTGCGCCTGGATCGGCGTCGGGATTTCGTAGTCGCGCGATTTAAGAGCGCGAAGAATGGGCTCGGCGAAGCCGAGCTCCTGAAAGGTCAGTTCTGTCACTTGAAGTCCTTCACCGCCTCGGGCGCATCGCTGTGACGCGGCCCGGCGGGCGGCCCGTTCCGGGCGCAGCCGGTAGAGGCGGATTTTTCGAGGGCCTCGCCCGCGACCGGTCTCCACCCATCGAGTTCGACAGGGACAGGACGTTGCGCCATCGCGGGGTCAGGCGTGTGGGAGGGCAAATGCGCCCTTTGCCCCGATAAGTCAACAGTGCTGACAAAACTCTTGTCAGCGACTCGGCGCCGCGGGCAGTGTGCCGGTCCCGGAGGAAATCGATGTCCACATTTGCGCTCGCGGTGTTTTTTCTGCTGATCTCGCCCGGTCCGGGCGTGCTGACGACCGCCGGCGTCGGTTCCGGATTCGGCTATCGGCCGGGACTGCGTTTCGTCGCCGGGCTGTTCATCGGCACCAATCTCGTCGCGTTCGCGGTCATTTCCGGGCTCGCAGCCGTCGCGCTTTCGGTCCCGGAGGTGCGGGTGGCGCTGGTCTGGGCTTCGGCCGCGTTCTTTGTCTGGCTGGCGGCGCGGATCGCGCTTTCGGGGGCGCGGATCGGCTTCATCGAAAGCGCATCCGCGCCGGGATTCATCGGTGGACTTCTCCTTCAATTCATAAATCCGAAAGCCTACGCGGTGAACAATCTGCTCTTTTCAGGCTATGCGTTCTGGCCTGAGAGCCTGGCCGTGGAAGTCGTGATCAAGCTGCTGATCCTCAACGCGATCTGGATCCCGGTGCACCTGGCATGGCTGGGCGCCGGGGTCGCGCTGAAGCGACTCGATCTTTCCCCGGGCGCGCAACGGGCGATCAATCTCGCCATGGCGTTTTCACTTCTCGCCGTCGTCGCGCTCGCGGCGCTTTCGGAACGGTGAGGCGAGCTAACCGCCGACAAGCCCGGCGAGCGCCGCGCGCCCCTGGTCGACCAGATCGGCGTAGGCCGCGAGCGGCGCGTCGGCCGAGGGGACAAGATCGGCGATCTCCGCCCGCTTCACATAAATCGCGAAGAGGATCAGCGCGAGAACCGCAACCGTCGCGAAACCGGCGAGAAAGGCGGCCCCGGCGCGCGGCCCGTGGTCGGCGTCCTCACCGGCGCGCAGCGAAGCGGCGAATTCGTCCGGCGCCATGGCCAGCAGCCGGCGTTCCTCGGACAGGTTCCGCGCCGCGCGCGCATCTTCCGAGCGGGCCGCCTCGCCCGGTTCGCCCTCTATCGCCGGCGGCTCAGGCGCGGTGATCGGGCGCTCAGGCTCAGGCGGAAGCACGGCGTCCCGGTCCGTCTCACGCCCCGACGCGCGCAGCATCTCGCGCTCGCGGGCGGCGGTCCTGGCGGCGTCCACGGCCGCCGCGGCTTCGGCGACGCTGGCGACGGGCGCCTCCTGGAACCACTCCTTCGCACAGCTGGCGCATCGGACCCTCCGGCCGCGCGCGCCGATCGCCCCAGGCTCGATTTCATATTCCGCCGCGCAGGACGGGCAAGTCAGACGCATGTGCTGTTCCGGTCCCTCTGGTTTGCGCCGCCACCCGGCCCGCTCCGAACTTATAACGCGCCGCGCGACGCGCGCCAAGCAAGCCCCCGCGCGCCCGTTCAATCTCGACGTCGAGGGGGCGTTGTCACGCGCTTCCGGCTTTGCGATTGTCGCGCCGCGCGAAGCAGGATGAAAGCCGGAACGGATGATCGAATTCAGGGCGGCGGGGTTCAGTTACGGCGAGAACGCGGTGCTTTCCGACGTCACGCTCACGCTCAGCGCCGGCTCGATGCACTTTCTTGCCGGGCGGTCCGGCGCCGGAAAGACCACGGTGCTGCGGCTGATTTACCTCGCGCTTCGTCCCGATACCGGGGAGGTTCGCGTCTTCGATCGCGACACCTCCGCCATTCCACGTCGCGAGGAGCCGGCCATTCGGCGGCGGATGGGCGTCGTCCTGCAGGATTGCGACCTGATCGACCACATGACGGTGCTGGAGAACATCTCGCTTCCGCTTCGCCTACCAGGGCGGGAGATCCGGCCCGCGCAGGAACTTCGGGAACTCGGCGCCTGGGTCGGGCTTGGCAAGCGGCTCGGCGCGCGCCCGGCCGAGTTGTCGTCGGGCGAACGCCAGCGCGCCGCGATCGCACGCGCCGTCGTCGCATCACCCGACCTCATCATCGCGGACGAGCCGACCGGAAATGTCGACGCAGACACCGCGGAGCGCATCATGTCGCTCTTCATCGAGTTGAACCGTCTTGGAAAAACCGTGGTGATCGCGACTCACGACCTCAACCTGATGCGCGCGGCGCAGGGCATGAGCGCGCATGTCCTCAAGGTCGAGAACGGGCGCATTTTTCGTTCCGGGGCGCCGCTATGAACGCGCTCCGCCTAGTTCAGGGCGCGCTGAGCGCGAAGGCGCCGCCCATCGCGCCCCGCGCGCGCGTGATCGGCGGGCTGATCGCGCTGGTCGCCGCGGCGACGGGGTTTCTCGCCGCTGCGGGAGCGTTGACCGGCTTCGCCGCTGACCGGATCGCCGGGCGCTGGTCGGCGGAGCTTTCGGCCGTGGCCACCGTGCGCGTCTCCGCGCCCGCAGAGGGAGACACGGACGCGATCGCGCTCTCCGCGCTCGCGGTGCTGGAAAGCACGCCAGGCGTCGCCTCGGCCCATCTCCTCTCGGAGGCGGAGAGCCGCGCCCTGCTCTCGCCCTGGCTCGGGCCCGACGCCGATATCGCGGCCCTGCCCGTCCCGGCGCTGATCGATGTCCAGCTTGAGCCGGGCGGCCCCGACGTGGAAGAAGTGCGCCGGCGCCTGGCGCTCGACGCGCCGGGGGCCGTCTGGGACGATCATCGGGAATGGCGCGCGCCGCTGATCGTCGCCGCGCGCGGTCTGCGGCGGGCGGCGGCGGCGGGTGTTCTGCTTTCCACCGGCGCTCTCGCCGCAATGGTGGCCGTAGCGGCCACGGCGACGCTCTGGTCCGGTTCCGGCGTGGTCAGGACGCTGAAACTCATCGGCGCCGAGGATCGTTTCATCTCCCGCGCCTTCGAGCGCCCGTTCGCGCTACGCGCCGCGATCGGCGCGGGACTGGGCGCGCTGGTCGCGGCGCTGATCGCCGCCAACATGCCGCCGGTCGAAGGGATCGAGAATTTCACCGCGGGCGGGCTTGGCGCGGACTGGCGCGTTATCCTGATCACGCCTTTCGCGGCCGCGTTGATCGCCGGGCTGACCGCGCTCGGCGCGACGCGGGCGGCGGCGCATTTCGTGCTGCGCGGGAGGTGAGACGGTGCGCTTTCTGCGCTCGGTCCTGTTCTTCTTCTGGCTCTACGGACTCATGGCTGTCTTCGGGCTTTTCTTTCTGCCGATGGCGATCTGGTCTCGCGCGGGCGCCTATTTCGGCATCCGGGTTTACCTTCGCTGCGTATTCTGGGGACTTCGCGTTTTCTGCGGCCTCACCGCGGAGACCCGCGGCCCGATCCCTCAGGGAGACGTGCTGATCGCCGCGAAGCATCAAAGCTTCCTCGATGTTCTCGTTCTTCTTCGCGATCTTCCGGCGGCGCGGTTCGTGATGAAGCGGAGCCTGATCTGGGCGCCGATGCTGGGGTTCTACGCGCTGCGAATCGGCGCCAGCCCGGTGACGCGCGGGCGGGGATGGGCGTCGGTCGGCGAGATGATGCGCGAGATCGAGCGGCGGCGCGACCTCGACGGACAGCTTGTGATCTTTCCCCAGGGAACAAGAGTGAAGCCGGGGGAGAAAGCGCCCTACAAGCCCGGATCGCACCTCGTTTACCGGACCTACGGCCTGCCTTGCATTCCAGCCGCCGCGAACACCGGGCATTTCTGGCCGCGCCGCGGCGTCGCCCGCAAGCCGGGCGTCGCGGTGATCGAGTTCATGGAGCCATTGCCCGAAGGCCTGTCGCCTTCAGAATTCGTCGCGGCCCTTGAAGAGCGGATCGAGCCGGCCACCGAACGGCTGGCGAAAGAAGCCCGCGACCTGTGGCGCGCCTGAGGCGGTCGGAAGGCTCCGGCCGATGGAAACACCTGACCCGGCGCGTGTCCCGCCAACCGTCACGGAGAAGTCGACGGGCCGCGCCAGTTCTCGCGGGGTTTTCAGCATACCGCAGATCCGGCCGGCGGCGGAAACCGGACCCGCCGCTCAGCCGGATCATTCACGAACCGCGCCGCCGGGCTGATCCGGAACGCTCAGGCCGCACGCGCCCAGGGACGGGGAAACCGGCCGAGAGCGGCGGTGATCGCCTCGTCCTCGCCTCCGGAGACGATCGCCGTCAGCCCTGTCTCCTTGCTGTCGACCACATCCACGACCTCCCCCCCGACGCCCGCCTTGTCCAGCGCCGCGGCGTAGATCCGCCGGATCGCGGCGCGCCTGAGGTCAGGCTTGAACACCTTCCCGACCGCCGTTTTCGGCAGTTCCTCCATCACCTCGACATATTTTGGAATCGCCGCGGGTTCGGAAATGTGCTCGGCCACATAGGCGACCAGCTCTTCGCCGGTCACGCTGGCGCCTTCCTTCAACTCGACATAAGCGGAGGGCACCTCTCCGGCGTGCGCGTCGGGCTGGCCGATGGCGCCCACGAACGCGACGGCCGGATGAGCCATCAGCGCCTCCTCGATCACCGCCGGATCGATATTATGGCCGCCCCGAATGATCAGATCCTTCGCCCTGCCGGTGATCCAGAGATAACCGTCGGCGTCGAACTTCCCGAGGTCGCCGGTGCGCAGATGCCCGCCTGTGGCGAAAACCCCGTCGTTCCGCCTCGCGTCGGTATAGCCGGGGAATGTCCCGGGATTGAGCACGCAGATCTCACCAATCTCATCGACCCCGCATTCCCTCTTGATCGAACCGTCCGGCGCGCAGTCGAGGATCTTCACATCCGTATACGGGAAGGGAATGCCGACGGAGCCGATCTTCTTCTCCCCGTGCGGCGGGTTGGCGGAGATGACGCAGGTCGCCTCGGTCATGCCGTAGCCTTCGAGGATGTTCACTCCCGTCGCCTTCTCGAATTGGCGAAAGAGTTCGTGCGGCAGCGGCGCGGAGCCGCAGAACGCGCTCTTGAGGCTGCTGACGTCGGCGTTGATCGGGCGCTGCATCAGGGCCGACGCCGCGGTCGGCACCATGATCATGAAGGTAACGCCCCAGCGCTCCACCAGCTTCCAGAAATTGTCGAAAACGCCATCACCGCGATATCCCTGCGGCGTCGGCATCACCATATGGGCGCCGGTCGTGACGCACGCCATCAGAACCGGATAGGCGGCGAACACATGGAACATCGGCAGCGGGCAAAGCAGGACGTCGTCCGGCGTCGCCAGCACCGCATCCGCCACCCAGCCGTTATAGAGCGCTCCGCCATGATTGTGTTGCGCGACCTTCGGCATGCCGGTGGTTCCGCCGGTGTGGAAATAGGCGCAGATCGTGTCCCGCGTCGCCTCGTTGGGGAACTTCAGCGTCGCGTCTTCCTTCGCCATCTCCGCGTTGAAATCGGCGACGCGCACGCCCTTCGGCCAGTTCGCCTTCGGGCGGATCAGCGGCACGATCCAGGAAAGTGGCGGCGTCAGGTAGCGTTTCAGATCGACCGTCAGCACATGCTTCACGTTCGGGGCCAAAGACAGCGCTTTCGCCGCCTTCTCCGCCACGTCGGTTTTCGGGAAGGGCGCCAGCGTGACCAGAACCTTGGCCCCGGTTTCGGCCAGGATCTCGCCGATCTGCTCCGCTTTCAGAAGCGGATTGATCGGGCTCACGATCCCCGCCGTCATTCCGCCAAGAAGCGCGATCGCCGCTTCGTTCGCGTTCGGCAGCAGATAGGCGACCACATCGTTCGGGCCGACGCCGAGGTCGCGGAAAAGATTCGCGGCCTGCGCCGTCCGGCCCTTGAGCGTGGACCACGAGAGGGTTTCCGCCTTGTCCTTCTCCCCGCTCTTGATCTGGAAGCTGAGCGCCGGGCGCGGTCCGTGCCGCGATGCGGTCTCCGCCAGCCGCTCGAACACGTTGTTCACTGTAATCCGTTCGGCAAACGGAGCCGTCTCGAACGCGTGCTTGTCGGCTAAGGTGGCGTAACTCATCCCGTTCTCCTCCCCCGGCGCGCGGACGGCGCCTGCTTTCCCGAAGATGAGGATGCGCGGGTCAGCAATAGGTCGCAAGGGTGGAAAGCACCCGCCGCAAGGGCGTCAGACACGCCCGGTCAGTGCCGGTAAGTCGGCTCGACCTCGTACTGCCCGCCTTCGAGCACGCCGAACATCTCGCCGACTTCCGGATGATCGACCGGCTCGCCGGAATCGTCTGGAAGGAGGTTCTGCTCAGAGACATAGGCCACGTAGTAGCTCGTGTCGTTCTCCGCGAAAAGATGATAGAAGGGCTGATCCTTCCGCGGTCGATTTTCCTCGGGGATGGAATCCCACCACTCCTCGGTGTTGGAGAACACCGGATCAACGTCGAATATGACGCCGCGGAAGGGATGCACGCGATGCTGCACAACCTGCCCGATCCGGAATTTCGCCGACGCCCGTATCATTGTTCGCGATTCGCTCCAGTTCCGCCTATGCGAGCATGTAGTATAGGTCTGCTAAAAAAGTTTCCATAGGCGACCCTGGAAATGACTCGCCCGCCGCGCATTCGACCGCAGGCGACGGTAGTGGGTCAGTTTGAAATCCAGCCTATCGCAGCTTTGATTTGCCCTGGCTCGCGCCCATCGCCATATTGAGGGCATGACACAGAGACCCAAACGCCCCGCCGATGCGAACCAGCTTGCGAAGCTGGTGGCGGATATTGCTACGGGGGAGGACGCGATACACGATCCAGACACGTCTGCACAGCGTAAGGGCGGGAAAAAGGGCGGCGAGGCGCGAGCAGCGTCTCTCACGCCGCAGCAGCGCGAAGAGATAGCGCGTGTCGCTGCCGAAGCACGCTGGAAGAAGGGCTAGGCAGCTACTTCTGCGCTAAACTTGCGCTCCTCGATGTCGTCACGGAAATCAAACAGCATCTGGATCGGTCGCTGGCCTTCGTGAATTGCATTGTAAGCCTCGACATCGGTGTTGAGTTGCACACAGTCGCCAACGATCTGCTCTCGACGTTGAATGAAAGCCTTCTGCATGTGCTCCCTTGGAGCATCTTTCATGATGGCCCAAAATGTATATTGGACGCCGCCCTTGCTTACGCGCACGGCATGATTGACGCGATAGCGACGACCATCTTTGTCGGTAGCGTATTCTTCCCGAAGTGCGGTGGACATGTCAGACGCCAGCTTATCCAAGGGATCAACCTTGGGCATTTCAATCATGCCCTTAGATATCCCCCATGCGACTGCCTCGCGCGCAGTAGCGGGCACAGAGCCATGCTCGGCTTCATACCTATGCCACACCCCTTGAAGCTGCTCTTTGTATTTGGCCATTTCGACCTCCTTAAAGGTTCAAAGGGACAGGATCGCCCCACCCGTCCATAGTTGCAGCCCCCTTTAGGAACTGCCTGATTTTGACCTTATGCTTCGCAAGCCAACTGTATTTGTTGACCTTGTACTGCACCGACATCTTGTACTGTAGTTGCCCAACAATAATGCCAGGGTGGCGCTGCAAACGTCGCGCCAAACCAAGCGTATCTCGCTCTGCCATATAGGGATATTTGCGGATCACAAAGGATTCCAGCGCGTCTTGATCTGCGCAAAACTGCGAGGCGGCACTGTTGGCCCGCATTTCTTCTTCCGGCAAATTCTCCGCTTCTGGGTCGAGGTCAACATCCACAATCTCAGACGATAGCTGGTTTCTTTGCCCATCCTTGTGCAGCAGGTGTTCAATTTCGTGACGCAGCACAAACCAGAAATTGTCGATCCTGTCGTGACGGCACGTCATGCCGATAACGGGAGACTTGCCGTCCAGCCAAAAGCATACGCCGTCGATATTCGCCTTTGGCAGAGTTTCCACCACAACGAACCGAATACCCGCATCGGCGAGAATGCGCGGCACATTTCTGATTTCCTCCGGATCAACCAAGAGACGTTCAAGCTCACCAAGCGCCCCCTCAAGTTTCTTCTCTGAGTATGCGGGGACGACGATTTCCTGGGCGATCTGTTTGACGCGATACAGCCATGCCCACTGCAGGGGCGTGGTCTCGGAATAGTCTCCACCCTTCTTTGCGTTATGTGTCAGGCAAGGAACCTGATCCAAAGAATTGGTCCCGAAAAAACGCATTACCTGCGCCTCAAGGAGCGAGATATCTTGCGTGTATTCGAACCAGTTTCTTTTAATCATCTCCCGAATTGGAAAGATCGATTGCAGTTTCGCCCTACGCTCAATCGCGGGGTCCGCCTCGTTAGCGGTGGACAACTCGTACGCTTTCTGGAGGTTCAAAAAATACTCCGCAGAAATCCCAAATGCTTTAGAAAGCGACCGAGCCATGTCCGGGCTGATACCACGCTTGCCCGACATGATCGGGTTAATAGCCTGCTCTTTAACGCCCAGAATGTATGCGAGGTCGCGCTGCGCCCACCCGCGCGCCTCAAGTTCGTCTCGAATGAACTCCCCCGGATGAGGGACTTCTTTCAATAGTGCAGCGATGCTCATTGAGTGCCCTCCTTAGTGCGGGTCGCCAATAAAGGTGACTGTGGCTACAGCGCCTGCTCCCTCACCTGATACCGTGAAGAAAATTCGATACTGCCTGTTCACGCGAACTTGCCTTGTTCCATTTTCGGCTCCCTTGCGGATTTTGTAATCCAGCCCCCCGAGGTTAAAGAGGTCGCTTTCGAACGTCGCAGCCTCGAGCTTCAACAGCGTCTTTCGAGCGGCTTTAATCACGGCGACCGGCAGCCCAATCTTGTGAGCATCGTCTGTGCATATTCGTGCCAGATCGTCGTTTGCGAACTTCACTTCCATGCCGACTCTACATATATCCGCCCGCTCCGGAGGTCAATGATCGACTTAACGCCATGCGTTAATTTTGTAATATGCTTGACTATCGGTCATTTTGAAATTATATCAATCTCATGAACAAGCTGGACACCAAGACCCGCGCCCTGATCCTCCGCCTTCTGGTTGAGGGCAACAGCATTCGCGCCACGGCGCGCGTCGCAGATGTGTCCAAGAACACCGTCAACAAGCTCCTGATCGACGCGGGCAAGGCTTGCTCGGAATATCACGACGCCAACGTTCGCGACGTGAAGGCTTCCGTCGTCCAGTGCGATGAGATCTGGTCGTTCACCTACGCCAAGCAGAAGAACGTCGCTGGTGCGAAGGCCGCTCCCGAGGGCGCGGGCGACACCTGGACGTGGACGGCGCTCGACAGCGAGAGCAAGCTGATCGTGTCCTATATGGTCGGCGGACGTGACAGCGAATACGCCATCGCCTTCATGGACGATCTGCGAGCCCGTCTGGCGAACCGCGTCCAGCTAACCACGGACGGCCACAAAGCCTATCTGGAGGCCGTTGAGGGCGCGTTCGGCGGCGACGTGGACTATGCGCAGCTCATCAAGATTTACGGCGGCGAGACCGGCTCCAAGGGGCACGAAAAGAAATACAGCCCCGCCGAATGCACTGGCATCAAGAAGCGCCGGGTGGAAGGCTCGCCCGATCCCAAGCTGGTCAGCACCTCGCATGTTGAGCGCCAGAACCTGACGATGCGTATGCACATGCGCCGCTTCACCCGTCTGACCAACGGCTTCTCCAAGAAGGTCGAGAACCACTGCTACGCTGTGGCGCTGCACTTCATGTTCTACAACTTCGTGAAGGTCCACCAGACGCTGCGCGTCACTCCGGCGATGGCCGCTGGCCTGACTGATCGGCTTTGGGATATCTCGGACATCGTGAAGCTGATTGAGGATGCTGAGCCTGCCCCCACGAAGCGCGGCCCCTACAAGAAGCGTCAGCCGGAAAATTCAAACTGACCCACTACCCAGGCGACATCCGAGTTGGCGATCAAGGCGGCTCATGCTATTCTATCGACCAATAATGAGGCTGCGAGCAGGCCCAGGACGATGAAAACGGCACTTCGACCCGCGACATGGGCGGCGGCGACGCTATTGCTCGCCGCCTGTTCCTCCACGCCTTCCGGCCCGCCCCGCAATCAGGCCGACGCCTGCTCGGTGCTCGAACAACGCAGCGATTGGGGCGAGGCGCTGGCCAAGACGCAACGCCGATGGGGCGCGCCGCCAGACGTGGTGATGGCGATCATCTGGCGCGAGTCAAGCTTCCGCGCCGACGCGCGGCCGCCGAAACAATACACTTTCCTCGGCCTCATTCCGAACGGCAGGGTCAGTTCCGCCTATGGCTATCCTCAGGCGCTAGACGGCACCTGGGACTGGTACCGGGAGGAGACCGGCGCCAGCGGAGCGGATCGCGGAAATTTCGACGATGCGGTGGATTTCGTCGGCTGGTATCTCGACAAGACGCAGCGGATGAACGGTCTCTCCAAATCCGACGCTTACGGCCAGTATCTGGCCTATCACGAGGGGCACACGGGCTACAGCAGCGGGCGGTGGCGCCAGAAAGGCTGGCTCCTTAACACGGCGAGTCAGGTGGCGGCGCGGGCTGAATCCTATCGGGCGCAGCTGGCGCGATGCGCCACAAGGGTCGCCGCGGCGCCGGCGGACCCGAGCGCGTGACGGCGACCGCGCCGCCTATTTTACGCTGAACCTGAGGATATTGGAGAGTTTGCCGGTCTCGGCGTAGCTCAGGAGCCCGCATTTCCGTTTCCCGAGCTGGCAGAAATCATAGCTGCCCATATCGAGGTTGATCGCCATCCGCGGCGCGTATTCCGCAGCGACCTCGGCGGTGGCCTCCGCCAGCGTGAGCGCCCGCAGGCCGCTGTCGAAGATCGCCGTCTCGCCCGCCGCAGTCTGAAACAGGATACGCCGACGAAAGCGCGGCGCGCCCTCTTTCTCGAACGCGTCGATCTCGCCATCGGCGATCAGAAGGTGACTCTGGAGGAGCGAACCCTTCCCCGCCGCCACGGCTTCGAGAAACGCGGCGCGCCGCCCGGGATCGTCCAGATCGAAAGTTTCGTCGCCGAAATCCGCACGGCGGCGATGCAGGATCCGCGGCGCTCCGGTCTCATCGATCAGCAAAACCCCGTCAAAGCGGACATATTCCCTGAGGACGATCTCGCCCCGGCGGACGAAGAGGCCGACGGGCTTCGGCTTTTCGTCCTCGCGCTTGTCGGCGGCGGTGTAGCCGCCGGTCACATCGAGCGCGTATTCAGGCGTCAGGCCCGCGTCCTCGGGCAGAAGAAGAAGCTCGACATGCGCCCGGCCATCGCACGCCGTCCAGAGCAGCGTCGGGTCAGAACGCTCACAAAGCTCCGCAGCGCCGAGCGGCGTAGCGAGCAGGGCCCCCAGCGCAAAGGACGCGAGACATCGGATCACGGCAGACGGATCATCCTGGGCTCATTCCTCTCAACCATCTGGAACGGCGGCGAAGGAACCAGACCACCATCCGAAGGCGCTCCGAGACGAACACGAGAATTGTGGCCACCGCAAGGATGGTTGGTGAAATCTGTTCGCGAATCCCGGTCAGAACCCGCGATGTCAGCATCTTCCAGCCAGCGAAGGTGATGAAGATCACAGCGACGAACGAGGGGATGAACCCGGAGAGCACGCCGGAAAGGCTGAGCGGCGTCCACACTTCGAAGAACGTCCGGACCGCGCCCGGGCCAAGATTGGCCAAGTCCCGCGTCGGCGTCTCGTCGGGATGCCCCGAAAACCACTTATGGTTGCATGACAGGACGCTCCTCACAGCTTCGAGATCGGTCGGGATGCGCGCCCCCCCCGCGCGATGCCGGGTCAGGTTTGCTTTCCGACCAACGACGCCGACGGCCTGCGCGCCGGTCGCGCAGGATAGAGGCGTCCCGGCGCGCCAGCCGCTGCAAGTCAGTCGCAAAGCACAGCCAATTGAACGCCCCGGGGTCCGCGATCACCGGGCGGCCCGGCGGGGATGATCCGGTCATGAAGATCGCAGACCCGCCCGCCCCAGCGCACGGGGACGGGCTGCTTCTGTTCCGCGGTCAGCGCGAAAAGGTGGTCGTCACAGGGTGAGACGCTGACAATCTCGCCGTGCGTTGGATGACGCCTTATCTGGTCAACAGGCACCCTGTCTCTCATATATGGTTGTGCTAGAGCGAATATGCGCTACCGTTACGCGAAACGATGAACAGCGGGAGGTATGATGGACCGCCTCACCGAGATGGAGGCGTTCACAAGGGTCGTGGAGCTCGGCGGCTTCACCGGCGCCGCAAAGAAGCTCGGGCTTTCGAAATCCGCGATCTCGAAACATGTCGCGTCGCTGGAGTCCCGGCTCGGCGCGCGGCTTCTGAACCGCACCACGCGGCGGGTCAGCCCGACGGAGATCGGCCTCGTCTATTTCGACAAGGCGCAAGCGGTGCTCGCCGCCGCCCGCGAGGCCGACGCCATGGCGACGGCGATGCAGGGCGCGCCGACGGGCGAGCTGAAGATCTCCGCCCCGCTCTCCTTTGGGTTGCGTCACATCGCGCCGGCGCTGGCCAACTTCCTGGCGCTTTATCCGAACGTCTCCGCCCGGCTGCAGCTCGACGATCGGCGGGTCGAGTTGGTCGCCGAAGGCTTCGATCTGGCGATCCGGATCGGCGAGATGCCCGACAGTTCGCTGAAGGCCCGGCGACTGGCCGAAACGGAGATGAATCTCGTCGCCGCGCCGGCATATCTCGAACGAAAGGGAGAACCGACCAGCGTCGACGAGCTGAGCGACCATGAACTGCTTCACTACACAAACCTCTCATCAGGCAATTCATGGAAGCTGAGATCGGCCAGCGGCGTAGAGCGGCCGGTGCGGATCGGCGGCCGCCTTTCGGTGAACAATGGCGATGCGCTGGCGTGCGCGGCGCTCGACGGACTCGGCATCGCGCTCAGCCCGCATTTCATTGTGGCCGAACATCTCGCCTCCGGCCGCCTGGTCGAGATCATGCGCCGCCACCGGCCTGAACCGGTTGGCATCTATGCCGTTTATCCGTCGGGAAGGTTTCTCCAGCCCAAACTGCGCGTCTTCATCGACCATCTGGCCGGAACGCTGAAGGGAAAGGGGCCGCAATGGTGACAAAAATCACACTGCGGGACGCGCGCGATGCTCGACGGTGCGGAAATAATAAAATACCTTTCCCATATGAAACCGAAATGAAAAGAGCGACTGTTGCGATCGGCGGCCGCAACGTCGACGTCAGGACTGTCGGAACGCGGGAGAAGCGGGTTGGTGGAGACCGGTATGAGAGACTGGATCGGTCCAATGGGTGACGCCGACGTTCGGTTCCGGTTCTGGGGCGTCCGCGGATCGCTCCCTTCCCCCGGCCCGGACACCGTCGTCTATGGCGGCGACACCCCGTGTGTCGAGATCACCACCGCATCGACCCGCGTAATCATTGATTGCGGCTCCGGCATCCGCCGGCTCGGCAACGCGATGATGGAGGAGCCGGACGACCGGGAAACCTTCATATTGCTCGGCCATCCGCATTTCGATCACGTCTGCGGGCTGCCGTTCTTCACGCCGATCTTCATTCCCGGCCAGCGCTTCCGGCTCGGCGCGGTCGAGCCGCACGACATGCGTCTTCTCATGCCGCGGCTTTTCTGCCGGCCGTTCTTTCCGGTGGAGGAAGCGATGCTCGGCTCCGAGATCGAGTATTTCCAACCCGAGCCCAGCGGACGCATGAAACTGAACGACGACGTCGCCATCGTCACGAGACCACTCAACCACCCGGGCGGCTGCACCGGCTATCGGGTGGAGACCGGCGGCGTCGTCATCGCCTATTGCTCTGACACCGAACATATCGAGGGCGAGACCGACCGGAACGTGCTCGACCTGATGGATGGCGCCAATCTCGCCATTTATGACAGCGCCTACACTTCAGCCGAGTATCCGAACCATGTTGGCTGGGGTCACTCCACCCCGGACGAAGGCGTGCGTCTGGCCGAGATCGCCGGCGTGAAACAACTCGCGCTCTTTCATCACAACCCGACGCGCAGCGACGCGCAGATCGCCGAAATCGAACGGCGTCTGCAGGAGACGGCGCCTTTCGCCTTCGCCGGGCGCGACGGGATGCAGCTGGTGTTCAAGGCGGCGAAGAGCAAGGCCGCCTGATACCGTCGCTGCGCCCGCGCTAACGCTTCACCCAGGAGATGAACATGCCGCAGGCGGCGTCGGAGGGGACGTCCCCATTCGTCGGGCCGGCGATCTCCACGCCGACGAAGCGCGGCCCCGCGAAGGCGGCCGCGTCGAATCCGGGATCCCTGACCGCCACCTGCTCCGCAGTCCGGATCCTGAGCGTCTGATTGGCGCCGCAAGAGACATCGACCCCGCCCTCGACCTCGGTCGTCCGGCCGCCGAACAGACGCTGGTAAAAGTCCGCTTCGCGCGCCGGTGCGGCGCTCGCGAGCCAGAGCGCGCGGATTCCCGTCGCGCCGTTCTCATGGCGCTGGTAGCCCACCTTCCAGAACAGGCCCGGCGCGCGGTTCTGACATACGAAGATCGGGGCTTCGGGCGCTTCGGGCGCCCGCGAGAACGCAAGTGAGAAGGAAAGCGTCGCCTCCGCACCATCGGGCAGCCGACCTTTGCGCTCGAAATCGAACGGCGCGAACGTCTGAAGGCCGGCCTTGGCGAAGGCGTCGTTATCCGCCCGGGCGTCTTCGGACGCGAAAACCAGCATGGAGGCGCCGTCGCGCGTCGCCGACCGGTTATGCGCGCCGAAGCTGAAAACCGGCGGACGGGCGCTGAAGTCGTGCGCCATCAGGCCCTCGGGCCGGTCCACCTCCAGCAATTCGATGAAGTTCATCTCCTCGAACTGCGCAATACGGTTCGAGGTGCCCATCCTGTCCTCGTGCCGGGCGCGCGGGGTCAGCGTGAAGCCGAGCGATTCATAAGTCGCCGCCGCCCGGTCGAGATTCGCGACCTTCAGCACGACGTGATCGATTGCTCTTCCGGTCAATTTACAGCCCTTCATGTTGCGGGGTAAAGATAACGCCATTGATCGGTGGAACGCCATGCGGCACTAATCGCACCGAGGTTCAGGGGGTCGCATGGAAAAGAATCTTGTCCGCTTCGTATGGAAGTACGGGAAGCTGGACACGATCAAGACCCTGATCGTGACGTTCATGACCTTTCCGGTCATCTACATTTCCCTCGAAATCCCGAAGATCATCGTCAACGACGCCCTTGGCGCAGGCAAGACGCCGGTAGCTTTCCCGGTGAGCTTTTTCGGACTGCGCCTCGAACAGATGAACTATCTGCTGGTGCTCTGCGTGATCTTTATCACCATGATCGTCTTGAACAACTGGCTGAAATTCGTGCTCAACACGCAGATCGGTCTGACTTCCGAGCGGATGATGCGGCGGCTTCGCTTCACGCTCTTCGAGGCGGTCATGCGTTTCCGGACCAAACGCTTCCAATACATGAAGCAGGGTGAGATCGTGCAGTCGGTAATGGGCGAGATCGACGCCCTCAGCGGCTTTTTCGGCGAGGTGATCTCAACCCCTGTCTGGCAGGGCGGGATGCTTCTCGTCTACATGACTTTCATCTTCATGCAGGATCCCGTGCTCGGCGCGGCCGCGGTCGCGCTCTATCCGGTGCAGGGCTTTCTCATCCCGAAACTGCAGAAGAAGGTCGTGCGGCTGAACAAGGCGCGCGTCGCCAATGTCAGGAAGATCGCCGACAATATCGGCGAGAGCGTCGGCGCCATCGAGGAGATCCATACCTCCGGCACCGCGAACTGGCATCTCGCGCTGATCGCCGACCGTCTTTACGAGAGTTTCGCGATCCGCCTCGACATCTTCAAGCGCAAGTATCTGATCAAGGGGCTCAACAACTTCATGATCGCCCTCACCCCCTTCGCCTTCTATCTCTTTGGCGGCATCCAGGTGATCCAGGGCAACCTTGAACTCGGCTCGCTTGTCGCGGTTCTCGCCGCCTACAAGGACGTATCGGGCCCGTGGAAGGAGCTGCTGAATTATTTCCAGCGCTGGAACGATCTCAACAGCCGTTTCGAGATGGTGGTGGAGAACTTTTCCGGCGACGAGGTCTATGACCGCGAGCGCATCAACGGCGGCGCCGACGACCCGCAGGCCGTGCTTTCAGGCGACGTCACGCTCCGCGGCGTCAGCCACGGGCCGGGTTCAAGCGGGCTCAAGGGCGCGACATGCGCCGCGCCGAGCGGCAAGGCGACCGCGGTCATCGGCGGTGAGGAAGGCGGACGCGACATGCTGATGCGGATGATGGCCGGCCTGGTGGAGCCGGAGCAGGGTCGCGTCGCGATCGGCGGCCAGTCGGTGACGGAGGCGTCCCTGCCGGTGATCGCGCGTTCGCTCGCCTTCGTCTCGTCCGACAGCGCGTTCTTCGCCGGAACGCTGCGCGAGAACCTGACCTATTCATTGCGAAAATCACCTGCGCTTCTGTCGGAGGACGAACGCAAGGACGCGCGCGAGCGGCTGGCGGAGGCGGAGCATACCGGCAATATCGCCGCCACGCCCTTTGGCGACTGGACCGATTACGCCGCCGCGGGCGTCGCCGATTCCAGCGCGCTGAACGAGCGGATCATCGCGCTCGCCGGCCGCGTCGGCCTCGCGGAGGAGCTTTACCATCTCGGGTTGCAGGCGCGGATGAACCCGGCCGATCACCCCGATCTTGCGGCGCGCATCCTGGACGCCCGCGCGGAGCTTGGCGAAGCCGCCGCGAACGACAGCGAGATCGCCGACATAATCGAATTCTGGGACGCCGCCCGGATCAACCAGAACGCTTCGCTGCTCGAGAACGTTCTGTTCGGGATGCCGGCTACGGCCCAGGACAGCATCGCCGAATACGCCGAAGACCCGAAAGTCCTGACGATACTCGATAGCGCCGGCGCCATGAAGCCGCTGCTCGCCGCCGGACTTTCAATCGCCGAGCAACTGGTCGAGCTGCTCGGCGCTGTCGATGAGGACAGTTCGCTCCTCGACAGTTTCACCGATTATTCGAAGAAGGACATCCTCGCCTCCGCGGAGATCGTCGACGCCGCGCGACTAAAGGCCGACTGGAAGCCGAAAGGCGACGAGAAGCGCATTCTTCTCTCGTTCGCGCTGGCGTTCGTTCCGGTCAGAGATCGCCTCGACGTGCTTGACGAAACGCTCGAGGCGCAGTTGCTGGAGGCCCGCGCCCGCGCGCAGAAGATCGAGAATTACGACGATCTCGTCGTCGGGTTCGGCGGCGACCGATATTCGCCCGCGCTGTCGCTTTCGGAAAACCTGCTCGACGGGAAACGCCGCCACGATCGCAGGAGCGCCTGGCGGCGCTTCGACGCATTTCTCGAAGCGGCCGTCGAACGCGGCGGACTGCGCGACGGCGTCACGGCTGTCGGGCTCAGCGCGCCGCTCGGGGTCGGCGGGGCCGGCCTCAGCGCCTCTTCCAGGCGGCGCGCGGCGCTGGTCCGCGCACTGCTGAAGCGGCCGGGCACGCTCATTCTGGACGGCGTCGCCGGCGGATCGAGCGAGGACGAGGCCAGCGTTCGCGCCGCGGTTCGCGACGAAATGGCCGGCCGCACGCTGATCATGGCGCTGAGCTTCGTTGACGCGGCGAAGGACTTTGACCATGTGATCCGTGTGAACGTCGACGGAACGACGAAGGAAGGCGCTCCCGCCGCGATGCTAGAAGACATCTGAGCGGCCCGGGCGAAGGGAGGACGCAATGAGCTTGAACAAAGCCGTCGAAACGATGATGGAGACGCCGATCTTCGCCGGCGTCGATCCCAAGCGTCTGCGGTTGCTCGCTTTCATGGGCGAGAGCCTGACCTACCGCGCCGGCGAATTGCTGTTCAAACAGGGCGACGAGGGCGACAGCGCTTTCGTCACGCTTTCGGGCACGGCCTCGGTTCTGATCGACATCGGCGGCGAAAAGCGCGAGGTGGCGGAGATCGGCCCCAAACAGGTCTTCGGCGAAATGGCGGTGCTCTGCGACATCCCGCGAACCGCGGCGATCGGCGCCAAGACCGACCTCGAAGTATTGCGGATCGACCGGGAATCCTTTCTGAAGCTGCTCAAGGAATTCCCCGAGGTTTCGCTTCAGGTCATGCGCTTTCTCGCCACCCGGCTTGAGCAGACGACGCGCAATCTCGGCGACGCGCAGGCGCGGATCAAGACGCTCGAAAGCGCCTGAGTTCAGCCGAAAAGCGGCCCGAAGAGCACGGTGGCCAGCGCCCCCGCGATCAGCGCCGGACCGAAGGGGATCGCCGCCCCCCGCGCGGCGGGGCCGTGGCGAAGAAAGGCGAATACGACCGCGCCGGCGGCGCCGAGAAAGGCCACACTAGGCAGCGCCGCCCAGCCGAGAAACCCTCCGATCGCCGCGAAGAGCTTGGCGTCGCCCTTGCCCATCGCCTCGACCCGCCAGAAAAGGGAAAACGTTCTAAGCGCGAAATACCCGAGTATCGCGCCAAACACCCGCGACCAGCCGTCGCCTTCGAGAAACCCGAGTATCGGGCCGAACGTGATCAGCGGAACGGTCAGATCGTCCGGCAGGATCATCCGCTCCGCGTCGATCACCGCAAGCGGAGCGAGCGCCGCGAAGAGAAGCAGCGCCTCGCGATCCGCCCCTGCGCCGGTGAGCGCCATCGCCACAGGCGCGCACAGAGCGGCGGAAAGCGCCGCGACCCGTACCGGACGCAGCGAGAGATCCGCCCGCCGTCGGGCGACGCCATAGCCGAACACAGCGGCCGCGAGCGCTGTCAGGATCGTTTCGATCATCAATTCGCCTTCACGCAACGCACGATCCGCAATATCATCGCGCCATGTTCCGCGCGATGCTCTTCGCCCTTCTGATATCGACCTCCGCGACGCCAGCCGCTGGCGACGGGCTGGACGCATGGCTCAACGCGGTCGCAGCGGCCGAGCGTGATTTCGACGCGAGTTGCGATGCGCTGCGCGCCACTCAGCCGCCCCAAGGGCTGGTCTGGCTTCGGCTCGGGCCCAAAGGCGTCGAATTCGTGCCCGCGGACGAGAGCGCCGCCGCCGCCGCCGCGTTCTGGGCCGAGGCCGCGTTGGGCGCTGAAGCGGCGGCGAAGGCGCTTTACGGCCGCGCGACGGGCGAAGGGTTGGAGGCGGACCCGGTGATGATCGAAACCGGACCCGAAGGCGTCGCCGTGCATGATGGCGCGGCGCTGCGGCGCGGCGACCCCTGCGACGCGCTCCGCCGGATGGTCCCCGCGCTCGGCGGCGCGGGCGCCAGCATGGGCGGCGACCCGTTCGACACGGCGCGCGCCGACGCCGCCAGCCGCATTCCGCTGGCGATCGGCGCCGCTGCGGTCGCGCCGCTGGAGGGCGCCCCCGCGGCCGGCGCCTTCGCGCGCGGCCCCGACGGGATCACCGCCGAGATCAGCGCGAACGAGGACGGCGGCGCCTTCGTCGCGCTCAAGGCCAGCCGGGACGCCAGTCCGGGCGAGGCGACGCTCCGCATCTATGACCCGGGCGACCGGTTCCACCCGGTCGAGACGATCGACCTCAGCATCCTGCCTGGAGCGGCCCCCGCCCCCGCCGACGCGATGGGGGCGCTCAGTCCGGGCGGAAGCATCGAGGGCGCGCTCTCCCTTGGCGAGGTCGCCCGGATCCCGGTGGAGATCGCGGAGACCGAGCGCATTCGCTTCGCCTCCCGGCCCGGGACCGACATCGCCGCCACGCTGGAGACCGCGGACGGGCGGATCGTCGCCGCCGATGACGACGCTGGCGGGGGCTACGGTTTCGCCTTTTCCGCCGAATTACAACCTGGCCGGTATTTCCTTTCCGTATCGCATTGTTGCGGCGGCGGCGGCGCATATGCGGTGACGGCGAAACCGAACTGAGCCCCAACGTGATCAACTACACGCAAAATGCGTCGCTGTAACGCATGCCGTGATTGACCGCGCGCCTAAAAAAAACCATGATGTCCGCGAGTTGCGAGGGGGGATGATGACGGATATCTGCGAGATCGCCATCGTCGGCTCGGGTCCTGCTGGCGCGAGCGCCGCCGCACGGGCCGCGAAGCTCGGCGTCAGCCATGTTCTCCTGGAGCGCACGGATCACCTGTCGGACACGATCTACAAGTACCAGCGCGGCAAGTATGTCATGGCGACGCCGGACAACCTGCCGTTGCAATCCGACCTGAAATTCGAAGCCGATACGCGTGAAAACATCCTCGGCTGGTGGGACGACGGCATCGCGGAAACCAAAGTCAACGTGAAATTCAACGCCGATGTCGTCGCCATCGAAGGGGAGAAAGGCGACTTCACGCTGAAGACCGCGAATGGCGAAGCGGTGAAGGCGCGTCACGTCGTCCTCGCCATCGGTCTACAGGGCAACCTCCGAAAGCTCGACCCGGAGAAAATTCCGGGCGGCGACAACGGGTTGACGGAATACCAGCTCGACGATCCCAAGGATTATTTCGACAAGGACGTGGTCGTGATCGGGGCCGGCGATGCGGCCATCGAGAACGCCGTAGCGCTGGCGCAGGCGGAGAACCGCGTCACCATCGTCAACCGCAAGCGCGAGTTCGCGCGCGCCAAGTCCGGCAACATTTCGCTGATCCTCTCCGCCATCAAGGATGAGCTGCTGGAATGCGTCTATAACGCCAACCCGGTGCGGGTTGAGGAGCGCGCGATCGTCCTTGGCACGCCCGAGGGCGAACGCGTGGTGCCCGCCGACCGTGTCATCGCGCGTCTTGGCGCTATGGCCCCTCGCGCCTTCGTCGAAGCGGTGGGCGGCGTTTTCGAGGAAGGCGCCGATACGCCCCGCGTCAACGAGATCTACGAAACCGACCGTCCCGGGGTCTTCATTATCGGCGCGCTGGCCGGTTACCCGCTGATCAAGCACTGCATGAACCAGGGCTATGAAGTCGTCCACACGATTGTCGGGGACCCGGTCGAAAGCATCATTCGCCAGGAGCTGGCGAAGAAATTCAAGATTATTCCGGGTTTCACCACCGTTCAGGACATGCTGGAACGGATCAAGAGCGCGGTGCCGCTGTTCCAGGGTTTGACGCTGCTGCAGCTCTCCGAATTCCTGCTCGACGCCGAGATCCATTTCAAACAACCCGGCGAAGCTTTCATGAAGAAGGACGAAGCTGGAGACAGTCTTTTCGTCATCCATGAAGGCGACGTGGAGATTCCGGTGACGCCGGAAAAGATCTTCCACCTCCATCAGGGCGCGTTCTTCGGCGAGATGGGCTTGATCATGGGCCGACGGCGAACGGCGACCGTGCTCGCCGACCGTGGCGGAAAGGGCGCGGTCTGCATCGAAATCCCGCGCACAGCCGCGCTCAAGCTGATCGCCTCCTCGCCGATCGCCAAGCAGGTGATGGACGACACCGCCATCCTGCGGCAGCTCCAGACCTTCCTCAGCCCGGAGCTGACGCATGAAGACCTCGCCGAGTTGATCGCGGCGGCGGAGCCGAAGCGCTATGGCCGCGGCGAGACGCTGATCGAGGAAGGCGACGAGGGGGACGCGATCTACGTCATCCGGTCCGGCTCCGCGACGGTCTCCAAGAAGGTCGGCAATTCCGACGTCGTGCTGGCCTATGTGCCGGCCGGCCAGTTCGTTGGCGAAATGGCCCTGCTCTTTCACCAGACCCGCTCCGCGACGGTCCGCGCGACGGTGCCGGTGGAGGCGATCCAGCTCGACGGCGCGCTGTTTCGTTCGCTCCTCGACGGCAATCCGAAGCTTCGCGCCATCGTCGACCGGGTTGCGCGCGAGCGCGCCGAGGAGAACCAGAAGACATCCGACGACGATCTTTCGCGCAAGATCGAGTTCCTGACCTCCGTCGGGCTGGGCGAGGCGACGAACGCCATCGTCATCGACGAGAGCCTATGCGTGCGCTGCGATTATTGCGAGAAAGCCTGCGCCGAGACGCATGGCGGGGTCTCCCGGCTCGACCGCGCGGCGGGGCCGACCTACGCCAATATCCACGTCCCGGTCTCTTGCCGGCACTGCGAGCAGCCGCACTGCATGGCGGACTGTCCGCCAAACGCGCTGCAGCGCGACCCGGACGGCGCGGTCTATGTGAACGAGACCTGCATCGGCTGCGGCAACTGCGCCCGCAACTGCCCCTATGACGCGATCACGATGAGCGCGCTGCCGGCCCCGAAGGGTGGGCTTTTTTCCTGGCTGGTCTTCGGCGGAAAATACGGGCCGGGCGAAGCCGGAAAGCCGAAGAAGTCGAAAGAAAACAAGGAATTGTCGCGAAAATGCGACCTTTGCCGTCATGTTGACGGCGGGCCCAGTTGCGTCAAGGCCTGTCCGACCGGCGCGGTGATCCGGGTCGGGCCGGAGGAACTCTTCCGGCGCATTCGGGAGGGCGCGTAATGTCTGCGCATGTCTCCTTCCTGGCGCATGAGCGCTTTCGCTGGTTCAAGCGTTCCGCATGGCTCTGCCTGATCACCATCGTCGTCTATTCGGCTTATGCCCCGGTCGGCGGCCGCAATGGCGGAACCTGGGTTGGCTACGGGCTTGGCGGGCTCGGGCTGCTGCTCATCCTCTGGCTGGCCTGGCTCGGGGTCAAGAAGCGCGGCTTCTCCTCCGGCGCATATACGATCCGCGGCTGGACCTCGGCGCATGTCTATCTCGGCCTCTCCTTGATCGTCGTCGCGACCCTGCACACCGGGTTCGAGTTCGGATGGAACGTCCACACGCTTGCCTACGCCCTTATGATGGCTGTGATCATTTCCGGAGGGTTTGGCGTTTTCGCCTATCTTCGCTACCCGCGGGTGATGTCGGAGAACATGTCCGGCCGCTCCGCAGCCGCACTTCGACAGGAAATGGCCGAACTTGACGTCCGCATCGCGCGTCTGACGCAGCGGCTTCCGGACAAGTTCGCCGAAGCTGCGCGCATCAGTCTCGAAGGGACCCGGATCGGCGGCGGATTCTTCCAGTTGCTCGGTGGCTCCAGCAAGCGTTGCGGCTCGGCGCGGGCGCGTGAGATGGCGCGCGCGGAAGCCGAGGCTCTCGAAGAAACCGAACAGCAAGCGACGGCGACGGAAATGGTCTCCGCGCTCAGTCGCAAGGCGGAGATCGCGCAGCGTCTCCGACGAGACCTCTCCTACAAGGCGGTGATGGATGTCTGGCTCTGGATCCATGTTCCGCTCACCCTCGGGCTGATCGCGACGCTCGCGGCGCATGTCCTCATCGTCTTCTTTTACTGGTGAGGTCAGTCCGATGCGTCTAGCTCTCGTCACCTTGAAGCGCCGCCCGGACAGCGACGATGTCTCCCGTCGCGAAACCCTTCTGAACGGGGAGGAGTTCCGTGTCGGCCGCGGCTCCGACATGGACGTCAACCTGCCGGATGTCGATGTCGCCTATCACCACGCGACGCTGCGCGCCGGCCCCGATGGGCTGATCCTTGAAGGCGTCGGCGGCTCGCTTCTGGAAGTCGATCGAAAGAAGGTCGAAAGCGTGGCGCTGCGTCCCGGCGTCACCTGCCGGATCGGCGCGTTCGAGATCGGCTGTGAGGACGCCTCGGATCACGCTGATCACGCCATCACGCTGCAGAAGGGCGAAGCCCCTCCCCCGGCGCGCCGCTCGCCCCAGCGTATCGTGGAGACCCTGCCCTCGCGTCGTCGGCTTTCGTGGATTCTGGCCGTCGCCGTTTTGCTGCTCTTCGTCGCCTGGCCCTTGAGCACGATCCTCCTGCGCGATGCGCCCGACCCGAACGCGATTATCGTCAACGCCATGACGCCGCCGGAACCCGCGAGCGCGCGGCCTGGCGCGGCCCAGACGCTGGTCGCGCTCGGGACCAGTCTCGTCGAGGGAACGCCGCCCCCCGCGGCGCCGAAATTCACGCCGATGGAGACCTCGTGGCTCTCCGGTCCGATGAGCAATGTCCACGCCGGGCTGGCTGAGGATTGCGGCGCCTGCCATCAGCGGCCGTTCGAGATGACGACCAACACCGCCTGTCTCGCCTGCCACGCGGAGACCGCCGATCATTTCGACGTCGCTCAACACGCGGCCGCGGCCGGCGACCCACGGCTCGCGCGCTGCGCGGCCTGCCACAAGGAGCATGTCGGCGGCGAAAGCCCGATCGAGGAGGCGTCGGCGGTTTGCACCGACTGCCACGCGGACCTGAAAAGCGTCGCGTCCACGACCACGCTTCTCGATGTGTCCGATTTTGCTCTCGAACATCCGCAGTTCCGCCCCACGCTCGTCACCGGCGTCGCGACGAACGAGGCCGGGGCGCTGGTTCCCACGGTCGAACGGTCGTCGCTTGACCCGAAATACCCGCTGACGGAGGAATCCGGCCTGAAATTTCCGCATGACGTGCACCTCAACAAGGAAGGTGTGCGCGGGCTTGGGCGGGCCTCCGACAGAACCTGGGATTTGAATTGCCAGAGTTGCCATCAGCCGCAGGCCGACGGCGCGCTGATGCGGCCGATCCAGATGGAGCGCGACTGCGGTTACTGTCATGAGCTCGTGTTTCAGCCGGAGAATATCGAGACGCTGCGCGAGCTGCCGCACGCGAGGCCGACGGAAGTGCAGGAAATCGTGCACGATTATTACTACGCCCGGGTGCTGGAGGGCGGCGTGACCGTGCCTGGCGCGCCGGAAGCGGCGCGTCGGCGGCCCGGCACGCCGCTAGGAGTCGCCGGCCGCGCTGAAGGGCTCGACTGGGCCGACGCGCAGGCCGAGTTGGAGTTGAAACGCATCATGGAGGTCAGCCTCTGCGGCGATTGCCATGTTGCGGAGGCGTCGGCCGAACCGGACGCGCGCGGCCGGACGACATGGAAGGTGCAGGGCGCACTCTTGCAGCGCAAATGGATGCCGAAATCGTTCTTCAACCACAAGCCGCATTTCGCCATGGACTGCGTATCGTGCCACGAGGCGACCACATCCAAGGCCGCCACGGATGTTCTGATGCCGCCGATCGAGGATTGCCGCGGTTGTCACAAGGGTGAAAACGCCGGCGCATCAGCGTCTTCGGAATGTCTGGCCTGCCATGAGTTCCATATCGAGGATTACGGCCCGATGTCGCCGCCGCACGGCGCCGCCATGGTTGAGAGGCGAAACATCGCAGAACGGACGGAAGTGGTGAGAGCAACCGAATAGGTTGCGCGCGCGGAAGTGAGAATGCGCGACACGCGCGCGGATTAAGGAGAACCCGATGCGGTATCGATCAGGTCTCGTCATTATGATCTCGGCGCTCGCCGCGCTGCCGGCTTTCGCCGCAGCGGCGGAGCGACTGAGTGCGGACGGGGTCGCGCTGCCCGCCATGAGCTACGCGCCCGGCGGCGCGCTGGAGGCGCGTGTCGACGCGGCGGGCGACGAGGTGATCTCCGTTCACGCCATTCTTCGCCCGGCCTCCTCGAACGAGATGTGGATGCGCGACCGCGACGGGTTCTGGTCGGAATGGAACGGAAACCGCGAGACGCTGGCGCCGAGCGCGGCGCGACGCGAGGGTGACGAACTGGTGTTCAAGATTTTCGAGACGCCGCCTCCGGGCGTTCACGCGATGACGATCACTCTCGCCTACCGGACTTCGACGGGGCTGAAATACGGCTGGTTCCAGGCAGCGGAGCGCGCAGAATGATGTTCGGAATTCGAAATGCACGCCACAAGATCGTCGCCGCGCTCGCGGCGGCGCTCCTCACCAGTTGCGGCGGCGGCGGGTCCGACACCGGGAGCGACAACGGCTCGACGCCGGCGCCCGGCACGAAGTTCACCGGGCTGATCGACTTTCCGCCGCTCGTCGGGCTGACCAGCGCCGATGTACAGCGCATCATCGCCCAGGCGGTGAATGAAGCGAACGCACAGGGCGCACCCGCCACGATCGCGGTCGTCGATCGAGTCGGCAACGTGCTGGCGGTTTTCCAGATGAACGGCGCGATCACGTCACTGTCCGCGATCGCGGAGACCCCGCGCCGGATCAGCACGGGCCCGCTCGACGGCACCAACCTGGTCGGCGCCGACGGATCGGGTCTTGATGGGCTGAACATTCCCGGCGCAGCCGCTGTCGGGGCGATCGCCAAGGCGATCACCGGGGCCTATCTTTCTTCCGGCGGCAACGCCTTCAGCACCCGCACGGCGAGCCAGATCGTGCAGGAGAACTTCAACCCCGGAGAGCAATTGCAGGCCGGCGGCCCACTTTTCGGAGTGCAGTTCAGCCAGCTTCCCTGCTCCGACCTCTCGACGAGGTTCGCCAGCGATAACGGGGCCGGCACCGTCGTCGGCTCCACGGTCGGACCGCGCCGTTCTCCGCTTGGCCTTTCGGCCGATCCCGGCGGCCTTCCGCTCTACAAGAACGGCACGATGGTGGGCGGCATCGGCGTGATTGCGGACGGCGTTTACGGGATCGACCTCTCGGTCACCGACATCGATTCCGACGCCGAGATGCAGGATGAGTTGATCGCGCTCGCCGGAACCGCGGGGTTCGAGCCGCCGGAGCGGATCAAGGCCTTCAACATCACGTTGGAGGGCAATACCCTGCGCTACACCGACACCACCGACGACACCGACCGGCTGCGCTCCAATCCCAACGCCGCGCCCGGCTTCGCGTCTGTTCTTAACAGCCAGGGCTCGCTGGTCCCGGTAAAGGGCTACTACCGCGTGACAAACGGCGGTGCAGGAGACGTGCTGGCCGGCACCCGCTTCGGCTCGCCCGCCTCCGGCATCATGCCCGCCTCGCGTCTGCCGGGGGGCAGTCCGTTCCAGAATCCGAACGCGTTCGTCCTGGTCAATGGCGCGGGCGCTCCGCGCTTTTCACCGAAAGCCGCCACCGACGCGCCGGGCGGCGACGCTTCGAAGGCGCTGACGCGACGCGAAGTCATTCAGTTGATCGACGAAGCGCTCGGCGTCGCGCTCGCCGGAAGGGCGCAGATCCGCAAGCCTTTCAACAGCCGGATCCAGGTGTCCGTCTCGGTCGTCGACACCAATGGCGAAATTCTCGGCGTCGCACGTACGCCCGACGGCCCGATCTTCGGCACCGACGTCTCGCTCCAGAAGGCCAGAACGGCGATGTTCTTCTCTTCGCGCACAGCGGGACGGGAATTGAGCGCGGTGCCCGGCGGCGTCAGGCAGGTGCCCGACCCGCTAAACGGGGGCGCGCTGCAGAACGTCACGATTCCGCCGCTTGCGGATTATGTCCGGGCGGCGCGACAGTTCATCGCGCCGGATGCGCTCACCGGCAAGAACGCCTTTTCCGACCGCGGCAACGGCAACCTCGCCCGCCCCTTCTTTCCGGACGGGGTGCAGGAGCGCCGGAACGGCAGCGACTCGCCGAACGGCCCGTTCTCGCGGCCGTTCAATTCGCCTGACACGACAAAGAACTGGTCCCCCTTCTCGACCGGAATTCAGTTCGACCTGATCGGCTCCAACATTCTCGACCATGTCTTCTTTATTCTCGGTCTCGGGAACGACACGCCGGTCGGCTGCACGGGTCTCAGCCCACGCGACGGGATGGCCTTCCCACGCGCGGCGCTGGCGAACGGCGCGCAGATCTTCGCCGGCTCCGTGCCGATCTATCGCAACAACGTGCTGATCGGCGGAATCGGCGTTTCCGGCGACGGGATCGACCAGGACGATATGATCTCCGCGCTCGGCCTCCGCCGCGCCGGGCTCGCGCTCGGCGGCGGGCTCGGACATGCGCCGCCGGCGATCCGCTCCGACACGATCCAACCCGCACAGGGCGGCGGCAACCGCCTTCGATATGTCAGTTGCCCATTCGCGCCGTTCATCAACAGCGATGTCCAGAACCCCTGCCGTGTACTCTGAGCGAGAAATACGAGGGAAACCAGAAATGTCGCCAGTTCGCCCCCGAACCAGCCGAAACCTGATGACCGTCGCCGCGACCGCGGCGCTGTTCGCCGGGATTGCCGGGTCGGTGGAGGCGCGGGATACGCGCCTCAACGCGGCCCCCCTTGACGGGCAGAAGGAAATCTTCGGCTTCAGCCAGGTCCTGCGACGGAACACCGGTCCGGACGTGCGTCAGTCGACGCCCGACAGCCTGCCGGAGACGGTCGCGCCCGTCGAGGATGAGATCGACGCAGACGGCCGGTCGCGACCCGGCGGGCTTACAGGGCGAACGGACGAGTCGACAGCCCCCGCGCCCGGGGAAGCCCCGGCCGGCGATGTTCCGGACGTCGAAAGCGACTGGCGCCGCGCGCCCGACGAAGAAGGGATCGAGACGACCAACGTCCCCGCCCCTGGCGCCGGGATGCCGGGGCCGCAGATCCGCCCCGGCGGCTTCATCCTCAACGACCGCGTGCTCCTTACGGGGGAGACAGAAGACCTGCCCCCTCCCGATCTGCAACGTTCCGCCGACGGGCGGATCGCGCCGCCCGGCGTCGGGGTAACGCCGCTCGAACCCGAACCCTATGTCGACCCGCTCGCGGTGCCGCTGCCGCCGCCGCGGGCCGCAGGGCCGGACGACTTCATCCCTGTGCCCGATCGCTGGCGGCTCGCGGACACGCTCAATCTGGTCAAGGACAACCCCTACGATCCTTACGATCACAACACCCTGAAAGGCGACAAGCCGATCTGGGAGGGCAGTTGCTTCCCGTTCCTCGAGCCGCTCCTCGGGGAAAGCGAGACCGATTGCTTCATCATCCTGCTGGGCATTTCCGACACGGTGTTCGAGCCCAGAAGCTTCCCGACGCCGACCGGCGTTCAAACCACGTCCCGGTCCGGCACGAACGACATTTTCGGCAAGCCGGACCAGTTTCTCTTCAATCAGAACTTCATCCACGGCTTCAGCTTGGTGAACGGCGACACCGCCTTCCGGCCGCAGGATATCGAGTTCCGCTATACCGGCGTTCTCAACGCAAACTATGCCGATGTGGAGGAGCGGCGCATCCTCCGCGCCGACCCGACCACCGGGACCGACCGCTTCGACTCGCATTACGGCATTCAGGAGCTTTTTGTCGATTATCACATCGCGAATATCACCGACCGGTATGATTTCTACTCGATCCGCGCCGGCATCCAGCCCTTCAGCTCGGATTTTCGTGGTTTCCTCTTTCAGGACAACCAACTTGGCGTGCGGTTTTTCGGCAATTGGGACAACAATCTCTGGCAGTACAACCTCGCCTGGTTCCGGCGGCTTGAGAAAGACACGAATTCGGGCCTGAACGAGGCGTTCAAGACCCCGCGCGAAGACGATGTGTTCATCGCCAATGTCTACCGGCAAGACTTCCCCATCCTCGGCGTCACCAGCCAGGCGACGGCGATCTACAACCGCAACCGTGAGGGCGATGACCGCTATTTTGACGACAACGGCTTTCTGGCGCGCCCGGCCTCCTTCGGCTCTCAGCGCGGGCGCGATTACGACGTGGTCTATCTTGGCTACAACGTCGATGGTCGGATCGGCCGCGTGAATCTCACTGGCTCCGGCTACTACGCGTTCGGAAATGACGACAACGTCTTCACGGACGAATCCTCAACGATCTCCGCGTTCTTCGCCGCAGCCGAGCTTTCGATGGATTTCGACTGGGCGCGCTGGCGGCTTTCGGGCCTCTACGCCTCTGGCGACAGCGATCCTTATGACAACAAGCAGGGCGGTTTCGACGCGATTTTCGAGAACCCGCAATTCGCCGGCGGCGACACCAGCTACTGGATCCGCCAGCAGATACCGCTGATCGGCGGCGGCGGCACTGGCCTCTCCTCAAGAAACGCTGTTCTTCCCTCGCTTCGCCCCTCCAAGGAGCATGGCCAGTCGCAGTTCGTGAACCCCGGCATCCTGCTGGTCGGCGCCGGAGCGGATTTCGATTTGGCGCCGTCATTCCGCATATCGGGCAACGCCAATTACATGTGGTTCGACGACACTTCCTCGCTGGAGACGCTGCGCAACCAGGGCAGCATCGACAACGATATCGGCCTCGATCTGTCGGCTGCTGCAATCTGGCGCCCCTACCAGACGCAGAATTTCGTGGTCCGGCTGTCCGGCGCGGTGCTCCTGCCGGGCGAGGGGTTCAACGACCTTTACGCCGCGCAGGGGGAACGCGACTACTACTACTCCGTCCTCGCGAACATCATTCTGACCTATTGAGGCGGCCATGACCCGGTTCTCCATCGCCTTTGCAATCGCCATCGCCGGCGCGGCCGCCTTCGGCGCCGGCGGCGCATTCGCCGCGGGGGGCGAGAAGCCGGTCGAGCGGGACTACCCGGTGTATCCCCCCGCCCCCGCCGGCCAGTCTCCGGCGGAGGTTGCGGTGAAATCCGCCGGCTGCATGAGTTGCCATGAGAAGACCGACAGCGCGACCATGCACATATCGGGCGCCATCGCGCTCGGCTGCACCGACTGTCATGGCGGCGACGCCGGGGTGTTTCGCGAACCCTCCGCCGCGCCTGGATCGCATGAATATGTCGAGGCGCTGGAGCATGCGCATGTCTTGCCGCGCTACCCGGAAACCTGGCACTGGCCTACTTCCGCGAACCCGAAGCGCAGTTACACGCTGATCAACAAGGAGAGCCCCGAGTATCTGCGCTTCATCAACCCGTCCGACTACCGCGTCGTGCGGGAATCCTGCGGCGCCTGCCATATGCGCGAGATTCAGGCGGCGGAGCGCTCGCTGATGTCGACCGCAGCGATGTTCTGGGGCGGCGCTTCCTACAATAACGGCGTCCTGCCGTTCAAACGCTACGTGCTGGGCGAGGCCTTTACCCGTGATGGAGAGCCGGCGATCGTCGACAGTCCGGTCAAGCTCAACCAAAAGATGATCAACCGTGGCGCACTGCCGAAGCTCTACCCGCTGCCGGCCTGGGAGGTGATCCCCCCCGGCGACGTCTTCCGCGTGTTCGAACGCGGCGGGCGCAACATCGTCACTCAGTTCCCGGAAATCGGCCTGCCCAACGCGCTCGGCCAGCTGCAGCGGCTCGAAGAGCCGGGCCGTCCCGACATCCGCCAGTCCAACCGCGGCCCGGCGACCGGCATCCGCATTGCGATCCCGGTCCTCAACATCCTCAAGACCCGTCTGAACGATCCGCACATGTGGTTCATGGGCACGAATGACCAGCCGGGCGACTATCGGAGCTCCGGCTGCTCGGGCTGCCACGTCCCCTACGCCAACGACCGCGAATGGGTGAGTTCAGGCCAATATGCCAAATATGGCAACAAGGGCCAGACCGCGACGATCGACCCGACCATCAACGGCGAACATTTCCCCGAGATGAAGGGCGAGAAGGGCCATCCGATCCGCCATGCGTTCACCTCGGCGATCCCGACATCGCAGTGCATGTCCTGCCATATGCACCAGCCGAACATGTTCCTGAACACCTATCTCGGCTACACGATGTGGGATTACGAGAGCGACGCGCCGTTGATGTGGCCCGACCGCCAGATCAATCGCCGCGACCGCGACATCGGCCAGCACCGCCGCAAGGAAGAGAAGACGCCGACGCGCTCCTACATGCATCAGGAGGCGCATGCTGAAGAGCCATACGGCCCCTGGGCGCGGATGCGGGAGATACTGAACCGCAATCCCGAAGCCGCGGCGGCGGTCGGCAAATGGGGCGACCTCAATTTCCTCGAAGAGGTCTGGAAGGACGTGAACCCGCGCGCGAACGACACCCAGTTCGCGGACTATCACGGCCACGGTTGGAATTTCCGCGCCGTATTCAAGCGCGACCGGGAGGGCAATCTGCTCGACAAGGCGGGCGGCGTCGTCTCCAACGACGACCCGAAGAGATTCGACAAAGCCGTGCACATGAACTCGATCCACGCCGAAAAGGGTATGCACTGCGTCGATTGCCATTTCAGCCAGGACGGGCACGGCACCGGCTACATCCACGGCGAAGTCGCGCAGGCGGTGCAGATCCGCTGCAAGGACTGCCATGGCACGGTGGACGAGTATCCAACGCTGCGCACCTCCGGCCCCGCGGCGCGCCCGGGCGGCGAGGACCTGACGCTGCTGCGCAATCCGGACGGAAAGCGGCGCTTCGAATGGGTGAACGGTGGTTTGATCCAGCGCTCGATCGTCAATCCCGATCTCGAATGGCGCGTCAGCCTTGTGCGAAGCTCGGTGACGCCCGGCCGCTGGAATTACAACGAGAAATCGGCGCGCGCGAAGTTGATGGCGAAACTCGACGGGCCGAACGACACGAGCATGGACTGGGGGCGGAACGTCCCGAAGTCCAACCGCGCCCATAATGACGAGGAAATCGCCTGTTTCGCCTGTCACACCTCCTGGACCACGTCCTGCGGCGGGTGCCATCTGCCGATCGAGGCGAACTGGAAAACCGAGCACCACCATTACGAGGACGGCCTGGAGACGCGGAACTGGGCCTCCTACAACCCGCAGGTCGCGCGCGACCAGATCTTTCAGCTCGGCAAGCACGGCCCGGTAAAGAGCGGCATCATCGCGCCCATCCGTTCGTCTTCGGCCCTGGTTCTTTCCTCCACCAACATCAACCGGGAGCGGATCTACGTCCAACAGCCCCCGGTCGCCGCCTCCGGCTATTCGAGCCAGGCGTTCGCGCCGCATTTCCCGCACACGGCGCGGACGGAGGAAACGAAAACCTGCACCGACTGCCATATCTCGGAGGAGAACGACAACAACGCGATCATGGCGCAGCTTCTGTTGCAGGGAACCAACTTCATCGATTTCATCGGGCACCACTCCTATATCGGAGAAGTTGGCGGGCTTCAGGCGGTGCGTGTGACCGAGTGGGAGGAGCCGCAGGCGGTCTTCGGCTCCTATCTTCACCGCTACGCATATCCCGACGACTGGCGGATGATGCAGAACCGGAACAAGGAGCTGGCCTGGGACGAGCGCAACATGGTTTCGTCGCAATCCGCGCCGGGCACTGTCAGCTGCCTTCAGCTGCGTGGGGAATATCTCTATGCCGCACAGGGCGACGGCGTGCAGGTCTACGATGTCGCCTCGATCGGCAACAAGGGCGTATCCGACCGGATCCTGACGGCGCCCTTCGGCCCGCTCGGCCACGACGCCCATATCGATACGAAACACGCGACCTGCATCGCCCTGCCCACCGAGCAGCCGATCGCGCCCTTCAAGCAGGAGAAATACGGCGCCGAACTGATGTTCGAAACCAATCTCGAACAGCCGTTCCACCCGCTCTACAAATACGCCTATGTCACCGACGCCGAGGAGGGGCTCATCCTCTTCGACAACGAGACGTTCCAGGACGGCGAGCCGCGCAATAACTTTATCGAGCGCGCCGTCACCTTCAATCCGAACGGAGCGCTGAACGGGGCGAGCTATCTTCTGGTCAGGGGTGAATACGTCTACATCACGACGCCCCGCGCCGTGGTCGTGGTGAATATCGACAAGCCGCTGACCCCACGCCTCGTCGCAGAGATCCCGATGCAGGGCGCGCGCTATCTGGATCATCAGTTCCGCTATCTCTTCGTCACCGACTCGCGCGGGCTCAACGTTATCGACGTGACCAACCAGGAGACGCCGTTCCTCGTTCCGGACGCCTTCGTTCCGATAGCGGACGCGCGCAACCTTCATGTGGCGCGCACCTACGCCTATGTCGCGGCGGGGGCCGAGGGGCTGGTGATCGTGGATGTGAAGAACCCCGAGAAGCCGAAGATCTTCATGAAGGAGAATTTCGGCGGGGCCATGAACGACGCCACCGATATCGTCATCGGCACGACCAACGCCTCGCTCTTCGGCTATGTCGCGGATGGACGGAACGGGCTGAAGGTGCTGCAACTCACCTCGCCTTCCAGCCAGCCGAACTTCTACGGCTTTAGCCCCGAGCCGAAGCCCCAGCTGATCGCCTGGTACGAGACTGACGGCGCCGCCGTCGCGCTCTCAGGGGGGCTGAAGCGCGACCGGGCCGTCGATGAGAACGGCAACCAGATCGCGGTGTTCGGCCGGATTGGCTCTCGTCCGTTCAACGAGCCTGAGCAACGCGCATTCTACCAGAAGGACGGCGCCATCTATCGGGTGAGGGATTAGGCCGGGCGGCCAGCCTAAATCATGCGGGAAAGGACGCCGTCGCGCTTGATGATCGCATGTCTCAGCGCCGCCGCGATATGCAGCGCGACGAGGGCGATAAGGAAATTCCCCACAAGCCCGTGCAACGCGTAGAGCGTCTCGCCGAGCGGCTTGTCGACGCCGATCAGCCCGGGAAGGCGCCAGTTGAAGAATTCGACCGGAAAATCGCTCGCCGCCGTCGCCGTCCAGCCGAGAACCGGCATGACGAGGAGCCCGGCGTATAGAAGGCCATGCGCCGCCGCGCTCAAACGACGCTCCAATCCCGTCAAAGGCGGGTCATAAGCTGGCTTTCCATAATGAAGCCGGGAAACGAGCCGAACCGCCATCGCGACAAAAATCAGGATGCCGAGCGTCTTATGATACTTGAAGATGAGGTTCGTCGCGTCCAGTCCGACGGCGTCCACCATCCCTTCAAATCCAAGATTGCCGAGCGTCACCCCCGCCGCGAGAGCGGCCAGCGTCAAGGCGGCGATCACCCAGTGCAGCCATCGTTGAACGCGCGAATATCGCGGCATCAGCGGCTCCGTTCACCGGTGTTCGGGCGCACAGGCCCTTCAGTCGCGAGCGAGGCTCCCCTCGCCTCTCGCTTTCTCAGATCGCATGTGAAGAGCACGTCGCCATCGTTGAAGAGGTGCACGGTGGTCGGCGGTCGGATCGCTTCGTCTAACTGGTCGATCGGCTGAAGCGAAAACCCCGCCTTGCCCGAACCAAGGATAATCGGCGCGACAAGAACGTGGAGAAGGTCGACCGCGCCAGCGTCGATGAACCCCGCCAGAGTATCCGCGCCCCCTTCGACCAGCAAACGATCAAGACCGTCGTCGCGCAGCGCGGCGATGATCGCCGCCGGGGCGAAACGCCCGTCGGCGCCAGTGTTGAGCGCGATACCCCGCGCGCCGCGCGGGACCGCCGCGCCGGGGCGAGTGACGCAGATCACGTCCGCAGCGCCGTCGCCCATGATCCGCGCCGTCTCAGGCGCCCGGCCGTCCGGGTCGATCACCACGCGCGTCGGATGGCGGCCATCGACGTGGCGAACGGTCAGCGCGGGATCGTCCGCGATCAGCGTGCCGACGCCGACCAGAACCGCGTCGACCTCTGCGCGGAGCCGATGAAGATGTCTCAGCGCCTCGAACCCCGAGATGTATTTCGAGGCGCCGGTCGCAGTCGCGATCCGCCCATCGAGTGATTGACCGAGTTGCGCTACGACAACCGGCCCCTCTATAGCGAGCGGCGTGAGCGGCGCGGTCGGATTCGTTGCGAGCAGGTTCATCGCGCCGAAGCCTATTCCGCCGGAGTCGGGTTCGCCACGGGCCCGGAAGAAGATTCCGGCGCGCGTGGGATCTGTCGCTGTCGCCAAGGCTGCGCCTTGAACCAGCCGACGAGATAGGCCGTTGCGATCAGCACCGCAAATCCGGTCAGATTGACCAGCCCGCGGGTCCAGACATCTTTGCCGATCACGTCAAGCCACCAGCCGTTGAACCGGCTGAGCGGGATCGACACCATGAAAACCGCCAAAGACTGGGTGCCCACCTTGCGGATCACCGGCACCAGGGCGAGGAACCCGTCACGCGCCAGCCATTTCCGTCGCTCAGCCCCGATCGCCGCCCAGGCGAGCATCAGCAACGCGACGAGATGCGCGATCTGCAGCAAGCCGATCCGCATCGGATGCGCGACGAGGCCGAGCCCCTGCAGTCGCGCAAGCAACCAGGCGTCGAGCGAAGGCGAAATTGCGCGGATCTCATCGACATATGCGTAGGGCGCGGTCAGAATCGCCAGGACCGCCAGCGCACCGATGAGAGCTAGTCCCCGCACCGCCGGCGGCGGAGACCACCCCGTCGTGAGCCGCACGCCGCCTGGCCCGACCGCCGCCCAGGAGAGATAGGCGAGCGCAAGGAAATGCAGGTAGCGCAACGGTCCGATGCCGGATTTTTCGATCAGCGGCGACATGAAATCGCGCGCTTCGGAGATCCGGATTCGCAGGGCCCAGTCTGCTGGCAGATAACCGTCGCCATAGATCTTGAACCAGGCGAAAGGCAGGCTGAACGCAAGATAGACGATCGCCGCGATGACCAGACCGCGCTTCACCGGCGGCGTCGGCAACCACTTCATGACGAGGGCGAATCCAGTGAAAAACACCAGTTGCCAGCCGAATGGATTGAAAAACCAGGTTCCATCACCCCAGGGATTGGACGGCAGCGCAAGGAAGGAGAAGGCGCCGCCAAGCGCAGCCAGCCCCTCGCCCAGCATATGCGTCTCCGCGCCGTCGAGGGCGCGCCGCCAGAGCGCGAGTTGCGCCGCAAACCACAGCGCCGTGACGACGCCGAACACCGCATATGTCCCGCCGAACCGGTGCGCCAGCATGACGACCGGGATCATCGCGAGGATCACGAGATACATCGGAAGGATATCGAAGAGACCCGGCACATAGGTGAGCGTGAACAGCCCGACCAACGCGACCTTCGTATGGTGAAACAGGCCCGAAACCGGCCACCAATCGGCATAGACGGCGCCCTCAGGCCCGAGTCCCGTTCGATCCAGCATCACCATCAGCAGCGCGGTCGCGAAGAATACGCCAATATGCGCCCAATAGACCTGCCAGACCCTGTAAGCGACGCGCGCCGCGCCAAGCGCCCAGCTTCGCTCGGCGAAAACCGCCCCGAAAGCGAGCGCGGACGCCATCCCCGAGCAGAAGACGAAGATCTCGGTCGCATCAGAGAAGCCGAAGCGCGCCGGAATCCACAGGGTCCAAGTATTGCCCGGGGTATGCGCAAGCAGAATGATGAACATCGCGAGTCCGCGAAAGAAATCCAGCCGCAGGTCTCGCGGCCTCCTGCCGTCCGCGGTCATTTCAAATCCTCTCGCCACGCGCGCCGGTCCTTTCCTCCAATGCGAAACCCTTTCTACAGGGGAAATGCGGCCCCTGCGCGGCCATCAGCCATCGCTTCACCCATAAGTGAGGACCTCCGCGCCGCTCGCACACAAGCCGGTGATCGCGTATTCCGCAGGAGAACGAACCGGTTCATAGATAGTTCCGGCCCTGGTCCGGATCAAATCCATGCACCGAACGCCCCTTGTCGTGGCGCTGCTCGCCCTTGCCCTGATCGCGACATTCGCCTTTCGCGAGAAGGGCGCCGCATTCGCGATCGCGGCGTTGATCGGCGGCGGCGCCGGCTTCGCGCTCTATCACGCCAGTTTCGGCTTCACGGCGGCATGGCGTCAGGCGGTGCGGGAGCGACGCGGCGGCGGGCTTCGCGCGCAAATGCTGCTGATCGGCCTCACCTGCCTCGTCGCCTTTCCGTTGCTCGCCTGGGGCGGGCTGATCGGGCTGGAGGCGCGTGGGTATATCCTGCCGATGGGCGTTTCCTCCGCCATCGGGGCTTTCGCTTTCGGGATCGGAATGCAGCTTGCCGGCGGCTGCGCCTCGGGCACGCTGTTCACCACTGGCGGCGGCTCCGTGCGGATGGCGCTCGTTCTCGTCTTCTTCATCGCCGGATCGTTTTTCGCCACAATGCACTGGGCGTTCTGGACTGCGCCGGCGACGCCCGACGCGCACCCCGCGCTCGCCATCGCGAAATCCGTGCTCACAGCGCGGCTGAACGACAATCGCGGCGTCTCGCTGATCGCGGAGTTTGGCGCGCTGGGCGCGATGGCGCTGACCGGCGCGGCGCTCGCCGCCATTGCGCTCATCTCCGCCATCGTCGAGCGACGCGCGCATGGCGCGCTGGCGCCCTCGCGGACGACGAAGGACCTTCTTCGCGGCCCGTGGTCGCCGCGCCTCGGCGCCGTCGCCCTGGCGCTGGTCGGCATCGGCGCGCTGCTCTCCCTCGGCCAGCCTTGGGGCGTCACCTCCGGATTCGCACTCTGGGGCGCGAAGATCGCGCTCGCGCTCGATTTCGACGTCATCGCTTCACCCTATTGGTCCGGCTGGCGGGTCGGGCAGTTACAGCAATCAGCCTTCGCCAACGGCGTATCGGTGATGAATTTCGGGATTATTGCGGGGGCGATGGCGGCGGCGGCCTTGGCCGGGAAATGGGCGCCGGCCTTCACGCTTTCCACGCGCGATATCGTCACCGCGATCATCGGCGGGTTGATGATGGGCTATGGCGCGCGTCTCGCATATGGTTGCAATATCGGCGCGTATCTCGGCGGGCTGGTCTCGGGCTCGCTCCACGGCTGGTGGTGGCTCATCTGGGGCTTCGCCGGCTCATGCGTCGGAACCGGACTTCGGGCGCGGCTGTCGATCGACTCGCCGCTCGCACCCGGACACGCATAGGGAGGACACACCACATGCGCATACTTCTGATCGCCTCCGCGCTATTCGCAACCGCCGCCGTCTCCAGTCCTGTAGAGCGCGACGGCTGGGTCGTCATGGAGACCCGCTACTCCTATCAGGAGCTTATTGATCGGGTAAAATCCGCCGCAAGGGCCAACAAAATGGGCGTCGTCACCGAAGCCGGCCCGACCGAGGCCGCCGCCGCCCGCGGCGTCACGATTCCGGGGAACCGGGTGATCGGCGTCTACAATAATATTTTTGCAGTAAGGATGCTCGAAGCGTCGGAATCCGCGATGATCGAAGCCCCGATCCGGTTCTATGTCACGGAACAGGAGGATGGGACCGCTACGCTGAGCTACAAGACGCCGAGCTTCATCTTCTCGCATTACGCGCTGGAAAGCCCGGAGGTGATGAGAATCGCGCTCGACCTCGACCCGATCTTCGAATCCATCGCAAAGACGGCGGCGGAATGAGCGACGGCCCCTACCCCGCTATCTTCTTCAGATCCGCCGCCGAGAAACGCTCGATTCCCTGCGCGTAGTTCAGCGCGTTGATGTGATAGAAACGCGCGTTCATCAGGTTCGCCGCCCTGTTATCGCGAGTCTTCACCAGTTTCGCGGGCACCCCGGCGATGATCGAGTTTTCCGGAAATTCGGCGCCTTCCGAAACGATCGCGTGGCCGGCCACGATGGAGTTGGCGCCGATCTTCGCGCTATCCATCACCGTCGCCCCGATACCGATCAGGCACCGGTCGCCGATCTCGCAGCCATGGAGAACGACCCGGTGAGTGATCGAGCAATCCGCGCCGATGATCGTCGGGGTGGAATACCCGACATGGACCATGACGTGATCCTGGAGATTGGTGCGGGCGCCGATCCTGATCTCATGCATTTCCGCCCGCGTCACCACATAGGGCCAGACGGAGACCCCGTCCGAAAGCGTCACTCGCCCGTGCAGGAGCGCGGTCGGATGGATGAACGCCGCACGCTCCGCGCCCTTCACGTCGGGGCCGATATGCGGGGTCATCCGACCGCGCCCTTGTCACGCAACGCCGCGACATCGAAGCCGAGTTCCGCCAGCACCTCATCGGTGTGCTGGCCGACCATAGGTGGCGGACGGCGATAGGTTACCGGCGTGGCGGAAAGCTTGGCGGGATTGCCGAGCGTCTCAACATAGCCCTTGCCCGCGACCGGGTGGTCCTGACGGACGCGCGAGCCCCGCTCCAGCGCATGCGGATCGTTGATCGCGTCGGGGATCGTATTCACCGGCCCGACCGGCACGCCGACACCGGTCAACAGCGTCATCCATTCCGCCATCGTTCGCGTCCGGGTGATCTCGCGCATGATCTCGATCAGCGCGTCATGGTTGACGACGCGGGCGGGGTTGGTGGCGAAGCGCGGATCGGCCGAAAGCTCCTCTCGCCCGGCGGCGGCGGCGAATTTGGCGAACTGCCCGTCATTGCCCACGGCGATGATGAACCAGCCGTCGGAGGCGGGGAACGTCTCATAAGGCACAACGGTCGGATGGGCGTTGCCGCGCCGGACGGGCGTCGTCCCCGCCGTCAGATAGTCGAGCCCCTGGTTGATCAGCCAGGAAATCTGCGTATCGAAAAGCGCGAGGTCGATCTGCTGGCCCCGCCCGGTCGCATCCCGCACCCTGAGCGCGGAAAGGATCGACGTCACCGCGTACATACCCGTCATCACGTCGGCGATGCCGACGCCGACCTTGGTCGGTTGACCTTCCGCGTCCCCCGTCACCGACATGATGCCGCCCATGCCCTGGATAAGGAAATCATAGCCGGCGCGCGGCGCGTAGGGGCCGGTCTGCCCGAATCCGGTGATCGAGCAATAGACGAGACCGGGATTGCGCGCGGCGAGGGTTTCGTAGTCCAGCCCCCGGCGTTTCAGGTCGCCGACCTTGAAATTCTCAATCACGACATCGGAGCGCGCGGCGATATCCGCGAGCAGCGCTGCGCCCGCGGGGTTCGCCATATCGACGGCCACGGACCGCTTGTTGCGGTTGGCGCAGAGATAATAGGCGCTCTCGCGCGTATCGTTCCCATCCGCGTCCTTTACGAAGGGCGGTCCCCAGCCGCGCGTGTCGTCCCCCCTGCCCGGCCGCTCGATCTTGATCACGTCGGCGCCGAGGTCGCCAAGCAATTGCGCCGCTGTCGGCCCGGCGAGGATACGACTGAGGTCCAGCACTTTGAGACCGGTCAGCGGCCCGTCCCGAAAATCCCTGTCCAGATCCGTCATGCGATTCCTCCGCTCTTGCGCTTGCCCTCTCGCGGATCGTCACCGCGCCGGCCACTCTCCTTCGCCGAGATCGGCGCCGCGATCAAACGGATATTCGCCGGGGACGCCGCATCCGTTCGATGCGCGGAATCCGCCCATTGGCGGAGCGCGCCGCATCGGCTACTCGTCAGCCATGGAAAGCGAGACGCTGCTTCTCGGACAGACAATCAGCTTCAACGCCGATCCTTTCGACGCGCCGCCCGATGATGCGCTCGTCTGGCGGCGGCGCGGCGGCGTTCTTGTGCGCGCCGGGCGGATCGAGGCGGTGGCGGAAGCGGCGGCGCTGATCGACGCGCATCCCCATGCGGCGCGCGTAAACTGCGGCGATCACATCCTCGCCGCCGGGTTCGTCGATTGCCACAACCACTATTCGCAGACCCGGATCGTCGCGAGTTGGGGCGAGCGCCTGATCGATTGGCTGAACCGCTACACCTTTCCCGAGGAGATGCGATTCGCCGATCCGGCCCACGCCGCGGCCGTCGCCTCAGACTATCTCGATCTGCTGACCGCCAACGGGACAACCGCCGCCGCGACCTATTGCACGATCCATCCCGAAAGCGTCGACGCGCTCTTTTCCGCCGCCGAGGCGCGCGGCATGGCGATCACCGCCGGCAAGGTGATGATGGACCGGAACGCGCCCGCGGGGCTTTGCGACGATGCGCAATCCGGCTTCGATCAGTCGAAGGCGCTGATCGACCGCTGGTCCGGGCGCGGCAGACTGGCCTACGCCGTCACGCCGCGTTTCGCACCGACATCGAGCGAAACGCAACTCGCGGCCGCGGGCGCGCTATGGGCGGAGCATCCGGATCTGTCGATGCAGACCCATCTTTCCGAACAGGTGGAGGAGATCGACTGGGTGCGCCAGCTGTTTCCGGATGATGAGGATTATCTGGCCGTCTATCAGCGACACGGTCTTTGCGGGCCGGGTGCGATCATGGGGCATTCGATCCATCTGACGGCGCGCGAAACGGCGGCGCTGGCCGAAACCGGGGCCGCCGTGGCGCATTGTCCGACATCGAACACGTTCATCGGTTCCGGCCTTTGCGACGTCGCCGGACTGAAGGCGGCGGGGGTCGAGGTCGGCCTCGCGACGGATACCGGCGGCGGCTCGTCATTCTCGATGCTGGCGACGATGAAGGCGGCGTATGAGGTGGCGCAGCTTCGCGGCCGCGCGCTGCATCCGGCGCAGCTCTTCTGGCTGGCGACCGCGGGTTCGGCGCGGGCGATGCGCCGGCCGGCGATCGGCCGGCTCGCCCCGGGCGCCGCGGCGGACATCATCGCGCTCGATCCCGCGGCGACGCCCGTGCTGGCGCAGCGAACGGCGCGGGCCAAAGATATTTTTGACATCCTCTTCGCGCTGGTCATCCTTGGCGACGACCGCGCAATCTCCGAGACATGGATCGCAGGTCACCCTACGAAAGGCTGCTACGCATGAACGAGAAACCCCGCCTACCGCCCGGACAGGGCCTTATCCGCCGGCCGGAGAACTGGCCGATTCTCGGCGAGACCGGGCCGCGCGACGACGACACGCCATGGGCGATCCGGGTCACCGGCGCCGTCGAGCGACCGCTGGAGATCCCGCTGGAGGAACTGATGAGGCGCCCGCGAAAGGACGTCGTTCTCGACATTCACTGCGTCACGCGCTGGTCGAAATACGATCGCAGCTTTTCGGGCTTTCCGCTGATGAAGCTGATCGAGGAAGCGGGGCCGAAGCCGGAGGCGCGCTTCGTGCGCTTCATTTCGCGATCGGAGCGCGCGCACGACACCTCGCTCACATTGCCGCTATGCGAGGAGCTGCAACCCCTCATCACTTTCGACGCCGAGGGCGAGCCGCTCGAGGAGGTCCATGGCGGGCCGGTGCGGATCGTGACGCCGGGACGCTATTTCTACAAATCCGTAAAATGGTTGGAAGAGATCGAACTGCGGGAGGAGAACAAGCTCGGCTATTGGGAGGCGGGACCAGGCTATCACGACAACGCGGATCCCTGGGCGGAAGAGCGCTTCATCACCGGCAATATCCCGCCCGACCTCCGCGAGCGCATGATCGAGCGCAAATCGCTTGGCAAGCGCGATCTGCTCGGCGTCGATTTTTCCGGCGAGGCGCTCGGCGGCCTCGACGCGGCGAAGGCGGTGATCCGGAACTGTCGCTTTGTCGGCGCAAAGCTCCGCTCGGCGGATTTCCGCGAGGCGATGGTCTCGGGCGGCAGCTTCGAGGAGGCGGACATGGTGGACGCGGATTTCCGCGACGCCAACTGCAACGGGACGAGCTTCGTCGGCGCCGATCTGCGCTCGGTCGACTTCTCGGGCGCGCAGGTCTTCGGCGCGCGCTTCGTGGACGAGGATGGCGGACGCGGCGCGATCGTCGACGCGCAGACGCTTCTCTCGCCCGAACAGCTCGCCAGCCTGACCGACGCGAATCGCAGGTATCTCGAAGCGGCGCTCGCAGCGGCCCCCTGACTGGTCCTAGGCGCGCCGGAGCAGCAGATATAGCCCTGCCGTGACCACCGCGATTCCGACCCATTCCGGCGCTGTCGGAATCTCGCCAAGCACCGGCACCGCGAGAAGAGCGGCCGTAGCCGGCACGGTGGCGGAGACGCCGGCCGTTGGCGTCGGGCCGAGATGGCGCGCCGTCAGCGCGAAAAGGACGACGGCGAGGACCCCCGGCCCCAGGCCCTGATACAGCGCCTGAAGAGCGATCATGGACGGCGCGGCCGTCCCCATTGTCGATGGCAGCGCCAGCCACCAGAGCGGCAGGTAGAGCAGCGCGCTTGGCCCGGTGACCACCGCCAACGCCTGGCGCGGCGTGACGCTCCAGAGCCGGACGCCGACAAGGTAGACGGAGAGGACCGCCGACGCGGTCAGAAAGAGCGCGGCGCCGACTATCATGTCGTCGCCGCCACTCATCGCCCCACCGAAACCGAGGAGCGCGCCGCCGACGATGATGATCGTCACCGCGAACAGCCGCCAGCGCCCCGGCCGCTCACCTGCAAGCACAAACATCAGCAGCATTGTGAAAATGGGGATCGAACCGTTGGCGAACACGCCGCCGAACGCCGCGGAGGCGTTCGAAAGGCCCTCGTAAAGCAACAGCGAATAAAGCGCGCCCGGTCCCGACAACGCCAGCACGATCTGCGCGCCAAGCGGCAGATGGAGCGGCCACCATTTGCGCAGGAATGGCAGGATAATCGCACCCGAAACCATGAAGCGCACCGCCGCAACGTCATGAGGCGTAAGGCCGGAGGTGACGCCGGCGCGCGAAATGACGATGAAGCCCGACCAGATCGCAATGACGCCCAGGGCGCTCAACAATCCGATCGTCAGGCTTGGGTCGCGCACGTTCTACGCTCTCAATTCGGATGCGAGTTCACGATGCCGGCGAAGGGCGCCGCCATAATCGAAACTCACGACGCGGCCGTCCCGCACGACGGCCCTGCCCTCGACGTAAACATGGCGCGCGCGCACCGGCGCGCAGAGCACCAGCGCGGCGACCGGGTCCCATGCGCCGGCCGCGCCGTCGTAATCGGTCGGCCAGACGACGAAATCCGCGCGCTTGCCCGGCGCCAGCGAGCCGAGATCGTCGCGTCCCAGAACCGATGCGCCGCCGGCCGTCGCGAGGCTGAGAGCCTCTCGCGTCTTCAGCGCCTCCGCGCCGTTGGCGACGCGTTGCAACAGCATCGCCTGGCGCGCTTCGGCCATGAGATCCGCGCTGTCATTCGACGCCGAACCATCCACACCCAACCCGACCCTGACCCCCGCGTCGAGCATCGCCCGAACCGGCGCGATTCCGCTCCCGAGCCGACAATTCGAGCATGGGCAATGCGCAACGCCGGTTTCGCTGTGAGCGAAGAGCCTGATCTCATCCGCATCCAGCTTCACGCAATGCGCGTGCCAGACATCCGCGCCGATCCAGCCCAGATCTTCCGCGTATTGACCAGGCCGGCAGCCGAACCTCTCCAGCGAATAAGCCACGTCCTCGGCGTTCTCGGCGAGATGAGTGTGGAGCATCACTCCCTTTTCCCGGGCGAGCGCCGCGGCGTCGCGCATCAGATCGCGGCTCACCGAGAACGGCGAACAGGGCGCAAGGCCGACACGGAGCATCGCGCCCGGCGTCGAGTCGTGAAACGCGTCCACCACGCGGGCGCTGTCCCTGAGGATCGCCGCCTCGCTCTCGACCAGCGCATCCGGCGGCAAGCCCCCGTCGCTCTCACCGATGGACATCGCGCCACGCGTCGCATGCAGGCGAATCCCGGTTTCGCGCGCCGCGTCGATCGCGTCGTCCAGCCGCGCGCCATTTGGAAAGAGATAGAGATGGTCCGCCACTGTCGTCGCACCGGAAAGCGCCAGTTCTCCAAGACCGACAAGCGTGGAGACCCGGATATGCTCCGGCCCCAACCGCGCCCAGATCGGATAGAGCGCGCGCAACCAACCGAAAAGCGGCGCATCGACGCCGGCGGGAACGGCGCGGGTGAAGTTCTGAAAGAGATGATGATGGGTGTTGACGAGTCCTGGCGTCACGACGCCGCCATGCGCCTCGACAATCTCGTCGGCGTCGGTCGGCAGGTCCGCCGCCGGCCCGACCTTCTCGATCACGCCGTCGCGGGCGAAAAGCCCGCCATCCGCGATTTCTCCGGCCATCCCTTCCGACACCAGGGCGGCCGCGCCGCGGAGCAGCAGGGTGACCACTATTTCGTTCCGAACATCCGGTCGCCGGCGTCGCCGAGGCCGGGCACGATATAACCGTGATCGTTAAGATGACTGTCGACCGCGGCGGTGTAGATGCGCACGTCCGGATGCGCCTGCGCCATCTTCGCCACGCCTTCCGGCGCCGCAAGCAGGCAGATGAACCGCACATCTTTCGCCCCCGCTCGCTTCACATTGTCAATGGCCGCGATGGCGGAATTCGCGGTCGCCAGCATCGGATCGACCAGCACAACCGGGCGCGCGCCAAGTTCGCCAGGCAGCTTCTTGTAATACTCCACCGGATGCAGCGTCTCCGGATCGCGATAGAGCCCGATGAAACCGACGCGGGCGCCCGGCACCAGTTCCAGAAGCCCGTCGAGCAATCCGTTGCCCGCCCGCAGGATCGAGACGAAGACGAGCTTCTTTCCCTCCAGAACCGGCGCGTCCATCGCCTCCATCGGCGTCTCCACCCTGCGCGTCGTCAGCGGTAGATCGCGCAGCGCCTCATAAGCGAGGAATTGGCTGATCTCCCGCAGAAGCCGACGGAACTTCGCCGTCGAGCACTCCTTGTCCCGCATCAGCGAGAGTTTGTGTTGCACAAGCGGGTGATCGACCAGGGTCAGGGTGTCGCTCATGACGGCGTCCTCATGCTTCGGGTTGGCGTTCACGCCGGGCGAGCCGGGCGGCGAGTGAAGTCTTCAGCGCCGGCTCGCAAAAGGCGGCGTCGAGCGCGGCGCGATTGAAAGCGGCGAATTCTGGTTCTCCGTATCCGAACGCCGCCTCCAGCCCAAGATATTCGTCGCTGATCGTGGTGTGGAAGAACGGCGGATCGTCGGTCGATACGGTAACCGCGCAACCGGCGCGGCGCAGCGCGTCGATCGGATGCGAGGCGAAATCGGGATAGAGGCCGAGCGCGATGTTGGAGCCGGGGCAGAGCTCCAGCGCTATCGCCTCTTCGGCGAGACGGCGCACGAGCTCCGGATTCTCCACCGCGCGGACGCCGTGACCGAGCCGCTCGACATGGAGCAAATCGAGCGTGTCCCGAACGTTTTGCGGCCCGCAAAATTCGCCCGCATGGGCCGTGAGGCGGAAGCCAGCCTCCGCCATCTCCGCGAACGGACGGATGAAATCGGCGGCGGTGAACCGCCGCTCATCGCCCGCCAGCCCGAACCCACGCATCCGCCCGCGCGGCGCCGCCAGAACCGTCCGCACCGCCTCCAGCGCCTTTTCCGGGCCGTGATGCCGGATGACGACGGGAATTAGGCGGCAGACGATCCCATGGCTGGCTTCCGCCGCGTTCGCCCCCTCCTCTATCGCCGCTAACATCGTCAGCCATTCGGCACTGGTGAAACCGAGCGAGGGCGGGGAGATGAAGATCTCCGTGTAGATCACGCCGTGCGCCGCCTGTTCGGCCAGCACCGCCTCCGCCAGTTCGCGATAGGTTTCAGGTTTCGCGAAAACACGCGACATGCGTTCATAAGCCACAAGAAAACTGGTGAAATCCGAGGCCGCATACCGGCCCGCCGCGTCGAAAAGCCCGTCGAGCGGGATCGCCTGCGCCGCGCCGAGCCGGCGCACCAGCGCCGGGGGCGCGGCGCCCTCAAGATGAAGGTGCAACTCCAGCTTCGGGAATGCCCGCCAATCGGTCAAAAAAGGCTCCGTCCATATGCGCTTGGCCCGAGTCCGAGCCATGCGGCCGCCGTCGCGCCAATATCGGCGAAATCGCAGAATTCCGGGGCGCGCAGCGCGGCGCCCGGCGCGGCGAACAACGCCGGCGTCCGCTCGCGCGTGTGGTCGGTTCCGCGCCAGGTCGGATCGTTCCCATGATCGGCGGTGATGATCAGCAGGTCGCCGGGACGAAGCCGGCGGAACGCCTCCGGCAGGCGCGCATCGAACGCCTCCAATGCGCGGGCATATCCGGCGACATCGCGCAAATGGCCGTAAAGACTATCGAATTCGACAAAATTCGCGAAGACCAGATCGCCGTCCGCGGCATTGTCCATCGCGGCGAGCGTCTCGTCGAACAGCGCCATGTCGTCCGGCCCTTTGCGGGTCTCACTGATCGCACGATGCGCAAAGATATCGGCGATCTTGCCGACGCCGATCACCCGCCCGCCAGACGCGGCGACCCGGTCGCAGAGTGTCTCGCGATGCGGAGGCGACGCATAATCTCGACGGTTCGGCGTGCGGCGGAAGCCCGTCGCCCCATCGCCAAGAAATGGCCTGGCGATGACCCGTCCGATGTTCAGCGGATCACACAGTTCCCGTGCGATCTCACATGTCCGATAAAGTCGTTCAAGCCCGAACCTTTTCTCGTGCGCGGCGATCTGCATGACGCTGTCGGCGGAGGTGTAGATGATTGGCCGGCCCGTCGCCAGATGCTCCTCGCCGTGCGCGCGAATGATCTCCACGCCGTTGGAATGAGCCAGGCCGAGCGCGCCCGGCAGGTCAGCCCGCGCGCAGAGCGCGGCGATGAGATCGGGCGGAAAGACAGGGGGTTCGGTCGAAAAATAGCCCCAGTCGAAATCGACCGGCGCGCCCGCGATCTCCCAATGGCCCGAGGGCGTGTCCTTGCCGCGCGACCACTCCCGCGCCGCCGCCCAGGCGCCGCCCGAACCGCCGAGACCGGGCGGCGTGCGCCCTGTCGCCGCGCGCGCGGCCGCGCCGAGGCCCAGGGCGTCGAGATGCGGCAGATTGAGCGGGCCCTCGCGCCCCTCATCCGCCCGCGCGTCTGCGCAGGCGGCGGCGATATGGCCAAGCGTGTCGGCGCCCTCGTCGCCGAAATCCGCTGCGTCCGGGGCGCCGCCGATTCCCACCGAGTCCATTACAAGAAGAAAGACCCGGTTCACGGCGCAATCCTCGCGAGCACCGGGTCCTCCTGTTGCGGCGCCGCTTCGCCGATCTCGTACGCGGCGACAAGCGCCGTCGCCGCGGCCTCCGCCGCCGCAGCGCTTGAGGCGTGGACCCGACCGAGCGGCGCGTTCGGCCCTACGGCCGCGCCCGTTCCGGCAAGCCTGTCGAAGCCGACCGCGGGGTCGATCCTGTCCATCGCCCGGCGCCGCCCACCACCGAGGTCGATGACCGCCAACCCGACCGCGCGCCCGTCGATCGCGCGCACGAAACCCGGCGCCGGGGCGAACACATCGCGGATGACCGTCGCGGCGGGAAGATGCTCGGCCCAATGCTCCATGACATCCGCCGGGCCGCCGAGCGCGGCGACCATGCGCCCGAACCGCTCCGCCGCCCGCCCATCCTGAAGCGCGGCGGCGATCTTTCCGCTGCCCGCCCCCGCGTCCGTCGCAAGCCCCGCGAGCGTCAGCACCTCGCCGCCAAGCGCGATGGTTACATCCCAGAGCCGCGCGTCGACCTCATGCCCGGAGAGAAGAGCGCAGGCGTTCGCGACCTCGAGCGCATTCCCAGCCGCGCTCGCCAGCGGCTCGTTCATGTCAGTGATGAGCGCCGCGGCCCGGCAGCCGGCCCCGTTGGCGACATCGACGAGCGCGCTCGCCAGCGCCTCGGCCTCCTCCCGCTTGGCCATGAAGGCGCCTGAGCCGCACTTGACGTCCAACACCAGCGCGTCCAGCCCGGCGGCGAGCTTCTTCGAAAGAATCGACGCCGTGATCAGATCAAGCGATTCGACCGTTCCGGATTCATCCCTGACCGCATAGAGCCGCCGGTCGGCGGGGGCGAGATCATCGGTCTGGCCGATGATCGCCGCACCCGCCCCGCGCACCGTATCGCGAAACCGGGTGGCGCCCGGCGCCACGTCATAACCCGGGATCGACGCCAGCTTGTCGAGCGTGCCGCCAGTATGGCCCAGCCCGCGCCCGGACACCATCGGAACGAAGGCCCCACACGCGGCGAGCGCGGGGGCGAGGGTCAGGCTCACGTTATCGCCAACGCCGCCGGTCGAATGCTTGTCCACGACCGGACCGGGCAGGTCCCAGCGCATCACCTCGCCGCTGTCGCGCATCGCCTCGGTCAGTGCGACGCGCTCCGCGCGCCCCAAGCCGTTCAGACAAACCGCCATGGCGAAGGCGCCCGCCTGCGCGTCGGTCACGGCGCCGGAAACGAGTCCGGAGACCAGCACGCCGATCTCTTCCGCCGCGAGCTCTCCGCCCATGCGCTTTTTCGCGATGATCTCTTGCGGGCGCATCAGCCGCTCTCGGCTTGCGTCTCTTCATCCACGCCGTCCAGCGTCGCAACCAGCGCGTCGAGAAGGCCGGAAGCGCCGATGCGAAATGTCTCCGGCGTCGCCCAGCTTTCACCCATCACTTCGTCCGCAAGATCGAGATAATTGGCCGCGTCGGTGGACTTGCTCACGCCCCCCGACGGTTTCAGCCCCGCCTGAGCCTCGGAGTCCCGGATCGCCTCCAGCATCGTCCTTGCGGCGCGGAGCGTCGCGCTGACGGGGGTCTTGCCCGTCGACGTCTTGAGGAAATCCGCCCCGCCTTCGAGCGCGAGTTCGGCGGCGCGCCGGACAGCCTCCTCCCTCTCAAGAACGCCGGTTTCCAGAATCGCCTTCACCAGAACGCCGCGCCCGGCGGCGCGCCTGACACGCTTCACCAGGGTGATGACGCGTTCCTCCCGTCCCTCCAGAAACGCCTTGTAGGGGATCACCATGTCGATCTCGCCTGCGCCCGCCTCGACCGCGGTTTCGGTAAGGTCGGCGATTTCGCCCGGATCATCGTCGCCGGCGGGAAAATTGACCACGGTGGCGATCCGAACGCCCTGATGAGCGAGCAGCCGATGCGCCTCGCCCACGAAACGCGGCCAGACGCAGACGGCCGCGACATTTCCATGCGCGGTGATCGCGCGGCGCGCCAGCGTCTGGATCGCCGCCTCGTCGCAATCATGTTCGAGATTGGTGAGGTCGAGCGAATGAAGCGCCCGCAGCGCCGCCTTGCGAAGCCCGATCTCATCGTCTTCAACCATTCGCGTAGCTCCCGACAAATGCGCGGATGAGGGCGCGGAATCGATCTTCTGCCTTCGCCGCCTCGGATTTCGTCTCATCATGGCTGAGCGCCGCTCCGGTCATCCCGGCGGCGTAATTCGTGATCACCGAAACCGCAACGACGGGAAGACCGATATGCCGGGCGATAATGCACTCCGGAGCAGTAGACATGCCCACCGCATCGGCGCCGAGCTTGCGGATGGCCGCGATCTCCGCCGGAGTTTCGAAAGAGGGGCCGGAGAACCAGGCGTAGACTCCTTCGAAAAGCTCTAGTTCGGCTTCCTCCGCCCACCATTTCAGGCGGAGACGCAGAGTATCGTCATACGCGTTGACCATGGATACGAAGCGGTCGTCGCCCTCGACGCCGATCAGCGGATCGCGTCCTGAAAAATTGATGTGATCCCGGATCGCCATCAGCGCGCCGGGCGGAATCTCCTTGCGCGTCGAGCCGGCGGCGTTGGTCAGAAACGCCAGCTCCGCGCCGAGCGCCTTGAAACATTCGAGGACGGGGCGCATCGCCGCCGCATCGCCGCCCTCATAGTAGTGCTTGCGCCCGGAGAGCATGGCGACCTCGATACCCTCAAGCCGACCCAGCGTGAGCGCGCCGGCATGGCCGCTGACGCCGGAGACCGGAAAGCCGGGAAGGTCCCCGAATTCGAACCGCGTCGCGCCCTCCAGCTCATCCGCCATCGCGCCGAGGCCAGAGCCGAGAACGAGGCCCATCCGCACCGGCGTCCGGGCTTTCGCGCGAATAATATCGGCGGCTGCGGTCATGCTTCCCCATCCAGGCTGAACGCCTCCGGCAGCAGCGCGCCGAGGGTCCAGCGCCCGCGCTCGCCCGCCGGCCCGGCAGAAATGACCGGCGTATCGGCGGCCGCGAATTCGGCGAGCTTTTGCCGACATCCCCCGCAGGGCGTGCAGGGGCGCGCGCTGTCGGCCCAGACGCATATTTCCGCGATTCTGGTCTCTCCCGCCATGACCATGGCCGAGATCGCGCTTGGTTCGGCGCACCAGCCCTGCGGATAGGCGGCGTTCTCGATGTTGCAGCCTGCGTAGACGGCCCCCGACGCCGCCCTAATCGCGGCGCCGACGCGGAACCGCGAATAAGGTGCGTGGGCGCGCGCGGCGGCTGAACTGGCGGCCGCAATCAGATCGGCGGACATCGGCTTTCGGGCTCCCGGCTGGCTCGGCGTCATGATCGCCCGGCGAGCGCGGCGCGGCAAGCGCCGATCCGTCGCCGGAGCCGGCCGCGCATCACTCCTTCGCCCAGCTTTCCCGCTTGCGATAAATTGTGGATGGGCTGAGGTCGAGCACGCGCGCCGCCTTCGGCACCGAACCGTCATGCGCGGCGATCGTCGCCTCGATGAACTCGCGTTCGACCTCCGCCATCGTGGCGCCGACAAGCGGCTCGACACGGGCTGAGACGCCGATCGGAGGGGCCGCGCCATCGGTCGCGATCGCGCCATTGCGCTGCGCCTGAGGTTGCGGCGCCTTCATGGGCTCGGCCAGACCCGGCGGCAGCATGTCCGGCGTCGCCTCCTCGCCGTCGTGCAGAAGGACGATATTCCACATCACATTCTGCAACTGGCGCATGTTTCCCGGCCATTGCAGATTGCGCATGATTTCGGCGAGCTCCGGCGAAACCCTGGTGAAGCGTTTGCCCTCATCGGCGGAATAGCGCCGCAGGAAGCTCTCCGCCGCCACGATCACATCCTCGCCGCGCTCACGCAATGGCGGCAGATGGATCGGGACGACATGCAGCCGGTAAAAGAGGTCCTCGCGAAAACGCCCGGCCCTCACCTCCTCCACCGGATTGCGATTGGTCGCGCAGATGATGCGCGCATCGACCTTGCGCGGGGTGGTCGCGCCCACCGGAGTTACGGTCGATGTCTGCAGAAAGCGCAGGAGTTTGGTCTGGAGCGCGAGATCCATCTCGCAGATTTCATCGAGGAAAAGCGTTCCGCCATCGGCCGCAGCCGCCGCGCCGGGCTTGTCGGCTATGGCGCCGGTAAAGGACCCCCGCAAATGCCCGAACACTTCCGACTCGAGAAGATCGCGAGGAATGGCGCCGCAATTCAGCGCGATGAACGGGCCGTCGGCGCGTCCGGACTCCGCGTGGAGCGCCTGCGCAGCCACCTCCTTGCCGGCGCCGCTCTCGCCGGTGATGAACACCGTAGCGGTGGAGCGGCCAATCTCGCTGATCAGGTGATAGACCTCCCGCATGCCGGGAGAATCGCCGATGAAGCCATGAAAGCCGCCGACCTCGAGTTTCGGTTTTGCGCGCCGGGCGCGCCCGCTCTTCGCAATCTCCAGAAGCGCGTTATCGACCGCAGAGAGAAGGCGTCGCTCATCGAAGGGTTTGACGAGGAAATCGAACGCCCCGCCGCGCATGGCGTCGACAGCGCGGTTGATCGAACCGTTGGCGGTGATGACGATGACCTTGCCTGTCGGGTCGGCCTCACGCATCTCAGACAGAAGATCGAGCCCGTCGCCATCCGGCAGCATCAGGTCGAGCAGGACGAGCCGCCCCGACGCGCCCTTGTGCAACGCCTTTCCCTCGGCCGCCAGATAGGCGCACTCGACGGCGTGCCCCGCGTTCTTGAGGACGTTCTCGTACATCATCGCGAGAGAGCGCGTATCCTCGACCAGAAGCACGGGTTGGGACGCGCGCGTACTCATACCGTCCTCGCTTTTCGCTCGGAGGCGATAAACGCGATGACATTGTCCAATTCGGGCAAGGCGTCCTCCGCCAACGTCGCGGCGGCGTCTGCGTCCTGTTCCTCCGCCAGCCGGTTCAGTCGTTCGGATTGGCGCTGCAGGCGGGCCGCGCCGACCGTTCCCGCGACGGAGATGAGAATATGGCTAGCCCGCGCCATCAGGTCGAGATCAGCGTTCGCCCCAGCCTCCGAAATATCAGTTCTCGCCGTCTGCAGATCGGATTCGATCCGGACAAGCAGTTCGGGCATCGCGTCATCGCCGATCGAAGCCGCGAGGCTTTCATAAATCATGCGTTCGATCACTGCTCCGGGGGCCGGCGCGGCGCCAGCGGAGGTTTTCTCGGCGCGCCCATCCAGAAGCGAGAGGATATCGACGCCGAACTGCTTGATCGACGTAATCGGCTTGGCGATCAGGCCGTCCGCGCCGACACCGGTGATCTTTTCCCGATGTTCCTGCATCGCATAAGCGGTGAGCGCGATCACCAGTGCATCGGAGAGCGGTCCTTCGTCGGCGCGGATCGCACGGATCACGTCAAGCCCGGAGACACGCGGCATCTCGATATCGATCAGAAGCACGTCATAGGTTCGCTCACGAAGCCTCTCCAGCGCGATGGCGCCATCGGCCGCGATATCGACCTCCGCCCCCAATGTCTCCAGCATCTGGGTCGCGACAAGCTGGTTGGTGACGTTGTCCTCGGCCAACAGGATCGACATGCCTTTCAGGCGATCGAGGTCGATCTCCGTCGCTGCATCCATGTGCGGGCTCCTTGCAACCTCCGGGCGTCTCACGTCCAATCTGCGCCAGTATAGGGATGCATTGCAAACTGCAAAGCGCTGACCCGCGTCACGGCGCGCAAACGGGCGTGATTTCAGCTCGGACAGCGGTGCAATTCACCTGAAAGCCGTCCGCGGGGCGACGGCTACCGGTATAAACTAGCGCACGAACGCCCGCGTCAGCGCGGGAATCCGATCTTCGCCAGCGAATCGCGAATTTCATCGAGAATCGCCATGTCGTCGATCGTCGCCGGGGAACGAAAGCTCTCCCCATCCGCGATCTTGCCCATGATCGCGCGAAGGATTTTTCCGGACCGGGTCTTTGGCAGACGCTCGACGATCACCGCGAGACGAAAGGCGGCGACCGGACCGATTCGCTCACGGATCAGCGCCACGCATTCGGCGATAATCTCCTCATGCGGTCGCTCCACGCCGCGATTGAGACAGAGAAAGCCCATGGGAACCTGGCCTTTCAGGTCATCGGCGACCCCGATCACGGCGCACTCCGCGACATCGGGATGATCGGAGAGCACCTCCTCCATCGCCCCGGTCGAGAGCCGGTGTCCGGCGACGTTTATCACATCGTCCGTGCGCGCCATGATGTGGAGGTAGCCCTCCGCATCCTTCATTCCTGCGTCACCGGTTTCGTAGTAGCCGGGGAAGGTTTCGAGATAGGCATTGCGAAACCGCGCCTCGGCGTTCCAGAGCGTCGGCAAGCATCCGGGCGGCAGCGGCAGCTTCACCGCCACCGCGCCAAGCGTTCCGGGGGCCGCTTCATGCCCGCCTTCATCAAGAATCCGCACATCGTACCCCGGCATGGCGAGACCGGTGGAGCCGACGCGGACCTCCAGATCGGGATCAAGTCCCACCGGCAAGCCGGTGATCGCCCAGCCGGTTTCTGTCTGCCACCAATGATCGACAACCGGCACGCCGAGACGCTCCTGCGCCCAGTTCACCGTGTCGCTGTCCGAGCGCTCACCGGCGAGGAAGAGATAGTCGAGACCGGAAAGATCGTAAGCCCCGGCCAACTCGCCCTCGGGGTCTTCGCGCTTGATGGCGCGGAACGCCGTCGGGGCGGTGAAGAAGCTCTTCACCCCATGTTCGGCGATCACCCGCCAGAAGGCCCCGGCGTCGGGCGTGCCAACCGGTTTGCCCTCGTAGAGGATCGACGTGCACCCCCTGAAAAGCGGGCCATAGACGATATAGGAATGCCCGACCACCCACCCGACATCCGACGCGGCCCAGAAGACATCTCCGGTATCGACGCCATAGAGATTCTTCATCGACCAGTTCAGCGCGACGGCGTGCCCGCCCGCCGGGCGGACCACGCCTTTCGGCTGGCCGGTCGTGCCGGAGGTATAGAGAATATAGAGCGGGTCGGCTCCGCCGACCGGCGCGCAGGGCGCGGGCGATGCGCCCTCCTGAAACGCCTCCCACTCCTTGTCGCGCCCCTCGATCAGCGTGGCCGGCCTTTGCGGACGTTGCAAGATGACAGTGAAACCGGGCTTGTGTTCGGCCTGTTCGATGGCGCCGTCGAGAAGCGGCTTGTAGTCGACCACCCGCCCCGGCTCGACCCCGCAGGAGGCGGCGATCACCGCCTTCGGTTTGCAATCATCGATTCTGACTGCGAGCTCATTCGACGCGAATCCGCCGAACACCACGGAGTGAACCGCGCCGATCCGCGCGCAAGCGAGCATGGCAACCGCCGCCTCGGCGACCATCGGCATGTAAATCATCACGCGGTCGCCCGGTCCAACTCCCTTACGGGCCAGCGCGCCGCCAAGCCGCGCCGTCAATTCCTGCAACTCGGCATAGGTGACGACGCGCTTCGCGCCGGTCACCGGGCTGTCATGGATGATCGCCGCCTGATCGCCCCGCCCGGCGGCGACGTGCCGGTCGACTGCGTTCCAGCAGGTGTTCATCACGCCATCGACGAACCATTCGTAAAGCGGCGCCTTCTCATCTGAAAGCGCGCGCGTCGGCTGAGTGACCCAGTCGATATCACCGGCCGCCGCCATCCAGAACGACTCGGGATCAGCGCGCCAGCTCTCATAAACCGCACGGTATTCCATCGTCGCCTCCCATCTCTGCCGATCATCAATGGGAAAGCATGAATGACGAGAAGCGGCAAGTGCCGCGCGCCCGGCCGCGACGTTCCGTCGGGGTCGACCGCCGGCGCACAAGGCGCCGGCGGCGTCTTCTGATGGAGCGGCCGGCTTCAGGCGACCTTGCGCCGATACGCGGTGAAGCCCATCAGGCCGATCGCCGTGAGAAAGAGGGGCAGCGCCGCCGGAACCGGCACCGCCGAAAGCTCGAACTCGCCCGTGGCGACCGGCAACACCGCTCGGTAACCGGCGGTTCCGTTCACCTCGCCCCCGGTGCCGACGCCCTGGTCCGCCCGTACGGACATGCCGTGGATGACGATCTCGCGCAGCGTCAGGTCAAAGAGGTCAGCGGCGCTCATCCCGGCGGCGAAGGCCGGCGTGGTCAGCAGGTCATACTGATACGAGAAGTCGATCGTTCCGTGAGGCGCCATCGGAAAACCGCCGGTTCCGGGAATCGTGTCGTCCCGCAACTCCAGAACAATCGGGCCGTAGGACGTCGCGCCTTCGAGCAATTCGACGAATCCATCGCCATCGGCGTCCTGGGCGATAGTCGGCGATTGCGAGTTCGCCGGATTCCCATTGGCGTCGAAAAGACCGTGGATATGTTGGACGTGAAGCTGGTTCGCCTCCAGCCCTTTCGCGCTCACCTGCACGTCCAGCGTCATCGCCACATCGTCAAGAAGCAACTCAGCCATCCCGGTGACGCCGGAGCTGTTCAGCGCCACGAGGTCGGCCGTATAAGCGAAGGTCGCGGCGTCACCGGCGCGCGGCGCTGCAATCGCGAGCGCGGCGGCGGTCATCACAAGCATGCTTTTCATTGGGAGCCTCTCTATCGAACAATGTTTTTCGTAACGGGTCCAATGACCCGTACAAGGTACGATAGAAATCTCCCGAAAGTTTCACGCATTACGCGATCCATGCGCGAAGCGTTAACTTTCGCATATCGCGCGCGGCGCGAATGCCGGATGAAGCCCGGTTCAGCCGCCCGCCAGCGCCGCGATATTGATCAATCCGCGCGCCGTGGCGGACGGCGTGACGATATGCGCTTTTCCCTCCAGCCCCATCAGGATCGGCCCGACGCCCATTCCCTTGCCGACAGTCTTCAGAAGGTTACGCGCGACGCTCGCCGCGCTGGCGTTCGGCATGACCAGAAGGTTGGCGGTTCCATGCAAGCGGCTCGACGGGAAGATTCGTTCACGCACCTTCGGGTCCATCGCGGTATCGGCGTGCATCTCGCCCTCATACTCGAAATCGACGCCGGCCTCGTCCATCAAGCCGACAGCGCGGCGCATCTTCGCCGCATCGGGCTGACTGACGGACCCGAAATTAGAATTGGAGATGAAGGCCGCTTTCGGTTCCTGCTTGAAGTCGCGCATGATCGCGGCCGAGGCCACGGCGATCTCGACGAGTTGCTCCGCCGAGGGATCCTCGTGCACATGGGTGTCGGCGATGAAAAGCGGCCCGGTGTCCATGATCAGCAGCGAAAGCGCGCCGATCGGATGACGCCCGTCACGCGCCAGGACGTCGGCGATATACTTCAGATGCCAGCCATATTCACCGAACAGCCCGCAGATCATGCTGTCGGCCTCGCCCCGGTGCACCATGGTCGCAGCGATTGCGGTCGTGTTGGTGCGGATGATCGCCTTCGCCAGGTCGGTCGAAACGCCGTCGCGCTTCTTCAGATCGTAATAGGTGCTCCAGTACTCGAAATAGCGCGGGTCATCCTCCGGGTTAACGATCTCGAAATCGGCTCCGGCCTTCAGCTCCACGCCCATCCTGTCGAGTCGATCTTGCACAACGCCGGGGCGTCCGATCAGGATCGGCGCGTCGATCCCGTCCTGGAGCATGTTCTGCGCGCAGCGGAGCGCGCGCTCGTCCTCGCCCTCGGCGAAGACGATTCGTCGGGAGACCGACATCGCCCGTTCGAAGATCGGCTTCATCGCAAAGCCGGTCCGGAATACCGAGGAAAGAAGATTCTTCCGGTAAGCCTCGACATCCTCCAGCGGGCGCATGGCGACTCCGGTCTCCATCGCGGTCTTGGCGACGGCCGTGGCCACGACCGAGAGAAGGCGCGGATCGAAGGGCTTCGGGATCAGATAATCCGGCCCGAAGACGAGGTTCTCGCCCGAATAAGCCGCCGCCGCCTCCGCCGTCGAGGGCGCGCGGGCGAGCGCTGCGATGGCGTGGACGCAGGCGACCTTCATTTCCTCGTTGATTTCCGTCGCGCCGACATCGAGCGCGCCGCGGAAGATGAACGGAAAGCAAAGAACATTGTTGACCTGATTCGGGTAATCTGATCGCCCGGTGGCGATCAGCGCGTCCGGCGCCGCATCGCGGGCGACATCCGGCATGATCTCGGGCACGGGATTGGCGAGGCCGAAGATGATCGGCGCCGGGGCCATGGTCTTGACCATCTCCTGCGTCAGCACGCCGGGCGCCGAGACGCCAAGGAACATGTCGGCGCCCTTGATCGCGTCTTCCAGCGTGCGCGCGTCGGTCTCGCGGGCGTGAACCTGCTTGTCAGGCGTCAGGTCGTCGCGTCCCGCGTGGATGACGCCGGAGCGGTCGCAGACGAGGATGTTCTCACGCTTCACGCCCATGGTTATCAGAAGGTTGATGCAGGCCGTCCCCGCCGCGCCGCCGCCGGAGACGGTGAGCTTGATGTTCTCGAATTTCTTGCCGCCGAGCTTGAGCGCGTTGACCGCCGCGGCGCAGCAGACGATCGCAGTGCCGTGCTGGTCGTCGTGAAAGACCGGAATCCCCATGCGCTCCTTGCAGATTCGCTCAACCTCGAAACATTCTGGAGCCTTGATGTCCTCAAGGTTGATGGCGCCGAATGTCGGCTCCAAAGCGATCACGATCTCGGCCAGTTTCGCCGGGTCCGTCTCGTCCACCTCGATGTCATAGCAGTCGATATTGGCGAATTTCTTGAAGAGCGCCGCCTTCCCCTCCATCACCGGTTTGGAGGCCAGCGCGCCGATATTGCCGAGGCCGAGCACGGCGGTGCCGTTGGAGACGACGGCGACGAGATTGCCCTTGCCGGTGTAGCGCGCCGCGGCGGCCGCATCTTCCTCGATCGCCGTGCAGGCGTCGGCGACGCCGGGCGAGTAGGCGAGGGAAAGATCGCGCGCCGTCGTCATCGGCTTTGTGACGCGCACCTCGAGTTTACCCGGCCGGCCGTCCTCATGATAGCGCAGCGCGTCCTCGCGCAGCATGGCGCGGGCGTTGTTCGTGTCATCGGTCACAGGAATTCCCCCCAGGGTGCGGCTTTGATTGCGCCAGTTTAGGCACGATTACCGCAGCCACGCCAGAAAAAGCGGACGGAAGGTGTCGACGGCGCGTCGTCCCGGCGACAATGACCGCGCGCTGGCGAATACAGAGCGGACGGGCGGACAAGCGCGCGCGGCGACCGGTTTCATCGTGACCGATATGGCCGCAACTTCGCATACGCGGACAGTGTCGCGTGATCCGGCGGACGCGCCGTTTGTGGGCAGCGGATCGCGGCGGCGGAACCCTCGCGCCGCCGCGGGCCGCGCATGTCAGGCCAGGGCGGGCTCGGCCCCCTGGACTTCGGCCGGCGCGGGATCGCGCAGCACGTAACCACGGCCCCAGACCGTTTCGATGTACGTATGCCCGCCGGTCGCCGCCGCCAGCTTCTTGCGGAGCTTGCAGATGAACACGTCGATGATCTTCAGTTCCGGCTCGTCCATCCCGCCATAGAGATGGTTGAGGAACATCTCCTTCGTCAGCGTAGTGCCCTTTCTGAGACTCAGAAGCTCCAGCATCTGGTATTCCTTGCCAGTGAGATGCACCGGCGTTCCGTCGGCCTCCACCGTCTTGGCGTCGAGATTGACCGCGATCCGCCCGGTCGAGATCACGGATTGCGCATGCCCCTTGGAGCGCCGGACGATCGCGTGGATTCTCGCGATCAACTCGTCCCGGTCGAAGGGCTTGGTCATGTAGTCGTCCGCCCCGAAGCCGAACCCTTTCAGCTTGTCGTCGGTTTCCGTCATGCCCGAGAGAATCAGGATCGGCGTATCGATCTTGGCGACCCTCAGCGCCTTCAGCACGTCGTATCCGGTCATGTCCGGCAGATTGAGATCGAGCAGGATCAGGTCGTAATCATAGAGTTTGGCGAGTTCTATCCCCTCTTCCCCCTGGTCGGTGGCGTAGACGTTCAGATTCGCCTTCGCGAGCATCATCTCTATGCTCCGCGAGGTCGACTGGTCGTCCTCGATCAACAATACGCGCATTTGGTTTGTCCTTTCTTTCCACACCCGTTAAGATTGATGCCACGTTAAGGACAAAATGGTAAACGCGATATTACCTATACGTGTATTTTTTCCGTACCACCCCTAGGGCGTGTTGCGAAAGTGTTTCAGCTTGGTGACGAGTAGCGCATGTGGGCCGTGCTTGGCGAAGGAATCGCGCCAGAGCGCAAGTTCCTCCGCGCTGAGATCGTAGCGCGCGCAAACCTCATCCTCCGTGATCGCGCCCGAATCCACCGCGGCGACGACAGCTGCCTTGCGACTCGCCACCCAGCGGGTGACGTTCGGAGGAGGCAGATCCTTTCTCATCCGCTCATGCAGTTTCCGAGCCCGCAGTTCGGCGAGGGGAACAATTTTACGCATCTGAAACTCCCACTTGGGCGGACAACACTGGCGCGATTCTGGCAAGCTCCGGCTAACATGCGATGAACGCGCGGGCTTGAGACCCGGCCCCGTCGCCGCTAGATGACCGGGATGGATGGATCGCCCCGCTTCAACAGTCTGGGTTTCGCCAAGGCTCCCGCCGAGACACGCGTCGTCGTCGCCATGTCCGGCGGGGTCGACAGTTCCGTCGTGGCGGCGATGCTGGCGCGCGAAGGTTATGACGTCGTCGGAGTCACGCTGCAGCTTTACGACCACGGCGCTGCGCTCGCGAAAAAGGGCGCGTGCTGCGCCGGGCGCGATATCCATGACGCCCGACGGGTCGCTGAGAAGATGGGTTTCGCGCATTACGTGCTCGACTACGAAAGCCGCTTCCGCGAGGCCGTGATCGACGAGTTCGCCGACCAGTATCTCGCTGGCTACACCCCGATCCCCTGCATCCGCTGCAATCAGAGCGTGAAGTTTCGCGATCTGCTAGCGACGGCGAAGGAACTGGACGCAGATTGTCTCGCCACCGGCCACTATGTCCGGCGCGTCGAGGGGTCGGCGGGGGCCGAGCTTCACCGCGCCGCCGACGCGGCGCGCGACCAGAGCTATTTCCTCTTCGCGACCACGCAGGAGCAGCTCGATTTCCTGCGTTTTCCGCTCGGCGGGCACGGCTCGAAAGCCGAAGTCAGGGGGATGGCCGCGGAACTCGGACTCGCCATCGCCGACAAACCCGACAGCCAGGATATCTGCTTCGTGCCACAGGGCCGCTACGCCGACGTGATCGAAAAGCTGCGTCCCGGCGCGGCCGAGCCGGGCGAAATCGTCCATCTCGACGGCCGGACGCTGGGCGCGCATGACGGGATCATCCACTACACCATAGGCCAGCGCCGCGGCCTCGGACTCGGCGGCGGCGAGACCGGCGGAGAGCCGCTTTTCGTGGTGAAGCTGGAGCCGGAGACGCGCCGGGTGATCGTCGGCCCGCGCGGAGCGCTGGCGGTGCGCCGTGTGGCGCTGAGAGAAGTCAACTGGATCGGCCCCGGCGCGCTCAAGGACGCGCCCGAAGGCGGCTGGGAGGCGAAGGCGAAGCTCCGCTCCACCCGCCCGGCCATCGAGGCGCGAATCCTGCCGTCCCCCGAAGGCGCCACCGTTGAATTGCTCTCGCCCGAAGAAGGCGTCGCCCCCGGTCAGGCCTGCGTCTTCTACGACGGCGAGCGCGTCCTCGGCGGCGGCTGGATCACGCGCGGCTGATCGGTCTCGGCGATCAGTTTCCGGGGAGAAGCCTTTCCACCGCGCCGGTGATCTCGGCGGACATCGGCTTAGTCGACGATCGCCATCCGGCCACGAAATCTCCGTTTGCGTCCAGAAGCACCTTGTTGAAATTCCACTGCGGCTCGAAGTCGTGCGCTGAAAGCAGCCACGCGTAGAAGGGATGCGCTTCCGATCCGGTCACCTTCGTAACCTCTGTCATCGGAATGGTCAGACCATAATTCACTGCGCAGAAATCCTTCACCGCGGCGTTAGAGGCCAGCTCCTGATTGAAAGCGTCGGAGGGCACGGCGACGATGGTGAAGCCCTGCTCGCGGTAGGCGTCGTAGAGCTCCTGCAATCCGGCGTATTGATAAGTGTAGCCGCAGCGCGAGGCGGTGTTGACAACCAGCACCGGCCCGCCGCGATAGGTGGCGAGGTCGATCTCTCCACCTTCGATGGCGCGAAAGGTGAAATCGGGCGCGGCGACGGCGGCGAGCGCCGTCAGGATGAGCGCGCACGCGCCGATCACCGCCGAAATCATGTTGCTCCGCATCCCCAAACCTCCTGTCGTCGCTGTCACCATCAGGATTCGCCGCGCGGGGCGCAATGGTTTCAATCCGGGGTTTCATGCGAAGCGCGCGAAAACCTGCCGCGCGCAGTGGACAGCCGCCCCGCTCCGCGCCATCGTCCCGCCGATACCAGAAGGAGCCTTCGCATGCCTGATCTCGACGCAATACTGGCCCAGCTCGATTCCGACAGGGACGCCGCCATCGAGCGGCTCTTCGCGCTTCTCCGAATGGAGAGCGTGTCGACGGACCCGGCCTACAAGGACGAATGCCGCAAGGCCGCCGAGTGGCTCGTGGAGGATCTGAAGAGCATCGGCTTCGAAGCAAGCATCCGCGATACGCCCGGCCACCCCATGGTGGTGGCGCATTCGGGCGGCGACGGCCCGCGCCTCCTTTTCTACGGCCACTACGACGTGCAGCCGGTCGATCCGCTGAATCTCTGGTCAGCGCCCCCCTTCGAGCCGGTGATCGCCGAGGGCGCGCAAGGGCCCGAGATCCGCGCGCGTGGCGCGACTGACGACAAGGGCCAGCTGATGACCTTTGTCGAATCCTGTCGCGCCTGGAAGGCGGTGACCGGCGCGCCGCCGCCCAATCTCACGCTGCTTTTCGAAGGTGAGGAGGAATCCGGCTCACCCTCGCTCGTTCCTTTCCTCGAGGCCAACAAAGAAGAACTGAAAGCCGATCTCGCGCTCGTCTGCGACACCGGCATGTGGAACGCCGAGACCCCGGCGATCTCAACCATGCTGCGCGGCATGGTCAGTGACACGATCACCGTGAAAGCCGCGGACCGCGATCTCCATTCAGGCATGTTCGGCGGCCCGGCGGCGAACCCGATTCGGGTGCTCGCGAAAATCCTCGCCTCGCTCCACGACGAAGAGGGCCGCGTCACCCTGCCCGGCTTTTACGATGGCGTCGCCGACACGCCGCCCGAAATTCTGGCCCAGTGGAAGAAACTGGGCTTCAGCCATGAGGACTTCCTCGGCGCGGTAGGCCTTTCCACCCCCGCTGGCGAGAGCGACTACTCCACGCTGGAGCAGATCTGGGCCCGCCCGACGCTGGAGTTCAACGGCGTTTCCGGCGGCTATACCGGCGCGGGATTCAAGACCGTCCTGCCGGCCGAAGCCTTCGTGAAAATCTCCTGCCGGCTTGTCGGCGATCAGGATCCGGCCAAGATCCGCAAGGCGCTCCACCAGCGCTTCAAGAACATGCTGCCGCCCGATTGCACCGTCGAATTCGAGTCGAGGAATGGCGGCTCGCCGGGAATCGTCATGCCGGTGGACGATCCGCGCTTCGAAGCGGCGCGCCGCGCGCTTTCCGATGAATGGCCGAACGAAGCCGCCTTCGCCGGCTGCGGCGGATCGATCCCGATCGTCGGACTGTTTCAGTCCATCCTCGGCATGAATTCGCTTCTCATCGGCTTCGGCCTCGACGATGACCGCATCCACTCGCCGAACGAAAAGTACTCGCTCACCAGCTTTCAGAAAGGCGCGCGCAGCTGGGCGCGGGTTCTGGCGGCGTTGAGCAAGGACTGACTGGCGCTCAATCGCGCTCGACGTCGATGACAGTCAGGTCCTCGACGTCGAGCCGGAGATCCCATTCCACGCCGTCGGCGTCACGCGCGTCGTCCACCTCCCAATAGGGGCCGTCCGCATCGTCGTCCTCCAATTCGATCTCGTCCCAGGATTTGTAGCCAAGCGCTTCAAGCGCGACGGAGATGCGCGCAGTCTCCTCCGGCGTCGGTGCCCGGTCGGCGACGGCTGTGCCTGCGCAAGCCATTGCTAGGACGAAAGCAGAGAGTGTGGCGCGCATCGTATATGCTCCTGAAAAGAGACCTCGGTCGCGCCAGTATCTAATAGCGCCGCCCTCCACACGCAAACCGTGCGGCGTTGACGCGCGGGCGTCCGCACGCGAATGCTGACGCATGACCGACCAGACCGAAACAGTTGATCACCGCACCGTGCTCGCGGCGCTGCCGCCGGCGGCGCGCGCGGATTTCACCGAGCGCCGCGACGAGCCGGGGCTCCTCCGCCTTGGCCTTCACCTTGGCGCGATCCTGATCCTTGGCGCGGTCATCGCCGCGAAGCCGCCCTGGTGGGGCGTCCTCTTGCCGATCCAGGGCGTCCTCATCGTCTTTCTTTTCTGCCTTCTTCACGAGGCGATTCACGGCACGGCCTTCCGCACGTCCTGGGTCAATACCGCGGCCGCGCGGATCGCGGCGTTCGCCCTCATGCTGCCGCCGGACTGGTTCCGCTATTTCCACCTCGCGCATCATCGTCACACCCAAGACCCGGCGCACGACCCGGAACTGGCGGCGCCTTGGCCGACGACATGGCGCGCCTATCTCTGGCGGGTTTCCGGCCTGCCAGTCTGGGCCGATCACGTGAAAACGCTCGTCCGCAACGCGCGCGGGCGCTGCGACGACGATTACGTCCCGCCCGCCGGACGCACGCGGGTGCGGCGCGAGGCGCGACTAATGCTGGCCGGCTACGCGGCCGTCGCGTCGCTGGCCTTCGGCTTCGGGGCGCAGGAGCTGATCTGGGTCTGGATTGTTCCCGCCTTGCTCGGCCAGCCGTTTCTGCGGCTCTATCTGATGGCGGAGCATGGCCGCTGCCCACTGGTCGCCAACATGCTGGAGAACACGCGCACCACCTTCACGACCTCGCTCGTGCGGCTCCTCGCATGGAACATGCCCTATCATGCGGAGCATCACAGCCTTCCGGCCGCGCCGTTTCACCGCCTGCCGGATCTGCACGCGCGCATGGCCGCGCACCTGCGCGAAACCGAGCGCGGATACGCGCGCTTTCACTTAAAGACGGCGGCCCGTCTCAGCCACTCCCGCGGAGCCTGAGGGCGCCCTGACCCCTCCGCCGCGCCCGCTTCCGCCGGCGCGGCGGAGGGGTCAGGGCGCCTTCGCGCAATACCGCCGTCATCGGATGATCCGGGGCCTTGTCATGGTAATGGGCGAGCAGCGCGGCGGCGTCCGCGACGATGTCGCGGTCCGCCATCGCGCCGATCGCCCAATCGAAGAAGATTGTCCGGCAATCCGCAGCGCCGATCCCCTCGATCCGGTAGGCCTCAAGGATCAGCGCGTGCGGATCGAGATCGCCGGTCGGGCCCTCGTTCTTGCGCATCCACCTCCCTTTCGGGTGCCCTCAGTCACGGCCCTTGTAGATGTCGATGATGCGGCCGAGCATCTTCAGCGCTTCCTCACGCGGACGCTGGAAGGTGTTGCGCCCGATGATCGAGCCGTTGCCGCCGCCATCGCGGATCGCGCGGGCGTCGTCATAGACCGAGTTCTCGCCCTTCTTGGCGCCGCCCGAAAACACCACAAGCCGCCGCCCGTTGAACGCCGCCTGCATGCAATGCGCGACGCGTGCGGCCTGCGTGGAGATGTCGATCTTCTCGTCCTCGTAGACCTTTTTCGCCTCTTTCAATTCCAGATGGTCGGTGGAGAGCTTGATCTTGATGACATGCGCACCCAGAAGCGCGGCAATTTGAGCCGCATAGGCGGCGATGTCGATCGCCGTCTCGCCGTCCTTGGTCAGCGCCTCGCCGCGCGGATAGGACCAAATGACGGTGGCGACGCCCTTCGCCGCCGCCTCCTCGCGCATGGCGGAGATTTCCTCGAACATGTCCAGCGCCATGTCGGAGCCGGGATAGATCGTGAAGCCGATCGCCGCGCAGCCGAGGCGGAGCGCGTCATCGACCGAGGCGGTGACCGCCTGATTCTTACCGGCGGAGCTGGACATCAGCGAGTTGGCGCTGTTCGCCTTCAGGATCGTCGGAATCTGCCCTGAAAACGTGTCCGCACCCGCCTCCAACATGCCAAGCGGCGCCGCAAAAGCATTGAGGCCCGCGTCGATCGCCAGCTGATAATGATAGTGCGGGTCATAGGCGGCCGGGTTTGGCGCAAAGCTGCGGGCCGGGCCATGTTCGAACCCCTGGTCGACCGGCAGGATCACCATCTTGCCGGTTCCGCCCAGTTTGCCGGTCATCAACATCTGGCGGAGCTTGCCTTTGACACCGGGCGTCTCGCCCTCGTAACCGGCGAGGATCTTCTGAACGGCGCGCGTTGCTCTCATCGGGATTTCTCCATCTCGAATTCTGTCATGTTGCTGAGTGCGGTAGCCCGGCTTGTCAACGGGGGTCAAGCGGAACATGACCGGTTTCACGCCGACGGCGCTCAGCCTTTCGCCATCAACCGCCCGGCGATGAAGGTGGAAAGCGCGGCGGGCGACAGTTTCGCGCCCCAGACAGATGCGTTGTTCATGACGCCGGGAACGGCCACCGCCTTTCCGCGCAGCGCCGCCCGATAGCCGACGCGCGCCACGGCCTGCGGGTCCTGCGGCCGCATGAGCGAGAGGATGGGCGCGCCCCGCATATCGGCGGCGTCGAAAAATCCAGTCTCGGTCGGGCCGGGGCAGAGCGCGCTTACCGTGACGCCGGACCCCTTGAGTTCTGCGCCCAGCGCACGGCTGAGGCTGACGACATAGGCCTTGGTGGCGTGATAGACCGCCATTCCCGGCCCGGGCATGAACGCTGCGGTCGAGGCGACATTCAGGATGCGGCCCGCGCCCGCCGCCTTCATCACCATCACGGCCAGCTTCGTCAGCCGCGTCAGCGCCATGACGTTGACCTCGATCGAAGCCGCCTCGCGCGCCCAGCCGTCATCCCCGGCGCGCCCGCCGGCGAACCGCCCGTTCCGCCCGAGGCCGGCGTTGTTTATCAGGAAGTCGATGCGCCGTCCCGCGACAGCCTTCGACCAGAGCGCGTCGGCGCCGCCTGCTTCGGAAAGATCGGCGGCGATCGCTTCGACGCTGACGCCGTGCGCGGCGCGAAGTTCCTCCGCCAGCGCCTCGAGCTTGGCGCCGCTTCGGGCGGAGAGGATGACATTGCGTCCGTCCGCGGCCGAGAGCCGCGCGAGTTCAACGCCGATCCCGCCGGATGCCCCGGTGACCAGGGTCCAGGCGTCCCCCATCGCGTGTCCCCTCAATGGTTCGCCACCCGAGCTTAGAGGTGAAAGTGCGGCTGCGCCAATTTGCGGATCAATCGACCGCCAGCGCCGCGACGCCGGGCAGCGTCTTGCCCTCCAGCCATTCGAGAAAAGCGCCGCCCGCGGTCGAGACATAGGAGAATCGCGCGCCGGCGCCGGATGCGTTCAGCGCCGCGACGGTGTCGCCGCCGCCAGCGACCGTCAGAAGACGCCCGGTCTCGGTCAGTTCCGCCGCCTTCAGCGCGGCGGCGTCGGTCGCAGCGTTGAACGGGGGAATCTCGAATGCGCCCAGCGGGCCGTTCCAGACCAGCGTACGCGCGCTTTCGAAACGGCGCGCGATGTCCTTCACGGTCTCCGGGCCGGCGTCGAGAATCATCGCATCGTTCGGACATGCGTCCACCGCCACCACCTCATGCGCCGCCCCGGCGGCGAATTCGCGGGCGACCACCAGGTCGACAGGAAGGACGATCTCGCAGCCTGCCGCCGCCGCGCTCTCGACAATCGCGCGCGCCGTCGGCGCGAGATCATGCTCGCAAAGCGATTTTCCAACCTGCGCGCCTCGCGCCGCCAGAAACGTGTTGGCCATGCCGCCGCCGATCACGATCTGATCAACCTTCGAGGTGAGATTGCCGAGAAGTTCGAGCTTGGTGGAGACCTTGGCCCCACCGACCACTGCGATCACCGGCCGCTCCGGCTTCGAAAGCGCGGCGGTGAGCGCCGAAAGCTCCGCCGCCATCAGCCGACCAGCCGCAGACGGCATAAGCCGTGCGATCCCTTCCGTGGAGGCGTGGGCGCGATGCGCGGCCGAGAAGGCGTCGTTGAGAAATACATCGCCAAGCGCGGCGAGTTCCGCGGCGAAGCCCGTATCGTTCGCCTCCTCGCCGGGGTGAAAGCGCGTGTTCTCCAGCAGGAGCGCGCCGCCGGGGGCGAGCACGGCGATCGCGGCTTCAGCCTCGGGGCCGGTGGTCACGGGCGCGAACTTCACCGGAACATCGATCGCCTCGGCCAGCGCAGGCGCGATCGGGGCCAGCGACATCGAAGGCTCCACCCTGCCCTTCGGCCGGCCGAAATGCGCCAACAGCACCGGCTTGCCGCCCTTCGCCAGCACGTCGCGCACCGTCGGACCGACGGCGCTAAGCCGCGTCGTGTCCGTCACCACGCCGTCCTTCATCGGCGCATTGACATCCACTCTCACCAGCACCCGCTTTCCCGAGAGATCCAGATCGTCGATCGTCTTGAAATTCAATGCCGCCTCCCCACCTGAATCCGCGCCGCGCTCAAGCGCGCTCATGCGCCGCCACGCGCGAACGCGCCGCCGCCCGGAGGCCGCGGCGCGTCCTGGTTTCAGATCAGCTTGCCCATCGCCACAGCGACATCGCTCATCCGGTTGGAGAAGCCCCACTCGTTGTCATACCACGTGAGAATGCGCGACAGCCCGTCCGGCATCACCTTGGTCTGATCGAGATGGAAGATCGACGAGCGCGGGTCATGGTTGAAATCCATCGAAACGTTCGGCTGATCGGTGCAGCCGAGAATGCCGCGCAGCGCGCCATCCGCCGCCGCCTTCATCGCGGCGTTGATTTCATCCACGCTCGCTTTCTTCTTCGACCGATAGGTCAGATCGACGACCGAAACGTTCGGCGTCGGGACCCGGATCGAGACGCCGTCGAGCTTGCCGTTCAGCGCCGGCAGCACCAGCCCCACCGCCTTCGCGGCGCCGGTCGAGGTCGGGATCATCGACATCGCCGCGGCGCGGCCGCGATAGAGATCCTTGTGCATCGTGTCCAGCGTCGGCTGGTCCCCGGTGTAGGAGTGGATCGTGGTCATGAACCCCTCCTCGATCTCGAAGGCGTCATGCAACACCTTGGCCACCGGCGCGAGGCAATTGGTGGTGCACGATGCGTTGGAGACGACGAGGTCGTCCTTCGTCAACTCGTCATGGTTGACGCCGAAAACGACCGTACGATCGGCGCCCGTCGCCGGGGCGGAGACCAGAACCCGCTTCGAGCCGTTCTCGAGATGCGCCGCGGCCTTTTCACGGCTGGCGAAGAACCCGGTGCATTCGAGGGCGATATCGACGCCCTCCCAGGGGAGTTTCGCCGGATCGCGCTCCGCCGTCACCCGGATCGGGCCGCGGCCGAGATCGATCGTGTCGCCAACAACCTTGACCTCGCCGGGGAAGCGGCCATGGACGCTGTCGAAGCGCAGGAGATGCGCGTTCGTCTCGACCGGCCCGAGATCGTTGACCGCGACGACCTCGATATCCGTCCGGCCGGATTCGACGATGGCGCGAAGCACGTTGCGGCCGATTCGGCCGAATCCGTTGATGGCGACTTTGACTGACATGGCGTCCTCCTTCTGACCCGTGGCGCGCGCCGCTTATGCCAAGAGCCGAAAGGGAGCGCCAGCCCCCGCGCGCGCCTCTCGGCCGGCGGACGCAATTCCCCGCCGGGAATGCTCAAGCCATCAGCACCGGGCCGGTCGCCCGGCGTCTCAGCGGCTGATGCAGTCGGGCTTCATCCTGAACGGATCGCCCCGGTGGACAAGACTGCGGGCTGCTATCCGAGCGACTAGCCCCGTCGATTTCCGGCTCCGAGACAAGAAACGCGCTATGGCGCGTGGAGATCGAACGGTCGACCTCGACGAGGGCGACCGGGGTTTCGCCCACGCGCAGGGCAGTGAAATGGCCGAGCCGCCTCGGCGCCGGCGGATCGAGAACCTCGGCCAGGAACTTCGCCGTCACGCCGCATCGCCTGCATGGAGGATTCCGTGGCTCAACGTGGCGGCCAGAGAAGAAGCTCCGTTCAGCGCGCCCCACCCCGACGGTCAGCTTCGCTCGCGGAACTCCCGTTTCAGGATTTTGCCCGTGGCGTTGCGCGGCAATTCCTCGATGAACTCGACGCGCGCAGGGATCTTGAAGCGCGCGATCCTGCCCTGATGCGCGCTGGTCACCGCCTCGGCGTCGAGCCCGGAATCCGGCTTCGCGACGAGGAAGGCGCACCCCACCTCGCCCCATTTCTCGTCCGGCGCGCCGACCACGGCGGCGTCGGCGACGCCGGGAATGGCGAAGAGCGCGTTCTCCACCTCGGCCGGATAAACATTCTCGCCGCCCGAAATATACATGTCCTTCCAGCGATCCACGATCCAGAGGTCGCCGTCGCCGTCCAGCCGCGCCGCGTCTCCGGTGTGGAACCAGCCATCGGTGAATTCGGTCTGATTCGCCTCCGGTCGGTTCCGGTAGCCGGGCGTGATGTTGGCGCCGCGCACCCAAAGCTCGCCAATCTCGTCGGGCGCGGCGTCGGCCCCATCCTCGCGCACCACCTTCAACTCACCGTGCAGGATCGGCCGGCCGGCGCTGCCGGGCTTCGCGAAGGCCATCTCCGGGGTCTGGAGCGAAACGCAGGGGCTGGTCTCCGTCATGCCGAACCCCTGAACGATGGGGACGCCCTTGGCCTTGTATGTCGCCAGCAGCGACACGGGCGTCGGCGCGCCGCCAACCGCCGCGGTGACGACGCCGGAGAAATCCGCGTCGGCGAACGACGGATGCTGACTCATGAAAAGGTAGATGGCCGGCACGCCTAGGAAATGCGTGATCCTCAGCGCCGGGTCGGAAATCAGCGAGAGCGCCAGTCCCGGCTCGAAGGCGCGCATGATCAGGTTCCGCCCGCCGGCATGCAGCACCGGCGTCGTATAGGTGTTGAGCCCCCCGGTATGGAAGAGCGGCAGCAGGGTGAGCCCGGTCGACGTCGGGTTGACGCCGGTCGGCACGCCGAGATTGACCGCGTTCCAGAACGCCATGCCATAGGTGTTGGGCGCGCCCTTCGGCCGGCCGGTGGTGCCGGAGGTGTACATGATCGTCCATGTATCCTCATGGCTCATCGCCTCCGCCCTGAAATCGCCGTCGCTCAAAGCCATCGCGGTCTCATAGGGTGAGGAGCCGCCGCCGCCGGTCGTCTCGACGACATGGCCGGTTTTCGCCGTCAGAGCGGCGACGATTTCAGCCGTCGCGCCGTCATGGATCAGGACCCTTGGCGCGGAATCGGAAAGAATGAAATCGATCTCCGGCGCCGCCAGCCGCCAGTTCAGCGGCAGGAAGATCGCGCCGATCATCGCGCAGGCTGAATGAATCTCCATCTGGTCGGTGGAGTTCATCGTCAGCACCGCGACCCGGTCGCCGCGCTTCACCCCGCATTGGCGCTGAAGATGCGCGGCGAGGCGGCGGCAGCGATCCTCGGCCTCGCGATAGGTGAAATCGCGCCCCGAATGGAGATCGGTCCAACAGGGCGCGTCTGGGCGCATGAGCGCGTGATGCGAGATCCAGTCGTAATGGCGCATGTCTCGTCTCCCCTTGGCGGGGCGGTCTGAACGCCGCCCGTCAGGGAGAGACTAGTGCGGACACCAACCGGATTGCACCGTATTCCGCCCTCGGCGCGGCCGAACGACGACGATCCCGGCTCACGTGGGCCGGATTTCGCCTTCGGCGCCCAGCGCGCGCCGCAATACGCTCTCCGCAATCTCAGAGCAGGGCTTTCGCCGCGGCGGCCGCTTTCTCGGCGGTGATCCCGAAATGCTCGTAAAGCGCGGGCGCCGGGGCGGAGGCGCCAAAGCCCTCCATGCCTATGAAGGCGGCCTTGCGGCTGTCGCCGCGCTCGCCGGTCAGCCAACGATCCCAGCCGAAGCCGCCGGCCGCCTCGATCCCGACGCGGACGGCGCCGCGCGGCAACACCTTGCGCCGGTAGCTTTCGTCCTGCGCCGCGAAAAGCTCCCAAGACGGCATCGAAACGACGCGCGCGCCGATCCCCTCCGCCTGCAACGATTCCCGCGCCGCCATCGCGATCTCAACCTCGGATCCGGTGGCCAGCAAGATCGCCCGTCGCTTCCCCTCGGCCTCCGCCAGCACATAGGCGCCCTGCGCGGAGAGATTGCGGGTCTGATGCTTCACGCGCAACGTCGGCAGACCCTGCCTTGTCAGCGCCAGCACGCTCGGCCCGTTGAGGGTCAGCGCGATCTCCCAGGCCTCCGCCGTCTCCACCGCATCGGCGGGGCGCAGCACGGTCATGCCCGGCGTCGCGCGGAGCATGGCGAGATGCTCGATTGGTTGATGCGTCGGCCCGTCCTCGCCCAGCCCGATGCTGTCATGCGTCATCACATAGACGACGCGCGCGCCCATCAGCGCCGAGAGCCGCATCGCGCCCCGCGCGTAATCCGCGAAGCAGAGGAAAGTGCCGCCATAGGGGATGACCCCGCCATGCACCGCCATGCCATTCATCGCCGCCGCCATGCCATGCTCGCGGATGCCGTAATAGACATAGCGCCCTTCCGGGTGCTCGGCGGAGAAGACGCCCAGCCCCTCGGTCAGCGTGTTGTTGGAGCCGGTCAGATCAGCAGAGCCGCCGATCGTCTCCGGCGTAAGCGGGTTGATCGCGGCGAGCGCGTTCTCGGACGCCTTTCGGGTGGCGATCTTCGGCTGCGCCTCGCTGATCTCCTTTTTCAGGCGGCGAACGGCGCCGGAGAGTTTCTTCGGCGCTTCACCGGCCACGACACGCTCGAACTCCTCACGCCGGCGGGCGGAGACCTTCTCCAGCCGCGCGACCCATTCAGCGCGCGCGGGGACCCCGCGGGCGCCGACCTCGGCCCAGGCCCGTGCGACATCCTCCGGAATCTCGAAGGGTCCATGCTCCCAGCCATAGGCCTTGCGCGCTGCCGCGATTTCCTCGGCGCCGAGGGGCGAGCCATGCGCCTTGGCGGTGTCCTGTTTGTTCGGCGCGCCGAGGCCGATATGGGTCTTGCAGCCGATCAGGGTCGGCCTGTCGCCAGCCTTCGCCTCGGAAAGGGCGCGATCCACCGCCACGGGATCGTGCCCGTCGACCTCGATCACGTTCCAGCCGGACGCGCGGAACCGCATCGGCTGGTCGGTGACGTCGGAGAGCCCCACGGCCCCGTCGATGGAGATGCCGTTGTCGTCCCAGAGCACGATCAGTTTCGAAAGCGCGTGGCGTCCTGCGAGACCGATCGCCTCCTGGCTGATCCCCTCCATCAGACAGCCGTCGCCAGCGATGACATAAGTATGATGGTCGACGAGCTTATCGCCGAATCGCGCCGCCATCGCGCGTTCGGCCATCGCCATGCCGACTGCGGTTGCGAGCCCCTGACCGAGCGGACCGGTCGTCGTCTCAATCCCCGCGCCATGTCCGTATTCGGGATGGCCGGCGGTGCGCGCGCCGAGCTGGCGGAAATTCTTCAGCTGATCGAGCGGGAAATCTTCGTATCCCGTCAGATGCAGAAGCCCGTAAAGGAGCATCGAGCCATGCCCGGCGGAAAGCACGAACCGGTCGCGGTCCGGCCAGTCGGGCGCGGCGGCGTCGAATTTCAGGTGATTGCGAAACAGAACGGTCGCCACGTCGGCCATGCCCATCGGCATGCCGGGATGTCCGGATTGCGCGGCTTCAACAGCGTCCATTGCAAGAACGCGCAGCGCGGATGCCAGGCGCCAGTGGTCGGGATGGGCGGAGCGGAGAGCGGTCATGTCCAAGGTACAGTGCGCTTTCGGTCAGATAACGGGACGTGATGTATCGTGGAACCGGTCTCTAAGGGTCTAGCCGCATTGCGGCAAGGCCTCTGGCTGGCGATAGTGTCGCCGCGGCGGGGGCGCGGGCGTCGATTCGGCGGCGCGCCGACAGATCGCGGGGAAAGGGACGGGCATGAGTGAACTGAAAACGGCGACGGAGCGATTGACGGCGGCGGTTGGAGAGTTGGAGCGCACGCTTCACGCCGAGCGGCGCGAAGCGGCGGAGACGGCGCGCTCGGCCAAGGAGGCGATGCGGCTGCTCTCCCATGAGAAAGCCGCCGCCGCCGCGAAGGCCGAAGAAGCCGCCGCGCGCATCGCGGCGCTGGAAACGGAGCTGGCCGATTTGAGCGCCGGCGACCACACCGCGATGAAAGCGCTCGAAGCGCGTGCGGCGAAGGCCGAGCAGGCCGCCGCGGCGGCCCAGGCGGAGGCGAAGGCGGTCGCGGCCGAGCGCGACGCCGCGCTCAAGGAGATATCCACGCTGCGCGAAGCCCGAGACGGCGACGCCCAGCTTCGCGAAGAGGCGGCGCAGGCGCTCGACGCGGCGATCGGCGAGTTGAAGGTGCTGAGCCGGGCCGGGGCTCATGGCTGAGGTTTCCGTCAGGATCAGCGGCCGGGATTATCTGATCGTCTGCGACGACGGGCAGGAGGCGCGGGTCGCCGCGCTCGCCCGCAGGATCGACGAGGAGGCGACGGCGCTGGCCGCCGGCGGCGGGCAGATCACCGAGGCGCGGCTGCTGCTGATGTCGGCGCTGATGCTCGCCGACAAGCTCGACGAGGCGGAGCAGGCGCTCGAATCCGCGCCGCCGCCGGAGATGGCGTTCTCCGCGATGGACGAGACCGAAGCGCGCGCCGCCATCGACGCGGCGGCGGCACGGCTCGAGGCGTTGAGCGCCGGCGGCGCGTCGGAAGACGCCTGAACGCGCGCCCTTCCCTTTCGACCGCGCCGGGACTATCTCTCGGGGAGGCGAGTTCTGTCCTTCCCGTGCCGGGGCGTGAATCCTAGTGGCCTTAAATCTTCTCGCGGGAGCTGGCTCTGCGTTCGACCCTGGTCTTACGCACCTGGCGCCCACCTGGTAACCCAGGTTCGCGAGGATCACCAACCCCGACGGTCGCGACGGGCTCGCCTGCCGCCGCAGCAATCCGTCCGCGGAAGGATACCGGGCATGTACACGCTCTACGGCTCCCCCACCTCCCGCGCCGCCCGCGTCATGTGGATGCTGGAGGAAATCGGCGCGCTCTATGAGGTGATCGACGCCAAACCGCATTGCGACGCGGTGCTGGCGCTCAACCCTTCCGGCAAGATCCCGGTGCTGGTCGATACGGAGGAAGGCGAAGATCAGGCGATCTTCGATTCGACCGCGATCCTGCTCTATCTCGCAGAAAAACACGGTCAACTGACGATTCCGCCCGGCGCTCCGGGGCGGGCGCGAATGCTCAGCCTTGTGAGCTTCGCCGTCGACGATATCGAACAGCCCCTCTGGACCATGGTGAAACACGGTTTCACCCTGCCGGAGGAGGTTCGCGCGCCGGACGCCGTGCGTCCCGCGTGTCACTACGAGTTCGCCCGTGCGATGCAGGCGCTGGAAGCGTATCTCGGCGACGGCCCCTACCTGATGGGCGACGCGTTCACCGTACCGGATATCATCGTCGGCCATCTCGGCGGCTGGGCGAAGGCGACGCGCTTTCCGGTCCCCGAAGGCCGGATCACCGACTACATGACAAGGGTCAGGAGCCGACCGGCGTGGCGGGTGGTGGCGAAAGCCCGCGCGGCGGCGTGAACGCAATCGGCCTCGCAGACACGCTGGCGGACCTTCTCGCCCGCGGCGCGCCTGCTGTCCTGATCAGGATCGAGAGCGTCGCGGGCTCCGCGCCGCGCGAAGCCGGGGCGGCGATGGTGGTCTCGGCGCAGGGGTCGACCGGCACAATCGGCGGCGGCGCGCTCGAACACATGGCGATCGGGCTGGCGCGCGAGATGTTGTCCGACGGCGCGCGCGAGCGCGAGATCGACCAGCCGCTCGGCCCCGAAATCGGACAGTGCTGCGGCGGCCGCGTCCGATTGCGCCTCCGGCGGGCGGATGCTGCGACGCTTGACGCGCTCGCGGCGGCGGAAGCCGCCCTGACCCGCCCCGAGGCGCTGATCTTTGGCGCCGGACATGTCGGCGCGGCCCTCGCCCGCGCGCTGGCGCCCCTGCCTCTGTCGCTCCGCGTCATCGACGAGCGCGGCCCGCTTCTGGCGCCTCTCTCCGCGTTTGGTCGCACGGTCGAGACGGCGTTGCCGGAAGCCGAAATCTCGGCCGCCCCTCCCGGCGCCGCCTACGTCATACTGACCCACGATCACGGGCTCGACTTCCTGATCGCCGAAGCGGCGCTGGCGCGCGCAGACGCCGCCTATATCGGCATGATCGGCTCGGCGACGAAGCGCGCGACGCTCGTCTCCCGTCTTTCGCGAGCGGGCGGGCCGCCCGCCGACCGGCTTGTCTGCCCGATCGGGGCCGCCGGCCCAAAGGATCGGCGTCCTTCGATCATCGCCGCGGCGACGGCGGCGGAAATCGCCGCCGCGCTATTCTGAGCGTTACTGCACGACCACAACAACGCGCCGGTTCGCCTCTTCGCGCCGGCAGACCGCGCCCGGCTTCACCGCCGGCGCGCTTGCGCCGAGCCCGACGAGCTTGAACCGGCGGCGATCGTTCAGCGCGGCCTCGTCGAAGCCGCGCTCTATCAGCGCCGGGCGGATGATATCGCTGAAAACCGCCCGGGCGCGGGCGCTGGAAACCTCCTTGTTGTCCCGGCTTGAGCCGACGCAATCGGCGTGCCCGCTGAGTTGAATGCGCAGCGGCTCGCCGGGGTCCCGTTTCGCCAGCTCCGTCAGCAGCGCCGCGATCTGCGGGTCGTCCTCACGCGGAGTAAGGCGATTGAAGTCGAAATGGATCTGGAAGACCCGCGGCGGCGGCAAGCTGCTGGAGCGTTCGACGGCGCCGCTGAGACGCGGCGCCGCGGCGAGGTCCTCGGGGAAGAAATCCACCTCTTCGCCCTCGCTTCCGTCGGAATCGAGTTGCGCCGCCGCCAGCACCCGGTCCAGCACGATCTCGCCGCCTTCCGCATCCTGCACCACGAGCCGGCCGGATTTCTCCGGATCATCCAACTCCGGCAGAAGGAAGATCAGGTTGTCCTTCAGCGCGAACGTCTTCGACCCTTCCTGCGCCGCGTGAAACCGATGGCAATGGTAGGGAATGCCGCCGTAATCCACCGCTCCCGGCGCAATCTGGTGGCCCTCAAGCTGTTCTCGCGCCCAGCGGTGATAAGAGACCTGCACCGTCGCGAACCAGTCCGGCGCACGCCGCAACGAACCGGGGAAACTCACCGCGTCGACCACGCCGCCACGCTGCTGGCTCAACGCCAGTTCAGACGTCTCCAGCGCGTCGCAATAGGCGGGATTGCTCAGATCGACCGGCGCCAGCGACTCGGGCTCGCCGCCATCGAGATGATCGAAGACCGGAACCAGCGGGGAAACGCCGTTCTCCGATGGTGGATTGGAGGCGGCCATGCTTGCCGCTTCGAGGAATTCTGCGGCGGTCGCCCAGTCGAACTCCTCACGCTCTTCGGCGGCGCCCTGGACATATTCGCAAATCAGCGCCTTGCGGAACGGCCAGAGCGGATCGCCATTCCTCATTGTGGTCGCCTCGGCGCGGACATCCACAAGCGCGGCCTCGCGCGCGGCGTCCGTCGGGGCCGGCCCGTCGCCGTCGAGCGACGCGCGAAGCGCCGCCATGTGAATGCACCAGGGATCATCCGCCGCGACACCCAGCGCCGCGCGCCGCGCCGCCGGATCCCATGGATCCAGCGTCGTCTCCGGCGCCATTCCGCATCCGCCCGCGAGAAGCGCGAGCGCCAGTCCCCCCCACCTGATCATCATGCTATTTCGCCCTTATCACGATCCTCGTCCCGGTCACCGCCAGATTGGTGTCGTTGCGTATCTTGACACTCATCCGGTCGGCTCCGCTCTTGGCGACCTCGCCCGCGGCGACCGAGACCACGCCGCGGCCCAGCCGCATACGAAATTCTCCGGTTCTTTCGGCGGCCTTGTAGACGTAGGTCGAGATTTCGACGCAGGTGTCGGCGACGCCGGAGATCGTCGTGTTATCGGTGAAAATCGCGTCGAATCCGCCGTTCGCGCCGGTCGCCACCGCGTCCGCGGCGTAAAGGTCCATGCCGACTTCGGCGTCCAGCTCGTCGAAGCCGCCGGATTTCGGGCGCAGGACCTTCACCTGCCCCTCGACCCGCTTCACGAAGCCGACCGTTTCCGCTCGCCGCGACGCCGCGGCGGCGTCCTCAGCCGGGATCTCAACCTGGCAAAGGCTCTTCACGTTCTGTGCGGAGACGCCGGGCGCCATGGTCGCGACGACGATTCCTGCGATGATGACGGTGCTTTTCATGTCTTTCCCCTTCGCCCCGCGTCACGCTCGGCCTTGAGCGCCGCCAGAGCCTGATCGATATCGGGATAATGCCGGACGAAAGGGGCGAATTTCAGCACGCCGCCAACCAGTTCGCCGCCCCCAGCCGCCACAATTCGCGCACCGTGCGTTTCAAGCTCCATATGCGCGGTCCGAAGCGTGCGAAGCGCGGTCGAGGAGAAGAGGACGACGCCGGACAGATCGACAACGACATCCGTCGCGCCCCCCTCTTCCATCGCCATCTCAACAGCCCTGCGAAGCGCGGCGCTCAGCGCCGTTAAACTGTCGGCGTGATAGTGACTGGCGCCGAAGAGCACGACGACCGCGCCCTCTTCGCGCCGAAGGGTGAACGGGAAACTCCCCCCGGCGGTCATGGGCAAGCCGCCGGAGCGCGCGCGCAATCGCCCATTTCTCGCTTCCTCCTTCCGGTCCGGTCAAGCTTACGCCGTATTTTCGGCTCAATCCACATCGTGTTCACGGTGCTTACGGACCGAGAAGGTGGTCACGTTCCGCCCCGATTCGCGCTGGTAGGTAAGCTCGTCCGCGAAGGCGAGAACCATGGTCAGCCCCCGCCCGCCGAGCGCGTATTCTTGCGGCCGGGAGACGTCGCGCGGGGCGCGCGGATCGAAGCGCGGGCCGCGCGCGCTGATTCGGAGCGTGAGGTCGCGCTCGTCGGTCCAGACCTCGACCGTTATGTCGGGCGCCTCCTCACGCATGGCGCCATGAACGAGCGCGTTGGCCGCAAGTTCATCGAGCGCGAGGCCGATACGGAGCGACTGACTCTGATCCGCGCCATCGGCGGAGCAAAACGCCTCCGCCGCCGCCGCCGCCTCGGCGACTTCGGTCAGCGTCTCGCCTATGCGCCGGCTCAGCCGAGCCATCGAGCACCGCCTCTTTCGCGTTTCTCCGCCCGCATCGCCCCGTCCCGATCCAGTTCCAGAATGGCGGCTGATAATCCCTTCTCGCGGCTATTCGATGGCGCCGCCCTTCAGGACTTCCACTTTTTCGCCAACGCGTCGACCGCCTTGGCGAGCAGGTTCGTGTCGAGCCCGATCGAAAGAAAATTCGCCCCGGCGTCGCGATAGGCCTGGATCAGCGAATCGTCGAGCGTCATCACGCCCGCCGCCTTGCCGGCCTTGCGCGCGCGCGCGATCGCATCGAGAATCGTCGCCTTCACATCCGCCTGGCCCGGGTTGCCGATATGACCGAAATCGGCGGAGAGATCCGCCGGACCGAAGAAGACGCCATCGACGCCATCGACATCCATGATCGCGTCCATGTTCGAGAGCCCGGTGCGCGTCTCGATCTGGACGAGAAGGCAGATATCCCTATTGGCGTCCGCGAGATAACCGGGATTGCGCCCGAAATTCGTCGCCCGCGCGCCAAGCATCCCGACGCCGCGATTACCTTCCGGCGGATAGCGGGTGGCGGCGGCGAGCGCAGCGGCCTGCTCGGCCGTATCCACGACCGGAACAAGGAAATTTCGCACGCCGACATCCAGCAGTTGCTTCAGATGGCGGGGATCGCGGTCGCGGATGCGAACGAAGACATCGACGTCATGCGGCGCGAGCGCGTTCACCTGCGCGACGATGGTGGCGAGATCGTTCGGCGCATGCTCGCCATCGATCAGCAGCCAGTCGAAACCCGCGGACGCGGATACTTCGCTGGTCAGCGGATGGGCGAGGCCGAGAAAGATGCCGTAGAGCGGCTCTCCGGTCTTCAGGCGGTCTTTGAAGCGGTTCATGGGGTCTCCGGTCTTGCTTTGGCTATTGAACATGTGACGGCGCCGAGCGGCCCGAAATCGCAGGCGATGGTGTCGCCCGGGGCGCCGGTGACGGGGCGGGTGAAACTGCCGGAAAGGATGAACTGCCCCGCATCCAGGGCGACGCTTTGCGCCGCGAGCCGGCGGGCGAGCCAGATAACGCCGTTCGCGGGGTGACCGAGCACGCCGGCGGCGACGCCGGTCTCCTCTACCACGCCGTTGCGCGTGAGAACCCCGGGGATCCAGGCCAGATCGACCGCGTCGGGCCGCATCGGCCGCCCGCCCCAGATCACCCCCGCGTTGGCGGCGTTGTCCGAGATCGTGTCCATCACCTTGCGCGGCCTTCCGGTTTCCGGGTCGTTCTGATGGCAGCGCGCATCGATCACTTCTATCGCGGGGATCACATAGTCCGTCGCGTTCATCACGTCGAAAATCGAGATGTCGCCAGCGAGGCGCTCCTTCAGCCGGAATCCGAGTTCGACCTCGAAACGCGGCCGGATGAAGCGATAGGGATCGATGGCGGCGCCGTCCGCGATCACCATCGTATCCAGCAACGCGCCGTAATCCGGCTCGTCGATCTGGCTCGCCTGCTGCATGGCGCGGCTGGTGAGGCCAATCTTGTGGCCGACCAGACGCTCGCCGCGCTCGACCTTCATCTTCACCCAGGCCCGCTGCACGGCGTAGCCGTCGGCGATAGTCATCTCCGGGTGATCGAGCGAGGGCTGGCGGACCTGAACGCGCGTCCGCTCCGCATTGTCATAGGCGGCGGCGAGCGCCTCGATCACATCCGGTTTCATTCGTCCGCCACCCCATTCCTCAGAACACCGATCCCCGGCGCGCTCACTTCCACGACATCGCCTGGCTTCAGCCAGACCGGGGGGTCCAGCCTCGCCCCCGCCCCCGTCGGCGTCCCGGTGGCGATCAGGTCGCCGGGCCCAATCTCGGTGAATGTGGAAATGTATTCAATAATCTTTGCGAAAGGAAACGCCATCGACGCAGTGCTGTCCGATTGCCGCAATTCGCCGTTCACGCGCGTCTCAATTCGAAGATCGGTCACATCGAGCCTGTCGAGGCCCGTCTCCACCCAGGGACCGATCGCGCCGGAACGGTCCCAGTTCTTACCCTGCGTGACGTTGAACTTCCCGTGGCGCACCCAGTCCCGGATCGTGCCTTCATTCATCAGGGTGAGGCCGAAGACGTGGTTCATCGCTTCAGCCTGCGGGATGCGCCTGCCGGGCTTGCCGACGACCAGGACGATCTCGCCTTCGTAATCAAGCTGCTCCGATTCAGACGGCCTTATCAACGGCTTGTCCGGTCCGGTGAAACTGAGAGGCGAACGAGCGAAGATCGACGGGTGCGCCGGCGCGTCGGAGCCGTCTTTGTACTCCTCGTTCCGATTCATGTAGTTGACGCCGATACAGAAGATCCGCCGCGCCTCCGGCATCGGTTGGTCGAACGAAATGGCGCGGGCGTCGTGATCGGGCGTGGCGGGAAGTACGCCTGGCGCGCCCGCTGCGATCAGATCCGTCATTGTTCTGAAACCACGCCGCACCGTCAGATCGGCCACACCGCCTTCGACGACCGCGCCGATCCGGGCGCCGCCGCCACATTCATATCGACAGTATTTCATATCCCCTCGCTTGACAGCCGGCTTCATCCTCGATATTGCTTAACTCGTTAATTACCAGCGGTCAACATGCCCCATCTCAGCTTCCAATACAGCGCCGGACTTGAAGCGCGCGCAGACCCTGGCGCTCTCGCGGCGACGCTCCGCGACGCCATGTTGGCGACCGGACTCTTCCCACTCGGGGGAATCAGGGTGCGTGGATTTCGCGCCGACGTCGCGGTCATCGCGGATGGCGGCGCGCATGATTTTGTCGATATGGAGCTTCGTATCGGCGCCGGGCGCGACGAAGCGGCGAAAGCGGCCGCCGCCGAAACGATCTACGCCGCCGCTGAAAACTGGCTGCGGCCGCGCATCGGCGATGGCGGCTTCGCATTGAGCCTGGAGTTGCGCGAGATCGACGCCGCGCTCTCGATCAAGAGGTTCAACACGATCCGGGACTATCTTGAAAAGGCGGGAACTTCATGAGCGCGCTCGAAGACAATATCGCGAAAGCGGAGGGATGGTTGGCGCGGTTGCGCGAAACCGGCGTGCGCCATCGGATCGACGGTGAAGATTGCGAAAGCGAGAAGAGTTTCGAAACGCTTTCCCCCGCCGACGGCCGCCCGCTCGCCCGTGTCGCGCGCGGCGGGGCGGGAGAGATCGACGCCGCCGCCAGCGCCGCCGCAAAGGCGTTTCCCACCTGGCGCGACACGCCCGGACGAGAGCGCCGCGCGATCCTTCATCGTATCGCCGACGGAATCGTCGCGCGGGCCGAGGAGATCGCCTTCCTCGAATGTCTCGACACTGGACAGGCGCTGCGCTTCATGTCGAAGGCCGCGCTGAGGGGGGCGGAGAACTTCCGCTTCTTCGGCGACCGCGCCGAGGCGGCGCGCGATGGCCGGAACCTTCCCTCGCCGACGCTGATGAACGTCACGACACGGACGCCAATCGGGCCGGTCGGAGTCATCACGCCGTGGAACACGCCCTTCATGCTCTCGACATGGAAGATCGCGCCGGCGCTGGCGGCGGGCTGCACGCTGGTTCACAAGCCGGCCGAGTTCTCCCCGATAACCGCCAGACTTCTAATCGAAATAGCCGAGGACGCCGGCCTTCCCCCCGGCGTCTGGAATCTCGTGAACGGTTTCGGCGAGGATGCGGGCAAGGCGCTGACGGAACACGCGGGGATCCGCGCCATCGCGTTTGTCGGAGAGTCGAGAACCGGCTCTCAGATCATGCGCCAGGGCGCGGCGACGCTGAAACGGGTGCATTTCGAACTGGGCGGCAAGAACCCGGTGATCGTGTTCGATGACGCGGAGATCGAGCGCGCGCTCGATGCGGTGATCTTCATGATTTACTCGCTGAACGGCGAACGCTGCACCTCGTCCTCGCGCCTTTTGGTTCATAGGTCGATCCATGACGAATTCGTCGCACGGCTCACCGAAAGGGTGAACGCCATCAGGGTCGGCCATCCGCTGGACCCGGAGACTGAAATCGGGCCGCTCATTCACCCGGTGCATGTCGACAAGGTCGCCTCCTATTTCCGCGCCGCCCGCGCGGAGGGCGCGACGATCGCCGCCGGCGGCGAAGTGATGGAGGGCGCCGGCTGCTATGTCCGCCCGACGCTTTTCACCGACGCGACGCCCGGCATGGCCATCGCGCGGGAGGAGATTTTCGGCCCGGTCCTCACCGTCCTCCCGTTCGAGACCGAAGCTGAGGCGCTCGCCATCGCCAACGGCACCGAATACGGGCTGACCGCGTATGTCTGGACAGAGAACCTGACCCGCGCGCTCCGCTTCACCGAAAAGCTGGAGGCCGGAATGATCTGGGTGAACTCGGAAAACGTCCGTCACCTGCCAACGCCCTTCGGCGGCGTGAAGGCGAGTGGGATCGGGCGCGACGGCGGCGACTGGTCGTTCGAGTTCTACATGGAACAGAAACATATCGGCTTCGCGACCGGGCGCCACGCGATCTCCCGGCTTGGCGTCTGAAGGAGACCTGAATGCCACTCCCCGCTCCCATCCTCCATCCGCCCTTCAACACCGTCCGGCTGTCGCACACGGTCTTCGACGTGACCGATCTGAAGGCTTCGCGCGCCTTCTGGTCCGGCACGCTCGGCCTTCAGGTGACGGCGGAGGCGGAGGGCCGCCTCTTCCTGCGCGCCATGGAGGAGCGCGGGCATCATTGCATCGTGCTCCGCGAAGCGAAGCTGCCGGCCGCGAACGCGCTCTCGTTCAAGGTTTGGGAGGAGGGTGACCTCGACCGCGCGAAAGACGCGCTGGAGATGTTGGGACGCCGGACTTCATGGGTCGAGCGGCCTTATCAGGGCCGGACGCTCGCCTCATCCGACCCGCACGGGGTTCCGGTCGAGTTCTACGCCCGGATGGACCGTCTGCCTTCCATCCACCAGAACTACGCCGCCTATCATGGCGTGAAGCCGCTCCGCATCGATCATTTCAACTGTTTCTCGCCGAATGTGGACGAAAGCGTCGCGTTCTGGAACACGCTCGGCTTCCGCGTGACGGAATATACCGCCGACGAAGACACCGGCGCGCTTTGGGCGGCGTGGATGCACCGGAAGGGCGGCGTCCACGACATCGCCTTCACCAACGGGCTCGGCCCGCGCCTCCATCACACCGCATTCTGGGTCTCAACCCCGCTCAACATCATCGATCTTCTCGATCTGATGGCGACCACCGGCTATGTCGCGAATATCGAGCGTGGACCAGGGCGGCACGGCATCTCCAACGCTTTTTTCCTCTACGTTCTCGATCCGGACGGCCACCGGATCGAACTCTACTGCTCGGACTATCAGACCGTGGATCCGGACCACGAACCGATTCACTGGGACCTGAAGGACCCGCGGCGCCAAACGCTCTGGGGCGCGCCGGCGCCGAGAAGCTGGTTCGAAAACGGCTCGGCGTTCGCGGGAATCGCCCCGCGCGAGCCAGACCTGAAGGCGGCGCCGATCGTCGCTCCGTGATCTGGCGCCGTGATATGGCGACCGTATGACGTGACAAAGAACACGGAGAAACGCTCCCTGCGTGAATCCTCTGTGAAATCATGTGTCTGTCCGCACATATCGGCGCAGCCCCCCCTTCACATTCAGGTCGGAGGGGAACACATATCGGCCATCGGATCGCCGCAATGTGTTCTGGCAGGCGGTCCCCCCGAACCGAACGCTAAGGACAGATCATGCTCGCCGAACCCCGTCCCGACACAAGCATCGCCGAAGATACGGCTCCGCTGAAGCTCGTCGTCGACAGGCAGCTGACTCCGGCCCGGCCGGCCCGCCGCGATTGGTCGAACGTCGTCTTTTCCGTCGCTTTCTGCGAAGAGGCCCGGCGCGATTTTGAGCGCCGCAATCTCAGCTGATCAGACGCCGCCCGCACCCGCGCCCAGCGACGCCACGACATCGACCGACATCCGGTAGAGCCGCCTGTCCAGAACCCTGAGCTTGCCCAGCTTCTCCTGAAACACCGCCATGTGAGGGGAGCGGAAATGCGCCTGCAGCGCGGCCTCGTCGCGCCATTCCTCATAGACCCGGAAGCGGCGCGGATTCAGGATGTCGGCATAGAACCGATAGACGAAACAGCCGTCCTCCGCCGCCGAGCTTTCCATCATCGCCAAGGCGGCGCTCATCGCCGGCCACGCGTCCTCTGGGTGGAATTCGATCTCTCCGGTGATCACGATCATGGCGCGGACGCTCCCGTCAACCGGGCGACGAGACCATGAAGCCGCGTGAGTTCCACGTCGTCAACACCCATTTCGGAAAGATGCGCGACGGTATTGTCGAGATACTCGGCGTTGCTCCCCGCCGGACCAATCGCGCGGGCGATCACCGCCGCCTGCTCTTCAGGCGTTAGGCCGCCACGATATTGCTGATGGGCGCGGTCCATGACGTAGGCCAGCGCGTCGACCTCGGCCCCGTCATCCGTCACCACCGGAAGGAATCGTTCAAGATAGGAATAGGTCACCAGTTCCCGCGCCCTGAGATAGGCGTGCGTCTCCTCACGCAGCGCGGCGGCGACGCGATAGACGATGCCCTCGCAGGCGCCTTCCGGATCCTCGTCAAGCGCGAGAACAAGCCCCGGATACTCGGCGGTGCCGCGATAGGTGATGGAATCGAGGCAGAAACGGCGGCGATAGCCGGCCAGTCGGGCGCGCCGGCGTTCGACGTGATCGAAACCCGGCTTCCACATCAGCGAGCCATATGCAAAGACCCAGAGGTCGCGCGGTTCCCTAGCCATGGGAGGGTTTTACATCCGTCTCGCCGGCGCGGCCAGTCGGAGGTTGCACATGCTCAAATTCAAGCTGCTCGCCGGTTTGATCGTCACCGTGATAATCGGGGGGGCGCTCTGGTGGATGCTCGCCGCACGGACGCACGAGAACGCCGTCGCGGGCTGGCTAGAAGAGCGAAGGGAGCAGGGCTGGCTAGCCGAGGCCGACGTTTCCATCGCGGGTTTTCCGAACCGACTCGACGTGACGCTGCGCGACCTCGCGCTCGCCGACCCGGAATCAGGCTGGGCCTGGTCGGCGCCGAGGGTCGAGATCGACCAGGTGATCTACGATCCGACATTCTATGTCGTGACATGGCCGCCGGAGCAGCGCCTCGCCGCGCCCGGCGCGCGCGCGGTGCTGCGTTCGGAAAAGATGGCGGCGAGCTTTCGGGCCGAGCGGTCGGCGGCGCTCGGGCTGGTGCGCGCCTCGCTCGACATTCAGCGAGCCGCGCTCAGCGCCGAGGCGGGCTGGACCGCCGGCGCCGATCGACTCAACACGCATCTTCGCGCCGCGCCGGAAGCCGGCCCGGAGAACACCTACCAGTTCCGGCTCGACGGGGTGAGGCTGCGCCTGCCGGATTTCCTTCGCGAACTGGTCGACCCCGCCGGCGCGCTGCCGCCCGCAATCGAGACGCTGGCGTTCGATGGACACGCCGCGCTGGACAGGCCGCTCGACAGGCGCGCGCTGGAAGGGCCGAAGCCCGATATTCTCTCGTTCTCGCTGAATGACGGGATCGCGGAATGGGGCGCGCTCCGACTAGCCGTCACCGGATCGATGAAGGCCGACCGGGAAGGCTACGGTGAAGGCGAATTCGAAATATCGGCGACCAACTGGCGTGCGATGCTGGACGCCGCGACCAACGCCGGCGCGCTCGCGCCCGGCTTCGGCGAAACGCTCAAAGCCGGGCTCGGATTCATCGCAAGACTCGGCGGCGACGGCGACAGGCTCGACGTGACGCTCGTGCTGTCGGGCGGCCAGGCGCGGATCGGGCCGGTGCCGATCGGCGCTGCGCCGCGACTGGCGGACTAGACCCCGCGCTTCTCTCTGGCGGGCTGGCGTCGGCCCTGAGCCGGAACGGTTTTAGGCATGACCATGGCTATCCCAGATAGATTGTAGATTTTTTCGTATCCAGCTTGGCGATTTTCGGGACCGATCCGTTGATCGACACGCCCGAAGCTCGCGCCGCGCTCAGAGAAGACGCACGCGGAACTTTCAGAGTTCTTGCATCGGGCGTGGAAGGGTGAAAAGGCGACAGAATTCTGAGGAGTTTCACCGAGGGGTATTGGTCACTGAAATAACGGTGACATTCGTCAGCCTTTGGCTTAGGTCAACAACGACTGTTCTTGGCCCGTGTGGTGACACACTGGATATTGACCATTCGACAATTCCTCCGCCCTTCTGCGACTCAACTCATAGCGGAGTCCATCGCTCACTTTTGTCATTGACGAGAGCAACGCACGATAACGCTCAGCGGCAATAATTCCCCATCCGGTAACGCGCCACGTCGAAATGGAAATGATTGCGATGGTAGCGGTCGGCTTCCGGGCCAAGAACGGTGCCGAACGGTCCGCACGCCCCCGCCCAGACCGAACGCAGGTATTTCCTTTGAGCGCCCTTGCGCCGCCAACCGCTCTCGACTTCGACGACCTGGCCGCTCGCGAAGGTGAATTCTGAGATGTCGATGGCGTTGCCCTTCGCGTGCTCGGACAGCTTCGCGCCCTTGCGGCCATTCCGCCCGCGGCAGGCGTAGGACGCCGCCGGCTTCACCGCCGTGAGCTGCACCGAGAACGCCTTCCGCGCCGCGGGGCGCGCGGATTTCTCCATCCAGTCCGCCAGCGCGACGGCGGTGCGACAGTTTACTTCCGCCTTGCCGGTCAGCGCGACGCCCGCGACCTCGACGAGGCTGACCGGGGCCTCGATGGCGCATCCCGGATGCGCGCCAGAAATCGATGGGATCTTCGCGCCGATCACGCGCGGATCGCCGCAAACCGGGCCAACGGGGCCGAGCGACGCGGACAGGATACGCTGCGACGCGGGCTTCACTTTCGGCGCGACGCCACGCGGACTCGGCGTCGGCGCGGTTGCGGGCGCGGCCGAGGCGGCTTCCAGCGGCTCGCTCTCATCCTCGCCGAGCGTCTGGCACCCGACCATCAGAAACGCGGCGAGGCATATGCGCGTCCAGCCGCTCATTCGCTCGGCTTTCGCACATCCGGTTTTCGTGTCGGCGCGCGGCCGAAATCGGGCGCCGCGGTGTCCTGCCCCGCGTCGATGATTCCGCGCCGGATCGCCCGGGTGCGGGTGAAATAATCGTGAAGCTGATCCCCGTCGCCGGTGCGGATCGCCCGCTGAAGCGCGAAGAGCTCCTCGGTGAAGCGGCCAAGAATCTCCAGCGTAGCCGCCTTGTTGTTCAGGAAGACATCGCGCCACATCGTCGGGTCGGAGGCCGCGATGCGGGTGAAGTCGCGAAACCCGGCGGCGGAATACTTGATGACCTCCGACTTGGTCACGCGGCGCATATCGTCGGCGACGCCGACCATCGTGTAGGCGATAAGATGCGGTGCGTGGGAGGTGACCGCTAGCACGAGATCGTGCCGCTCGGGCGCCATCTCCTCGACATTCGCGCCGAGCGCCCGCCAGAAGTCGGCCAACCGGCCCTTCGCGCCCGAATCGCCCCCCGGTAACGGCGTGACCAGGCAATAGCGGTTATCGAAAAGCTCAGCGAATCCCGACTCCGGTCCGCTGTGCTCGGTCCCGGCCAGGGGGTGCGCGGGAACCACGTGAACATGCGCCGGCAGAACTTCGAGCGCTGCGATCACGGCGCCCTTGACCGAACCGACATCGGAGACGACGACCCCTTCCGCAAGCGCCGGGCCGATCTCCGCCGCGACCGCCCGCATTGCGCCGACCGGCACACAGAGTATGACGAGATCCGCGCCCGCGACCGCCTCGGCCGCGCTTTCGGCGACCTCGTCGCACAGGCCGAGCCGTCGCGCGGCTGCGCGCGTCTGCTCGCTCCGCGCGTAGCCGACGATGCGCCCGGCCGCGCCGGCGCGCCTGGCCGCGAGAGCGATCGAGCCGCCGATCAGACCGAGCCCAATCAACGCCACCCGCTCGAAATGCGCGCTCACGATACGCCCCGGAATGCGGCGACGGCCTCCGCGACGGCGACGCACGCGGCCTCGGTTCCGATCGAGATCCGTAAATGGCCGGCGAGGCCATACGCCTCCATCCGCCGGGCGATGATCCCGCGCGCCTTCAGATAGGCATCGGCGGCCGCGGCGCCGGTCTCGGGCGCGGTTCCGAAATGCGCCAGCACGAAATTGCATTCGGAACCTGTCGTCGGAACTCCGGCGTCACCTAGCGCGGCGGTGAGGGAAGCGCGAAGACGCAGCGTCTCCGCCTTTATCCGCGCCGTGTATTCGACATCGCGCATCGCCTCAGCCGCCGCGGCCTGCGCCGCCATGTTGAGGTTGTAGGGCCCGCGTATCCGGTTAATCACGTCGATGACATCCGGCGCCGCGTGCATCCAGCCGACGCGGAGCGCGGCGAGCCCGTATATCTTCGAAAAGGTCCGCGTCATCACCACGTTCGGCCGGCGCGCGATCAGCGATGCGCCGGCGTCAAAGTCCTCGGCGTCGACGAATTCGGCGTAGGCGCCGTCGATGACCAGAAGCGCGTTCTCCGGAACGCCGACCGCGAGCCGCTCGATCTCCTGCGCGTTCAGCCGCGTGCCGGTCGGGTTGTTCGGATTGGCGAGGTAGACCAGCCGCGTCCGCTCCGAGCACGCGGCGAGGAGCGCGTCGACGTCGGCTGTGAGATCCGTTTCCGCCGCGGCGACGGGCGTCGCGCCGTTCATCAGCGCGTAGGATGGGTAAAGCAGGAAGCCGTGCCGCGAATAGACCACCTCGTCGCCGTCGCGCGCATAGGCCAAGGCGAGAAGCTGCAGGAGCTCGTCCGAGCCGTTGCCGCAGATGATGCGATCCGGATCCAGCCCCTGCACCTCACCGATCGCGCGGCGAAGCGCGCCGCTGTCGGCGTCGGGATAGTCGGCGAGGCGGCAGGCGGCCTCCCGATACGCCGCGACGGCGCGCGGGCTCGGCCCCCAGGGGTTTTCATTGGCGGAGAGCTTGAAAGCCGGCGCGGCGCCGTCAATCCTCGCGCCGCCAACCTGATAGGGCGCGATCGCCATCACGCCCGGGCGCGGCGTCGCGGCCGCTCTCTCACTGGTCATCGCTTGTCCCTCCGCTCGACGGCGCGCGGAGGGTTTAGCGGCTCAGGCGCGGGCCGACCAGAGCGTTTTCAGGACCGCCTCAACCGGAACGCCGCCAACGCCGATTGCGGAATCGTGACGCCGCCGGTTTCGGCGCGGGCCTGACGATGCCGCCAAGAACCTCCAGCGGTGTTTTCATCGTCGCCGGCGCCCCGGTGCGCGGCGCGGCGTAGGCGGTCTTCACCGCCTCGACAATGATCACGCCGGCGAGGCGGCGCGCATCCAGCCGGCGGCCCACCGCCTCCGCCGTCCGCGCCATGCGGATCCAGAACCGGCGCTGCGACGGCGGCGCGTAGAGCGCGGCGGAATGACCGACGGGTTCAAGCTGATGATCGCGCAGGAGGCGCTCAAGCTGGCTGAAAGAATAAGGCCTGCCGTGACCGAAAGGGTTGGCCTCCCGCCGCGCCCAGAGCCCGGTGCGATTGGGAACGATGATCAGCGCCCGCCCGCCCGGGGCCAGCACGCGGTGCGCCTCGGCCAACAGCGAGCCGGGACGTTCGGAGTTCTCGAGCGCGTGGACGATCAGCAAGCGATCCACGAATCCGGTGGCGAGCGGCCAGCGTCTGCCATCCGCGAGAACGCTCAGGTTCGCCCCGTCGACCGGCCAGTGAAACGCGCCCATCTCGGCCGGCATCAGACCGACCGCGCGCTGCGCCTTGCGCCGGAAAGGCCGGATGAAGGGCTGGCCGAACCCGAAAGAAGCGAGATTGCCGCCGCGCATTTCCGGCCAGTGGGCGTCGAGCGCGCCACGAATCGCCATCTGCGCCACGCGGCCGAGCGGGGTGCGGTAATAAAACCGCCTCAACTCGATCACGTCGAGATGCATGCTATCACCGCCTCCGCTACTCTCTCCGCGAATCTAGCCATTCATGGAAGGCTTGCCCATGTCTATCGAGACAATCGTCATTCCCTGCCGGGAAGACAATTACGGCTACATCCTGCGCGACGCCGCCACAGGCGTCGTCGCCGTCGTGGACGCGCCGGAAGCCACGCCGCTGATCGCGGCGCTGGAGGAACGGGGGTGGGGTCTCGATCTGATCCTGCTCACCCATCACCACCACGACCATATCGACGGCGTGGAGGCGCTTCGGTCGCGCTTCGGCGCCAAGGTCTTCGGTGCGGCCGCGGACGCACACCGGCTGCCGCCGCTCGACAGGGAACTCGCCGAAGGCGACGAGGTCGCGGTCGGAGAAAGCGCCGGACGGGTGATCGACGTCTCGGGCCACACGGTCGGCCATGTCGCCTATCTCTTCGATGGTTCGGCCTTCACCGCCGACAGTCTCATGGCGCTCGGCTGCGGACGGGTTTTCGAGGGCACGCACCTGATGATGTGGGAGAGCCTTTCAAAGTTCCTCGGACTGCCGCCGGAGACGCTGATCTATTCCGGTCACAATTACGGCGCCGCCAATGGCCGCTTCGCCCTGTCGATCGAACCGGAGAACGACGCGCTGAGGCATCGTATTGAGCGGATCTCAGAAGCCGACGCCGCCGGAAAGCCGATCTGCCCGACGACGCTGGCGGAGGAGTTGGCGACGAACCCGTTTCTCCGGGCACGCGAGCCTGGCGTGAAGGCGGCGGTCGGGCTGGATGGGGCAGACGACGCCGGAGTTTTCGCCGAGATCAGGCGGCGCAAGGATCGGTTCTGACCCCTAATCCACCAGCTTTAGCCGTTTCGAATCGAAGACCCGCATCACCTGTTTCAGCTCGGCGCCACGTTTCAGGACGCGCCCGTCGTGGCCGTACACCGCGTAGGCCCCCTGCTTCGCCGCAAAGCGGGGATTCTTCTCAATTCGAAACAGCGGATGCTCCGTCGCCCGGCGGAACACCGAAAAGACCGCCCGCTCGGAGAGAAAGTCGATCGAATAATCGCGCCATTCGCCCGCCGCGACCATGCGACCGTAGACGTTCAGAATCACTGAGAGTTCGGTCCGATGGAAAGTGACCCGCTCCTCAGCGCCCCGTCCCCCGGGTTTTCGCCCGAAGGCGGTCGTTGATATTACATTCATGGGGAAATCTGACCCCGACGAAGCCGAAATGGCAAGCATTTACGGGCGCGGACGACCCCCGGCGCTCCGAAGAAACCACGAATTCGCCCGATTTCGGCCTTCGGTTCGCCATGTCACCCGCCGAGATTAACATGACAGCAAGCGATTGCTGGCCCGACGTCGCGTTATTCAGCCCCCACCCCGAATCGCGACGTCGGGCGTGTTTCCCACACCTTGGCCGCCCTTTCCCGACTCTCGGCGCCGCGCTACATGTCGCTCCACTCAGACACGGAGAAAGACCATGCGCGACTTCCACATGCCCGGCCGATCCGGCGTTTTCGCCATGAACGGCATCTGCGCCACATCCAGCCCGATCGCGGCGCAGGCGGCGGTGGCGATCCTTGAGGATGGCGGTAACGCGATGGACGCGGCCATCACGGCCGCGGTGCTGCTCGGCCTTTGTGAGCCGTCTTCGACCGGGATCGGCGGCGACATGTTCGCGCTGATCCGCCCGGCCGGAGGGGAAAAGATCACCGGCTTCAACGCTTCGGGCCGCGCGCCCGCCGCGCTCGACGCGGCGCGTCTGCGCGACGCGGGCGAAAGCGCAATTCCGCTCCGCTCTGCGCACGCGGTCACAGTGCCCGGCGCGATCGACGGCTTCTGTCGTCTGGCCGAGGATTGGGGACGGAAGGGACTCGCCGCATGTCTCGCGCCCTCTATCCGCTACGCTGAGGAAGGGGTCCCGGTCGGCCCGCGCACCGCGTTCGACTGGAAGAAGAACGCCGCTACGCTTCAGGGCGACGGCGCGAAACATTATCTCGACAATGGCGCGCCTTACGCGCTCGGCGCGGTGTTCCGCGCGCCCGGACAGGCCGAGATCCTCCGCCGTGTCGCCGAACAGGGCCGGGCCGGTTTCTACGAGGGCGAGGTGATGGAGGACATGGTCGACAGCCTGCGGGCGCTCGGCGGGCTCCACACCGCCGAGGATTTCGCGGCGACCGCGGCGGATTACGTCAATCCCGTCTCCGCGACCTATCGCGGCTATGAGTTGGTTGAGCTGCCGCCGAACGGCCAGGGGGTGACCGCGCTCCTCATCGCCAACATCCTCTCGCATTTCGATGTCGCTTCACTCGACCCGTTCGGCGCCGAGCGCGCGCATCTGGAGGCGGAGGCCACCAAGCTCGCCTATGAGGCCCGCGACCGTTTCGTCGCCGACCCGGCGCATGCGCTGACAGACCGGATGCTTTCGACCGAGACGGCGAAGCGGCTCGCCGCGCTGATCGACATGAACCGCGCCGCGCCGACGCCGCCGCCGGCCGCCGCCGCGGTGCACAAGGATACGGTCTATCTGACGACGGCCGACAAGGACGGCATGGTCGTCTCGATGATCTACTCGATTTTCCACGCCTTCGGCTCCGGTCTCGCCTCGAAGAAATTCGGCGTCAACTTCCAGAACAGGGGCGCCGGATTCGTGCTGACCGACGGGCATCCGAACGAACTGAGGGGCGGCAAGCGTCCGCTTCACACGATCATCCCCGCGATGATCCGCAAGGACGGCAAGCTGTTCGCGTCTTACGGCGTGATGGGCGGGCAATACCAGTCCACCGGCCATATGCGAGTTTTGAGCAATATCGCCGATTTCGGCATGGACCCGCAGGAGGCGCTGGACGCGCCGCGCGCCTTCGCGGATCCCTATGACGGCAAGCTGCACATCGAACGCGGCTATTTCCCCGAGGCGCGCGCGGAACTGGAGAAGCGGGGCCATGTGCTGTTGACCCCGGACGCGCCGATCGGCGGCGCGCAGATGATCCGTCTGCATGAGAACGGCGTCTATGAGGGGGCGTCGGACCCGCGAAAGGACGGCTGCGCCATCGGCTGCTGACCGGCCCGCCGCGATCAGCGTCAGCGGATGCCGTTCGCGGCCTGAGTCTCGCGCAGGAAGGAGATCACCGTCTCCACCGTCTCGGGGCTCATGTCGGGTTGCGGCGGCATGTCGCCGAAATTCCAGTGGTGCGCCTTCACCCCGTTGCGGACCGCGCGGCGGATCGATTCGTCTCCGTGGTGCGACGGCTCGTAAATCCGGTGAATGAGCGGCGGCCCGCCCGGCCCGCCGGCCGCGTCGCGGCCGTGGCAGGCGGCGCAGGCGGCGTTGAACGCGACCCGGCCGCGCGCGCCGTCCCGGCTGAGTTCGGGCGTCGAAGCGGCGGCGGGGGCGGCGCTTTCATAGGCGCGCTCGGCGGCGCTCTGGTCGTTCGCTTTTGACCAGAACAGCCACGCCCCGCCAATCAGCAACGCCGTGGACAGCGCGAGAGCGCCAATCCCCGCCGACCTTTTTCCCGCGCCGGCCATCGTGGCCCTCCGCCTTGACTTCGCGATCCCCCCTAATCATTCCGGTCGCGGGAAGGTCAAGCGGAGAGCACGGATGCGGATCGGAGATGCGGCGGCGATGGCTGGGTTGCCGGTCAAGACGGTGCGCTATTATGCCGATATCGGCCTTGTTTCGCCGTCCCGCGCGACGAACGGGTATCGCGACTATTCCAACGCGGACGCGCGCCGGCTCGGCTTCATCGGCCGGGCGCGCGCGTTGGGTTTCACGCTCGCGGAGTGCCGCAGGCTGCTGGCGCTCTACGAGGACGAGACCCGCGCGAGCGCCGATGTCAAGGCGATCACCGAAGAGCATATCGCCGCGCTCGACGCCAAGATGGCGGCGCTGGCGACGCTCCGGAACGAACTGGCGAGCATCGCCGACGCCTGCGCCGGCGACGCCAGTCCGCGCTGCCCGATCATTGAACATCTGGCGAGCGGCTGACCGTGGCGTTATGCATCGTCCCCTAAGGAGACGCAGATGGAGAAGTCCCGCGCCATGAAACGCGACTGGATCGCCACCGCCCGCACCCTGAGTGAGGCGCTGCCCTATATGCAGCGCCACCACGGCGCCACCGTCGTGGTGAAGTTCGGCGGGCACGCTATGGGAGACGAGGAGGCGATGGCGAATTTCGCACGCGACATCGTCCTGATGAAGCAATGCGGGCTGCACCCCGTCGTGGTCCATGGCGGCGGACCGCAGATCGACGACATGCTGAAACGATTGAAGATCGAGTCGACCTTCATCGACGGCAAGCGCGTCACCGACGAGGCGACCGTGGAAATCGTCGAGATGGTCCTCGCCGGGCGGATCAACAAGCACATCGTGCGGGCGCTGAACGCGCAGGGCGGCCGCGCGGTCGGCCTTTCAGGCAAGGACGCCGATCTCATCGTCTGCGAAAAGGCGCTGAAATGGATCAAGGATCCCGAGAGCAACATCGAGCGGGTTCTCGACCTCGGCTTCGTCGGCCAGCCGGTCGAAGTGAACCCGGATGTGCTCTTCATGTTCATCGAGGGTGATTTCATTCCCGTCGTGGCGCCTGTCGGGGTCGGGCGCGACGGCGAGACCTACAATATCAATGGCGACACCGCCGCCGGGGCCGTGGCCGGCGCGATGAACGCCGACCGGTTGCTGCTGCTCACCGATGTCGCAGGGGTAAAAGACGCCGAGGGCGACGTCATCACCCGCCTCACTGCGGAGACCGTTCAGGGCCTGACAGAGGAAGGCGTGATCGCTGGCGGCATGATTCCGAAGACGGAGACCGCGCTCGACGCGATCCGCGCCGGGGTCAAGGCCGTGGTGATCATGGACGGACGCGCGCCACACGCGTGCCTGCTGGAGCTTTTCACCGAACATGGCGCGGGAACGATGATCCTGCCCTGAGAGGGAAGACTCCTGACAAGATGCTGTCAGCAGGGGGCTGATACGGCTTTTCGGCGGCGATCGGCGCCGTGACCGGAGGGAGGACCGGAGATGAGGCTGATTGGCGCGCGAGGCGGCCGCCCTCCCCCCCTCCGCGCGGCCGTTGATGCGCCGCGCGGGACGCCTTTTCCGACTGATAGAGGAGCTTCACGGCCGGCGTCTCGCGCTCACGGCGGCGACTCTCGCGGCGAATCTTGAGGTTTCGCCGCGGACGATCTACCGCGACATCGCCGCGCTTCGAGCCTCCGGCGCGCCGATCGACGGCGAGGCCGGCGTCGGCTACCGGCTCGACAAGTCCTACCATCTGCCGCCGCTGATTCTCGACGGGGACGAGGCGCTGGCGCTTCTCGCGGGACTCAGCTTCACCCGCGCCTTCACCGACGACGAACTGGCGCATGCGGCCGAGAGGGCGGAGACGAAGATTCGCGCCGTTCTCGACGATGCGGGTCTGCGGCGCGCGGATCGCTCGCCCTACGAAACGCCGGCGCGTGGCTGGACGCCGGATCAGCGGGCGCTGCATCTGAAGATCAGGAAAGCCTGCGAGGCGCGCGTCAAGCTGAAGATCGATTATCGCGACGAGACGGGCGCGCCGACCGGGCGCGTGGTCCACCCCTATCTGCTTGTGCGCTGGCGCGCGGTCTGGACGCTGGTGGCGTGGTGCGAGCTTCGCGCCGCCGAACGGCATTTCCGCATCGACCGGATCGAGCGCGCCGAGCGTCTCGACGAAGGATTCGCCGACCCGCCGCCAGCGCTCCGCGCGGAGCTCCGCGCGTGGGCCGATGGTAGCGAGCCGGATGGCCGCCGCGCGCGCGTCAGCTGACCGCGCCGTCGCCGCGGCGCACACCGGCCTTCAGCGCCGCAGCGAGGTGGTGGAATTTCTCGCCCTGCACGGCGACATGGGTCCTGAGCGCATCACCCGCGCGCGCCTCGTCCGCCGCGCGAAGCGCCGCGACGATCTCCTCATGCTCGGCCATGGATTGCGCGATCCTGCCCTTCAGATAGAGTTGCATCCGCCGATAGGGGCGGAGCCGGCGATGCAGGCGCGCGGCTTCGCCGGCGAGGAAGCCGTTGCCCGATTCGTTGTAGATGGCGTGGTGAAAGATCTCGTTCGCGCGGTAATAGCCATCGATATCCTCCGCCGCCATCGCGGCGCGGCATGCGCTGTTCGCCGCGTCGAGCTCCTTGAGGCGCGCCGGCGCGATCCGCCGCGCCGCGAGCCGGCCGCAGACCGACTCCAGTTCCGCCATCACTTCGAACATTTCCAGAAGCTCCACCGGTCCCGGCTGCTGGATAAAAACCCCGCGCCGAGGCAGTTGCTCGATCAAGCCGGAGGCCGCGAGGCGCTGGAACGCTTCGCGCACCGGGGTGCGCGAGACGCCGAACCGTTCGGCCAGCGCGACCTCGCTCAGCCGCTCGCCATCCGCGAATTCCCCGGTGACGATCATCTGTTCCAATGCGTCGGCGATGCTGTCGGCCGCCCTGGCGTCCATGTTGTCCTCTGAATGCAAAGCCGGATGAACTGTATACAAAATTATTGACACTGGATGCAACGACGAAGATCATCGCGCGATCAAATTCCGGGGAATCGCACCCGGAACACAACCGGGAGAGAAACATGAAACTGAGCACCTCACTCATGGCCGCCGCCGCGCTGGCGCTCGCCGCGGGCGCTGCGGGGGCGACCGAGCTTCGTCTCAGCCATCAATGGTCGACCAGCGATGTCCGCCACAAGGTCGCGCAGATGGTCGCCGACGAGGTCGCTGCCGCCGATGTCGATCTGGAGATCAAGATTTTCCCGTCGGGATCGCTCTTCAAGGCGCGCGAGCAGTACAACCCGCTCACCCGCGGCCAACTCGACATGACCGTCTTTCCGCTGTCCTATGCGGGCGGTCAGCAGCCGGCCTATAACCTGACACTGATGCCGGGCCTGGTGAAAAACCACGATCACGCCGCGCGCATGAACACAAGCCCGTTCATGGAGGCGATCGAGGCGATCCAGGCCGAAGACGACGTGATGACGCTGGTCCACGGCTATCTCGCGGGCGGCTTCGCCGGCGTCGACAAGTGCATCACGGCCCCCGAGGATGTGGAAGGGCTTCAGACCCGCGCAGCCGGCAAGGCTTTCGAGCAGATGCTGGCCGGCGCCGGCGCCTCGATCGCCTCCATGGCGTCGTCGGAGATCTACAACGCGATGCAGACGGGCGTGCTGCAAGCGGCGAATACCTCCTCCTCGTCCTTCGTCAGCTATCGCATCTTCGAGCAGGTGAGTTGCTACACGCCCGCCGGCGATTACGCGCTCTGGTTCATGTATCAGCCGCTCCTGATGAACAAGTCGACCTTCGAGGACCTGACCCCCGAGCAGCAGGAAGCGCTTACCGCCGCCGCCGCCAAAGCCGAGGCGTTCTACCTCGAGGAGGCCAAGAAGGAAGATGCGGATTCGGTCAAGGTGTTCGAGGAGAACGGTGTCGAGATCGACCAGATGACCGAGGCGGAGTTCAACGCCTGGCGCGCGATCGCCAAGGAGACCTCCTACAAGAATTTCGTCGAAGAGGTTCCGGACGGGCAGAAGCTGCTCGACATGGCCCTCGCGGTCGAGTGACAGGCGCAATCCGGGCGGGGCGGCCGGCGACGGCCGCCCCACGTTCCACGAGGGGAGCAGGCGATGTCGGGTAGCGTCTCCACCCGTATCGCGCGCACCGGCGACAACCGTTTCTTGAAATTTGTCGCGGCGGTCTCCACGCTCGCCGGCTGGGTTTCGGCCGCAATGATCCTCGCGGCGGTGCTGATCACCTGCGAGATGATATTCGTGCGGTTCGTCCTGAACCATTCCACTATCTGGCAGACCGAGACGGTGATCTATCTGGTTATCTCATCGACGCTCATCGGCCTGCCCTATGTTCAGAGGCTCAGGGGCCACGTGAATGTCGACCTCTTTCCGATGTCGCTGAAAGGACGCGCGCGGCTCTGGCTGGCGCTGCTGACCCTCGGCGTAACCATCGCCGTGGTCGCGGTGATGTTCTGGTACGGCTATGAATACTGGCGCTTCTCCTGGGACCGGAACTGGAAGTCGGACACCGTCTGGGGCGCCAGGCTCTGGATTCCTCTTTTCGCGCTTCCCGTCGGGTTCGGGCTGTTGCTGCTTCAGCTCTCCGCCGACCTGGTCGCGCTGATCCTGAAGATCGAAAAGCCCTACGGGCTGGAGGAGAGCTGATGGATCCGCTCGTTCTCGGCCTCGCGGTCGCCGTCGTCACGGTGCTGGTCCTCTTCTCCGGGATATCCGTCGCCGTCGGATTGCTGACGGTCGCGGCCGGCTTCCTGATCGTCTTCGACGGCATGCGTTCGCTGGAGCTGATGCCGGAGATCTTCTTCGCCAAGCTCAACGATTTCGCGCTGCTGGCGATTCCGATGTTTATCCTGATGGGCGCCTCCATCGCCTCTACCCGCGCCGGCGCCGATCTCTACGAGGCGCTTGAGCGCTGGCTGACGCGGGTGCCCGGCGGTCTGGTGATCTCCAATCTCGGGGCCTGCGCGCTGTTCTCTGCGATGTCCGGCTCCTCGCCCGCCACCTGTGCGGCGATCGGCAAGATGGGCATTCCGGAAATGAGGAAACGCGGTTATCCGGACGGCGTCGCCGCCGGTTCGATCGCCGCGGGCGGCACGCTCGGCATTCTCATCCCGCCCTCAGTGACGATGATCGTCTACGGCATCGCGACAGAAACCTCCATCGGGCGGCTTTTCCTCGCCGGGGTCCTGCCGGGGATGCTGCTCGTCGGGCTGTTCATGCTCTGGTCGCTCTACTCGACATGGCGCTCCGGCGACGGCTCGATCCTCTCCACCCGCCGCTATTCATGGCGCGAGCGGCTGGAGATCATGCCGCGCGTCCTGCCGTTCCTGCTCATCATCCTCGGCGTGCTCTACGCGATGTATGGCGGCGTGGCGACGCCGTCCGAGACTGCGGCCGTCGGCGCGCTTCTCTGCCTTGTCGTCGCGATCATCATCTACCGACTGATGGAGCCAAGCCGGCTCTGGGTGGTTCTGCGCGACAGCACAAAGGAAAGCGTGATGATCCTCTTCATCATCGCGGCCGCCGGCGTTTTCTCCTACATGCTCTCGTCACTCTTCATCACCCAGTCGATCGCGGGGTGGATCGGCGGGCTCGACGTCAACCGATGGGTATTGATGGCGGCGATCAACGTCTTTCTGCTGATCGCCGGGTTCTTCCTGCCGCCGGTGGCCGTGATCCTGATGGCGGCGCCGATCCTCATGCCGATCCTCACCACCGCCGGTTTCGACCCGATCTGGTTCGCCGTCGTGCTGACGATCAACATGGAGATCGGGCTGATCTCTCCGCCGGTCGGGCTGAACCTTTACGTCATCAACGGCATCGCGCCCGACATTCCGCTGAAGACCATACTTGTCGGATCGCTCCCCTACGTCGCCTGCATGGTCGTCGCGATCATATTGCTCTGCATGTTTCCGGACATCGCCACCTGGTTGCCGGACGCGGTCATGGGGCCCGAGATATGACGCTCCTCGCCGACCTTCTCACCACGCTTTTCGAGCGTGCACGCGACGCCGCCTGGGGCGGGTCCGAGGACGAGAGAACGCCAGAAGCGCTCGCCGACGCGCTGGTCGCCAGGGGCGGCGAGGCCGGCGGTTTCATTCTCGCCCGCGCGCTGCTCGATCGCTACGCCCTGCTCGACGAAGACGCGAAACGCGCCTTCTTCGTCCATCTGACCGAGGCGATGGATGTCGATCCCGGGCGCCTCACCGCCGCCGCCGCCGCTTACGCCGCGACGCCGGACAAGCCCGCATACGCCGAGTTGATGGAGGCCGCCGAGCCGCCGCGGCAGGAGCTGATCCGCCGGCTCAACCGCGCCCCCGGCGCGACCAAGCGGTTGGTCGAGATGCGGAACGATCTGCGCCGCATCGGCGGGCGCGACCCAAGCCTCGGCCGGCTCGATCTCGATTTCCTGCATCTCTTCGTGTCGTGGTTCAATCGCGGCTTCCTCGTGCTGCGACCCATCGACTGGGACACGCCGGCGAGCGTGCTGGAGAAGATCATCGCCTATGAGGCGGTTCACGAGATTTCGAGTTGGGAGGACTTGCGCCGCCGACTCGCCCCCGCCGACCGGCGCTGTTTCGCCTTCTTTCACCCGGCGATGGCCGACGATCCGCTTATTTTCGTCGAAGTGGCGCTGACGCGAGGCGTCCCGGGCTCGATCGTCTCCCTCCTCGCGGAGGACCGGAAACCGACCCCGGCCCACAAGGCCGACACCGCGGTCTTCTATTCGATCTCGAACTGCCAACCCGGCCTCGCCGGCGTCTCGTTCGGCAACCTCCTGATAAAGCAGGTGGCGGAGGATCTCGGCCGCGCGCTGCCGGGGCTGAAGTCCTATGTGACGCTTTCACCCATCCCCGGCCTGCTGGACTGGCTGAAAGAAGACGGGCGCGAGGCGGATTCGGGTGAGGAACTGAAGGCGCTCACCGCGGAGTATCTTCTAAACGCCAAACGCGCCGACGGTGCGCCGCGCGACCCTGTCGCCCGGTTCCACCTTTCGAACGGCGCGCTTGTTCATGCGATCCATGCGGATGCGGACCCTTCGCCGCGCGGCATGGCGCAATCCGGCGGCGCGATGGTCAACTATCTTTACGACCTCGACCGGATCGCCGAAAATCAGGAGAGTTTCGCCGCGCGGGGGCCAGTCGCCGCCTCCAAGCCGGTGCGGACGCTGGCCGAGGCCGGCGCGAAACTCGTTCAGACCAGGAGCCCGAAGAATGGCAAACCCGCTCTATGACGCCCTATTCGGCCCGCACGAGGGGAGGGCGACGCCATTCCTGATCCTCCCGGACGGGCGCGAGATCAGCCACGACGCCTTTCTGAAAACCGCCTCCCGCTACGCCAGCGCCATCACCGCAGCCGGGCTCGCCGCGGGTGACCGACTGGCGGCGCAGGTCGCGAAATCGCCGGAGGCGCTTGCGGTTTACGCCGCCTGCGTGAAGGCGGGCGTGGTCTTTCTCCCGCTCAACACCGGCTACACTCCGACCGAGGTGAGCTATTTCGTCGAGAACGCCGGCGCGAAGCTTCTGCTCGCGGACCCCCCCGCCGCCGGCGACCTTGCGCCGGTCGCTAGAGCCGCCGGCGCCATGCTGGAGACCCTTGGCGCGCATGGCGACGGGAGCCTCGCCGAGAAGGCGGCGCGCGCGTCCGACAACTTCCCGCCCGCAGCGCGGGAAGAGGGCGACCTCGCCGCGCTCCTCTATACTTCCGGCACAACCGGCCGCTCCAAGGGCGCGATGCTGACGCAGAAGAACCTGCTCTCGAACGCGCGCACCCTCGTCAACTATTGGTGCTTCACAGCCGGGGACCGGCTGCTTCACGCCCTGCCGATCTTTCACACGCACGGGCTCTTCGTCGCCACCAACACCATCGCGATCTCCGGCGGGGCGATGATTTTCCTGCCCAAGTTCGATACGGAGGCGATGATCCGGCTGATGCCGCAGGCGACATCGATGATGGGCGTGCCGACCTTCTACACACGCCTTCTGGATGATCCGCGCTTCGACCGCCCGCTGACGAGGCGGATGCGGCTCTTCGTCTCCGGTTCGGCCCCGCTCCTCGCCGAGACGCACCGCGCATTCGAGGCCCGGACCGGCCATCGCATCCTGGAGCGTTACGGGATGACCGAAACCAACATGAACACCTCGAACCCCTATGAGGGCGAGCGCCGCGCCGGCACGGTCGGCTTTCCCCTGCCCGGCGTCGAGTTGAAAATCACCGACCCCGAAACCGGCGTCGAATCGCCGCAAGGCGAGGTCGGCGTGATCGAAGTGCGCGGCCAGAACGTTTTCAAGGGCTATTGGGGCATGCCGGAGAAGACGAAGGAGGAACTTCGCGAGAACGGGTTTTTCATCACCGGCGATCTCGGGCTGATCGACGAAGACGGCTATGTGCAGATCGTCGGGCGCGGAAAGGACCTGATCATTTCCGGGGGCTTCAACGTCTACCCCAAGGAGGTCGAACTGATCCTCGACGACCAGCCGGGCGTTCTGGAAAGCGCCGTCGTCGCCGCGCCGCATGCCGATTTCGGCGAAGCGGTCGTCGGCTTCATCGTGCCCGCCGCGGGAGCCGCGCCCGACCTGGCTGCGATCGAGGCGGCGCTCGCCACCTCCCTCGCGCGCTACAAACAACCGAAGAAACTGATCCTGATCGAAGCGCTGCCGCGCAACACGATGGGCAAGGTGCAGAAAAACGCCCTGCGCGACCAGGTGAAAGGGCTCTTCGCCTGAGGCCGCGCCGGCTCAGCCGCCCGCCTCGGCCTTTTTCGTCCAACCGCCGGCATCGGTCTCGGCCCAGTAGATCGCCTTCAGCCCGGCGGCCGTCATCGTCTTCCACGCGGCGCGCGCGGCGGCGAGCGCCGCTTCGTCATGGCCGTCGAAGAGCAGAAGCGCGCGGATGTAGTCGCCGACCTCCGCCGCCGTAGCCTCCGCTCCATCGACCAGCATCAGCACATCCGGGCTGTTCGGCGTCTCCGTCCCGGCCGTGAGATAGACCGGTTGGCGCGGCCCTTCGCCGTCCTCCGGGCCGCCATGGGGCAGGAAGCCATCCTCGCGATATGTCCACAGATGGCGGTTGAGCGCCTCGGCGCGTTCGCGCGATCCGGCGCGGAGCACCACCTTCCACCCGCGTTCGAGACATTTCTCCAGCAGTCCGGGCACGGCGGCTTCGAGCGGCCGCCGGGTCAGGTGATAAAAGAGAATCTCCGCCACAATCGTCCCGGCTTAACGCTCATATCTGTCCGCGATCAACTGGTTCAGCGCACGCACTCCCCATCCCGTCGCGCCGGCGGGCGCGAGGTCGGTCTCCGCCTTGACCGAAGCCGTGCCGGCGATGTCGAGATGGATCCAGGGGGTCCCCTCTTTTATGAAGCGCTTGAGAAACTGTGCGGCGGTAATCGAACCCGCAGCCCTGCCTCCGACATTCTTCATGTCCGCGAGGCGGGATTTCAGCAGCTTGTCATAGGCCGGGGCGAGCGGCAGCCGCCACGCCCCCTCGCCCGCCGTCTTTGCGGCCGCGAGGAACGCGTCGCAGAACGCATCGTCGTTCGAGAACACCCCGGCGTGCTCATGCCCGAGCGCGACGATGATGGCGCCGGTCAGCGTCGCAAGGTTGATCACGCCCGCGGGCTTGAACCGCTCCTGCGCGTACCAGAGCGCGTCGCAGAGGACGAGACGCCCTTCGGCGTCGGTGTTGATCACCTCGACCGTATCGCCCTTCATCGATCTCACGATATCGCCGGGACGCTGCGCATTGCCGGCGAGCATGTTCTCGACGATGCCGACGATGCCGACGACATTGGCTTTCGCGTTCCTCAACGCCAGCGCCCGCATCAGCCCCGCGACGGCGCCGGCGCCGCCCATGTCCATCGTCATGTCCTCCATGCCGCCCGCAGGCTTGATGGAGACTCCGCCAGTGTCGAAGACCACGCCCTTGCCGACAACGCAAAGCGGCGCTTCATTACCGCCACCGGACCATTTCATCACCACGAGCTTCGATTCGTCGTCCGACGCCATGCCGACGGCGAGAAGCGCATTCATGCCGAGCGCCTTCATCTCCGCCTCGCCGAGGATCTCGACCTCCAGGCCGAGGGCCGCCATCGCTTCGAGCCGCGCGGCGAAATCACCGGTGGTCAGGATATTGGCCGGTTCATTGACCAGATCGCGGGTGAAGAACACCCCTTCGGTCAGCGCCGCCAACGGGGCGGAGGCGCGGGCGACGGCCTCGGCGTCGGCGCTCACGAAAGCGACTGAGTCGTTCGTTTTCGCCACGCCAGCGCCATCCTGATCGTCGCCCTCGTCACTCTCGTCGCCGGTCTTGTAGACATCGAATCTGTAGCGCCGCAGCGCGAAGCCGAAGGCGATCTCGGCCTCGGTCGCGGAGCCGCCCGCGCCCCATAGCGTCACCGGTCCGCGTCCGGCGGCCTTCGCGGCCGCCGCGCCGGCCTTGCGCGCGGCGTTCTCGTCCGGCTCCTCGCCAAGCCCGACAACGATGAGTTTCTCCGCCTTCACGCCGGCAGGATATGCGAGCGTGCCGATATCGCCGGCTTTCCCCTTGAACTCCTTGCCTGCGACAAGACGGCCGACGGCGCCGTCAGTCAGACCGTCCGCCTCCGCGGCGCCGGGGCTGAGCGCGCCATCCTTCAGTGTGAAGACGACGATGGAGCCTGAGGCTTCGGCCATCACGACTGAATCGGACGATGTGAACGCGATCTCGACGGGCTGGGTCATGCTGGCCTCATGTTGCATGCGGTGGAACGGGTTGATTTTGGCCAGAGGCGTAGCGCGATTTGGCGCGGGCGCCTAGGCTCGCGGTCGAACAGGCGCTACACGCTCGAACCTGATCGAGGATAGATTCGTCGCCGGAGGCGCGGTATTGACCTACGTGGTTGTAGGCGCCGGTTGGAAACTCCAGTCTCGCACGATGGCCAACGACGCTGAGGGGCGTCAGATGCGAATTCGCTTCGGGATCGCGATCCCGGCGGCGGCAAGACAATAGCGCCGGGTCCAACGATTCCGGCGCGCAGTGAACGAGGATGCTTCATGACGATGCTGTCGACAACGCGGCGGGTGAGCGGCGGGTTACTGGCCACGCTGGCTTTCGCCGTCGCGGCCGCGGCGCAGACCGCCTTCGCGCCCGCGGTGATCGTGAATGACGACATCATCACCTATTACGATGTCGGGCAGCGCGCGAAGCTCCTGCAACTGAGCGGCGCCCAGCCCGGACCGCAGCTCAACAGCGCCGCGGTTGAGCAACTGATCGACGACCGGCTGCGCGCGCAGGCCGGGCGGCGGGCGGGGCTCAGCGCCGACCCCGAGGAGTTGAGCGCCGCGATCGAGGAATTCGCGCAACGCTTCAATCTCGATGGCGCGGGCTTTCTGGCCAAGACCAGGAGCGCCGGGATCGACCGGCAGGCGCTGGACAGTTTTCTCGGCTCCCAGGTTGTCTGGCGCGAGCTGGTGAATGCGCGATTTGGCGCGCGCGCCACGCCCTCCGAAGTCGAACTCGATCAGGAGATCGCGCTCGCCGCTGCGAGCCAGACAAAATCGTATCGGATCTCGGAGATCGCCATCCCGGCCGGTCCCGGTCAGGAAGCCGAGGCGCGCGCGGCGCTTGAGCGGATCATGCGGGAACTCCGCCGCGGCGCCGATTTCGCGACGCTCGCCCGGCGCTACAGCCGCGCCCCGTCGGCGGCCAATGGCGGCGATGTCGGCTGGGTGCCGGACAGCATGCTGCCCCCCGATCTGGCGCAGATAATGGCGAACACGCCGCCGGGCGGCGTCACGCCGCCCGTCGCGGCGCCGGGCGGCGTGTCGATTTATCGCGTTGGCGACACCCGCGACGAGGTCCCGCCCTGGGCGCGCGAGAGCGAAGTCACGCTTCGCCGAATCGCGGTGCCGCTCGACGGCTCCGGCCAAGACGCGACGGCCGCGGCGATGGCCACGGCCGAGGACCTGAAGGCGCAGGCCAACGGCTGCGGCTCGCTTCCCGAACTCGGCGGCCGGGCGACGGTGGAATCGATTGACCGAAAGCTCGTCTCCGCCCTGCCTGGCCCGGTCCGCGATGCGGTGCAGCTGCTGCAATCGGGACAGGCGTCGCGCCCGGTCGCCGCGAATGACAGCGTCGATATCTTCATCGTGTGTGAACGCAGCGGCGGCGTCGACGAAGAAACCCGCGCGCAACTTCGCGACCAGATCCGCACCCGCCGCCTGACACGGCTTGCCGAAGGCTTCCTGCAGGATCTCCGGCGCGAAGCGGTGATCGAGCGGCGCTGAGTGCGCGAACCCGCCGCCGCACCGCTCGCCATCACGATGGGCGACCCCGCGGGGATCGGCGGCGAGGTTCTGGTCCAGGCCTGGCGCGCCGGCGCGCTTGCGGCGCCGTTCTTCGCGATCGACGACCCGGAGCGACTCACGGCGCTGGGCGCCGAGGTCGTTGAGATTGGCGAGCCGGAGGACGCCCTCTCGCTCCCCCTGGGCCGTCTCGCAGTCCTTCGTGAGTCGCTTAGCGCTCCGGCGCAGCCCGGCGCGCCGGATCCGGCCAACGCCGGCGCAGTGATCCGCTCGATCAAGCGCGCGGTCGGGTTCGCGCTCAAGGGGCGGGCCGGCGCGGTCGTCACCCTGCCGATCAACAAGAAGGCGTTGAAGGACGGCGCCGCCTTCGCCTACCCTGGCCATACGGAGTTTCTGGCAGCGCTCTCAGGCGCCCCGCTGCCGGTGATGATGCTGGCCGCGCCCGGGCTTCGCACTGTTCCCGTCACCATCCACATCCCGCTTTCAGAAGCCCCGAAGCAACTGAACGCGCGATTGATCGAAGAGACCGGCGCGATCCTCGCGGCCGCGCTCATCAGCGATTTCGCCATCGCGCGCCCACGCATCGCCGTCGCCGGGCTGAACCCCCATGCCGGCGAAGGCGGCGCGATGGGGGGCGAGGATGCGGCGCTGATCGCCCCCGCCGTCGCCGCGCTGAGGGCCCGCGGCGTCGAAGCGTTCGGCCCGCTTCCCGCCGACACGATGTTCCACGCGGCGGCGCGCGCCCGTTACGACGCGGCGCTCTGCATGTATCACGACCAGGCGCTGATCCCCGTGAAGATGCTCGACTTCGCGCGCGGGGTGAACGTGACGCTCGGCCTGCCGTTCATCCGCACGTCGCCGGATCACGGTACCGCGTATGACATCGCGGGAACCGGCCGGGCCGACCCCGCGAGCCTGATCGAAGCGGTGAACATGGCCGCCGGCATGGCGGCGCGGCGGGCGGCATGAGTGAATCCACCGTCGCTGACGGCCTGCCCCCGCTTCGCGAGGTGATCGCGCGGCACGGGATTTCTGCGCGAAAATCGCTCGGACAGAATTTCCTTCTCGACCTCAATCTCACCGGCCGGATCGCCCGCGCCGGAGCGCCGCTGGCGGAGACCGAAGTGGTGGAGATCGGACCGGGACCGGGGGGGCTGACCCGCGCGCTACTGTCGAATGGGGCGCGGAGAGTGATCGCGATCGAGCGCGACTCGCGCTGCCTCGCGGCGCTGGAGGAGATTTCCGCGCGCTGGCCGGGACGGCTTGAAATTATCGAAGGCGACGCAATGGAGATCGACCCGCGGCGGCATCTGACCGGGCCGGCTCAGATTATCGCCAACCTGCCCTATAATGTCGGCACCGCGCTTCTCGTCGGCTGGATGAGCGGCGCGGACTGGCCGCCCTGGTGGTCGCGTCTCACCCTGATGTTCCAGAAGGAAGTGGCCGAGCGCATCACCGCCGCGCCCGGCGACGGCGCCTATGGTCGGCTTTCGGTTCTGGCCCAGTGGAGGGCGACGGCGAAGATCGCATTCGAGGTCTCCCCCCGCGCGTTCACCCCGGCGCCGAAAGTGACGTCCGCCATAGTGACGATCAGCCCGGGCGCGCCCGTGGCGGAAGTGGACCCGCATATGCTGGAGCGGGTGGTCGCGGCGGCGTTCGGACAACGCAGGAAAATGCTGCGCCAGAGCCTCAAGCGGCTTGGCGATCCGGCGCCGCTGCTCGACGCCGCCGGGATCGACGGCGCAAGACGAGCGGAAACGCTGACGCTCATGGAATTCTGCGCGTTGACCAGGGCGCTTCAGGACGGCTGACGCCGCCCGGGCGATCCAGGCCTCCCTATTCCGCGGCTTCAGCGGAAGGTTCGTCAGCCTTTTCCGAAACAGCTTTCGGAGTCTTCGGACGAGCTCTTCGCGGTCGACGCTCGGCCGGCTTCGCCTGACTTTCCGGAGTCTCGACAATCTCGGAGGCCCGCTCCACATCGCCGATCGCAGCAAGCCCGTCCGCCGGCGGCTGCTCGTCGGCGCTCGGCGCGCTCTGCTCGGCCTTTTCACGGGCGCCGCCTTCGCGGCGGCCCTGCTGGCCGCTGCCTTGCTCGGATTGCGCGCTGTCATCGTCGCCGGTCTGGGCGCCGTTCCGCCCACCCGTCTGGCCGGAGCGCGCGCCGTTGGCCTCGCCTCCGTCCTGGCTGTCGCGCTCCCCGCCGCCATGCTGCTGGTTCTGCTCACGCCGATCGGGCGCGGCGGCTTCCTGCGCTGCGATCAGTATGCGCGCGTAATGCTCGGCGTGCTGAAGGAAATTTTCAGCAGTCACCCGGTCGCCCGAAAGCTGGGAATCGCGCGCGAGCGAAAGATACTTGTCGATAACCTGCTGCGGCGTGCCCCGCACTTTGCCTTCCGGCCCCGCGCTTTCATAGACGCGGTTCGGCGAGTGGCCGACGCCGCCGCCGCCCCGGTTTCGATTGTTCTTTCCGCGCGAGCGCCCGGATTTCTGAGAAGGTCTCATTGCATACGTCTCGGTCGGTTGACTGATATTCCGATAGCGCCCGATATGAAGGGCGCGGCCCCGATCCCGTCGCGACATCGCCGCCGGATCACCCGTTCCTGTATGGGTCACGTTCGTCCGCCCAAGCGCGCAATCAGAGAAGGTGATCACGCCGGACACGACAGAGACTAGCGCCCCATGGCGGTCGCCACAAGCCCAAATGGAGATCAGGGTTTCCGGCGGTACTCCAGGCAGCGATCGCGCCCGTCCATATCGCGATGAACGATCGGGTGCGGCCAGCCGAACGCGGCGAATATAGTCGCCGCTTGCGCCGCCTGATCCGGCCCGATTTCGAACAACGCGCGTCCGCCGCGGCGCAGATAGCAGGCGAGATCGGGGGCGATCCGCCGATAGGCGTCAAGTCCGTCGCCGCCCGGCGTCAGTGCGATCCGCGGCTCATGCTCCAGAACTTCCGGTGAAAGCCCGTCCATTTCCGCGCGGGCGATATAGGGCGGGTTGCAGAGGATCATGTCGAAGCCTTCTGTCAGCCCGTCAAGCCAGTCGCCCAGCCGCATCTCCGCCCGGTCGGCGATTTCAAGCGCCGCCATATTGCGCGCCGCGACCGCCAGCGCCGCGCGCGATGCGTCGATACCGAGGCCTGTCGCCTCCCGCCGCTCGGCGAGAACCGTCCCAAGAAGACAGCCTGAGCCAACCCCGAGATCGAGAACCCGCGCCGGCGGCGCGGCGCCGGCGGCCCTCTCCAGCGCGGCCGCAATCAGAGTTTCGGATTCAGGACGCGGGTCGAGCACATCGGGCGTCACTTCGAACCACCGCCCCCAGAACGCGCGCCCGCCGACGATATGCGAGACCGGCGCACGCGCCTCCCTGCGCGACAGCGCGGACTCGAACCGCACGCGCGCCTCGGCGGTCGCCGCCTCCCCGGCCCTCGAGACCAGAGCCGGGGCGTCGAGCCCGGTCGCCCAGCGCAGAAGCAGCTCCACGTCCCGCGCCGCGTTCTCCACCCCGGCTTCCGAAAGCCGGGCGGTCGCGCGGCGGCGCAGTTCTGCGTAACTCTCGCTCACGGCTCCATGGCCGCGAGCCGCGCCGCCTCGTCCGCCGCGGTCAGCGCTTCGATCAGTTCGTCGAGATCGCCCTGCATCACCTGCTCCAGCCGATAGAGCGTGAGGCCGATCCTATGGTCGGTGACGCGGCCCTGCGGAAAGTTGTAGGTGCGGATCCGTTCCGACCGGTCGCCGGAGCCCACCTGCCCCTTGCGATCCGCCGCGCGCGCCGTATCCGCCTCCCGGCGGGCCTCGTCGAAGAGCCGGGCGCGAAGCACCTCCATGGCGCGCGCCCGGTTCTGGTGCTGGGACTTCTCCGAGCTCGTCACCACGATGCCGGTCGGCAAATGGGTGATGCGCACGGCTGAATCCGTCGTGTTCACATGCTGCCCGCCGGCGCCCGAGGCGCGCATGGTGTCGATCCGGACGTCCGAATCTGCGATCGCGACGTCAATCTCCGCCGCTTCGGGCAGCACAGCCACCGTCGCGGCGGACGTATGGATGCGCCCGCCGCTCTCGGTCTCCGGCACGCGCTGCACGCGGTGAACGCCGCTCTCGAATTTCAGCGCGGCGAAGACGCCCCGGCCACGAATCGCGGCGACAAGTTCCTTCAAGCCGCCTAGCTCGGTCAGCGATTCCTCGAGGGTCTCCGTCTTCCAGCCGCGCGCCTCCGCGAAGCGGACATACATCCGCCAGAGGTCCGCGGCAAAAAGCGCGGCCTCCTCGCCGCCGGTTCCAGGACGGATCTCGATGATCGCCGGGCGGGCGTCGGCCGCGTCCTTCGGGATCAGCGCGCGCCGCATCCGCGCCTCCATCGCGGGCAGCGCCGCGTCGAGCACCGCGATCTCCTCGCGCGCCAGATCAACCATTTCCGGGTCGTGTAGTAGAGCCTCGGCGGCGGCGCGTTCATCCAGCGCCTTGAGATAGGCGGCCGCCTCCTCCGCGATCGGCTTCAGATCCGCGTACTCCTTCGACAGCGCCGCCAGTTCATCGGGCGCCATCGCACTGGAGAGCTTCGCCTCGAGAAAACCGAGACGCTGGACAATCTGCTCAATCTTGTCGCGCTTGATCATGGCGCCCTCTTCGCCGCAGCGGCGAAAAGGGTCAAGGCGCCGCCTTGCGTCGTGACTTGTAGGTCAGCGCGGCGCGGATCAATGGGCGAAGCGGCGCGGCCCCCTCCCGTCCGATCAGCGCCGCCCGCCGTCCCTCGGTTCGAGCGCCCTCCCCCGCTATATGGCGATACTCATCGATCAGAGTTGTCCCGCAGTGAACGAAAAGAGCCGGCGTCCCATCCCTCACGACGCCCAGGCGGATCGGCGTTCCACAGCCGCCGGGCGCGACATAGCTCGGCTGCCCCCATTTCAGTGAGGCGATGAGCGGCCCGAGGTCGAGGGCGCGCGCCTCTTCAGCAATCGCGGAGCGCGCGGCGCGGAGCCGCCCCCGCGCCATGTCCGGAAATGCGGCGAATGCGGCCTCGACCTCCGGCGGATCGGCGCTCACCGCGCGCCGCCGAGAAAAGCGTCGGCGTGGTCAGGAAAGCAGCGCCGTGCCAGCGCCTCATTTTCCTCGGCGAACAACTCCGCGAGCGCGTCGAGCCGCGGATCGGAGGGACGAAACCCGCCGAACCTGTCGGCCGGAAATCGGCGGGTCAGCCGCGCGTTCATGCGCGAGCGCCCCTTTTTCGTCCAGGCGATGCGATTGAACGCGCGCGAAGCGACGACGGCGAGATGAGAGGCGGAGACATTCGCCGCATGGACCCGGGTGAAGTCGATCCCGGCGCCGTCGAGCCCCGCGCTCTCAAAAAAGGCGCGGACATAGGCTTCCGCCCCCTCCGCCTTGACGATCTCGAACGGCAGGAGCGCAACGCGTCCCTCACCGAGGCGCGTCTCGAACGCCCGCGCGACGCGCGCCCATGATAGCCGGTCTGGCGCGATCGCCTCATCGAGCCAGCGCCGGAATCCCCGCCGCTCACGGTGCAGCTTGACCCGGTGAACATAGGACGACACCAGAAAGCCGCGCTGCTGGCGGACGGTGAGCACGGCGCGAATATCGTCGAAGGGCAGATTGGCGATCACCTCGGCGCTCAAATCCGCCCGCTCGAACCCGCCGGGGCCGTTCCACCCGCCGAGCAGAAACCCGCTGCAGAACCCTTCCTCCGAGATGAGGACGGTGTCGACATCGGCGAATTCCGCGGCGAAGGCGTCCAGCGCCGCGCGCTCCATCGGCTTCCCCCCGCGGGTTGCGGACCTGCAGGCCCGCATGAAGGGCGAGCGCCGGAAGTTCGCCGGCGTGAGCACGACGATCCCCCGCTTCTGGAGCACGTCCCGATGGGCGTGCAAGAACCGCTGGAGCGTCGATGTTCCGGTCTTCGGCGCGCCCGGATGGATGATCAGTCGAGGCATCGCCACCCTCTTCGCTTGACGGCGGAGGAGGTACGGAGCGCGCCGGCGGAAGTCAATCACGCCACCCGCGGCGAGAGTTTATCAAGTGCGAAAATTCGCGTATGATGCGCCAATGAAGCTTCTGCCGCTCGCCGCCCTCATGGCGCTTGTCGCCAGCGCCGCCACCGCCGATCCGCTCTTCCAGCGGCCGAAGGCGAAGGAGGGACACCCCTATCCGGACTGCTATTGCACCAATCGCGGAGAGCGGGTGGAGATCGGTGAAATGAGCTGCCTGCATATCGGCGGACGCGAATTCACCGCGCGCTGCGGCATGTCGTTGAACAACCCGGCATGGCGCGACAAGACCGAAGGCTGCGCCCCGACGCCGCTTAGCCAATCGCGTCCGATGTCAGAGATTTCCGAGCCAGGCTGAGATTCGCGCCTCGTTGACGCCCCAGTCGCTCTTCCCGTAGCGCGAGCGCGAGTGGATATAGAGTGCGGCGCCGCCGTCCACGGAAACCGCGCGCACTGAAATATAATCGGGAAACCCCATCAGCATGGAGCGTTGAACCAGGGTAAGGATTCCGCCGCTCTCATCGAGCAGGCCCACACGCGGCTCGGCCAGCGCCATGTCGCGAAAGCGGGCGATGAGCGATTCCGGCGGCTCGTCATAGACCGGCGATACTGCATCCGCACCGTCGGCTTCCGGTCTCACGACATATTCATTCAAAGCGCCGGAGGCCGTGATTGCCGCCGGGTCCTCGCGCCAATCCGCGGCGTCGTCGGGAGCGAGGCGCACCCAGATGGCGAAGGCGATGAACGCGACACAGATTGTGGCGATAATCCAGAGAAGCGCTCTGGCGATGCGACTCACTCGGCGGCCTTCATCGCGACGGCCTGCGCTGCCTCGATCTCGGCGGCGCGTTTTTCGACCAGCTCGACGATATGATCGATCATCCGCTCATTGCCCATCTTGTGATCCTGACGGCCCGCCAGATAGACCATGCCGGAACCGGCCCCGCCGCCGGTGAAGCCGATATCAGTCATCAACGCCTCGCCCGGCCCGTTCACAACGCAGCCGATGATCGAGAGGCTCATCGGCGTCCTGATATGCTCCAGCCGTTTTTCGAGCTCGGCGACCGTGGCGATCACATCGAAGCCCTGGCGTGCGCAGGACGGACAGGAGATGATGTTCACTCCGCGATGACGAAGCCCGAGCGATTTCAGGATCTCGAAACCGATCTTCACCTCCTCCACCGGATCGGCGGACAGCGAAACGCGGAGCGTGTCGCCAATCCCCATCCAGAGGAGATTACCGAGTCCGATGGCGGACTTGATCGAGCCCGTGACATACCCCCCCGCCTCGGTGACGCCGAGATGGATCGGCGCGTCGGTAACGTCCGCCAACCCCTGATAAGCTGCGGCGGCGAGAAAGACGTCGGAGGCTTTCACGCTGATCTTGAACTCGTGAAAATCATTGTCTTCAAGAATGCGGATATGGTCGAGTCCGCTCTCGATCATCGCCTCGGGACATGGTTCCGCGTATTTTTCCAGCAGATGCTTCTCGAGGCTCCCGGCGTTGACGCCGATACGAATCGAGCAACCGTGATCCTTCGCGGCGCGGATCACTTCGCGCACCCGCTCGGGCGCGCCGATATTGCCGGGATTGATGCGCAGGCACGCCGCGCCCGCCTCGGCCGCCTCAATCGCGCGCTTGTAGTGAAAGTGGATATCCGCGACCAGCGGCACCGGGCTTTCACGGCAGATCTCGCGAAACGCCTTTGTCGACGCCTCGTCCGGGCATGAGACGCGAACGATGTCGGCGCCGGCTTCAGCGCAGGCCAGCACCTGTTCTATGGTCGCTTTCGCGTCGGACGTCAGCGTGTTGGTCATCGTCTGAACGGAGATCGGCGCATCGCCACCCACCTCGACCGAACCGACGCGAATCTTGCGCGAGACGCGGCGCTGGATATCGCGCCAGGGGCGGATGCTCATGCCAGACTCCGGTACCTTTGCATGGCCGAGGAATAGGCCCGCCGCCGGCGCATGTCCATCGCAGCCGAGCCCCGCGCGACAGGCCGCGCCTATTCGTCGCGAAGCGCCACCGCGCGATCGCCAGGCTCCAACGCGGCCTCCTGGCCGGCCTCCTTCGTCACTGGCGGCGCGACGAAATCCGCCGCCTCCGGATAGGCGGCGCGAACTGCGTCGGGCTTCAGATCGACATTCTTCGCAACCTGCGGCCCTTCGCCGAGCGGCCCGAACGCTGCGCCGTCGACAAGAATATAGACCGCGCCGGCGTTGCCGGCCCGAAGCTGCGGCGCCGTCGCCCCCTCCGGCAGGGTGAACCGCTCGCCCGGCCCGAGAATGCCGGTGAAAAGAACACGCCGCTCACCGTCGCGCACACGAACCCAGGCGTCCGCGGTCGCGAAGACATCGACGCCCTGGCGCGCCGGGGGCGCAGGCATCGCGGGCGCGACGCTTTCTTCCTGGACCGAATCGAAGGCCCGCGCCAGACGGTGATCATCCGGCAGGATCGTCGCACCCCCGGCCGGCTCATCGACCACGACAGGCGTCGACTGCGGCGTCGGCAGCGCGTAGATGCCGGCGCTCTTTGGGTCGATCGACGAGATCGGCCCGTCGCGTGGCGCCACCACCGGGGCGGCCGCCTCCTGCGCCGCGTAAATCGAAGCCAACGTCACCCGCGCGTCGTCCCGCCGGGCCACACCGTCGACCGGGCGCGTTGCCGCGACCTCGGCTGGCGCGAATATATCGGGCGCCGTGACCAGCACCTCGGGCGCCGTCGGCAGCGGCGCGAAGCCGAGACGCTGGAGATCCTGCAGCAGGCTCCAGCCGCCATAGCCGAGCCCGCCGACGAGCACAGCCAACACCGCGACCGATGCGAGCCCGCGCAGGCTGGACCCGAAATCGACACGCGCAGCGGAGGCGTTCGACTTCATAAACATTGTCGAAATTACGGCCCGGTCCGCCGCGCCGTTCGCCGGCTTCGACCCCTGCCCGCTCGCCGCGACCGGCGCGCATGGCTCGGGTTCCGCCGCACGCTCGCGTGGAGTCAGGGTCAGCCCCGCCCCGACGCCCTCGAAACCCGATTCGGCGCAAAATCGGCGGTAGACGTCATCGCCGTCCATATCGAGATAGCGAGCGTATGAGCGCACGTAACCCGCCGCGAAACCGGCGAAGGGAAAGGCGGAGGCGTCGGCGTCCTCGATCGCGGCGATGTAGTCGGCGCGGATGCGCAACTCGCGTTGAACGTCGAGCAGCGACTTGCCCATGGAGGCGCGCTCGCCTCGCATTTCGTCGCCGAGCCTCAATTCATAGGAATCAAAGCCACGCAACTCGGGGTTGTATTCTTTCCCCATGCTCGATCCCAAAACCTCTTGCACACGCCTGCGGTTTCTATGGTCAAAGTCGATTTGCCGCAAGTTCCTGCGTATTCAACTTAACATGAAACACCAGGAAACCAGAGGGTGAAATCGGAGTCGAATCCGGTTTCCGTTGCAGAAGGTTGCGACCAACGTCTTAATGTGGAGTTAGCAGACCAGATGCGGAGATGGAACCGTCGGAATCCATCGCCCCGACCGCGCCAGAACGGCCCGAGGGCGATCCGACGATTCGTCGCCGGGAATCAGGAGCCCGAGCCGAATGGACCCGATAACCGTCTATCTTTGCGCTCTTGCGCTCGGATTAGGCGTCTTTCTCGCACTTTGGCCGCTCGGGCTCATCCTCGGTGACGTCAGCGTCGCCGACGCCTGGTGGGGGCCGGGCGTTCTCGCCGGATTGCTGCTCACGCTCTGGATCGGCGAGACGGGTTCGGGCGCGCGCGCGGCGCTGCTGGTCCTTCTCATCGGGGTCTGGGCGGCGCGGCTCTGCTTCGTGATGCTGCGCCGCCGCATCAGGCACGGAGAGGAGGACCGGCGCTACCGCGAGATCAGACACGCATGGGGCGAATCGTTCTGGTGGAAGAGCCTCTTCATCGTCTTCGCGCTGCAGGGCGCGCTGCAATGGCTGATCGCGATCGCCCCACTCGCAGGCGCGCTCGCCCCTGACGCGCCAATAGGCGCTGTCGGCGCGCTCGGCGCGCTGCTCGCGGCGCTCGGTCTCGGCCTTGAGGCGGTGAGCGACGCCCAGCTCGACCGGTTCAAACGCCAAGCCGGGCCTGACGCCCTGCTCGTCACCGGACTTCGCGCCCATATCCGGCATCCGTCCTATGCCGGAGAAATGGCGTTCTGGTGGGGAATCTGGCTGATCGCGGCCGAGGCGAGCGCCTGGTGGGCCATCATCTCTCCCCTCCTCGTCACGTTGTTGCTGACGAAGGTCTCCGGGGCGCCGATGACGGGAGCGAGCCTGAAAGCTACGAAGCCGGAATACGCGGCCTGGGCGGCGCGAACCCCGGCCTTCATCCCGAGACTGCGCTGACGCGCGTCATAGCCCGAGATCACGAAAGACCGCCGGCAGACGCTCCGGAATATCCTCGGCGATCAGGCCCGGGCCAAATCCACGCGCCGCCTCCTGATGCAGCCATGCCGCGGATTCGGCCGCGCGAAAGGGATGAAAGCCGCGCGCAATGAGCCCGGCGATCATCCCGGCGAGCACGTCCCCCGCCCCGGCGGTCGCCAGCCACGGGCACGCGCGTTCGTAATGCGCGGAGACGACGACCGCCTCGCCATCCGGCGCGGCGACGACGGTATCCGGCCCTTTCAGGAGTATGATGCAGCCCGCCAGCGCCGCCGCCGCCCGGGCCGCGTCCAGCTTCGAGAACGCAGGCCCACGCGCCGCCGGCGCCACGAGCTTTTCCGCCACCGCCGGGAAAAGCCGGCCAAACTCTCCCATATGCGGCGTAAGGACCACGCTTCGACCGCGCGTGAGTCGAAAGAGCGTTTCCGGTTCGTCCTGATAGGAACTCAGCGCGTCGGCGTCGAGCACCGCGCCGCGCTCTTCGTTCGCCAGCGCCGCCCCGACCTTCGCGCAGGTGTTTTCCCCCACGCCGAGACCGGGACCTAGCGCGACGACGTTGATCCTTCGGTCAACCAGAAGCTCTGAAATGCCCTCTATTCCCTTGACCGATCGTAACATTATGGCATCGAGTCGACTGGCGTTCTCGATAATCGCCGCCGGTGGCGCAGCGAGCGTGACCAAGCCTGCGCCGACACGCAGGGCCCCCCGCGCCGCCAGCCGCGCGGCGCCGCCCCGACCGACGCCGCCTGAAAGAATCAGCGCGTGGCCGTGGGAATATTTGTGGCCGATTGTCTTCGAGAGGCCCGGCCTGTTCGGCGCGCCGAGCCGTGCGGCCGCCGCTGGAACCCCGGCGAGGCCGATATCCACGACCCGCACGTCTCCACATAGCTGAGATGGTCCCTGCGCCAGGCGATGACCCAGTCTTTCATGATGAAACGTCACCGTCAGATCGCATTTCGTCGCCGCCGCCTCGTCGGACGGCTCCGCCTGAAGCGCGCGGCCGCTGTCGGCGCACATGCCGCTCGGCACATCAACCGCGACCACCGCCCCCGCTCCACCGAATCTCCGCCACGAGCGCGCCGCGCAAACGCGCGCGGCGCCCTCCAGCGGGCGCGTCAGGCCGGTGCCGAAAAGCGCGTCGATCACCAGATCATGGACGGATCGCCGCCCATCGGCGGCCTCGGTCAGAGGCCGGATCGCCCCCATCTCCCGCCAAAGGCTGCAATTCTCCGCCGCATCGGGCGGCAGATTGGCGGGAGCGCCGAGGAGAAAGACGTCAACCGCCCACCCCCGCATCTTTAGGTGGCGCGCGATGACGAAACCATCGCCGCCATTATTGCCCGGCCCACAGAGAACGGCCGCCCGGCCCGGCGCGCGCGCTAGCGCCGGTCGCCAGTCCAGAATCGCCGCGACCACGCCGCGCCCGGCGCGCTCCATCAACTCGCGCCCCGTGGCCACGCCGCTCTCGATCGCCGCGCGCTCGATCGCGCGCATCTCGGCCGCTGTCAGAAGCTCCATTCCCGTCCCCTCGCATCAGCCCAGCCGATGGGCATCATGCCTATTTTATAGGCAAAAAAGGCGGAATCCGACTCACCTCGCGACCACCACCGGCGCTTCGCATTGAAAACAGCCGCTCCGGATGGTTCCAAGCCCGAAGACGCGCAGAGCGGATGAACCCGCCCGGCGCGCGTATGGTCACGCGGGAGGATACCCAATGAAAAAGATCGAGGCGATCATCAAGCCGTTCAAGCTCGATGAGGTCAAGGAGGCGCTACAGGAGATCGGTATCCAGGGCCTTTCGGTGATCGAGGCGAAGGGATTCGGCCGCCAGAAGGGCCATACCGAGCTGTATCGCGGCGCGGAGTATGTCGTGGATTTCCTCCCCAAGGTGAAGATCGAGCTTGTCGTCTCCGACGAGCAGGTCGAACAGGTGATCGAGGCCATCGTCGCCGCCGCGAAGACCGGGAAGATCGGCGACGGAAAGATCTTCGTATCCGACATCGTCCGCGCCGTCCGCATCCGCACGGGCGAGGATGGCGTCGACGCGCTCTGACCCGACCCCGAACACAAACGCACCAGAAAGGAAGTCCACGATATGAGCGACGCAGCATCGTTCGTTAAGAAGATCAAGGATGAGGATGTCGCCTATGTCGACATCCGTTTCACCGATCCGCGCGGCAAGCTCCAGCACGTCACCGTGATGGAAGACCAGGTCGATGAGGATTTCATTTCAGACGGTTTCATGTTTGACGGCTCGTCGATCGCGGGATGGAAGGCGATCGACAAATCCGACATGAAACTGATGCCGGACGTCTCGTCAGCCTATATCGATCCCTTCTTCGCGGAGAAGACGATCTGCGTCCATTGCGACGTCGTCGAGCCGGATACCGGCGAATATTATGAGCGCGACCCGCGCGCGACCGCAAAGAAGGCGGAGGCGTATCTCGTCTCTTCCGGCATCGGCGACACATCCTACTGGGGGCCGGAGGCCGAGTTCTTCATCTTCGACGACGTGCGGTATTCAGTGGCCATGAACAAGGTGGGCTACGAGGTCGATGCGCTCGACGCGTCCTGGAACTCCGACGGCGCGTACGAGATGGGCAACACCGGCCACCGCCCCGGCGTCAAGGGCGGCTATTTTCCGGTGCCGCCCGTGGATCAGGCGCAGGACATGCGCTCCGAGATGCTTACGACGATGAAGCAGATCGGCATGAAGGTCGACAAGCACCATCATGAGGTCGCCTCCTGCCAGCATGAGCTCGGCCTCGTCTTCGGCACGCTCACCGAGCAGGGCGACAATCTTCAAAAGTACAAGTACGTCATCCACCAGGTCGCGAACGCCTACGGCAAATCAGCCACATTCATGCCGAAGCCGATCGCGGGCGACAACGGCACCGGGATGCACGTGAACCAGTCGATCTGGAAGGACGGCAAACCGCTCTTCGCGGGAAATCAGTACGCCGATCTCTCCGAAGAGGCGCTCTATTATATTGGCGGCGTCCTGAAGCACGCCAAGGCGCTGAACGCCTTCACCAACCCGGCGACAAACAGCTACAAGCGCCTGATCCCCGGCTTCGAGGCGCCGGTGCTGCTGGCCTATTCGGCATCCAACCGCTCCGCCTCGGTCCGCATTCCCTGGACCGACAGTCCGAAGGCGAAGCGCGTCGAAACCCGGTTCCCGGACCCGGCCGCGAACCCCTATCTCTGCTTCTCGGCGCTGCTGATGGCCGGGCTCGACGGCATCAGGAACAAGATCCATCCGGGCGAGGCCTCGGACAAGGACCTCTATGATCTGCCGCCGGAGGAGCTCGCCGGCATCCCGACCGTCTGCGGGAGCCTTCGTGAAGCGCTTGGCGCGCTGGAGGCCGACATGGACTTCCTGACCGCCGGCGACGTATTCACCAGGGATCAGGTCGAAGGCTACATGGAGCTGAAATGGGAGGAGGTGTATCGCTTCGAGCACACCCCGCACCCGGTCGAGTTCCAGATGTATTATTCCTGCTGAGCCGAAGCGGCGAAGCGGAAGCAAAGGGCCGCCCGAGAGGGCGGCCCTTTCAGGTTGCAGGTTGTCGAAGCTCACGCGCAACGGCGCAGGATCTGGTGTATTCTCCGCCCGACATTCGGCGCAGGAGTTCCTCATGGTCACGATCAACCGCAATCTCGGACCGAAAGCATCAGAATCGAAATGGCGCGAGACGATCGGGATTCTCGCCTCCTCGGAAGACTGGATCGCCCATATCGACACCGGGCTTTTCAGTCATGAAGCGCTCGGCTGGTCCGAGGCCGCCGGCTGGCCCGAAAACATCCTCATCGATGAAGGTCTGAACGTTTTCGATCCAGGCGGCCCGTTCGGGAGCAAGCCACTCACCGACCTCACCATAACCGGCGGTCTCGTCGCGCGGGCGACGCAAGTTCCCGATCATGGCGTCAAGACGCTCTCGGTCATTCTCGGCGCGACCGAGGAATTCCGCGGCGTCGCCCCCGGCGCGCGGGTTCGCCCCTATCGCGCCGCCAATGGCCCGGTTTTCGTCGGCGAAGCGAAGACCGGCGCGATCGGCGACGCACTCGACCATGCGCTCTCCGCGCCGCACCCGCCGCGCGTTGTCTCGATCTCGATGGGCAATCCCGGCGGCGCGCCCGTGCACCTCCTGAACGTCTTCGGGGTGAAATCGACGCCCGGAATGCAGAAGCGGACCGTCGACGCGATCAACCGGGCTTATGAGATGGGCGTCATAATCTGCTGCGCCGGCGGCCAGATTCACGACACCGTCGCCTATCCGGCGCGATTCAAGCGCACAATCGCCGTTGGTGGACTGACAGAGCCGGCATCGCGCTTCACCTGCGGTCAGTACCCGGATGGCGGTTATGGAGAAAACGCGCTGATCGACGTCTGGGCGCAGGCGGCGAACCTGAACCGCGCCGCAGGCGTCCGGGCGCCGAATGGCGAATTGCTCCGCTTTTTCGCCGATTCGGACGATCCCCGGAACGTCGAACGCAAACCCGTCGGCACATCATACGCCGCGCCGCAGGTCGCCGCCGCCGCGGCGCTCTGGGTGGCGCGCCACCGCACTGCGCTGGAGCGTTTCGAGGAGCGCTGGAAGATCGTCGAGGCGTTTCGGAAAGCGCTCAGGGAGAGCGCCGACGACGCCCGCGTCCTACGCCGCGTCCATGCCGGGCCCAACGACAGGATCCGCGTCCGCGCGCTCAATATCGAGGCGCTTCTGAGCATGGAGCCCGATCTGCGCGCCGCATACGACCGCATCCCGCGACACAGCGCGCATTCCTCCTGGCTCTGAGCGCCGCTCAGGCGGCGCCGCGCGTCTCCACCATCCGTGCATAGACGCTGGCGCCGACGGGCAGGATCGCGTCGTCGAGCACGAAACCGGGATTGTGCAGCGGCACGTCGCCGGCATGGCCGACCGTGCAATAGGCGCCCGGCACGACATGCAGCATGTCGGCGAAATCCTCCGAGCCCATGACAAGATTGTCGCGGATCGACGCCTTGTCGCCGCCGACGACCTCCGCCGCTGTCTCGATCATCGCCGCGGATAGCGCGTCATCGTTCATCAGGACGTCGAAGACGTTGCGGATGTCGCAATCGATCTCGATCTCGTGCGCGGCGGCGAAACCGGCGCAAAGCGCGCGCATCCGGTCGGAGACCTTGTCGGCCAGTTCGCGGTCGAAATAGCGGACGGTGCCGGCGATGGTCGCGACCTCCGGGATCACGTTATAGGCTGAGCCGGCGTGAAACTGGGTGATCGACAGCACGATCGGGTTCGTTGCGGGAGTATTCCGCGAAACGATGGTCTGGATCTGCCCGACCAGCGCCGACATGATCACGATCGGATCGCGCGAGACCTCCGGCATCGCCGCATGGCTGCCGCGGCCCTTGACGGTGATGTCGAAGAAATTCGCCCCCGCCATCGCCGGCCCCGGCTTCACGCCGATCTCGCCCGGCCCGTGATAGGGGGAGTTATGCATCCCGTAGATCTCGTCGCAGGGGAACTTGTCGAAAAGCCCGTCCTTGATCATCGCCCGACCACCGCCGAGCCCTTCCTCCGCAGGCTGGAAGATCAGCACCGCGCGGCCCGCGAAGTCCCGCGTCTCCGCCAGGTAGCGCGCCGCGCCGAGCAGCATCGTCGTGTGGCTGTCATGGCCGCAGGCGTGCATCACGCCGGGCGTCTTGGAGGCCCAGGGCAGATTGGTCTGCTCGTCGATCGGCAGCGCGTCCATGTCCGCCCGGAGCCCGATCGTCCGGCCCGGGCGCGCGCCCTCGATCACGCCGACGACACCGGTGCCGCCGATCCCGGTCGTTACCTCGACGCCCCAGCTTTTCAGCTTCTCGGCGACGATGCCGGCTGTTCTCACCTCTTCGAACCCCAGTTCGGGATGCTCATGCAGGTCGCGGCGGATCGCGATCAGTTCATCCTTGTAACCTTCGATGCGTTCGATGGCGGGCATGTCGAAGCTCCTTTTCGAGGTGTTTAGCGCATGATCGCCGCCCCGCGCGAAATGTCCATATCCCGCGCGCGCGTCCGGGGCGCTTGACCACGGCGCGCGGCGAATCTACCCGGCGCATATGGATGATCTCGTCGCCCCCGGACTCGACGCGTTCGAAAAGATGGCGGAACGCGCTTTCGCGGCGCTTCCGGAAGAATTTCGCACGCGCTGCAGTGGGGTGCTGATCCGCGTCGCCGATTTCGCCGACAGGGACACGCTCGATGAGATGCGGATCGAAGACCCGTTCGAGTTGACCGGACTCTATTGCGGCGTTGATCTGACCCGCAAGAGCCACGACGACTTCGCCACGCCGCCGGACGAGGTCTGGCTCTATCGCAGGCCAATCCTGGATGAATGGGCTGAACGCGGCGATGTCGGATTGTTCGAACTGGTCAACCACGTCCTCGTCCACGAGATCGGCCACCATTTCGGATTGACCGACGATGAGATTCACTTGATCGAATCACGGGGCGGTTGATCCCATTTTCCGGGTCGCCGCCTGCGTTCGTCCGGCCACTCTCGTCTGATTTCGGTCCGCGCAGCGCGATACGGCTCGCAAGCAACGCCGTCGTGGTCGGCGTCATGGCGCGCGTAATAGCCCGGCTCTCCAATCGCCGCCGGCGCGAGCCCTATCGCCCGCGCGGCGTCACAATTCGGGGCCGCCGCCCAGTGCCTTAGCGTCATTTGCATCGACCAGAGGCTGGCCCCGAGCGCGTAGCCGATTCCGCCAAGCACGCAAAGGAAAAGAACGAACAACCATCGTCTTCGCCAAAGCGCCCGTCTGAAATCGCGTCGCTCCAGGCGTCGGGAGGTGCGCGCAAACCTTTTTCGCAGGCGCGCCGCGCGCGCATCGGGGTCTTCGATTTCACGCATCGGAGGCGAAGGGGCCTCCATGATCGCCCCGCTCGTCACTCAACCGAGCGCCGAACGCCGTCACCGATCCGGCGTATTCGCGGCGGCGCCGTCAGCCAGGTTCCTGAGCGCCGCGATCGCCGCGTCGCTATGCGCGGCGCCGCCGTGATAGTCGCGCATCGCGCTCCCCTGCCTTTCGAGGGCGGCGATCAGGCCAGCGCGGTGATCCTCGTGCAGCGCCTCGATCGGAGTCAGCAGCGTCTTCACCGTGAACACGGCGACCCCCGTCTGCGGGAGTTTCAGGATCGCCTGCCGTTCCACCCGCAGCCAGAACCGCCCGGTCTGCTCCTGGGGCTTGCTCGCGCTGGAGAACGACCCGGGCTGATGAAGCTCGTTCACCGAATGGACCAGCCAGTTTGCGCGCACAAGCGGCCGTTCCGGCGTCAGCCCGTCGAAAAGCCGCTGCACACGCGCCGCCAGTTGGCTGTCATAGGCCGGGACGCGGTCATGAACTTCGCTGAGCGGCCGGTTCATCTTTTCGGTCAGCGACCAGCGCGACGGGAAGCAGAGAACACCGCCGACCAGCACATGCTCGCCGCCGTCTCCGCCACGATCGAGGATCAGGAAATCCTCCTGCGCGAGCCGGCCCAGCGTCGCAAAGGGGCGGTCCCGATCGAGCGGGATGAGCACGCCGTCCGGCCGCTCCGCGATCGCATCGCCGATTTGGTAACCCGCGTCATGCGCCGCGAGCGTCGCGAGGACAAGATCGAGAAGCTCCTCCGCCCCCCGGCGACCCTCGCCCGCCACCACGACGTCCGGATGCGCGGCGAGCAGCCGGTCCCGATAGGCCATCTGCGGCCCGAAGGCTTCGTCCCGAAAGAGCCAGTCTCTGTATCTGAGCGGCGACATCCCCGGAAGCCGTTCGTTCATGAAAGGGACGAGCGGCGCGTAGGAAAGCTCCATCATCGCATTCCGTCCGAGTAGCGCAGCAGGTTGAAGCCGGTCAGCGCCTCATGCGCCGGTTTCCAGAGCGCGGCGAAGGCGATCCAGTCGAGCCGCCGCGCGCGCGCGATCTCTCCCAGCCGCATCCGCCCGTCGGCGAGCGCCAGCAGCGGCCCCGCGCCGCGCGGGACGGCGAGCGCGTGGGAGAGCCCGTCCCGCTCCATCTTCACGACGCCCTTGCGGCCGATCTCGGCGCCGAGCGCGGCGGCGGAGATCCCCGCGAGCCGGGGACGCGCCTCCGGCGTCATCCCCGCGGGCTTGCGCGGCGTCTTCGCGGCGTAGAACACATGAACCTTCATGTTCCCGGCCAGGCGTTCGGCGAGCGCGGCGCGCGACGTCGCGTCCAGGGCTTCTGCGCGTTTCGCCAGCCCCTCCGGCAGGTAGAGTTTCGGCTCATAACGCAGCGGCTCGGTGAAGGAGACGAGCGAGAGCCCGGCGCGCGTCAGCGCCGCCACCAAGCCCTCCACGTCGTAAGGCCGGTCGCGGGCGTGGAGAAGCAGATCGTAAAGCCCGGCGTCGCTCGCTCGGTGGTCGCCGACATGGCGGTTGAGCGTGAACCAGTTGGTTTTCGGCAATGCCTTCAGTGTCGCTTTCGCGATCTTCACCTGCGCCGCCGGCGCCTCGCCCGCCGTCAGCGCGGCGAGCGCGCCCTGCAACGGGTAGACGCCTGTACGCCCATAGGGCGCGTAAACCATGGCGCCGAGCCCGCCTTCGGGCGCCAGCGCCGCCGCCAGCGCCGCGAAACCCGTGTCCGGCTCCGGCAGATGATGCAGAACGCCGGTGCAATCGATGTAATCGAATTCACCGTGTTCGGGCGCGCTCAGGAGATCGCCGGTCACGAAACGAATCGAGCTCAGGCCGCGCGCCGCCGCGCGCGCCTCGGCGACATCCCTGCTCGCCGCAGAGAGATCGAGATAGGTGATTTCCGCCGGCGTCCCACGTTCCACAAGCTTCTGCGCCAGCATGATCAGCCCGTCGCCGGTGCCGCCGCCGGCGATGAGCGCGCGAAAGGGCCGTGACCAGTCGCGACGCCCGCCAAAAAGAAAATGGTCGATCTCAGCGGGATGGGACGGCGACCCCTCGATCAGCCGCTTCGCCTCGTCCGCCGGGTCGCGGGCCGGATAGGGATAGGCTTCGTATTGCGCGGCCACCGGGTCCATCCCTCGCTCTTACCCGCGGCGTCCGAACCCGACAATCCCATGCCGCATTTTCACGCGCGCCGCCGGCGCATCCGAGGCTTGCTTGCGCCACAGCAACGGGGGATCGCTGATGGCCCGCCACATGACCGCGACGCATCATGCCCATCACCGCCGCATCACGCCCGGCATGCGCCCAGATAACACGCCGGACGACAATGACCGGATCGAGATCGGGCCGACGCGCCTCGCCTATGACGAATGGGCGGCGGCGGGGCTGGAATGCCCCGACCTTCCCGCGATGCGCCTTCACCGGTTGAAGCGGATCAGGGAGAGCCTCGCGGCGCGCGACCTCGCAGCCGTGCTTCTGACCGACCCACTCAATATCCGCTACGCCGCGGATGCGCCGAATATGCAACTCTGGAACACCCATAACCCGTTCCGCGCCTGCCTCGTAACGGCGGACGGGCACATGGCCGTCTGGGAGTACAAGGGGCTGGCCTATCTGACGTCGTACAACCCGCTCGTGAAGGAAGTGCTGAACGGCGCCTCGCTGTTCTATTTCTCCACCGGAGACGCGGCCGAGGCCGCGGCGGAGCGCTTCGCCGGCGCCGTCGAGAGCCTGATCCGCCAGCATGCCGGCTCCAACCGGCGCATCGCCGTCGACAAGATGATGCGCCACGGATTTCAGGCGCTGGAGGCCATCGGGCTGGAGATTCATGACGGCGAGGAGGTCATGGAGAAAACCCGCGCGGTGAAGGGCCCGGACGAAATTCGCGCGCTCCGGTGCGCGCAACACGCCTGCGAAGCGGCGCTGGCCGAGATGCGTCGACAAACCGCGCCGGGGATGACCGAAAACGACGTCTGGGCCGTACTGCACGCCGAGAATATCAGACGCGGCGGCGAATGGATCGAAACCCGGCTGCTTTCCTCCGGTCTCCGCACCAATCCGTGGTTTCAGGAATGCGGACCACGAGTGATCGGCGAGAACGAGATCCTCGCCTGGGACACCGATCTCGTCGGCTGTTATGGCATGTGCGTGGATATCTCGCGCACATGGTTCATCGGAGAGGGCGAGCCGACCGCGGAGATGATCGCGACGCATCAGGAGGCGTATCGCCAGATCACCGAAAACTGGATGATGCTGAAACCCGGCATGACGCTGAAGGAGGTCAGCCACGCCACGCGTCCGATGCCGGCCGAATTCAATGCGCTGAAATATGGCTGCGTCATGCATGGAGTCGGTCTTTGCGATGAATGGCCGACGGTGAAATACCCCGATGACTGGGCCGACGACGAATTCGACTACGCGCTGGAGCCGGGAATGCTGCTCTGCTCCGAGGCCTATCTCGGCAGGGTCGGCGGCGGCTTCGGCGTGAAGCTGGAGGATCAGGTGCTGATCACCGAGGACGGCGTGGAGAATCTGACCCGGTGCCCGTTCGACGTGAAACTGATGGGCGGGCTGAAGGACCCGCTCGGCCGCTGACCCGCTTCAGCGACGCTGTGGAGTAGGGAAGCCCTGACATCCGCGGCCTCTTCCGCGATCTCCGTGGCCCCGGCCCGCTCGCCATGCAGGATCGCGAGGTCCAGTCAGGTGCGCGCGGAGTCGGCATCGCCTTGCGCCGCCGCGCTCCGTCCGGCGCGAAGCTAGGCGTCGGCGGCGGCCGCGTCGTCGCCAAGCTGGTCCGAAGCCCGCTCGGCGATTCCGAGCGCACCCTTCGCGTCGCCAAGCCGCAACCGCGCCGCCGAAAGTTCATAGGAAACGAGCGCGATCGCGTCTGGGTCGTCGCGCTCGCGCGCGCGTTCCAGCGCACGCCCGTATATCTCTTCGGCGCGGTCGTATCGACCCTCGCAGAAGGCGAACCGGGCGAGGGAGAGCGTCGATTCGATCTGCTTGTCGCTCGCCGGCGTGGGCGGCGCAGGCGTCGGCGATCCGCCGCAACCCCCGAAGAGGAGCACGGCGACGAGCGCCGCCGCCCGTCTCACGGCTACACCTCGCCCGGCGCAAGCGCACCGTCCTCGACCGGCGCGCCGGCGCCGCCGAGAAGCCAGGCTCCCTGCAATTGTCGCGAGAGCGTCTCCAGCTCGGACATGGTTTTCTGAGCCTGTGAAAGCAGCAGCGGGAGATCGCGGGCCGCCTCCGACGCCGCTTCAAGCGCCGCCGTCGCCGCCGGCAAAGTCCGCTGCGCCTCCTCGCCGACATCGCCGATCGACGCGACGGCCCGATCGGCGTTGGCGACCAGCGCCGGCACGCGCTCCGTCCCCTTCTGAAGATTGGCGGAGAGTTCCGCGAGCGCGCCGCTCGCGTCGGCGGCGTTGACGACGAGCAGCCGGATATCGTCCATCTGCACATTGAGACCGGCGACCGCGGTCTCCATCTCGACGACCAAACCGTCATCCGTAAGGAGCCGCCCAGCCGCACCTGCACCGTTCCTGATCCGGGCCAGGATCGCCGCGACATCGGCGAACATGGCGTCGAGCGCGTTCATCCGCCGCGTCACAGCCGCCGCCGCCCCCTCCATCTCCTGCGCCAGCGCATCATCGGTCATCAGTCGCCCGACGGAGCCCTGACCCGCCGCGACCCGCCCGGTAATCTTCGCCGCGTCCGCGAGAAGCGGAGCGAGTCCGGACGAAGCCGAGGCGACGGCGGCCTCCATCTGATCGAAGAGTCGCTCGTCCACCAGCAACCGGCCGAGCGCTCACTCGCCCCCTTCAGCTTGCTGCTGATCTGGTTAAAATCCGTCAACGCCGTATCGAGCGTGGCCATCAACCCGGCGAGCCCGGCGAGAGCCCCCTCAAACTGGACGACGACGCCATCGTCCTTGAGCATACGGCCGGCGACCCCCTCGCCGCGCTCGATCCGCCCGGCGACCGTGCTGAGGCTGCCGAGGAACTGCTGCACAGGGCCTTCCGACGCCTCCAGTCCGGCGGCAAGCGCCGCGAGCGAGGCGATGGCGGCGTCGGCGTTGTCGAGAATCGGAAAGATCTTCTCATGCAGATCGTCGACTAGCTGGCCCACATTGTCGGTCGGCGGCCGCTCCGCCCGCGCCACCAGAACCGCGAAATCCCAGTCGAGCGGCGCGCCGCGCCCGGCAGCTATCTCCAGATAGCTGGCTCCGGCGATGGCGACAAGGACGAGCAAGCCTGCGGTCCGGCCGACATAGCCGCGCTCAAGTCGGGTCATCGTGCGCCCGCCCTCGCCAGGGGCGCGAGGCCGTACCGATCCAGTCGATAGGCGAGGGCATCGGCCATCAGCGCGGCTCCCTCGCTTGCGCGCGGCCGCGTCAGCCAGAGCGCGGCTGCGCCGGCGCGCACCGCCGAAAGAACGGCGTTCGCGGTTCTTTCCACCAGCTCCGCGGGGATCGCGTCCCGCATCTCGTCGATCAGTATCAGGCGTGGCGCGTCCATCACCATCCGCGCCAGAGATCATCGCGCGAGGCGTCGCGCGCAACCATGACCGGCGCCCCCGGCAGGCCGAAACGACGCGCGAGCGCGGCCGCCTCCTCCAGCAATCCGGGCTCCGCCCGGTTGGTGTGATGGAGGGGTCGCAGCGCGATATTCATCACGAGACTGAGATGCGGCGTCCAGAGATCGAAGGGCAGCAATCGGCCAATCCGGCCGCGGAGCGCGCCGGCCTGCTCACGACCCAGATCGCGCCAGTCCAGACCAGCGAAGCGCACCGCCCCGGCGGCGGGCGGAAGAAGGCCGCAGGCCGCGTCGAACAACGCGGTCGCCGCATCCCGCCGGTTCGAGCGGATCCAGGCGATCTCCCCCTCCATGAGCCGGAAGTCGATGTCGAGCGACGGCGCGCCGGGCTTCGGCGCCGGCACGCGCGCGGCCTCGAACGCGAGAACCGCGCGGGCGTGGAACGGTTTCGCCGACGACGCGCTCATCGCATTAACGTTATCGTGACGCTGACGACCATCATCGCCAGGAACGCGCGCATGAAAGCGGACGGCAGCGGAAACTGGCCCTCCGGCCCTTCGCAGAGCGCCGCGTGGGCGAATACCGAAGCGGTGACGAGCCCGATGAGCCAGGCCTTGAACGCGGTGAGGAGAAGGGCCGGCGCTCCAATAGCCGATATGGCGTTGTCGATCGCATAGGGCAGCGAGCCGACGGCGAGTCCGGCGATCTTGGCGCCCCCGAAGCCAGTCAGAAGCGCCGCCACGATGAGGAACATCGTCAGCGCGAAGCTCGACGCCGCAATCGCGGCGCAGCGCGGCATGACCAGGAAGAGGAAAGGATCGACCCCCATCGGATCGAGCGCGCGCGGCAGCCCGACCCGCCGCGCTTCCGCGAGTTCGCCATAGAGAATGAGCCCGCTCCGCCCGATGATGAGAAGCCCGATCACCACGGGCGCGATCTGCTCGACGAGCAACACGACCACGACCTCGCGCACCAAACCCTCCTGCCCTATCTGGCGGAGAAGCCTGAGCGCCTGAAGCACCAACCCGGCTCCAATCAGCACCGCGACGAGGAGGACGATCGCGGCCTGCCGCCCGCAGGCGAGGTAGCCGTGTCGCTTGTTCAGGCGCGGCGGTAAACCGCGCGCGCCGCGACGCGCCGCCCGGCGCGAGACTGGCGTCGGCGGCGGGGACGCTCGCCTGGATTCCGGATGTCGCGGCGCTCGCGGTCTCGGTCGTCGGACGCGGGTTGCGCCCGCTCAACTGGCGGCGGACGGCGCGGGGGGAGTTCCGGCGCTATCTCGACCTCGCCAGCGGGCGGCAGGCCCCGGCTTCGACTTGAGCGCCCTCCTCATGTCGCGCAGGCGCCGCATTGAAACGGTCGAGACAGGTGAGCCGCATTCCGGACTCGTTCAAGCGCCAGACGCCGGCGCGGCGCGCGCCGGTCGGTGGCCAGCGATTGCATCGCGACGACGCCAAGCGGCACGAAAGCCAGCGCCGCGACCACCGCGCTCGCGGAAAGCGAGTAGATGTTCGAGGTTTCGACGAAGACGATCAGCGCGCTCTCCGGGATCGTGAAGATGAGCCACCAGTCCCGCCCGAGCACCTCCCTGAGCGACGAGAACGACACCAGATACCAGCCGCCATCGACCTTGAAGAGACCGCTGAACTCCCTCTCGATCAGGAACCGATCATAGACCTGGCGCAGCACCGGCACATCGACGTCGCCGACCTGCAGACGCGCGCCGCCGTCCGCATCGCTCCCGGACAGGCCGGGCGCCACGGCGAAATATCCATCGCCGTCGACGATGAACGCCAGGCCCGTGTCTCCAAGCGCCAGCCTTTCCGGAAAGCCCTCAAGCTCGTCGAGAAGGATATCGACGCCGACGACCGCGACCGGCCCGCCGTCGTCGCCGCCGAAGCGGCGCGACACGATGATGCCGAGGCCGCCATCGGTGAAGAACCGATAGACCGGCGACCACACCGGCCGGTCGACGGCGCGCGCCGCCTGAAACCAGGACCGGGTTCGCGGATCGAACTGGTCATCCGGGTCCACATGCGACGATATCACCTCGCCGCCGCTTTCAAGCTTGGAGAGCGTGGCCTTCGGCGCGCCGTCCTCTCGGCTCACCAGCTTCTGCGTCCAGCCGTCGCCTTCGGTCCGGCTGATCATCAGGAAAGAGCCGTCATCGGTTCCGACATAGATGTTGAGGATCTGCGGGCTCGCCGTCAGGTAGCTGCGGCTGATGCAGTCGAGTTGCCGGCGCTCGGGGCGGCGCAGCTCCGAACTACCCATCGACGCGGCGATGATCTCCGTGACCTTCTGCGCCGGGGCGAAGTAACCGTCGACCCTCTCGCGGATTCGCGTATCGACCGCGTCGACATAGTTGCGCGCGATTTCGCGGGCGCCCCTCTGGTTCTCGACATAGGCGAACCAGGAGCTGCCGACCGCCGCGGCGGCGATGGCGAGCACCACAAGAACAGGAACGAAAAGCCGCCGGTGGCGGCGCGCCCGAGCCTAACGGTGTTCGACAGGATCCCTCTCCGCGTCAACGATCTCGACCAGCGGGCGCCTCCAGTTGCGCGCTTCATGCGTTTCCGGAGACTATAGAAAACCGTCCGGCCCGCAAACGAGTATCAACCGTTCGAGCGGCCGTCTCAGCCGAGCTTGAAGGCGACCTCGCCGACACCCTCGATCCGCATCGTCAGCCGCCCCGGATGCTCGACCGGATAGAGCGGCATATGCGCGCCGCAGAGCAGAACCTCACCCGCCTTCGGCGTCACGCCGTGAGCGTTGAAATGATTGGCGAGAAACGCGACCGCGTCGAGCGGATGCTGGGGCGCGGCGCCGACGGCGTTCAGGATCTCCTGATCGTCATGCTCGACCACGGTCCTCAGCTTCGCGGGATCGAGATCGCGCGGCTTCACGCCATTCTCGGTGTCGTAGCAGAGCCCGGCGTTGAAAACATTGTTGGCGAGGATCGAGGCGGCGTGCGCGCTCGTCGACTCGCGCCGGTCCAGCAATTCGAACGCGACGGTGAAATGCGAAACGGCGTCCGCCGCGCTCTCCCGGTCCCAGCCGCCGGCGCGCGGGGCGAGGTCGACCGCGAGAACCGCGGCGATTTCCGGCTCCATCATGAAGCTCATGTAATCCGCCAGCTTCAGGTTGGCGTCGCCGCGACAGAGATCGTCGCAAAAGACATGAGCGGCACCGGGCGCCTTCATGCCGAATTTCTCCATCAATTCGGGCTTGTTCCAGGCGATCTTGCGGCCGGCGACTCCGCCCTTCGCCGCCGCCAGAATCGGCGCGGCGTCGAACTGGACGGCGTAGCCCGCTTCGGGCGGCGCGTCCGACTCGTCAAGCGGCCGGAAGCGTCGGCCCTCCAGAATGTCAGCGGCGATGAGTTCGGCGATCGATGCCATGGCCCACGTTTCCCTGTTCCCCTTGGTCGGCGTCGGCGATAGCACGTCGCGGCGAGGGGGGGAAGCCAAGGGGGCGCGGGCTTATTCCGCCGGCGTCATGCGCCAGATCGCGCCCGGGTCTTCGTCGGTCGCGAACCAGATCGCGCCATCGGGCGCTTCGCGAACGTCGCGGATGCGCCCGAAAGCGCCGGCGAAAAGCCGCTCCTCTTCTCTGAGCCGTCCGCCCTCCATGCCGAGACGCGAGAGCAGCCTGAATTTCAGCGCGCCGACGAGGAAATCGCCGCGCCACGCCGGAAAAAGGTCGCCCTGATAGATCGCCAGGCCGGAAGGGGCGATCGACGGGTCCCAGTAATACGCGGGCTGCTCCATCCCCGCCGCCGCCGTTCCTCGCCCGATCTTTTCGCCAGAGTAATGACGGCCGTAGCTGATCTCAGGCCAGCCGTAATTGGCGCCGGGGTCCGGCCGATTGATCTCGTCGCCGCCCCGCGCCCCGTGCTCCACCACCCAGAGCGCGCCGGCGGCGTCCAGCGCGGCGCCCTGCGGGTTGCGATGGCCGTAGGACCAGATTTCCGGCAATGCGCCGTCGCGGCCGAAGAACGGGTTTCCGGGCCAAGGCGCGCCGTCGCGCGTGATCCGCACAACCTTGCCCTGATGGGTTCCGAGATCCTGCGCCGCCGCGCCCTCGCCGCGCTCGCCAAAGGTGACGAAGAGCGAACCGTCCGGCGCGACGACGATGCGCGAGCCGAAATGGCGCGTGGTCGATTTCGATGGTTGCTGCCGGAAGATCACCTTCAGCGCCTCCAACCGCGGCGCGCGATCGCGAACCAGTCGCGCCCGCGCCACCTCGGTCCGGGCGGAGAACAGCCCGTCGGACGCGGCGTAGGAAAGATAGATCTCGCCGCTTTTGGCGAAATCCCGCGCGAGCGCGACATCGAGCAGCCCGCCCTGCCCGCGCGCCGCCACTCCCGGCGCGCCGTCAAGCGGGTTGGAGAGCGCGCCATCCTGATAAAGCCGCAGCGCGCCCGGCCGCTCGGTGATCAGCATGGCGCCGGTCGTCTCGAAATCCGGCAGGAACGCAAAGCTCCAGGGGTGGTCCAGCCCCTCGACCATCGGCTCGACCCGCACCGGCCCGGCCGAGGTCTCGAAAACCTGCGCCGAAGCCGGCGTGGCGAGGAGGGCGAGAGCGATCAGCGCATGTTTCATGCCTGACGATCTGGGGCGGGCGGGCTCCGCCGGCAAGGCCTATTCCGTCGCCATCTTCTCGGCGAACTCCATGGCGAAATAGGTCAGCACCCCGTCGCAGCCCGCGCGCTTGAAGGCGATCAGGCTCTCTGCGACGGCGCGGTCGCGGTCAAGCCAGCCATTGTCGCAGGCCCCGGCCAGCATCGCGTATTCGCCCGAGACCTGATAGGCGTAAGTCGGCGCGCCGAACCTCTCCTTCACCCTCCGGCAAACGTCGAGATAGGGCATGCCCGGCTTCACCATCACCATGTCCGCGCCTTCGGAGAGGTCGATCGCCACCTCGCGCAGCGCCTCGTCGCCATTCGCCGGGTCCATCTGATAGGTCTTCTTGTCGCCCTTCAGCTGGCCGGAGGCGCCGACCGCGTCGCGGAACGGGCCATAGAAGGCCGAGGCGTATTTCGCCGCGTAGGACATGATGATCGTGTTCGGGAAATCGTTGCTCTCCAGCGCCTGGCGGATGACGCCGATCCGTCCGTCCATCATGTCGGAGGGGCCGAGAATGTCCGCCCCGGCCTCGGCTTGCGCCAGCGCCTGTTTCTCCAGCGCCACCAGCGTCTCGTCGTTGACGATCTCGTCGCCCCGGAGGATGCCGTCATGACCATGGATGGAATAGGGATCGAGCGCCACGTCGAGCATGACGCCGATCTCCGGAACCATGCGCTTGATCGCCCGTGTGGCGGTGTTGACCAGATTGTCCGGGTTCCAGGCTTCCTCGCAATCCTCGGAAAGCCGCTCCCTCGGGGTGTTCGGGAAGAGGGCGACGCACGGAATGCCGAGATCCGCCGCCCGCTCCGCCGCAATCGCCGCGCGATCGACGCTCAAGCGGTTGACGCCAGGCATCGAGGAGATCGGCTCCTCCACATCCGCCCCCTCGCGAATGAAGATCGGCCAGATCAGATCGCCGGTCCCGACGCTGTTCTCTCGCGCCAAGTCGCGGATCCACGGCGCTTGCCGGGTGCGGCGCGGGCGGGAGAACGGAAATGGAGCGACGACGCTCTCGGGCATGGCGGGACTTCCCATCGTTGCGGACCTGTCGCGACGGTCATCGCATGGCGGCGGGAGCGCATCAAGATTGCGGCCCGCGCGCCGGGATTCGCCCGGCGGCGGGGAAAGACGCGCATCGCGGCGAAAAAGGATTATCGCACACGATAAGGGGATCAAGATATTGAACCTATAAGGCAATCCGAAAATGCGATCGCGATAAGGTCGCGGCGGCGGGTATTTTCGGGGGCCCGCGACGCGCCTCTCACGGGCGAGCGCCCCGGCCCCGCGCCAAGGTTTCGGCGATCCGTCTCGGGGTCCGCGGCGAAACCTCTCAGCCGCGGCGCGCCGCCTCGATCGCGGCGACGTCGATCTTGCGCATGCCCATCATCGCGCTGAACGCGCGCTTCGCCTCCTCGCCGCCGGCGGCCATCGCCTCGGTCAGAGCGCGCGGCGTGATCTGCCAGTTGAGGCCCCACCTGTCCTTGCACCAGCCGCAGGCGCTTTCCCGACCGCCGTTTCGAATGATTGCGTTCCAGTAGTGGTCGGTCTCCGCCTGATCGTCGGTCGCGATCTGGAACGAAAAGGCCTCGTTGTGCGAGAAGGCCGGCCCGCCGTTGAGTCCGAGACAGGGGATGCCGATAACGGTGAAGTTGACCGTCAGCACGTCGCCGGCCTTGCCAGAGGAGAAATCGCCGGGCGCGCGCTGGACGGCGCCGACCGAACTCTCCGGAAAGGTTTCGGCGTAGAAATTGGCCGCGGCTTCGGCGTCCTTGTCGTACCAGAGGCAGATCGTGTTCTTGGGAATGCTCATCGCCCGCACCATCGCTTTCTCACCCTGCGTCGCCCTCACATCCGCCGATCACGGCGCGGATGACACGCGGCTTCAGTTCCACACTAGGAACGTGGAGCCTGTCCTCGCCGTGTCAATGCGCCCCACGCCCGGAGAGCGAGGCGCCTGCGCGAGACAGGCGTCGGAGTGGACCGTGGCGCTTTTTCGCGGACCCCGAGGCTTGAGGGAAGCGCCGCAGCCCTCTAAGTGAGACGCGATCCGATACCCTCCGGCCACGCGGCCGGGGGATGTTTCCATTGCCGGAGCTACGCCCGATGAAAGACGCCGCGCTCACCGTTTCCGACCTCCGCGTCGGCGGCGCGCCGGAAGGGTTCGACGGCAAGGTCGTCGCCGATCTCGCGCGCGACCATGGCGCCCCGGTGCTGCATATCGCGCGCGACGACCGTCGTGCGGCCTCGATGGCGGACGCGCTCGGGTTTTTCGCGCCTGAACTTCCGATGCTGCGGTTCCCGGCCTGGGACTGCACGCCCTATGACCGCATCTCCCCGAACGCGGAGATCACCGCGCAGCGCATGGCGACGCTCGCCGCGCTCGCCGACGGGCTGGATGCGCCGGCGATCATCCTCGCCACGGTCAACGCCGTGACGCTCCGCACTCCCGCCCGCGCCGACGTGAGCGGCGGGAACTGGTCCGCGATCGTCGGCCAGCGGGTCGATCTCGACGGGTTGACCGAGCATCTCGTCCGGGCCGGATTCAACCGCGCCTCGACAGTCGCCGAGCCGGGCGATTTCGCGCTGCGGGGCGGCATTGTCGATATCTTCCCGCCCGGCGCGGAAACCCCGGTCCGGCTCGACTTTTTCGGCGACGTGCTGGACGGCGCGCGGCGCTTCGACGTGGAAAGCCAACGCACCCTGGAGCGCGTCGAGCGCGTCGAGCTCGCACCCGCGACCGAGGCGCCGCTCGACCCCGAGTCCATCGCCCGCTTCCGGCGCAATTACCGTGAGATGTTCGGCGCCGCCGGGCTGGACGACCCGCTCTACGAGGCGGTGAGCGCTGGACGCAAGCATCAGGGAATGGAGCATTGGGCGCCGCTCTTTCACGACCGGATGGAGACGATCTTCGACTATCTCCCCGGCGCGCCGGTCTCTCTCGAACATCTCACCGATGACGCCGCCGCCGCCCGCTGGACGCAGATCGAAGAGCATTACGACGCCCGCGCCGCGGCGGCGAAAGACCGGGGAATGGGGCAGAGCGTCTACAAGGCGCCGCCTCCGGCCAGCCTCTATCTCTCGCCCGACGAGTTCGAGAAGCGTCTGAAGGGTCGCCCGGTCCGCCGGCTTTCGCCCCATGCGCAGCCGCCGGGGCCGGGCGTCATCGATCTCGGCGCCCGGATGGGCCGCAACTTCGCCGCCGAGCGCCAGCGCGAGGACGCAAAGCTCTTCGACGCGCTCGCCGATCATATCCGTGATCGCCGCGCCAAGGGCCGCGTCGTAATCGCCGCGTGGTCGGAAGGCGCGCGCGAGCGCATGGCCGGGATGCTCGCCGATCAGGGGCTCGACGGCGCCGCGACGGCGAGCCGCTGGTCCGAAGTCGAGAAAGCCCCGAAAGGCGCGCTCCGCCTCGCGACGTGGCCGTTGGAGGCCGGTTTCACCTATGGCGACGTGACGGTCATCGCCGAGCAGGACATTCTCGGCGAACGCCTGATCCGCAAGGCGCGCAAGCGCAAGGCGGAGAATTTCATCGCCGAGGCCGGGACGCTGGCACAGGGCGATCTCGTCGTTCATGTCGAACATGGCGTCGGCCGCTACACCGGCATGAAGACGGTCGAGGCGCTCGGGGCGCCGCATGAGTGCCTCGAGCTGGAATATTCCGGTGGCGACCGGCTCTATCTTCCGGTCGAGAATATCGAGCTTCTGTCGCGCTACGGCCATGCCGAAGGGCTGCTCGACAAGCTTGGCGGCGGCGCATGGCAGGCGAAGAAGGCGAAGCTGAAAGAGCGCATCCGCGACATGGCGGAGAAGCTGATCCGCGTCGCCGCCGAACGGATGCTGCGCGAAGCGCCGCAGCTGACCCCGCCCGACATGATGTGGGACGAATTTTGCGCCCGCTTCCCCTATTCGGAGACGGACGACCAGCTTCACGCCATCGAGGACGTGCTGGAGGATCTGGCCGCCGGGCGGCCGATGGACCGGTTGATCTGCGGCGATGTCGGCTTCGGCAAGACCGAGGTCGCGCTCCGCGCCGCTTTCGTCGCGGCGATGTCGGGCGCGCAGGTGGCGCTGATCTGCCCGACCACCCTGCTCGCCCGCCAGCACGCCAAGGGGTTCGCCGAACGCTTCAAGGGCACCCCGCTGAAGGTGCGGCAGCTTTCGCGTTTCGTCGGCGCGAAGGAGGCGGAGGCGACGCGCGAGGGCCTTGCGGATGGCACTGTCGATATCGTCATCGGCACGCATGCGCTGCTGGCGAAGGGGATCAGGTTCCGCAATCTCGGCCTGTTGATCATCGACGAGGAACAGCATTTCGGCGTCGCGCACAAGGAGCGGCTGAAACGGCTCCGTTCCGACGTTCATGTGTTGACGATGACCGCGACGCCGATCCCCCGCACCCTGCAGATGTCGATGTCGGGGGTCCGCGAACTCTCGCTGATCGCGACGCCGCCGGTCGATCGGCTGGCGGTGCGCACCTATGTCGCGCCGTTCGACGCGGTGACGGTGCGCGAAGCGCTGCTGCGCGAACGCTATCGCGGCGGACAGTGCTTTTTCGTCGTGCCGCGGATTTCCGACCTCGCCGAGCAGGAGGCGTTCCTGCGGGAGGAAGTTCCGGAGATCAGTTTCATCACCTGCCACGGCCAGATGTCGGCTGGCGATCTGGACCAGCGGATGAACGCTTTCTATGATGGCGAGTACGATGTCCTGCTCTCGACCACCATTGTCGAGAGCGGCCTCGACATTCCGGCCGCCAACACGCTGATCGTGCATCGGGCGGACATGTTCGGCCTCGCCCAGCTTTACCAGATCAGGGGACGGGTCGGACGCTCAAAGGTCCGCGCCTACGCCTATTTCACCACCGAGCCGAGGAAACCGCTGACCCCGGCGGCGGAAAAGCGGTTGAAGGTGCTCTCAAGTCTCGACAGTCTCGGCGCAGGGTTCACGCTGGCGAGCCACGACATGGACATTCGCGGCGCGGGGAACCTGCTCGGCGAGGAACAGTCCGGCCATATCCGCGAGGTCGGATATGAACTTTATCAGGAGATGCTGGAGGAGACGATCGCCAAGCTCCGCACGGGGCAGATGGATGGTCTCACCGATATGGAGGAGACGTGGTCACCGAAGATCAGCCTCGGCGTCGCGGTGCTGATACCGGAGGATTACGTGGCCGATCTCGACCTGCGGCTCGGGCTCTATCGGCGGCTTTCCGGGCTGGAGACGCGGACCGATCTCGAAGGATTCGCGGCGGAGCTTCACGACCGCTTCGGCAAGCCGCCCGAGGAAGTGGAAACTCTGCTCCGTATCGTCCGGATCAAGACCATGTGCCGCCGCGCCGGGATCGAAAAGCTCGACACCGGCGAGCGCGGCGCGGTGATCCAGTTCCGCGGCGACCGGTGCGAGTATCCGGCCGGTCTGGTTAAATTCATCGAGGATGAGCGCGGCCGCGCAAAGATCCGCGACAACAAACTTGTCGTTCGTCGCGACTGGAAGGATGACGGGACGCGGGTGAAGGGCGCCTTCGCGATCGCCCGCGATCTCGCGAAACTGGCGGGCGGCAAAGCGAAGAAGTCAGCGGCCTGAGCGACGCGGACGGTTTCCCGACCCTGCGCCGGGGTCTCGACCGGCCGCTCGCATATGGGCGGGCCCCCGGCTCAAGGCCGGGAAACCGTTTTGGACGCCCCGTTCGCCCCCTTCAGAACACCCCGATATCCGCCAGCGCCCGGCGCAATTCCTCCGGCAGAGGCTCGTCGCCTTCGCTGGCGTTCTCATCCGCCGGCGCGTCCTCCGTAGTGAGATAGCGCCAACCCTGGAATGGGCGGCGCGGCGCGGGGCGGGTGCGGATGATCCGCCGGTCCATCACGATGGCGCAGCGGGGTATACCGTCATCCCCTATGACCTCCTCCAGCGCTATGATCCTCTGCCGGCAGGTGATCGAACCCTTGATGACCCAGTAGAGAGAGCCGCCCGCAAGAACCTCTTCCGCGCGTCTCGGGCGCATCCGCGTGACATGCGCGGTTCCCCCCCACCGATCCGGCCGCCCGGCCTGCCAGGTGGCGAGATCCTCCAGCGATTCCGCGCCGACGCATAATTTCAGAAGGTTCAAACTCATGCTCGCGCTTGTCCGCCCCGCATCTTGTTCATATAATGTTCGGCCCCGAATCCAGCGTGGTCGGGCCCGGCTCACGACAGGAGATAGCACGGATGAGCGTCTTCGCCGCCCCCATCGCCGAACAGATATGGGACATGAAATACCGACTTAAGGCGCCGGACGGAAGCGCGATCGACGCGACGATCGAGGACAGTTGGACGCGCGTCGCGCGCGCCCTCGCCGCGCCGGAAGTCGAGCCGGCGGCGTGGGAGCCGGTCTTTTACGAGGCGCTTCAGGGCTTTCGCTTCCTGCCCGCCGGAAGGATCATGGCCGGGGCCGGCGCGGCGCGGGATGTCACGCTCTTCAACTGTTTCGTGATGGGCGCGATCCCCGACACAATGGCGGGGATTTTCGATGCGCTGAAGGAAGCCGCGCTGACCATGCAGCAGGGCGGCGGCATCGGTTACGATTTCTCGACATTGCGCCCCAAGGGCGCGCCGGTGAAGGGCGTCGGCGCCGACGCTTCCGGCCCCCTCTCCTTCATGGATGTCTGGGATTCGATGTGCCGCACGATCATGTCGGCCGGCTCGCGGCGCGGCGCGATGATGGCGGTGATGCGCTGCGACCATCCGGATATCGAGGCGTTCGTGGACGCGAAGCGGGACGCCGCCCGCCTCCGCATGTTCAACCTTTCTGTCCTCGCCTCCGACGCGTTCATGGAGGCGGTTAAGGCGGACGGGCCGTGGGAGTTGCAGTTCGGCGGCAAGGTATCCCGGACCGTTCCGGCCCGCGACCTCTGGAACCGGATCATGCGCGCGACCTACGATGTAGCCGAGCCGGGCGTAATCTTCATCGACCGGATCAACCGGCTGAACCCGCTGAACTATGTCGAGACGATCAGCGCCACCAACCCCTGCGGCGAGCAGCCGCTGCCGCCCTATGGCGCCTGTCTTCTCGGCTCGATCAATCTCGCAACGCTGGTCAGGCGCCCGTTTGAAGAGGACGCCGCCCTCGACGAGGCGGCGCTCGCGGGGCTGGTCGCCACGGCCGTCCGGATGATGGACAATGTCGTCGACGTCTCGCGCTTTCCGCTGGAGGCGCAGGCGCGGGAGGCGGCGGCGAAGCGCAGGATCGGCCTCGGCGTCACCGGGCTCGCCAATGCGCTGGCGATGACCGGACTGCGCTACGGCTCGGCGGAGGCGGCCGAGGCGACAAGGCGCTGGCTGAAGCTGGTGCAGCGGGAGGCTTACCTCGCCTCCACCCGGCTGGCGAAGGAGAAAGGCCCCTTCCCGCTTTGCGACAAGGACGCCTATCTCGCCACCGAAACCGTCGCCGCGCTGGACGCGGATGTGCGCGCCGAAATCGCGGCGCATGGCATCAGGAACGCGCTTCTCACCTCGATCGCGCCGACCGGCACGATCTCCCTTCTCGCCGGCAACGTCTCCTCCGGCATCGAGCCGGTCTTCGCGCATTCCTACACCCGCAAGGTCCTGCAGCCCGATGGCGGGCGCACCGAGGAGGAAGTGGAGGATTACGCCGTCCGCCTCTGGCGCGAGAAGAAGGGCGACATCCCCCTGCCCGACTGGTTCGTCACCGCGCAGGACCTCTCGCCCGAGGATCATGTGCGGATGCAGGCGGCGGCGCAGGCGCATGTCGAAAGTTCGATCTCGAAAACCATCAACTGCCCGGCCGACATCTCCTTCGAGGCGTTCAAGGAGGTTTACCGGCTGGCTTATGAGACCGGCTGCAAGGGCTGCACCACCTATCGGCCAAACGAGGTGACGGGGTCGGTCCTGAGCGTTGCTCAGACAGAGGAAACTTTCGGAGACCGTCTCAAAGCCGCTCGCGAGAACGCCAGCATGACGCAGGCGGAACTGGCCGAAGAAGTGGGTGTTTCGCAGGGGCACGTGTCCAGATTGGAACGCGAATTCAAACCCACGAATCTTCGATTGGTGGAGCAGATCGCGCGCAAACTGGATGCTGATGCAACTTGGCTGACTTTCGGGGCCGAGCCGGTTCTGCGCGTTAAATCCGCGCCGGAAGATGGGTCGCCTGGCGCTTCCGGCGAGGTCGTCTACATGTCGAAACCGCTCGACCGTCCGGAAAGCCTCGATGGCGAAACCTACAAGCTGAAATGGCCGGAGAGCGAGCACGCCATCTACATCACCATCAACGACGTGGTGATCGGCGGGCGCCGCCGGCCCTTCGAGGTCTTCATCAACTCGAAGAACATGGAGCATTTCGCCTGGACCGTGGCGCTGACGCGGATGATCTCCGCCGTGTTCCGGCGCGGCGGCGATGTGAGTTTCGTCGTCGAGGAGCTGAAGGCGGTGTTCGACCCGCGCGGCGGAGCGTGGATGCAGGGCCGTTATGTGCCGTCGATCCTCGCCGCCATCGGCGAGGTGATCGAACGCCACCTGATCGAGACCGGCTTCATCGCCGGCGAGGGCCTGGGGCTGAAATCCGACCCGGAGGCGGAACGACTCGCGATCGGCGCCGCCCCCGCCGCCCCCGCCGGCCCTGCCTGCCCCGCCTGCGGACAGCGCGGAATGCGGATGATCGAGGGCTGCATGACCTGCCCTGCCTGCGGCCATTCGAAATGCGGCTGAGCCGCTGGACCCGTTAGGGCGCCGCTGTGATCCCGCGAGCATAGATCGCCTCATCGGCCGTCCATTTGCCGAAGACGGCGCTTTCGACCGTGCAAGCGGTCTGCCCCCGCCACGCCGCCTTACCAAGCAGATCAGCCAGTCGAGTTGCTTGCCCCCCCGAAAAGAACGCCGTGTCCTAGGATTTCGGCGCCGGGGGCCGGACATTTCGAGCGGCGTCCCACGACGACGGAAACCATGAAGAGCGCCTTCGGCGTCGCGTCTCGGCAGTGAGGATCGGCCGACCTCCGCTCGACAGAGATGGGTTCATGACTTCGTGGCGGGGGGCGCGAAACTCGCGATTGCCATGCGTGGGCTCCAATCCCGCGTCGGGACGTTCCCACCGGAGCTTGGCGTGGAAGGTGCAATCCGGTTCGCTCGGCTCCGAGGGCGCGACGAGGAGCGATGAGACGCCCGGGAACCTGCTTCGCCATCGTCCGGGCAAGCCGAAGATTCTCTCCATGCCGCGCGCGCAGGAGGGGCTTCGCGCTCAAGCCGATTCGATCGCCGCAAGCGTGTTGAGGAATAGGCGGACCCTCGGCAGCGTCAGGCGCCGCGCGGGCATGAGGGCGTAGACCGTCAGCGGCTGGCAGGTATGATCCGCAAGCAACTGGATCAATTCGCCAGACTTCAATTCCGATGCGCAGAATGTCTTGGTGATCCGGACGACGCCGACGCCAGCAAGCGCGGCCAGCTTGCGTACGCCGGCGTTCGGGCTGACCAGGCGCGGCGCTGCGATCTTCATGCGAATCCGCTCGGCCTCCGGCTCCGGCGCGATAAAGGACCAGTGTTCTTCGTTCACGCCGCAAAGCAGCGGCAACCCCGCCAACGCATCGGGTGAGCACGGGGCGGCTCCGCCCCGCAGTAACGACGGGGCCGCGAAAACGCCGCGTTCAAGCGTGAAAACCCGCTTGGCCACCACCGACGACGCCGAAAGCTCCCGGTCCGTCATCGAGAAGACGATGTCATAATTCCGGTCGAAAAGATCGACCGGCCGATGTTCGACGTCGAGGACAATCTGCAGTTCGGGATGCAGCGACATCAGTCTCGCCGCCGTGGCCGCGAGGTGATGCGCGCCAAACTCGTAAGGCGCCGCCAGGCGCAAAGTCCCGGAAATTCCGCGGCTGCGGCTCTGAATCGACAGTAGCACCTCGTTCAGCGCATCCACATGCTCCGCGCACTGATGGTGCAGCTCGCCGCCCGCCTCGGTCAGGCGAATGCGGCGCGTAGTGCGCTCCAGAAGGCGCAGGCCCAGGGTCGCCTCCAGCCTGGCCACAGCCGCGCTGACACTGGATTTCGGGCGCCGCAGGACGCGGGCCGCGCCCGTAAAGCTGCCCTGGATCGCGACGTGATGGAAAGCTCTCAGGTCGTCATAGCGCATTGTCCAGTTATCCGAACATATATTCCAGAGTTCAAACTGTATTTCCGCGCCGCCCGGCTGTTCATTCGTCCCGTATCGAAGACATGCGTGCGCACCGCCCGGTCGGGGCGGCGCCCGAAATCGACGAGGATGCGATGTTTCTGAGAAACTGCTGGTACGTGGCGGCGTGGAACTACGAACTGATCGACGGCGCGATGCTGTCGCGCCGGATCCTAGGCGACAAGATCCTGTTCTACCGCGGTGAAAGCGGCAAGGTCGTCGCGCTCGACGATCGTTGTTGCCATCGCGGCGCGCCGCTGTCGATGGGTCGTTGCGAAGGCGACGACGTGCGCTGCATGTATCACGGGCTGCTGTTCGCGCCCTCGGGCAAGTGCATCCAGATCCCCGGCCAGGACAAGATTCCGCCAAGTCTGGTCGTCCGCAGCTTTCCAGTGCATGAAAAATACGGCCTGATCTGGGTCTGGACCGGCGACCCGGCCGCCGCTGACCCCGATCTGATCGTCGATCTGCCCTATATGGTGGAACCACAGTGGAAAGGCATCCCGGCCTATCTGCACTACGACGCCAACTATCTTCTGATCATCGACAATCTGAGCGATTTCGCGCATCTCGCCTTCGTCCACACCAACACCCTGGGCGGATCCGAGGAATACGCCTTCAAGACGAAGCCTGTCGCGGTCGAGCGGCTGGAGGACGGGTTCCGCGTCGAGCGCTGGAACATGAACGCCCCTCCGCCCCCCTATCACCGCAAGGTCATTCCGAACAAGAACGACAATGTAGACAGGCGCAATGTGGGCCATATGCGCATTCCCGGAATCTTCTCGCTGGAAACCACTTTCGCGCCGGCGGGCAGCGGGGCCGAAAAGGGAAATCTGGAAGGCGCGCGCCAGTATCGCAACTGCCAGTTCATGACCCCCGAGACCGAGCGGACGACGCACTTCTTCCATGTCTATCTGAACGACTTTGAAGACGGCGACCACAACATCTCGCGATCGCTGCATGACAGTCTGATCGAGGGGTTCATGGAGGACAAGCACATCATCGAGGCGCAACAGAAGCTGCTCGACGCCGACCCGGAGTTCGAGTTGAAGGCGATCGGGGCCGACGCGCCACTTTCGCATTTTCGCTGGACGCTCGACAAGATGATCAACGCGGAGCAGGCCGCGATGGCCAAGGCGCCCTCCGCCTCCGGACCCGCTCCCGCCGGTCCGCGCAAGACCGGCCGCGAAGCCGTTCTCTGAGCAGGGCGAGGACAGGGATGGAGAACGGTCACGCCGAGCCGCCTTTGCAGGTGGTCGTAGAGTCGGTTGGCGCAGAGGCGCGCGACGCGATGACCTTCACGCTGGCGGCAGCGGACGGCGGCGCGCTGCCGTCCTGCGCGCCGGGCGGGCATATCGAACTCGCCCTGCCCGGCGGCTTGCTCCGGCACTATTCGCTGATCAACGATTGTGAGAACCCGGATCTCTACATGATCGCAGTCGGCCGCGCCGCTTCCAGCCGCGGCGGGTCGGACCATATCCACTCGCAGTTCCGCGAGGGGACGCAGGTGCAAGTCAACGCCGTGCGCAACACCTTCCGGCTCGACCCGGAAGCGGACGCGTATTGCTTCGTCGCCGGCGGCATCGGGATCACGCCGATCATGTCGATGATACGCTGGTGTCGCCGGAACGATCGGCCCTGGCGGCTGATCTACGCCGCGCGGTCGCGCCAGCGCGCCGCGTTCTACGAGGATCTCTGCGCCGTCGGCGCCGACAACGTGCAATTTCATTTCGACGATGAGGCGGGCCATGTCCTGGACGTCGGCAAAGCGCTGGCCGGGTTGGCGCCGGGCGAGCAGGTCTATTGCTGCGGCCCCGAGCCTTTGATGGTCGCGGTCACCAACGTCACGCGAGACCGACCGGCGGGAAGCGTCCATTTCGAATGGTTCACCGCCCCCGAACAGGATCCGGCCATCACCGCCGACGACACCGAGTTGACGGTCGATCTGCGGCGCTCCGGCGTCACGCTCACCGTGCCCCCAGGGCGGAGCATCCTCGAAGCTATCGAGGCTGCGGGGGTCGCGCATCCATTCTCCTGCCGGGAAGGCGCCTGCGGAACCTGCGCCACGACCGTGCTGGAGGGGGCGCCCGATCACCGGGATTTCGTGCTGTCGGATGAAGAGCGCGCCAGGAACGACACGATGATGGTCTGCGTCTCACGCGCGTTGAGCGGCCGGCTGGTGCTGGATATCTGACGTCGCGCACACGCCTCCGCTGCGTCAGGCGGCGGGGGGAGAGGAATACGAACCTGACAGGGGAATTTCGGACGAACTGGACCGCCGAAGCGAAGCCGGCGCCATCAGTAGGGAGGACTAAAATGAGAATGTCCCGGACGAGGGGAGCGGCCGCTGCGCTTTTGATGGCGCTGGCCCCCGCCGCGCAGGCGGGCGACGTCACGACAGTGAACTTTTCAATCTTCGTGCCGCCGACGCACCCGATCTACGCCGAGATGATCGCACCTTGGGTGGAAGAGGTCGAACGCGTCACCGAGGGCCGCGTCGCGATCAAACTGCTGCCCAAGCCGCTGGGCGGCGCGCCACAACATATCGACCTCGTGCGCGATGGCGTCGCGGGCGCCGTCTTCACCGTACACGGGTACACGCCGGGGCGTTTCACTCTGACCAAGATGGCCGAATTGCCGTTTTCCGGCGACAGCGCCGAGGCGATCTCGGCCGCCTACTGGCAAGTCCATGAGAAGTATTTCGCCGAGGCGGACGAGCATCGCGGCGTGAAGCTCCTGGGGCTGTTCGTGCATGGTCCCGGCATGTTGTTCATCAAGGAAGGCCCGGTCGAAAGCGTCGGAGATCTGAAAGGGGTGAAGTTTCGAGTCGGCGGCGGCATGGTCAACGAGGTCGCGACTGCGCTGGATATGACCGCAGTGCTCAAATCCGCCCCGGAATCCTATGAATTGCTGTCGAATGGCGTGGTCGACGGCATTCTCTTTCCGATCAGCTCGGTCGAGACCTTCCGGCTGGAGCCGTTCGTGCCTTACGCGCTCGAATTCCCTGGAGGGCTCTACAACACCAGCTTCATGATGGGCATGAACCGGGAGCTGTTCGACAGCCTGTCCGAGGTGGACCGGGACGCGATCATGTCGGTCTCGGGCGTGGAATTCTCGCGGCGGGCCGGGCGGGCGTGGGACGTGTCCACAGCGAAGGCGCGCGAGGTCTATGTCTCTCAGGGCGGCGTCATCGAACAGGCGTCGGACGCGCTGGTGGCAGAAGTGCGCGCGGCGACCGCGCCGCTCGAGGAGGCCTGGATCGAGGAGGCCGGGAAGAAGGGCGTCGACGGCGCGGTGGCGCTGGAGGAGTATCGCCAACTCATCCAGTCATATCCGGCGACTGAATGACGCCCGGACTGGAAAGAATCCTGCGGGCGCTCGATGCGCTCGCAGGCTCGCTCGTCGGATTGATGCTGTTTACGATGATGTGTCTGACGACCGCCGATGTCGTGAGCCGATATCTCTTCAACCGGCCGATCGGCGCGGCGCTGGAGCTGACCGAAGCGCTGATGGCGATCACGATCTTCGCGGCGTTTCCCCTGGTTGCGGCAAGGGGCCGCCACATCACCGTGGATCTGACCGAGATGATGCTTCCGAAGCGCGCGCGGCTGTTCCTGGATGCGCTCGCCCAACTGGTTTGCGCGGCGATGTGCGGGTTTCTCGCCTGGCGCATGATCGAGCGGGCGGTTCAACTCCACGGCTATGGCGAGACCAGCGCGGTGCTGGGCTATCCGGTCTGGCCGACCGCGGCGGTTATCGCGCTCGGCTGCGCCGTCGCCACGCCAATGTTCGCGCTGCGCGGCCTCATGCTGTTCAGGCGCGCCGCGAAGCGCGGCGACCGTTCCCAACACGCCCCCGAGGGAGCTCTGCAATATGATTGAGGCGTTCTGGGGCGTCGCGGCGATGTTGGGGCTGTCGTTTCTGCGCCTTCCCATCGCATTCTCGCTGGCGCTGGTCGGGTTCTTCGGGTTCGCCCACCTGACCTCCACCTCGGCGGCGCTGTCGATGATCGCGTCGGTCACTCATGAAAGCGGCATGTCCTATACGCTTTCGGTCATCCCGCTCTTCGTGCTGATGGGAAGTTTCGTGACGCGCGCCGGCCTGTCGCGGGAACTTTACGCCGCCTCCCACGCATTTCTCGGCCACCGGCGCGGCGGGTTGGCGATGGCCACCATCGTCGCCTGTGGCGGGTTCAGCGCGATTTGCGGCTCTTCGCTGGCGACGGCCGCGACCATGTCCAAGGTGGCGATCCCGTCGATGCGCGAATACGGCTATGCTGACACGTTGGCGGCCGGGTCGGTAGCGGCCGGCGGGACGTTGGGCATCCTGCTGCCGCCCAGCGTCATCCTTATCATTTACGGCTTTCTCACCGAGACCAGCATCGGGGCGCTCTTCGCGGCGGGCGTCATTCCGGGGCTGCTGGCTGTCATGCTCTATATCGCGGCGATCGCCGTCATGATCCGGATCGACCCCACGCTCGGGCCGCAAAGCGAGGCGAGCGACGCGCGCGCGCGGCTGCGGGCGCTGCTGCGGGTCTGGCAGGTGCTGGTGCTTTTCGTCCTGGTGATGGGCGGGATCTATGGTGGCGTCTTCACGCCCACGGAGGCGGCGGGCGTCGGCGCTTTCGGCGCGTTCATCTTCGTCATCCTGCGTGCGAAACCCGATATGGCGCTGCTGCGGGCGGTGCTGCGCGACGCCGCCGAAACCACCGCGATGCTATTCTCGGTGGTCATCGGCGCGATGATCTTCTCCAATTTCATCAGCATCTCCGGGGTGACTGGCGCGCTCAGCGACACGGTGCAGGCCCTGCAATGGTCGCCAGCCATGGTGCTGGCGGTGATCATTGCATTCTACATCGTGCTGGGCGCGGTTCTGGAAACCATGAGCATGGTGCTTCTCACAGTGCCGGTGATCTACCCGATCGTCGCGGGATTGGGCTACGATCTCGTTTGGTTCGGCATCATCGTCGTGGTGGTCACAGAGGTCAGCCTGATCACCCCGCCCATCGGGATGAACGTCTTCGTTCTGCGGTCGATCCTGCCCGATATCCGCATGGCGACGATATTCCGGGGCGTATTTCCGTTCGTACTCGCCGACATCGTGCGGCTTGCGCTGCTGACCCTGTTCCCGACACTGTCATTGTTCTTGCCGCATCTCTTCGCGCTCTGACCATCACCGCGCCGCCAGACTCGGACGGGCAGCCCGCAAAAGGGAGCGCGCGCGACGGCCATGCCGGACAGGAGGTGTCGCGTTAGTCGAGACGATATGATGAGACTCGTGCGCGGCTGGATTATTCCGATGATCCACCGGCGCGGCCGTTCGGGGGCGTCTTCCGCCGCCGCTCAAGCCGACGTCAACAGTGATGACCGCGCAAAATGTCGATGGACCCACGTTCCTTGTATTCGCGAAGGCCGTCCGATCGCATTCACCGTCCTCTGAAAACGAGGGTTTCGGTGACGCCAAGGATTCAAATTTGGCATTTTCCACATTCAGCGCGACAGGACATCAAGCGTGTTGTCCTGGGTCACGGGCGCGCCATCGCCCGTGTGCTTCGCACCTCGGCCCGATCCGGTCGAATTCCGGGGGCCGACCGGCGGGGTTCAATCCCGGAGCGTTCCCGAACTTCGATTCGGCGCTGTCGGGCGCGGCCGCGCACGCCTTCGGCGCGGCGGGGGCGTTTCTCATCGCCGCGCTGGTCTTTTACTCGCTGGACCTGCGGCGCACCTTCGCGATCCTCGCGTCGAGCGTGCGTGTATCCGGCGCGATCCTGCTGATCGTCGGCTCGGCGCGGATCTTCGGCGACCACCTGAATCTCATCCGCCTGCCCGAGACGCTGACACAGCTTCTGGTGGCGACCGAACTGCCGGGCTGGACGCTCCTGATTCTGGTGATGATCGCGCTGGTGCTGCTGGACATGCTGGTGGACGCGGTTTCGCTGATCGTGGTGACGACGCCCATCCTGCTGCCGCTGTTCGTGGCGCCTGGCTACGATCCGCTCTGGTTCGGGATCATCCTGGTGATGAACCTGGAGGTCGCGGTGGTGACGCCGCCTGTCGGGCTCAACCTCTATTCGCCGCGCCGCGCGCTCACCGCCCAGACGCTCACCGGGGTCACCTATCCGCCGCCGTCCTACACCGCAATCTCCTACGGCTCGAACGGCTTCGTGGAGCGCCTTCACGCCAGCGACGCCGTGAATGCGGATTTCCGCGATTCCGGCAAGCTGCTGAAGGCCGACGAGCAGTTCCCGGCGCTCCGCGATGGCGCGATCCAGTTCATGTTCCACATGATGAGCTACGTCACGCGCACCCCGCCGATCCTCGGCAGCACCGGGATTCCGGGCGTGGTGAACGAGCTTCACGCCCATCCGGACCGGCTCGCCATGGGCTCCCCGCTCTTCGACCTGATCAACGAGGAACTCGCGAAGCAGGGGCTCTACATGCTGTCCATGGGCGGCGGCGCGCTGGGCCGGAATATGTCTGGACCACCGAGACCGCGCCGATCCGCTCCATCGCCGATATCAAAGGCAAGAAGATCCGCGTCGTCAGCTTCAAGGCGACGGGCGTGATGGAGGACATGGGCGCCGCCGCGATGCGCATTCCTTCGTCGGAGCTCTATCTCGGGCTGCAGCGCGGCACCGTGGACGCCGCGGTCTGCAACATCTCCACCGTGATCGGGCGGAGCCTTCATGAACAACTGAAATATGTCTACAAGCTGCCGGTGACGGCTTTTGGGTTCGGCGTCTTTGTGACCACGAAGGCTTGGGGAAGCTGGCCCGACGACGTGAAGGCGGCGATGGCCGACGCCGCGAAATGGTTCGACGAGATCGGCGCGAGCTACGCGAACGACAAGATCTACCATGACGAGTTCTGGCCGACCGTGCACGAGGCCGGCGTCGAGGTGATCGAAGCCTCCGACGAGGATCTCGCCGCGCTGGACGCCGCCGACGACAAGGTCGTCGAGGAATGGATCAGCCAGGTCGGCGAGGAGACCGGCCGCAAGGCGATCGCTCTCGCGCTCGGCGAGACCGCCTGAGTCATGGGCGCCGCGGAAACCGCATTCGGACTGACCTTCCGGGCGATGGGGTTCGTCGGGAGGCTGGCGCTCGCCTTCATGGCCGTGACCATCACCTATGACGCGATCATGCGGTATCTGTTCGCGGCGCCACCTCATGGAGCCTGGAGCCTGATCGTCTATATCGCGGCGATGACGGCGGCGGTGGCGCAGCGCCGGGACGATCACATCCGCATCACCTTCTCTCAGGTCGCGACGGAACCGCTCTGACGGAGCGTGAGCCGCATCACCGTCGGCGTCTGCTTCTGCGGCGTCATGGCGTGGAGAGGTTTCATCCTCGCGCATCAAGCACGGGAATATGGCGAGCGGGTCTCCTCAGGGTTCGGAACGCCGCTGGTCTTCCCATACGCGATGCTTCCGATCGGCTTCGGAGCGCTTGCGATCCAGTTCCTGTTCTGCGCGTTCGGCGCTGCGCTCGAAAGCGGAGCCGAGCAGGACGCGGCGGAGCAAGGCGACGGGACATCCTGACCTCTCGTCGCCGCCGGGCGCACCTGGCCTAAATCGATCGCCATGCGGTCTGGCGCATATGGAAGCGGCGCGAACACGACCGGCGCGACGCTACAGACGGTTTCGTTTCGATGGACCAACGCAGGTGGAATGACGACGCTGCGGCGGATGGTGGAGTGAATTGGCCCTCGGGCTCAAGCCGCGCGCATTGAGGGCTGAAAGGTCGCCCACCCCGTCTTCGGGCGCATCCATCGCGAGAAAGGGTTTTCGCCGGTGGAAGTCATCAGGTCCCGCCTGGCGTCGCATCCGGCGCGACGCGCGGTCGCCAGCCGCCCGGCAGGCCGAGCGCGAGACCGACAACGATCAAGCCGAGCGCGAACCAGAACACCACATTGTAGCTCTCGCCGAGGATAATTGCGCCGCAGACGACGCCAGCGACGGTAACGACATAGGCGACCTGAGAAGCGAAGACCGGCCCAGCCCGAGAGATCAGGTTCACGAAGGCGCCGTAGGCGAGGAGCGAACCTGGAACCATGGCGAGGAACGCCGCCTCGACCCGCCCCGGCGCCGTCAGGCTAAGAACCGCCGGATCGACAAAGAGCAGCGCCGGCGCGGTGTAGATCATGTAGAACAGCATCATCCCGGCGAGGATCTGCGCCGAGTTCAAGTCATGTGGGCGTTTCATGGCGATGAAGCTGTCCTCGCACGCATAGGAGAACCCGCCGAGCGCCGCCACAACGACCCAGAACCACGGCGCCGCGCCACCCGACGGATCGGCGATCAGCCAGACCGCCACGAGCCCGAGAATAAGGCCGAAAAGTCGTCGCGCGCTGAACCGCTCAATGCCGAGAGCCGCGCTGAGCCCGATCTGCATCAGCGGAACCGTCGCCATGCAGACGGAAATGACCCCCGCTCCGATATTCTGCGCCGCCCAGAAAAGGAGGATCGACGGGCACGCACCACCGAGAAAGCCGAGAGTCGCGGCGAAACGGATGAAGCGCGCGTCGATGCGCGGCAACCATCCGCTCAGCCAGAGCACGCCCCAGACCAGCACACTCGCCGTCGCCGCATGCCAGAACGCGACGGCGAGCGGATGGCCGCCGCCAAGCATCACGATCCGCATCAAGGTGAAGCTGAAGCCCCAGAACGCGCCACAAGAGAGGAAGATCGCGATGTTGACGCCCATGCGATCTCCTCGCCGGGAACGGAGACGGGGTCAAGCCCCGGCGCGCCGCCTCATCCTTGCCCGGCGAAAAGAATGAGCAGGACCGCGACGACGACCAGCCCGACGCCCGCGAGTTCCGTCGCCCGCGCCCGCTCGCGAAAGATCAACGCCCCGGCGAGGAAGGTGAAGAGCAGCTCGATCTGCCCCAGCGCGCGCACATAAGCGGCGTTCTGCAGGGTGAACGCCGTGAACCAGCAGGCCGAGCAGGCCATCCCGACGAGCCCGACCGGGGCCGCCCGCCGCCATTCGGTCAGGACGCGCGTCAGTTCCGGCCGGTCGAAGGCGAGAAACCAGGCACCCATCATCGCGGTCTGCATCAGAAGCGCGACGACCAGCGCATAGGCGGCCGCCATGAGGAAATCCGGCCCGTCGAGCGCCAGCGCCGCGCCGCGAAAGCAAACCACGGAGCCGCCGAGAAGCGCGGCCGAGAGGAGCCCGATCAGCGTCGGTTTTTCGAAAATCCCGCCGATCAGGCCGCGAAGCGTCAGCCGCGCTTCGGTCGCCGCAAGCAGCACCGTGCCCGCCGCGCCGATGGCGATGGCGAGCCCGGCGAGCGGCCCGACCGTATCGCCCAGAAGCGCCGCGCCAAGAATTGCGATCAGCACGACTTCAAGCTTCGAGAACGTGGTGCCGACCGCGAAGCTCCGAAACGAGAACATCCAGAGGAGGACGACCGTGAACAGAATCTGGCTCAACCCGCCAAGCGCGCACCAGAGAAAGAACGCGAGATTGGGCTGCGGCGCCTCGTAGCCGCCGATCCCTCCAACAGCGAAGAGGAAGATCAGCGCGAAAGGCCACGCATAGAAGAACCGGGCGTAGGCCGCGCCGGCGGTCGAGAGCCGACCCTTCAGCGCCTTCTGCAAGGCGGAACGCAGGTTCTGCAAGAACGCGGCGGCGATGGTTACGGGAATCCAGAGTGCGATCATCGCGCCTGTTGGCCTCGAACCGGGCGCGCGTCAAGGCGTCGTTCGGCCCCGAAAAACGGACCGGGCCCCGCGGGGCCCGGTTAAAGCTCGTCAATTCAGTGGCGGGATCAGGCGTACCACCAGCGCTCGGCGATGCGCGCACTGTCGAGCGGCCAGAGATTGCCGACCTGCTCGGGATGCGCCAGCTTCACCGAATGCGCGTCGACGGTGTTGGCGTACATCGGGATCACCACGCCGCCATCCGCGGATTCGATCGCCTGCATCTCGCGATACATCTCGCGCCGCTTGTCGCTGTCCAGCGTCGTGCGAGCCTCGACCAGCAACTTCTGGAACCGGTCATCGACCCAGCCGGTCTCGTTCCAGGGCGCGTCGACCCCGTTGACGCTGGAGAACATCCAGTCCTCTGTCGCGCGGCCGGACCAATAGCTGACGCACCAGGGCTTTTTCAGCCAGACATTCGACCAGTAACCGTCATCCGGCTCCTTGATCAGGTTGATGGTGATGCCGCAGGCGGCGGCGCTGTTCTGCGCAAGCTGGGCGGAGTCGACAGCGCCAACGAACGCGGCGTTGGAGACCGAAAGATCGACGGTGAGCGAATCCATCCCGGCTTCCTTCAGGAAGTGCTTCGCCTTGTCCGGATCGTATTCGTTCTGCGGCAGATCCGCCGCGTAATACTGGTTCGCCGGCCCGATCGGATGGTCGTTGGCGATCGCGCCGTGACCCTGCAGGATCTTGTCGACGAGCTCCTGCCGGTCGAACGCGTGCTTGAGCGCCTTTCTCACGTTCAGATCGTCGAACGGCGCGTGCTTCACCAGCATCGGGAAGGTGTAGTGCATGTTGCCCGTCACCTCGAGTAGCGCGAGGCCGGGGTTGCGCGTCAAAAGTGACTCGGTCTTGAAATCGACACGGCTGATCGCATCCACTTGGCTGGTCATCAGCGCATTCATCCGGGCCGAGGAATCGTTGATGGCGAGTTGCTCGACACTGTCGAAAAAGCACTTCGCGTCATTGTAGTAATTCTCGTATTTCGACACGAGCGCGCGCTGGCCCGGCTCGAAGTTCTCGACCTTGTAGCCGCCGGTGCCGATGCCCTTGGAGATCGCTTCCTCGACCATCCCGGCGGGGTAGATAAGGATATGGTAGTCGGAAAGGAGATAAGGGAAATCCGCGTTGCCCGCCTTCAGCGTGAACTGGATCTGGTGGGTGTCGGTCTTCTTCATCTCCTCGATGTTCTCGACGATCGGTTTCGCCGCCGATTTCGCATCCGCGGCGGTATGAAGCGCGAGAGATTCGATCACGTCATCGGCGTTGAAATCCTTGCCGTTGTGGAAGGTGACGCCCTTCCTGAAGTTGAACGTCCAGGTCTTCGCATCGGAAGACGCCTCCCAGTTCTCGGCCAGTTCGCCCTTCAGCGAACCATCCGCGGCGACCTCTGTCAGGCAGTCGAACACCGCGCCATGCGCGATCACCTGCATGTAGGTGTCGGAATGGGTGCGCCCGTCCCAGCTGTCGGAAGTGTTGGCGCCGGTAACACCCATGCGCAGCGTGCCGCCGCGTTGCGGGCCGGCGGCGAAGGCCGGTCGCGCCATCGCCAGCGCGCCCGCCGCCGCGCCGGTCTGCATGACCTGCCTGCGATCCATCTTGAAGCTCATTTCAGTCTCCCGGTTGGTATGGTTTTCGTTGGCCCCGACGATGCTCGCCGGGCTCTTCGAAACATGAACGCGATATACGACGATTCCGCGTTCGAATGCGACCCTCAGATCTTCGTGGAGGCGGCCTCGCCAATATTCTCGGCGCCGCGGGCCGCCAGAAGGCGCGTGAGCCAGTCAGGGTCCATCTCCGGCACCGAACTCAGCAGAAGATCGGTATAGGCGTGATGCGGCGGGGTGAACATCTCGGCCTTCGGGCCGGATTCGACCACCTTGCCCTCCTTCATCACCACCACCTCGTCGGCGATGGAGCGCACCGTCGCAAGGTCGTGCGTGATGAACATGTAGGCGAGGTTCAGCTCGCGCTGCAGACGGTCGAGAAGCTTGAGGATGCCTTCCGCCACAAGCTGGTCGAGCGCGCTCGTCACCTCGTCGCAGATGATGAATTTCGGTTCGGCGGCGAGCGCGCGCGCGATTCCGACCCGCTGTTTCTGGCCGCCGGAAAGCTCGGACGGCAGCCGGTTTCGAAACTGATCCGGCGTCAATTCGATCTGTTCCAGCAACTCATCGACCCGCGCCCGCAGCCGCGCGCCCCGGAGCCCCATGTAGAACTTTATCGGGCGGGCGATGATGTCCGCGATTTTCATTTTCGGATTCAGCGCGGTGTCCGCCATCTGGTAGATCATCTGCGCCTGGCGCAGTTGATCCTTGCTGCGCTGGCGGTAGGACGCCGGCAGCGCCTCACCATCGAAACGAACCTCGCCCGACAACGGCGGCAGCAGCCCGGTGATCACCCGCGCCGCGGTGGACTTGCCGGAGCCGGATTCACCGACGACCGCAACCGTCCGCCCGGCGTGGATATCGAAGCTCACATCGTGCAGAACCGTGACAGGCCCGTAGGCGGCGGTGACATTCCTGACGGAAACCACCGGCGTCGCGTCCGGCCCGGGGCCGGGCCGGTCCGCGCGCTGAAAGCTCCTGACCGCCCAGAGCGATTTGGTGTAGGCCTCTTTCGGGGCCGAGAGCATGGCGCCGGTCTCGGCCTCCTCCACCTCGTCGCCCTTCAGCAGCACCTTGATCCGGTCCGCCATTTGCGCGACCACGGCCAGATCATGGGTGATATAGATCGCGGCGGTGTCAAACTGCTCGACGATGTCGCGAATCGCCGCCAGCACCTCGATCTGCGTGGTGACGTCGAGCGCGGTCGTCGGCTCATCGAAGACGATCAGGTCGGGCCGGCATGACATCGCCATCGCCGTCATCGCGCGCTGAAGCTGGCCGCCGGACACCTGGTGCGGATAGCGAAAGCCGATCTCCTCGGGATTGGGCAGGCGGAGCCGGGCGTAAAGCTCCATCGCGTCCTCGCGGCTTTCGGCCTGCGACCGGACGCCATGCAGCACCGGCCCTTCGGTATGCTGGTCGATCAGCCGATGCGCGGGATTGAAGCTCGCGGCCGCCGATTGCGCGACATAGGCGATGCGTTTGCCGAGCAGCCGGCGTTTCGCCTCCGGGCTCGCCGCCACAAGGTCGATCCCGTCGAACTCCACCGATCCGCCGGATATCCGGCATCCGTCGCGCGTGAACCCCATCGCGGCGAGGCCGATGGTCGACTTGCCCGCGCCCGACTCGCCGATCAGCCCCAGCACCTCGCCCCGCGCAAGGTCGATATCGACGCCGTTGACGATCGGCAGCCAGTCCTCGCCCGACCGGCCCTCGATCTCGAGACCGCGAATCTTCACGAGCGGGATCTTGTCCATGCTCACTCCTTGAGGCCCGAATAGCGGTGGAGCATCCAGTCCACCACGAAGTTCACCGCGACAGTCAGAAGCGCGATGGCGGCGGCCGGCATTAGCGGCAGGGAGGCGATCAGCCATTCGCCGAATCCGGCGAAATTGATGAACTGGCCAAGCTCGCGCACCATCGTTCCCCAATCGGCGAGCGGCGGCTGGATGCCGATGCCAAGGAAGGAGAGTGACGCGATCAGCAGGAAGACGAAACAGAACCGAAGCCCGAATTCCGCCAGCAGCGGCGCGGTGGCGTTCGGCAGGATCTCCCGAAAGATCAGATAGCCGTAGCTTTCACCCCTCAGCTTCGCCGCCTCGATATAGTCCATCACCACGATATTCGCCCCGACGGCGCGGGAAAGCCGGAAAACCCGAGTCGAATCGAGCACCGCGATCACGAGGATCATGTTGATCGTCGACTGGCCGAAGATCGTGATGAGCAGCAACGCGAAGATGAGCTGCGGGATCGCCATCAACGCGTCGACAAGGCGCGAAAGCGCCTGATCCAGCCAGCCGCCCAGCACCGCCGCGAGGAAACCGAGCGTCGCGCCGAGCAGAAAGGCCAACACCGTGGTGACGAAAGCGATCCCGACGGTGTTCCGTCCACCATAGATCAACCGGGTCAGAAGATCACGCCCGATCTGGTCGGTCCCGAGGATATGCATCGGGTCATCGCCGGGCAACAGGTTGATCTTGTCGAAAACCATACTTTCGCCATAGGGCGCGAGCGCCGGCGCGAAGATCGCGCCGAGAACGTAGATGACGATCACCACCAGCCCGAAGGCGGCGGTCAGCGGCATCGACCGGAAGAACGCCCCGGCCGGCCCCGCGATCACCCGTCCGATCCCAGTTCGCGAGGCCCAGCCGAGCGCGACGAGCGCCGCGATCGGCAGGATGACATAGAGCAGAAAGCCGGTCATTTCGGGTGCCTCAGCCGGGGGTTGGTGAGGATCGACATGACGTCGGCGGTGAGGTTCAGCAGAATATAGGCGGCGGCGAAGATCAGGCAGCAGGCCTGCACGATGGGCATGTCGCGGAACTTCACCGCATCGACGAAGAGCTGACCGATGCCGGGGTAGACGAAGACCACCTCAACCACCACCACCCCGGTGACGAGATAGGCGAGATTGAGGGCGATGACGTTGATGATCGGCGCCAGCGCGTTCGGCAGCGCGTGCCGCAGGATCACCTGCCAGGGTTTCACTCCTTTCAGCCGCGCCATCTCGATATAGGGGCTCGCAAGCAGGTTGACGATCGCCGCCCGCGTCATCCGCATCATGTGCGCCATCACAACCAGCGTAAGCACCAGCGCCGGCAGCAGCGTTCGTTCCAGTCGCTGGAAGAAATCCAGATCAGCGTTGATGTTGGAGATCGACGGAAAGACCGGGAACACCACCGCCAGAAACAGGATCAGGATGTAGGAGACGAAGAATTCCGGGCTGGAGATCGATGACAGCGTAAAGACGTTGATGAAGCGATCATAGAATGAACCCCGATAAAGCGCGGCGAGAAGCCCGAGCGTGAGGCTGAGCGGCACCGAGATCGCCGCCGCCACGGACGCGAGAAAGATCGTGTTACTGAAACGCGGCGCGATCTGGTCCGCCACGGTGACGGCGTCGCGGTTCGCGGTGCCGAAATTCCCAGCGAAGGACAACTGCGCGAAACTGACGCCGAAATCCCCCTGCACGACGCCGCCGAGCCATGAGAAATACCGGGCGACCGGCGTCTGATCCAGACCGAGGTCGCGGCGGATCGCCGCCACCGCTTCCGGCGTCGCGCCCTGGCCTAGTATTTCCTCGGCGAAATCGCCGGGCAGCGCCTCGATCGCCGCGAAGATGATGACCGATACGACGAAGAGGGTCAGCAGCCCCAAGGCGAGGCGCTTTCCGACCAATGTCAGAATTGCTGTCAATACTCACTCCTGCTGGTCGGGCCCGCGCTCTTTCGCGACGCGGGTCCCATCATCCCCGCGGTGCGCAGATGCGCGATCGGGGTTCGGCAGGTTAGACAGGCGTCGGGCGATCCGACAAGGCAAAAAAGTCGCGGCCGCGATATCACATTTCCGCAGCCGCGCCGGGGCCGCCGCAACGAGCGGCCGCCGGCTCTTCTTCCCAGAACGCTGCTATGTCACTGGTCCGGCATATAGGTAAGCTCGAACGCCTCGATCCCGGCGGCGATGCCGACGCCCGTCTGACCAGAGACGGAGGCGGGCTGAAGCGTGAAGGAGCGTTCGAACCCTCCGACCAGCACACGCACGCCGCCGCCGACACCGACCGTGGCATCCACGCTAGCGCCGCCGTAATCGCCCTGAAGCGCGCCAGGGGCGTGATCAGCCGACGGCGCGAACACGTACCAGAGCAGGGTCTCGACCTTGTAGGCGGTGAGATCGACGCCGACCTTCGTGGTCTTGCCTTTGTATTTTTCGTTCTCTCCGCTCGTCGGATCAAAGGTGCAATCGAATGTCGCTTCGGAGAACACGACGAGGTTCGTGCGGTCGATCTGGCGACAGGTGAGCGTGCCGATTTCGACATCATTCTCTTCCGCCGAAACCACGACCGGCGCGAGCGCCGCTCCTGCCAGGGCTGCCGCGCTGATCGCGAAAGCGGAGGCGAACTTCATGGGCATAGGAAATCCTCTCGATAAGTTCAGGGCCACAGGCGTAGCGGCGGCATGATCGTGTCTCACGCCGCGTGGATCAACTCTCATTCGTCCCGCCCCGTGCGAAAAGTCTCACCCGGCGGCCTTCGCCTTCTTCTCCAGACGACGCCGATGCAGGACCGGTTCGGTATAACCGGAAGGTTGCGCCGCGCCCTCGAAGACAAGATCGCAGGCGGCCCGGTAGGCGACGCCGTCATAGCCGGGCGCCATCGGCTCATATGCGGCGTCGTCGGCGTTCTGGGCGTCCACCTTCGCCGCCATCCGCTCCATCGCAGCGTTGACCTCGTCCTTGCCGACAACGCCATGACGGAGCCAGTTCGCAAGATGCTGGGAGGAGATCCGGCAGGTCGCCCGGTCCTCCATCAGGCCGACATCGTTGATATCGGGAACCTTGGAGCAGCCGACGCCCTGATCGACCCAACGCACCACATATCCGAGAATCCCCTGCGCGTTGTTCTCGATCTCGGCCGTGATCTCCTCAGCGGACCAGTTCCGGCCTTTCGAGACGGGAATCGCCAGGAGATCGTCGCGGCTGGCGCGGCGCCCCCCCCGCGCCATTTCAGTCTGAAGAGCCAGCACGTCGACTTCGTGGTAATGCGTCGCATGCAGCGTCGCCGCCGTCGGCGACGGCACCCAGGCGCAGGTCGCGCCCGCCTTCGGATGGCCGATCTTCTGCTCCAGCATGTCGGCCATCAGGTCCGGCATCGCCCACATGCCCTTGCCGATCTGCGCCTTGCCGGTCAGCCCGCAGATAAGCCCGATATCGACGTTCCAGTCCTCATAGGCCTTGATCCAGGTCTCCGATTTCATCGCCCCCTTGCGCACCATCGGCCCCGCCTCCATCGAGGTGTGAATCTCGTCGCCGGTACGGTCGAGAAAGCCGGTGTTGATGAAGAAGAGCCGCGACTTCGCCGCGCGGACGCATTCTTTCAGGTTCAGCGTGGTGCGCCGTTCCTCATCCATGACGCCGATCTTCACCGTCGAGGGCGCGAGGCCGAGCGTCTTTTCCACATGGGTGAAGATCGCGTCGGTGAAGGCGACTTCCTCCGGCCCGTGCATCTTCGGCTTCACGACATAGATCGAACCTTCGGGGCTGTTGGCGCGCGCGCCGTTCAGGTCATGCATGGCGCAGAGGACGGTGATCATCGCGTCCATCAGCCCTTCCTGCGCCTCCGCCCCGTCACGATCCAGAATCGCCGGGTTAGACATCAGGTGGCCGACATTGCGGACCAGCATCAGCGAGCGGCCCTTGAGCTTCAGAACGCCGCCGTCGGGCGCGACGTATTCGCGATCCGGGTTCATCGCGCGGATGAATGTCTCGCCGCCCTTGGCGACCTCCTCCTTCAGATCGCCCCGGTTGAGGCCAAGCCAGTTGGCGTAGGCGAGGACCTTGTCCTCGGCGTCCACCGCGGCGACGGAATCCTCGCAATCCATGATGGTGGAGATCGCCGCCTCGATCAGCAGATCGGCGACGCCCGCAGGATCGTCCTTGCCGATGGCGTGGGCGCGATCGATTGAGATCTCGATATGAAGGCCGTTATTCTTCAGGAGGATGGCGGAGGGCGCGTCCGCCTCGCCGGCATGGCCCGCGAATTGCGCAGGATCGGCCAATCCGGTTTCGCCGGAGGACAGAACGACCCTCAAGGCGCCGCCAGAGACGCGATATTCCGTGGCGTCGGCGTGCGATCCGCCGGCGAGGGGTGCAGCCTTGTCCAGAAACGCCTTCGCCCAGGCGACGACGCGCGCGCCCCGCTCCGGATCGTAGCCGCCGCCCTTCGGAGCGTCGCCCAGCGCGTCGGTGCCGTAGAGCGCGTCATAGAGCGACCCCCAGCGCGCATTCGCGGCATTGAGCGCGTAGCGCGCGTTCATCACCGGAACGACGAGTTGCGGCCCGGGAATGGACGCGACTTCGGGGTCGGTGTTCTTCGTCTCGATGGTGAAATCCGGCCCTTCCGGCAGGAGATAACCGATCTCTTCGAGAAACGCCCGATAGGCCGCCGGCTCGCCGGGGCCGTTCGCGCGGTGCCACTCGTCGATCCGCCCTTGCAATTCCTCGCGTTTCGCCAGAAGCGCGCGATTCTTCGGCCCGAAATCGTGGATCAGCGCCGAGAGCCCGCGCCAGAACGCGCCACGCTCAACACCCGAGCCGGGCAGCGCCTGCGCGTCGATGAAACTGGCGAGACGCCGGTCGACTTCCAGGCCCTCGATGGTCACGCGCTCGCTCATATCAGGTCCTTTCCGCTGCAATCGTGCAGCAGCGGATACAACCGGCCCCGAGCCGATTCAATCCCGGCGTTTCCGGTCGGAAACCCGCGCGGTTCAGCCGAAGAGATGCGAGACGAGGATCGAGAGGCCGAGCGCGACGAGAAGCGCGCCGCCGGCCCGCTCCGCCCCCACACCGAAACGCGGGCCGAGGCGCCCCGCCAGCATCACCCCCGCCGCCGACATCAGGAAAGTCGCCGCCGCGACCGCCCCCGCCAGAGGAAGGATCGGCGCCTCGACCAGCGCGAGCGAGCCGCCGACCGCCAGCGCGTCCACGCCCGAGCCCAGCGCCACAGCCGTCAGCGCGAGCGCGCCGGCGCCGTTCGCAACGACCGCGCCGCCGCCCGCGCCGCGCATCATCCGGAACCCGACGAAACCCAGAAGTCCGAACGCGATCCAGTGATCGACCGCCGCCAGCGCGTCGCCGGCGACATGGCCGATCGACCAGCCGAGCAGCGCGAACCCCGCCTCCGCCGCCGCGAAGACGAGGCCGATCCGAAGCGCCGCTGCTGGCCGCGGGCGCGCCAGCCCGGCGCCGCGGCCGAGCGCGGCGACCATCGCGTCGACCGAAAGGCCGATGGCGATCAGAACGAGTGCGGGGGCGGACATCATCGCGGCTCCTGTCGATCAGGGGCCGTCCGGATAAGCCCGAATTTCAACTTTGTCAATAATATCAAATAGTTGAACAATCATGAGACGCATGTGCAACTGGCTCCGCTTGAACGCGCCGGCGGCGGCGCCATAGTGCGGGACGCCAGAATAAAGGAATCTCCCCATGCGCCCCGAAGACGCCGCCCCGCGCGCCGATCAGACCACCCGCCTCGTGGATTACCGCGCCCCCGACTGGCTGGTGGAGGAAACCCGGCTGAACTTCGATCTCCAGCCGACCGCCACAAGGGTGACGGCGACGCTGAAGGTAAAGCGGAACGGGACCGGCCCCGCCGACTTCCGGCTCGACGGTCATTCGATGCGCCTCCTCTCCGCCGCCATCGACGGCCGGCCGGTCCCCGCGGAGGCGATGATCGAGGGCGAGGAGAGCCTGACCGTCTCCGCCGCCGCGCTGCCGGAGAGCGCGCGAGAGAGCGGGTTCGAATGGACCTGCGTGACCGAGATCGACCCTTCCGCCAACACCGCGCTCGAAGGACTCTATATGTCGTCCGGGATGTATTGCACCCAATGCGAGGCGGAGGGGTTTCGGAAGATCACCTTCTATCCGGACCGGCCCGACGTGATGGCGCGTTTCGAGGTCAGGATCGAGGGCGACGCGCCGGTGCTCCTCTCCAACGGCAATCTCGTCGCCTCCGGCGCGCTCAGGGACGGCCGGCGCTTCGCCGAATGGCGCGATCCCTGGCCGAAGCCCTCCTATCTCTTCGCCCTCGTCGCCGGCGATCTCGTCAGCCATGACGACCGCTTCACCACGCAGTCGGGCCGCGAGGTCGCGCTTCGCATCTGGGTGCGGCCGGGCGACGAAGATCGCTGCGCCTATGCGATGGATGCATTGAAACGTTCGATGAAGTGGGACGAGGAGGTCTATGGCCGCGAATACGATCTCGACCTGTTCCAGATCGTCGCGGTCGACGATTTCAACATGGGGGCGATGGAGAACAAGGGCCTCAACATCTTCAACTCGAAATACGTGCTCGCCAGCCCGGAGACCGCGACCGACGCGGATTACGCGCGCATCGAGGCGATCATCGCACATGAGTATTTCCACAACTGGACCGGCGATCGGATCACCTGCCGCGACTGGTTCCAACTCTGCCTGAAGGAGGGGCTGACGGTTTTCCGTGACCAGCAGTTCTCGGCCGATCAACGCTCGGCTCCGGTCTGCCGGATCGCCGATGTCGCGACGCTCCGCGCCCGCCAGTTCCGGGAGGATTCCGGCCCCCTCGCCCATCCGGTCCGCCCCGAAGCCTATGTCGAGATCAACAATTTCTACACCGCGACAGTCTACGAGAAAGGCGCGGAGCTGATCCGTATGCTCCGGCTTCTGGTCGGCGCCAGCTCTTACCGCGCCGCGCTCGATCTCTATTTCGACCGTCATGACGGCGAGGCCTGCACGATCGAGGACTGGCTGCGGGTGTTCGAGGACGCCACGGGGCGCGATCTTTCCCATTTCGCCCTCTGGTACTCGCAGGCCGGCACGCCGCGCGTATCCGTGAAAGAAGACTATGACCAAGGCGTCTACACGTTGACGCTGGCGCAGGAGACGAAGCCGACTCCGGGCCAGCGCGAGAAGCGCCCGCTGGTCATCCCCTGCGCCTATGGCTTTCTCGACGCCGACGGGCGGAATCTCGGCGAGGACGGGTTGCTCGTTCTCGACAAGGCCGAGCAAAGCTTCCGCTTCGATCTGCCCGAGCGCCCGGTCGCCTCTCTCTTCCGCAACTTCTCGGCCCCGGCGATCGTCGAGCGGCGCATCTCGCCCGCAGATCGCGCGATTCTGATGGGTCACGACACTGATCCTTTCAACCGATGGGAGGCCGCGCGCGCCTTCGCGCTCAGCATCGCCGGGGAACTCGCCGATGGCGGGGGTAGAATCGATCCGGACTGGATCGCGGCGCTGCGAACCACGGTCACGGACGAGTCGCTCGACCCGGCGTTTCGCGCGCTCGTGCTCGCCCTGCCCGGCGACGACGAGATCGCAGGCGAGATCGCCGCGAAGGGAGGTGTGGTGGACCCGGACGCCATCCACCACGCGCTCGACCAGATGGCGGAGACGCTGGCGGAGGCGACCGCGCCGACGCTTCGCGAGCTACGCGCAAAGATGGCGGTCACCGGCCCCTATGCGCCTGACGCTGAGTCCGCCGGGCGGCGGAGCCTCGCTAACGCCGCGCTGGCGCTTCTGACGCATGTCGACGGCGGCGAGGCGGCAGAGGCCGCGTTCAGTAAGGCGGACAACATGACCGACAGCCTCGCCGCGCTCCGCGCCCTCGTTCATCGCGGCGCGCCAGGCGCCGAACGGGCGCTCATGGACTTCCGCGACCGCTGGCGGAGCGATCTGCTGGTCATGGACAAGTGGCTGATGGTGCAGGCGACCAGCCCGGCGCCCGGCGCGCTTGACCGGGTGAAGGCGCTCGCGGAGACGGATTTCAACTGGCGGAACCCGAACAGGTTCCGCTCCCTCATCGCCGCCTTCGCCGCCGGAAACCCGGTCGGCTTTCACGCCGCGGACGGCGCCGGCTATCGCTTCTTCGCCGACTGGCTGATCGCAATGGACGACGCGAATCCGCAGACCGCGGCGCGCACCGCCGGCGCCTTCGAGACATGGCGACGCTACGGAGAGCGCCGCCAGGCGCTGATACGGACAGAACTGGAGCGGATCATGGCCAAGCCTGGTATCTCTAAAGACATGGGTGAAATCGTTGGGCGCATCCTGGAGACCTGACCGGGGCGGCTTCAGCCCCGTCGTTCCACCCGGCGCCGCGCCTTCGCGACCTCCTGATCGGAAACGTGAAGCAGCGAGGCGAACTGGCGCATCAACGCGTTCTCCTCGTCGTCGCGCACATTGTCGGAGAGGACGACCGCCCAAAGTTCCTCCAGCAGCGCGCCGCGCTCCTCCGGCGCGTAGGCCTGTTTCACCAATTTGGTGAACTGGTGATGGTCCAGCGCTTCGCGTTCCGCCGTCTCGGCCTCGGCCAGAAGCGCCGCGCCGTCGCCGAAGCGGGCGTCGAGCGCCGCCTCGATGCCAGCGCGCTCTTCCCGGTCGAACTCGCCATCCGCCCGGGCGAGCCGCACCATCAGCGCCGCCAGCGCCAGCGCCGCCGGGTCGCGCGCCGGCGCCGCTCCGCCGGCGGGCGGAGCGAAATGGGCGGTCAGTCTCTGAAAAAATCCGTTCATGACATCAAACTAGTCAGTTTCGCCGCTTCTTCAAAGAGGACGGCGTGCCGCGCCGCGATCAACGCCGGGTCGGGGCCGTAGCCGCCGCCAAGCACGCCGACGACCGGCGTCCCGCGCGCCCGCGCCCAGCCGAGCGCCATTGCTTCGCGCGCCCGCAGCCCTTCGGCCGAAAGCGCCAGCCGGCCGAGTCGATCTTCCGCCACCACGTCGACCCCGGCGTTGAGAAAGAGAATATCCGCCGGAGCGTCCTCCAACCGCTCCATCGCGCCCGCCAGCGCCGAGAGATAGGCGGCGTCCTCCGTCCCGTCGGGCAGTCCGATATCGAGATCGGACCGCGCCTTTCGCGCCGGAAAGTTCCGCTCACCGTGCAGGGAAACTGTGAATGCCCGTGGTTCTTCGGCAAAAATCCGCGCCGTCCCATCGCCCTGATGAACATCGAGATCAAGGATCGCGGCGCGCCGGATCACCCCTTCCGCCAAGAGCGAAGCAACGGCGATGGCGACATCGTTGAAGACGCAATAGCCGGCGCCGGCGCCCCGCGCCGCATGGTGTGAGCCCCCGGCGGCGTTGCAGGCCAGACCATGCTCCAACGCCAGTCGCGCCGCCAGGAGCGTGCCGGCCGAGGAGAGCCGGACGCGCCGCGCCAGAGCCGGGCTCTGCTGAAGGCCGATCCGCCGCGCCTCATCCGGGCGAAGCGTGATCGTGTTCACACGCTCAACGTAATCCGCGTCATGCGCGAGCCCGATCACCGCCGCCCCGGCCTCGACCGGCGCGAAGAACCCGCCCGGCGGCATCAGCCCGCGATCCGCCAGCGCACGGCGAATATAGCCGTATTTCGACATCGGAAAGCGATTCCGCGGCTGCAGTGAAATCTCGTATTCCGGATGGAAGACGATCGGAAAGGCCACCGTTCAGCCGCCGAGCAGCCGGTCGACGATCGCGAGCGCTTCCGCGCGCGCCGCCGCAAGCGCGGTTTCAAGCTCGTCGAAACCCTTCATCCCCGCCGCCCGGACCATTGCGGCCTTGAGGCCGTCACCAGCCGTCTCCGCATCGAACGAGCCCCGGATCGCCACGCGCTCGACCAGTTGGAGCCGGGCCTGAAGACGATGCGCGGAAACGAGCGCCGCGGCGTCCTCCGCCGCCATCGCGCCGGCGGCCGCCAGCTTTGAAAGCGCCGGAACAGCCGCAGGCGCGCCGGTCAGGCCAGCGCAGAGCAATCCGTTCTGCGCCGCGAACTCGATATCCATCAGGCCGCCAGCGCCGTGCTTGAGCGACCATAGATCGCCGCGATCCTTCGCATGCGCCTCGATCAGTCGGGCGCGCATCGCCGCCACGTCCTCGCGGGTTTTCTTCGCATCTCGCGGCGCGGCGAGTACGGTCTCGATGACCTCGCCAAGCTCCACGAGCAGGTCGGCGGCGCCAGCGACCGGACGGGCGCGCGTCAGGGCCATGTGCTCCCATGTCCAGGCTTCCTCCGCCTGGTAGCGTCGGAAAGATTCGAGGCTGACAGCGACCGGGCCCTGCCCGCCGGAAGGGCGAAGCCGCATATCGACCTCGTAGAGCGCGCCCTCGGCTGTCGGCGCGGTCAGCGCCGAGACCAGCATCTGAGTGAGCCGCGCGTAATATACCGAGACGGTCAGCGGCTTTTTCCCCTCGGACTGCTCCACGCCGGCGGCGTCATAAACGACGATCAGATCGAGGTCGGAGGACGGCGTCATCTCCCGCCCGCCGAGCTTGCCCATGGCGATGACCGCCGCGCCGCGACCCGGCGCCGGGCCGTGACGACGCGCGAATTCAGCCTTGACCGCAGGCAGAAGCGCCTTGAGGCAGGTCTCGGCGATGTCGGAGAAGCCGCGCCCAGCCTCCGTCTCGTCGGCGATTCCGCGCAAGACCTGAACGCCGAGGCGGAATCGTATCTCCTTCGCCCAGGCGCGCACCCCGTCGAGCACCCTCTCGTAATCCTCGGTGTCCTCCAACGCCGCTTCGAGATCGGCCCGCAGCGCCTCCGCCCCGTCGAGCGGCGCAAAGAAATCGGCGTCCAGAACGGCGTCCAGCACCCCCGCGTTCAGGCCGAGATAGGCGGCGAGGCGGGGCGCGGCGGCGCAAATCTCCGCAAGAAGGTCGAGCAGCTGCGGATTGGCTTCGAAAAGCGAAAAAAGCTGAACCCCGGCGGGGAGGCCGGTGAGGAACCGATCGAATTGCAGAACCGCATCGTCCGGATCCCCTGACTTGGCCAGCCGCGACAGGATTTCCGGCGCCAGTGCGCGGAACTTCCGGCGCGCACGGCTGTCGCGCGTCGCGGCGACGCCGCCGGCGGCCCAGCGCTCCGCCATCTCGCGAACCATCTCGGGGCGTGCGAAGGGCAGCCGGTCGATAATCTCGTCAACCGATTCCGCCGCCTTCATCTTCGGCGCAGCGCGCGCGAAGAAGCTTTGAACCAGCGCCCTGACCTCGGCGAGCCGCACCGCGACCTCCGCCTCCATCGCCGCGCGATCCGGCCAGCCGCCAAGCGCCGCCACCTGCGCGCGGGCCTCCGCCGAAACCGGGATGTCGTGGGTCTGCGCGTCTTCGATCATCTGCAGGCGATGTTCAAGCGTCCGATGCGCGCGGTAAGCCTCGATCAACACGTCGCGCGTGTCCGCCTCAATCCGCCCGGCTTCGGCCAGCGCACGCAGCGCTTCGCATGTGCCGCGCGCCCGGAGCGTCTCATCACGCCCGCCAAGCGCAAGCTGTTGCGTCTGCGCAAAGAACTCGATCTCACGAATCCCGCCGGGCCCGAGCTTGAGGTTGTAGCCGGGGAGGTCGCGCAGCCCGGCCAGTCCCTTGGCGTCACGAATCTTGGCGCGAATGTCGTTGATGTCCTCCAGCGCCGCGAAGTCGAGATGCTTTCGCCAAATGAAGGGGGCCAGATCTTCGAGAAACGCCTCGCCCGCGCCTAGGTCGCCCGCCGCCGGCCGGGCCTTGATGAAGGCCGCCCGTTCCCATGTACGGCCGACGCTTTCGTAGTATCGCTCCGCCGCCTCCATCGAGAGGCAGATCGGCGTCACAGACGGATTGGGACGAAGCCGGAGATCGACGCGAAAGACGTAACCCTCCGCGTTCACCTCGGACAGCAGCTTCACCGCGCGCTGCGCGACGCGGACCCAGCGCGATTTCAGTTCCTGCGCGGCGTCCTCGCCGAAACGCTCTCCATCATGCAGCAGAATGAGATCGATATCGGAAGAATAGTTCAGCTCCCGCGCCCCGCCCTTGCCCATGGCGAGCACGGCGAGCCCGGCCGCCTCCGGCGTCAGACCGTTCAACGGGCCAGTGCTCTCGGCCGCCAGCGCCGCCCTGAACGCCAGCGCCGTCGCCCGGTCCGCAAGGTCGGAGAGCGCCGCGGTCACCGCATCCAAAGACCAGACCCCGCCGAGGTCGGCGAGCGCAATCAGGAGCGCGGCCCGCCGCTTCATCAGGCGCAGCGCAGCGCCGGTCTCACGCACGCCTTCCGCCGCCTCCGCGGCGTGAAAAAGCCCCGCGAGCGTGGCTTCGGGCGCCGCATCCAGCACCTCCGCCAACCATTCCGCCTCCCGTGCGATCAGACCGGACAGGAACGGACTGGACCCGGACGCGCCTTCGAGAAGATCGCCGAGCGGCCCGGACGCGTCAAACAGCGCCGCCGTTTCCGCGCCGCGGCACCGGTCGAAGGCCTGCGGTGCGGCGGCGATCCGCGCGCGGAACGAAGTCATCGTCCCTCGTAAGCCGGCTTGCGCTTTTCGAGGAAAGCCAGGACGCCCTCCTCGAAGTCGCGCGTGGCGCCGAGCGCGCCCTGTTCGCGCGCCTCCAACGCCAGTTGCTCCTGGTAGGAGTTCTCGAAACTCTGGCGAATCGCGCGGCGGGTCGCGCCATAGGCGCGGGTCGGTCCCGCCGCCAGACGGGCGGCCAGCTCGCCGACTCGCGCGGTGAGCGCGCCATCATCCACCACTTCCCAGATCAGGCCCCATTCGGCGGCCTGGGGGGCCGGGATCGGTTCGGCGAAGAGGCTCATGCCCATGGCCCGCGCAAGGCCGATCTTGCGTGGCAGCCGCCAGGTTCCCCCGGCGTCCGGCAAGAGGCCGATCCGCGCAAATGCCTCGAGGAAATAGGCCGAGCGCGCGGCGATCACCACGTCGCAGGCCAGCGCGAGATTCGCCCCCGCGCCCGCCGCCGGACCGTTGACCGCACAGAGGATGGGGACCGGGCTCTCCTCTATCAACTTCAGGAGCGGCTCATACTCTTCGCGGAGCAGCCGTTCGAGATCGATATCGGCGACGCGTTTCGTCGCGCCGAGATCCTGGCCCGAGCAGAAGCCGCGCCCGGCCCCGGTCAGCACGATGGCGCGCGATTCACCGGCCGCCCGCGCCAGGGCGTGGCGCAGCTCCGCCCGCATCACCGTGGTCATCCCGTTCAACGCCTCTGGCCGGTTGAGCGTGATCAGCGCGACATCCTCGGCAAGCTCGTAGAGTATTTCCTGATAAGTCATCGCGCGTCGCCTCCCATCGGATCATCGCCGGGGATCATACAGGCGCGAGCAAGGGCGCCAAGCGGCGCGGCGGCGGAACCGCGAACCGCCCCGATCAGGGGGCGTCCGGCGGCGGTCGCGATCCCGCCTATTCGGCCGCGGCGCGGCGGGCCGGGCGGCGGCACACCCTCAACTCGAATCACACGCAAGCAAAACCGCCCGGCCTCAGCGACCGACAACGCGAACCCGAAGCCGCACGACATGGCTCCACCCCTGAAGCTCACTGGCTCGGTATCCGCAAATCAGGCTGTGCAAGACGGGCGCCAGCAAGGCCGTATTTCTGCGTCGGCGGGCAAGCCTCTGCGCGAATTGACTGAATCCGTCCACGCCGGTTTTGTCGGGCGCGGACGCCTGCAAGCCCGGTTCATATTGGCGCAAAATCAGCGGCGCAAAATGAGACAGGCATCGAGAATGTCGAATCAACTCACTGAAAAGGCGGACATTTCTCTAGTTACGAAAACCCATCATTCGCGCGTCAGCTCCGCCAGGCGCGCGGCTTCCTCTTCGCTCAGTCCCGCCGGCGCCGCCGGCGCTCCGCGCTGGCGCCGGATGAAGAGCGCGGCGCCGACGCCGCCGGCCAGCAGGAGCGCCGGCCCGGCGAGCCAGATCACGAGATTGCCGCCCGACATGCGCGGTTTGAGCAGAACGAACTCGCCGTAGCGGTCCACGATATAGGCGACGGTCTCCTCGTCGCTGTCGCCGGCGGAGATCCGTTCCCGCACCAGCAGCCGCAGATCCTTCGCCAGCCCGGCGCCGCTATCGTCGATATTCTCGTTCCGGCAGACGAGGCAGCGCAGGTCCTTCGAGATATGCCGCGCTCGCGCCTCCAGGGCCGGATCGTCGAGCATCTCGTCCGGCTGGACCGCCGCCGCAGGCGCCGCCGCCAACAGCCCGAGGGCGAGGATGAACCAGCGCATCGCCGCTACTCCGCCGGCGTCGCCGCTGGCGCCGCGACGGCGCGGCGCGTCCGCCGCGCCACAGCGCCGACGCGATAGCGCCGGTCGGTCAGGCTGACGAGGCCACCAAGCGCCATCACGATGGCGCCGAGCCAGATCCAGTTGGCGAAGGGTTTGACGTAAGAGCGAACAGCCCATTTCGCGCCGCCTTCGGACGGGTCGCCAAGCACGACATAAATGTCGCGAGCAAGGCCGCTGTCGATCCCCGCTTCGGTCGTCGGGGTCTGCTGCACGGGGTAGAAGCGTTTCTCAGGGAAAACGCGCGTCACTTCGCGACCGTTCTTCAAGACCGTGAACCGCGCGATATCGGCCTGATAGTTCGGCCCCTGATGCGCGCGCACCCCGTCGAAAACGATCTCGTAGCCGCCCAGCTCGATCACATCGCCCGGCGTCGCGAGGCGGATATCCTCGACCTGCCAGGCGGTGACGGCGGAAATACCGAAAATGGTCAGGCCGAACCCGGTATGCGCCAGCGATTTCCCCCAGTCGGCGCGGGGCAGGTTGCGAAGCCGGCGCAGCGTTTCCGCGAGCGGCGCGCGCCCGGCTTTCGATCGATCTGCCAGTTCGGCGGCCACGCCAAGGACAACCCACGAGGCGAGCGCCAGGCCGATCGGCGCAAACACCGAGCGCCCGGTCTGCAGAGCCCAGATCAACGCCCCGATCAGGAACGCCGAGAGCGCGCCGGCCATCACCTTGCGCCATGTCTTGCCGAGATCCCCGCGCTTCCACGGCAGCAGCGCCCCGAGCGGCAGAACCAGCGCGAGAAGCACCATGAAAGGTGTGAAGGATCGGTCGAAGAACGGCGCGCCGACAGAGATTTTCGCGCCATCGATCATCTCGCGGAAGAGAGGTGCGAGCGTCCCGACGAACACCACCGCGCAGGCGACGGAGAGCAGGAGATTGTTGAGGATCAGCCCGCCTTCGCGGCTAACCGGGGCGAAGACGCCCTCAGCCCGCATCTTCGGCGCCCGCCAGGCGTAGAGCAACAGCCCGCCGCCGATGGCGACGACCAGCATACCCAGAATGAACACCCCCCGCGTGGGGTCGGAGGCGAACGCGTGGACCGAGGTGATGACGCCGGAGCGCACGATGAACGTGCCGATCAGCGAGAGCGAAAACGCGAAGATCGAGAGCAGGATCGTCCAGCTCTTCAGCGTCGCGCGCTTCTCCACCACGATGGCGGAATGCAGCAGCGCCGCCGCAATCAGCCATGGCATGAAGCTGGCGTTCTCCACCGGGTCCCAGAACCACCAGCCGCCCCAGCCAAGCTCATAATACGCCCACCAGGAGCCGAGCGCGATGCCGATAGTCAGCGAGATCCAGGCGAGCAGCGTCCAGGGCCGGACCCAGCGCGCCCAGGCGGCGTCGACCCGCCCCTCGATCAGCGCCGCGATGGCGAAGGAGTAGCTCATCGAAAGCCCGACATAGCCGAGATAGAGAAACGGCGGATGAAAGGCGAGCCCAGGGTCCTGCAGGAGCGGGTTCAGATCCTGCCCGTCCAGCGGCGCCGGGAAAAGCCGCCAGAACGGGTTCGAGGTGAAGAGGATGAAGCCGAGGAAGGCCGCGCCGATCATCCCCTGCACCGCCAGCGCCCGCGCCTTCAGCCCCGGCGGCAGGTTGCCGCCGAACGCCGCGACCATCGCGCCGAAGAGCGCGAGGATCAGCACCCAGAGCAGCATCGAACCCTCGTGATTCCCCCAGACGCCGGCGAGTTTGTAGAGGAGCGGGATTTGCGAGTTCGAGTTGGAGGCGACGACACGAACCGAGAAATCGGAGATCACGAAGGAATACGTCAACGCCGCAAAGGCGAGAGCGAGCGCGGCGAACTGCAGTAGCGCGACCGGCGACGCGATGCGCATCCAGTCGATCCAACCCTTTTGCGCGCCGACCAGCGGCGCGCTCGCCTGCAGGATGGCGAGAAGAAAGGCCGTGATGACGGCGAAATGGCCAAGCTCGGCGATCATGACGGCGCGCTCCGCGATTGCTTCCCGCTGTTGTCAGCGCCACCAGCATAGAGATCGGGCGGAGGACGGCAATGCGTCCGACCGCGCCGCATCAGCGCATCTTCGTGAGCGTTCGTCACCCATCAGCCATCAGCGCGGACTCTCCCTCGCTGATGGCGGTCCGCGCGCTAAATGCGCTGGCGCGCGCCGTTCCCTTCGATCGCGAAATGGCCGCCCGCCGCAGCGAAATCCGGCGCGCGCTCAGAATTCAATCTCGCCCCGGATCACCACCACACCTGATCCGCCGACCTTCACGCCCTCGATCGCCGCCGAAGTGCCGATCAGCTCCACCTCCGCGCTGCCGGGCCGGCCGAGATCGTGGCCCTGTTCCGCGATGAAGCGCCGCGTGATCCACCCCTGAGAATAGAGCCAGGCCGCCATGCATCCGGTAGCCGAGCCGGTGAACGGGTCTTCGGGCGGAAATGGCGGCGGCAGCGGAAGCCGGGCGAATGTGTCGCCCGCCCCGGTCGCGCCCCTGGTGACGCAGAGAAACGGCTCCATGAAATCCGCGTCATGCGCCGCCTTGAACGCGGCCAGCGCTTCTGCATCGAGCCGCGCCCCCCGCAGCGCGGCAACCGAGCCGAGCCGCGTGATCAGGAAAGGCGTCCCGGTGGAGACCGTCTGGGGCGTTCCGACGATATCGATCCCACGCAACCCGAAAAGCGCGGCGACCTCGTTCGGCTCGTAGCGCCGCCCAAAAACCGGCGCGGGCTGCGTCATGGTCACGAGCGGCGGCCGGCCATCGCGAGCCGTCACCGCGATCGGCATGACCCCGGCCCCGACCTCCAGCGTGAACGACGCGGGCGCGCCGACGCGCCCGGCGGCGATCAACGCCGTCACGGTCGCGACGGTCGGATGACCGGCGAGCGGGATCTCGCCCGTCGGCATGTAGTAACGCGCGCCGAAATCGGCCTTGGACGAGGCGACGACAAACGCGCACTCCACCAGCCCGGTCTCACGGGTGAAGGCGATACGCTCCTCCACGGGAATGGCGTCGGCGTCGAAGACCACGGCGCAGGGATTGCCCCCGAAGCGAGTTTCGGTAAAAGCGTCGATCCACCAGACAGCGTTCAAGATCCCACCTTCTCTTTCGCCTTCATCACCCGCTCCTCGATCTCGGCCGGCATGTATTTCTCATCATGCTTGGCCAGCACTTCGGAGGCGACGAATACGCCATCGACCATCCGCCCGTCCGCGACCGCGCCCTGCCCGGGCTTGATCAGATCGGGAAGCACACCCTCGAAACGCACCTCAACCTCGGTCTCGAAATCGGTGAGGCGGAAATGATTGACCACACCCTTCTGAAGCGAGCCTTCGACCACCATGCCGCCGATCCGGAGCCGCTCGTCCGGTCCGCGCGGCGCGGCCGCGAGTTCGGTCGGGGTCACGAAGAACGCGATCGTATCCTTGAAGGCGACGGAGACCAGAACCGCCGCGGCGGCCATCAGCCCGGCCCCGACGCCGATCAGCGCCATGCGGCGGCTCCTGCGGGTCATCGCCATATCAAACCACCTCTTCCGTCTGACTTCCGACATCGCCGCGCCGGGCCATCAGCGCTGCGTTCACCTCAGCCCCGAATATGAGCATCGCGCTGGTCAGATAAAAGAACAGCAGCGTCACGATCACGCCGGCGAAGGCGCCGTATGTCATCGTATAACTCGGCGCATAGGCCAGATAGATGGAAAAGCCGGACGCTCCCGCGACCCAGAGCGCCGTCGTCACGACGATCCCCGGCCAGACGTTTCGCGACTTCGGCGAACGGCTCGGCAGCACGCGATTGAGCGCGTAGAGGAAGCCGGCGAAGGTGACGAGGCCGAACGCATAGCGCAGGTAGGCGACGCCGATCGGCACCTCGAAACCCAGATACTCCCTCGCCAGCCGGAAACCGAGCGGCGCGAGAATGATGAGAACCCCGAGCACGGTGAATGTCAGCGCGGCCAGAAGCACGAATGCGAGCGCGATGAGGCGGCGGCGGAAGAATCCGCGCGGATTGGGGGATTCGTACGCCCGATCGAAGGCCACCCGGATCGCCTCGACCGCGTTCGACGCGACCCAGACGCCGCCGAGCGCGGAGATCGTCAGCAGCCCGCCGCGTCGTTGGCCGAGCACCTCGTCCATCACCGGCACCAGCGTCCTGGCGATATGTTCGGGCGCGAGATCGAAGAGCGCATCTAACGCAGCGCGGCTGTCCTCAGGCCCAAGCAGGATTCCGGCGAGCGTGAAGAAGAATATCATGAACGGAAAGAGCGAGAGAAACGCCGAGAACGCGACATACCCCGCCATCGCCGAGCCGTCATGCCCCTCGAACCGCTCGTAAATGCGCCAGGTGAAGCGAAGGGCGCCGAGGACGCCGCCATCGGCGCGGGTTCCGTCTGACCGCGCCTCATCCGTCACGGAAAGAGCGGGGCCGCCTCCAGCCCCATCGTCTCCGGCAGGCCAAGCGCGATATTGGCGCATTGTATCGCCTGACCGGAGGCGCCCTTCACCAGGTTGTCGAGCGCCGAGACGATGATGGTCCGGCCCTTCTGACGGTCCGCCGTCACGCCGATCCGCGCGAGGTTCGAGCCCCGCACATGCCGCGTCTCCGGCGCCGGGGCGCCGAGCGGCAGAACATCGACGAAGGGCTCGTCAGCGTAACGCCGCGCCAGCGCCTCGTGCGCCGCGTCGGCCTCGCCATGAACGTAGATCGTCGCGAGGATGCCGCGATTCATCGGCAGGAGATGCGGCGTGAAGCTCGCCACAACAGCGCGGCCCGCGGCCTTCGAGAGTTCCTGATCGAATTCCGCAGTGTGCCTGTGCTTCGCGATGTTATAGGCGTCCACCCCCTCCGTCACTTCCGAGAAGAGCTTGCGCTCGGAAGGCGCGCGTCCCGCCCCGGTGATTCCGGTCTTGGAATCGATGATGATATGATCCGGGTCGATCACGCCCGCCTCCAGCAACGGCACCAACGGCAAGAGCGCGCTGATCGCGAAACAGCCGGTGCCCGCGATCAGCCGCGCGGTCCGCATCTCTTCCCGGTAGAATTCCGGCGCGCCGTAAACCGCGATTTTCTGCAGCTCCGGCGCCAGATGTTCATGCCCGTACCATTTGGCGTAGGCGTCGATGTCGCGCAGACGAAAATCGGCGGAAAGATCGACGATCCTGACCCGCTCCGGCACCTTGATGACGGCTTGCTGCGCCGTCGCGTGCGGCATCGCGCAGAATGCGAGGTCGATCCCGGTCCAGTCGACTTCTTCCATGCGTGAAAGGACCGGAAGCTCGAGATGCGCGAGATGCGGAAACACCGCGCCCATCGCCTGACCGGCCTTGCGATCCGCGGTCATCGCACTGATCTCGAACGCCGGGTGCGTGTGAATCAAACGAACGAGTTCCGCCCCGGTATAGCCGGAGGCGCCGAGGATCGCGGTTTTGTGGGTCGTGGTCATGACGGATCTGTTCGCTCGCTCAAGGGTTGCGTCGTCCGGATACACCGACGCACCGTGTTTTTCCAGTTGTCTGCCGATGATAGCGCGCGGGGCGCAATTGTCGCATCGGTCACGCGAATAACCGGGCATAGGCTCGACTCACGACATATGTTGACGGGACGCATGGAGGAGACGATGGCGCTTCCAACCGATGACGGCGAGGGATCGCGGAACTCGCCCGCCTCTCCCCCTTGTTCCGCGTCGGAGGCCGACCCGACCTATATGGGCCTCGACGCCACCTCGGCGCGTGCCGGCGTAATGCGCTGGCGCAAGGGCGAACGCGCGAAGCTGATCGACTATCGCCTCGCCATCCCGGCGGAGACCCGCGCGGGGCACAGCAGACAGATCGCCGCGTCGCTGAATGAGCGGGTCGGCGATCCGGCCGGTCATGTTTTCGGATTCTACTGGCCGTTCCGGGGTGAGCCGGATCTGCGCCAGTGGATGGAGACGCTCATCGAGCGCGGCGGCGTCTGCACGCTGCCGGTGGTGATCGAGAAAGGCGCGCCGCTGGTCTTTCGCCCCTGGCGACCCGGCTGCGCGATGACCCGCGGCGTCTGGAACATTCCGATCCCGGCCGAGGGGCCGGAGGTCACGCCCGATATCGTCATCTCGCCCGTCGTCGGGTTCGACCCAGGCCGATACCGGCTCGGGTACGGGGGCGGCTTCTACGACAGGACGCTGGCGGGCATGGCGGAAAAACCGCGCGTCTTCGGCGTCGGCTATTCCGGGCAGGCGCTTGCGACGATCCACCCGCAACCGCATGACATCCCGATGGACGAGATCATCACCGAAACCGGGCGGGCGTTCTAGCCGGATCAGGCGGCGGGTCGGAACTCTTCCAGCTTCACCTCACCCTCGGTGATTGTCGCGAAGCTGCCCGGCGGGATCGCCACCCAGTCGCTCAACGCGCGGTCTAGTGGTTCGGACACCACGACGCGCCCGCTCTCCATTCGCCGGTGATAGAGCGTCGGCGCGAACTCATCCGAAGCGTAGCGCGCGCAGAAAAGCCGCGCGCCATCCGACATCGCCACCGTCATCCGCATATGCGGCGTCACGCCTGTGTCGCGGCTCATCGCCTCCATCAGCCCGGTCGCCCGCTCCAGCGCGCCCTTCGGATCCTCCTCCAGCCCGGCGCCGAGCGCCATCAGAAAGATCGCCTCCGAATCCGTGGTCCCGTTCCGGTGAGCGTAACAGCGCTCATTTATGCTCATATCGACCCGGCGGCGAAACTGCGCATAGCCCCCGGCCTGACCGTTATGCATGAAGCTCCACTTTCCCGCCGAGAACGGGTGGCAATTGGTGCGGCTGGTCGAGGTGCCGGTCGCCGCGCGGACATGCGCGAGAAAGAGCTTCGAGCGCACCTGGTGCGCCAGCGAGCGGAGATTGCCGTCCGCCCAGGCCGGCAGAACGTCATGGTAACAGCCCGGTTCCTCGCGCTCGCCGTACCAGGCCAGCCCGAACCCGTCGCCATTGGTCTCGGTCTTCGATTCGGTGGCGCGCAGCGACTGGCTGATCAGTGACTGGCCTGGCGCGGTGACGATGTCTTCAAGATATATCGGATCGCCGATATAGGCCGCCCATCTGCACATCGCGCCCCCATCAGGCTGTCACGCGCCGCGATTATGCGTCCGGTCGTAAAGCTTCGCAACGATCTGGCTCGCGGTCTTCTGGAAAAGAAAAGGCAGAATCGCATGAACCAACGCCGCGCCGGCCGCCGCGAAGAGAAGTCCCGAGAACCGGGTGGCGAACAGGAAATGTTCGCCGAAGCTCTCATCGACGGATGCGGGATGGGCGGTGAAGAGCGTGGTGATGCGATCCATGGCGGACTCCGTTCATTATCCTGCCGGCAATATGGGGCGCATCGGCCGGGCGTTCTTCCCAATATTCAGGCAGTTTCGCTTGAAGGTGAGAATTTTTCACATATAAACGGACTTATGGTGGAATTCGATGAACTGGATCGAAAAATCCTGCGCCAGATGCAGCGTGACTGCGCTCTACCGTTGGAGACGTTGGGGGAACGGATCGGCCTGTCGCGCAACGCTGTCTGGCGGCGCGTCAAGCGGTTAGAGGAAACCGGCGTGATCCGCGCCCGGGTCGCGCTTGTCGCGCCCGAGGCTGTCGGGCGCACGCTGCAGGTTTTCATCGCCGTGCGCACCAGCGCGCACGAGGCAGACTGGCTGGAGCGTTTCGCGAAAGCGACACGCGAAATGGAAGAAATCATCGGCGTCTATCGAATGACGGGCGAGTTGGACTATCTGATCCGCGCCCGCGTGGCCGACATCGCCGATTACGACGCGCTCTACCAGCGCCTGATCCGTCGCATCCCCATGGCCGACGTCTCGGCGAGCTTCGTGATGGAAGAGATCAAGGAGACGACGGCGCTGACGGTCTGAATCCGGGCGCAGCCGAAGCGTTCACAGCCTCGTCAGCGCCCGACAACGTGATCGGACTCCACCGAGTGCGCCGCGCCTGTTAGGATCACCCTCCCAGAAACACCAGGATGAGGTTTCCGATGCCGCTGACCCGACGCCAATTCGCCGCCGTCACCGCCGCCGCAGCGGGCGTCACGGTGCTCCCCTTCGCTGGCCGCGCCGCAGGCGACGCTTTTGGCGCCACCGGTGGCGACGTGATCGTCCATCCCATCGCGCACGCTTCATTCGTGATGGAGACCCCGGTCGGCGTAATCTATTCGGACCCGGTCGGCGAAGCCGCCCAATACGCCGACCTTCCCGCGCCGGATCTCATCCTCATCACTCACGAGCATGGCGACCATTTCAACGCCGAGACGCTCACGGCGCTCACCGGCGACGACACCCGGCTCATCACGAACCCCGCCGTGCACGGAATGCTCCCCGAGGCCTTGAAAGCCCGCGCGAAGGCCATCGCGAATGGCGAAGAAGCAGATTTCAACGACCTGAGCATCCGCGCAATCCCCGCCCACAACACGACGCCGGAGCGGCTGAAATTTCATCCCGAGGGGCGCGACAACGGCTATGTGCTCGGCTTCGACGGCCTCACCGTCTATATCTCCGGCGATACCGAAGACATCCCGGAGATGCGCGCCCTCGAAGGGATCGACCTCGCCTTCGTATGCATGAACCTGCCTTTCACGATGGACGTGAAGGCCGCCGCCTCCGCTGTCGCCGAATTCAAGCCGACCTATGTCTATCCCTACCATTATCGCGGGCGCGACGGCGGCACGCAGGACCCGACGGAATTCGCGGACCTGGTCGGCGACGCGGCCGAGGTGAAGATGGGAAACTGGTACGGCTGACGACGCGCCGCCAGCCTTACTCGGCGCCCTCGACTACGACCAGGTCGCGCGTAGATGAGCGCTTGGCGAACGCCACCGCCTCCTGGTAGCGTGGGCTGTCATAGCAGGCGCAGGCGGCCTCGAAGCTCGGAAAGACCGCGACGACATTGCGAGCGCGGTCTTTCCCTTCGAGCTGACGGTACCGGCCCGAGCGCGCGAGGAACTCGCCGCCATGCGCCGCGATCGCCTCAGTCGCGATCGCGGCGTATTTTCCGTAGGTCTCGGCGTCGGTAACTTCGACATGCGCGATCCAGTAGGCTTTCATTTCGCACTCTCCAGCAATCTCTCCACGGCGGCGATGGCCTCGGGCGCCTTCGAGGCGTCCGCGCCGCCCGCCTGCGCCATGTCCGCGCGCCCGCCCCCTCCCTTTCCGCCGAGCGCCTCCGCCGCCGCCCGAACTAGATCGACCGCCGACAGCCGGCCCGTCAGGTCTTCGGTCACCCCGCAGGCCGCCGCAGCCTTGCCGCCTGCGTCCGCGATCAGCAGGACGACGCCGGAATCGAGGCGCGCCTTAATCTCGTCGATCATGCCGCGCAGATCCTTTGGCGACACGCCGCTCAGCGCTTCCGCGACGAAGGCGACGCCACCGACGACGCGCTCCTCCGGCCCTTTCGCCCCACCGCCGCCCAACGCGACCTGCCGGCGAAGATCTGCGAGTTCGGCCTGCAAGAGCTTCCGCTCGTCGAGCAGCGCCTTCGCCCGCCCCGCGACATCCTCAGGCCGGGTTTTCAGCGTCAGCGCCGCCTCCGCCAGCGCCTCCGCCCGCCCGGCCAGATGCGCGCGCGCCGCCTCGCCCGTCAGCGCCTCGATCCGCCGCACGCCGGCGGAGGACGCAGCTTCCGAGGTCACCACAAAGAGCCCGATCTCTCCGGTCGCCTTCACGTGGGTGCCCCCGCAAAGCTCCATCGAATAGATGGAGCCGGCTGGTCCCGCTTCCCCCTCCGGTCGCACGCCCATGGAGACGACGCGCACCTCGTCGCCGTATTTTTCGCCAAAAAGCGCCTGCGCGCCGAGCGCGCGCGCCTCGTCCGGCGTCATCAATCGGGTCGTCACTGGCGAATTCTGGCGGATATAGGCGTTGACCTCTCGCTCGACCGCTTCAATCTCCGCCGGGCTCATCGCTTTCGAATGCGAGAAATCAAAGCGCAGACGCTCCTCGGCGTTGAGCGAGCCGCGCTGCGCCACGTGAGCGCCGAGATGGCTACGCAGCGCCTCATGCATCAGATGGGTGGCGGAGTGATTGGCGCGGATGGCGCTGCGGCGGTCGTGATCGACTTTCAGTTCCGCCGCCGCGGCGACGCTGATTTCGCCATCCGTCACTTCGACCATATGCGCGAAGACGCCTTGCATCTTCTTCACATCCGTGACCCTCGCGACGCCCGCATCCGTGCGGATGAACCCGCTATCGCCGACCTGACCGCCGCTTTCGGCGTAGAACGGCGTCTGGTTCAGCACTACCGCGCCGCTCTCGCCCGCCTTCAGCGCGTCAACCCCCGCACCGTCCTTCACAAGCGCCCGAACCTGGCCCTCGGCGGTCTCGGTCTCATAGCCAAGAAATTCGGTCGCGCCCTGCTCCTGCGCGATGTCGAACCAGATCGCCGCATCGGCGGCTTCGCCCGAGCCCGCCCACGCGGCGCGCGCCTTCGCCTTTTGCGCCGCCATCGCGGCGTCGAACCCTCCGACATCCACCGCGCGGCCCTTTTCGCGCAGCGCATCCTCCGTCAGATCGAGCGGAAACCCGTATGTGTCGTAGAGCCGAAACGCGGTTTCGCCAGGCAGCGCCGCACCGTCAGGCAGCGCCTCCAGCGCCTCGTCCAGAAGGTGAAGGCCCCGCTCCAGAGTGTTGCGGAACCTCTTCTCCTCAAGCGCAAGGGTCTCCTCGATCATCGGTTCGGCGCGCCCAAGCTCAGGGAACGCCTGGCCCATCTGCCGGACCAGCGCCGGAACCAGCCGGTGCATCAGCGGCGCCTCGACCCCGAGAAGATGCGCATGCCGCATCGCCCGCCGCATGATCCGCCGCAGAACATAGCCCCGCCCTTCGTTCGAAGGCAGCACGCCATCGGCGATCAGGAAACTGGTGGAGCGCAGATGGTCCGCGATGACCCTGTGATGGATCCGTGTCTCAGGTGCGTCCGGATCGGTCCCCGAAGCCGCCGCCGACGCTTCGATGAGGCTGCGCATCAGGTCGGTGTCGTAATTGTCGTGCTTGCCCTGCAGGACGGCGCCGATCCGCTCCAGCCCCATGCCGGTGTCGATCGACGGTTTCGGCAGATTGGTGCGCGAGCCGTCCTCATGGCTCTCGTATTGCATGAAGACGAGGTTCCAGATCTCGACGAAACGGTCGCCATCCTCGTCCGGGCTGCCGGGCGGGCCGCCTGGAATGTGATCGCCGTGATCGTAGAAAATCTCCGAACAAGGTCCGCAGGGACCGGTCGCGCCCATCGACCAGAAATTGTCGGCGGTGGCGATGCGAATGATCCGGTCATCGCCAAGGCCGGCGTGTTTCTTCCAGATCGACGCCGCCTCTTCGTCATCGTGATAGACGGTGACGAGAAGCTTGTCCGCCGGCAGCCCGAACTCCTTCGTCAGAAGATTCCAGGCCAGCGGAATCGCATCGGCCTTGAAGTAATCCCCGAAGGAGAAATTTCCGAGCATCTCGAAGAAGGTATGATGGCGCGCGGTGTAGCCGACATTGTCGAGGTCATTATGCTTGCCGCCAGCGCGAACGCATTTCTGACTGGTTACCGCGCGCGAATAGTCCCGCGTCTCCAGTCCAGTGAAAACGTTCTTGAACTGGACCATGCCGGCGTTGGTGAACATCAACGTCGGGTCGTTGCGCGGCACGAGCGGGGAACTTTCCACCCAAGTGTGGCCGTTCTTCACGAAATAGTCGAAGAAGGTCGATCGGATTTCGTTGAGGCTGGCCATGTTGCTGCGTTCGCTCCTTCAGCGGCGCGCGCGGGCCGCCCGCATCTCTGAACAGGATGGGGTTCATACCGGCCGCAAGAACGCCTGTCTACAGAGCCGAATGGAGGGGAAGCGCCGCGAACACCGTTTCACCCCCGGTCAGGTTCCGCCCGCGGCGCGCCGACAGGGTCCGCCGGCTGCGATCAGGCGACGTCGCGACGAAGTTCGACTTCCGAGCACGCCGCGCGCCGAACCTCGCCAAGAGCGCCGAACGTGGCGCGGCGCCTGCTCGGTCACCGACCGCCGGAAGCTCACGGCGACGCCAGAAGACCGTCCCGGTCTGGCGGCGTCAGGCTTCCAGAACGTCCTCGCCCTCGGCGGAGTCCGGGTCGCCCTTCGGCATCGTGAGGTCAAGCCCGTGCTCGCTGCGAATCCGCGCCTCGATCGCGCTGGCGATGTCGGGATTGTCCTTCAGGAACTGCTTGGCGTTCTCGCGCCCCTGGCCGATCCGTTCATCTCCGTAAGAGAACCACGAGCCGGACTTCTCCACCACCCCGGCCTTCACCCCGAGGTCGATCAACTCGCCGGTCTTGGAGATGCCGGCGCCGTACATGATGTCGAATTCGACCTGTCGGAAGGGCGGCGCCACCTTGTTCTTCACCACCTTCACCCGGGTTGCGTTGCCGACCACCTCGTCGCGGTCCTTGATGGCGCCGATGCGGCGGATGTCGAGCCGGACAGAGGAATAGAACTTCAGCGCGTTGCCGCCGGTCGTCGTCTCCGGGCTGCCGAACATCACGCCGATCTTCATGCGAATCTGGTTGATGAAGATCACCATGCAGCCGGAGCGCGAGATCGAGCCGGTGAGCTTCCTCATCGCCTGGCTCATCAGCCGCGCATGGACGCCGACCGAGGAGTCCCCCATGTCGCCCTCAAGCTCGGAGCGCGGCGTCAGCGCCGCCACCGAATCGACCACCACAACGGAGACCGCGCCGGAGCGCACCAGCGTATCAGTGATCTCCAGCGCCTGCTCGCCCGCGTCTGGCTGCGAGATCAGCAACTCGTCGACATCGACGCCGAGCTTGCGCGCGTAACCCGGGTCGAGCGCATGTTCGGCGTCTACGAAAGCGCAAACGCCGCCCTTCTTCTGTTCCTCGGCGATCACATGCAGCGCCAGCGTGGTCTTGCCGGAGCTTTCCGGCCCGTAGATCTCGATGACCCGCCCCTTCGGCAACCCGCCGACGCCGAGCGCGATGTCGAGCCCGAGCGAGCCGGTCGAGATCACGGTGACGTCCATCACCGCGCCCTTCTGGCCGAGCTTCATGATCGAGCCCTTGCCGAAACTTCTCTCGATCTGGGCCAGGGCCGATTCGAGCGCCTTCGTCTTGTCCATTTCCCGTCTCCCCGCCAGCTCCAGTATGGTCTGCGACATTGCGGATTCCTTTTCCCAGTGCAACCGACGCGGCGGAGATCGCTCGCGTGTTCACTTAATGTTCTATATCATTCGGAACAAATTGGGAATATTCTTTTCTCGCCGCCTCCGTTTCACGCCGTTCCGGCCAGCGGCGCGAAATCGCGCCCCGGCGGCGGCGCTCTTTCCATCGAAGGCGCCGGCAAACGCGTCTTCACCGCCGCGCCCAGGTCCTCGAGCGAAAAGGGTTTCGCCAGGAAGCTGCAATTCTCCAGCTCCGTCATACCCTTGCGGAACATGTCGCCAGAATAGCCGGAGGTGAAGATCACCGGAACATCCGGCCGGGCGCAGCGCGCCTCGCGCACCCATGCGGGCCCGTCAAGCCCCGGCATCACGACATCGGAGATCACCAGATCGACGCGAAGCCCGCCGTCCTCGAGCAGCGCGAGCGCCGCCTCGGCGTGCTCGGCCTCTAGCACGTCGTAACCGCGCAGACGAAGCGCGCGGCCGACGAACGCCCGAACAGGCGCCTCGTCCTCGACCAGCAGGATGCGCCCGGCGCCGGTGAGGTCGAGCGCCTCGACCGCGCGCGGGCGTCCGGCCGGCGCGTCCGCTTCTCCGACGAGGCGCGGAATCAGCAGCGTGAACACGGTGCCCTTCCCGAGCGCGCTGTCGACGAAGATAAAGCCGCCGGTCTGCTTGACGATGCCATATGCGGTCGAAAGTCCCAGTCCGGTGCCTTCGCCCGGCCGCTTGGTGGTGAAAAATGGCTCGAAGACCTTCGCGCGCGTCTCGTCGCTCATTCCCGCGCCCTCATCTGCGATCTCGATACGGACGTAATCGCCGACCGGCGCCACGGCCCGGTCTCGTTTCAGTTCCTCTCGCAGCGTTTCATTACGACAGATGAGTCGCACCTGGCCGCCATCGGGCATCGCATCGCGCGCGTTGACCACCAGATTCAGGATGACCTGTTCGAACTGCTGCTGGTCGATCCAGACTGGCCACAGCGTTTCGTCGCAGGCGACGTCGAGGGTCACGCGCTCGCCGATCAGCCGGTTGAGCAGATGGCTGAGCTCGCCAAGCACGTCTGTAAGCTGACAGGCCTGTGGATCGAGCTTCTGCTGTCGCGAAAACGCCAGAAGCTGCCGCACCAGCGCCGCCGCGCGATTGGCGTTCTGACGGATCTGCGTGAGATCGCTGAAATCCGGATCCGTCTCGTCGCGGCGCATGCTCAAGAGATCGCAGTGGCCGAGGATGGCGGTGAGAAGATTGTTGAAGTCATGCGCCACGCCGCCGGCGAGTTGCCCGACCGCCTGCATCTTCTGAGACTGGACGAACTGGCGTTCCTTCGCCTCCATGTCGGTCGCGTCCGAAATCACCGCGAGAATCGCGCCGTCCGTCTCTGCCGCCGCCACCGGCTTCATCGCGATCTGAAGATAGAGGTCGCGATCGCGCCGCGAGGCCCGGGCGAGGTCGGCGCGACCAGCGCCGAGACCTGAAACCGCCTCGGCGATACGGGCTCCGATGGGCCGCCCCAGCCCTTCGACCAGATCGGCGAAATGCGCGCCTGGCCCCGCCTCGGGACCGAGCAGCGCCGCCGCCGCCGCGTTAACCGCCTCAATCGCGCCATCCGCTCGAAGCAGCGCCAGCGCGACCGGCGCGTCCTCGAATAGCGAATCGCGCGTCCCCGACAGCGTCGCCGCCGGAAAGATCAGGAGTTCCGTCGCGCCGCCCGCTTCCGCCAGGCCGGCGATCAACGCGCGCCCGACGCCGGCGAGTTCCGCCTCCGCATAGAGCCGCTCGTCCGCGCGCGCCGCCTCGAACGCCTCGAGCGCGGCGGCGCGCGCCGCCTCCGGCATCGCGTTAAACGCCTCGTTCGCCGCGAGGATCGCGCCGCTCGCGCCCCGCCGCGCATAACCGTAGCGCGCGCCCATATGGCCGGTGGCGGCCGGCGCCGGCGTGTTCACGAGCGTCCAGACCAACCGACGCGGCCCTTCGCCATGCATCCGCGGTCCGACCCGTTCCGCCCTCACCGCGACCGCGCCGCCTTCGGCGCGCGGCCAACGCTCCAGCGCCGCGCCGTCGCGGAGCGCGCCGTTCGCCAACCGATAGGCGAGCGCGCCCCCCGCCGCAGCGTCGCCGATCAACTCGCCAAGCGCGACCCCGACCGCCCGGCCGGATCGCGCGCCGGATCGCGCCGCTTCGTTGAAAGCGGAGTTGCTCAGAAGCAGGCGGCCCTCGCCGTCGCTAAGCGCCGCCGGGGCCGCGGAACACATGTGTAACGCGATGAACCCTGTCTCCGCCGGGCGGCGGCGTCGGCAAGTCAGGATCGCCGCCGCCGCGAGCGACGCCGCGCCAAGGCCGAGCGCAGCTCCCAACCCGTGAACAAGCGCGCTATCAGTCCCCGAAACGAATTTTCCGCCGAAAAGAAGGAACGCACCCACGCCGCACAACGCCAGCGCGCCCAACGCCAGCGCCGGCGCCGCCGCGCCGGAACCGGCCGGCTCAATTTCCGCTGCGGACATGGATGTCACCCAAAATTGAATAATCTCAGGGATCTATGCCGCCCAAAGCATTAATACGAAGTTAATTTCCCACCATCCGGAACCCTATGGACGCGACACCATCGTTTCGACGCGTCATTATGGCCGGAAAATTGAGCCCTATCGGCGCGTGGAGACGCCTTTGTCTGGACTTTACGCGGCGAATGCGGCGCCATCTCGACGCCGACCTCGGAGGGCTGCGGCGTTCAACGCGGGGGAAGACCAAGGATGAGCTTCGCAGTCGACCGAATCGACCACGTCGTGCTCAATTGCAGCAACGTCGAAGCCACAGTCACCTGGTACGAGCGCGTGCTCGGCATGGAGCGGGATGATTTCGCCTACGGCGAGGACCGGCACATCGCACTCAGATTCGGAGAGCAGAAGTTCAACGTGAGGCCGGCCGGATCGCCGAACTGGTGGAGTGTCGAGAACGATACGCCCGGCTCGCTCGATCTCTGCTTCGTCACCCGAGCGCCGATCGCCGAAGTCGTGGCGCATCTGGAAAAATGCGCCGTCGAAATCGCCAATGGACCGGTCGAACAGATCGGCGCGCTGGGGCCGATGACCTCGGTCTATTTCTACGACCCGGACCGCAATCTCATCGAGGTCGCCGTCTACCCGTGACTCGGCGCGAATCCGCAGTCATGGCATTCATCCTCGCCTGAGTCGCGCCGCGTAGAACCCGTCAGCGCCGCCATTGGCGCCTTCGCCCGGCAGCCGCGTCATCTCCGATTCCAGAAAGAGCCCGTGCGCGGCGGCGAGGAAGCGCGCCTGATCCCCAGTCTCTGCGCCGATGATCGAGCAGGTTGCGTATACGATGCGCCCGCCGGGCTTCATGCAGTCGAGAGCGGCGGAGAAGGCCGCGCGTTGCTCGCTGATCCGCGCCTCCAGGCCTTCGGGAGTAAGCCTCCATTTCGTCTCGGGATCGCGCCGCCAGGTTCCCGCCCCCGAACAGGGGGCGTCGACGAAGACGAGATCGCAAGCCCCTTTCAGCTCCTCAAGAAGCTGGCGATCCGCAAGCTCCACCGTTGCGCCGGCCCGCTTGGCGCGCGGCGGCAGGTCGCGCATCCGCCCTGGCGCGGCGTCATGCGCGATCACCCTGCCGTTTCCGCCCATCAGCGCCGCGAAGGCCAGCGTCTTGCCCCCGCCCCCGGCGCAGAAATCGAGAACCCACTCGCCCGGCGCGGCGGCGCCGAAAGCGGCGGCTTCCTGGCTCGCGGCGTCCTGCAGCTCGATGAGGCCGTCGAGATAGGCCCGGCTCCGTGCGACCGGCGCTCCGGGCGCGCAGCGGAGCGCATCTGCGAGGTCGAGCGGCGCCGCCTCCACGCCGTCCTCCGCCAGCGCGGCGAGCGCCCCGGCCCGATCGCACTTCAAGCGATTGACGCGAAGATCAACGGGCGCGCGCGCGCCCAGCGCCACCATTGAAGGTGCGTAGCGCGCGCCGAGACTCGCTTTCAGCGGGCCCTCCAACCAGTCCGGATGATCGAAACGCACCGGGTCCGGTGGCGCGTCCCGCCGCCCTTCCCTCTCCGCTGCCGCCAGCGGCGCCGGCGCATAGCGCGCGCCGGAGAATATTTCGTCGAGCGGCCAGCCTTCCACCAGCGCCAGCCCGTGAACGATCCCGCGCCCCCCGGCCGCCCCGCTCATCCAGCCAAGCGAGCGACGCCGTCGCAACCCTTCGTAGACGATATCCGCGACCGCGCGCCGGTCCTTCGATCCCGCGTAGCGGTTCGCGCGGCCCCAGGCGCGCAGCAGCGGCTCGGCGCGGTTTTCACCCGCAAGCCACGCATCGAGCAGTCCGATCGCCGCTTCGGCGCGCGCGGCGGGCGTCATTGCGCCCCATCCTTCGATCCGCAAGACATCGCACTCTCCGCCACCGCCCCACCCTTTCTCGGCCGGACGGCGGCGAAGCTCAAGCCCGGCTCAGACGGTGGCGAGCCGCTCGTTCTGCGGGAACATCGCCGCCTTCGCCGCATCGTCGAAATCCTGCTTGAATTCGAACCTCGTCTTCAATCCCTCGGCGCGCACGGCGGCGGGCCGGGCGTTGATCGCATCGAGATGGCGTTTGACATTGGGGAACTTCTCCCACGCGCCGTCGCCAATGATGAACGGAACCGCCCGCGCCCAGCCCCAGACCGACATGTCGGCGATCGTGTATGCGCCGCCGACCATCCACTCCCGATCCGCGAGATGGGCGTCAAGAATGCCCCAGTGCCGCTCCGCCTCGAAGCTGTAGCGATTGACCGCATACGCCTTCGGTTCCGGCGCGAAATGGGTGAAATGCACGCATTGCCCGGAATAGGGCCCGATCCCGGTCGCCACGAACATCAGCCACGAAAGCAGCTGCGCGCGGTTTTCGTCGCCGCTGACGGGAAGGAATTTCCCGGTTTTCTCCGCGAGGTAGATCAGAATCGCGTTGCTGTCGAAGAGCGCCGTGTCGCCGTCTGTCATCGCCGGGGTCTTGGCGTTGGGATTGATCTTCAGAAAATCCGGAGCGTGCTGCTCACCCTTGCGCGTGTCGACCGGCACGGTCTCGTAATCGAGCCCCGCCTCTTCTAGAAACAGCGCGACTTTCAGTGGGTTCGGGGAGGGGTGATAGTAAAACTTGATCATTTCCGGGGCTCCAGTCTGTTGCAGGGCGCGCGCGGCGATGGCGTCGCGCGTCGGGAGATCGCGCCGGTCTCCGGCCGGGGCTCGTCAGCAGCCTGGTTCGTCCGTAAACTTGGCCCGACGCGGCGAGCAATGCTCATTATGTAACGACCAGTCAATGATGAAGACGCGCGATAAAACATATGTGAGCGGCGAATGGTCGGTGTGATCCGTTTCGACCGCGACGCGGCGCTCGACGCCGCCGCCGCGCTCTTCTGGCGAAAGGGGTACGATTGCGCCTCGATCCAGGACCTGGAGGCCGCGACCGGGCTCGGCCGCGGCTCGCTCTACAACGCCTTCGGCGACAAGGAGGCGCTCTTTCTCGCCGCGCTGGAGCGTTACGCGGAGACAGTTAGCGCCCCGCTGCTGCGTCATCTGGAAGCCGCGGATATCGGCGCCGGGGTGAATGCTCTCTTGGCGGAACTCGTCGGGCGCATCGAGCGGACGGAGACGCCGCCCGGTTGCCTCGTCACCAACACCTGCGTCGCCGCCGCGGGCGCCCCCGCCGCGGAGCGGTTTGCCGCCGCGCGGCTTCGCGCGATGGAGCGGGCGCTGGAGAGCGCATTCGAAAAGGCGCGGGCGAATGGGCGCCTGGCGGCGGACGCCGACCCGCGCGCCCTCGCCCGGTTCTACACCGCCGTCGCGCAGAGCCTGAACCTCATGCACAAGGCGCTCGACGACCGTGAAACCATGGCGGACGTGGCGCGAACTGCGCTCAGCGCGCTGCCGCTCGTCGGCGCGCCGCCTCAACCTATCCGGTAATTCGGGCTCTCGCGGGCGACCTGCACGTCATGCACATGGCCGTGAATCTGTTGAAGCACATTGTATTCATTCGGTTTTCTTACTTCGCTGCATCAGCCGGAATCAGCCGATCGCCCTCGGGTCCCAGATCCACGCTCGTGAACGGCTGAATTGACGGCCACGATTCGCGCTCGAGAACCTCCACAACTTCAATAAGCAGACTTGAAAATCTGCCCCGTCGATGGGTCCCCGAGCACATCTTCGCATGGCTCGGCAGGCGCCGTCGCCCCGCGAAGGTTTGGGAGAAATCGCTAGAAAGCTTGAACGACTGGACCTGGATCGCAAGCATCAGACTCATGACCATACGCCTCGCAAGATACCGCCACGGCGCATGAACTTTTGAATCAGGCTCTTAGAGACCAGCAAACGTCAGATCGTAGCTTCCGCCACTGTCCGATTTTCGGGGAGACGCTTATCAACAAGAAATGCGGACACCGCCTATGGAAAGGGCTGCGACATGACAAGCCATTCTCGCAGATTGAAAGACTTGAACCTGAGCGCCGAATGCGGACCAAGTCAAACCAGCCGCCGACGCCGCGCGGCGACTGGACCAGAATCCGGTTCGGATCCCAAGGGCGCTGACGACGGGCGGGCCGTCCCGTCGGCTCAAACCACTTTCATGTTTCGCAGTTCGGAGATCTCGTCGGCGCTATAGCCCAGGCTTGCCAGCACGTCCGAGGTGTCCGCGCCCAATTCGGGCGCCGGCAATCGGAGTTCGCATTGCGCCTCCGTCAACTTCATTGGAAATCCGATCATTTCGACGGGGCCATGGCCGGGATGCTCCACCTTGAGAACCATCTCCCGCGCGCGGATCTGCGGGTCCTCGAACGCTTCCGGATAGGTCATGACCAGACCGCATGGGACGCCGGCCGCATTCAAGCGTTCCACCCATTCCGCGCGGGGCCTCTGAGATATCCTTTCGTTGATCAGCGCGTTCACCCTGTCGCGATTTTTCATTCTCATCTCGTTCGTGGCGAAGTCAGGCGAGTCCATCGCCTCGTTCAGGTCCAACGCGTCGATCAGTCGTTTGTAGATCTGGTCGTTGCTGGGCGCGATCGCGACGGCGCCGTCCGAAGCGTGGAAGAGACCATAGGGCGCGACGACAGGGTGATCGTTGCCGCATCGACCCATCTGCTCGCCGGTCGCGAAATAGGCCGCCCCGAAATAGCTCGCGAAGCTCAGGATGGAATCGACGAGCGCGACATCGATCTGCTCCGGCTTTCCGGTGCGTTCCCGCCGGACGAGGGCCGACGAAATGGCAAGCGCTCCATAGAGCCCGGCGACGAGGTCAGAAATCGGCAATCCGGCCCGCAGCGGCTCCCGGTCCGGAAATCCGGTGGAGCTCATGAAGCCGCTCATCGCCTGGGCGATGAAGTCGAAGGAGGGGCGGTCGCGGTAAGGGCCGGTTTTTCCATAACCCGAAATCGAGCAGACGATGATGTCGGACTTGATCTTCTTCAACGCCTCGAAACCGAGCCCCATATCCTCGAGCACCGTCGGGCGGTAGTTCTCCACCAGAACGTCCGCCGTCGCTATGAGCCGCCGCAGCGCGGCCATGCCCTGATCCGTGCGCAGGTTGAGGGTGATGGACTGCTTGTTGCGGTTGAATCCGGCGAAATAGTAGCTGAACCCGTCCCGCATGCCGCCCTGCCCGCGGATCGGGTCGCCCTGGCCGGGCGTTTCGACCTTGATGACTTCGGCGCCGAGATCGCCGAGCAACTGCGTGCTGAACGGGCCCGCAAGAATCCGGGTCAGATCCACAACCCGTATCCCGCTCAACGGTCCTTTGGTCATCGAGAACTCCTTGTCTTCACACATAGTTCGGCAGCCAGAGAACGATCGCGGGGAAGAACGTCACCAGCAGCAACACCGCGAGAGACCAGAGGAGAAACGGGAAGATCGCCCTGATCACCCGCGTGATCGGGATCGAACCGATTCCGGCCACTACAAACAGCAAGAGCCCGATAGGCGGCGTCAGCATGCCGATCATCAGGTTGAGCACCATGACGAGCCCCAGGTGCACCGGATCAACGCCGAGCGCGGCGCCGGCGGGCAGCAGCGACGGCACGAAGATCACCAGCGCCGGCAGCGGCTCCAGAAAACAACCGATCAGCAACAGGACGACATTGATGAGCAAGAGCCCGATCAGGGGATCGGCGGTCAGCGCCAGAATGCCCGCTGCGATGGCGTCGTTGATTTTCGCCTCCGCCAGCAACCAGCCGAACGGCCCCGCCGCCGCCAGCAGGAACAGAACCGCCGCCGCGGAGCGCGATGCGAGATAGAAGACCCGCATCAGTTGACGCCCGCCTATCGACCGGTAGACGAAGATCGAAACCAGCAGCGCGTAGAGCGCGGCCACGGCGGACGCCTCGATATCGGTGACGAGACCAAAGCGCATGCCGAGGATTATGATCAGCGGCATTCCGAGAGCGAAGATCGAATACTGCGTGGTGGCGAGCACCACGCGCCAGGTTTGCCGCGGACGCGAAGGATAATTGTTCCGGCGCGCGATCAGATAGCAGATCGCCATATAGCCGCCCGCGAGCAACAGGCCCGGCACGATCCCGGCCATGAAGAGCTTGAGAACGGAGACATTGGCGATCACCGCGTAGATGATCATCGGAATCGAGGGCGGAATGATCGGGCCGAGCATCGCGCCGGCCGCGACAACCGCGCCAGCGTATCCGTCGGGGTAGCCTTCCTTCTTCATCGCCGGCACCAGGAGGCCCCCGGTCGCGGCGGCGTCGGCCACGGCCGAGCCCGAAACGCCGGCCATGATCAGGTTCGAGATGATCGACACCTGGCTTAGCGATCCCCGGACATGGCCGATCATCGAAAGCGCCCATTCGACGAGCCGTTTCGTCAGCCCGCCATGGTTCATGATCTCCGCCGCCAGCACGAAGAGCGGAATGGTCACCAGCGTTGATTCATTGACGGAATTGGTCGCGGTCAGCGCCACCATGATCAGATCGACGGGATTGCCAGGATGCAGGATCATGCCGACCGCCGCCGCGCCGATCATCGACAGGCCGACATCGAACCCCGCCAGAACGGCGAAGAGAAACAGCACGAAGACAAGGGTCAGCATTCGCTGTCTCTCCAATGAACGACGGTATGCGTCAGCCGGAGAGCGATGACGAGAATGCCGTACGCCGTCCCCACCGCGATGGCCAGGAAGGTGAGGGCGGAGGAAAAGGGCGTGCCCATGATGACCTGTCCGGCTCCGACCTCCACCAGGCGCCAGACCTTCCATTGAATGACGCAAAAGAGGCCGATGGCGACAAGATCGCCAGCGATGTTTCTCACCCTCAGGCCACGCGGCGAGAGCACCCCGTCGATCAGATCCACGCGGATATTGGTGCGCGCGCGGAGCGCCAGCATGAAGCCGAGAAAGGTCAGCCAGACGAGCGCGAGCTGCGCGATCTGATCATGCGCGTTGAACGAGGTGTCGTATATGTAACGGTCGCTGGCCGAGCCGATCGTGAAGATCAGGATGGTCGCCATCAGGAGGATCGTGGCGCCGCGAACGAGCCAGGCGAGGCCTGACTCGACGCGCTTCAAGACAAGGTGGAGCCGGATCATCGCAGGGCTAGTCAGCCTGCATCGCCCTGATTTTCTCGACCAGCCCCTCCGGCCAGATCTTGCCCTCGAATTCCTTGTAGACATCCGCGAGAGCGGCGCGGAACGCATCCCGGTCAGGCACCGTATAGGTGACGCCGGCCTCCTGGAGCAGTTTGAGCCCGTTCGCGTCCAGCTCATTCGTGGCGTCGGTCGACACCTGCCCGGCCTCTTTCGCGGCATCGAGGAAGATCGCCTGGTCCTCCGGACTCAGGCGACCCCAGACCTGATCGGAGATGAACCAGCCGGTGACGCCGTAAACGTGATCCGTCGCCGACCAGTATTTCGCAACCTCGTGGAATTTCGGCGGGACCGCCAGCTCGAAACCGTTGTCCTGACCATCCACGATGCCGCGGCTCAGCGCATTGTAGATTTCGGTCATGCCGAGCGGCGTGATCTGGGTGCCGAGCGTCTCGAAGGTATGCTCATAGACGTCGATTCCCGGGACGCGCATCTTCATGCCCTTCAGATCTTCGGGCGTCACGATCGGGCCCTTGGTGGTCTGGATCGCGCGAGGGGACCGGTCGCCGTAGGCGGCGAAGATGCGCACGCCGGTATTCGCCGCGATCTCCTGGTAGATGTCCTGAAAGAGGTCGGAGTTGAGGACCTTGGCCGCATCCGCCTTCGAATTGAAGAGATAGGGAACGATGGCGACCTTGATCGAATCGGCGCCCTTCAGGAAGGAGGCGACGGTGACATCGAAATAGGCCATGTCGATGGTGCCGAGTTGCATGCCGGTCAACAACTGCTGCATCCCGCCAATCTGCCCGTCGGTATAGACCGAAATCTCGATCCGCCCTTCGGTCTTCTCCTCGACGATCTCCGAGAAGGCGCGCATCGCCTGGCCCCAGGGGCTCGATGCGGTGGCGAAGGTGCCCATTCGCAAGGTCATGTCCGCCGCCGCCGACGGCTGCGAGAGCGCCGCGAAGGTCAGCGCGCCGGCACCGAACAGCGTTGATAGCATCTTGTTCATCGTGAGTTTCTCCCGTTTCTTTTCGTTTCTTGTCGCATGAGGCCGCCCCGCCGACCGCTTTCATGCGGCCGGGGCGCGAGCTTTGGCGCCAGCGCCGGTCAAAATTCCCAGTGGACCGGCTTCGCTCCTCTGAACGATGAGCGAAAATGGATGATCTCGTTCAGGAACAGCGTCCCGAGATAGATCGTCTGGAGATCCTCGCCGCCGAAGGCGAGACTGGCGAGATTGCCGAGGCGGCGCTTGCCGCCGCTGTCGATCAGCGGCCGGGCGCAGGCGCCGGCGTCGAACTGCGCCGCGACATCCGCCAGAACCTCCGGATCGGCGTCCTCGATGAAGGTCGTCTGCGTTCCATCCGGCGCAGTGCGGATCAACCGATTGCTCGCGACGCTGACGATCCAGACGCCGCCCGCGTCATCGAAGGCCAAACCATCGGGAAATGTCGTCGGGCCGTAGGCGGCGACCAGCTCCTTCGCGCCCAGCGCGCCGTCGGCGAGGATCGGAAAGCGGCTCGTCCGCTGCGCCATGGTCTCGTTGACGTATAGCCATTCGCCGGTGGGATCGACGATCGCCTCATTGGTGAAGCCAAGACCCTCGGCGACGATCCGCGCGCCGCCGCCCTCGATCAGAACGATGAATCCGTCGGCGTGGCCTTTGAACATCGATCGCTCGCGCGGGTTCAACCATGTGCTGACGGTCACCCAGATCCGGCCACGGCGATCGAGCCCCACGAAATTCGTCGGAGGCAGCGGTTTGCCATCTATCTCGACTAGGCGCGGGGTCAGCGTCCCGTCCTGCGCCAGATGATAGACGCCGCCGGTCGGCCCGAGATTCGCGATCAGAAAGCTTCTGTCGTCCAGCAGCGCGATTCCGTTGGGCAGGAACCCCTCCGGCGCTTTGCGGGCCTTAACCAGGATTTCCCGGCCGTCCGGGTTGACGATGCTGACGCCGCCCCTGCTGTCCGAGACGAAAAGATCGCCCGAACGCGTCGCCAGCACGCATTCGGGGCGCGACAGGGAGCTTCCGAGAAAGCTCAGGGCGTCCAACGCGACGGCGGTCATTGGTGTCTCCTCCCGATAGGCCTCTGTTGTTTCAGCGACAATCGACGCGCCGAAGCCATTGCAATCCGTGAACTGTTCTCTCGCCAGGGAGGTTTGCTATCAGCAGCCCATTCGATATGAGAAGCCTTGTTTCGGAACACTGGCGTTCTTGATTGGCGATACCAGAGGAGCGAAAGGTGCCCCCAAAATGCGGTTCGATCTGACCACGCTCCGGATTCTTATCGCTGTCTACAACCTTGAAAGCCTGACCAAAGCCGCTGATCAGGAGCATATCGCGCCATCCGCGGTCAGTAAGCGCATCAACGATCTCGAGGCGGAGTTGGGCGTCCAGCTCTTCTACCGGCATCCGCGCGGCGTCAGCGCGACGCCCGCGGGGGAGGTGATGGTGGTTCACACGCGGCGGATCTTTGACATCCTGAACGACATGACCGCCGATCTCAGCCTCTACAAAGAAGGCCAGAGCGGGCAGGTCCGCATCAGCGCCCACAGTTCGGCGGTGCATCAATATCTTCCCGCCGACATCGTCAGCTTCAATCGCGCCTATCCCGATGTGCGCGTCGTTCTCAGCGAAGAGACCAGCGTCGAAGTTCTCCAGTCGCTTCTTGACGGCGTATCGGACATTGGGGTCATCGCAGCCCATGTGGCGTTGCCGGACTGCGTTTCAGCGTTCAGGTATCGCGTCGATCAGCTGGTGGCGTTGCTGCCGCCCGAAGACCCTCTCGCCGCTCGCGACTCGATCGACTTTTTCGAGCTGCGCGACCATTCGATGATCGGTCTCGAATTTGGGAGTTCGCTTCAGGCCCTTCTGATGGAGGCCGCCCAATCGCTCGGGTTCCAGCTCAAGAACAGCATCAAGGTGGTGACTTTCGGCTCCGCGGTCAGCATGGCCGCGGCGGGGCTGGGCGTCACGATCGTGCCGGTGAACGTCGCCAGGTCGTTCAAATCCGCCGAACGCCTGGTCGGCGTTCCGCTGCGCGACGCCTGGGCCCGGCGGGAGCTGGCGGTTTGCGCGCGTACGGCGCAAAAGACCACCGCATGCGTTCGCCTGATGCTCGAACATCTGTCGCGGAGCGCCGAGGCGTATCCAAACGCGAACCCTGCCGTTCCGAACGAATAATGGTTCCGCGCCTGCGACTGGCTTACTCCCCAGCCTGGAGACAAAGCTGAAAGGGAGCGAGCGCCATGCCGGAAGTAGAGATCGTCGAAGTTGGTCCGCGTGACGGATTGCAGAACATCGCGACCTTCGTCCCGACCGAAACCAAGGTCGAGTTCATCCGGCGGCTCATCGACGCCGGCTTCAAGAGGATGGAGCTCGGCTCCTTCGTCAGCCCGAGCGCGATCCCGCAGATGCGCGACATGGAGGAGGTCATCGCGGCTCTGGGCCCCTTGCCCGACGATGTTCGGGGCATGGTGCTGACCCCCAATCTGAAAGGGTTTCAGCGCGCCGTCGCGGCCGGCCTCGAAAATCCGATCTTCGTCCTCTCGATGTCGGAATCGCACAATCAGAGCAATGTGCGCCGCTCTGTCGACGCTTCGATCAAGGATCTGGCGGCGACGCTCGAGACGATGGACCCGGATCGAAAGCTGAATGTGAGGGTGGGCCTCGCCACGTGCTTTCACTGCCCGTTCGAAGGCGTGATGGAGGAATCGGTCATTCTCAAGACGATCGAGCGCATCGTGTCCTTGCGCAGCGGCATGGACTACACGATCAGCGACACGACCGGCATGGCGACGCCCGCGCATGTCCGGAGCCTCGCTGAGAAATGCATCGCGGCGTTCGGCGACGACGCGAGCTTCGGATTTCATGGCCATGACACGGCGGGGTTCGGCGTCGCCAATATCCTGGCGGCGCGCGAGGCCGGCGTCACCTCCTTCGACACGGCGGCGGCGGGCCTCGGCGGCTGCCCGTTCGCGCCGGGCGCGACCGGCAACATTCCAAGCGAGGATATCGTCTATCTCTTCGAGCGTCTCGGCGTCTCGACCGGCATCGACCTTGAAAAGCTTCTCGCCGCCGGCGTGATGATCACCGACGCCTCCGGCGCGAAGATCGCGAGCCATACGCAGGCGATCCCGCGCGCGCGCCTCTTCGCGGACCTGAATGGAACGCCGCCGCGCGACGCGCAGGCGAACTGATACGACGAGCCGCTCGCGGCGGCGACGCCGCGAGCAAACGCGCCTGGGCGGCAAGGACACCCTTACAGGCGTGATTGGGCGCCCCGATCCCGGCGCGCAAGGCGAGCGCCGCTCCGACTGGCTCAGGCGACGAACTGGGTGGTTCTGGGAACCCCGAGCTTCATTCAGCGCTGCGCTGGGTCGCGCCCAATCATTGCAACGTCGTCATTTGCACCGCCAGTCGGCTTGCCGCCAGCGCAATGCAAAAAAGAGACCCCGGGCGCCGCCGGCGTTCACCAGCACCTTGATCGGTTCCACTCGGCGCGAACAGGCTCTTGGAGCGCCAGGTAAGCCCGGCGTCGGGAAACGAGCTGTCGTCCGTCGTCCTGACCTCATCCTGTTCAGGAAGCGGACCGGCCCCGCGTCGGGGCGACACAGATTCCATGCCGACGCTGGTATGGAGCTAAGGTATTTTTGGGCTCGCGCTGCGGAACTCCGACCCGGTGAGGATCGGATAGAAGTGATGGAGACGGACAAGGAATTCTTCATTAGCTACGTGTTGGCCGGGTGGTATCGGGGTTGATTGGATCGCCTACCAGCTTGAGGCCTCAGCGCGCCCCGCGCGACGGCAGGCATGGATTATCGCCCCGGCGACTATTTCGTAGCAAACATGCAGAAGGGACTGGCGCGGACGCGGCGGACCATCGCAGTCATGTCTGGCGCGCGCCTTTCGGGTTGAGCGCATCAGGTGACCGGTTCTGACCAGGCCGGAGCGTTTCTCTCCACAAAGTGAATGAGGCTCTGCGGCTGGGCGAGTATCCCCGAGACGGCGGACGCCGAAGCGGCATTCGAAATCGAGGTGCTGAAGCGCTGCTGCGACGACCAGGTTCAGATATCCCTTTGGCTACCCACGACGATAATTGGGGGACTCGCGGGTGATTTGCACGTCGTGCACATGGCTTTCCGAAAGGCCGGCGTTGGTGATGCGCACGAAGCGGCAGCCGGTGCGCATCTCCTCGATAGTGCGCGATCCGGTGTAGCCCATCGCCGCGCGCAAGCCGCCGATCATCTGGTGCAACACCGCGCCCGCCGGGCCCTTGTAAGGCACCTGCCCCTCGATCCCCTCGGGGACGAGCTTGTGCGTCTCCGCCATCTGCTCCTGAAAATACCGGTCGGCCGAGCCGCGCGCCATTGCACCGACCGAGCCCATGCCGCGATAGGATTTGTAGCTTCGGCCTTGATAGAGAAAAACCTCGCCCGGCGCTTCGTCCGTCCCGGCCAGCATCGAGCCGACCATGGCGCAGTTGGCGCCCGCCGCGATCGCCTTCGCCAGATCGCCGGAGAACTTGATGCCGCCATCGGCGATGATCGTCGCGCCCGAAGCCGCCGCCGCTTCGGCGCAGTCGGAAATCGCCGTGAGCTGCGGCACGCCGACGCCCGCGACCATCCGCGTCGTACAGATCGAACCAGGGCCGATCCCAACCTTGACCGCATCCGCCCCGGCGTCGATCAGCGCCCGTGTCGCTTCCGCCGTCGCGACATTCCCGGCGACGACCTGCACCGTGTTGGAGAGCCGCTTGACCCGCTCGACCGCCGCCGCGACCGCCGCCGAATGGCCATGCGCCGTATCGATGACCAGCAAATCGACCTCGGCGTCGATCAGCGCTTCGGAGCGTGCGAACCCCTTGTCCCCGACCGTGGTCGCCGCCGCGACGCGCAGGCGGCCGAGTTCGTCCTTGGAGGCGCGCGGATTGAGCACCGCCTTCTCCATATCCTTCAGCGTCAGGAGCCCGACGCAGCGCCCCTCGTCATCGACGACCAGGAGCTTCTCGATGCGCCGCTGCATCATCTTCCGGCGAGCAATGTCGCGATCGTCGCCCTCGCGGACGGTGGCGAGATTCTCATGCGTCATCAGCGCGCTGACCGGCGTCGCATCGGTCTCCGCGAAGCGCATGTCGCGGTTGGTGAGAATGCCGACCAACCTGCCGCCCTCGCCCACCACCGGAAAGCCGGTGATCTTGTAGCGCGCCTGCAGCGCCTTCGCGTCCGCGAGCGTCTGGTCCGCCGTCAGCGTGATCGGTTTGTAAACGACGCCGCTCTCGAAACGCTTCACTCGCCGGACCTCGTCAGCCTGCACGTCGACATCGAGGTTGCGATGAACGACGCCGATTCCACCGGCCTGCGCCATGGTGATCGCCATGTCGCTCTCGGTCACGGTGTCCATCGCGGAGGAGAGCAGCGGGATGTCGAGCCGGATCGACTGAGTCACCCGCGTCGAGACGTCCGCCTCCGCCGGCAGCACTTCCGAAGCGCCCGGAACCAGAAGAACATCATCGAAAGTGAGCGCCTCGCGAATCTCCATGGGAGAGTCTCCTTTAAGGGTCCGGATGGCGCGGTCTTATTTCACCGGAAGCGGCGAAAGGAAAGGGCGGCTCTACTCGTCCGGCTCCAACGCCTTCAGCGGCGCGACCGCGGGGCGCCAGTCCGCCTTCGAAACGCCGGGCGCCGGGCGGCCCCAGGTGTTGCCGCGCCGGTCATCCGCGCCGGTGAAGTGTCGCACGAGCAGTCGATGAAGCATGTTCATGTTCGGCAAAATTCCATGAAAACCCGCGAGCCGCGCCACCGCCCGGTCCTGCAATTCCCAGATTCCGAAATCATCCGGCGACACGCAGACGAGATTCTCGAGCCTCAGAAAACCCGGCTGGGCGCCTTCGAAATGCACCGTGCCGTCACCGGTTTTCGTTCGATCCCGAGTCTCATCGGCCCAGTCATCGACAAGGTCGTCGGAGGTCAGACGGAATACCGGACGCCCGCGATCGGACTCGATCGTCATTCGGACACGCGTCTTCGCGCCGACTCCGACGACGCAGAGCCAGCGGTCCGCGGATAGGCCCTGCTTCTGAAGATCGAGCTTCGCGATCCGCTTTCGATGCCGTTCCGCCTCTTTCAGCATGAGGGGGAGCAGTTTCTTGCCTGTCGCCGTCCGCTCCTTCTTCGTCCGGCCCAGCGCGAACCGCTCGGCATAAGCGACGACCGAATCCTCTATCGAAGGCTGGATCAGGTCGGGATCGAAGGTGGAGCGTGGAAATCCGTCCTCCGGATCAGTGCGCACGCCGGTTTCGAAGTCCGGAAAGAGATGATAGATCGACGGCGTGACGCGCGCCGCCTCGCGCTCGCGCGAACTTGGCGCCCGAACGCCAAGATTGGCGGTGCCGGTGGCGATCTTCACCATCGACTCGAAGGAGCCGCGGAATGGGCTCGCCAGCGACGCCACCCGGTCGAGCTTCGCCGCGCCATACCGTTCCAGGTAACCGGCGATCACCAATCCCCCCATCGAATGCCCGACAAGATTGACCTTCGGCGCCTCGGCGTAGCCCGCTTCGTCATAGTGGCGGAGTAGCTTGGTGCGCCCGATCACGTCGTCGATGAACGCCGCCAGCCGCTCCTCGGTCATGGCGAGCGGATGCCGCCAATCGTAGGCGAAGGGATAGACCGGGGTCGGCTCATCCGGCGAGGAGGAGAGGTTGAAGCGGAGCTCCTCGATCAGTTCGGAATAGGCGATTTCGTAGATCTGGTCAGCCCGCACATCCGCCGGCTGCGCCGCTTCGTAGCGAAGGTCGGACGGGTGCATCTGCGCCCGCTCGAACCGCTTTGTCGGGTCGAGAACGCCCCAGATCGTTTCCGGCGGCAGAGGGTAATGGTCGCGAAGATAGGTCGCTGTGACGCCGGGAACGACAATGACCGGAGAGGGAGGTTGACGGCTCATCGAAACTCGCCCCTGTCTGCTTGGCGCAGAAGTTACGCGCGAACGCCCGAGTTGTCGAGAAATCGTCTCGCCTCACATCGCCGCACCGCATGAAGTTCGCCCGATGAAAGGCGAGCCACCCGCCGGTGAAAGCCCTCTCGCCGCCATTCTCTGCGCAGACGCGGCGGCGTTCAGCGTCTTCGCCGGGCGCGGCGAAGCGGCGGCGGTCCGCGCGCTGAAGGGCCATATCGGCGCGATTGAGCCCGTCATCGGCCTCCATTCCGGCCGGGTCGTGAAAGGCGCGGGCGACGGTTTTCTCGCCGAGTTCGGATCGGTGGTGGAGGCGGTCTCCTGCGCCGACGCCATTCAGACGATGATGGCGGCCCGACACCACCGTCTAACGCACAGCCCGAAGCAAGCACGTCGTCGCGGCGCACCGAGAGAGAGATAGATGCGTCAGGAAGCGCAAGCGCGGGCCGGGCCGGGGGGGGCCGGTCCCGCCCGCTCCCTGCAGAACGAAGGGGCGGCGATAGCGCCGCCCCATCTCTCTTCAGGCCAGCGGTGGCGGGGTCACCAGTAATACGGCGCGCCGAAATGGGTGTGGACCCGTTCCTCCCAGCGGCGGTCGCGGTCCCAGCCGTCGTCGCGCGCGGGCGCGCTCTGGAACTGATCCTTTGTGACATTCACGCGGTAGCCGCCCTTTTCGACATCGTAGGACATCGAGCCCCAGGGGAGCGGATAATGGTCCTCGCCGAGCCCCATGAAGCCGCCGAAGCCGATTACGGCGTAGGCGACCATTCCGCTTTTCTTGTCGATCATCAGGTGGTCGATCTCGCCGACATGCTCGCCGTCCGGCCCGTAACAGGCGGCGCCGTGCACATCGGTCGAGGAAATCAACGGATGCGGTGTCGTGGTCATCATATCCTCCTTCATCACGCGGCGCTCGGGCCGTCGATGATTAAACGCCCGAAAACCCCGAGCGTTCCGAGGAACGCCGGTGGCGCACGCTCAGGCGACAAGGGAGAGTCCGGTCGCCGCAGCCGAGCCTATCACGATGAGGGCGAGAAGGGCGAAAAGACCGTCGCGCGCCAGCGCCGATACAGCGAGGACCGCGACCGCGAAGCCAAGGATCGACGAGGTGAATGGCACCAGTTCGAGAAACGGCATCGCCAGGCCGCAGAGTAGGCAGACGACGGACGGCAGCGCGGAGAACGGCGGCTCCACCAGCGCGGCCAGCCGACGCCTGGTCACCCGGTCGAGAAACCGCGCCGGCCGGTGGGCGAAGCCCAGAGCCTTGCGCAGACGATCGCTGGGGATGCGCCGCCGCCGGAGCCAGCCTGGGAGCCAGAGATGCCCTCGCGCCGCGACCATCTGCGCCGCGACCACCGCGATCATCAGACCGCAGAGCGAGGAAAAACCGGGGACGCCGCTGAGCGGCGAGACGACGGCGGCCGCGGGCAGGAAGAGGAGCGGCGCGAACGACGCGCCGCCGAGATTCGTCACGATCTCGTCAACCGAAACCGAGCCGCCGTTGATGAGCGAACGCACATCGTTCAGGATCTGCTCAACCGAAGCGTCTGGCGGCGTCCCGTCCTTCACGTTGGCCTCCCTGACTCCCGGCATTAGCGCGCGCCGTCATGCGGCGAAGATTTGGTCTCGATGACCTCTTTCTCCACGACCTTCAGAAGCCGCATGATGATCATCGCGACGATGGTCGCGACAACCGCCATCGGCCAAAGGCCGAGACCGGCGCACAAACCGGTCGCCGCCGCCAGCCAGAGAGAGGCGCCCGTTGTCAGGCCCCTCACCTCGCCCTTCGAGAAGACGATCAATCCGGCGGCGAGGAAGGCGACGCCGGCGGTCACCGCCTCCACCATGCGAATGGGGTCGACCCGCACCGTTCCGGGGTAGTCGCGGCTGATCAGGTCGAGCGTGATCAGGCAGTAGAGCGCCGAGGCGAGGCTTACGAGCATGTGCGTCCGGAGGCCTGCGTGTTTCCCGCTCGCCTCTCGCTCGAAGCCGATGATCGCAGTGAGGACGACCGCTCCGATCAGGCGCAGGAAAAGCACGCTCCACGGCAGGCTCGGCGTGAACTCCAGCTCGGCGATCAACGCCTCCATCGCTCAGCTCTTCCGGCACGGCGCAGCGTCCGCTATCCGGCCGAGAAAGCGCGGCAGGCCGGCCCGGCGCAGCGGTGTGACGACGCCGCCGTTGACGATCGTCTCCCGCGCCAGCCTCCGCGCCGCCGAACGATCCTCGGCGATCGACTGTCCTGCGCCGCGGTCACGCGCCCGCTCCGGCGAAATCGTGTTCATGGCCGCCCTTTCCGTCACTGCTTCCGGCTTCTCCGCCGTTCGCGGCGCAACCGGATATTCGGGCTTAAACGCGGCGGCGCGCCGCAGGTTCCCGCGCGGCGCGGAAAGCGCCTGTCGGTCAGATTGGCGGGGGCGCTGATTTTTCTTCGCTCAGAAGCACATTGGACTCCACCTCGCCGATCCCCGGCAGTGTCATGATCCGCCGCCGGAGAATACGCTCGAAATCGGTGAGGTCGCGCGCGACCACTCTGAAGCGATAATCGTAGACGCCAAGCACATGCTGGATGAGTTGCAGCTCCGGGATCGCCGTCGCCGCGCGCTCGAACTCCTCCACCCGGCTCCGGCCCTTGGCCGCCAGTTTCACCCCCATGAACACGGTGACGCCGTAACCGAGCTTCTCCCGGCTAAGCGCCACCCGGCGGCGGCGGATCACGCCCTCGGCCTCCAGCCGCCGGATGCGCCGCCATGCTGCCGGTTGCGAAAGCCCGGCCTCGGCGCCAGCCTCTTTCGCCGAGAGCGAACCATCCCTAAGCAGCGCCCGCAAGAGCGCCAGATCGGCGGAATCGGGCGGCGCGGTCAGATCGGCAGCCATTCGTCATCCTTGAGCTCGGAAACCAGCAGGAGCGCGTCGATATCCGCGACATGCGGAAGATCGAGGATGCGATTGCGGAGAATCTCCTGGTAATGCGCAAGATCGCGCGCGACCACATCCATGCGGATGTCGACCCGGCCGAGCAGAGTCTGAATCACCACGATCTCCGGCACCTCACGGGCGGCGGCGATGAACTCCTGAAACGCGCCGGCCTGTGTCTTGTCGAGACGGACGCGAAGAAAGACCTGAACCTCGTAGCCAAGTTTTCTGAGGTCGATTTCGACCACCCTGCCCTCGATCACCCCCGCCGCCTCCATCCGTTCAACCCGCCGCCAGCAGGGCGACGGCGAAAGCCCGGCCTTCTCCGCCAGCGCGGCGGTCGAAAGGCCGGGTTCGTCTTGAAGCGCGCGAAGGATGCGCCTGTCGGTATCGTCGAGCGTGTGCATGACTATTCCGATATCATTCTGTTATTCGAATGACTATGCCCCAAATTGGGAAAAACCGGAAAAGAAAGACAGGCATTCACAGGCGTCGGCCCTATGCTCCTCGGCATCGACAACCGGAACAAGGGGATGCGGAAATGCGCGTCTATTACGATCGCGACTGCGACATCAATCTGATCAAGGACCGCAATGTGGCGGTCGTCGGCTATGGCTCCCAGGGTCACGCCCACGCGCTGAACATGCGCGATTCCGGCGTGAAGAACGTCGCCGCCGCACTGCGTGACGGCTCTCCCTCCGCCGAGAAGGCCAAGGCCGAAGGACTGATGGTCATGGGCATCGCCGAGGCGGCGAAATGGGCCGACGTGATCATGATGAGCATGCCGGACGAGTTGCAGGCCGACACCTATTACAAATACATTCACGACAACATGAAGCCGGGCGCGGCCATCGCCTTCGCGCACGGCCTGAACGTCCACTTCAACCTGATCGAGGCGCGCCCCGACATCGACGTCATCATGATGGCGCCCAAGGGCCCGGGCCACACCGTGCGCAGCGAGTTCGTGAAGGGCGGCGGCGTCCCTTGTCTCGTCGCGGTCGACCAGAACCCCTCCGGCAAAGCGCTGGAGATCGGCCTTTCCTATTGCGCCGCCATCGGCGGCGGCCGTTCCGGCATCATCGAGACCGACTTCAAGGAAGAGTGCGAAACCGACCTCTTCGGCGAGCAGGCGGTGCTCTGCGGCGGCCTGGTCGAGTTGATCCGCATGGGCTTCGAGACGCTGGTCGAGGCCGGCTACGCGCCAGAGATGGCCTATTTCGAGTGCCTCCACGAAGTGAAGCTGATCGTCGACCTGATTTACGAGGGCGGCATCGCCAACATGAACTACTCGATCTCCAACACCGCGGAGTTCGGCGAGTATCATTCCGGCCCGCAGATCCTGCCGCGCGACGAGACCAAAGCGCGGATGAAGAAGGTGCTGAAGGACATTCAGGACGGCCGCTTCACCTCCGAATGGATGCGCGAGTACAAGGCCGGCCTGCCGATGTTCAAGGCCATCCGGCGCAACAACGACGCGCACCAGATCGAAGAAGTGGGCGAAAAGCTCCGCGCCATGATGCCCTGGATCGCCGCCGGCAAGCTGGTCGACAAGGCGAAGAACTGATCGCGAGACGCGGACGGGCCGTCGCCAGAGCGGCGGCCCGTCTCTAACGGCTTCGCGTCCCGCCGCGGGTCTCCGCCATCTCACGCATACAATCGTCGGGCGGGCTAATGGAGAAGCAGGACATGGCGCGAAAATTCATCGACATATCGGTTCCGCTCGAAGCCGGGATCGCCTCCGATCCGCCCCAGATGCTGCCGGAGATCGAGTATTTCGATCACCGGATGACGGCGCCGCAGATGGCGGCCTATTTCCCCGGCCTGACGGCGGCGGACCTTCCCGGCGGCGACGGCTGGGCGGTGGAGAAGCTGACACTTTCCAGCCATAACGGCACCCATCTCGACGCGCCCTACCATCATCATTCGACAATGAACGATGGCGAACGGGCGATCACCATCGACGAGGTTCCGCTCGAATGGTGCCTCAACCCCGGCGTGAAGCTGGATTTCCGGCATCTGCCGGATGGCCATCTGGTCAGCATAGCGGAGCTTGAAGCCGAGCTTGAGCGCATCGGCCACGAGTTGCGCCCTCTCGACATCGTCGTCGTCAACACAGCCGCCGGCGCCCGCTACGGAGAACCGGATTACATCCATCGCGGCTGCGGGATGGGGCGCGAGGCGACGCTCTGGCTGCTGGAGCGCGGCGTCAGGGTCACCGGGACCGACGCCTGGTCGTGGGACGCGCCGTTCTCGATCACGGCGGAACGCTGGGCGGAGACGCGGGATCCCGCGATCATCTGGGAGGGACATCGCGCGTCCATCGAGATCGGCTATTGCCACATGGAGAAACTCTCCAATCTCGAAACGCTGCCCGCGACCGGGTTCGAGATCAGCTGCTTTCCGGTGAAGCTCAGGAACGGCTCCGCCGGTTTCACCCGCGCTGTCGCCATCGTCGGGGAGTGAGCGCCGCAAATCCCGCCTGCGCGGCGGCGGCGGGGCGCGCGGGATTCCTTGACATGCGCGCGCCGGCGGGGGAGCAAGCGGCCATGCAGGACGTCTACACATTGCTGGTCGAAGCGGGGCGCGGCCCCGATGACGGTCTGCCCGAAGGCGCGACCGGCGCCGCCCTTGTCTGCTACGCCTCCGGGCGGGACGAGGCCGAAGCGGTTCGCGAGACGGTCGCGATCCTGAAACAGGCGGCGCTCTCGGTTCTCGACGTCGCCGGCTACGGCACGCTGGAGGAGCGCGAGGCGGAGGGCCATGAGATCGGCCTTGAGGACCGCGCGCTGATGGCGCGGGCGCTTGAAGAGAACGCGGTGATCGTCGCCGAACTGACGCCGCTTTTCGGAGAATAGTTAATGCGCCCCCATGTTTTTGTCGATCTCGACGGCACGCTCACCGATAGCGCGCCGGGTATCTTCGCAGCCATTCTCCACGCACTGGAGACGCTGGGCGCGCCCCGGCCCGACGAGACGGCGCTGCGCGCCTGCATCGGCCCCTCGCTGCATGAGAGCTTTCCGCGCCTCGGCGTGCCGGAGGCTGATGTCCCGCGGGCCATGGCCCTCTACCGCGAGCACTACATGGACGGCGGCGTCTATGACGCGAAGGTCTATGACGGCGCGCGGGAGATGCTGGCGCGACTGAAGGAGATGGGCTTCCGGCTCGCCCTCGCCACCGCCAAACCGATCGCCTACGCGCCCTTGATCACCAGGCATTTCGGCTTGACGCCGTATTTCGACGCCGAGTTCGGCTCGGATCTGGACGGCCGGTTCACCGACAAGCGCGACCTTCTGAAGCGCTGCGTCGCGGAAACCGGCGCCGATCCGGCGCGAAGCTTCATGCTTGGGGATCGGAGGCACGACGCGGTTGGCGCGCTCGCCAACGGCATCACGCCCCTCGGCGCGCTCTGGGGCTTCGGCGGGCGGGAGGAGCTCACGGCCGCCGGCGTCGCCGCCCTCGCCGGCGCGCCCGCCGAGGTGGCCGACATGGTGGAGGACCTGCGATGATCGACCCTGTGGAATTGACCGCGGAGCTGATCCGCTGTCCCTCGATAACGCCCGAGGAGGGCGGCGCCATCCAGCTGCTGGAGACGCGGCTCAAGGCTCTCGGCTTCGCCGCCAGCCGGTGCGACCGGGAGGGGATCGCCAATCTCCACGCCCGGATCGGCGAAGGTGCGCCGGTTTTCGGCTTCGCCGGGCACACCGATGTCGTCCCGCCCGGCGACCCGGCGGACTGGACCCGCCCCCCGTTTTCCGGCGAGATCGCCGGGGGCGAGCTCTGGGGACGCGGCGCAGTTGACATGAAATCCGGCGTCGCCGCCTTTGTCGCCGCCGTCGCCGCATGGCGCGAGGCGGGCGGAGAGGGAAGCGTGGCGCTCCTCATCACCGGCGACGAGGAAGGTTCGTCGACCGACGGGACGCCGGCGATCCTCGACTGGATGGCGGCCAACGGAGAGGGACTCGACCATTGCCTCGTCGGCGAGCCAACCTGCCCGGAGCGGCTGGGCGAGATGATCAAGATCGGCCGGCGCGGCTCGATGACCGCCAATTTCATCGCGACCGGCCGGCAGGGCCACACCGCGTATCCGCACCGCGCCGCCAATCCGCTGCCGCCGCTGGTGCGGCTTCTCGACCGGCTGGCGAGCCGCGAACTGGATCAGGGCACAGAGCATTTCGACCCCTCGACGCTTGCGCTCACCACGATCGACACCGGCAATCCGGCGAGCAACGTGATCCCCGAGCGCGCCCGCGCGACCTGCAATATCCGCTTCAACGACGCGCATACGTCGAAAAAGTTGGCGATGTGGATGCTGGAGGAGGCCGCCGCCGCGAGCGCCGGGACAGGCGTGCGGATCGAGTCATCGTTTCGCGCCTCAGGCGAGAGCTTCATCACCGAGCCCGGCCGCCTCTCCGACGTGATCGCCGCGGCGGCGGAGGCGGAGACCGGGCTCACGCCGACGCTTTCGACCACCGGCGGCACCTCGGACGCGCGCTTTATCAAGGCGATCTGTCCGGTCGCGGAATTCGGCCTTGTCGGCCGGACCATGCACCAGGTCGACGAGCGCGCGCCGGTCGAGGAGATCCGCGCGCTGGCCCGGATTTATCAGGGCGTGCTGGAGCGGTATTTCGATGGCGGCTGAATCACGGGCGCGGCTGATCTGCGTGATGGGCGTCGCCGGTTGCGGCAAGTCCACGATCGGCGCGGCGCTTGCCGAAGCGCTTGGCGCGGCCTTCGTGGAGGCGGACGCCTATCATCCAGCCACGAATATCGCGAAGATGACCGCGGGAACGCCACTGACCGATGAGGACAGGCTGCCCTGGCTCGACGCGCTCGGCGCCGCCGCGCCGCGCGAAGGGACGGCGGTGATCGCCTGCTCGGCGCTCCGCCGCCTCTATCGCGAGCGGTTGACGAAGGCCGCCGGGGCGCCGGTGTTCTTCATCCATCTCGCTGGCGAGAAATCGGAGATCGCCGGACGGATGGCGACGCGGGGCGGGCATTTCATGCCGACCACCCTCCTCGATAGCCAGTTCGCCGCGCTGGAGCCGCCCGCCCCGGACGAGCCGCATCTCGCGCTCGACATCTCCGAGCCGCCCGATACCCTGATCGCCATCGCCCTGAAGGAGCTCTCATGTCTGACATTCTGATGATCGGTCCAATGCACCCCGTCTGCATGGAGGAGATCGCCAAACTCGGAACCGTCCACCGTCTCTGGGAGGCGAAGGACAAGGAAGCGATGCTGGACGAGATCGGTCCGAAGATCGAAATCGTCGCGACCGACGGCCATCACGGCTGCAGGCCGGATCTGATGAAGCGCCTGCCGAATCTGAAGCTGATCTCCTCCTATGGCGTCGGCTACGACAATATCGACGTGCCCGCAGCCAACGCGCATGGCGCGCGGGTGTCGAACACGCCGGACGTGTTGAACGACGCGATGGCGGAGATCACCGTCGGTCTGATGGTCGCCCTCGCCCGCCGCATACCGGAGGCGGACGCCTACACCCGCGCCGGCGACTGGGCCGGCAAAGGGAATTTCCCCCTGACGGCGGAGCTGACCGGAGCGACGGCCGGCATCCTCGGGCTCGGCCGGATCGGCAAGGAGATCGCGCGTCGGCTTGTGCCGATGAAGATGCAGGTCGTCTATCACGGGCGGCGTGAGCAGAAAGATCAGCCCTATCGCTATTTCCCTTCTCTGATCGAAATGGCGAAGGCGGCCGACTGGCTCGTCGTCATCACTCCCGGCACCTCAGAGACGACGAAACTGGTGGACGCGGAGGTTCTGAAGGCGCTGGGGCCCGAAGGCGCGCTGGTCAATGTCGCGCGCGGCGCGGTCGTGGACGAGGCGGCGCTGGTCGAGGCGCTGAAGTCCGGAACGCTCGGCGGCGCAGCGCTCGACGTTTTCGAGGAAGAGCCCCGCCCGCATCCCGAACTTCTGACCATGCCAAGAACCATCCTCTCGCCGCACCAGGGCAGCGCGACCCGGCGGACCCGGCAAGCGATGGGTCAACTCGTGGTCGACAACATCAAGGCGCATCTGAAGGGCGCGCCACTTCTCACCGAAGTGAAAGAGTGAGCCGCAGCGACGGCGCGCGAAGATGAGGGAGGGGTGAGAGACCGGCGACGACCCGAGCAAAACTCGTTGCGGCTGCTTCCTTCCGGACCTGACCGGGTTGGCGAGAGGCCCGCCCGCGCCGATCTCTCACGCGGAGATATATGCCTTGAAGCCCAATAGGGCAATATCGCACGCACGCATCCGTCGCCGAGACGCCCAATATGACGGGTCGCGCCGAAATCCGGGATTTTCGCCTTGCAGTCACGGACTCGCCCGTGATTTAAGCGCCAGCGGAGACGTGGCCGAGTGGTCGAAGGCGCTCCCCTGCTAAGGGAGTAGGGCTCAAAAGGCCCTCGAGGGTTCGAATCCCTTCGTCTCCGCCACCGACCTATCATAACTTATTGATATTATTATGTTTTTAGAATTTGCCCCGCGCACTTTCCCCCAATACTTCCCCCAATAAAATATGGAACGCTGCGGAAAATCAGGACGGGGCGTCCAGTCATTGATGATGCGAGGCTCGCGCGCGGAACGGTCAATGGGATAAAATGCGGCCTTCACCGCAGAACGCGGAACTTCTCCGCACCGGGCATCCATCGCGTCTCAGTCCTGGCCGCCTTCGCACCGCATCGTCTGCACTTGAGCCGCGCCTTCTCAGAATCGGATATGTCACTCCACGCTCGAACGGACGCCGGAAATTCGTCCACCCACATGCAACCTACATGGCCGCAGCGCGTGCAAGTGATATGAAGCTGCCATGCGCCGGAGATTAGTGCCATGGCGAGAACATCGCGCGAACATTTGGTGAGTCGCAAGCGGGACGCATCACCCATTCACTGAGCCGGAGGCGACTATGTGCAATCTGTTCGGGCAGGAAACGGCGAAAGAGGCGATGCGCCGGGTTTTCCCGTCTCGCCGCTGGGTGGATGAAACCGGCAATCTTGGCCCGTCCCAAATCTACCCGGACCGAATGGCGGCTATCGTGCGGCCGGATGGGGATGGCATGGCGTTGGCGATGGCGCGCTGGGGCCTTCCTTCGCCGCCGAAGTTCCAAAGCAAGAGCGGCATAGATCGGGGCGTCACGAATGTTCGCAACACGGCCTCCCCTCACTGGCGGCGATGGCTGGGGCCGGAGCATCGTTGCCTGGTTCCGCTCGACAAGTTCGCAGAGCCGATTAAGGGCGGGAACGCCTGGTTCACGCTGAAGTCAGGCGGGCCAGCGTTCTTCGCCGGGATTCAGGTGCGGGGCTGGGCGAGCATCAGGAAGCTGAAAGACGGCGAAACCACGGATGACCTGTTCGCTTTCCTCACCTGTGAGCCTAACCGTGAAGTCGGAAAGGTCCATCCCAAGGCGATGCCGGTCGTTCTGACGAAGCCGGACGAATGGGAGAGTTGGCTTGCCGCGCCGTGGTCGGAAGCGGCGTCGCTTCAACGGCCGCTCCCCGATGGGTGTCTAAGCGTCGATTTAGTCAATCCACCGGACTGATACGAGGTCCGGAGGTTCTGAGCCTATTTGCCCTTATTTTATGGCACGGTCCAAACTGACCACTCAGCGCAGAAAGCCATTCTCCCAAAAAGAGAAAAGCTAGTTAACTTCTCCGACGCCTTGGCGTCAGATCGCATGATGGCCCTGCACACCAAGACACCACGCTGGGCGGAGGAGAACCTAGATGATTAAACAGCTTTTGGCGTTCGTTTGTTCGGTCCTACTTTTCCCGACCGTAGGAATCACCCAGCAAATTGACGGAAACGAGCTTTACGAAACCTGCACCGATGAAAACCCCGTCCTTGCCGCGTTTTGCGTCGGATATATCATCGGTTATGTGGAAGGTTCGCCTTGGGGTGCCTTCGTCGTTCTAAACCGGCTAGCCCCGAAGGACGATAATGCAGTAGCCAATGCCCTCGCGCGCGAATTCCTAGGAAGTTGTCCGCCAGAGAATGCATCAAATTCGCAACTTACGGATGTCGTGAAAAAGTATCTCGAGGAACATCCGGAAACGCGGCACGAATCCGCTCGAACCTTGATTTGGCAGGCGTTCTCCGAAGCGTTCCCGTGCGGCGGTTAGAAGCGAAATTCGGTTATCGCTTTCGGCGGCTTGTAACGACATGGACGCTCTACGACGTTCCGGTCTGGCAGGTGCGGGGCTGGGAGCGGACTTAAATCAGCCGATCGCCTCCATGATTTGCTCCCGGAGAATAAGAGACGCGATGCCGATGAAGAAAATAGCCATCCATGTGTAGCTGACCTTGTGACTGAGTTCGGATTCGATCCGCGCCAGAATGACCTTGATGTCGGTCATGTCGGAGCGCATCGACTTCATGTCGGACTTAATCTCCGACACATCATCCTCCAAGTGCTTCACACGCGCTTCCATGCCGCCTCCGCCTCCATCGCCTCCGTCAAGTGCGGGCATCCCCAGAGGGTCGCCCATATCGGCGCTCGATGCGCCTCCATGCTCTCCGTATAGTATATGGACATCTGCGCTCATTTCCTAATCCTGCGGCTCCGCACCCGCCATAATCGCCGTGAACAAGCTCCTTAGCGCGTTCTGCGCCTCTACGGTCTTATGCGCCGCCAAATGGCTTTGATTGTTGGCACTGGCTAGATCGCCCGCCGTCCATGATATCATGGCTTGGCGGAAGTGCTCTTGCGCCATAATTGACTGATTGATTGTCGCGAAAAGAAGGTCGAGGTCCGTTCGGGTGAGTTTCAGAGCAAGATATTTGTCCGGGTCGATAGCCGCCCATTTGTCGATAATGGCCTTTGGGATAAACTTCGGTTCCGGCAGCGGCGGATAGTCTAGTGCGGGCCGTGTGTGGTCATCGCTCATTCCGCCGTCCCCCGATTCCAATTCGCCAATCTTGACCGAACGACGGCCGCCGCGTCACCGTGAACAGGTGGGGAACCGCAGCCCAAAATGCACAAGCCCGGTCTAAAGCGAAGCTTGAAGTTTCATGGGGTGTCAGATCGGTGCGCGCGCGTATTGCGCAGAAAAAGTGCTATTCTATCCGTTAAGATAGTTTGGCTAACACACAAAACTGGGTCGATCTCCCGCCCGCCCTTGCTGCAATGCTCCGCGACTGGCCGCCGCTTTTATAGCGCAAAGATGCGTCCTCAAGACCCTCGCTAAGTTTTCGATTAAGCCGTTGAATCGAATTAACGAAATGGTATTAACCCGCCCTCCGCTGGGACGTCCGCGAAGCCAGCAACCGCCTGTGCTGAATAGGAGAACCGTATCTAGTCCGCTCTCCGCCCGAAACTTGATAACGCCTTGAAGCTCAACAGCTTGTAGAGCTGGGTGGTCGGCGCGTCCAACGCCTCTAAATCCCTCTACTTTAGAGCGCGGCAGATGGTTTCACCCCACTCCGCGCACATGTGCCTGTGGCCGATAATTCGGCAAACACGGTTTAATCGGGCTTTTCCTGCTCGGCGCGCCACCGCGCCCAGCGCCGCCTTTGCGCTTCCGCGATGCGCTCGCGCCCTTCTGGCGTTCTCGCCCCTGTCGCAAGCCCGCCGTGCATCCGGCAACGCGCCTTTCCGGCGACTACAGGTGCGCGGCATGGCGGCCCCGCTCGCGTTCGTGCGCCGCACTTGGGGCGAAGGGCCTTTGACAGTTCCGGCGAAACCTGAGTTGAGACGTTGAGAAGTTCGGCGGCGGCGTTGGTTGTCTGAGACGCCTGGGAGAAAGAGGACAAATTTGCCCCCTTATCTTCTCTTGGCCGGTGGGCTGGCATGTTCGCCAGTTTCGCCGCCACCCTTGGCTCGCTCGCCGGTCGTCCTTCCTCGCGCGCGCCCGCGTATTGGTCCCGCATCGGCGCAGCTCCGGTAATTCCCCACGTCGCGCCCGCGCGCTCGCGCGTTGGTGTGCGGAAATTGTCCACGTTAAGCCCTATCGCAGCGAAAATCAGTTTAGGCGCATGGCCCCGAAGATCGACAATCGCAGCCCGCTCCCAGTATTTTACCGTCGAGCGATGCAGCCCAGTTCGCTTCGCCAGTTCCACTTGCGAAAGCCCGAAGGCGAGACGCTGGCGGCGAAGCTCCGCTCCTGTCAGCGGGTTTTCCGCCGTTATTTTATCCATCGCCGGCCGGCCTCTTTTCCAGAGTTTCGATTCATGCCGCGTCGCCTCCACTCGGCCAGGTCAGTCACGTTCGCAGATTCGGATTGCGGAGCCGGTTGCGTGCTATTCCGGCTATTCGTGCTATTCGAGCCGTCCGGAATCGCACAAATAGCACGAATAGCACCGGCCTCCTTCTGAGCCTTGAGCCTTTCAAGAAATGCGTCGGCGTCAAACTTCATCGTCGCGCTCCCTCACGATCCGATAGGCTTCCTTGCGTTGCGCGCCTCGCAATTCGGCTCCTTCGGGCAAGGGCGCGAGCCAGCCGTGTTGCTCCAGCATGGCGATAGCGGGCCGGGCGGCCTTGCTTTCTCGAAGGGCGCGGCTCGGCGCATGTCTGACGATTTCCGAAGGCGTGATTTCCGCGTGCGGCCAGCGCGTGAGAAGCCAGTTCCGCAATGCTTCCGCCTTTTCCGTCTCCGCCGATACGGTCGCGGCGTCCGCAAGCCGAGCCGCTTCAGCGAGATAGAAGCCCGCCAGCTTTATCGCCCCGGCCATCATCTCCGCAGTCACCTCGCGAGCGTCCAGGTCGGCCCAGGCGGTCAGCACGCCGGCGATGCGGGCGGCCTGTTCGGCGGCCTTGGAAGCGTAGCCGGTGACATGGGCGTAAACGCCGCCGGGGGCCTGCTCCGTCTCCACATGGTCGGCATAGGCCGCCAGAAGGGCGCGGGCGTCGGGCGACAGCGCCAGGGCGCGCGGCTCCAGTTCTCGGGTTTCAGAGTCCATCGGCAATGGCGTTTCCAGCACGTCGCGCATTCGAGCGGAGAAGGACGACAGCGCGTAATCATCCCGCCGCACCAGTGATTGCAGGCGCGTTCCGATGGCGCTGGGCGGCTCGCAGATCAGGAAGCGCGGCAGAAAGCCGGTATCGCCCGCCAGCGGGTCCGCCATGAAGGCGCTGGCCACGCCCGGCTGCACCATCAGGTGAACGGCCAGCCTGCGCCCGTGGAGCGTGAATGAGCCTTCGCCCTGCCGCGTGCGGCGGATGGCGTTGCCCTGCCAGAGGTCGTTGAGCGCCGCGAGCGTCTTTTGCCGGTTGTCCGTGGACATGGCGAACCCGCCGAGAAACTGGCCGCCCTCATCCGAGAATATGCCGAGCGTCGGCATTCCTTCCGCGAATTTCCGCGTCAACCCTTCATAGGTCGGCTCCGTCACCGTGCGGTCAGTCGATGGCGGCGCGGCCGGTTCGCGGCCCATCGCCCGCAAATCCGCCTCGGCCTCCACGCGCTTCGCGCCCTTGCCCTTTCTCGCCTGCGCCAGAATGCTGTCACGCTCGCCCTTCCATAGCGCATAGGCGTTCTCCCAGGACGCCATCGCCTCGCGCTGGGCCTTGGCCTCTTCCTTCTCGAAGGAGCGTAGCGCAGCCATAAACGGCGCATCGCAGGACGATTTTCGCTCGCCCGATTTCGCTATGGTCAGGGCGTAGAGCGACACCGGGCTTACACCGGCCAGCGTCGTCACGTTCACATGCCCCTGCACCGCCAGAGAAGCGGCGGCCAGGGCCGATGCGGCGGGAATGGCGACAGGGGCGAGGAATTGCCCCTGCACCGCCTCCACCGCGCTCCTGAGCGGCCCAAGCGCCTCGACGGGGTAAGGCTCGCCCGGCGGGATCTGGCGCAGGAGCGGGCGCGGCCCCTCGGCCTTGAAGGGGATAGGTTCGGGGATCGCGTTCATGCGGCGGTCCCTTTCAACCGAAGAATGTCGTTCCAGTCGCGCCCGTCCGGCGCGGGCAGGATGCTGACGGTCCAGCCCAGCGCGCTGGCGCGTTCGGCAAGCGCGCGGCCCGCCGCCTGTCCGGCGGCTTCACCATCCGTCGCGATGGTCAACTTTTGCGAAGGTCCATCCGGCAGGCGAAGCCCAGACATTCCTGACGTGGACAGCGCCGCCCATATCGTCGCCGGGCGCGGGAGAAGGCCGCAAGCGAGCGATAGCGCCGTCTCGATTCCTTCCGCCACCACTAGCGGCCCCGGCGCGTCCATGAGCCTCACCGCGCCGCCAGCGCATGCGCCCAACATGGCCCTTCTCGGCTCGGCATCGGCTTTTCCAGCCCCGTCAGGGCGCAGATAGGTCCGATGCACCGCGAACCGCTCGACGCCCTCCACCAGCGCCACCAGCGCGGGCAGTCGTTTCGCGGACGGATGCCAGCATTCGGGATGAAAGCGCAGACTATCCGGCAGGTCGCAGGAGATGGCGCGGCGGCGGAGATAGGTTTCCGCAACCGAGCCGTGAACCGGCCCGGCTTCGTTCCAGCACGCCACGGCCTGCCGTTCGCGTTTCTCCGCCTCGCGGCGCTGCTCGGCCTTGTGACTGGCCATCTTTGCCGGATCGGTTCGGGGCGGATCGCCCGCGCCCTCGATGACGCCAAGGCCGCGCAGGGCGTCCAGAACGTCCACGAAGGCGCAGCCCGTCTTGCAATGCGCCAGGAGCCGCCCGCCTGCGCCGTCCGTCAGCGTCAGGCTAGGCTTGCGGTCGCTATGCGCCGGACAGCGCGCGGCCCCGTAGCGGCCATACCATCGGCCCTTGAGCGCGCGGGTGATGCGATGCGCCTCGGTCATGCCGCACCGCCTTCCGCGAGGCTCGCGGCGCTGGGCGGATAGCGAAGCCGGGAAATGTCGGCTCCGGGCTTCAGGCGGTAATGCGCGACGTTTTCGGGGCCGCGATATTCGGTCAGGATCGGCCAGCCATATCGCTTGCGCAGCTTTTCCGTGATGGCGGCGAGCCGCCAGCCTTTGGCCTCGCGGATTTCGGTCTTGTGAGTGAGGGTCCGCCCCTCGATGAGGGCCTTGCAGGCCCAATAGATTTGCGTCGGGCTGGAAAACCAGCGTTCGGATTTCGTCATGCTCTTGCCTCTGCATGTTGCGCCAGAGGACGGGCCGGGGCTATTCTGATGGCGGTGACTATCGATGCCCCTGCGGCCCCGTCCTTTGCGGCGGGGCTTCTTTTCAAGTGTCGGATTTCTTGCGGCTCGCCAGCCATTCGGTGATGGCGCTTTCGGGCCAGGCGACGGCCTTGCCGGTCAGTTTCACCGGGCGCGGAAACAGCTTCCGGTTCATCTGGTCGTAAATCGTGCTGCGGCTCAGGCCCGTGATTTCCTCAACGGTCCGGCGGCGATAGTGCTTCTCTGCCATCTCGGCTTTCCTCTGCATGCGGTGGAACATGGAGGAATTGTGAAGCGCCAAAAGCAGAGACGAAATTGGACATCAAGGACATCAGCGCAATGAGTGATTGTCCGTTGTCATTGGCTCAAAAAGGTTAAGTTGTCTTGTTTTGTGTCCAAGACTCTGTCCGTTCATTGACGGCCCTCGTCAGGGTTTTGACACTTACTTCGCGATTAATGTGATTTGCGATTTGCCGAGCTACTTCCTTCCAGGGGTTGCCTTGCCGCCCGTTGGGGAACAGTTCGACGAACGCCTTACCTGCCGCATCGCGGAGCGCGGGTGGTCTCAATTCTGAAGGCTCGCGTATGCGGATGTCCGCCCCCAGTTCTTCAGCAAATGTAAGAAGCCCATCCGAATCATTTGGTAGGTCTTGTGCATCGAAGCAAACAGACCAGCTTTCGAAGCTTGTGGCGGCTTTCGCTAGTTCCTCAACGTCTGATACACGAACATGGCTTTTCGTTATCTTTTTGATGGACGCTTGCAACGACCTCACACACCAAGTTTCGGTAGAAACGAACCACCCGCTATCGAAAACTTCCTCAGGCTCTCCGGCAATATTTCTGGCCTTCATAATCTCCCAAAGTTCTGGCAGTCCCTGTCCCGGATCAAGCGGCGAAAACTCGCTGAATTCCAGTTCATCATTCCCAAAAAAGAAATCAGGTGAAGCGCGGACCAATCTGCCATCTGAGCATGCTAAATAAACAGGAATGGGTTGATGAGCAAATATACGCCAAATAGCCCAGCAGGGGAATGCAAGTCTGGACATAAATAGTTGAGAAAAGGCAGGTCCGTGTAGCTTTCCTGGCGAATTAACGCTGTCACGACTTTTGGCTACGCTGATAGACCTAATAAAGCTGATCTCAGTATTTCCGAGGTCACGAAGGCTATAAAATACACATTGCGCTGGGACGTATCCGACTGGCGCAAACATCATCTAATCCTCAATATTTTGGCCGAGGCCTCACTTAGATAGGCCGCCCAAGCGTCCATCATCTTGCGCCGTTTCTCGAACACGTCAGAGCGGGCATAAGCTCTTTCCACCGCATCGCCTGACAAGTGCGCCAGCGCCGCCTCGGCCACCTCGCGCGGAAAGTTCGTGCGCTCCTGCGCCCACGTGCGGAATGACGTGCGGAACCCGTGAACATCGGCATTGAACCCAAGTTCCTTCACCAGCTTGGAAAGCGTCATGTCCGAAAGCGGACGGCCCTTTTTCGTGCCGGGGAACACCAGACCGGAGCCGTCGCCCAGCGCCTTGGCCTCTTTCAAGATGGCGACGGCGCGCGACGATAGGGGAACGCGATGCGGCCGCTTCATCTTCATCCGCTCGGCAGGAATTTCCCATACGCGCGCCGCCATGTCGATTTCATCCCAGCGGGCCTCCCGCACTTCACCGGAGCGGGATGCGGTCAGCACCAGAAACTCAAACGCCAGCTTTGTTGAAAGCCCGGCATTGGAAGTCTGCACCGTTTCAACGCAGCCGGCCACCTCTCCATAAGGCAAGGCGCGACGATGTTCCGGCCGCGCGGTCGCCTTGGGCAGCGCTTGGCTGATGTTCTCCGCCGGGTTGTCCTGCCGCCAGCCCTGCGCAATCGCCCATTTCATCACGGTTCCGATGCGCTGGCGCACCCTGCGGGCGGTCTCGGCCTTCACGGTCCAGATAGGCGACAGCACGGCCAGCACGTCAGCCGTTGTCACGTCCTGCACCTTCAGCTTTCCGAGCCGGGGAAAGGCGTAGGTTTCAAGCGTGCTGATGAACTGCGCCGCGTGCTTCGGGTTGCGCCATGTCGGCCTGTGCAGCTCATGCACTTTGCGGGCGGCCTCCGCGAAGGTCAGGACGGCCTGCGCCTCGCGCCGGGCTTGCAGGGGGTCGCCGCCGGATCGGGCAAGTTTGCGGTTCTCCAGCGCCGCAGCGCGGGCCTCGGCCAGCGTCACCAGCGCGGGCGAGCCTAAGCCCAACTCGCACCGCTTGCCGCGAATGGTGATGCGCTGAACCCAGAACCGCGAGCCGTTCGCGTCCACGCGAAGATAGAGGCCATGCCCATCGAAATATTTGCCCGGCGCGCTGGCGTTCTTCACCGCTTGGGCGGTCAGCGCCTTCTCGGGCCTGCGGTTCAGATGCTCTGCCAACGTTTCCCCCAATCCTTCCCCCATTTAATGGGGGAACCAGCCGGACTATGCCGGAACAAGAGGGACATAGGAAGTGATTTAGACGCCTGCAATAACTTAAAGAATCGGAACTTGGCGGAACATGCCAGAATGGCGGATGGCGGACTTCGTCTCCGCCATTTTGCAATCCGGCATGGATTCCCCATTTAACGTCTTGAACAGAAACGAAACTTCTGGGGTTCGAAACCTCTCATTCCGGCAGTAGGCCAGACGGTCCTTGAAAGCCAGTCTCAGGACGAGTCGTTGCAGGTCGAAGCGACCTGTTTCCCTGACTTTCCAGAGGCTTGCGGGAAACCGGATCGCGAGTTCGAACATTTGCTCGAAGGTTGCTTTCGGCCTGCCTGTTGCTTCGGCTTTTTCAGCGAGCAGCAGTTTTTCCTGTTCAATCTGCCCGATCTTCTTTTCATAGGCCTTGATGACCGTACTGGTGTCTGCCTCCATGAGACGGGAGAGCAAAGCTTCGAGGGTCAGGCTATGCCGCCTGCAATCCTCGGAGCCGAAAAATCGAGGAATGCGCGGAGCTTCTGGGGGATCAAGGCGCGCGGCTCATAGAGAAGGTGGACTGGCCAGGGTTCGGGCTCGAAACCCTGCAACAGGGGCGCGAGCCGCCCCGTCCTGATTGCGGCTGCGGCCTGGTAAGACAGGACGCGGGTGAAGCCCAGCCCATCAATGGCGGCGTCGATCGCGGCTTCAGCGGTATTCACGATCAGGCGCGAACGCACCGGGACGGTGATCTCTTGCCGGCCAGATCCGAAGCGCCAGTTCTGTGGCGACATGAGGCTCTGAAAGGTGATGCCGTCCAGGTCCGCCAGGTCGCCCGGCACCTTCGGCGCTTTCCGTTTCTCGAGATAGGAGGGGCTGGCGCAGACAATCCAGCGCACCTCGCCCACCTTTCGGGCGATGAACGTGCTGTCCGCAAGCGGCCCAATGCGTACCGCCAGGTCGAGATGCTCCTCGCGCAGGTTGACGGGCCGGTCCGTCAATTCCAGCGACACGTCGACATCCGGAAAGGCCCTCAGGAATGCACTGACCGCAGGCAGAACGTGCAACCGGCCAAAGACGATGGGCGCGGTCATCGTCAATGTTCCCCGCGGCGCGGTGAATTCGCCCGAAGCGTTGCGTTCGGCTTCCGAGACGTCTTCGAGGATTCTGCGACAGGCCGCGACGTAGGTTCTGCCCGTATCCGTGAGTGTCAGCCCCCGCGGAGAGCGCAGCAGCAGCTCCGCGCCAAGCTTGCCCTCAAGTTCGCCGATCCGGCGACTGACAGTGGCGATCGGCATCCGCAGGGCGCGTGCGCCGGAGGTCAGGCTGCCTTCGTCTACGACACGCACGAAGATGGACATGGTCTCGAGACGGTCGGTCATGACCCTTCCAATTATTGGAACCATATATCTCAATCATATTATCTACTGCCGCTTTGTGGAAGCATCTAAGTCGTCCTCGTAGAACAAGCGGAGGAGCTTTCAGATGTCTCGTATCAGCTATCCTGACAACATCGCCGCTGCGCCCGCGGCTTCGCAGCCGCTGTTGCAAGCCGTCGAGAAGCAGCTGGGCGTGGTCCCAAATCTGTTCCGCCTCGCCAGCGTCAGCCCCACCGCTTTGGAAGGGTATCTCGGCCTGTCCGGCGCCCTTAGCAAAGGTCGCCTGCCGGCCGCCACCCGCGAACGCATCGCGCTGGCCGTAGCGCAGATCAACGGCTGCAACTACTGTCTCTCCGCCCATACCTACCTTGGCAAGAACCTCGCCAGGCTCGATGAAGTCGAAATCGCGGCCAATCGGGCCGGCCGTTCGAACGACGCAAAGGCGGACGCCGCCGTGCGGTTCGCCGTGAAGGTGACCGGGTCGCGTGGCCGCGTGGGCGCCAAGGATCTTCGCGAGATCCGCGACGCCGGCTATGACGACGGCCAGATTATCGAGATCGTGCAGCATGTCGCACTGAACACCTGGACCAACTACCTGAACGAGCTCGCCCAGACCGAAATCGATTTCCCGATGGTTGATGCCGAGAAACTCGCAGCTTGATCTCTGCGGGGCTGGCGGACCCTTCCCGGCCGCTCGCCTCTCAGGCACCCGGAACCCAAACGGAATGGATGCGCCAATGCCCCTCTCCCCACTTCCTCCCTTCACCGAAGACAGCGCCAGGCAAAAGGTTCGCCTTGCCGAAGACGGCTGGAATTCACGCGACCCGGCCAAGGTGGCGCTGGCGTATACGCCGGAAAGCCGATGGCGCAACCGCGTCGAATTCCCGGTAGGCCGCCCCGAGATCGAAGCCTTCCTGAACCGCAAATGGGCGCGCGAACTGGAGTATCGCCTGATCAAGGAACTCTGGGCTTTCGCCGATGACCGCATCGCCGTGCGCTACGCCTACGAATACCGTGATGACAGCGGGCAATGGTTCCGGGCCTACGGCAACGAGAACTGGCGATTCGCCGAAGACGGGCTGATGGCGGCCCGCCACGCCAGCATCAATGAACACCCCATCCACGAGAATGATCGCAAGTTTTTCTGGCCCCTGGGCCGCCGGCCCGACGATCACCCGGGTCTTTCCGATCTTGGCCTTTGATTCATGGAGGACAGCCACGTGAACCCGCATTTCCCCGCCGGCGCCGCGCCGATCAAACTGTACCGCCATTCCAGATCGGGCCACTGCCATCGGGTGGAGCTGATGATGTCGCTGCTTTGCGTGCCTTGCGAACTTGTCGATCTGGACCTGGCGGGCGGCGCCCACAAGGATCCAGCATACCTTGAGATCAGTCCCTTCGGCCAGGTTCCCGCCATCGATGACAGCGGCGTCACCCTGTCGGATTCCAACGCCATCCTTGTCTATTTGGTGCGGAAATACCCCGACGGCCACAACTGGCTGCCGGCCGCCCCCGAAGCCGCCGCAGAAGTGCAGCGTTGGCTGTCGGTCGCCGCGGGCGAAATCGCCAGCGGCCCGGCGGCGGCGCGGCTGGTGACTGTCTTCGACGCCCCGCTGGATCATGAGGCCGCCAAGGTCAAGGCGCGCAGGTTGTTCGCGGTGATGGAGCCTCTGCTGAGCAGCAGCGATTTCCTTGCCGGTTCTGGGGTCACCATCGCCGATATCGCCTGCTACAGCTATATCGCTCATGCGCCCGAAGGTGGCGTCAGCCTTGCGGCCTACCCGGCCATTCGCGCGTGGCTGGCCCGGATCGAGGCGCTGCCTGGCTTCGTGGGCATGGCGAACTCGCCGATCCCTGAAGGCGCCTGAAACTCACAGGCGCTAGCCATGTTTCAACCAGAGAGCGTTTTCCATGCTGGCGAGCGCGCGGTGCAGGACCGCGTCGGCGTTTCCCAGGACTCGCGCCAACGGGCCGCTCGCGTAATCCGGGCGGCGATGCCCGAACAACACCAGCGGTTCTTCGAAAGCCTGCCAGTGCTGTTTCTCGGCCTGCTGGACGTGCAGGGCCGGCCGTGGGCCACCGCCGCCTTCCCGCCGCCCGCGGGGGCGCAGGCCACGTCCAGCCGACTGACGGTCAGCGCCCGTCCAGCGCTTGTCGAAACGCTCTGTCTGGATCTTCGCCCGGGCGCCAGGGCGGCCGTTCTCGGGCTCGAATTCGCGACCCGACGGCGCAACCGCATGAATGGCGTCATCCGCGACGTGGCGGAGGAGGTTCTGTCCATCGAGGTCGAGCAGAGCTTCGGCAACTGCCCGAAATACATTCGGAGGCGCGATATCCGCCTGCCTGACGCGCCGCCACCGCCCGCCGAAGGCGCGCGTGTTGCAATCAGCGATGCGGCGGTGCGGCGGATCATCTCTTGCGCGGACACGTTCTTCATCGCGAGTCATGCGAAAGACGGGCTGGACGTTTCCCACCGCGGCGGGACGCCCGCAGTGCTGCGCCGGGATGCTGACGGCTCGCTGTCCTTTCCGGACTATGCCGGCAACCGTTACTATAACACGCTTGGAAACATCGAAGTCAGCGGCCGCGCCGGGCTGTTCATTCCGGATTTCGCCGTTGGCGAGGCGATCCTGTTGACGGGCTGGGCGGGAATCGATTGGTCCCCCGTCCGCGCGGCGGCGTTCGAGGGGGCGGAGCGGGTCGTGGACATCCGCCCAGAGGAGATCTGGCATGTTCGGCATGCGTCGCCTCGCGGCGCCGTCATAGAGGATTGAGAAACAGCGGATCACGATCTTCCTTGGCTTCTCCGCCCTGCCACACGTGAGGCTACAAGTTCCTGATGCGTTATCCGGCGTAGGCAACCGGCCTCTGACCTGATCCGCTGCTTAGTCACCAAACAGAGACTGGTGCGCCTTGCCTGACAGCGCCACCTCGAACCGGTACGATCACCCTGCCCTATTATTAATATTTTTCCCTAAGGCATAATTTTTACTGGGGTTGACCGCACCTACAGGGCGGATATATCTCTATATACAAATAGTAAAATAAAATATATAAGTAATGATTTTGTAATAACAGAATATATACATAATCGCTACGTAAAGGTCGCTGAATAACGTGTAGTGGATGTCGGTGGATACGCCGCCGGGGCGCCATGTAAGGGGGAGGATGATGGGAGTCGCAATTCGGCTGTCGATAGAGAGTGTCCTGAACGAGTCGTCGGGCGTTGTGATCCTGCCCGAAGATAAGGGCTTCGTAGACGCCGTGCTCGGTCAGGCGATCACCCCGGCGGAATACAGGCTGCTTTCCGAGGCGGCGAGACGGATCACCGTCACCGACCATTTTCGCGACGTGGTGCGCGATTTCGATTGTCCTGAGGGGCGGACGCCGGCGGGATTCCGTATCGAGGGGCGCCTTGAGCGCGACGGCCAGCTCGTCTTCGACCTGATCCGCGACATCGGCTACGAGGAGAACGGCAGGCGAAGAGCGACCCCCCTTATCTTTTCCGCCGATAGCGCGAACCCGTATGAGATCACCGCCATCAAGGAGATGATCGGCAACCTCACCTGCAACCCCGGCATCATTTACGATCTGTTCCTGAACAATCCCAAGGCCAATGTCGGAGGCAAATTCGCTACCCGCGAGGAGGTGATGGCCGAGATCGGTCGGGTGCTCGGCCCGGGCTGCGATATCAGCGTCGAGATCAACGACCCGTTCGAGACGAACATCGATCGCGTCCTTGAGGAAATCGCACCGTTCGAGCAGACGCTGAACCGGCACCGGCTGGTGGTGAAGATCCCTCACACCGGGCCGGTGAACCGCGAGAACGTGGGCAAGCTTCTGTCCGGGGACGGGCGATTGGACCGGCGCTACGATCAGGGCGACACCGACGACTATCTGCACGGCCACAAGCTGGCGTTGGAACTGCAGAAGCTGGGCTATCGGACCAATTTCACGCTCATGTTCGAGCCGCACCAGGCGCCGTTGGCGTTGCAGGCTCGGCCGGCGTTCATCAACGCCTTCGTGCGCCACCGACTGATCGCCAGCCAACGCTTCAGCCGCGATCTGGCCGCATTCGACGCCAGCGGCGACGAGACGATCCTGCTGCGGCTGAAAGAGTTCATGATCGCCAACGACTATCTCTCGGGCTCCGACCAGGATGTTCCGTTGACCCGCGTCGCCGGAATCGCGCGGACCTTCCTCAAGCACCGCAGGTTCGATAGCGCCGAAGGCGCGGATGGGCTGGACAACGCCCGCGCGGGACTGCGCTGGCTGAAAACGTCGAACTTGCCCGAAACACGGCTGATCATCTGCAGTATGGAGGGCGACGACAACATGCCCGACATCCTGTCTATGCTTTCCGAGGACGAGTTCCGCGAGATGCAGGGCAGAGTCGTCATCACATCGGAACCCAATTACATTGCTCGGTTCTCGAGTTCACCGCAGGTTGTGGCCTATCAACGGCGGTTCATGAAGGCCGCCCAGTCAGCCTCTCAGGCGGGTGCGGCGCGATGACCGCGCCCGAAACCATGGCCGATATTCTGGTGATCGGCGGCGGAATCAATGGCAGCGCCATCGCCCGGGATGCGTCGGGACGGGGGCTGTCGGTGGTTCTCTGCGACAGGATGGATCTGGGCGAAGGCACGTCGTCGAAGAGCAGCAAGCTGATCCATGGCGGCCTGCGATACCTCGAGTATTTCGAGTTCCGGCTGGTGCGCGAGGCGCTCGGCGAGCGTGAAATCCTGATGAAGACCGCGCCTCATGTGGTCTGGCCACAGGAATTCATCCTGCCGCACACACGCGCGCTCCGGCCTGCATGGATGGTTCGGTTGGGCCTGTTCCTCTACGACCATCTGTGCCGGAAGCGCACGCTGCCGTCCTGTCACAGCGTCGATCTACGGAATGAAACTGTTGGAAAGCCGCTGAAGGACAGCTTCCGGCTGGGCTATTCCTACTGGGATTGCCGCTCGGACGACGCGCGGATCGTCGCGCTCAACGCCGTGGACGCCAAGACGCGCGGAGCTGAAGTGCTGACTCGCACTAGTTTCGTCGAGGCGCGCGACTTGGGGGGGGTCTGGGAAGCGCAATTGCGTGACGAGCTGACCGGCGAAGACCGGACGGTCCGCGCCAAGGTCATCGTCAACGCGGCTGGCCCATGGGCGAATGGAGTTCTCGGCGGGCTGCTGCAGCGCAAAGCGAAGGAATCGGTTCGCAATGTAAAGGGAAGCCACATCGTCCTGCCCAAGCTCTATGAGGGCGATCACGCATACTTCCTGCAGAATGACGACAAGCGCATCCTGTTCGTTATTCCATACGAGCACGACTATACCATGATCGGGAACACCGACGTATCCTATGACGAAGACCCGCCGCAGCCAGTGGAGATTTCGCCAGAGGAAGTGAAGTACATGTGCGACGCATGTACGAAGTATTTCCGCAAACCCGTCGAGCCAAAAGATGTGGTCTGGTCCTGGTCCGGGCTCAGGCCGCTCTATGATGACGGGCAGGACGATATTTCAGCGATCACCCGCGACTACGAGATGCACATCTATTCCGGCCCGAACGGCGGCAATGTTCTGTCCATCTTTGGCGGCAAAATCACGACCGGCCGACAGCTGGCGGAAAGCGCCATGAAGCGTCTGGCCGAGGTGCTGCCGAATGTCGGACCAAGCTGGACGCATGCGCAGCACCTGCCGGGTGGGAACTTTCCGCAAGGCAGTTACGAGACTCTCGTCGGGATGCTTCGCGCCCGGTATCCGGATTTTCCCGAAAGGCTGCTGGAGGGCTATGCGCGCCGTTACGGCACGCGCGCGTGGAGCATCCTTGAGGGCGTGCGCACATTGGAGGATCTGGGGGAGGATTTTGGCGGACTGCTTTTCGAGGCCGAAGTCCAGTTCCTCGTGCGGGAGGAGTTCGCCGTCCGACCGGATGATATCCTGTGGCGTCGAACCAAACTCGGATTGACGGTGCCCGAGGAGGGGGTCGCCAGATTGGGCGAGTGGCTTACGCAACGGGCGCCCGCCGCGAGAGGCGACACCCGGATGATCGCCTGAGAGAGAGCCTCTTCCGGCGCATTCGGGCCGGTGGAGGAGCCGGTAACGGAGACGGATCACTCGTTCGATCCGGTCAAACACGGGAGGAAGAAGAAGTGAGACATTTCAAAACCTTGTCCCTGGCGGCCTGTCTGGCGCTGCCGGCCAGCATGGCGGCGGCGGAGCCGCTCACCATTGAGTGGTGGCATGGCAACGGCGGCTCAATCGGTCGATCCCTGCAGGTGCTCGTGGACGACTTCAACGCGGCGCAGGACGAGTATTTCGTCTCGGCCATCTACAAGGGGTCGTATACTGAAACCCTCACCGCGGCGATCGCAGCCTATCGCGCCGGGCAGAACACTCATCCGTCGATCGTGCAGGTCTTCGACGCCGGCACCGCGACGATGATGGCGGCGGGCGGCGCGATCTATCCGGTCCACGAACTTTTCGCCGACACCGGGGTGGAGTTCGACCAGTCGAAATACATCCCCGCCGTCCTCGCCTATTACTCGACCGCTGAAGGCGAGTTGTTGTCGATGCCGTTCAACTCTTCGACGCCGGTGTTCTACTGGAACAAGGAAATGTTCAAGAAGGCCGGCCTCGACCCTGAAACGCCGCCAAAGACATGGCCGGAAGTCGCGGAGATGGGCCGCAAGCTGGTCGAGAGCGGCGCGCCATGCGGTTTCACCCCGCAATGGCAGACATGGGCGTTGATCGAGAACCAGGCCGCCTGGCACAATGTCCCGTTCGCCAAAGACGAGAACGGATTCAAGAATCCAAATGCGGAACTGCTGATCAACGCTCCTTTCTTCGTCAACCACGTGCAGGCGTTCGCCGACTGGTCCAAGGACAAGATTTTCGTCTATGGCGGCCGCGAGGGTAAATCCACCGAGCTGTTCTCCGCCGGGACATGCGGCATGCATCTGGCATCATCGGGAAGCGCCGGCGGCATCCGGGCGGCTCTGGGCAAGGATGTGGCTGGCATCACCATGATGCCGTACTGGCCGGAGGTCGTCGACAAACCGCAGAACTCGTTCATCGGTGGCGCCACCAATTGGGTGCTGAAGGGCAAGACAGACGAGGAATATGAGGCTGTCGCGACCTTCTTCTCATATCTCGGCCTGCCCGAGACGCAGGCCAAATGGCACCAGCTGACCGGCTATGTGCCGATCACCATCGAAGCGGGAGAACTGACGCGGGCGGCCGGCTTCTACGATGAGAATCCGGGGCTTGATATCGCTGCGAAGCAGCTGCTTCTGAACCCGCCGACGCCGAATTCGCGCGGCGTGCGCCTTGGCAATTTCCCGCAGGTGCGTGATATTGTCGACGAAGAGCTGGAGGCTGTCTGGTCGGGAACGAAGACGGCGCAGCAGGCGCTGGACGATGCGGTGGAACGCGGCAATCGCCTGATCGCCCGGTTTAAACCCTGAACAAGCAATGCGGGCGGCGCCTGTCGATGGCGCCGTCCGATACGCGGCCCGGCCGGAGCCGCAATGCGGAAGGGGGAGGCGCATGAGAAACACGGCTGCATTCGACAACAAGATACTGCCATACGTCCTGCTACTTCCGCAGCTCTTCGTGACTTTGGCGTTCTTTGTCTGGCCCTCGATCATCGCGATCATTCAGGCGTTCACCTACGAAGACGCTTTCGGCGGAAGCCTCGAATTTGTCTGGTTCGAAAACTACAAGATCCTCTTCTCCGACCAGAGCTACCTGCACTCAGCGAAGATCACGCTGATCTTTTCGTTCGGCGTCACCGCTCTCGGCCTGATCATTTCCTTGTTCCTGGCGGTTATGGCCAACCGGCAGCTGCGCGGCGTCGTCGTCTACAAGACCCTGTTGGTCTGGCCATACGCCGTCGCGCCGGCCGTCGCGGGGGTGTTGTGGGGCTTCCTGTTCAACCCCTCGATCGGTCTGATCCCCTATTTCATGGCCAGCCTCGGGTTGATGGAGTGGAACCACCGGATCAATCCGGGCCACGCGCAACTGCTCGTCATCTTCGCCGCCGTCTGGAATCAGATCGGCTACAATTTCATCTTTTTCCTCGCCGGGCTGTACGCCATTCCCCGCTCGCTGATCGAAGCGGCCGCGATCGACGGCGCCGGGCCGGTGACGCGGTTCTTTTCGGTGGTCTTTCCGCTGCTGTCGCCCACCGCGTTCTTCTTGCTGGTCATCAACGTGATCTACGCATTCTTCTCAACATTCGGTCTGATAGACGCGCTGACCAAGGGGGGGCCGTCAGGTTCCACTCAGATCCTCGTCTACAAGATCTACATCGACGGCTTTCGCAATCAGGACTTCGGCTCCTCGGCGGCGCAATCGACGATCCTGATCATTTTCGTCGCGGCGCTGACGGTGGTGCAGTTCAAGTACATCGAACGCCGCGTTCATTACTGAGGTCGCAAGATGGTTGGAGACACCCGCTGGTCGCGCTACTTTGCGCACGCCGTCCTGATCACAGGCGTTCTGGTGATCGCGCTGCCCGTATGGATCACCTTCGTCGGGTCGACCCATACCACCGCGCGGATGCTGCAGGCGCCGGTGCCGCTATGGCCTGGTTCGGAGATCCTCGAGAATTACCGTCTGGTTCTCTTCGAAGGCTTCGGCCAGGCGGCGAGGACGCCGATCTGGCAGATGATCGTCAACAGCTTTGTCGTGGCGCTGGGAATATGCATCGGCAAGATCTCGATCTCGATCATCGCCGCGTTCGCCATCGTATACTTCAACTTCCGGTTCCGGATGACGGCCTTCTGGCTCATCTTCCTGACCTTGATGCTGCCGGTCGAGGTGCGGATCGTGCCGACCTACCAGGTGGTGGCCGACTTTCGGATGTTGAACAGCTATGGCGGCATGATCGTGCCGCTGATCGCCTCGGCGACGGCGACATTCATGTTCCGGCAGTTCTTCATGACCGTCCCGGTGGAACTGATCGACGCCGCCAAGATCGACGGCGCGTCGCCGATGAAATTCTTCTGGCACATCATCCTGCCGATGAGCCGGACCACCATCGCCGCCCTATTCGTCATCCAGTTCATCTATGGCTGGAACCAGTATCTCTGGCCGCTGCTCGTGACGTCCTCGGAGGACTATTACACCATCGTAATGACGGTGGCGCGCCAGGCGAATGAGCTGGATGGCGTCATCAAGTGGAACCTGATCATGGCCGTGGCGATGCTGGCGATGATTCCGCCTGTGGTGGTGGTGATCATGATGCAGAAGCAGTTCGTCCGCGGATTGGTGGATTCAGACAAGTAAAGGGATGGGTAGATGCCGATGATTGCGCCTTCGGTTGTAGCGCATCGCGGGGGGGCCTGCGTTCACGCCGAAAATTCACTCATGGCTTTCGAATGGTCGGCGGCAAGCGGTTTCTGCGAGGTCGAGTTCGATGTGCATCTTACTTCGGATGGCGAACCGGTGGTTTTCCATGACTTGCGGCTTCATCAGGCCGCGGAAGCGGAGGGCGTCATCGGCGAGAAGCGTCTTGCCGACCTGACGGCGACGCCGCTACGCGGCGGCGGCGGCGCGATCCCGAGTCTGGATCAGGTTCTGACGCGCCTCCGCGACTCTTCTATCCGGCTGCGCATCGAGTTGAAGACCGATGTGGCGCAGAAACCTTACGAAGGGATGCAGGCGCGTCTGATCGCGGCGATCGACAAGCACGGTCTGCGGGATCGCTGCGTGTTGAGTTCGTTCAGCCCGGCGGCGTTGGACGGGCTGGTCGAGCAGGGATTTTCGATCGCTCTCTGGTACGCGCGGGAGCAGAAGCCGTGGCAGCCCGATCTGAACCAATGGCTGCCCGAACTGAAGGAAATGGGATTCCGGGACATTGCGGTGCAGTTCAAGGAATTGACCGCTGAACGCATGGCCGCCCTCCGGGAGGCTGGATTCAATGTCGGGGTGTGGACGGTGAACGGGCCGGCGCGACTGGACTACTGGATGCGACAGCCGATCGATTTCGTCGTCAGCGACCAGCCAGACGTCGCGGCGACGTTCCGCGCCGCGCAGTTGAAGTCCGGGGCGACTACATGACGATTTCGCCTCGCTCCGACCGGCCGCTGGATCTGATCTGCGTAGGGCGCATTCAGGTCGACCTCTACGGCGAACAGTTCGGCGGCTCGCTGGAAGATATGCGCAGTTTCGTGAAGCTTCTCGGCGGCGCGCCTGCAAATATCGCCGTGGGCGCCAGTCGGCTTGGGCTGAACGTCGGCATGATCTCTCGGGTCGGCGACGAACAGATGGGCCGGTTCTGTCTCGACGGCCTTGAACGCGAAGGCATCGATACCTCGCACATCCTGCGCGACCCGGAGCGCTTGACCTCTCTGGCTCTTCTTGGGGTCAAGGACAGCGAGACGTTTCCATTGCTCTACTACCGTGAGAATTGCGCCGACGCGGCGCTCTCCGTCAGCGATATCGACGGCGATTACATCGGCTCGGCCCGCGCGGTGGTCGTCACCGGCACTCTCTGCGCCAATCCGGTAACGGAATCGGCTTGCCATGAAGTCGTGCGGCAGGCGCGGGAAAGAGACGTCGACGTGATTCTGGATCTCGATTTCCGTCCGGTGCTCTGGGGGTTGACCGGGCAGGATGTGGGCGAATCCCGCTTCGTCAGCTCCCGCCGCGTCACCGACGCGCTCCAACGGCTGGCCCCGTCCTGCGACCTGATCCTCGGGACCCTGGAGGAGTTCCATATCGGCGGCGGAACCGAGGACACCCTGGCGGCGGCGTCAGAACTCCGGTCGATGACCGACGCGACGATGGTGATGAAACTGGGGCCGGAGGGCTGCGCGGTCATCGACGGCCCGGCGCCGCGGCGATGGGAGGATTTGGCGATCACACCGGGCTTCCCGGTTGAAGTCGTCAATGTGCTGGGGGCGGGTGACGCCTTTCTGGCCGGGCTGCTGCGCGGGCGGCTCAAAGGCGAGGACTGGCGGCGCTCCTGTCGCTACGCCAACGCCTGCGGCGCCATAGTCGTCACCCGCAACAGCTGCGCCCCGGCGACGCCGTCGTGGCGTGAGTTGTCGGCGTTTCTCGACGCGGCCCCCGGGAAGACCGCCGAAATTGCGGAATCGGTGGCTTTTCAGAGGCTGCATCGCAACACGACAGGACGCCGCTCCGCCGAGACGCTGGCGTTGGTGGAAACCGATCGCGGCGTCGCGGCCCCTGCGCTGGCTGAGACGCTGGCGGATTTCGGCATGACGATATCGGGGACGGCGCTTCCGGCGGGGATCTGGGGGGTCGGCTCGCGCCAGCCGTGGAAGGCGCTTCGAAACCAAGATGGCGATCTACCCGCCTTCGCGCATGAGGTGGTCGAGCGGCTTCGCCAACTGCCGGCTGGCCTGAACGTTATCGCAGCGCCGGCCGGGGCGGACGATGACGAGATTCGGGCTCTCGTCGAGATTCAGCGCGGCTGCATGCTGAGCGAGCGGGACTTTCTGGTCGACATCACTGGCGTCGGCCCCGATTCCGCGCCGGTCCTGAACGCGCTTCTGGCGCATGGCGTCACGCCTGACTGGTGGATATTGCCGTCAGGAGAGGCTGCTTCCGCGCCGCCGATGATCGCGAAGGCGGACCCCGCCTGCTTCGGGGTGGTCAGCGACAGAACAAACCCGCAAGAATTTGCGCGCCTGCGTGAATCGTGCCGCGCACATTCGCTGCAGGCTGCGCCGTTCGTGCGCCCGAACGCCAGCTGACCCTTCGACAGACACGAAAAGAGAAAGGAAAGAATATGCCGCTCGTTTCCATGGGTCCAATGCTGCGCCACGCTCGCGCGAACGGATACGCCATCGCCGCCTACAACATGATCGATTACAACAGCGCACGCGCCATCGTGGATGCGGCCGTAGCCAAGGCGGCTCCGGTGATCGTGCAGGTCTCGGTGAAGACCGTGCGGCACTGGGGTTACGCGCCCATCGCAGGCTGGCTGCGCATGCTGGCCGATGAGGCGCCGGTTCCAGTCGCCCTGCATCTCGACCATTGCACGGATCTCGATGTGCTTCGCCGCTGCATAGAGGCCGGGTGGACTTCAGTGATGTTCGACGGCTCGGCGCTGCCCTTCGAGAAGAACCTGGAAATGTCTCTCCAGGCCTACGCGATGACGCAACGCGCAGGAGTCGGGCTGGAGGCGGAGATCGGCGCCATCGGCGGGGTTGAGGACGACAAGGTCGTGGACGAAGATGCGTCCCGTCTGGCCGATTTCGACGAATGCGTGCGCTTCGTCGGTGAGATGCCCGATCTGGCGGTATTCGCTCCGGCGATCGGCACGGCGCACGGATTTTACAAGGGCGAACCGAATATCGCCTACGATCTTCTCGAACGCATCACGGCGGCGCTGCCGGTGCCGATCGCCCTGCATGGCGGAACCGGACTGTCGGAAGAGCAGTTCCGCCGCTGTATCGGGTATGGCTGCGGCAAGGTGAACATTTCAACGATGCACAAGCGGCTGTTCATCGAGGGGTTCACTAGACTCAAGGCCGAAAAGCCGACCTTGGAAGAGCCCTTGCCTTTCATCGCGGCGCAGCACAATGCGATGGCGGAGGACGTCGCCGCTTCGATCGACCTCTTCGGCTCGGCGGGCCGCGCGGCGGAACTGTCCGATGTCTGAGCTGGCGGCGCTTCTTTTCGACTGCGACGGGGTTCTGGTCGATACCGAACGCGACGGGCATCGGCCGGCCTTCAACGAAGCGTTTCGGCGCAGCGGCGTCGCCGCCGAATGGTCTGTGGAATTGTATGGCGAGTTGCTGTCGACCGCCGGCGGGAAAGAGCGGATGCGGCGTTATTTCGACGATGTCGGCTGGCCGGTCCCGGACACCGGGCGGGCTGAGCTGATCGCCAAGCTGCACCGACTAAAGACCGACCTCTTTATGGAGATGATCGAGGCGGGCGCCCTCGACCTCCGCCCCGGCGTGGCGCGCCTGATCGACGAGGCGCAGGCGGCAGGCGTGGCGGTGGCTGTGTGCTCGACCTCGAACGAGAGGGCGGTGACCACGATCGTCAGGGTGCTCTTGGGTCCTGACCGGGCCGCCGGGATCTCGATCTTCGCAGGCGACATGGTCGCGCACAAGAAACCGGCGCCGGACGTCTACCTGATGGCGGCGAATACGCTGGAGTCGCCCTCCGCCAACTGCGTCGTTGTGGAGGATAGCCATATCGGCCTCGCCGCGGCCCGGGCGGCGGGGATGCGCTGCATCGTCACCCGGTCAGCCTATAGCGGAGACGAGGATTTCACCGGCGCCGACAAGGTGGTCGACAATCTTGATGAAGGGATCGACCTCAAGTTCTGCCGCGCGCTAGTCCAAGGCTGAACCGCCTCGCGCGTTTCGCTTCCCATCCGCTACCCGGTCGACCGTTCATTCGTCCGTCTGGTTTTGTCGGCGGCAATCGCGCCGACGCCGACGCCGGCGACGATTCGGGGATCACGCCGCCGGCCTGCCCCCCGGATTGTCCACGATCACCGGTAGGCTCCGTTTCGGATTCTGTAGTCTTCCAATTGATTGGCGGATGCCCAGGGAAGGCGCCCACCAAGGCTCTTATACGGACGCTCGAGGTTATCGTCACAACGCCAGGCGCCGATTAGCTGACACGCACCCAACGAATTGTCGAACAGGCGCTCGGGAGCCTGCCGCTTAAGCATTCCACGAAGCCGTTCGGCATGGATTCGCCTGGCGCGACGCAACGCCCTTCCAGCCTCCGCTCCTTCCCCCCAGCGTTGAATCGTGTTTGACGTAAGCTTCGCGCCGTCGCCGCCGACAACCATGCGGAAATAGCCGCGCCTCGCGCCGATCCGGCGGTATTCGTCCCTCCGCGCAAACATGTCCTCCGAGCGCGGACCTCGGCCTTACGTCATCATGCCGGATCGTCCGGTTGAAATGGCGGGCGCTCCAATTCGGCGGATCCCGGCTTCTTGGCCCGGGAAAGAGCGCTCGCGCTCCCGCTTCCACGCTGGCATTTTCCATTTTCTGTTGATCGTCGCTTATGGTCAGCCTAGCATCAGTCATCAATTTTGCGCTCTAAACACTATAAGTTTTTTTGTCCTAGGAAGTGGGGGTGGAACAGATGGCGTCGACAGGAGGGGGACCGTTTCGTACGGTCGTGTTCGACCTTGACGGTACGCTGGTCGACAGTTTGGCGGACGTGGCCGGCGCGGCGAACGATGTGCTAGCGGCGGCTGGCTTGCGGCCAGTGCCGCGGTCAAAATGGCCGTTGTTGCTCGGCGAGGGCGTCCGGATCCGAATGCGGACAGCTTTCGCGCTGAACGCCGTGACGCTTGAGGATGAAGCGCTGGACAGGCAGGTGGCGGCGTTCCGCGCACGCTACGCGGACAAGATGCTCGAGCGGACGCGTCCGTATGATGGCGTCGCCGAAACCCTCGCCGCCCTGGGCGATCTCGGTGTAATCAGCGTCGTCTGCACCAACAAGGATGAGGCCGATGCGCGGCGGATATTGCGGGCGCTGGGACTCATGCCTCATATTGCGAACGTGGCCGGCCCGGACACGTTCGGCGTTCAGAAGCCCGATCCTCAGCATATCCTGAAGCTGCTCGAAGCCGCTGGCGCCGATCCGGGCGCCGCGATCATGGTTGGCGACACGATCCATGATGTCGAGGCAGCCCGCCGCGCCGGGCTGCCGGTCGCGTTCGCCAGTTGGGGATACGGGACACCGGGAGACGAAAGGCCGGACTATGTCGTGCCCCGGATGAAAGACCTGCAACGCATCCTGTCGGAGCTCCCGAACAGAAGAGAATACCTCAGATCGCCATAAGATTTTATGTGCAACTCCATTAAATTAATTGTAGTGCTTTCCGCCCGACCCGATGGGATCCTGTCGCCATGTGACGGCATCGCATCATGTTCATGCGGAGTGAGAGATGCTTAATTTCAAACAACTGCGGGCGTTCCACGAAGTCGCGAAAGCCGACAGTGTCACTGCCGCCGCAAGAAAGCTGAACGTTTCGCAACCTGCGGTCTCCCTCCAGATCAAGGCGCTGGAAAAGGAATGTGATCTGAAGCTCTGGAACCGGGTGCACGGGCGGCCGGTGCTTACGCCCGCGGGAGTCCGGCTATTGGGATACACCGAACGGATATTCGCACTGGCAATCGAAGCTGAACGGGAAATGGAGCTGCTGCGGAAAAGCGCCGGCCAGTTGGTCGTTATATCGACCACGAAACTGATCGCGGCCTATTACCTGCCGACGGCGATCGGCGCTTTCCGCGCGCTGCATTCCGATGTCAACGTTCAACTCGATATCGGCGGCAATACCTGGGCGATCGAGAGGGTACGCTCCGGCGCGTCCGACCTGGGGATCGTCGTCAATCCGGGTTCGCGGTCTTTCGTGCGCTATCCGATCTACACCGATCCGCTGGTGATCATCGTGCCGACGACACACCGCGTAGCGCTGGACCCTGACGCCGAGCTGGATTTCGAGCAGGAAGTCCTGATCCTGCGCGAGCCAGGTTCACGCACCCGCGCGCTGGCCGAAGAAGCGCTGCGCGCCTCCGGCCGTCGCATCGGCCAGATCCTCGAACTTGCGGACGCCGAGGCGGTCAAGCGCGCTGTCCGGGCCGGGATCGGCATCTCGATCATTACTGAACAGGCAGTCCAGGAAGAAATCGAAGCGGGCAATCTGGTGGGTCGACCGTTTCTCGACGGCTCGACGACGATGAGCATCGAACTGATCTATCGCAAGGACCGCGAGAAGACCCGAGGAATAGAGCATTTCCTGGAGGCGTTCAGGGGCGACACGACGGAAGTGGTCTGAAATCAGTTGAGGATCCGCGCGCGCGGCGGGTTTGCGATCGAACCCGATGAAGAGAGGGAGAGAAGATATGGGCTCGGTAAAACTATCGTCCGTTCAGAAGAAATACGATGATCTCGAAGTCGTCAGAGACGTCGATATCGACATCGAGGACGGAGAATTCGTGGTGTTCATCGGACCGTCGGGTTCGGGCAAGTCGACGCTGCTGCGGATGATCGCCGGGCTTGAGGCGATCTCCGGCGGACAGATCCTCATCGACGAGCGGGTCGTGAACGACATTCCGCCGAAGGATCGTGACATCGCAATGGTTTTCCAGAATTACGCGCTCTATCCGCACAAGACGGTGGCCGCGAACATGGCGTTCGCATTGAAGATGCGGAAGCAGTCGCGCGCGGAGATCAAGCGCCGTGTCGAGCGGGCGGCGGAGATTCTCGACCTTGGCGGGCTGCTCGAACGCTACCCTCGCCAACTCTCTGGCGGTCAGCGGCAACGCGTGGCGATGGGCCGTGCGATTGTGCGGGATCCCAAGGTGTTTCTCTTTGACGAACCCCTGTCGAACCTGGACGCGAAGCTGAGGGTGGCGATGCGCGCCGAGATCAAGCAGCTTCATCAGCAGTTGGGAACGACCACAATCTACGTCACTCATGATCAGATCGAGGCGATGACCATGGCCGACAAGGTAGTCGTGCTGCGCGACGGAGTGGTCGAACAGGTCGGGGCGCCGATCGACCTCTATGATTTTCCCGCCAATCGCTTTGTCGCGGAGTTCATTGGATCGCCATCAATGAACATCTTCGACGGCGCGGTTGTCGGCGACGATCGCACGGCCTTTCGCACCAGTGGCGGCGTGGACTTTCCAATCGTCGCGCATCCGCGCAGCCGTGCGGGGCAACCCATGCTCTACGGGATCAGGCCCGAACACCTGAGCTTGAGTGACCAGGGCGTGCCTGCGGTGGTGACGTTGGTCGAACCGACCGGCTCGGAAGTTCACGTGACCGCGAAGGTCGGCTCCGACACGTTGGTCGCAATCTCTCGTGAACGAAAACCCCTTCGCGTCGGCGAGTTGGTGCATTTTAGTCCATCATTGGAAGCGGCGCATCTCTTCGAACGCGATTCCGGCATTCGCCTTGCGTAGTGGCATCGTTCGTGGGGTCGTAACGGCGTGGATCTGAACGCAAACGGTATCGCACAATGCCAGAGGAACGAGATCTGAGCGCCGGCACGCGCGCTCTAGCCTCTGCGTACGCTGGACTCAGCCCCTTGCGATACTTCAGGGCCAGTTCCGCGGTCACTCGCCGCGCTGTGATGATGTGCGTCCACTTTCCGATATCCGGCCAGCCATCTGAACTTGTTAACTCAACATTGAAATAGATGGCGCGAGCGACGTCGGCGTCGCCAGAGAACATCAGGGCGTGAGCGCGGATGAGCGCGCAGGTTTTCGCCTCCGGCTCACGTTCGACAGATCCGTTCGCTGCCTCAAGCCCGCCGGCGCTGGCGCCCGAAAGCAGGCTGAACCACGCGACATTGTTCAGCGCCGCAGCCAGGCTCGCCGCCATGTCCAGCGCGTCGCGCAGATCGCTGACGCTCGTCCGCGCCGTGCGGAGCGCCGCCTCGGTGTCGCCGGCGGCAGCCTCCGCCAGGGACAGTTTCTGCGCCGTTCGCGCCGCCCGTTCCCTGTCGGAGCGATCGCGAGGCGGATCGATCGCCACTTCCCGCACGAGGGTATCAGCGCGCCAAGCGACGCGCTGGACTTCGGAAACGAAAGCCTGGACGGAGCGGAGCCACCTCGGACCGGTCCTATGAAGACCAAATCCGACAGACCGGCGGCCGTGCGATCAAGTTCATCAACGCCGACGCCCAGCCGAAGTCATTCGACAGTGAACTCGGCGTCAACCGAGCGGCCCTCTCCAACTCCGGAAGCGGGCGCAAACGGAATGAAGACTTTTCAACCATCCCCCACCGCTCGGCGTGACGCGCGTTTCATCAACGCCAGCCGCTATATCTGGCGATCAGTAGAGGTCCGGCCTTCTATCGGCCCGATACGTCGCGATCGCGCGCCATCGATCCAGCTCCTCGCTCTCGAACGCGACATCCGCCGCCGCGACCCCTTCCGAGGTTCCAGCGGAAGCGACGATCTTCCCCGATGGGGCGACGACGCAGGAGCCGCCGACCGAGTCGAAACCCGCCTCCGGCCCGACAGAGCCGGTCATCGCCAGCCAGACGCCGTTCTCCAGCGCCCGCGTCCGCGCCAGCGCCTCGACCATAGTGCGGTCCCAACCCCAGGTTTGGCGCTGGAAATCATCGGTGATCCAGTTCGTACTGTTGATCACCAGATCCGCGCCGAGATCGACCAGCTTCCGGATGTATTCGGGGAAGATGAGATCATAACAGACGCTCATTCCGATCCGGCCGAGCGCCGTCTCGACCACCATCGGCGAATCTCCGGCGGCGTACCAGTCGCGCTCCGCGGCGAAGAGATGCGCCTTGCGATAGGTTGCAAGCAGCGCACCGTCCGGACCAAAGAGAAGCTGCGCATCGAAGACCCGGTCGTCCGCCGCCAGCGGAACCCCGATGGCGAGGTGCGCGGCGTGGCGTCTGGCGATCGCGCCGAGAGCGGTCGCCGTCGGTCCATCCGCCGGTTCGGCAAGCCGGGCGAGGCGATCCGCAATGAAGTAACCGGTAGTCGCCGTCTCGGGGAATATGACAAGTGCGGCCCCGCCTTCGGCCGCCGTGGCTACGTGACGTTCGATCTTGCCGAGATTGCCTTCGACATCGTCCGGAACGGGATGCATCTGCGCGACGGCGATGCGGTGCTGATCGTTTTTCAAGTCGGTTCACCCTGACGCGAGCCGCCCGAAGCGGCGAGAAGAATTGACGCCTCGTCCATACCGGTCGCAGGCGCGGAGGCGACAAATCGCCAATCGGCCATGACGACGACCCGATGAGCGAGCGCCAGCACTTCGTCGATCTCGGACGAGATCACGAGAATGGTCACGCCGCGCGCAGCGAGCGTGTGGAGAAGGTCATGAATCTCCGCCTTGGCGCCGACATCGACGCCGCGCGTCGGCTCGTCGACGATCAGCAGTTCCGGTTCGGTCAGAAGCGCGCGCGCCAGCACCACCTTTTGCTGATTGCCTCCACTCAGCCGCGCGACCGCCATGTCGAGACGGCCCGCGACCAGCTTTAGCGATTCCAGGATACGGGTCGCGCTCGCGCGCTCGCGCCCCGGGTTGCGGAGCCCGAAGCGGGCGAACCGGTCGAGCGACGACGCGACGGCGTTCTCGACGATGTCCAGATCGGCGAAGATACCGTCGCGTTTGCGATCCTCGGTGAGATAGACGATCCCCGCGCGCATCGCCTGCCGGGGGGAACCGAGGCGCAGCGGCCGCCCCTCCCGTCGGACCGTCACCTTTGCGCCATGAGTCGGAACGCCGGCGAGCGCACGGGCGAAGGTGGTCCGACCCGCGCCCACCAGCCCGGCGAGGCCAAGTATCTCCCCCCTGCCGATCGAGAGTTCCTCGCGCCCGCGCGCGGTCTCGTAGCCGATCTCGTATCGCGGCGCCGGGCGGGCCGACGGCGCCGCCCGTCCGGACGCCGCGCCGCGTCGTCCGATCATCAGCGTCACCAACTCGTCCATCTCCAGCCCGGCGGCGGGACGCGTTGCGACGAGTTGGCCGTCGCGCATCACCGAGACCCGGTCGGCGATCGCCAGCACCTCATCCAGACGGTGCGAGACATAGAGGATCAGCAAACCCTCCGCGCTGAGCCGGCGCATGATCTCGAAAAGCGCGTTCTGCTCGGTCAGCGACAGCACCGCCGTCGGCTCGTCAAGGATCAGGATGCGCGCGTCCTGCGTAAGCGCGCGCGCGATCTCCAGCATCTGTTGCCGGGCGACGCTGAGTGATGCGACCGTCGCCGCCGGATCGATGTCCAGCGCGTGGCGCGACAGGATCTCCGCCGCGTCCCGCTCCATCGCGGCGACATCCACCAGCCCGAAACGGCCGACCTCCTCTCGCCCCAGGAAAAGATTGCGCGCAACAGAGAGTTGCGGGACCAGGCTCAGTTCCTGAAAGACCGTCGCGACCCCCGCCGCCTGCGCGGCGCCGGGCGTCTCGAAGCTGACCTCCCGGCCGTCGAGGCGGAGGGCGCCGGCGGTTGGCCGCGTCACACCGGAAAGCACGTTCATCAGCGTCGACTTGCCCGCGCCATTGGCCCCGACAAGCGCGTGAATTTCGCCGGCATGGGCCGCGAGATTCACGTCGCTCAACGCCGTCACGCCCGGATAACGCTTGGTGAGGCCCGCCGTTTCGATCAACGGACGCGCCCCCTCAACGCCGGCTCTCGCGGCCGCAGATCCCACCCTATTGCTCGGGCAGAAACTCGGCCGGCAACTGGCTCGCCCACCAGTCGTCCGGCGCGTCCGGAGAAACGTAATCGTCGATCGCGTCGGGCGCGATATAGACTGAGGGGACGGCCTCGCCGCGCACCACGTCCTCGCCCTTGAGCAGTTTCACGCCAAGCTCAACGGCGACCTGCCCGGCGCGGGTCGGAAATGTGACGGCGCCGCCCTGCTTGTGCTTGGCCACCCATTTCATCCAGCCGTTATATTCGTCGCCTGGCGAGAAAGTGACCTCGGAAAGCCGGCCCGCTTCGTCGAACGCCTCGGCCATTCCGATGGACATCTGACCGGCCGGTGAAAACACGCCGTCAATCTTCGGGAAGCGTTGCAGCAGGTTCTCGGTGATCTGCTTGGCCTTGGCGCGGTTCCAGTCGCCGTATTCGACCGAGGCGAGTTCGACCTTCGGGTATTCCTTCAGAACCGTCTCCAGCGCGTCAAGTTGGTCGACTGCCGCCGTCGTGCCGGCGATCGGCAGCATGGCGACGATACGCCCTTCACCGCCGATATCGTCCATCAGGCGGCGCGCGACCATCTCGCCAAGGTTCCATTGGGATATGTAGGCGTTGGTCACCGTGCCCGGGGCGTCGGTGAAGCCGCCCCCAGCCTGGACCGTCGGAACCCCCTGCTCCACCGCCCGCTTCAGAACGTCGGCGACAGCGGTGTCGTCCACCGGCCAGTAGATCAGCAGATCAATGTCCTGACGCAGCAGATCTTCTATGTCTGCGACCTGCTTCGCCGGATTGAATGCGGCGTCGGTGACGAGCACATCCTCGATCTCGCTGTGTCGCGACGCTTCCCAGCGGACGTGCTGCAAGGCGAAGACGACCCAGGAGTTGGAGAGGTAGCCGGCAGAGACGCCGATCTTGTAGGGACCGTCCTTCTTGAACGGCGCGCCATTGACGATCTGCGCGGCGAGCTCTCTCTGTTTCACCTCCGCCGCCTGGTCGGCGAACGCGGGACCGGCGACGAGGCCGGCGGCGGCGAATGTGATGAGTAATCTTCTGGTTAGCGACATGGCGGCTACTCCCTGACCAAGCTGTGGTTGAGTTTCGAATCTTCAGTCTGATCGTCGCTCCATCTGCCCATAGAGGGCGGAAGCGGCGATGATGATCGCGCCCATCACCGTCAGTTGCATATGATACGGCAGTCCGGCGATGTTCACGAGGTTGAATGCGATGGAGAGGACGAGAACGCCGGCGACGGTTCCGGCGACGCCGCCGCGTCCGCCCTCGAACGTGGTCCCGCCGAGAACGACGGCGGCGAGCACCTGAAACTCGAGCCCCTGACCGGCGACGGTGCTGGAGACACCCGAGCGCGCCAGGAGCGCGAGGCCGGCCAGCGCGCCGAAAAGACCGGCGAGCGAATAAGCGACGACCGTCACGCTCCGCACCGGGAGACCGGAAAGCATGGCGGCTTCCGGGTTCGCTCCGACGAGATAGAGCCGCCGGCCGAACACAGTAGTTTTCTGGACCAGCACGCCGAAAGCGGCGAGCGCGAGAAAGGCGAGCGCCAGAACTGGCGCGATTCCACCGAGCCTGAAGTTGAAGAACTCTCGATATCCCGGCGAGACGACGCCTTTCGCCGTTCCGCCGGTATACATTTGCGTAAGGCCAGCGATCGCGACGCCCATCCCCAGCGTCAGAATGAAGGGCGAGACGCGGGTGAAGGCGATCAGCGCGCCGTTCAGCGCGCCGATCGCCAACCCGGCGGCGCTAGCGGCGGCGATCGCCAGGGGCAGGTTCGCCGCTTCGCCCGCCATGACGGCGGCGGCGAGCACGGCGGTGAGCGAAATCACAGCGCCCACCGAAAGATCGACGCCGCCAAGGATCATCACCAACGTAACCCCGACGGCGGCGATTCCGACAGGCGCCGCCTGCCGCAGGACATTGAGCAGATAGGCCGGATCGGTGAAGGCGGGCGAACTCAGCGCCGCAACGATGAAGATCACGGCGAGCACGAGAAAGATCGAATGACGTGCAAGATGGCGGCGCGCGCCTTCCGCCAGCGCCAAGCTCACGCCCTGCTCCGCTGCAACTGGCTCGCGACAATGGCGGCGATCACGATCAGCCCCTTGACGAACATCTGCACGAACGCCGAAACGCCCATCAGGTTGAGCGCGTTCGAGAGAACCGCGAGCAGAAGGACGCCGGCGAGCGCCCCGGGCGCGCTCGCGCGGCCACCGGAAAGCGCTGCGCCGCCCAGCACGACCGCAACGAGCGCATCGAGTTCGAGCCCCTGCCCCGCGAGCGGATAACCTGTCCCGAGCCGGCCGGCGAGCAGGATCCCGCCCAACGCCGCGGTCGCTCCCGAGATGACATAGACGACAAGCCGGATCCGGCGGACGTCCAGCCCCGCGCGCCGCGCATTGCCCGGATCGCCGCCCGCAGCGAGAAGGTGGAGGCCGAACCGCGAGCGGGTCAGCGCGATATGGCTGATGGCGAGCAGCGCCACGAGCAGAATCGCGGGGCACGGAACGCCGAGCACATCGCCGTTGGCGAGAAACGACAGAAGCTCCGAGGAACGCCCGACGCTCCGGTCGGTATAGGTGAAGATGACGCCCTGAAGCACTGACAGCATGCCGAAGGTCAGGATCAGTGGATGCACGCGCAACCGGTTGACGAGCTGGCCGTTGACGAACCCGATGGCGGCGCCGAGCGCCAGCATCAGCGCGGCGACCGGAATCGTCTTCCCATCGTCGCCATTGATCAGCGCGCACCCGAGCACCACGGAGAGGCCCGCTATCATGCCGATGCTGAGATCAATCATCCCGGCCGCGAGGACGAAAGACTGACCGATGGCGAGCACGCCGAGGACGCTCGCCTGCCGGATCACATTGGCGAGGTTCTCCGGATCGCGGAACGCCGGCGCGAGGATGGCCGCCGCCCCGACGCCAAGAAACAACAGCGGCCAGATTCCGCCGATCTCCGGCTGGCGTCGCAGCAGGGCGGCGCTCAGAGCCATGAAACGACTTCCTCGGCGGTCGCGACCCAACCGTATTTCATCGCGAAATTCTTGAGCGTGGCCGCATGCAGATCGGGCGCGAAGGACGACACTCCATCACGCACCATCACCGTCCGATAGCCATGGTGGAAAGCTTCCCGCGCGGTCTCTTCGACGCAGATCTGCGTTACGGTCCCGGTGACGACGAGCGAAGACACGGCGGCGTCGCGCAGCCGCGCATCGAGATCGGTGCCGTGGAACGCGCCGTAGCCGAACTTGTCGATGACCGCGTCGCCCGGCTCGACAGGCAATTCGTCGATCACGTCGGCGGCGCCGCGCGGCGCCTCGGCGTCGGCGTAGGCGCGGCGATGCCCCGGCCAGCAGCATTTCGTGTCGGGCCGGCATTGCGGCGACCAGAGCCAGAGGAGATTTTCCTCCTCCCGCGACAGAAAACGGGTGAACATGACCGGGCGCGACCGGGCGCGGAACGCCTCGATAAGACTGCGGATCGCCGGAATGGTCGCGCGCGCGTCGGGCACTTCCAGCGGCGCGCCCTCGCGCACAAAGTCGTTCTGCATGTCGACGACGATGAGCGCCGGCTGAAGAACCCTTTCCGCCCCCGGCAAGTCGGCTGCGATCCTCGATTTCGGCGCCATCATCGGCCCCCGTCATCGCGGGATTGGATGAAGAGCATGGCGACATGCGGCGTTCGATTTAGTGGTGACAATCCGGGTAACAGGCTGTCGTCGCCCCGTGAGACGAAGCGGCGGCGGGTCGGCGACGGCGCCCCCCAGCCAGCCAGAGACACTGCGAACTGGCGCCCGGCGATAATCGGCATTGCGTTCCTCCATTTCGCTCAAGGCCGCTTGTGCGGCGCGATTCCATCGTGTCCTTCGGTTTTGACGCGAACCGGGCGCGCTAAACGCGCCCGGCGGTCTTGGCGCGCCAAACGCTATTCCGGGGCCGGGACCTTGCTGTTGAACTCATTGGTGAAGACGGCGGCGGGGTCGAGCTTCACATTCAGCGTTCCGCCCTTCTCGGTAAGCTCCAGCGTCCCGGCCATCCGCTCCTCGGTGATCCAGCCGAGACCGTATTCACGAGAATTTTCGGTGATCACCAGATCGAGCACGAGATCGAGATTCGCGAGGTAGGTCGCCTTGTCGATACCGTCGACCTCGCCCGCAATGGCGTCGATCGCAGCCTCGCGCTCGTTATAGGTGTCGGCCCAACCCCGGTATGTCGCGCGCAGAAAGCCCTTCACCAGATCGGGCTTCTCCTTCGCTAGGTCCTTATGAATTATATATGAATGGCCGTAGAGCGCGACGCCGAAATCCGCGAAGAGCATGTTGCCGACCTGGTCTTCGCCAAGAACCTTCTGCCAGACTGGATAGTTCGTATAGAGATCGAACGCCCCCGCCACCTGATCGGAGGCGACGATGGCCTGCTTGCCTTCTGGCTTCACATTAACCAGCGTCACCGCATCGACGTCGATCCCGTTGATCTCCGCGAAGGACGGCCAGAGAAACCGGTGAGAGTCGCCCGGCGGGGCGGCGATCTTCTTGCCGACGAGATCGGCGGGCGTTTCGATCCCCGCATCCTTGCGGAAGAAGAGGTTGTTGGCCGCCTTGTCATACACCATGCCGACGATCAGAAGATCGGCGCCCTTGCTCATGGCGGTCAGCACCGTGGGAGTGTCGGAAATTCCGAATTCCGCCTGTTTCTGGTCGATCTTGATCGCCGCGTCGCCGGAACCCTGCCCGCGCACGATTTCAAGCTCGATCCCTTCCTCCTCGAAATAGCCGCGCTCGCGCGCGAGATAGAATGGCGAATGGTCCGCGAGCGGAAACCAGTTGAGTTGCAGCGTCACCTGCTCCAGCGCGACGGCGGGCGTCGCTGCAAACGCTACGGCCAACGCGGCCGCCGCGACATTCAACCCGATCTTCATATGCATGTCTTGCTCCTCCCTTTGGTTCAGTCGATTTCACTGCGAATGGATAGATGCCAGCAGTCAATTCCGGTCGGCCTCGACCTCCCACGGCATGAGGATGCGCTCGGCGATAACGACGAGACCATAGATCGCCAGTCCCATTGCCGAGATGATGCAGAGTGAGGCGAAGATCGCCGGCGTGTCCAGCGTCACCCCGCCGATGATGATGAGCGCGCCGAGACCGGATTCCGAGGCGACGAACTCTCCGACGATCGCCCCGATCACCGAAAGCGTCGCGTTCAGTTTCAACCCGGCGAAAACATAGGGCAGCGCGTTCGGCAGACGTATCTTCATGAAGATCTGTTTTCGCGTCCCCTTCAGGCTCCGCACCAGGTCCACCAGATCCTGATCGACATTGCTGAGGCCGGTCGCGGTATTGATCACCATCGGGAAGAAGCTGACAGTGACCGCGATCAGCATGTTCGGAACAACCCCGTAGCCGAGCCAGAGAACGAAGAGCGGCGCGAGCGCAACCTTGGGCAGCGTGTTGAACAAGACGAGGAGCGGCATCACAGTCTGCTCCAGCAACCGGTGCCAGACGACGACGACGCCAAGAAGGACGCCGAGGATCGCGGAGATCACGAACGCTCCTGCAACCGCCGTCAGAGTCGTCAGAAAATTCGGCCACCAGCGATATTTCGAGTCGAACAGCGCCGCGAGCGTATCGCCCGGCGCGGGCAGAACGTATTGCTTGATATCGCCCCATTGAACCGCGAAATGCCAGATGGCGATCATCACGACGATGGCGATCGCGCTCGGCACATAATAGCCGATCCGCCGACCGAGGAGCGCCGCGCGGCCCGCGCGCGGGGTCGTCCTGGCGTCGTCTGTCATGGCCGCCTCCCCCTTTTCGTCATGTCATTTCAGCGTGCCGTTCGATGCAGGTTCTCAGCACCTCTTCCGGATCGCGCTTCCACCAGTCGTTCGCCGAGAATATCTCGACCTCATGGAGGCCGTCATAGCCGGCCGCCTCGACCGCGCCGCGAAGGCGCGGCAGGTCGATGACGCCGTCGCCCATCATGCCGCGGTCGAGCAGCAGATCCTTGGTCGGCACAAGCCAATCGCAGATGTGATAGGCGAGCAGCCGCCCCTCGCTTCCGGCGCGCGCAATCTGCGCCTCGACCTCCGGATCCCACCAGATGTGATAGACGTCCGCCGCGACGCCGACGCCGTCGCCAAGCCGCCCGGCCATATCCAGCGCCTGACGGAGCGTGTTCACGCAGGCGCGATCGGCGGCGTACATCGGATGCAGGGGTTCGATCGCGATCGGCATGCCGGCCGGGCGCGCCGCCTGGAGGAGCTTGTCGAGCCCCTCCTCCACCATGCCGCGCGCCGCACCGATGTCGCGTGAGCCCTCGGGCAGACCGCCGACCACGATGACAAGGCATTGGGCGCCGAGCGTCACCGCCTCCTCCAGCGCCTTCAGGTTCTCGTCGTCCGCCGCCCGGCGACCGGCTTCCGTCGCCGCCGGGAACATGCCGCCGCGACAAAGACCGCTCACCCGCATCTCATGGTCGCGAATGATGCGCGCGCTTTCCTGAAGCCCGATCCTGGCGACCTGATCTCGCCACGGCGCGACGGCGCTGATGCCAGCGCGCGCGCAGCCTTCGACGGCCTGGCGCAGGTCCCATTTTTCACGGACAGTGGCGAGGTTTATCGAGAGTTGGTCAATCGTGGGCATGTCAGGCCTCGTATCTGCAAGGGCGAAGGTCCGACGGGTCGGGCGTCACGGCGCTGGCGAGGCCGGGCGTATCGAGAGAACCGACCCGGAGCGCGCCCCCGTCGATCGCCACCCTCACCGCGCCAAGCTCGCGGCGGTAAAGGTCCGCGTGCGCAGCGAGATAAGCCGCCTGCTCCGCCTCCGGCGCCGCATTCATGCCGTTGACGTAATGGTGCCCGTTGCGCTCGACATGTTCGCAGCCGATCAAAGTGGCGAGCGCCAGATCCTGCTGCAGACTGATCCCGGCCTGAATGGTCAGGTCCTCCGCCGACATGAAGAACCGGTCTTCGCCCGCCTCTTCGTTCCAATGCGCGCAGCGGGCGCGGTTGAGGAGCGACTTGTAGAACCCCTTGCAGGATTTCGACGAAACGCCCCGATAGCCGAGCGCCTTCGCCTCCAGAAACGCGTCCAGCGTCGCATCCGACTCGTCGATCTCCACCGGCTTCAGCCGGGCGAGCGCCGAGATGTCCTCCGAGAACGCCTTCGCGCGCGCGATCGGCTGCTCGATGAAAAGGATCGATTCCGCGAGCCGCGCAAGCGCCGGCGTCGTCGCGATCGCCCGCCAGAGCGCCGCGACCCCCGCGACATCGGCGTATTGCTCATTCCCGTCCAGCGTGGCGCGATAGTCCGGCAGACGATCGAGCACCGACGCGATCCGCTTAAGTCTCGCGAGATCGGCGTCGAGATCGCCGCCGACCTTCAGCTTGAAATCGGTGACGCCGTAAACCTCGATCACCTCCTCCAGTGTCTCCGGCAAGCCATCGCCCACGCGGTCGTTCTCGGCCAGATCGGAGGCGATAATCGGGTCGATCAGGCCGACCGTGTGACGCGCGCGGATCGACGCTGCAGGCGTCAGCCCGGCGAGAAACGCGTCGAAGTCGAAACCGGCGAGGTCCGGCGTCAGCGCCTCGTCCAGCCCCATGAGGTTGCTCTTCACGCCTCTGAATACGCTCACTCCCTCCAGCCGCAGAAGCGCGTCGAGAATGGCCCTGTCGAGCAGCGCCGTTCCGAACCCCGCAACCAGCGGCGGCAGACCGGCGGCCGCGCTCGCGGCGTGGAACGCGGGCGCGGCGGCGGCGGCGAGGCCGAACGCCGTATGCGGCTCCGCTATCCCGCGATAGACGGTGGCGGCGATCGCCATCGCGCGGCGCAACTGATCGAAATTGTCCTCGTTGCTGAGTTCGGGCGACTTGTCGAACCATTTCGGCGCGAGCAATTCCGCCGCCCAGCCCCAGCCTTCGCGCCCGTCGTTGAGCCGGATGCGCGCGCGGAGGAAGGTCTGCGGCGCCTCGCGCATCGTCACCACGCCGAAGCGGAACGGCATCCTCAGCACGATGTCGCGTTCGTGAAATGTCGTCTCTAGCAGCGTCAGGGTCGGGCGGGTCATCGCATCGTCTCCAGTATTCCGCGCAGATAGCCCGCGGCGCGCGCGGCGCAGGCCTGGCCGTCCGGCTCATAGATGAAAGGCTCCACCGCCACCCAGCCCTGATAATCATGCCGCCGCAGCGCGGCGAGGATCGGCGCCATCGGAAGATCCCCCTCGCCCGGCCCGCGCCGGTTCGGGTCGTTGACCTGCACATGGCTGATGCGCCCCGCCGGCAGCCAGCGGTCGATCAGCGCCGGCACGTCGCCCTCCTCGAACCCCGCGGCCGAGCTGTCGATCATGGTGCTGAAACCGGGGCTGTCGACCTCCGCCACCAGCGCCGCCGCTTCTGCGAGCGTATTGATGAAATTGGTTTCACGCGACGCCAGCGGCTCGATGCAATAGATGACGCCGGCCGCCTCCGCCGCCTCCGCAGCCGCAGCGAGGCATTCGACGGCGCGCGCGCGGCATTCCGCCTCCGCGCCCGGTTCCAGATTCCGCTGCTTCGGTGAGCCGTGGACGAGCCGGTCGGCGCCAAGCGTCGCGGCCATATCGACAAACCGGCGCATCACCTCGACTGTCCGGCGCCGCACGGATTCGTCCGGGTCGGTGATGGAAAGCCCCTCCGGCGCGACAAGAAGCCAATGGAGGCTGGAGCAGGCGAGCCCTTCGGCCTTCAACGCCTTCGATATCGCCGCGAGATCGACGGCGGTCAGGTCTTGCGGCTGATCCGAGAACGTGAACGGCGCGATCTCCAGCCCGTCATAGCCGACGCTGGCGGCGAAGGCGCATTGCCGATCGAAGGGCAGGTCGCGGACGACCTCGTTGCAGAGCGAGAGTTTCAGGACGGTCTCCTCTTCAGTCGGGCGATCGCGTGGCGGACCTGCGGGACCCCCCAAAGGATCGCGATGAGTGTAAGCACGGCGAAGCCCGCCGAAATCGGACGGGTCAGGAACGGCTCCACCGAGCCATCCGAAAGCACCATGCCGCGCCGGAAATTCTTGTCGAGAATGTCGCCGAGAACGATGCCAAGCACCAAGGGCGCCATCGGATATTTCATCTCGCGGAGCGCGAAACCGAGAAGACCGAAGCCCAGCATGACCCAGATGTCGAAAACCCGACCAGCGATGGCGAAGGCGCCGACGACGCAAAGCGTGAAGATCACCGGCATCAGATATTCGCGCCTGACGCGCAGAACGAAAAGCATCGGTCTGGTGAGAAGGAGCCCAAGGATGAGAATCGCCACCGACGCCCAGAACAGCATCGCCGCCACTTCGAAAACGAAGGAGGGCGTTTCGATCATGATCAACGGGCCGGGCCGCACGCCATGGATGAACATCGCCGCGAGCAGCACCGCCGCGGGGGCGGAGCCCGGCACGGCGAGGGTGAGAACGGGAATGATCGCGCCGGGTACGGCGGCGTTGTTGCCGGTCTCAGCGGCGATAAGCCCCTCCCGGCTTCCCCTGCCGAACAGGTCTTTTCTTTTGCTCGCCCGGCGCGCGGCGGCGTAGGAGACCCAGGCGCCCATGTCCTCTCCGACGCCGGGAATGATGCCCATGGTAGTGCCGAGAATCCCCGAACGCAGGATCGCCCACCAATGGCGCGCGACGTCGCGCACACGCGGCGCGACGCGATCGCCGACATCGCGCACCGTTTGATAGGCGGGCTGCTTCATCACGTTCAGAACTTCAGCGAAGCCAAATGCGCCGACGAGCGCAGGCAGCAGCCCGAAACCGCCCGCAAGATCGACCGAGCCGTAGGAGAACCGCTGATAGGCGTGAATCCCCTCTTGCCCGACCTGAGCGAGAAAGAGCCCGAGAAAGCCGGAAATCAGTCCCTTGAGCGGATCGCCTGCGGCGGTCAGCCGGCCGGAGATGACAACCCCGAACACCGCCAGCCAGAAAAATTCGTAGGACTGGAAGCGAAGCCCGAACTCGGCCAGCTGGGGCGCCAGCAGCGCGAGCAGCGCCAGCCCGACCAGCCCGCCGAAAAACGACCCGACGGTCGCGATCCCCATCGCCTCGCCGGCTTTGCCCTGCCGGGCGAGCGGAAACCCGTCGAGCGCCGACGCGGCGTTGGCGGGCGTCCCGGGAATGTTCAGCAGGATAGCGGTGCGCCCGCCGCCATAGATCGCGCCGACATACATGCAGATCAGGATCAGGATCGCGTCGCCCGCATCCATCTGGAATGTGAGCGTGGTCAGGAGCGCGATGCCGAGCGTCGCCGTGAGCCCCGGCAACATCCCCACCGTCATGCCGAGCAGCGTCGCCCAGAAGACGTTGAAAAGCGCTCCGGGCGTCGCCATCTGGGCGACCGCCTGCACGAGATGAATTAGAGGGTCCATGATCGCTTCACGGCAGCCGCACCAGAAAAACCCGCTCGAAAAGGAGCGCAACTGAAACGCCGGCGACGAGGCCAAGCGGCAAAGCCGCCGCCGCCGCCTTCAACATTCCCACCCGACCGACTGAGAACAACATCGCGAACACGGCGACGAAGAGCGCCGTCGCCAACCAGAACGGCAGGGAGCCGACAAGGCCAATCGCGTAGAAAAGCGTGAGCCCGAGCGTAACGAGCAGACCGCGCCAGTCGCCGTCGTCCAGACGCGGCGCAGCGCCCGCAAAGCGGAGGCTGCGCAGGAAAAGCAATGCGCCGAGACCGCCGAGAACAAGCCCGAGAATGCCCGGCGTCAGGCCAGGCGCGCTCATCGGCTCGACGCCCAGGGTCTCCAGCCGCGGCATTCGCCACGACTCGAACGTGACGGCGGCGCCGAAAAGGATCAGCAGAATAGAAAACCAGAAATCCGCTCTCGGCGTTTCCGACACGTACGCGCTCCTCGGCTCGCGGCCGGCCCGCGCCCCGGCATGAAATCGGGACGCGGACCGTGCGCGGCGCTCGTCGTCAGGGTTTCGGAATATCCAGCTCTTCCGGCGACATCACCGTGCGGCCCGCCGCCTGGAACGACCACGCATCCGAGCGGATCTCCGGCCAGACATTCGCGCGCGCCTCGTCACCCGCCGCCGGGGTGAAGAGCGCGCCCTTCTCCAGCGCGTAGGAGCGGAGCTTCTCCGCGTTCGGGATCACGTTCGCCCATATCATGTCCAGCGTCTCGATCACTTCGGGCGGCGTGCCTTCGGCGGGAATGAAGACGCCGAAAGCGGTGGAGAGGATCGGCATGTCGCCGTCGATGAACCCGGTCACAGGCGGAACCTCGCCATAGCCCTCAATCTCGAGCGGCTGATCGGCAAGGACCGCGAGCGGGCGAAGCCGCTTGGCGCGCACCATCTCCGCCTGTTCGGAGGCGAGTTGCGTCGTCGCCTCCGCCTCGCCGGCGACGGTGGCGATCACCGCCGGGTTGCCGCCGTCATAGGTGACGTGCTTGTAGTCGCCGCCGACGACGCCCTTGAGCGCTTCCGCCGCCGCGTGGCCGGAGGAACCCGCACCCGCCGTGGCGATCGTCACCTTGCCTTCCTTCATGGCGGCGATGAAATCATCCATAGTCTGATAGGGTGAATCCGGGTTCACCGCGACCAACGGCACATTGGTCACCGTGTTGTAGAGCCGCCAGTCGTCGACCCATGTGTCCCACTGTCCGAGCAGCTTGTAGGTGCCGAGCTGCTTCGGCGCCCCGGCGCCGAGCGTGTAGCCGTCGCGCGGCGCCTCCCAGGCGTTCTTGGTGCCGAGCGAGCCGGAAGCGCCCGGCTGGTTGACGATAACCACGCTCTGGCCGAGTTCCTGCTCCAGCACCCCGGCGGTCACGCGCGTGACCTGGTCGGTCGCGCCGCCGGCGCCCCAAGGCACGATGATGGTGATCGGTTTTTCAGGCTTCCACGGATAGTCTGCGGCGAAAGCCGGCGCCGCGAGGCCCGCGGCGGCGGCCAGCGCGGCCGCGGTGAATAGCGTCTTCATCGTCATTCTCCCTGTCTAGCTTACGTAAATTCACCGGTTCCCGGTCTTCTTGCGTCAGGCGACCCCGCGGATCGCCATCGCCTGTCCCATGCGATCCGCCGCCAGTTCCGGGTCGCGCAGCAACCCGGCCTTGTCCGCGAGGCGAAAAAGCTCCGCCAGATGGCGAGTCGAACGCGCGCTCTCCTGCCCGCCGATCATGGTGAAATGATCCTGCAACCCGTTGAGCCAGGCGAGGAACACGACGCCAGTCTTGTAGAACCGCGTCGGGGCCCTGAAGATGTGGCGGGAAAGCGGAACCGTCGGGGCCAGAATCTCTCTGAACGAGTCCCGGTCATCGGCGGCCAGCGCCGCAAGCGCCGCAGATGCGGCGGGCGCGATGGCGTCGAATATCCCGAGCAGCGCGTCGGAATAGCCCTCCTCGTCGCCCTCGATCAGTTCGGCGTAATTGAAATCGTCGCCGGAATACATCCTCACGCCCTCCGGCAGGCGGCGGCGCATGTCGATCTCCATTTCCTTCGATAGGAGCGAGATCTTGACCCCATCGATCTTCGCCGCGTTGGCGGCGAGCATCTCGAGGCACGAATCCATCGCCGCGCCGTGCTCGGCGGCGCCCCAGTAACCGGAGAGCGCAGGGTCGAACATCTCGCCCAGCCAGTGAATGATCACCGGCTCTTTCACCTGCTCGAGAATGCGGCCGTAGACCTTCGCGTAGTCCTCGGGGCCCTTCGCAGCGGCGGCGAGCGCGCGGCTCGCCATCATGATGACCCGCCCGCCGCAGGCCTCGACCGCCTCAAGCTGTTCTTCGTAAGCGGCGATCACGTCCTCGGGCTTCAGGTCCGGCGAAGGCGCGATGTGATCGGTGCCGACCCCGCAAAAGACGACCGCGCCGGGGTGGTCGCGCGACGCGTCGACCGAGCGGCGGATCAGCTCCAGCGCCGTCGGCCAGTCGAGGCCCATGCCGCGCTGCGCGGTGTCCATCGCCTCCGCGACGCCGAGCTTCAGATCCCAGAGGTTCTGGCGAAAGGCGATGGTCCGGTCCCAGTCCACCGGCGCGTCCAGCCAGGGGTCGCTCTCCGCCAGCGGGTCGGCGACGACATGGGCGGCGGCGATGGCGACGCGGTTGAAGGGCGCGTTCTGGCGGGTCGGAAAACCGCGCGGCGCCGAGAGTTCATATCTCTCCGTTCCGCCATCGCCGTTCGGAAGAGTCACATGGGTCATCTCAGGCCTCCAGCTTCGGCACGTCGATCCACCGGCGTTCACGCCAGCTTTGCAGGCCAAGCTCGGCGAGCTGCACGCCCTTCACCCCCTCCATCAGATCGTGTTTCCAGGGCGCGTCCTCGACGACATGGCGCAGGAACATCTCCCATTGCGTCTTGAAGCCGTTCTCGTTCGGGCCACGATCCGGCACCTCGGCCCAGCCGTCGAAGAAGTTCAGCTTCTGCGGCTCGTCCGGGTTCCAGACCGGTTTCGGCGTGTTGACGCGGTCCTGCGACCAGCATTTCGTCAGCCCGGCGACGGCGGAGCCGTTCACGCCGTCGGCCTGAAAGGTGACCAGATCGTCGCGCCGCACCCTGACGCACCACGAGGAATTGAGATGCGCGATGACGCCGCCTTCCAGCTCGAAGGTCGCGTAGGCCGCGTCGTCGGCGTCGGCCGCATAGGGTTCGCCGGCTTCGTCGCGCCGCTCCGGTATGTGCGTGGCGCCCAGGCAGGACACCGCCTTCACCTCGCCGAAAAGGTTGTCGAGCACGTAGCGCCAGTGGCAGAGCATATCAAGGATGATGCCGCCGCCCTCATCCTTCTTGTAGTTCCAGCTCGGCCGCTGCGCCGGCTCCAGATCGCCCTCGAACACCCAGTAGCCGAATTCGCCCCTGACCGAGAGCAGCCGCCCGAAGAACCCGGCGTCCTTCAGCCGCTTCATTTTCAGAAGACCGGGCAGAAAGAGCTTGTCCTGCACGACGCCGCTCTTCACGCCTTTCGCCTTCGCCAGCCGCGCCACCGCGAGGGCGTCATTCATGCTGTCCGAGATCGGCTTCTCGCAATAGATGTGCTTGCCCGCCGCGATCGCCTTCGTCAGCAGCGAGGCGCGCATCTGCGTCGTGCCGGCGTCGAAGAATATCGGGCAACTTTCATCTGCGAGCGCTTTGTCGAGATCGGTCGTCCAGCGTTCGATCCCGTGCGCCTTCGCCAGCGCCTCGATCTTCCCGGCGTTGCGCCCGACGATCACCGGCTCCGGCATCAGACGATCGCTATTGGAAAGCGCGAGCCCCCCTTCCGCGCGGATCGCGAGGATCGAGCGGACAAGGTGCTGGTTCAGCCCCATCCGGCCCGTGACGCCGTGCATGATTATCCCGATCGGGCGTTGAGCCATATTCAGTCACTCCATTCCGAGAAGGTCGTAGATGCGCCGCGAATAGGCGCCGAATTCCGGTGACTGGCGCATGTCCAGCCGCCGTGGATAGGGAAGGTCGATGGGGAAGAAATCCGCCATGCGCGCGGGGCCCGACGTCAGCACCGCGCAGTGCGAGCCCATCAGCACCGCCTCCTGAATTGAATGAGTGACGAAGAGGATCGTCTTCCGGCTTTCGGTCCAGATGCGCAGCAATTCGAGATTCATGCGCTCGCGCGTCAGCGCGTCGAGCGCGCCGAAAGGCTCGTCCATAAGCACGAGGCGCGGGTCATGAACCAGCGCGCGGGCGATGGCGGCGCGCTGCTGCATGCCGCCGGAAAGCTCATAGGGGCGGCTGGTCTCGAACCCTTTCAGGCCGACAAGCGCGATCAGCTCCATCGCGCGCGCGCGCGCGCTCTTCATCGGCAGGCCCAGAATCTCCGCCGGCAGCAGGATGTTGTCGATGATGTTGCGCCACTTCAGCAGCAGCGGCTGCTGGAACACCATTCCGACATCGCGCCCCGGCGTGAACGGGTTCGCCGGATCGCCGATCTCGACCGTCCCGTCATCGTGGCCATGAAGGTCGGCGAGGATCTTCAGCACCGTGGTCTTGCCGCAACCCGACGGCCCGACGAGCGAGATCAGCTCTCCCTCCGTCACATTCATGGTGACGTCGGACACCGCGAGGAACTCGTTCCCCCCGGACCGATAGACCTTCGAGACGTTCTCCATCCTGATGAAAGGGCGGGCGGCGGGCGCCGCCGCGTTCAACTCAGCCATCTGTCCAGATTCTCCTTCACGAAGGCGTCGTCGGCAAGATGCGGATAGGCTGCCGAGACCCGGTCGATCTCAGCAGCCTGACCCGGCCCGAGCCCCTCCTCCGGGTCGAGCAGCGCCATGTTCTCCAGCAAGCCCTGACGACGCAGGACTTCGTGACACCCGGCGATGCAGCCGGCGAAATCGTTCCGGACGTCAAAGAGCGCGCCATTCGCATCCGTCACCTGGCTGTCGAGCGCGAGAAGATCGGCGGGAATCGCGCCCGCTTCCGCCGCCGCCCGCGCCCGCGCGTGCATCTCCACCGCTCGCTTCGTCCAGGCTGACCAATGGCCGAGCAGACCGCCGCGGATGCGCATCTCCACTTCCTCGCCGTCCCGAACCATCCGGAAGGGCGTGACGAGGTCGAGCAGGATATGATCGTCATTGCCAGTATAGAGCGCCACCCGATCCTCGGCGCGCGCCTCGACGACGCCGCGGATCACGTCGATGGTGCGATACCGGTCGAAGGGCGCCATCTTGATCGCCACGACGTTCTCGATCGCGGCGAACCGGCGCCAGAACGCCGCCGAGAGATCGCGCCCGCCAACAGCGCGCTGAAGGTAGAAACCGACGACCGGGATCTCCGCGGCGATCGCCTCGGAATGCCGGATAAGCTCATCCTCGTCCGCCTGCCCGAGCGCGGCGAGCGACAGGAGACCGGCGTGATAGCCGAGAGAGCGCGCGACGCCCGCTTCGCGCCGGGCCTGGTCGGTCCCGCCGCAAAGCCCGGCGATCATGATCATCGGTCGCGACGCCCAGTCCGCCGCCGTTTCGGCGGCGAGCCGCAGCACCGGCTCGTAGAGCCCGGCTTCGCGAATCGCGAACTGCGTCGTGTGGACGCCGACCGCCAGACCACCGGCGCCCGCATCGACATAGTATCGGCTGAGCGCGCGCTGGCGGCGCTCGTCGAGCGCGCGTGACGGGGTCAGCGCAAGCGGATGCGCGGGGATCACCGCGCCGGCGCGCAGGCTCTTCAGGACCTCGCCCGGAATGTCTGACGCGTCCGCCACTGAACCCCCGCAATCCGATAAGTAACCGTATGGTTATTATGCTGAGCGCGAAACGCGGAAGTCAAGCGGAACGAAACGTCGATCAGCGCCGCGCCCGTCGCTAGGCGAGCGCACGATCGGGCTCGGGCCGCGGACGCACGCCGCCACTTCGCCGCAGATAGCCGAGCACGACCTCCACCATGTGCGCGCGCCGCCGCGCGAGGTTGTCCGGCGCCTCCAGATCGCGGTCGAAGATCACGGACAGCGTGTAGCGGTTCGACAGGTAGAAATATCCGAGCCCGGCGATCGAGATATAGAGATCGACCGGGTCCACCCCCGCGCGAAAAACCTTCGCGTCCTCGCCCCGCCGCAGGATCTGCGCGATCATGTCGGCGAAGGGCGAGTGCATCTCGCGCGCACGCGTCGAATTCCTCAAGTGCCGCGCCTTGTGGAGATTTTCGGAGTTCAGCAGGTTAAGAAACTCGGGGTGTTCGATATAGTGATCCCACGTCGTCTCGACCAGCCGGCGCATGGCCTCCTCTGGTGGAAGATGGTCGAGCGCCATCTCCCGCTCGCGTCTGCGGATGGCCGCGTAGGCGCCTTCGAGGACGACAAGGAACAACGCGTCCTTGTCCCCGAAATAGTGATAGAGCATCCGCTTGTTCACACCGGCGCGGTCCGCGATATCGGCGATTCTGGCCCCGCCGAGGCCTTTGGTGGAGAACTCATGCGTCGCGGCGTCGAGGATGCGTTTCTTCGTGCCATCCGGGTCGCGCCTGATGGTCTCGACGGCGCCACGGGACCCGTCTTTCTTGTTGACATCAAGCGTCATCAGCGCGCACCGTCAAGTAAACACAGGGTTACTTTGATAGGTATGCGCCGTTACGTCAATCTCGCCGTTAACGGCGGCCATGAGAACGGGAGGTTCAATCCATGCGGAGTTTCAGGAAACCGGGTCTGACGGGGGGAATGACGGCGGCGTTCGCGGCCGTTTCCGCCTGTTTCGCTTTCGGCGCGCATGCGCAGGACAAGACGGAGATCGACTTCGTCCTGAACTGGATCGCCGGCGGCGACCACGCCCCCTACTACTACGCGGCTCAGGAAGGCTGGTATGACGAAGCCGGGATCGACCTGACCATCCAGCAGGGCAAGGGCTCGACGATGGCCGCCCAGCAGACCGGCATCGGCAAGACCCAGATCGGCCTCGCCGATCTCGGGACGGCGCTGGTCGCGAAGGGCAAGGGCGCCGATCTCATTGCCGTGATGAACATCTACGCCAATTCGCCATACGGCATGTACTGGATGAAATCTTCGGGCATTGGAGGGATCGAGGATTTTTCGGGTCACAAGATCGGCAACCCGCCCTGGGATGCGGCGCGCGCGATGTGGCCCGCGCTCGCCAAGGCGAACGATGTCGATCCGGACTCGGTGACATGGGTGAACGTCCAACCGAACGCGAAACTGGCGGCGCTGAAATCGGGTTCTATCGACGTGACGACGTCATTCTACAACATCCACCACATCTTCCAGCGGGAACTCGGCGACGACATGGGCTTCTTCGCGTGGAAGGAGTACGGCATCAACCCTTACGGCAATTCGATCATCGTCAATGGCGAATTCCTGAAGGACCACGCCGACGCCGTGCAGGCGTTCGTCGCCGTCTCACAGCGCGCCTTCGCCGCCTGCGTGAAGGAACCGGCGCCCTGCGTCGATGCGCTGGTCTCGGCCAATACCGGTCTCAAGGCTGATAACGAGATGCAGAACTGGGCTCTTGTCGTCGAACTGATGACCGATGAGACGTCGACGACCAAGGGGCTCGGCTATTTCGACGAGGACAGGCTGAAATCCGACTACGAACTCGTCTCGACCTATTTCGACATCGAACAGCCATTCGACATCATGGAAGCGGTTCGCAACGATTTCATCGACACCTCGATCGTGGTGCCAACGCCCTGAACGACGGCGTCGAATGACCTGGAAACGGCCCCGCCAGCGGGGCCGTTTTCGTTTCCGATCAGCCGAACTCCGGCCCTGCGGCGGCGCAGTAACGCGCCGGGTCCGGCGGCGGCGCGTCCCCCAGCGCCATGCGGCGAAAGGCGCGGACCGGCCGAAACTCCAGACGCTCCAGCAGGGCCGCGACGCCGGGCGCAGCGTCATTCGCATCGACGATCAGCGCGCGGCCCTCCGCGCCGGCAAGCATCGCCGCGAGCGCTGATTCCACGCGGTCGGGGCTCTCGGTCAGAATCGGGCCGATATGGTGCGCCGTCCGGCCATCGCGCGAGAATGCGGCGAAGCCCGCACCGCTCACCGCCGGCCCGCGACTCGCGAGCCGCCGCAGCATGGCAGGTCTTGAAAACCCGATACCCGCCCTGTCGAGATCGTCCGCCAGCGTAGGCGCCGGCGCCGCCGCAGGCGCCAGCCCCCCCGGGTTCGGACCTTCCCTCCGCCATCTGGTCAGCCCCGCCAGCGCCTCGAATCCGAGAGCGCTATAGATCCGCTCGCCGTCGCCCGTCGCATCGAGCTGCGGCGCAAGGCCGAGCCGCTTCGCCTCAGCCGCGGCGACGGCGGTGAGGCGGCTGCCGAAACCGCGGCCCCGCGCCGCCGCCGCCGTCAGCACCATCGAGATCCACGCGATGCGCGGCGGATACGGCAACAGCGCGGCGCTCGCCGCAACCTCGCCGTCCACCCTGATTCCCCAGACTGCGCCGCAATCGAGAAACACGCGCCAGTCGGCTTCGATCTGGTTCCAGCCCGCCAAGTCCGAGAGCGCCAGACAGGCGGGAAGATCGGCCGCGGTCAGGCGTTCGGGCGCCGCGTCAGAACTTGCCATCGCGAACCTGAAACCCCGTCGGCTTCCCGAGACTTTCGCCCCCGCGGGCGATCCAGTCCGCCTGCCAGTCGATCATCGTCTCAAGATCGACGGCGGGAACGCCGAACAGGCCTGCGGCTTTCGCCGCGTTGTTCAGCCAACCTGTCTCGGCCTCCACGCCCGCCAGCTTCGCCTCGGTTCCGAACCTCTTCGCGAATTCGCCGGCCAGCCAACGAATGGAGACCGTCTCCGGCCCGGTGACGTTCAACGCCGAGATCGGCGCCGTCACATGGCGGAGCGCGCGCAGGACCTGGCTGTTCGCATCACCCTGCCAGATGACGTTCGCATGACCCATCGTCAGGTCCACAGTTTCGCCCGCGAAGACAAGCGCGCCGACATCGTGGAGAACCCCATATCGCATATCGATCGCGTAGTTGAGGCGAATCAGGATACCCGCGGTCCCCAGCGACTGCGAGTAATGTTCGAACACCCGCTCCCGCGCCAGGCAGGACCACGCGTATTCACCCGAGGGCGGGCCGACGGGGGTTTCTTCGGTCGGGCCACCGCTGTCAGGGGTGGTGAAAGGATAGACGCAGCCGGTCGAAAACGCGACGATCCGCGCATCCGCGAACCGCTCCGCGACGATGGCGGGGGCGAGCGCGTTCATCGCCCAGGTGAAAGGCTCGGACCCGGTTGCGCCGAACTTGCGCCCCGCCATGTAGATGACGTTCGGCGCGTCCGGCAGCCGCGCGACCGCCGCGCGGTCCAGGAGATCGCAGGATATGGTTTCGACGCCGTGGCTTTCCAGTGACGCGCGGACGTCCGGGTCGGAAAACCGCGCCACCGCCATCACCCGCCGATCCGGCGCCGCGCGCTTCGCCATGCGCGCAAGGGTCGGCCCCATCTTTCCGCCCGCGCCGAGCACCATGATGTCGCCCGGCGCCGCCGCGAGATCGGCCTTCAACGCCGTCGTCGGCCGCGTCATCAGCTCTTCGAGTTCGGCGACATCGGCGATTTTCGACGGCATGCCGCCGGAAGCGTCTTCGGTCATGATCGGGCTCCTGTCGGGGTTCGAGTCAGCTGGATCGGACACGGCTGTCATTCGTCACGGTCAGCCGCTCCAGAAGGACGACCAGCCCGTAAAGAACGACGCCGATCAGAGTGATAAGCAGGACCGCCATGAACATCGCCGCGGTGTCCAGCGTCACCTGCACCTGGAGCATCAGGTAACCGAGCCCCTCTTCCGATGCGATGAACTCGCCGACGACGGCGCCCGCCACCGCGAGCACCGTCGCGACCTTCATGCCGGAGAATATATAGGGGAGCGAGCCTGGCAGCTGAATCTTCGTGAAGATCTGCCAGCGCGACCCTTTCAGCGACCGCACGAGATCGAGGAGGTCTGGCTCCACCTCGCGCAGGCCGCGCGCCGTCGTGAGCAGGATCGGCAGCACGCAAATGGCGAAGACGATCAGCACGTTGGGCGTGAAGCCGTAGGAGAACCAGACAATGAAGAGCGGGCCGAGCGCCACTTTCGGAATCATGTTCAGGCTGATCATCAGCGGCATCACCGCCTGATCGACGATGCGCGACCATGAACTGAGCAACGCCACGCCGACGCCGAAAACCGTGGCGATCAGGTAGCCGGCCAGGATCTCGCCCGCGGTCACCATCGTGTTGTGAAACCAGTCATACTCGTCCCAGAGCGCGGCGATTGTCTCCACCGGCCCCGGCATCACGTAACTCGGAACGTCGCCCAGCCGAACCCAGAGCCACCACGCGACGATGACGCCGACATGGGCGGCGATCGCGACCCAGTAGCGCCGCACGAACATGCGCGCGCGATCGAGACCCGAAACCGCCGACTGTCGTTCGGGCGTCTCGTCACCCGCATGTTGCGTCATGCTCAGATTTCCCCATAAGTAACCGTCCAGATACTCCGGTATCCACCGCTCCCCCGTCAAGGGCGACAAAGCGACTGAGGAGGAAAGAAATGTCGGCTCCCAAAATCCTGACGACAGTCGTCGGCTCATATCCGACGCCGGACTGGCTGATCGCCGCGCCGAGCGAACAGGCGCTGACCGACGCGACGCGCGTCGTGCTGAACACGCAGGAAAGCGCCGGCGTCGACCTGGTCTGCGATGGCGAACTTTACCGCTTCGACATCAACCACCCGGAAACCAACGGGATGATCGAGTATTTCGTGCGCCCGATGGGCGGCGTGCGCGCCGATCTGACGTTCCGGGAGATTCAGGCGTTCCGCTCGCAGGAGGGGATGGGCTTTCGCACCCGGCCCGCGGCGGTGGTCGACGGCGCCGTGACGGGCGGCGCGCTCGACCTGCCGGCGGCCTGCGCGCGCGCGAAGGGGCTGGCGTCGCGTCCGCTGAAGTTCACGCTGACCGGGCCGCACATGCTGGCGAAAACCCTGTCCGACAATCACTATGGCGACCGGCCGAAGCTGGCCATGGCGATCGCGGAGGCGCTGGCGGAGCAAGTCGCGCATCTCGACGCCGACGTCGTGCAGCTCGACGAAGCCAATCTTCCCGGGCATCCCGAGGAATGGGAATGGGCGGCGGAAGCGGCGAACATCGTCCTCTCAGCGGTGAAGACCACGCCGGCGATCCATCTCTGCTTCGGCAACTACGGCGGCCAGAGCGTGCAGAGCGGCACATGGGACCGGCTGATGGATTTCCTCAATGCGCTCAAGGTCGATCATATCGTCATGGAGATGGCGGCCCGCCCGGCCGAGGAACTGGTCGCCTTCAAGGCGCTTCGCCCCGAAATCGGCCTTGGCCTCGGCGTTGTCGACGTGAAGCGCACGATGGTCGAAAGCGCGGACGAGATCGCGCGCTCGATCGACCGGGCGGTCAGCGTGCTCGGCGAGGGGCGCGTCCGCTACGTGCACCCGGATTGCGGCTTTTGGATGCTGAAGCGCAGCATCGCCGACGCCAAGATCCGCGCCCTTGTCGCAGGCCGCGACCTTCACGCCGGCGCCGGCCGGCTGGCCGCCGGCTGATCCGCGCCGGGGTCGGGGGGCGGCCGCGCCCCCTCCTCGCCACCACCCCACGGGAGGCTTCAGCATGAACCTGATTTCCGGCCACAAGGAATTCGCCGCGCCGCAAGACGCCGCCATCTGGGATATCGACCCCTACGCCGTCGAGACCCTGACCGCGCCCGAGCCCTATTACGCGGAACTCCGCGCCAGGGGCGCGTTCGCCTACATCCCGCGCTACTCCATCCTCGCCTGCGGCGGTTACGAGGCGACGAAGGAGGTATTCTCCGACCATGAGCGATTCGCGTCGTCGAACGGCGTCGGCCTCCACGACCTGAAGCTGGAGGATTCGTGGCGCGCGCCCTCGATCGTCCTGGAGGTGGATCCCCCCGACCACGCAGCCAACCGCCGCGTGATCATGCGCGCGCTGTCGCCCAGGGCGGTCGCCGGGCTCAAGGAACGGTTCCGCGCGGCGGCGGACGCGCTGGTGGATCAGTTGATCGAGAAGGGCAGCTTCGACGCCGTGGCCGAATGCGCGGAAACCTTTCCCACCACGGTCTTTCCGGCCGCGGTCGGACTGAAACTGAACGACCGGCGAAAGCTGATCGATTACGGTTCGATGGTGTTCAACGGCTATGGGCCGGACAATGAGCTCCGCCGCGCCGCGCTGGCGAAATCGGACAAGATCATTCCCTGGATCACCAGGAGTTGCGGACGCGGCAATTTGCGCCCCGACGGTCTGGGCGCAACCTTCTTCGAGGCCGCGGACGCAGGCGAGATCACCGAGAAAGAGGCGGAGCTTCTGGTGCGCTCGCTCCTCTCCGCCGGCGTCGATACCACGGTCGCCAGCATAGGCAACGCGCTCTGGTGTCTCTCCCGACACCCTGCGGAGTTCGAAAAGCTGAAGGCCGATCCAAGCCTCACGCGGCCCTGTTTCGAAGAGGTGCTGCGCTACACCTCACCGGTTCACAGCTTCTGCCGCACCGCGACCCGCGACACCGAGGTCGCCGGCGTCAGGATCGAGGAAGGTTCGAAAATCCTCTGCGTGCTCGGCGCCGCCAATCTCGACGAGAGCCGGTGGGAGGCCCCCACGCGCTTCAATATCGAGCGCCGTCCGACCGGGCACCTCGCCTTCGGGGTCGGCGTCCACAACTGCGTCGGCCAGAACGTGGCCCGCGCCGAACTGGACGCGATCCTCTCGTCGATCGCGGAAAAGGTCTCCTCGATCGAACCGGCTGGCGACCCCGAATGGCGCCCCAACAACGCGATGCGCTTTCTGGACCGCCTGCCGATCACCTTCAGACCGCGTTGACGCCAAGTTTGTATGTAGGTTCGATGCCTAACGCCACAGTACTTTCGGGGCGAATTGAAGTTCAATGCACCTGAATTGCGGTCGAATCACAAAAGACCGTGAACTGAATCGTAATGTAAACTTTTAATACAGTGAAATCAGCCTGCGCCACTACATAATTATCTAAACTATTGACAAAATAGTCGAAATCCACATACGGTTCTCCATTGCTCGGCTGAGCGGCCTGACTCGCGTTTAAGTGGTAGAGTGAGAGTACATACGTTTTTTTCAAGATCGAATAGAGTCTGACCGCTCCCGCATAGGCGGAGACACACTGTGAACAAGAAAAAGATTGTATTCTATGAGCTAAACGAAGTTCCCAGCAGAATTTTTGATCATTTTACACTCGCATTTCCAAACAGTGCGTTCGCGCGATTAAACAGACATGCCCTACGCTACGAAACATACACTGAAGATGCCGGACATCTCAGCCCGTGGGTTACTTGGCCGACCCTACATCGTGGCGTGACCAACGAAGATCACGAAATCTCCGATTTTGGTATGGATCTGTCTCATGTTAACAAAGAAATGCCGCCGATCTGGGATTTCCTTGCCAGACAAGGCTGCAGGGTTGGAATGTTCGGAAGCCTGCACACCTACCCGCTTCCAGATAACGTAGAACAATATTCATTCTACGTTCCGGACACTTTTGCCGCTGGTCCAGAATGCTTTCCCAGCAGATATGAAGCCTTCCAGGAATTCAATCTGAGAATGGTAGGAATGAACGGGCGCAACGCGCACTCCGGAATTGCTCTACGGGAAGCGATCGAATTCGTGAGGAAAGCACCCGGACTAGGGTTACGCGCAGCGACCATCGGAAAACTGGCTAGTCAAATAGCCTCCGAGCGCATCAACAGTAAGCGCGTAGTCCGAAGGCGTACGTCTCAGGTTCAGATTGCCTTTGATTTCTTTCTGAAAGCGCTCATTGCGGACAAGCCAGACGCGTCCTTCTTCTTCACCAACCACGTGGCGTCATCGATGCATCGCTACTGGCCGGCAATCTTTCCACAAGATTATGACGAGCTCCAATATGATGACGCGTGGATTGAGGCTTGGCGGAACGAGATCCCCTTCACGATGAGAGAAACGGCCTCGCAGCTCTCTCATCTGATGGAGTTTGTGGAGCGATCTCCAGACCACCTGCTGGTTGTAGCATCGAGCATGGGTCAGGAGGCGGTGCAGGAGAAAAAGAAGATCGAAAGTCAGGTCATTATTTCGAGCATGCAGCGCCTGATGGCCTCCTTGGATATGCAACCAAGTGACTGGCACCGTCGTCCGTCGATGATTCCGCAATTCAACGTCTATGTAACCGAAGAATCCCGGGCGCGCTTTCTTCAAAATGTCGGAGCACTCAGCATCAATGGCAAGGGAATAAATATCAAAGAACTGGGCGAGGGCATTATCCGGTTGGGATTCGGACTAGTGAATCAGTTGAAAGTATCGGCGACTTACAAGGGCGAGGCGGTGGATTATACCGCGTTCGGGTTCTCTAACATCTCGCTACAAGATGCGGCGGGCGCCAACGCTTATCACATTCCGCAAGGGGTACTTCTGGTTTACGATCCACACAAGCCCGGCCGGGGCGGCACTTCGACCGACAGCGTTTCGACCACCGAAGTGTTTCCTACGATCGCGCGGAACTTCGAGCTGAATACGCCATCATATCTGCGCGGCGGATTCAGTCTGTGAACGCTGGCGTCCTTCGGGAGGCTTCTCCATTGCTCCGTTGCTAGATATGTCACCGGCTCCGGCTTCAAATGTCGCCGTTTTCATCATCTCTTGTCCGTGTTGGCCGCGAAATCTACGCTTAGGTCATCGTGGACTCACGCCTTTCTCAAAGTTCACTATTGTGAGTGAGTGCTGGAGGGTCCCGGATAAAGCGATAAAGGCGTTGCGGGCGGAACGCACAGAACTCTGCAAACGGCGCCCCGCGCCCGCGCGGGAGATGGGAGGGAATATGACCGAGGAAACAAGGCTTGAGGGCGGGTGCCTCTGTGGCGCGCTCCGCTACCGGATCGACGGCGCGCCCCGGATCGTCAGCACCTGTCATTGCGGCATGTGCCGGCGCGCGAGCGGCGCGCCTTTCGTGATCTGGATGACCGTGCTCAAGGACAGGGTGACGTTCGAAGGGGCGCCGCGCTGGCGCGAGTCGAGTGAAAGCGGCGCGCGCGGTTTCTGCGCGGCCTGCGGAACGCATGTCGCCGCCCGTTCGGATCACTACGAACGGTATTACGACATCCCAGCGGGCACTCTGGACGAACCCGCAGCCGCGCCGCCGCAGCGCCATGTCTTCGCCGCCTTCCGCCTGCCCTGGGTGGCGCTCGACGATGGATTGCCCGCCTATGAGGAAGACGCGCGCTCGGCGCTGATCGTCACGGCGTCTACGCCGTGATCGACCTCTACACATGGGCGACGCCGAACGGCCACAAGGTCCACGTCATGCTGGAGGAATGCGCCCTGCCCTACCGCGTTCATCCGGTTCATATCGGCCGGGGCGAGCAGTTCGCGCCGGAATTCCTTGCGATCAGCCCCAATAACCGCATCCCGGCGATCATCGACCGGGGCGGCCCCGGCGGCGCGCCGATGGCGCTGGCCGAAAGCGGGGCGATCCTGATCTATCTCGCGGAAAAGACCGGGCGCTTTCTCGCTCCAGAAGGCCCTTCGCGCCACCTCGCGCTGCAATGGGTGATGTTCCAGATGAGCGCGGTGGGGCCGATCTTCGGCCAGTGCTACCACTTTCGCACCGACGCGCCGGAGCCGGTCCCCTATGCGATCGACCGGTTCACCCGCGAGGCGCGACGGCTCTACGGGGTGCTGGACAAACGTCTCGCCGAAGCGCGCTACCTCGCCGGGGAGGAGTTGAGCATCGCGGATTTCGCGACATGGCCCTGGGCGCACGGAATCGCGAAGCAGGGGCACGATCCCGCCGATTATCCGAATGTCATACGCTGGTTCGAGGAAATCCGCGCCCGGCCCGCCGTCCGCCGCGGCGTCAAGGTGCTGAGCGAGAGCCGCCGGCTGGAGATGAACGCCGCGGAGCGCGACATCCTCTTCGGCGATGCGGGTCCCCGCCGGCCGACGGCGTAGAGCGAAAGCTGAACCCGCCTTCCGACTGAAAGAACCCGCGCGCGCAGCGAAGCGGCGTCAGAGACGCCCGGCAGCCCGCAGCTCCGCCACCACCTTGTCCGCCATACCGGCGCAGCGCGCGCCGCCGAACGGGAAAATCGCGTCGAACCCGCCCTGGACCCGCCGTTCGAGCGCGTTGCGCAAGCGGCGGCGGGCGCGAAACAGCCGTGTCTTGACCGTGACCGGATTGAGCGACAGGTCGCGCGCGATGGCGAGCACGCTCATGCCCTCGGCCTCTCGCAAAAGGAAGGGCAGGCGCAGTTCCGCCGGCAGCCCGGCGACCGCGTCCTCGAGGAGCGCGCGGATCTGCGCGCGCCCGAGATCCGCATCTGGCCGGGCCGGGTCCTGACCGGGGAAGGCCAGTATGCGGGTGGCTTTCGCATCATCTTCGGCCACGGTGTCATATTCCTCCTGCGGGCGGGCGCGGCGGAGCTGCATCAATGCGGCGTTGAGCGCGATGCGGGTGATCCAGGTGGAGAACCGCGCTTCTCCGCGGAACGTGTCCAGACGGCTGAACGCCTTCAGATAGGTTTCCTGCACCACGTCCTCGGCTTCCGCATCGCTCGAGACGACGCCGCGGGCGATGCGGAAAATTCGCGGGTTCATGCGGCGGATCAGTTCACGCACGGCGGCTTCGTCGCCCGCCCTCGCGGCGTCGACAAGCTCCGCTTCCGAAGCGTCCGGCCCCGGAAGCGTAGGGGTTGACCGATTAGTTTCGGCGATCGCGCTCCATTCATTCGGCTGGGCGCTCATGCCCGGTCCTCCTCTTCGATCCGTCCGTTCGCGAGAATCTCCTCGACCCCCGGCAGCGCCGCCAGCACCTCGGGCGAGACGTCCTCGGCGTCGGCGCTCGGCCCCTCCCAGCCGGCGTCTCCGGGCGCGCCGACGACGATGCGCCCGACCATGGCCGCCATCTCGTGCGGAATGCAGTAGTAATCATACACCCCCGGCGCCGTGAGCGTGACCTCGAAACTCTCGTCGGGCAGGAGGAAGTCGCTGTCCCATGGCGCGGCGGCCGCGGGGATACGGCGCGTCCGCCCGTAAACCTCGGGGTGATAGGCGGTGGCGGTGTGGCTGTTGCCGGGATCGCGGTTGACGAAGCGAACCGTCGACCCCGGCGCGACGGCGAGCCCGCGCGGCGCGAACCAGATGCGTTCACCGCGCGCCGTGCCTTTCATCTCGATCTGTTCTCGCGGCCCGGCGCGCAATAGGGCCGGACTCGAGAGGGTGGCGAGCGCGCCACCCCCCAAAGTCAGGAACGCCCTGCGTGAGACCATCATTTCGCAAGGCGCCCCTTCGCTTCATCGTCATGGAAGAGGACGACATGCGCGTGCGGCTTCTCGACCCCGGGATGACCGGCGTTGTAGTAGATGTCGACCGAGGACACGTGATGCGCGCCGATCGCAAGATCGTCGTAGGCCGTGCCGTTCTGAAGCTCCTCCAGCGGCGTCATATAGATCGTGGCCGAGAGCTTGCCGTCATGGTCATATGAAAGGAACGGCCCCGCCGGCAACGTCTCGGGGTTCACGAACAGCGTGCCGAGGCCCGGCAGGAACGCCGGCAGCGGCAGCACATCGCTGACCTGAACATAGGGGTCGCCCGGAGGGGCCATACGAAGGGCGTCTTCGTCATGGGCGGTCGCACACGCCGCGGCCCCCAGCACGAGGGCGGCGCTCAGAAGCGTGGATTTAAACACGTCGGTTCCTTTCATTTCGACAGTCGCTGCGGCGCCGGTATTCAGGCGCTCGAACGGTCTGATGCGGCGCAACGCGAAAGGTTCCCGTGTCCGGACTCTTTAAATCGGCGTAGAGTTCATGCGGCTCGATCGGCGCCTCGAACGCACGTGGGCAGGCGCGCGTCCGCCGACGAAATATCTCGTCGCGGAAGGCAGGACGCGCGCTCTCGCCAGCGCGAAGCGCCGCGCCGCGAAAACGGGCCGAGACCCGCGCGGAGCTGATCGCGGCCTTCGCGGAAAGGACGTCGGCGCGCCACGCTCGCCTGCCGGCCCCGAAAAACCGCATGAATATCGCGCCAGCAGGAGACGCCTGCGATCATATGGACGCGGGAGGCCCTCCGGCCGGTCGCAATCGCATTGTCGCCCTTCGCCCCGGGGCGCGCGCCCGCAGCGCCGCGATCAGGCCGGCGCGCGCCTCAACCCCGCGCCAGCCCCGTTCGAAACCGCCTCATGTTTTGCCGGTAATGTTTCGCAGATTCGGCGAGCCCGCGAATCGTCGCCTCGTCCAGCACCCGAACCGGTTTCGCCGGCGCGCCCATGATAAGCAGCCCGTCGGGAAATTCCTTGCCTTCCGTCACCAGCGCATTCGCGCCGATCAGGCAATTCCGTCCGATCTTCGCGCCGTTCAGCACCGTCGCGCCCATGCCGACAAGGCTCCCCTCCCCGATATCGCAACCGTGCAGGATCGCCCTGTGGCCGACGGTGCAGTTCCGGCCGACGCTGAGCGGCGAACCCGGATCGGTGTGCATCACCGTACCGTCCTGAACGTTCGAGCCGTCGCCGATCTCGATCAACTCGTTGTCGCCGCGCAGCACCGCGTTGAACCAGATGCTGACGCCGGAACCGAGCGCGACATTTCCGATCACCCGCGCTCCGGGCGCGACCCAGTAGTCGTCATCCTCCGGCAGGCGCGGCGTCTTTCCATCCAGCGCGTAGATCCCTGTCATGTCTCGAACTCCTTCGACGATTTTCGCACCCGAGCCTGCACGCCCGGCCCTTCTGCGACCGGCCCGCGACGCGTCGCGGACCACCAGGAGCCACCCGTCGCTGGCGCTCTCCTGTCGCTGCGCCGACCCCGGACAGGCTTCGACGAGAAGCCGCGCTTTCGCCGATCAATCGGCAACCCTTTCGCGGCGCCGCCGCGGGCGCGCCCGGAGCCGAAATAGCAGAGCGCGGCCCGGGCGACCAGCGCGTCCTCCGTCCAGCGGCACATCGCGCGAACGGCGACTCCAGCTCGGTGGGTGCGGCGCCACGCACGTTCGCCGCGCGCCGGATCGCCGCCGCCGCCCACCATCATTTCCCGAGTGACGCCGCCGCCCCCAAGCTGCTACATTCTGCGCGTGCGGCGCGGGGATGGAGACGCCCGTTCACGAGTGGGTCGAGTTCAGGATTGTGCTCGCCGCGATGTTCGGTCGACCAATGAAGTGATCCGGTTTTGCGCGTACGACAGCGACCAGGCGCACATCTCGATGCGCCGTCCGGGCGGCTCCGGCAGCGTCGACGACGTCGCACCATGTCCGCGCGCGCCAACGAAACGGGCCCGGGCAAGTTCGGAAGGGGGGCGCTGGTGCGCACAAGTGCGAATCTGGACGGTCTGTTGGAATGCGTCGAATGCACGACCGCCATTGAAGGTCGGGGCGACGCTCCGATCACATGTCCGCACTGCGCGCGCGTCTACGAGATATGCAACGGCGCTCTGGTGATGATGCACTCCGGAAACGCTCTCTTTCCCCCTCAGGCCTACGCCGCCGAGGAAGGCGGCCGCACGATGCAGGGCGCAACGGGCGCGCGCGCGCGCATCAAGGGGTTGGCGCCCAGTCGCTCCGTCAATCTCGTGCGCGCCGAAAACCTGAAGAAAATCGCGAGAGAGCGTGGCGGCCCGAACGAACGGATCCTGATAATCGGGTGCGGCCATCAAAAACAGGAAATCCTGGATCTGTTCGAAGAAACGCAGGCCGAACTGATCTTTTGCGATGTGGACAAGGCCTCCGACACCGATCTCTATTGCGATTCCCACCGCTTGCCCTTTCGCGACGGCTGCCTGACGGGCGTCATCACCACTGCTGTATTGGAGCATGTCCTCAAACCATGGGTGGTGGCAGAGGAAATCCACCGCGTCCTGCGCGCGGATGGATATGTCTATTCCGAGGTGCCGTTTCTACAGGCGGTCCACGAAGGCCCTTACGACTTCACCCGATTCACGATGAGCGGCCACAGATTGCTCTTCGAAAAGTTCGACGAGCGCGGCAGCGGCGTCGTGGCCGGTCCGGGCACAAGCCTGACCTGGGCGCTTACCGAATATTTCCGGGCTCTGTCCGGCAACCGCAAGGTGGCGGCGGCGCTGCGGCTACTCGCGCAACTGCTGTTCTTCTGGGTGAAGTTCACCGACCATTTTCTTGGCCAGTCCCGGCGCGCGCAGGAGGCCGCATCCTGCACCTTTTTCTACGGGACGCGACGCGAGGACGCCGTGGACCCGCAAGATATCATAGCCCGCTACGGCAAATCGAATTTCTTCCACACCTGACCGGCGAACCCAACGGCGCTCGATGTCGTGCCGGAGCCGCAAGCCACGCGCACCAAGAGCCCGGCCGCAATCTCGGCGAGTGTCGCGGCCTTCAGCAGCGGGAAACCGTTCGGTGAGTCGCTAGCATCCGTTGCGAAGTGGCGAGCGGCGGAACAGGGGCGATGCCGGTTTTCTACTGACTCGTGCGCATTCCGAAGTTCCCTGCCCGCCGGGGCCACGGGAAATTCACGCATCTGACCGACGCGCGTGATCGACTGTTACCGTCGACCGCGCCGGAAGTGCTCGCGGCCCTGCGCAGCGCGTGGGGTTCAGCGCTTCGGCGCGCGGCGTCGAGAGCCCGACTTCACATCTTCATGAACATGAAGGTGCGCAAAATCTCGCCGAAATCCGCATGTTCGAATGCGACGGTCCGCGGCCCGTGGTTCCGGGCGCCCGGATACCCGCTTGCGCGATAGACGCCCGTCGGGTTGTTCATCTCGATGACCATCTCGTACGATGAGGCGAGGGTCGGCGCCGCGCCGCGACCGCTCGTCAACGCGCTCTCGACGCCTTCGCGGATCTGCTGACGGGCGCGCGCGGGCGCGATCGAATTGGTCGCCGATCCATGGCCGATCCGCGTCGCGACGGTCGCGACGCCCGGAACCGTGCGTTGCGCATCGACGCATATTTCGGCGTCGCCGGAAAGAGATACGGACGGCACGCCGTAGCGGGCGGCGCAAAGCGCGTTCATCGTGAACTCCGAGGCGACCTCGCCATTCAGGAGCAGGCGCGAGATCCGCAGGTTGGTGGTATGGGCGAGCGGGTTAGCCTCGCTTCCCGCCTTCGCGTGATAACCCGTGTGGATCGCCGCTGCGAAGCAGGCGTCGAAGCCGAACATCATCGCGTCGGGATGCCCAGACCAGGCACGCACGATCCGCGCATATTCCGGCAGGCGATCGACGATCAGGTTGCGGGCGCTGTCATGCGCGTCCTAGACGACGACCTCCGTCGCCCCCGCCGCCCGGGCGCCTTCGCAGGCGGCGACAACCTCCGCCGTCATCAGCGAACGGAACTCGGCCCAGTCGGGATGGGTGCGCTCGGCCTCGTCCCAGTGCGCAATACCGCCGGCGCCTTCGATGTCGGCGGAAATGAAGACTTTCATCTGACGGGGTTCTCCTTGAGCCAGTCCGCCAGCGCCGGAAACAGCCGGCCGTCGCGGCCGGGTGTCGCGGGCGCCATGCACAATGCGTTCAGCGCGGCCTCCTGCGTCGCTTCAACCGCGGCGCGGAACGCGATATCGATCAACCCGTCCGAGAGGCGCCTCTGGGCCGCGAAAGGCGCAGGCGGCTCATGCTCAACCGGATCGGCGGTGGTGAAGCAGAGCGCGATATCGCCGCTGCCGTTGCCCCAGAACGCGCCCAGCCGCGCAACACCGGCGCCCGCCCGCCGCGCGACGCGCTGCAACTGCCGATCGCCAAGCGGCAGGTCCGTGGCCAGAACTACGATGACGGAGCCCCGTTCCGCCGTGGTGTGGCCGCCCGGATCGGGACGGCGTCCGTCCGGCAGCGTCAGATCGCCGGGCAAGCCGAAATTCGCCAGGACGAGCGCGCCGAGGACATGCGCTTCATCTCCGACCGCGAGCCGCCGAGAGGCGGTTCCGATTCCGGCCTTGAACCCGAATGCTGTCATGCCCGAGCCGGCCCCGACGGCGCCCTGCGCCACAGCCCCGCCGCGCGCCGCGTCGAGCGCGGCGAAGACGTCGGCCTCCGTGACCGCGAGCGCCTGAATGTCGTTGATCCGCCCATCGTTGCATTCGCAGACCAGCGCGTTGACCGTCGAGGTCTCGCGACCGATAGCGGGATTCGCCGTCACGGCCCTTCGGATCAGGGCCTGCACGCAGGGCGCGACGCCGAACGTATTGGTCAGCAGGATCGGCGTCTCGATCATGCCGAGTTCCGCAACCTGCATCAGCCCGGCGGATTTGCCGAACCCGTTGATGATCTCGACGGCGGCGCGGGGCTTCAACCGAAAGATGTCGCCCGGATAGGGGATCACCGCCGTCACGCCCGTGACGACGCCCGCCCCGCGCAGATCGCTCCTCCCGACGGTCACGCCCGCCACATCGGTGATCGCATTCAGGGGGCCGGTCGCCAGCCCGTCGCGGATCAATCCAAGTTCGCGCGCCGTCTTCATAGGCAGTTTCTCCCCCGTGCCGACCCCGACCATTACGGAGCGAACCACCCGCGGCCGGGCCGCATGCATCCGGCGCGCGCCACTGGAATACATCGTCCGCGCCGGCGCCCGGCGCTTCCAGAGGAACCGTCGCATCAAGCATAGCAAAGCGGGCGCGCGAGCCAATAGCCCCACGCCGCGCCGGGCGCATGCTCGCCGCATCGTTCACCCCCAGCGCATTGACGGATCGCGGCGTCCGTCCGATGTTGACCATCTGAGAAGATGACGAAGCGATACGACCTGCGGGAGAGAAAGCATGACGATCCGCGTGCGTCCGTCGGGCGGCCCGCTCGGCGCCGATATCGAGGGCGTCGATCTCAAGGCGCTCGATTCCGCCGGTTTCGCGGCCGTCGAAGCCGCGCTGCACGAGCATCTCGTCATTATCGTGCGCGATCAGGAACTCGAACCGGCCGACCTTGTCACCTTCGCCCGCCGCTTCGGCGAACCCGAGCCGCATGTCATCGACCAGTTCCACCACGCGGCGGACCCCAACGTGCTGATCCTGTCGAATCGCAAAGATGAACAAGGCGAGAATATCGGACTGGCCGACGGCGGCACCTATTATCACACCGACTATTCCTACCTGTCGACGCCGGCGCGCTGCACGATCCTCCACGCGATCGAAATCCCCGAAGGCGAGGCCGGAACCACCTTCGCCGACCAGCGCGCCGCCTACGAGGCGCTGCCCCCGGACGACCGCGCCCGTCTCGATCCGCTCATCGCGCGTCACCATTACGGCAATCGCGACGATCTGGACAAAGGCTCGCGCACGGTCGCTTCCGTCCTGTCCGCCGATCAGGATGCGAAGATGGCGTGGGAGCGCCACCCCCTGGTGCGGCGTCACCCGCACACCGGCAGGGCCGCGCTCTACGCGGTGTCCGGTTCGTCCTTCGGCATCGAAGGCATGGACGAAGCGGAAGGGCTCGACCTTCTGCGCCGGCTCGCAAGGCACTCCACCAGCGCCGCCTTCACCTACCAGCCGCACTACCGCCCCGGAGACATCATCGTGTGGGACAACGCCTCGCTCCTCCACTCCGCGCCGCTGATCAGCGCCGAGGACCCGCGCACCCTCTGGCGCGTCACGGTGAAGGAGGCGGGCCCGACGCTCCCCGCCTGAGCGCCACGCGGCGCAGGAGCCCGGCCTCACGCGCCTCCGCCAGGCATGCGGCTCCCATCAAAGTCTCACGCCGCGCTCGTCGAGACGCACGAAGACCGTCCGTACTCGCATAGGGTTCGCGGATGGCGCCGAACCGTCCCGGATCGCCCGGCTTCACCGCCGCCTTCGGCGGAAAGTCGTGCAAGAGCGCGCCCTCGGCCAGCCGAATTCTGCGCGTCGCCGCCCTATGCGGCCCGGAGGTCCGGAACCACGCTCCGCTTGCTCCGGTCGGCTTCCAGGAAGAACGGAGCGACTGCCGTCGCGTGCGGCGCTTTCCCTTCCACGAAGCTACGCCCCCGCGGCCGCATCGCGCGCGGCGAGCTTCTCGGCCATCACGAGCAACTGGCGCGCCTGTTTCAGATGCGGCATGTCGTACATCTTGCCGTCAATGCCGATGGTGCCGAGACCAGGGTTCTCCTCGAAGGTGGCGACGACGCGCTTCGCATGGGCCACCGCTTCATCGCTCGGCGTGAAGGCCCGATTGATGACCTCGCTCTGCGCCGGGTGGATCGCCATCTTGCCGACGAAGCCGGAGTTCATGTCGCGCGCGCAATCCTCGCGCAGCGCCCCCTCGTCCCTGTAGTTCACGTTGACCGTGCCCACCGCCTGCGCGTCGATCGCCCGCGCCGCAGAAAGACAGAGCGTGCGCGCCAGCCGAAACGGGTCATCATATTCGCCGGTGCGCGGATGGCGGTTGCCGGCGGCGCCCAGCGCCGCGGCGAGGTCCTCCGCGCCCCAGGTCATCGCCGTCAGCCGGGACGTCACGCCATTGAGATAGCTCTCGAACCCCAGAAGCGAGGCCGCCGTCTCCGTCGCCACGCAGAAAATCCGTGTCGCGCCCGCGGCGATCCCTTCGCGCACCTCCAGCGCGGAAAGGAAATCGCCGAGCCGGTTCACATCCGCCGCCGAATCCGCCTTCGGCAGCACGATCCCGTCCGGACGACCCGGCATGATCGCGGCCAGATCGGGAAGCGAGAACTCATGGCTCAGCGGGTTGATCCTGACCCAAAGCTCCTGGCGCCCCCGGTCGGCGTTGGCGGCGAGGAATTCCCGAGTCAGCCCGCGCGCCACCTCCTGCCGGTCGTCCGCGACCGAATCCTCCAGATCGAGGATCAGCGCGTCGGCGGCGTTCCCGCGCCCCTTCGCCAGTTTCTTTTCGCTGTCGCCCGGCACGAAAAGCCAGGACCGGATGATCGACGACATTACGCCTCCTCCTTCTTCGTTACGGTTGCGCCGGGAACGCCGGCGTAGCTGATGCGCGGATCGCGGGCGGAAACAGTCTCGCAGGACATGCCCGGCCGCGCCATGACCTGCGCGCGCCGATCGTGAAGCAGCACGTTCGCATCGGCGATCAGGTCGGGCGCGCCCATCTCCTTGCTCCGCTCCGGTCCGATCCGGCGCGCCGGCCTCATGTCGCCGAGGGTCCGCATCGCACTGTGCGCCATCGGCATAGCGGTGTGATCGGCGATCCTCACGCCGTCGCGCGCCGGTCTCACCTTGTGGCGTCGGGCGGCCGGAACAGCGGGATCGCCTGACCGTTCGCGGCGGCGCCGAACGCGACCTCCACCTCCTGTCCGACACGCAGCGTCTCCGGGTCGGCGTCGACAATATTGGTCAGCATCGTCACCCCTTCCTCTAGCGTCACATAGGCGATGGCGTAGACTGGATCGGCCCGGCGCATCACCGAGAAAGAATAGATGCGCCCGCGCCCGGCGGTTTCCCGCCACTCTGTCCGCTCGCTCATGCAGAACGGACAGAGCGCGCGGGGATAGAAATGCGGCTCCTTGCATTCCATGCAGTATTTCACCAGTAGCTTGCCGTCGTTCGCAGCCTTCCAATAGGCCTCGGTCTCCGGATTGATCACCGGATCGGTGTGCTCGCGCATCTCCAGAATCATGCGTCGCTCCTTCCCAATATGACGGTCGCGCTGCCCGAGCGCTGGGATATTTGTCCGCCGGTCCCGTGCGCCAGCGCCAGGTCGCAATCAGGAACCTGCACCTTCGGATGCGCCTCGCCGCGCAGTTGGCGCACCGCCTCGATCACCTTGGTCATCGAACCGCGATTGTTCGGGTGATTGTTGCAGAGCCCGCCGCCATCGGTGTTGAAGGGCAGCTTGCCGACGCCCGAGATCAGGTTCCCGTCCGAGACGAACTTCCCGCCGTCGCCCTTCTCGCAAAACCCGAGATCCTCCAGCGTCTCCAGCACCGTGATGGTGAAGCTGTCGTAGATTGACGCGTACTTCATATCCGCCGGCGTCAGTCCTGCTTCCTCGAACGCGATCGGGCCGGAGCGGCGCGCGGCCGTCCATGTCAGATCGACCCTGCCGCCATTGGTGTGCTTCACCGCCTCGCCCTGCCCCAGCACCTTGACGCAGCGATCGCCGAGCGCTTTCGCGATCTCCGGCTTCACGACGACCAGCGCGCCGCCGCCATCGCTGATGATGCAGCAATCCAGCCGGTGCAGCGGGTCGGCGATCATCGGCGAGTTCACCACATCCTCCACCGTCACCACGTCGCGCAGCATCGCATGTTCGTTGTGCTGTGCATGGTGGGAGGCCGCGACCTTGATCCAGGCGAGTTGCTCGCTCGTCGTGCCGAATTCATGCATGTGCCGCCGCGCGGCCATGGCGTAGAGATTGGTGACGGCCGGGCCATAGGGGAACTCGAAGCCCCGCTCCGGCATGTCGGCGCCGTGGTCGCGCGCGCCGAGCGCTTTCACGCCTTCCGCGCGCGGGCGTCCCGCCAGCGTGACCAGCGCGACATCGCATTTCCCCGCCGCGATGGCCTGCATCGCATGGCCGACATGCACGATATAGGAGGAACCGCCCGTCTCCGTCGCGTCCGTGTATCTGAGGTTGAGCCCCATATACTCGGCCATGGAGAGCCCGCCGAGCCCCGGCGCCACGCCGTCGCAGAAATAGCCGTCCACGTCCTTCTTGGTCAGCCCGGCGTCGCGAAGCGCCCCGAGCGCGACCTCGGCGTGAAGCTGCGGCGTGGTCTTGTCGACCGCTTTCCGCGTTGGATGCTCGTAGACGCCTGCGATCCAGGCCTTGGCTTGTCGCGCCATGCGGTTCTCTCCCCCGTTACCCTTCGGTCAATAGAATTTCGGCAGGTCGTGCGTATTCTTGGCCAGATAGCACAGCATCATCCGCGGCCCGTCTTCTCGATCTCGCGGAGCACAACGTGGCGCCGATTCGGGTCGGTGCGGAAAGGCCGCGGCCCCTCGATCGGTCGCTCCGCCTCGGAACCGCCTTTCGTCCGCGCGGTCAGCAGCATCTTGTTCACCACCCGCGCGGCGAAGATCCAGTGATCTTCGCCCGAGATCACGTAATTCTCGCCATCGCGCGCCGCCCCGCCCCCAGCCGGGTCGCATCCGGCCCGGCCATTGGCTTCGTCATCGCGGAAATCGCCTTGGCGCAGAGTTCGACCACGAGCCGCGCCGCGTCGCTCGACGCCCTTCTCGACGTGGCGTCGGTGACGGTCACATCGCAGCCGGCCAGGGCCATCTTGTCGATCGACGATCTGATTTACATACTCTCGTATGTATCCGCGTGGCGACCGAAGCGGCCGCGCCGAACAGTCCGCGCATGCCCCGTGGTTCAACCGCTCCGCGCCCCCGCATCAGCGACCAGCGCCCGCAGCTCCGTCTTCACAACCTTCCCGTAATTGTTCTTGGGCAGGCGCGGCAGCGCGAGATAGGCCTTCGGCCGCTTGAAGCGGGCGATCATTCCGCGGCAATGCGCGTCCAGCGCCGCCTCGTCGAGCGCGCGCCCCTCCACCGTCACGACGCAGGCGACGACCTCCTCGCCCCAGTCGGGATGGGGCCGGCCAACGACCGCGACCTCGTCCACATCGGAATGATGCAGCAGCGCCTCCTCGACCTCTCGCGGGTAGATGTTCGCGCCTCCCGAAATGATCACGTCCTTGGAGCGATCGTGTAGCGCCAGCATCCCGCTTTCATCCAGCGCGCCCATGTCCCCGGTGCGGAGCCAGCCGTCTACGAGCGTCTCGCGCGTCGCTTTCTCATTGCGCCAGTAGCCCTTCATGACGGCAGGACCGGCGACCTCGATCTCACCGATCTCGCCGGTCGGCAAGACCCGTCCGTCAGGGCCGACGATCCTGATCCGCGAAACCGCCTGCGCGTAGCCGACCGAACCCGCCCGCGCCCGCCATTCGGCGTGAGCGCGGTCAGACACGATCTCCCGCGGCAGAACCGAGATCGCCATCGGGCATTCGCCCTGCCCGTAGATCTGCACGAACCGGTCGCCCATGACCTCAACCGCATCGACGATATCGGCCAGGTGCATCGGCCCCCCCCCATAGACGATGGTGTCGATCCCCTCGCCCGTCCCGCCGGTCTTTCGCATATGCGCAACGAGCCGGTGGATCATCGTCGGCGCCGCGAACATCGAGACGCGCCCGATCTTCGGCGCGAGGCCGGCGATCTCCGTCGGCTCGAAGCCGCCCGATTCAGGACAGACATGGCGCGCCCCGGCGATCGCGAACATCAGGCTGTAGAGGCCGGCGCCATGCGACATCGGCGCCGCGTATAGCGTCGCGTCCCGCCGCTCCACCGGCGAGACATCGGCGAGATAGCCGAAGGCCATCGCCGCCAGGTTGCCCGCCGAAAGCATCACGCCCTTCGGCCGGCCGGTCGTCCCAGAGGTGTAGAATAGCCATATGAGATCGTCGGCGCCGATGGACGCGGGGGCCGGCATGGGCGCCGCCGCTTTCAGCCGGTCGAACGGCGTCCCCACCATGACAATTTCGATATCTGCGAGGCCCAGCGCCGCCAGCGGCGTTCCGACATCCTCGCTCGCCAGAACGAGTTTCGCGTCGGAATCGCGAAGGATGAATCCTGCCTCCTTCGGGTGGAGCTTGGCGTTGATCGGCACCGCGACGAGGCCGGCGTGCCAGACGCCGTAGAGCGCCTCAAGATACTCTGTCCGGTTGGTCATGAAGATCGCGACGCGCTCGCCCCGCTCCAGCCCATGCGCGCCGCGAAGCCCTGCCGCGACGCCTGCGGTCGCGCGCGCGAAACCGGCATAGTCCGCGACCAGCGCCTCGCCTCTGAACAGCGCCGGCGCGTCGGGCGTGACGCGCGCCGCCCGCATGATCCATTCAGCTGGGTTCATTTCCGCCCTCCCGTCCTTTTCACGACAGCACCCATTAGAAACCCGCCTTCGGCGCCAAAAGCGAGAGCGCCGGGAACAGCACGATGAGCGTGGAGACGCCGGCGTCCAGCCCAACCGGCGGCGTGATCAGCCTGGGATGGGCGCCAAAGGAGACGAAACTCTCGGCGCACGCCATGATGAACAACACCGCCGCGCGCGATGGCGAAGCTGCGCCAGTCCAGCTTCCGCACCGCGACGCCGCGGCGCATCGCAAATGAAAGAAGGCTCCCGTCCAGGTGGCGGCGAATATTTCGCCGCAGATGCCGCCCAGTGTGACGATCCGAAAGAGAGGAGCGCAAGCGCGATCCCGAACCTCGCGCACCAGTTCTGCGCCGGGGGCGCACCCGCTCTGCGGCGAGTCGTCGACGTCCGGCGGTCTCACCTCGGCCAACGCGGGCGTCGCCGCGACAAACGCGATCGCTGGCGGGGCCGCCTTCAATCCGTTTGCTGGCATGTAGGCGCCTGCGCAATCCGCCGTCGCCCTGCGCCCGCTTTTCACACGAGTCGTCATGCCCGGGGTTTCTCCCGGCCTTCCGTACTGGCGCCGCCAAGGATTCCTGAAATCTCGCCGGCCGCCGCCACTGACAGCCGCGCGAAGCGCTCCGCCTCCCGCCGCCCGCGGGTGATCGGCGCCGCGATCACCAGCGCCGCCGCCAGCGCGCCCCCGGCCCCCCGGATCGGCGCGGCGAAGCCGGCCGCATCGGCCGAATATTCTCCGAAAGTGATAGAGACGCCGCTCTCGCGCAGAACCTGCAATTGGCCCTCCAACACCTCCGGGTCGGTCACGGTCGCGTCGGATTTCTTCTCCAGCGCGGTCGTCTCGTAATAGGCCCTTCGCGCCTGCTCGCTCCGTTCCGCCAGGAACAGCTTGCCGCAAGCCGTGGCGTAGAGCGGCCGCCTGGTGCCGACCGGCACGGCGTAGCGCACCGGGTTCGGCGACTCGGCGATCTCGACATAGGTCAGATGCGCGCCGTCCGGGTCAAGCGTCGCGAGCAGCACCGATTCGCCGCTCTCCTCCATCGCCTTTTCCAGCGACGGCCGCGCGATCTGGCTGATCGTCTTGCCGGCGAGGATCGCCGAGGCGAGCGCGAAGGACTGCGGCCCGAGCGAATAGAGCGCCCGCTCGCGCGCAAGATAGCCCTGGTCGGCCAGCGCCTTCAGCGTGGATGAGAGCGAACTCTTCGGAACGTCGAGCCGGGTCGCGATATCGGAAAGACTCAACCCCCGCGGGCTAGCCGCGAGCAGACGCAACAGCGCGAAGGCGCGCGGCAGCACCATTGGCCCGTCCTGACGAACGACGCCGCTCATATCGCCAACCCTCCGGCGAGCGCGCACACATTGCTCAGGGATCGGTAACGAATTCCTGTATCCGAATTCGCATCAGCGCGCGGCGCCAGATCAAGCATTCCCGCCCCGCGCTCCGATACGCGGATCGAGTCGCATCGCCTCCATCGTTAGCCCGGCGCCGCCATCCACCGGAATCAGCGCGCCGGTGACATAGCCCGCCATGTCCGACGCGAGGAAAAGGCACATGTTGGCGATGTCCTCGTTCGACCCGAGCCGCTCCAGGGGAATGGAGGCGCGCCGCCGCTCCAGCGCCGCCTCGTCGGAGTAAAGCCGGGCGACCCCGCCGCTATCCGCGATCGGGCCCGGCGAAACCGAATTGATCCGCACGCCATGATGGCCCCATTCCAGCGCCAGCGTCCGCGTCAACTGATCGACGCCCGCCTTCGCCGCGCAGACATGGCCCTGCCCGCTCATCGCGCGCCAGGATTGCGGCGCCGTGATATTGACGACCGACGCGCCCGGCTTGGTCAGATGCGGAAAGACCGCGCGCATGACGTGGAACGTGCCGAGCAGGTCGATCTCCATCACCGTCCGAAAGGCGTTGGAGGACATCCCGTTCACGAGGGCGAGGAAATTGCCGGCGGCGCCTGAGATCACCACGTCCAGCCCGCCCATCTCCGCGGCGGCCCGCGCGACGACGCCCTCGACCGCGCCCATGTCGCGCACATCGGCGGCGCCGCCCCCGGCCCGACCGCCATGCGCGGAAAGCCGCTCGACGGCGGCCCCGACCTTCGCAGCGTCTCGCGAGAAAACGAAGACCGCCGCGCTCGCCTTCGCGAACCCTTCCGCCACGCCAAGGTTGATGCCGCTCGTTCCGCCCGCGACGAGCACCCTCTTGCCGGAGAAATCCAGGCTCGCCATGGCGCTCACCGCCCCCGGAAAACGGGTTTGCGCTTCTCGTTGAAGGCCGTCACGCCCTCGACCCAATCCTCGCTCGCGGCGCAGCGGCCGAAGCTCGCGGCCTCCATCGCAAGTTGGGTCTCGAGGTGATTGAGCGCGGCGGCGTTCATCAGCTTCTTGATCCCGCCATAGGCCAGCGTCGGCCCGTCCGCGAGTCGCCGCGCCAACTTCGCGGTTTCCTCCGCCAGCGTTCCCGCCGGCGCGATCCGGTTGATCAGTCCCCAGTCGAGAGCCTGATTCGCGTCCATCCGGTCCGCCAGCATCGCGATCTCCTTGGCCCGGCTCAGCCCGACGAGCCGCGGCAGCCAATAACTGCCGCTGGCGTCCGGCGTCGTCCCGATGGCGGAATAGGCGAAGCGGAAGATCGCTTTCTCATCGGCGATGGTCATGTCGGCGGCCATCATGAAGGACATCCCCGCCCCCGCCGCCGCGCCCTCCACCGAGGCGATCACCGGCTTCTCCATCCGGGTCAGGGAAATCAGCATCGCGTCGAGATTGTGGATGCGCCGCTCGAAATAGGAGCGCCGCCATTCCGGCGTCTCTCTGGTGAATTCGAGAAAGCTCTTCACATCGCCGCCGGCCATGAAATTGCCGCCGGCGCCCTTCAGCACGACGCAGCGCACCTCGCGGTCGGCCTCCAGTTCGGGAACCACGTCGAACATCGCATGGCGCATCTCCAAGGAGAACGCGTTCAGCTCCTTCGGACGGTTGAAGGTCAGCGTCGCGACGCCATCCACGACATCAACAAGCAGGTGATCTGTCATCCGGCGGCTTCCTCTCTCTCCCTTCGCCTCGTCATTTCAGGCGCTCGCGCGGCCACGGTCGCGCGCGACCCGCCCGCCAGCGAGGGCGGCGACGCGCGCGATCCCAGAGCTTGTCGCGGCTTCGCCCGGGGCCTTGTCGCAATGGACGATGGCGCCCTTCGCGGCCTGGGATATCTCCGCGCTCTTCACTCCGCAGGCGCGCGCCTCGTCGACATGCACCCCCGCCTCCCCTCAGTACGACTTCGGCAATCCCAGCACCTTCTCGCCGATGAAACTGGCGATAAGCTGTTCGGAGACCGGCGCGATCCGCGCGATCATCACTTCGCGGAGCAGCCGCTCGACATGGTATTCCTTGGCGTAGCCCATGCCGCCATGGGTGAGAACGGACTGCAAAGCCGCATCGTATCCTGCTCTGGCGCCAAGAAACTTCGCAGCGTTCGCCTCCGCGCCGCAGTCCTGGCCCGCGTCGAAAAGCTCCGCCGCGCGCATCACCGTCAGCCACGCCGCCTCCAGATGCATCCAGTTCTCCGCCAGCGGGTGCTGGATGCCCTGGTTCTGCCCGATCGGGCGGCCGAAGACCTCCCGCTCCATCGCGTAGCCGGCGGCGCGGCGCAGCGCATCCTCGCCAATGCCGACGCCCTCGGCCCCGATCAGGATGCGCTCGGGGTTCATCGAGTGAAGGATATAGCCGAAACCCTTTCCCTCCTCGCCGATCAGATCCTCATCGGGAATGAAGAAATCGTCGAAGAAGATCATGTTCGAATCGACGCATTTCCGGCCCATCTTCTCGATCAGCCGCACTTCGATCTGCGCGCGGTCGAAATCGGTGTAGAAGATCGAAAGCGCCTGCGTCGGCTTCCTCGCGTCCTCCGGTTTCGTCGTCCTGGCCAGCAGCATCAGCTTGTCCGCGACCTGCGCGGTCGAGTTCCAGATCTTCCGCCCGTTGATCAGCCAGCCGCCATCGACCTTCTTCGCGAAGGTCTTGATCGCCAGCGTGTTCAGCCCCGCATCCGGCTCGGTGACGCCGAAGGCGACCTTGTCCTCGCCCCGCACGAGGCGCGGCAGCCAACGCTTCTTCTGCTCGTCCGAGCCGAAGACGACGATCGGGTGCGGGCCGAACATCGAAATATGGATCGCGGACGCCGCCGACATCGCGCCCTGCCGGGCGACCGTGTTCATCATCACCGCCGCCTCGCGCACGCCCAGCCCGGCGCCGCCGAACGCCTCCGGCATGGTGACGCCCAGCCATCCGCCTTCGGCGATCGCGTCGCGGAACTCGTGCGGAAAGCGCCCGTCCGCATCGCGCGCGAGCCAGTAGTCGTCGCCGAATCTTTCGCAGACCGCGGCGACGCCGTCGCGGATGGTCGAAAGATCGTCGGAAAGCCGCCGTCTCATCCCAGTCCTTTCATCGCGCCGCGAACCGGCGGGCATGCGTCTCCGCCTCGCCCATACGCGTCGTCAGCAACAAGAGCCGTTCATGGAAACGGCCGATCTGAAGCGCGCCGGTCCTGCCGACGCCGCCCTGCTCCTCGGGCCATGAGGGGACGAGCCGCCCTACCCGGCGGCGCCTTCCGCGGAAGGAGGCCGCGCGAGGAGCGGACGCGCATTTCATCCGGACGGTTCTGGCGCGGAAATGCCCGTGCCTCACCCCGAAAGGCGCGGTCCGCATCGTTGACTGCGAGCGGCATCGCGATCACCGGTCAGGCGGGCCGCTTGCGCATCAGCCCGACCCGCTCGCAAGTCGCGACCAGTTCGTCCCTTTGGTTGAAACCCTCATGCCAGAACGTCACCAGCCCGTCATTCGGGCGCGACTTGCTCTCGCGTTTCGCCCGGATCGTCGTGCGCGCATGGATCGTGTCGCCGTGGAAGACCGGCTTCGGGAAGTTGATCTCGCCCATCGCGAGGTTGCCAACCGTGGTGCCCAGCGTCGTCTCCTGCACCGTCATCCCGACCAGGAGGCCGAGCGTGAAGAGCGAATTGACCAGCGGCTGGCCATATTCGGTTTTCGAAGCCATGTCGAAATCGATATGCAGCGGCTGGACGTTCAACGTCGCATTGCAGAACCACATGTTGTCCGACTCTGTCACCGTGCGCCGAACCGAATGCTCGAACACCTGCCCGACCTCGAACTCCTCGAACCACAAACCCGCCATCGAATTTTCCCTCTGTTTCCGCCTTGGCGAAAGTTGGTCGCCAGTTCGTATTTCCGAAACTCGTTCCCTTAATCGAACGATATTGACCAGTTCGCGCCGCGTCAACGCGTTGATTTCCACGTGACGGAGGCTCAGGATAACTGGACAACATATTGAACAACAATAACGATACAGGGTGAGGCGGCTCAGCGGCGTGAAAGTCGCGGACTCGCCTCTTCCGCCCAGGCCGGTCTCCAGCCCGATCCTCTCCGATCTCGGGGCCGGTCTGATCGAGGTGGGGCCGCCGACAGGTGGACCCGCGCGACGCACTGGCGCGGGCGGCGCATGGGGGCGCACTTGAACCCACTGGCGTTACCGGCGTAATTGGATCCATATATGAAATACCGTTTCAACTGTTGAAATATACAGATCGAAACGCCAGACCAGAGGCCCTCATGAGCGACATGATCGCAGAAACGGCCAACCGGCTCTTCGCCGCTCATGAAGAGGCGAGCCTCGCCGCGCATCCCGCCAAAGCCGCCGAAGGCGCGGCGCGCTGGACTCCCGAACTCTGGCGGGAGATCGAGGAGCTCGGTTTCCCGCTGGCGCTCGCCCGGGAGAGCGAAGGAGGCTTCGGCCTCGCGCCGCTGGAGGCGCTCTCGCTCCCCCGCATCGCGGCGGCGCATTGCGCGCCGGTTCCCCTGGCCGAAACCATGCTCGCCAACTGGTTGCTGACGATCGCCGGCCTCCCCGCCGCGAGCGGACCGGCGACGCTGGCCTCGGGGGTGGAGATCACCGACAACCGGCTGTCCGGCGCCGCGGCGCGCACGCCCTATGGTCGCCACGCCGCCACGACCGTCGTCCTTGGCTACGGGCCGGGCGGGAAGACGCTCATCGCGCGCGCCGGCCGGGCGCGGGTCGCAAGGGAGGGCTTCAACCTCGCGGGCGAGCCGCGCGACGATCTCGACCTTGATACGGCGGAGGCCGAGGTCGCGCCGTCTCCGATCGGCGCGAACGCGCTTCCCGCGCTCGGCGCCACGCTGCGCGCCCAGCAACTCGCCGGCGCGATGGAAGCGACGCTCGACCTGACCGTCTCCTACGCGCGCGAACGTGAACAGTTCGGCCGGCCCATCGGCAAGTTTCAGGCGATCCAGCAGAATCTCGCGGTGATGGCGGCGCAGACCGCCGCCGCCCGCGCCGCCGCCGACATGGCGGCCGATGCTCTCCCGCGCGCGCTGAGCGCGCCGGAAGATTTCGCGCTGATCGCCGGCGCCGCGAAGCTCCGCGCTTCGGAAGCCGCCGGAACAGTCGCGGCCATCGCCCATCAGACGCACGGCGCCATCGGCTTCACGCAGGAATACCAGCTTCACCCGCTGACCCGCCGGCTCTGGGCGTGGCGCGATGAATACGGGTCGGAGGGGGTCTGGGCCGAGCGACTGGGCGCGCGCGTCGCAGCGGCGGAGGCCGACCTGTTCTGGCCCGCGCTCACCGCGATGGACGAGGGGGAGGACGCGGCATGACGGCGCTGAGCTTCAGTCCGCCCGAAACCGGATCCATCCAACCGGAGCTTCGCGCGGAAGTCCGCGCCTTTCTTCACCGAACGCTCGGTCCCGATTACGGACCGGGGCTGAAGGCGCGAAGCTGGAATGGTCACGACCCGGCCTTCAGCCGCGCGCTTGGGAAACGCGGCTGGCTCGGCATGACATGGCCGGCGGAGTATGGCGGCCATGACCGGTCCGCGCTGGAGCGTTATGTCGTTGTGGAGGAACTGCTCGCTCACGGCGCGCCCGTCGCCGCGCACTGGATCGCCGACCGCCAGAGCGCGCCCTTGATTCTGCGCTATGGGACCGAGGCGCAGCGCCGCGAAGTCCTGCCGCGCATCGCCGCCGGGGAATGCTATTTCTGCATCGGCATGAGCGAAGCGGGAAGCGGCTCCGACCTCGCCGCCGCGAAAACCCGCGCGCGCCCGGTCGCAGGCGGTTTCCGCGTCACTGGCGCCAAGCTCTGGACCACCTATGCGCACGCGGCCCATTACATGATCCTCTTCTGCCGGACCGGTGCGGCGGAGGATCGACATGGCGGCGCCAGCCAGCTTCTCGTCGACATGGCGACGCCGGGGATCACGGTTTCGCCCGTCCTCGACATCGCCGGCGAGCACCACTTCAACGAGGTGACGCTCGACGACGTATTCATCCCCGAAGACGCCCTGATCGGCGAACTCGGCCAAGGCTGGGAGCAGGTGATGAGCGAGCTCGCCTTCGAGCGGAGCGGGCCGGACCGGTTCCTCTCCACCATCGCTCTTCTGACCGAACTGATCCGTGCGCTCGAACCCGATCCGGACGCGGCGCAACGGCGGGCGATCGGGCGGCTGACGGCGCATCTGATGGTGCTGCGGCGCATGTCGCGCTCGGTCGCAGGCATGCTCGCGCGGGGTGAGAATCCGATGCTGCAAGCCACTGTGGTGAAAGATCTCGGCACAAGTTTCGAGCAGGAAATACCGGAGATCGCGCGCAGCCTGATCGCAGCGGAGGCTGAGCCGGGCGCGGGCGACGCATTCGCGCAGGTGCTGGCGCGCACGATCATGACCGCGCCCTCGGTTTCGCTCCGCGGCGGCACGCGGGAAATTCTGCGCGGGATCATCGCGCGCGGCCTCGGATTACGCTGAACGGAAGGATATGCAATGACCCTCGTGCTGAGCGAAACCGACGATCAGGGAATCGTCACCATCACCCTCAACGACCCGGAGACCCGCAACGCGATCTCCGACCATGACATGATCGAGGCGCTACTGGCGGCCATCGCCGCCGCCGACGCCGACCCGAAGGCGCGCGTCGCGATCCTGACCGGCGCGGGCACGGGGTTCTCCTCCGGCGGCAACCTGAAGAAGATGGGCGCCTCCGGCGGGTTGAACGACAAGCAGCCGCCGAAGACGCGGCTGAACTACAGGCGCGGCATCCAGCGCCTGCCGCTGGCTTTCGAGGCGCTGGAGATCCCGGTCATCGCGGCGGTAAACGGCGCCGCGATCGGCGCGGGATGCGACCTGACATTGATGTGCGATGTGAGGGTCGCGGGAGAAAGCGCGAAGTTCGCCGAGAGTTTCGTGAAGCTCGGCATCGTTCCGGGCGACGGCGGCGCATGGCTTTTGCCGCGCGTCGTCGGCTGGTCGAAAGCCTGCGAAATGGCGCTGACCGGGGACATGGTTGACGCGGAGGAAGCCCTGAGGATCGGCCTCGTCTCCCGGGTCGTTCCCGACTCCGAACTGATGGAGGCGACGCGCGAAGTCGCGCTCCGCATCGCGGCGAACCCCCCGCATGCGGTGCGGATGACGAAACGGCTGCTGCGCACCGCCGGCCAGCAGAGCCTCGGGGATATTCTGGAAGCCTCCGCCGCCTATCAGGCGCTCGCCCACACCACCGCCGACCATGCCGAGGCCGTGGCGGCGATGCGCGAGAAGCGCAAGCCCGTTTTCGGCGGAGAATAGGCGCGCTCACCCCTCGCCGCCCGCCGGCAATCCGCCATCGCGAAAGGCCGCCGCAAGTTCGCTTGCGGCGGCGCGGAGCCGGGGCGGCAGTTCGCGCCGCGCGCGATCGGCGCTCATGGCGTTGCGAAGATACATGACGTTGAGCGCGCCATGCGCGCGCCCGTTCCCGCCCATCACCGGAACCGCGAGCGCGCTGGTGAGGCCGGCGTACTCGGCCTGGCTATACGCCTCGTCCATCTCGGCGCAGCCGGCGCGGCGAACCTGACGCAGCAGCGCGGCGATCGCCGCGTCGGACGGCCCGCCTTCCGGGCGGGCGCGCAGACGCGCGACGATCTCGGCGCGCTCCTCGGCCGGGCAACTGGCGAGATAGGCCCGCCCGATCGAGGTCGGCAGGATCGGGGCGCGAAAGCCGGGCCTGCGGTTCAGGAACATCGGCCCCGGCTCGCGCGAGGTTTCCGCGACGATCATCGCGTCGCCGTCGCGGAGCGCGAAATCCGAAGGCCAGCCAATCTCCGCCCGGAAGCGCGCCAGCACCGGCGCCGCAAGATCAGCCGCCACGCGGAGCCGGTCGAAACCGAGGCTCAGTTCCAGTACCAGCCCGGCCACGCGGTAGCCCCCCTCGTCCTTGTCGCGCCTGACGTAACCGGCGTGGATCAACGTCTCCAGCATCCGCACGATGGTCGCCTTGTCGACGCCGGTCTCCTCATGGAGGGCGCGGACGGTGGCGAGCCCCATGCGGCTGACGCAACGTAGCACCTCCAGCCCGCGAAGGAGCGCGTTGACGGGTTTGTATGACGGCATGGCGCGCCCCGCGGTCTTGGCTGGGGCGATGATCGCATTGAAACGCCGCTTCGCACAGTGAAATCTGCGCTCAGGCCCCCGGCCCGGCCATGAGCCGGAGCGGCGTGTATGTCATGACCACTTCGCCGCGCTGGTTGACCACCTCATTGCACGTCCGCACCAGCCCGCGCCCGCCCTTCGACGCAGGCCGGATCTCGGTCACCTCGATCTCGACATGGATCGTGTCGCCCTCGAGGACCGGGCCGTTCACGTTCAGCTCCATGTTGAGAAAGGCCAGACCGGTGCCCTGCGCCGTGGCGTTCAACGACAGGCCCTCGGCGATGGCGTAGACCAGCGCGCCGGGCGCGGGGCGGCCCGGAATGGCGGAATGCGCCTTCCGGTATTCGGAATCCATGAACAGCGATTCCAGCATGCCGGCGAGGGTCACGAAATTCACGATGTCGGTTTCGGTGATCGTGCGCCCGAAGGTCTTGAACCGGTCCCCGACCGCAAGCTCCGTCCAGCGGAAGCCTTCTCCGAGAAGTTTCATGCGGGATCTCCTCTTGCTGCGGCGGAGGCGCCAAGTTGGGTGGGTGAAGCCAGGCGCCGCGACGCCCAGAACGGCGCGGCCGCGAACGCGACACAGATGATCGAAAAGATAAAGGCTGCCTGATAACCACCTGTAACGTCGTGCAATGCGCCGGATATCCATGCGCCGGCGGCGGAGCCGAAGGACATGGTCATGTAAACACCGCCAAAGATCGCGCCGACCGACCCGCCTGCGAAGATCCGCGCCGTGAGCGTGGAGACGATCGGACCGCGCGCCCCCTGGCAGGAGCCGAACGCGAGCGCCCATAGCGCGACCGGAAGCACGCCCGGCCAGAGCGGGAAGGAGAAAAGCGCGAGCGTTCCGATCAGCGTCCCGGTGAAGGAGATCGTCGCCGTGACCCTGAACCCGATCCGCGCCGCGAGCGCGCCGGCGGTCAGCATCCCGCAAATCGAGAGCAGCCCGGTGGAGCCGTAGGCGAAGGCGGCGTCGAGCGGGGCGTAGCCGTTCTCGATGAGATAGGGCACCGCTTGGATGGTGATGGAGTAGACCGCGCAGGCGGTGAAGAAGAAAACCTGCGCGAGCAGCCAGAACTCCCGCGTGCGGAGCGCGGCGCGGACGCTGAATCCGGACGCCGGAGCGGCCTGCATGACGCCGCGCGCGCGAGGGGTGACGCCCGTCCGCCCCGCGCCAATCCGCCGCCATGGCAGGAGGACCAGCAACGGCAGCGCGAAGAGCGCCCCGACGGAAAGCGCGCGCCACGCCGCGCGCCAGCCCCACGCGTCGATCATGATCTGCGCGACCGGGGCCATGGCGAGGATGCCAAGCCCCATGCCGGAATACGCGATCGCCACGGCGATACTCATGTTGCGGTCGCACCAGCGGCCGATCAGCGCCGCCGCCGGCACCATGCCGAGAAGCGAGGCCGACAGCCCGCAGAGGACGCCGATGGAGAGATAGACATGCCAGAGCGCCTCGGCCGAGGCGGCGGCGCGCATCGCCGCCACGAGAAAGAGAACGCCCGCGCCATAGGTCGCGCGCGGGCCGAACCGGTCCAGCGCCATGCCCGCGAGCGGCGACATCAGCCCGGTCACGATGAGATAGATCGAATAGGCAGTCGTTATGTCGGACCGGGTCCAGCCGAACTCGGTTTCGAGCGGCAGGACGAACACCATGAAGGCGTCGGCGAAGCCCCTCATTATGAAGTTGAAGATAAATGCCGTCGCGACGACCAGAGCGGCCATGCGCGTCATCTCGCCCGGCTCGGCGAGTGGTCTGGCGTCACTATGACTCATGGCGCGGGGGTGGCCCGTTTCCTTCCTTCACCGGGCCGCCGCTGCTGCCGCGCGGCCGGTATGCGGCATCACTGCGCCGTCAGCGCCTCCCTGAAAGCGCGCGGGATCTCGGCGCCGACGCAAGCGCGCAAATTCATGGGGTCTTTCCCGACTTGCTCGTCTTGTCCGGGCTTCGCCGCGCCCCGGTCGGGGCGCGGCGAGACCGGTCATTTCTTCAGGGCGTCGCGGAAGGCGTTCAGAACATCGGTCCCGGGGCGGCCGAAACCGTCCTGCTCGGCCGCCCATTCGGCGCTGACCTCAGCCATCATCGCTTCCAGCTTCTCGGCGTCGGCTTCGGGGAAGTCGACGAACTCGACACCACCGGCCGCGATGGTCGCCTTGTCTTCACCCGCCAGCCGTTCGGCCGCCTCGCAGGCGGTGCGGTTCGCGTTCTCTCCCGCATCGCTCAGCACGGCCTGCATTTCAGGCGAGAGCGCGTTCCATTTCGCCTCCGAAATCATGTACGTCGCAACGAAGGAGCCGAAGTTGAGCCCGTGCGTGGCGTAGCTGAGATGCGGCGTGAGATCATAGGGAAGCACGCTCGAATACGGGAAGACGATGGCGTCGACGGTTCCGCGCGACAGCGCCTCACGCGCTTCGGGCGCCGCCATCTGCACCGGCACGCCGCCGAGCTTGTTGATCGCGATTTCCTTCGCGCCGCCGGTGGAGCGGATCTTCAACCCCTTGAAGCTGTCGAGGCCGGTGATCTCTTTTGTCGAGAACATCTGATAGGGTGAGAGAACCAGCACCATCAGCACGCGCACCCCGTTCGGCGCGTATTCCGCCTGATCGAGGACGCCGCCGGGCTTCGCGATCTCCCAGAAGGCCATGGTGCCTTCGCAGGCGGTGGTGAAGGCCTCCGGCAGCTCGCCGACCGAGGAAAGCGGCAGCTTGTCGCTGACATATGAGGCGCCGACATAGCCGATATCGGCGACGCCGGTCTGGGTGAGGTTGAGCATGTCCTTCGCCTTGCCGAGTTGCTGGGCGGGGAAATATTCAAACTCGGTCCCGGTTTTCTCCGTCACCTCGTCCATGAAGGGCTTGAGGAGGTTCTCGGCGATATAGTGACCCACGGGAAAGCTGTCCGCGACGCGGATCGACTCCGCCGAGAGCGCGGGGCCAGCCGCGGTCAAGATCAGCGCCGCGCCGGCGACGAATGCAGTCGTTCTCATTGATTTCTTCTCCATGTCGTTCTGGTTCAGTTCATTGTGGATGGAAGCCACAGGATGATCGCGGGAAAGGCCGCGAGCAGCGCTATGACGACGAGATGCGCCCAGACATGGGGCATCACGCCGCGAAAAAGCTCCCCCAGCGGGCGCCCCGTGTAGCGCGCGACGACGAAGACGTTCAGCCCCAATGGCGGCGTCACCATACCCACCTCGGCGGTGACGACGACGAGGACGCCGAACCACACCGGATCGAACCCCAGTTGCAGGATCAGCGGCAGCACGACCGGCACTGTCAGGATCAGGATCGCGATCTGGTCCATGAAGAAGCCGAGGATCAGGTAGCCGATCAGGATGAAGCAGAGGATCGCCCAGCGGGACATCTCCAGCGCGCCGACCCATTGGGTGATGTCGTTGGTGACGCGCGTGAGGGTGAAGAAATAGCCGAAAACATGCGCGCCGAGGATGATGAAGAGGATCATGCAGCTGGTCTGCGCGGCGGAGCGGAGCGCATGCGCGGCGAGGCGGAGCGTGAGTCGCCTCTCGGAGATCGCGATCAACATGGCGAAGAACGCGCCGAGGCCCGATGCTTCGGTCGGCGTCGCGATCCCGGTATAGATCGTCCCGGTGACGGCGAAGAACAGGATCACCATCGGCCCGACGCGACTGAGTGACGCGAATTTCTCACGCATCGTGTGGGGCCTGCCCTTGGGCGCCGCCGACGGGTCGAGCCGGACGATGACCGCGATGGTGAGCATGATGGTCATCGTCACCATCAGGCCCGGAACCACCCCGCCGATGAGCAGCGCCGAGATCGGGATGTCGGCGATGATCCCGTAGAGGATGAGCGCGATCGAGGGCGGGATAAGCATCGACAGCGTGCCGGAGATGGCGACGACGCCGCCCGCGACCTTCGGATCGTACCCCTGCTCCAGCATCGCCGGGATCGAGGTGGAGGCGAGGGTCGCGGCCGCCGCCGTGGAGGAGCCGGAGATCGCCCCGAACCCCGCCCCGGCGAGGGCGGCGCCCATCGCCACGCCGCCCCGGAGCCGCCCGACCCAGATCGTCGCGGCGCGGAAGAGGTCGTTCGCGACGCCCGAAATGATGACGAACTCCGCCATCAGGATGAACATCGGGATGGTGATGATCTCGTAGTCGTTGGCGGTGGATAGCGGCGTCGTCTTGAGAATTCCCTCCAGCACCGGCTGGCCGCCGAAAAGATAGAGTCCGACCGCCCCGGAGACGCCCATGGCGAGCGCGACCGGAAGCCCGACGATCAGAAAGACGACGAGAAGAACCAGAACGATGACGACGCTCATTCGCCATGCTCCGCGGCATGATCCGACATGGCGGAGGCGGGCGGCTCGTCGGCCAGTTCCCGCCCCGTCGCGAGCGCGGCGGCGTGGCCGAACGCCCGCCATAGTATCCGCAGCGCGAGGGCGGCGGCGCCGACGGCGACCAGCGCATACGCGGGCCATGTCGGCCAGGGCACGGTGGCGGCGATGCGGTCGTCGCCGACCCACGCGGAGATCGCCTGCTCGAGCGCGAGCCAGGCGATCAGCCCGATGAAGGGCGCGGAGATCCCGTAGCCGAGGAAGAGGCCAAGATGGCGGATGGAGCGGGGCAAAAGCGGTCGCGCCACGTCGAGCGCGATATGGCCATGGGCCCGCATCGTGTCGGAGAGCGAGAGGAAGAATACCGCGACGACAAGATAGATGCCGATCAGGCCGTAGGACCAGCCGAGCGGCGCGTTGAAGAAGTAGCGCATCGCGACGTCGACCGCGACGATCACCATGATCAGCGCCATCGCCACGCCGGCGACCGCGGCCAGCGCCACCTCCAGAGCGCCCAGCGCGCGCGAGACAGGGTCGCGTCGCGCCGCGCCGCTCATCGACCGCTCTCCGGCGCGATCAGCGCGCCGGCGGCGATCAGCGCTTCGATCTCCTCGGCGGCGTAACCGGCTTCGGCCAGGATCTCCACCCCCTGCTCGCCCTGCCTCGGCGCGAGGCGCGTCGGCGCCGCCTCGCTGCGCGAGAACTTCGCCGGAATCGCCATGGAGCGGATGCGCCCCTCGGTCGGATGATCCACCTCCGCGAAGAAATCCACCGCATCGAGATGCGGATCAGCGAGGACGGACTCGAAATCATGCATCGGCATCGCGGGGATGTCGGCCTCCTGTAGAAGCGTGAGCCACTCCGCCGTCGTCCGGGTCAGGAATATTTCGCCCAGTTCCGCGTAAACCTCGTCGATATGGGCCATCCGGGCGGCGAAATTCACGTAGCGCGGATCGGCGTCGGGCATCTCGGGCCGGCCGATCGCGGCGAAGAACCGCCGCCAGTGGCCGTCATTGTAGATCAGCGCGCAGACATGGCCGTCCTTCGTCGCATAGGGGCGCCGGTCGGGCGCAAGATGGCGCGGATACCCGCCCTCGTCGAGCGGCGGCTGGAAGGTCAGCCCGCCGAGATGATCGGCCATGACCATGCTCACCATCGTCTCGAACATCGGAATTTCGACAAGCTGGCCTTCGCCTGAGCGTTCCCGCTCCACCACCGCGGCGAGGATCGCGTTCACCGACGCCAGTCCTACGATGCGGTCAGCAATCGCCGTCGGAACGTAGGACGGTCGGCCCCCGGTCACGCGGGCGTAAAGATAGGGAAGGCAGGCGCCCCCCTGAATGAGGTCGTCATAGGCCGGGCGCGCGGCGTAGGGCCCGTCCTGCCCGTGCCCGACCATCGCCGCCTGAATGATGCGCGGGTTGACGCGCGCGATCTCCGCGGCGGAGAGGCCCAGTCGCGCCATCGCCTGCGGACGGATGTTGTAGGCCAGAATATCCGCGCCGGCGACGAGGCGAAGAAGCGCGGCGCGTCCCTCTTCCTTTTTGAGGTCCAGCGAGATCGAGCGTTTCGAGCGGTTCACGTTGAGGAACATCGGGCCCATGCCCTTGTTTCGCGCCGGTCCGATCTGCCGGACGAGGTCGCCATCCGGCGCCTCGACCTTGACCACGTCGGCGCCGAAATCGCCCAGAATCTGGGTCGCGTGGGGACCCATGAGAACACTCGTCATGTCCACGACGCGAAGTCCGTCGAGAGGGCCCATCCCCGCGTATCCTCCAGCTTATCATTTTGTCCATATATATGGACAATTATTGCACGTGTCTGGATACTCCTATACGCGCTATCTCGCCGTCAATGTGAAAGCGACGCGCGAAGCGGGCGGAACGCCGCATCGGCGGGAGGCGCGCGGCGGCGCGCGCATGGGGGAGGAACGGTTGGATGATCGTCCGCCAGGCCCGGAACGTTCTGAGGTTGCTGGAGTTCTTCGCGGAGAAGAAAGCGCCGGCGACGCTGGCGGAGATCTCCGCAGCGTTCGGCTGGCCCAGATCCAGCACCTACAACATCCTGACCACACTCTCCAACGCCGGCTTTCTCTACGAACCGCGGGCGCGCGCCGGGTTCTACCCCACGCCGCGCTGGCTTCAACTCGCCCAGGAGATCGCGGAGGCGGAGCCGATCCCCGAGGCGCTGACCGGCCTGATCCACGACCTGGCCGAAGGCACTGGCGAGACCGTCTGGATCTCGGCGCCCAGCGGGCTCCACGCCGTCATGCTCCATGTCGTCGAGAGCCGGGCGCCGGTGCGCTACGCGGCGCGGCCGGGCGACCGCGTGCCGATCCACGCCACGGCGTCCGGTCAGGCGTTGCTCGCGCAGATGCCGTCGCGCGATGTCGACGTGATTCTACGCAAGGCCGACTATGTGCGCTACGGCGCGGGAACGCCGATGACGCGGGCCGAAGTCTTGAAAGGCCTTGAAGAGGGGAAAGCCCGCGGCTGGTTCGCCAGCGCCTCCAACTATAGCGCCGATCTCGGCGGCGTTGCGGCGCCCGTGGCGATGGCGGGGCGCATCTTTGCGGTCACCGTGGCCGGCCCGCTCTTTCGCGTCGGCGACCGGATGGAGGAGACGGCGAAATACTTGATCGACGCACTCGCGGCGCTGACCCCTGCCTGAAAGAGCGCCGCCGTCATCGCGAAGCGATCCGGCCGATCCGGTGACTCGCGGTCCCTCGATATCCGCGCATGAAAGTCCGCACGCCGCAACGCTCCCATTGGCGCCAGGAGCGCCGCCGGATGCGAAGAGCGCGCTCGCAGCCGCGCCAACAATGTTGACATTACTAATTTGTGGATCAATGTTTCCCCTTGCGGTGTCGTACGAGCCTTCCGAAGTGGGGGTGGGCGCGGGCCTGAAAGCCACCGGAGACGGCGTCGGGCCATGGGGAGGTGGAGCGATGTGGAATCGCGCGAGGAGGACACTTTCAGCCGCGCGCATGCTTCGGCTCGTGCGCGACGGCGCCTGATCCGATGGATAGTGTCCTGCTGATCGCCGGGCTGATGCTGCTGATCCTGATCGGCGCGCCGATCGCGCTGGCGATGATCGTCCTGCCGGTGGTCTATATCCTCGCCACCGGCGCGGCGCCGCTTCTGACCGTTCCGCACCAGATGTACGAGGCGCTGGCGAAGTTTCCGCTGGTCGCGATCCCGTTTTTCATGCTGACCGGCGAGCTCATGAACAGCTCGACCGTGACCGAGCGGATCCTGCGGCTGAGCAGCGTCATCGTCGGGCGGATGCGCGGAGGGCTGGCGCAGGTGAACGTGGTGGCCAGCATGTTCTTCGCCGGCATGAACGGCTCCGCCGTCGCCGACACGGCGACCATTGGCACGATCATGATTCCACAGATGAAGAAACGCGGCTACAGCGCTGAGTTTTCGGCAGCGATCACAGCCATCGGCTCCACCATCGGTGGCATAATTCCGCCCAGCATCGCGATGATCATTCTGGCCAGCGGGGCCAATCTCTCGGTCGGCGCGCTCTTCGCGGGGGGGGTCGTTCCGGGGTTGCTGATCGGTTTCTTGCTGATGATGGCGTGCTGGGCGATCGCGGCGCTACGCGGCTACGAGCGGGGCGACCGGCCCTTCACCATCGCCGGCGCGCTCCGCGCGTTCCGAGGCGCCGCCTTCGCGCTGATGATCCCGGTCGTTCTGGTGGCGGGGATTTTCGGCGGCTGGTTCAGCTCGGTCGAGGCCGGGGCGATCACCGCCGCGGTGGCGCTGTTCGTCGGCGCCGTCGTCTATCGCTCGCTGAGCTTGCGCGACCTTCTTGCGGCTTTCGATCGGACGCTGAAACTCAGCGCTTCGGTCTTCATCATCATCGCGGCGGCGGGCCCGTTCTCTTGGCTGTTGACGCGGATCGGGACGCTGACGGCGCTCGACGGGTGGCTCGGCGGAATGGCCGGGACGCCGGTCCTGTTCGGCGCGGCGCTCCTGGCGCTGATCCTCGTCGCGGGAATGTTCATGGACGCCACCGCGAACATCATCGTTCTCGGCCCGATGCTGGTCGCGAACTGCGTCGCCGCCGGGTTCGCGCCCGTGCAGGCGGCGATCGTGGTCGTGGTGGGGTTCCTCCTCGGCATCGTCACGCCGCCCGTCGGGGTCTGCTATTTCACCGCGAGCGCGATCGCGGGCGCGAATCTGGGGCGCGTCGCGGTCGCGCTGCTGCCGTTCCTCGCCATCGAGTTGTTCGTACTCGTGCTTATCCTCGCGCTCTCGCCTCTCACGCTCGCGCTGCCGCGCGTGCTGGGCCTCTTGTGAAGGCGGCGCGATGAAGGCGGTCAGGATTCTCGATCTTCTGCTGACGCGGGGCCTCTCCATCCTCTGCGGGCTCTTGCTCGCGGCGATGGTCCTCTTCACCATCTACACGGTGGTGATGCGGACGGTGTTCCTGGCGCCCCCGTTCTGGGGCGACACGCTGACGCTGTTCGCGAATATCTGGCTGGTGATGCTGGCCTTCGCGATGGCGGTCAGGGCGCGGACCGCCTTCGCGATCGAGTCGCTCTACGGGCTCTTGCCTGAGCGTCTGGTGAACGCGGCGCGGCTCCTCTGGCTCATCCTCTTCGCCCTGGTCGGCGCGCTGATGGCGATCTGGGGGTTCGCGGCCGCCGACCGGATCATGGGCGCCTATTGGGAGCTCGGGAACCTGCCGAAATCCTATCCGATGATGATCCTGCCGATCGCCGGCGTACTGGTTTTTCTGGCCTCGGCGCTGACCATCGCCGAACATCTGGGCCTGATCGGGCCCACCTCGCAAAGTGAAGAAGAGCAACCGCAACAGGAGGAATGACGATGACGACCCGCATGATTCTCACCGCCGCCGCACTTCTGGCCGGCCTCTCCTGCGCCACCTCGGCGCAGGACAAGATCACGCTTCAGCTCGGCACCGCCGCGCAGCCGAGCTGGTCGCTCGGCAAGGTCATCAACGAGGTTCTGAAGCCGAAGATCGAGGAATATTCCGACGGCCGCATCGACGTCGTCGTCCATGGCGGCGGCTCACTTTGCAGCGAGCAGGCCTGCGTCGAGCAGGTCGGCCTCGGCCAGATCGACATCGCCTCCGTCTCCAGCGGCAATGTCGGCGCGTTCGGGACCACGTTCGACATCATCAATCTGCCGTTCCTCTTTCGCGATCAGGACGCCGCGAGCGCGATGCTGAATGGCTGGCTTGCCGAAGAACTGTCGACCCGGGCGACGGCCGACATGGGGATGCACATGCTGGCGCTAATCCCGGTCGGCGGGTTCCGCAATGTCGTGAACACGGAACGGGAGGTGCGGGTTCCCGCCGATCTCAACGGCCTGAAGATCCGCGTCACCAAGAGCCCGACCGAGTTCAATCTGGTGAAGGCCTGGGGCGCCGCGCCGATTCCCTATGACTGGTCCTCGCTCTACGAGGGGCTGCAATCGGGCGTCGTGCAGGGGATGTATCTGCAGGACCCGTTCACCGCCGCCGGCAAGTTCTACGAGGTGGTCAGCAACATCACCGAGGTCGGCGCCGCCTGGAGCGCGCATCCCATCCTGATGAGCCAAGCGCGTTATGACGCCCTGCCCGACTGGGCGCGCGCGGCGATCGACAAGGCCGGCGCGGACGTGCAGGCCGCCGCTTTCGATTACGATCTGGCCTGGCAGACCTCCGCCGTGACGGCGATGGAGGGCAAGGTCGCGGTCTATCAACCGACAGAGGCGGAGATGGACCTCTGGCGCGAGGGCGCGCGCGAGGCCTGGGTCGCGGTCAAGGGCGCCTACGACCCCGAGCTGGCGCGGCGCATCCTGAGCGAGCAACAGCTCGACAAGCTGATCGCGGATCTCGAAGCCGCGGGCGCGCTCTGAAACCCGGCGGGGGCCGGCGCGCCCCCGCCGCAACTCGGCACAGGAGGAACCGGGCGCATGATCGCTTTCGTCGATTCGCACCATCATCTCTGGGATGTCGAGCGCAACCATTACCCCTGGCTGCGGGAGACCGACCACGACCGCGGTTGGGGCGACTGGTCGGCGCTGCGCAAATCCTATCTCGCGGCCGATCTTCTGGCCGACGCGGCGGGGCTGCCGCTGGTGAAATCGGTGCATGTGCAGGCGAATTTCGACCCGACCGACCCGGTGGGAGAGACCCGCTGGCTGCATGAGGTGGCGGAGGACCCGGCGTCGCGCGGGCTGCCGCATGGCGTCGTCGCCTTCGCGGACCTTTCCGCCCCGGACGCGGAGCGCGTGCTGGACGCGCACCAGGAATTTCCGCGTATGCGCGGCGTGCGGCAGGTGCTGAACCGTCACCCCGACCCGAAGCTGAACCGGGCCCCGGCCGACTATCTGGCTGATCCTGTGTGGCGGCGGATGGCGGGCCGCCTGGCGGCGCGCGGGCTTTCCTTCGACGCGCAGGTCTACCATCACCAGATGGCGGATCTATTCGAGCTGGCGCGGCTCAATCCCGATCTCGTCATCGTGCTCGATCATATCGGCATGCCGGCGGAGCGCGACGCGGAGAACATCGCGGCGTGGCGCGAGGGAATCGCGCGCCTTTCCGACGCGCCCAACATCAACGTAAAGCTGAGCGGCTTCGGCATGGTCGACCTGCACTGGACTGAAGAGAGCATCCGGCCTTTCGTTCTCCACTGCATCGACCGGTTCGGCCCGGAGCGCGCGATGTTCGGCTCCAACTTTCCGGTCGACCGGCTGATGAGCGATTATCGCCGGCTCTGGCGGGCGTATGACACGCTCACGGCGGATTTCTCGGATGATGAACGGCGGATGATGTTCTCGGAGACGGCGGAACGGGTTTACCGCGTCTGAACCCCCGCCTCCTCCCGCCGGCGCGTCAATTGGGCCAGCGTCGGCGCCGCCGCGAGCGCCAGCGCCGCCAGCATCCAGACCGCGCCGAAGCCGGTGATCGCCGCGATCATCGCGGCCGCGCCGGCGGCGAGACAGGCGCGCTCCCATGGCTTTCCCGCAGTGATCCAGAAGCCCTGCGTCGCGCCGGCCAGCAGAATGGCGGCGGCGGCCGCGGCGAGCCCGGCCGCGAGCGCATCGCCGGGCGCATCGCCCCGCATCAGCAACCCGCCATTGTAGACCAGCAGGAAGGGCAGGATGTAGAGCATGAGGCAGAGGCGCGTCGCCTCCCACGCGGTGCGGAAATAGGGCGCGCCGGAGATCGCGCTCGCGGCGAGCGCGGCCGCCGCCACCGGCGGCGTGACCGAGGACATCACCGCGAAATAGAGAATGAAGAAATTCGCGGTGAAGAGATCGACCCCGCTCTCGACCACGATCGGCCCGGCGATGGCGCTGACCAGCACATAGGCGCCGACGGTCGGTATCCCGGCGCCGAGCAGCACGCACATCACAGCCGTCAGCGCCAGCGCGACCAGCATCGAGCCGCCCGAGAGGAGGTCGATGGCGGAGCCGAGCGGCACCGCGGCGCCGGTCGCGGTGACGGATTCGGCCAGAAGACCGATGGCCCCGATGATGACGGCGATGCCGGCGCCCATCTTCGCGCCGGCGGCCATGCCGTCGAGCAGCTTCAGGGTGAAGGCGCGCAATTCCTGCGCCAGCGCAGCCAGCGGGCGCGCCGGACGGCTCAGCGCGAGATTCACCGGGATCATCACCAGCCGGGTCGCGGCCAGCGTCACGATGGCCCAGAACCCGGCGAAAGAGACCGAGTAGAGATTGACGAGCAGGTAGACCAGGACGCCGGTCGGGATCACGAAGACAGGCAGGAACCGGACCAGGACACGCAGGTCGGGCGCGACGTTCTGGCGGACGATGCCGAGCCGGCGCGACTTGAAATAGACGCTTGCGAGCAGAGCCAGATAAAAGAGCAGCGCCGGGATGACCGCCGCGGCGGCGACTTCAAGATAGGTGACGGAGAGAATCGCGGCCATGATGAAGGCGACGGAACCCATCACCGGCGGCACCAGTTGCCCGCCGGTGGAGGCCGCGGCCTCGATCGCGCCGGCGGTGGCGGCGTCGTATCCTTCGCGCTTCATGATCGGGATGGTGTAGGAGCCGGTGATCGCGACATTGGCGACGGCGGCGCCGGTCACCGTGCCCATGAGGCTGGAACTGACGACAGCGCTCAGCCCGGCGCCGCCGGGAAAGGCGCGGCTCACGGCCTTGCCGATCTCGACGAAGGCGCGGTTGCCGTCCAGCGATTGCAGCAGCCCGCCGAAGACCATGAAAAGAAAGATGAAATTGGCGGAGATCGCCATGAACTGCCCGTAGAGCCCGCTATAGAGCCCGATGGAGAGGTTCGAGACCACGGTGTCGAAGGGGATGCGGCTGCCGGCGGCCGAAGTCGGCAGCATGTAGCCCCAGAAATTATAGACGACGGCGGCAAGCGCGATCAGCGGCAGGGCGGCGCCCCAGCGCTGGCGCGCCGCCTCCAGCACCGCGAACATCAGCGCGAGGCCGACCCAGACGTCGAGACGGCCCGGAAAGCCCTGATTCACGATCAGCGCATCGTAATTGACCTGGACATAGAGCGAGCAGCCGAACGCCGTCAGCGCCACAAGCAGAAGCCAGCAGCGGCGCGACCGGCTCTCGGTCTCCAGCGCGGCGCCGAGCAGCACGAGCTGAAGCGCAATGCCGAGATGGGTGTTCTGCACCAGCACCGACGGCTGGAGAGGAGTTTGCGTGGCGCTGAGCTGATAAATCGTCATCGCCAGCGCGAGCGCGGTCAGAAGCCGGGCCGCTATTGAACGCATGCCGTTCCCTTTCCGGAGCGGGTCCGCCGCGCCCGGAGGGCGCGGCGGCAGGCGGGCGGGATTACTCGATCAGGCCGGCGTCGCGATAGGCGCGGAGCGCGCCGGGATGGAGCTTCTCCTCGATCCCGTAGGGCAGGAACGCCGGCGTGAAGAGGACGCCAAGCCCGCCGGCGGCGTTGATCTCCTCCAGATGCGCGAGGGTCTGGCTGACGTATTCGTAGGCCATGTCCTCGGGGAAAGTGGCGTCGACGGCGACGAAGTCGGGATTGGCGTAGAGCATGACGTCGCCGTCCTGGATCGGCAGCGTGCCATCCGGAACCGTCAGGATGTGATAGGGCACGCCGATCTCGTCATGGGTCTTGCGCATCCCCGCCTCGGTCCAGGGGACGATGTGAAAGCCCCTGCCCGACTGTTCGAGATTGAGAACGCCGGGCACGACGCCGACCTTGTTGTCGGCGGCGTTATACCAGCTCAGCGTCAACCCGACATCGATTGTGCCGTCGAGAAGGCCGGAGAAGATGTCGGCGAAAGAGAGATACTGAAGCGTCACCTCGTCGAAGACGCCGAGCGCCTTCAGCGTCTCCTCCGCCATCACCGTCGCGGTGCCGGCCTTGGGGCCGAGCGCGACGGTGCGGCCCTTGAGATCCGCGGGCGTCATGATGTCCTCGTCCGCGGTCGTCAGCATCCAGATCGGCCAGGTCGCGTTCATCAACGCCCTGATCTCGAGATCGCCGAGCCCGTCCTGAAAGGGCGGCTGATTGTTCGCCGCCAGCCAGGGGCTGACCGGATCGCAGTTGAAGATGAGATTCGTGCGGTCCTCGGCGCCGATCGCGTAGCGCAGATTGTAGATATAGCCCTGCGTCGGCTGCGGCTTGCTGCGCAGCGTCTCCGAATTCTGCTCGAGAATCCGGGCGATCCCAAGCGACCATTCATATTCGCCGATCCCGGCGGGCGCGGTGAGATGGTCGACGACGGTCGGCTCCGCCGCGACGCCGTCCGCGGCGGTCGCGGCCATCGCCGCCACGAGCGCGAGCCTCACGGCCGGCCGGCCCAGGATTTTGAATTTCAGACGCATTCTTTTCTCCTCCTTGTTGTCAGTCGCCATCTATTGCTCTTGTCGGAATCGCGCCGGGTAAGGTTGACATATGGATTGCCGACAATCTTAATTCTGTTGCAGACACTCCGGAGAGTCCAGCGACTTCCGGCGCCGTGGGAGAGGGAGACACAATGCGCCCGACCGACTACGTCGTGCCGCTTGAGCGGATCAGCCATGTCGGCGACGGCCTCAGCCGGCCGGAATGCATCCTTGCGCAGCAAAACGGCGTGCTCTGGATTTCGGACGACAAGAGCGGCGTGGTGAAGCTTTCCCCCGACGGAACGCACGAACGGATCGGCGCGCTCGGCGGCGCGCCGAACGGCGTCGCGATGGACCGGGACGGCTCGTTCGTCGTCGCGAATATCGAGACGGGGTCGCTCCAGCGCCTCAACCGCGACGGGTCCAGCGAGACGATGCTCGACCGGCTCGACGGCCAGCCGCTCGGCGCGGTCAATTTCGCGCTTTACGACAGCAAATGGCGGCTCTGGGTCTCCGTCTCCACGCGGACGATCCCGCGCCGGAAAGCGATCGACGAACCGCGCCCGGACGGCTACGTCATGCTGATTGACGGGGATCGCGCGCGGATCGTCGCCGACGGGTTCCATTTCACCAACGAAGTCAGGCTTAACCTCGACGAGAGCGTGCTCTATGTCGCTGAAACGGCGCGCGGCCGGGTCACCGCCTTCGATATCGGCGGCGACGGCGCGCTCTCGAACCGGCGCGTCCATGGCCCGGACGGGTTCTGGCCGGGCGCGCTGATCGACGGGATCACGGTCGACGCGACCGGCGCGCTTTGGATCACCGAGATCACGCGCAATGCGCTGATCGTACTGCCGCAGGGCGGCGAGCCGGTCGTCGCGGTCGAGGGGCCGGACGAGGGGCCGACCTGGTTCCCGACCTCGGTGACGTTCGGCGGCGCGGACCTGAAGGACGCCTATATCGGCTCACTGAAAATGGACAGGCTTGCGCGGTTCCGCGCCCCCGTCGCCGGGCCGCCGCCGCCTCACTGGCTGATCGGATGACCCACGCGGGCGCCAAGCTGACCCCGGTCTGGGGCATCGGGTTCGTGCTCGCCTATCAGACCGCGATCGTCGGCATGGGCCAGACCGCGCCGGTGCTGGCGCCGGTCGCCGCGGCGGAGATCGGCGTAGACGCGGCCAATGTCGGCTATTTCACCGCCATCGTCTTCGGAACCGCGCTCTTCTCCTCGAACGGCGTCGCGGGGCTGATGGCGCGGCTCGGCTCCTTCGTCGGTTCGGCGGCCTCGCTTCTGACGGCCGCGCTTGGCGTTCTCTGCGTCGCCTTCGCGGAATCGGTCTGGATGATCGTGCTCGGGGCGATGCTGATCGGGGTCGGCTACGGGCCGGTGAATCCGCTCGGCTCGCGCGTGCTGATGCGGGTCGCGCCGGCGGGGCGGCGTAACCTGATCTTCTCGATCAAGCAATCCAGCGTCTCCATCGGCGGTGCGGTGGCCGGCGTGGTGCTGCCGGCGCTCGCGCTCGGCTTCGGCTGGCGCGCGGCGGTGGCGGCGACCGGGGTCTTCGCGCTGATCGTCGTCGGCTTCGCCTTTCCGACCCGCGCCGCGGTCGGCGACGACGCGGAGGCCGGCGCCTCCATCCGGTTCATCGGGCCGCTCAAGGTGGCGGCTGCGGTGATCGCGGAGGCCGAGCTCAGAAGCGTGGCCGCGGCGGCGTTCTCATTCTCCATGATGCAGTTCGGTTTCATGTCGATCTACGTCACCCTGCTCTGGGGCTGGCTCGACATCGCGCCGGCGGTGGCGGCGGCGATGCTTTCGGTCAGCCTCATCGCCAGCATCGCAGGGCGCATCTTCTGGGGCTGGCGCGCGGATGGGGGGAACCCGCCGCTGATCCTTCTCGGACTCGCCTGGTGCGGGGCGGTCTCGCTCATGCTGATGCTGCTGATGTCGCCGGAATGGCCGCTTTTCGCGACTACGCTCTTTAGCGCCGCGCTCGGCTTCGGGGCGATGAGCTGGAGCGGCGTCCTGCTGTCTGAAGTCGCGAGGATCGGAGCCGCGCGCAAGGACCCGGCCGGCACGCTTCGCGCGACGGCCGGCACGATGGTGTTCGCCTATCTCGGCGGGCTTCTGGGGCCTGCGATGCTGAGCCTTTCGGCGGCGCTGTTCGGCGGCTACAGCGCCGGCGTCGTCGCGATCGCGGCTTGCATGGCGGCGACGGGAATCGCCCTCGCGCCGAATGCAAGGAAGACAAGTGAAATGTTGGAGGCGAGAGATGACGGTTGAACGAACGATGCTGATAACCGGCGCTTCGCGCGGGATCGGCGCGGCGACGGCGCGGATGGCGGCGCGCGAGGGCTGGGCGGTCGGCGTCAACTATCGCACCGAACGCGAGGCGGCGGAGGCGATCGTCGCCGGGATCGAAGCGGAGGGCGGGACCGCCGCCGCGCTGCACGCCGATCTTGGGACGGAGGCCGGAGTGCTCGGCATGTTCGAGGCGGCGGACCGGCTGCTGCCGCCGCTCGGCTGTCTCGTCAACAACGCCGCGCGCACGGCGCCGCGCCGGATGCGGCTTTCCGAGATGAGCTGGGACGAGATCGCATCCCTGCTCGCCGTTAACGTGACCGGCGCGATGATCGCCAGCCGGGAGGCGGCGGCGCGGCTCTCCACCGCCTCGGGCGGCGCCGGCGGCTCGATCGTCAACGTCTCTTCGCTCGCGGCGAAGCACGGGGCGGCGGCGCTCTATGTCCATTACGGCGCCTCCAAGGGCGCTCTCGACACCTTCACCTGGGGCCTTGCGCGCGAACTCGCCGCCGAGGGGGTGCGGGTGAACGGCGTCCGGCCTGGCATGATCGACACGGAGATTCACGCGCGCGCGGGCATGCCCGACCGGGTAGAGCAACGCGGGCCGCGCCTGCCGATGGGCCGGGCCGGGACGCCGGACGAAGTCGCGGCCGCGATCATCTGGCTGGCCTCCGACGCCGCGTCCTATGTGACGGGATCAATCCTCGACGTCGGCGGCGGGGCCTGAGCGGTCAGTCGTCCCGCGCGAAGATCCGCGCGCCGAAACCCTGCTGGTGCGGCATCAGCTCCAGTTCGGTGACATCGACATGGGCGGGCATGGAGGTGGCGAAGAAGACGGCCTCGGCCACATCCTCGGGCTGAAGCGGCTTGTAGCCGGTATATGCGGCGCGGGCCCTTTCCTCGTCGTCCTTCCAGCGGACCGACCAGAACTCGGTCTCCGCGGCGCCCGGAGCGATATAGCTGCACCGGACCCCTGTGCCGATCAGATCGGATTTGAGATTCTTGGAATACTGAAGCACGAAGGCCTTGGTGGCGCCGTAGACGGTGCTGCCGGGCCCGTTCGCGCGCCCGGCGATGGAGCCGATATTGACGATGTGCCCGCGTCCGCGCCCTAGCATCCCCGGCAAGGCGGCATGGACGCAATAGAGCAGCCCGCTGATATTGGTCGCGATCATCGTCTCGACATCGTCGAGCGCGGAGTCCTGCGCTTTGCCGCGATCGACGCCGAGCCCGGCGTTGTTCACGAGAATCGAGACGGCGCGGAAGGCCTCCGGCAGCGACTCGAAGGCTTCGAAGACGGCGGCGCGGTCGCGCAGGTCCAGTTGCAGGGGCAAGACAGCCCCGCCGCACGCCCCGGCCAGGGCTTCAAGCGGCGACGCGCGACGGCCCGCGGCGACGACGCGTGCCCCCCTCCCCGCATATTTCCGGGCGATCGCGGCTCCGAAACCCGACCCGGCGCCCGTCACGAAAACCACCTCATCCGCCAGATCGCCGGCCATTCGGAAGGCTCCTTTTTGCCCTATCATGCGACAAGAAGGTTGACGTGGGCGAATACAGAATGTCAACACTAGCACTTACGACGCTCGGCCGGGACGATACGCAAGAGACCGCCCCCCGCGCAGCTCGCGATATGGAGGAAATCGCATGTTTCAGTTCATCGGCCGCCTGTCCGCCACAGCGGTGGGCGCAGCGGCGCTAACGGCGACCATGTTCGGCGCGGCGCCCGCGTCCGCCGAAGAAATCGTTGCGCGGCTCAGCTATCATTGGGCCCCGGCGCATCAGAGCGCAATCTTCTGCGAAGAGTTCGCGAAACGCGTGAACGAGCGTGGCGAAGGCAAGATCCGGATCGAGACCTTTCCATCGGGCCAGCTCTTCGGCATCCGCGAAATCATGGGCGCGCTCTCGTCGGGCGCGGTGGAGCTTGGCGGCGTCGTCGGCGTGGTCAGCTTTCCGCCGGTCGACAAGAACTATAATGTCGAGGCGATGCCCGGCATGTTCAAGGATTTCGCCCAGCTCCGCCGGTTTTTCCAGGAGGACGAAACCGGGCAGGAAATCTGGAACGGCGTTCTCAAGCGGACCCGGACGCAGTTCATCGGCTATAATCCGACAGGTCCATACATGACCTTCTCCGCCGTGCGGCCGCTGACCAGCCCGGAGGCGTTCGTGGGGCTGAAAGCGCGTTATCTCGCCGGGATCGAGCGACCACGCTGGAGCGCGCTTGGCGCGGACGCGGTCTCCATGCCGACGCGTGAAGTCTACACCGCGCTGCAGAACGGCATGATCGACACGTTCAACACCGTGCCTGCGGCGATCAAGGCCTATAGCTGGTGGGAGCATGTGAAATACGGGCAACTGCCGTTCCTCTTTCACGCCGACGCGTTCACGCTGGCGAACCAAGCCTGGTATGACGACCTTCCGGACGACGTGAAGCAGATCCTCCTGGAGGTCGGCGCCGAGATCGGAGCGGAATCCACGAAATCGATCATGGAGTTCTCGACCCAGGTGCTGAACGAGTTCGAAGAGCGCGGCGGCCAGGTCGACACGCTCACGGACGAGCAACTCGCAGCCTTCACCAAGGTCGACGACGAGAAGGTGATCCCCGAGCTCGGCGACTTCGTCGACGCGAACGTGATCGAAGCGGCGAGAGCCTTCGTCGCGAACTGAGCGACGGCCGACCGGACCCGCCCGGCCGCGCGCCGGGCGGGTCCGCGCGTCACATCGATCCGGAGCCAGGACATGCGCCCCATCATCACCACTCTTATCCGCATCAACACCGCGATTGAACGCATCGTCATCGCGGTCGGCGCGCTGATCGTGGCGGCGATGGTTCTGATCGTCTTCGGTGGGGCGCTCACCCGCTACGCCACCGGGATCGGTTTCGGCGTCGCGGTCGAACTGCCGCCGATGCTGATGCCCTGGCTGGTCTTTCCGCTGGCGGGGGTGTTGCTGCGCAGCGGCTCGCATATCGCGGTGGACTTCCTGCCGGAGAAACTCGGCGGGGGCGGATTGCGCGTTCTGAGGGCGGTGATCGCGCTGATCGCCATCGGCGCCGGCGCGACCTTCGTCATCGCCGGCTGGGACGCCGCCAGCCTTTTCCGCGACATCGGGCAGGTGACGGAAATGGAGTGGGAGTTCCCGATCTGGTACATATACCTTTCGTTCCCGGTCGGTTTCGCGGTTCTGATCAGCTTCGCGGTCGAGAACCTGCTCCTGGCCCTGACCGGCCTTGACGATACCGGCGGGGGCGACTCCGCGGGCGTCCACGCCGTAACCGAGTAAGGACGCATCGATGGTCGCCTTCGCAATCGGCTCCTCGCTTCTTCTTCTTTTCCTCGCAGTCCCTGTCTTTCTGGTCTTCGGCGTCGGGTCGTCCATGGTGGCCATCGTCGGGTTGAACCTGCCCTGGTCGACGCTGATCCAGGTCGCGTTCGGCGCGGTCACCAAGCAGGTTCTGCTGGCGATCCCGCTCTTCATCTTCACCGGGCTGATCATGCTGAGAAGCGGCGTCGCGCGCCGGCTCGTGGATCTTGCCCTGGCGCTGGTCGGACACTGGCCCGGCGGGCTCGGCATCGCGATGGTGCTGACGATGGGGTTCTTCGCCGCCTTCTGCGGCTCGATCCTGGCGGCGATCACCGCGGTCGGAACGATCATGATGCCCGAGATGATCAAGAAGGGGTATTCGCGCACCTTCACCGTCACGCTCGCGGCGGCGGCAGGCCTGCTGGAGGCGCTGATCCCGCCATCGAACGCGGCGATCATCTATTCCTCGCTCACCGGCGTTCCGGTTTCCCACACATTCGCGGCGGGGGTGTTTCCCGGCCTCGTGCTGATGGCCGTTCTCATCCTCCTCGTGCTCTGGCGCTGCCGCGACATGACGCGGGAGGCGCGGGTTTCGGCCGCCGGCCGCTGGAGCGCCTTTGTCCAGGCGATCCCCGGCCTGATGACGCCGTTCATCATTCTCGGCGGCATCTATGGCGGGCTGCTGACGCCTTCGGAAGCCGCCGCCGTCGCCTCGATCTGGGCGATCATCGTCGGCTTCACGATCCATCGGGAGCTGAAGTTCGCCGCGATCTGGAGCGCGCTTCGTGACACGGCCGTCACCACCTCGGTGATCTTCGCGATCATCGCGACCGCCACCTTCCTTTCGGTCGTGCTGACCTACACCCAGGCGCCGCAGCACATGACCGACTATTTCGTGGGCTTCGGCGCGAACGAAATCACCTTCCTGCTGATCGTGGGCGTGATCTGCCTGATCCTCGGGACGTTCATCGAGATCATCCCGGTCTTCTATCTCACGGTGCCGATCTTCATGGCCGTGGCGACGACGCTGGGCGTGCCGCTGGAGCATCTCTACATCGTCTTCACCGCCTTCGCCGGCCTCGGCCTTCTGACGCCGCCGGTCTGCGTAGGGCTCTACACGGCGGCGGGCGTGATCAACCTCTCGGCGGACAAGGCGTTCAAGGAGCTGCCGCTCTTTCTCGCGGTCGGCATTCTCTACGGCGTCCTGATGATCTTCATTCCCGGGCTCACCACCTGGCTGCCCTCTCTGCTATGAGCGCGGGCCGTTTCAGGACGGAAGAGCGCGCCGACGGCGTGGTTCTGGTCACGCTTGACCGGGCGGAGGCGATGAACGCCTTCGACACAAGGGCCGCGGAGGACATGCTGGCGCTCTTCGGCCAGGAATTGCGGCGGCGCGACGATGTCCGCGCCGTGGTGCTGACGGGGGCGGGCGAGCGCGCCTTCAGCGTCGGCGCCGACCTGAAGGAGCGCCGCGGGATGGACGACGATGTCTGGCGCCGCCAGCATGCGCTTTTCCGCGACGCCTTCGCGACGCTCTGGCGCTTTCCCTGGCCGGTGATCGCGGCGGTGCGGGGTTATGCGCTCGGCGGGGGGTGCGAACTCGCGCTCGGATGCGACTTCATCTACGCGGCGGAGGGCGCGATATTCGGCCTGCCCGAGATCAAGCTCGGCATCATGCCGGGCGCCGGCGGCACGCAGCTGCTGCCGCGGGCGGTCGGCGCGCGCAGAGCGCGCGAACTGGTGTTGACCGGGGCGCGGTTCGGCGCGGCGGAGGCGCGTGAATGGGGCCTGGTGAACCATATCGCCCCGGCGGCCGAGGTCGTGGACGCCGCGCTGGAGGCCGCGTCGCGGATCGCGCGCAACGCGCCCCTCTCCATCCAGGGCGCGAAACGCGCCATGGTCCACGGCGCGGAGGCCGGGCTTGAGGCCGGGCTCGCGCTTGAAGTGTCGATCCACCAGCGGCTCTCGGCCAGCGCGGACCGGCGGGAGGGCGTCGACGCCTTCAATGAGAAACGCAAACCGGAATGGCGATTCAGATGATGCAGTACATGAGCGGCGCGAACTGGCGCCGACAGGCGCGTGAAGCGGCGGACGCCGCGCGGCGGTCGGGCGCGAAGGCGCTATCGGAGATCGCGGCGAAGGCGGTGCTTTCGGCCTATGGCGTCGCGACGCCTCGCGGCGTGCGGTTGGCGGGCCCCGAGGCGGCGACCGACGCGGCGCTCAGCGGGTTGAAGGCGCCGCTGGTCGCCAAGATCCTGACCCGCGAGGGCGCGCACAAGAGCGATTTCGGCGGCGTCAGGTTGAACCTTTCAACGCCCGCCGATGTCGCGGAGGCGCTCTCCGCCATCGCGGCCGCGGCGGCGAAGGCCGGCGTCGAAGCCGACGGATTCCTCGTCGAGGAACAGGCCGCGCCCGGGGTCGAACTCGTGCTCGGCGGCGTCGCCGATCCGCGTTTCGGCCCGTGCGTCATGGTCGGACTTGGCGGCGTCTTCGTCGAGATCTTCGAGGATGTCGCGTTTCGCGCCTGCCCGATCGACGAGAGCGAGGCGCGCGCCATGCTGGCGGAGCTGAAGGCGGCGCCGATCCTGACCGGCGCGCGTGGCGGCGCGGGCGTCGACATGGACGCGCTGGTTGCGGCGCTGGTCGCGTTCGGCGGCCCGAACGGCGTAATGATGGCGCTTGACGGCGAAGCGGCGGAGATCGATGTCAATCCGCTGATCGCTGGGCCCTCCGGGGCCGTCGCCGCCGACGCGCGTATTCTGCTGACGACAGAGGCGGCGCCGGCGGCGGAGCCCGCGCCGGCGCTGGACCGGCAGGCGACGCGCAACGCGTTCCGCCCGCTCTTTCAGCCCGAAAGCATCGCCATTCTCGGCGCCTCCTCATCCGGCGGCGGATTCGGGAACGAAGTCATCAGCCACAGTCTCGTCTTCGGCTACAAGGGAAGCATCACGCCGATCCATCCGAAGGCCGCCGAGGTTCAGGGCCTGAAGACGGCGCCGTCGCTGGCGGCGCTCGATGAGCCGGTCGATTTCGCCTATGTGGCCATCGGCGCCGACGCGGCGCTGGAGGCGCTCGGCGCCGCGCCGGGCAAGGCGCGCTTCGTGCAGGTCATGTCCTCCGGCTTCGGCGAAAGCGAGGAAGGCGCCGACAAGGAGCGCCGCCTGCTGGAGACGGCGCAGGCCGGCGGGTTCAGGCTGATCGGGCCGAACTGCCTCGGCGTGCATTCGCCGCGCGGCGGGTTGACCTTCGTCGGCGGCGCCGATCCGACGCCGGGCGGTGTCGGTGTGATCTCGCAATCCGGCGGGCTGGCGGTGGACGTGATCCTCCGGGGCGGCGCGCGCGGGCTGAAGTTCGCGGCCGTCACCACGCTCGGCAACAGCGCCGACCTGACGCCCGCGGACCTGCTGGAGCATCATTTCAGCGACCCGGAGACGGAGGTCATCGGCCTCTACCTGGAAGATGTCCGTGACGGACGCCGGTTCGTCCAGCGCCTCAACGAGCATGGCGGCGAGAAGCCGGTGGTGATGCTGGTCGGCGGACGGACGGAGGCCGGTGGGCGCGCCGCCGCCTCCCATACCGGGGCGCTGGCCGCGGACGCCCGGCTCTGGGCGGGGATCGAACGGCAGACCGGCGCGGTCGTCGTCGATACGCTGGACGAGTTCCTGAACGCGCTTCTCGTCATGCAGGCCCGCGGCGGCGGCAAGGGGCGCCCGACGCGCCGCGTCGCGCTCTTCGGCAATGGCGGCGGATCGAGCGTGCTGGCGGCGGACGCCTTCGCGCGCGAGGGGCTGGAGACGCCGCGCTTCTCCGCGCCGACGCTGGCGCGGCTCGAGGCGCTCGGCCTGCCGCCGGGCACCGGGCTCGCCAATCCGGTGGACACGCCGGCGGGGACGCTCCGCCACCGCGACGGCGCCGTCGCGGGCGAGATCCTCGATATCCTGATCGGCGAAGAGGCGCTGGACGCGATTGTCCTCCACGTCAACCTGCCGGTCTTCACCACTTCCATCAATCAGCGCGTCGACGTCATCGGCGGGCTGGTTCGCGAAGCGACGCGGATCGGCGCCGGCGGAGGGGCGAGCGCGCCGCGCATCGTTCTGGTGTTGCGCTCGGATGGCGCCGAGAGAACCGACACGCGGCGAAGGGCCGACCGGCGCGCGGCGCTGGAAGCGGGGATTCCGGTTTTCGACGAGTTGCCGGAAGCGGCGAAAGCGTTGGGTGCGCTGGCGCGATGGGAGGCGACGGCTCTGAGGCGATGAGGGGCTCTAGCCCTTCGCGCCCTGCCCGTCTTCCTCGCGCAGCAGCCTCACAGCCATGGCCTTGGAACGATTGACGAGGGTCTGCGTCGCCTTCTCGGCGGCCTCGGCGTCGCCCTTCTCGATGCTATCGATGAGGCGCGCCCAGTTCCGAACCGATTGCGCGCGCCGTTCGCCCGTCGACAGGCCGAGCCGGGAATAGCGCATCGTCTGGTGCAACAGGGAGAAGATGATCTCCGCCAGACGATCGCTCCCGGTCCGGGCGCAGAGTTTCAGGTTAAGGTCCTGGACCTCGGCCAGATAGGTGTCAGTCACGTCCTCGCTGTCTTCGAGTTCGAGAAGCCCGCGAAGCTGCTCGAGCTGGGCCCGAAGCTCCGCGACGAGCGCCTTGTCGCCCTGCTGCGCGGCGCGGCGCCCGGCGAGGCCGAGCAGCGTCGCCCGAATTTCGAACACATCTTCGACTTCGCTGACGGTCAGTTTGGTGACGATCGCGCCGCGCCGGGGCTGGATGCTGACCAGCCCCTCCTTCTCCAGAATGCGGAGCGCCTCGCGGACCGGGCCGCGACTGACCTGAAACCGTTCGGAGACCGCGACCTCGTGGACGCGGTCTCCCGGTTCGTATTCGCCCTGGACGATCGACTCCGCGAGTTGCCCCGCGATCTGCTCCGAAAGCGAGAGCGCTTCGGCGCCGCCGATCGCAGGCCGGATGGCCCCGAGTGATTTCGGCATACGCGAATGTATCCGGGCCATGTGGACGATTCCCCTTCAGTTCCCGTTCAGGTGGAAGTTGGAGGAGTATTCAATTCAACTTCAGGTTTCCAGAGTTACAATATGCTGGCCTTCGCTGACATTGGCGCCTTCGTCTATGTGAAACGACTTAATCCGACCGGATTCCGGCGCAAGCACCGGAATCTCCATCTTCATCGACTCAAGTATCATGATCACGTCGTCTTCCGCCACTTCGTCGCCAACCCCCGTCTCGATCTTCCAGACCGTGCCGGTGATTTCAGATTCCACCTTGATGTCCGCCATGTGTCACTCCCGATTCAAGATTGCGTTTAAGGGTCAGAACGTCGTCGGCCAGCTCGCGAGCTTGCGCTCCGAGATGCCTTTGTCCATCGCGCGCGAATGGACTTCAAGCATCCGGAGCAGCCAGCCGCGGGTCTCTCGCGGGTCCAGCACCGACTGCGCAGAATAGATCGCGGCGAGATCGTATGCCGAGGTTTCGCGGCCGATCTCCGCCTTCAGCTCCTCGAATTTCTGCGGATCGCTCTCGGCGGTGACGCCGTAAACGACGTTGACGCCGATATTGGGATCCATGAAGCCGACATCCGAGGTGAACCAGGCCGCCATCTCGTCCGAGTTTCGCGAACCGCCCATATTGAGATAGGCCTGCCCGTAGGATTTGCGGGTGACGATGGAGAGCTTCGGCACCGTGCACATCTGCAGCGCGCTCATGAAGTTCATGATCTTGCCGGGCGCCTTGCGTTTCTCGCCCTCGATCCCGATCAGGAAACCCGGCGTGTCGGTCAGGATGACGATCGGAATGTTGAAGCTGTCGCAGAGAACGAGAAAGCTGGTGATCTTGTCGCAGCCGTCCGGGTCGAGCGCGCCGGCCTTGAAGAGCGGATTGGAGGCGACGAAGCCCACGACCTTGCCGTTCATCCGCGCCAGCGCCGTGGTCGCGACGCGGCCGAATTTCGGCTTCAGTTCGAAGACGCTGTCCGGATCCGCGACGGCCTTGATCAGCTTGCGGACGTCATAGACCTTCTGGCGCTCCGTCGGAACGATATCGAGGATCTTGTCCGGCGAGGGCAGCGTCGCGGGATCGGGCGCCGCGGTCTCGGGCGGGCGTTCGCCGGCATGGCTGGGCAGGTAGGAGAGGAACGTCTTGATGAGATCAAGCGCCTCCTCGTCGGTGTCGACCGCGTAATCGACGATCCCGGTCTTTTCCGTGTGAAGCTTCCAGCCGCCGAGTTCCTCCGGGTCCACCGCCTCGCGGATCGCGAGAGAGGTGACGCGCGGCGAGGAGACGGCGAGGCAGGCGCCCTTCCGCATCACCACGAAATCCGAAAGCATGGTGAACCAGGTGCCGGTGCCGAAACTCGGTCCGAGACAGGCCGAGACATAGGGCGTGCGCCGGTCACGGATGAACTGCGTCGGGTCCTGCCCAAGCGCGCCCGTGCCCTGCGCGCCCATCGTATCGGGAATACGGGCGCCCGAGGTCTCGTTCAGGAAGATGATCGGCATGCCGTTCTGCCCCGCCGTGCGGCGGATATGGCCCATCTTCTTGACGTTGTTGAGGCTGGATGAAGCGCCGAGCGTGGTGATGTCGCAGGAGACGATCGCCACCGGCCGCCCGTCGATCCGCCCGAAGCCGCAGACCTTTCCGTCAGCCGGGCTTCGGTCGCGCATCTCGGGGATATGCGAGGTCGCGAACATCCCCGTCTCGGTGAAGCTGTCCGCGTCGAATATCCGGTCGAGCCGTTCGCGGGCGTCGAGAAGCCCCGCGTCCTTGCGCTTCGCCAATTTTTCGGCCCCGCCCATCGCGAGGACCCGCTGCTTGCGGGCTTCGTGCTCGTCGATCAGCCGCTTGTATTCGGACATCCGTTTCCCTCGATCGCTCTTCCAGCTTGCAAGACCATCTGGTTCGAAAGTATTCGTAATGTCAACATTAGTTGCTACAGTGCCCCCGACCCGCGGCTGAACCCGCGCGCCGGCATGAAACGAAAAGGGAGACGCCACCGATGAGTTGGAAGCCAGAGGTTGATCAGATCGAACGCCGAAACGAGATGGCGCGCATGCTGGGGGGCGAAGACTCCATCAAGCGCCAGCACGCCAACGGGCGGCTCACGGTGCGCGAGCGGATCGGGCTGATCGCTGACGAAGGCTCCTTCCGCGAGATCGGCGCGATGACCGGCAAGGCCACGTATGACGAGAACCACAATCTCGTCTCGGTGCGCCCCGCCAACGCCGTGATCGGAACCGCGAAGATCAACGGGCGCAAGGTCGCCATCGACGGCGACGACTACACGATCCGCGGCGGCTCCTCCGAGGCGACGGTCTCGGAAAAATGGATCTACGCCGAGAATTACGCGCTGGAGATGCGGATGCCGCTGATTCGGCTGGTGGAGAGCGCGGGCGGCTCCGTCCGGCTGGTGGAGCAGCAGGGCTCGACCAAGATCCCCGGCTATCCGACATGGCTGATGGCCTCGACGTTGGGCTATATCCCGGTCGTCGCGATGGCGCTCGGCCCGTGCGCCGGGCTCGGGGCGCTGAAGGCGGCCTGCGCGCATTTCTCGATCATGGTCAAGGGCACTTCGCAGGTCTTCGCCGGCGGCCCGCCAGTGGTCGAGCGGGGCATGGGAATCAAGGTCGACAAGGAGGAGCTTGGCGGCTCCGATATCCACACCCGCGCCAGCGGCGTCATCAACAACGAGGCGAAGGACGAGGAGGAGGCGCTTTCGCTCGCGCGGCGCTTCCTTTCCTACATGCCCTCCAGCGTCTTCGAGACGCCGCCGGTGATCGAATGCGACGATCCGGTGGATCGCGCGGAGGAGGAGCTTCTGTCGATCATCCCGCGTGAGCGGCGGCGCATCTACAAGATGCGGCGGCTGATCGAACTGGTGATGGACAAGGGCTCGGTTCTGGAGACATCGCCGCGCTATGGCCGTTCGATCATCACCTGCCTCGCCCGCCTCGGCGGCCGCCCGGTGGGCGTGATCGGCAACGATCCGATGCATTACGGCGGCGGCTTGACCCGCGCTGCGGCGGAGAAGATGGAAGCGTTCATCGACATCTGCGACACGTTCCATCTTCCAATCGTCAACTTCGTCGACCAGCCCGGCACCATCGTCGGGCCGGAGGCCGAAAAGATGGGGACGGTGAAGGGCTCTGTCCGCGTCGTCTCCGCCATCGAGCAGAGCCGCGTGCCCTGGTGCGCCATCGTTGTGCGCCGGCTCTACGGTCTCGCGGGCACCGCCTATGGCCGCTTGCAGGGGATCAACCTGCATTACGCCTGGCCGTCGGCGCGCTGGGGCTCGATCCCGATCAGCGGCGGGGTCGAGGCGGCCTACAAGTCCGAATTATCGAAGCTGTCGGAGGAGGAGCGCCAAGCGCGGCTGGAGGAGTTGGAAGCCTATTACGACCATCTCGAATCCCCCTTCCTGACCGCCGAACGCTTCAAGGTTCCGGACATCATCGACCCGCGTCAGACGCGGGCCGTCCTGAACGACTGGCTCGACGACGCCTGGCGCATCCTGCCCGAGCAGGTTGGCGTCAAGGGCCGCACCATCCGCCTCTGATCCGGGAACAGCACATGAAGAAGATACTGATCGCCAATCGTGGCGAGATCGCCTGCCGCATCGGCCGCGCCGCGCATGGGCTGGGGCTGAAGACCGTGGCCGTCCATTCGGACGCGGACAGCGAATCACTCCATGTCGCGGAGGCGGACGAGGCCGTTCATATCGGCCCCGCCCCGGCGGCGCAGAGCTACCTGCGCGCCGACGCCATCCTCGAGGCCGCCGCGGCGACCGGGGCGGACGCGATCCATCCCGGCTACGGCTTTCTCGCCGAGAGCGCGGCCTTCGCGCGCGCGGTCGGGAACGCGGGGCTGGTCTGGATCGGGCCGAGCCCGAAATCCATTGACGACATGGGCGACAAGGAGCGTGCGCGCGCCCTCGCCCGCGCCGCCGACGTGCCGGTGCTCCCCGGTTCCGAGCGATTCGGCCCGGAGGCGATCGGGAAGGTCGAGGAAGCAGCGACGGCGGTCGGCTATCCGCTGCTGGTCAAGGCTTCGGCGGGCGGCGGCGGCATCGGCATGCGCCGGGTGGACGGGCCGGACAAACTGGCGAAGACCGTGGAGTCGACGCAGGAGATGGCGGCCCGGAGCTTCGGCGACGGCGCGGTCTATCTGGAGCGCTTCGTGCCCCGCGCCCGCCATGTCGAGATCCAGGTCTTCGGCCTCGGCGACGGGCGCGCGTTCCATCTTTTCGAGCGCGACTGCTCGACGCAGCGCCGGTTCCAAAAGGTGATCGAGGAGAGCCCGGCCCCCGGCCTCGCCCCCGAGATCACCGCCCGGATGGCGGAATGCGCCCGCGCGCTGGCCGCGGCCGAGCGCTACAGCGGCGCCGGCACGGTGGAGTTCATCGTCGATGCGGAATCTGGCGAGTTCTATTTCCTGGAGATGAACACCCGCATCCAGGTGGAGCATCCGGTCACCGAGATGATCTGCGGGGTCGATCTCGTCGGCATGCAGATCCGCCACGCGGCGGGCGAAGACCTCGAGGCGGAGTTGAACGCGGTGACGCGCCGGGGCGTCGCGGTCGAGTGCCGGCTCTACGCCGAGAACCCGAAGAAGATGTTCCTCCCGGCGCCGGGCGCACTCGACGTGTTCGAGACGCCGGCGGACATGGAGGGGGTCCGGATAGACACCGGCGTGCGCCAGGGCGCGGCGATCACGCCCTATTACGACCCGATGATCGCCAAAATCTCCGCCTGGGGCGAGACCCGCGATGCGGCGCTCGACCGCGCGGCGGCCGCGCTCCGCGCGACCCGGATCGAGGGCCTGGTGACCAATCGCGATTTCCTCATCGCGGTGCTGGAGGATGGCGAGTTCCGGCGCGGCGAAGTCTGGACCGGCTATGTCGATGCGCGGCGCAAGGATCTGACGGCCTGAGCGGGCGCGCGTCTCGCAGCAGCGGAAAGTGAAGATGGAGCGGACATGAAACTGACCGAAGATCTGACCAAGGCGCTGCTCAGAGCGCGCGGCCTTCCCGCGCCGGAGGGCGGCGCGGCGACGAGCCCGGAAGAAGCCACGACGCTAGCGCGCGACCTTGGCGGCGCCGTCGCGGTCAAGGCGCTAATCGCCGCCGGAAGGCGCGGCAAGGCCGGACTCGTTCACCTCACGGATACCGCGGAAGCGGCGGCGGAGGCGGCGCGCGTCATGCTCGGCGCGGAAGCGATGGGTCAGAAGGTCGAGCGCGTATATGTCGAGCGGCGCGCCGAGATCGCACGCGAGTTCTATCTCAGCTTCGCCTTCGGCGACCGCACGCCGCGGCTCGTCATCTCCTGCGAGGGCGGCGTCGATATCGAGACCGTCCATGCCGAGCGGCCGGAACGCGTCGTGGTGCGGGAGATCGACCCCCTCCGCGGGCTGAAGCCATGGGACGCGATCGAGTCCTGGCGCGAAGCCGGGCTGACCGGGCGCCCCCTGGCGGCGATCGGGCGGCTGACGGCGCGGCTCTACGACGCCTTCGTCGCGCTCGATGCAGTGATGATGGAGGTCAACCCGCTTGCGCTCGACGCGGACGGGAAACCCTCGCTGGTCGGAGCGATGCTGGAGATCGACGATTTCGCGCTCCATCGCCAGCGCGGCGTGGCCAAGGACGGGCTGCCCGAGGCGCCCGCGAACCCGCGCGAGGCCGCGGTGCAGGAAGCGAACCGCGCCTATCCCGGCGCCAGTTCGCGCTATGTCGAGCTTGAGGGCGATATCGGGCTTCTGGTCGCCGGCGGCGGCGCCGGGCTCTTGCAGCATGACATGATCGTCGAGATGGGAGGCCGGCCCGCGAACCATTCCGATGTCAGCCCGGCCCCGGGGACCGAGAAGATGGAGGCGGTGTTGGATGCGATCTTCACCAATCCGCGTTCTCGGGCGCTCCTGATCGGCTACAACTATCTCCAGATGGCGCCCTGTGATCAGGTGGCGAAGGCGCTGAAGATCTCGGTCGAGCGCAACGGCGTCGACGCGCGGCGCTTTCCCATCGTGCTGCGGCTCTTCGGCCCTGCGGAGAAGGAGGCGCGGGAGATCGTCGCGACCATCCCCGGCGCCAACTACCTGCCCCAGGAAGCGACGTTGGAGGACGGCTGCCGCACGGTGGTGGAGGCCGCGCGGAAGGCCCGTGAGACAGTTACGGCGGAGGCGTCGCGATGAGCATCTTGATCGACGAGACGACGCGGGTCGTCGTGCAGGGAATCACCGGAAACCAGGGGCGGTTCGACACGAGGCTCTGCCTCGATTACGGCGTGAAGATCGTCGCCGGCGTCACGCCCGGGCGCGGCGGAGAGGATGTCGACGGCGTTCCGGTCTTCGACACGGTGCGCCGCGCGGTCGCTGAGACCAGGGCCGCCGCCGCGGTTCTTTACGTGCCGGCCGGCGGCGTGCGCGACGCGGTTTTCGAGGCGGTCGACGCCGGCTGCAAGGTTCTGCTCGCCACGACCGAGAACCTGCCCCAGCACGACGCCGCCCAAGCCGTGGCGGCGGCGCGCGCGGCCGGCGCATGGCTGGTCGGCTTCAACACCAACGGCGTGATTTCGCCTGGCAAGTGCAAGATCGGCGGCATCGGCGGCGCCGACCCGGACGCGATTTACCGGCCCGGGCGGGTCGGCGTCGTCTCCCGCTCGGGCGGCATGTCGGCGGAGATTTCATGGGCGCTGAGCCGGGCCGGGATGGGCGTCTCGACCGCGGTCTCGATGGGCGGCGACCGCACCACGGGCCGCTCGATGCGGGAGTATCTGGGGCTTTTCGAGGATGACCCCGAGACCGACGCGATGATCGTCTATGGCGAGCCAGGCACCGATAACGAGGCAGAGGTCGCCGAGGCGATCAGGAGCGGCGCGATCCGGAAACCGGTTCTGGCGCTGATCGCCGGGGCGTTTCAGGAGGCCTATCCGGCTGGGCGCAGCTTCGGCCATGTCGCGGCGATGATTGCCGGGGAAGCCGACACCGCGACCGCCAAGCGCCGCCTGCTGAAGGAGGCGGGGGCGCATGTCATCGCCTCGCTCGACGAGGCGCCGAAGGTCATCGCCGCACTGATCTGAGACGCGCGCCGGTCAACCCGCCTCCGCCGACCTGGTCGCGAACCGGTCGAACTGGCTGAAAAGCGCAGGCAAGCCGCCGGTGTGGATGGCGCACATCCCCTCCTCCGGCGGCGGCCCGCCCGCCGCCGCTAGGTCCAGAAAGGCCGCGAAGGTTTTCGCGGTGTAGGTGTGCTCCAGCAATACGCCCTCGGTACGGGCGAAACGCAGGATCGCGGCCTCGGCCGCAGCGGTCGGCTGGTCGTACCCGGCGCCGAGATGATCCATATGATACTGCTGATGGGTCGCGTCGACGCCCGCCGTCAGAAGGCCGGTATGACTCGCGAGGCCGCGCAGAATGCGCGCGATCCGGTCGTCAAGTTCATCACGGCCGTATTCGACGCTGACAAGATGCACCTCGAACGGGTAGCCCAGAACCGCGTTGCCGAAAATGAACCCGGCCTCGGTCGGCCCCATGGAGCCGGGCATGAAGACATGACGGATCGGGCCACCAAGATCCTCGTTCTGGCGCGCAAGCTCAGCCGCGGCGCGCACATAGCCGAGGGCGCCGATTATCGGATCGCCGACGATATGGGGCCGCCGGCCGCCGACGCGCAGGGCCGAGGCCGCGCGCTCCATTTCGGCCGCGCGCAGGGTTTCATCCATTTCGCCCAGATACCGCACCTCTGCGCCGAACACCTGATTGAGAAAACTCATCCTGCGGCTCTCGGGGGTGGAGTCGGCGTTGTGAAAGACGATGCAGTCCAGTTCCGCCATCGCCGCCGCCGCCGCAGTCAACCGGCACATGTTCGAATTCGGCCCGCCGGCGACGAGCGCGATATCGGCGCCCTCCTCCAACGCCCGTCCAAGCCAGAATTCGAGACTGCGTAGCTTGTTGCCGCCAAGCGCGATCGGCATCTGGTCGTCTCGCTTCACGAAAAGCCCGCTTCGCCCCAGCGCCCGCTCCAGCCGCGCCAGACGCTGCAACGGGGTCGGCTCGTCGAGCAGGGCGTAGCGGGGATCGGGCAGCGCGATCATACGCGCCGCGCCCGCCGCGGCGCCCGGCCGGGAGCTTGGCGCGCGTCATGAGGAAAAGACGCGCTCATCGCGGCATGCAGGGATTGGTCGGCATGGGCGCGCTCATTCCTTCATTCCCACATGGATCGGGCGTCAGGAGCCATCGATCCGGCCGAATCGCCGCTCGCCCCATTGCGAGAACCGCAGGACCGGATAGCAGTAGATGAAATAGACCACCGCGATCAGGCAGTAGACGAACAGCACGTTGCCCGGCAGGCGCAGGATCGCGATTTCCCCTTGCCGCGTCAGCTCGGCGATTCCGATCACCGAGAGCAGCGAGGTGCTCTTGATGATGACGACATAGACGCCCGCCATCGGCGGGATCATCAGCCGTAGCGCCTGCGGCAGCACGACATGGTAAAGCGCCTGCGATTTCGACATGCCGGCGGCGCGCGCTGCTTCCTCCTGCCCCGGCGGGACGGCGCGAACCGCGGCGGCGGTGATCTCCGTCACATAGCTGGACGTGTAGAAGGACAGCGCCACGATCGCGGCGACGAAACTGTCGAATTGCAGAAAGGCGATATCGAGCGAAGGCAGCACGAAATAGACGATGTAGAGCTGCACCAGGAACGGCGTGCCGCGAAAGACATGCAGGTAGAGGCCAATCAGCCGCCGCGGCCAGCCAAACGGCAGCGTGCGCACGACGCCAAGCCCGAAACCGAGCGCGGAGCCAAGCACGATCGCCAGCATCGAGACCGCGAAGGTCAACCACAGCCCATGCATCAGGATCGGCCAGAGGTTGACGGTGATCGCCCACTTCTCCGCGATGGACTCAAACATCGGGCCCCTCCCCCGACTTCAGATCCGGCGCCATTCCGTCCCCCCCAGTTTCTGCTGCGCGAACCGCGCCAGGATCAGCGTCAGCATGTAGATCATCAGGTAGCAGATCGCCGTGGTCACATAGCTTTCTGTCGCCACGACAGTTTCCGAGAACATCCTGACGCCCGCGCCCATCAGCTCGAAGACGGCGATGATGCTGAAAAGCGACGTGTCCTTGATCAGGATCGCCGTCTGCCCGATCAGCGGCGGCGTCACGTTGGCGAGCGCCTGCGGCAGGACGACGTGAAAGAGGGTCTGCGGACGGCTGAAGCCGACCGAATACGCCCCCTCGGCCTGACCGGCGGGAACCGAGAGAATGCCGGCGCGGATGATCTCCGCCATATAGGGGGTCGAATGGATGGTCAGCGCGATCAGCGCAGTCTGGGTCTCATCGAAGAAATTCCCGAAGGGCAGAAGCGCGGGCAGCCCATAATACACGAGATAGATCTGGATCAGCAGCGGCGTCGCCCGGATCGCTTGGATATACCCGGCCGCAAGCCGCCAGATCAGCGGATTCGGCGACATCCGCATCAGGGCGACGAAGACGCCAAAAAAGATCGAGGCGACGAGACAGACCGCCGACATCCAGAGCGTCGCGAACATGCCTTCCGCGAAGATGTCGAGATATTGCCCGACAACACGGTAATTGAAGTGCTGCAAGAGCGAGGACATTCAGCGCCTTTCAGCAGCGAAGGACGAGACTGGATGAAGGCGGCGGGATGCGGCGGACCTTCGCCCCGGAAGGGGCGAAGGCGGTAAAACGATCACTTGTGATCCTTCTCCCAATCGAGGCTTTCCCACCAGTAGGCGAGCCGCTCCTGCAAACGCCCGTCATACCGGATCAGACCGATGTAATTGTTGAGCGTGAACAGAAGATGGAGCGAATCCGGTCGGACAGCGAAGCCCAGCGGCTCCTGCGCCAGCACGCCGTCGAGCATCATGAATTCACTGTCGCCGGCGGTATACTGCGCGAGGCTCGCCTTGTCGGTGACGCCGCCATCGGCGCGCCCGGCGGCCACCGCCTGCGTCGTCTGCGCGGTGCCCCCTGCGTATTCCTTCAGCTCCGCCTTAGAGATGTGCTTGCGCGCCGCGTCGGCGTAGGTCGACGCCTGCGTCGCAGCGACCGTCATGCCGTCGGCGTTCAGGTCCTGCCATTTCGTGAAGCCCTTGCTCTTCAGCGCAAAGGCGACGTTCTCGGCGAAAAAGACCGGGTCAGTGAACACCACCTGCATGGAGCGCTTGGCCGTCGGCGTCATGTCGGCGGCGATCAGGTCGACCTTGCCCGATTTCAGCGCCGGGATCAGGCCCTTCCAGTCATAGTCCTGGATGACCAGTTCCACGCCCATGTCCTCGGCCATCATCTTCATGATGTCGATGACGAGGCCGGTGCGTTCGCCTTTGCTGTCGACGAAGCTGACCGGCGGACCCTGCGTCTGCACCGCAACGGTGATCTTGCCTTCGGTCGCGATCTTATCCATCGTCGTTTGCTGGGCGCTCGCGGCGGATGCGCCCACCGCCAGAAGCGCCGCCGCCGCGATGGCGCCGCCAGTCAGTTTTCCGAGTATCTTCATGCCGGTATCCTCTCTGATGTCGGTTTAGTCATAGTATCTGGCTAAGGAACTTGATCGTTCTCTCGTTCTTGGGGGCGTCGAAGAACACCTGGGGGTTCGCCTCCTCCTGGATCTCTCCCTGATCCATGAAGATCACCCGGTCGGCCGCCTCGCGGGCGAAGCCCATTTCATGGGTGACGACGACCATGGTCATGCCTTCGGTCGCCAGCTCCTGCATGAGTTGCAGCACGCCGCTCACGGTTTCAGGGTCGAGCGCCGACGTCGCCTCGTCGAAAAGCATGACCTTGGGATGCATCGCCAGCGACCGCGCGATGGCGACGCGCTGCTGCTGGCCGCCGGAGAGCTGGCTGGGATAGGAATCGGCCTTGTCGGGAATACCCACCCGCGCCAGCAGATCGCGCCCGATCGCCGTCGCCTCGGCCCGATTTCGCTTCAGCGAAACCGTCTGGCACATGACGATGTTCTCCAGCGCCGTCTTGTGGCTGAACAGGTTGAAATGCTGAAACACCATGCCGATCGAGGTGCGAAGCTTGTTCATGTCCGTCGCCTTGGCGCCGACTTCGACGCCGTCCACGACGATGCGCCCGCTGGAGATGGTTTCAAGGCCGTTGATCGTGCGCAGGAGCGTGCTCTTGCCCGACCCGCTCGGCCCCACGATCACCAGCACCTCGCCCGGCGCCACGACGCAGGACACGTCGTTCAGGGCCTTGATTTCACCGAACTGCTTGGAAACATTCTCAATTCGAATTATCGGATCGGTCAATCGTCAGGTTCCTGTCGGCTTTGCGCCACCCCCGAAGGGTCGTTGCGATCGCCGTTAATGGATACCCCCCCGCCCTTGAGCGCAATAGCCTGGTTCGAGATAATCGATATTCGTCGCCTTGCTGTCGGGCGCGACGCCGCGGTATCCGAAAGATTCGTCGTTCAGTCCCCTCGGCCCGCCCGACTACGGCGGATGCTTTGAATCGCCGGATAAATGCGCTCGAACAGAGCGGTGTCGAGCCGGTCGATCGGCGCGAATCGCGTTTTCAGACGGCGGCGGTGATGGAGCGCCCAACCGAGAGCGCTGCTTTCTGACGCGATGAACGACGCGCTCCCGAAGAGATGCCGCGCCATCCGCGCCTGCATCTCCACCGAGAGGCCGAAGCGCCGGATCTTCTGCTTTTGCTCTATCCAGGGCTGGTCGATCTCATCGCCCCGTTCACCGATGAACTGCACCAGTTCCACCAGATAGCCGAGATCCATAATCCCGCTATACATGCAGCGATTGTGGATCATGTCATGCGCAAGATTGATCGCGACATGGGCGGACGCATCGGGAATGCGGACCACGCTGTTCGCGAGTCGCGCTTCTCTGGCGCGCGACATGAGATCGTCCATCGTCACCACGAGGGCGACCCGCCGTGGGAGGCGTATGTGCAGGTCGAGCACGCCAACGGCGTCGCATCGCACATAGTTCCCGACCGAATGGCCCCCTTCTTCGACCCGTTCGGCATCGTAGCCAAGATCGCTGAGCGCCCTGTCGACCGGCGCCGCTTCAGCCTTGCCGATCAGAAGATCCACGTCACGTACAATTCGCGGAAATTCCTCGACCCGGTCGCTTTGCAAAAGCGCGGCCATTCCCTTGATCGCCAGCGGAATGACGCCGACGTCGTTCATCGCGGACGCCGCCTCGTCAAGTTGCGCCAGGAGCCTTCGGCTTCGTTCGTGGTTGGCCGCCGCCTGACTGCCGAGATATTCCACCGCTTCCGGATCGACCTGGTCGAGGCGCCCGGACTTCAGAATCTGGTGGTAGAGATGCGGGCCGAGAAGATGGGCGTTCGCCGTAGCGATGACTTCGTCCCAGTCGCTCCGGTTCAATACGTCGCCTTGGAGGCACTCCGCGAGCTTCTCCAGTCGCGAGCGCCTCACCCCCCTGCGATTCATCACATCCAAGGGGTTCGAGGATCAGCAGGATCCGAGCCTCGGCGCGCTTCACTCCAGGCCGCTCCGATCGTCGCGACCGCATCGTCGATATCCGAATATCGCAATCTGAAGCATGTCGCGGCGTCGACACAGGCGATCAACGCGTCGAACGACTCGAGCGACAGACGCTCATCACTCGACCAGCCCCCGTCGAGCGCCACCGCCAGAGCCTGCTCGACCGGAATGTCGTCTAGTCTGGCCTCCCCGACCTCTGCGCGCTCGAGCCGGACGATCAATCTGGCGCGCCGCGGCTCGGGCGCGCCTGCACCCTGCGGCGTCAGGTATCTGACGGACTGTCCATCCGACCTCTCATAAGTTTCCAGCCGCGCGAGTTCGGGATAACGCCCGGACAGCAACGACCAGGACTCCGACTTCACCGTGATGGGGAACTGTAGCGCCAGCACCCCGCCATCAGACTGCAAGAGCGCGATATCGTCCCCATCGAGATTGAAACCGGAAACCCCGAGCGCCGCCGCAAGCGTGGACTTTCCGGCCCCCGGGGGCCCGAACAGCAGCAATGCGTCGCCATCCTGGGACAGCGTCGCGGCATGCAGCGCGGTGCGATCCGATCGCTCCAGCGCAATTCCGGTCAGGAGTTCCTTCAACGCCGCGCCAGCCCGCCGCCATTCCACCCAGTCGGCCGCCCCGCCGCATTCACTGCCACAGATCCCGCCGGCGCTTTCGAGCGCCAGAAGATGCGCCGCGCTCGGACTCGGCGACGTCGTCAGGTGGCCGAAGCTCTCGCGAAACACGGCCTCGGCGCGCGGTCCTCCGAAGCCGATCAGAACGATGACATCGCCCAGCTTGAGATGTGCATGCGCGGTGAGCGTCGCGGGCCCGTCCTCCGCGCCCAGAAACGTGACGACGCCGCTCTCAAGTAGGCCGGACAGAATCTCCTTCCCGTCCAGCCCGGCGTCGCGCGCCAGCCGCGAGAACTCCGCCTGCGTCACGCCGGCCTGCACATGCGCCCAGATGGCGGCGACGAAATCATTCGTCAGAAACACCAGCTGATCGGCTGCGGAGAAGAGAACCGGCTTGCCCTTGACCCGCGTCAACCGCACACCGTGCGCGGCGACGAGAAGCGCATATCCGGATTGCGGGGTCATTCGATCCAAACCGCCATACCGCCAGCATGCGCGTTCATGTCCGCCCGGTCCAGCATGGACGAAAGTCGGAACAGGCTTCCGCCGGATACGGCGCTGCGATCATCCTCCCGCGCATGGTGAAGGATCGCGTCGGTCCATGACCCCTAATCCGGGTGATTTAGGAACATTGATGCGTGACAATCAACGCGCCGACCCGCGCGCATGTCCCACCAGGACAGCTTACAGCGCCTATCCGATCCGCCGACGGAGCGCTCGTGTCACCACCAGCGGCCGCCGCCATGGCCCCAGCCACCGCCGCGACCGCCGCCGCGACCACCGCCGCGACCACCGCCGTTTCCATGACCGCCGCCGTGGCCGCCATTGCCCCAGCCGCCGCCGTTGCCATGGCCGCCGCCGTTGCCATGGCCACCACCGGACCTGGTGATCGCCTTCGAGTCGAGAGACGTGGACAAGAGGATCGCAACTGCGGGAGGCGTCGCAGCGGCGAATTTCCCCCCCGCCTTCAGGAACGCCCGACGATCGACAAGTTTGCCGCTTCGAACGGACTGCTCTTCGCCATTTGTCATCGGAATCCCCACTATTTTGCAATTAGCTAAATTTTTACCCGTTCGGATCATATCAGAGCCATTTCGAAAAACAAGACCTGGAACGCGCGGAACAGCCGGATGAGCCGCGTTTCGTCGGTTCGCCCGAAACTGCGTCTCTTCCGCACCTTTTCATGACTCCCGACCGAGCGGTCGGGAGAGGAGCCCGGCCATCTCCGCGTCGATGCCGCTGCGGCCCGCCGCGAGCCGGGCGACCGCTTCGATGATCGGCGCCTCGACACCAAGTCGCGCGGCCAACGCCGCCGCCGCGCCGGCGGTCGCCACGCCCTCTCGCGTCACACCGGGTTCGGGCGCCTCGCCGCGCCCAAGCGTCAGACCGAATGCGAAGTTGCGCGACTTCTCGCTTGCGGTCGTCAACGCAAGGTCGCCAAGCCCGGAAAGCCCCGCCAGCGTCTCCGCCCGCCCCCCCTTCGCCAGCGCGATCCGTGTCATTTCGGCAAAGCCCCTGGTCATCAGCGCGGCGCGGGCGCTTTCGCCGAGACCGCGCCCGATGGCGGCGCCGCAGGCGATGGCGACGACGTTCTTCAGCGCGCCGCCAATCTCGGCGCCGATGATATCGTCGGAAAGATAGGGCCGTAGCGTGGGGCCCGCGAGACGCAGCTGCGCGGCGCGGCCCGCCGCCTCATCGTTTGTCGCGAGCGTCACCGCTGTCGGGAGGCCGGCGATAAGATCGACGGCGAAAGCCGGCCCGGTCAGCGCCATCAATTGCCGGCCCGGGGTGAGCGCAGCGGCGATCTCGGACTGAAGAAGGCTCGATCCCGCCTCCAGCCCCTTGGCGGCGAGGATCAGCGGCGCGCCTTGCGGCAGACGCGGCGCCCAGACGCCGAGCGCGGCCCGCGTCGCCTGCGCCGGGACCGCGATGATGACGAGACCGGCGCCGACGAGACCCGCGGCCGCGTCGGTCTCCACCCCTTCGGCCGGGCGTCGGCCGATCAGCCGCACCGGGCCGGTCTTACCGGCGACTGCCGCCAGCGCGCGCCCGAACGCGCCGGCGCCGAGAATGGCGACGATTTGGTCGTCTCTAGACACGGGGGCCCTTTCGCCCGCCGCCCAGCATCGGCGGCGCGGACTCATCCAGCGGCCAGCGCGGCCGCGCCGTTATCTCGCCGCCGCGCTCGCCCAGCGCCCAGCGCTCCGCCGCCGCCCAGGCGATCATCGCGCCGTTGTCGGTGCAAAGCGCAAGCGGCGGCGCGTGAAACGAAAAGCCCGTCTCGGCCGCCGCCGCCTCCAGCGCGCCGCGGATGGCGCGGTTCGCGGCGACGCCGCCCGCCACCGCGAGCCGGCGCGCGCCCACGGGGTGGGCGCCGCCCGACGCCAGATTCACCATCGCCGCGCGCGTTTTCGCCGCCAGAAGATCCCGCGCCGCGGCCTGAAAGGAGGCGCAAAGATCGGCGCGATCCGCGACCGTGATGCCGCCCGCAACGGCGACGAGATCGTCGCGCGCGCGGAGCACCGCAGTCTTCAGCCCGGAAAACGACATGTCGAATCCGGTCCGTTCGATCAGCGGCCGGGGAAAGGCGAAGCGCGTCTCGTCGCCGCTCAAGGCCTCACGCTCCACCTCCGGTCCGCCCGGATAGCCGAGACCGAGTAGCTTCGCGATCTTGTCGAAGGCTTCCCCCGGCGCGTCGTCGATCGACCCGCCGAGGCGCTTATACCGGCAGGGCGCCGCAACCTCGATGAGTTGGCAGTGTCCGCCGGAAACGAGCAGGAGAAGATAGGGCGCGCCGATCCCGTCGGTCAGCCGCGGCGTCAGCGCGTGACCCTCCAGGTGATTGACCCCGATCAGCGGCAACCCGGCCCCGAAGGCGATCCCCTTCGCGCACATCACACCGGAAAGGACGCCGCCGATCAGACCCGGCCCCGCCGTCACGCCGACAAGATCGACGCCGCCAAGCCCGCATCCCGCCTCAGCCAACGCCGCCTCGACCGCGAGGTCGAGCCGCTCGGCATGGGCGCGGGCGGCGATCTCCGGCACCACGCCGCCGAAACCGGCGTGCAGCCCCTCCTGCCCGATCACCACGCTGGAGAGAATCTCGCCCGGCCCGCGCGCGCCGCCGGACCCGATCCGCACGCGCACGAGCGCCGCCGCAGTGTCGTCGCAGCTCGATTCGATGCCGAGAACCGTGATCTCTTCCATGCGCCGCCCGATCCGATGAGAGCGCGGCGGCGCCTCCGATTGCGCGCCGCCGGGCCACGGGGTAGAGGGTTTTGCATGGCGACGCAAACCATCTCCTCCCGCCCGCCCTCCCCTGGCGCGCCGCTTCGAATCGGCACGCGCGGCTCGCCCCTCGCGATGGCTCAGGCGCGCGAGGTCCAGCGCCGCCTGATGGCGGCGCATAACCTGCCTGAGGCGGCCTTCGCCCTCACCGCGATCCGCACCACCGGCGACGCCGTGCAGGACCGGCCGCTTTCCGAGATCGGCGGCAAGGGGCTCTTCACAAAGGAGCTGGAGCAGGCGCTTTTCGACGGGCGCATCGACATCGCCGTCCATTCGATGAAGGACGTGGCGACGGTGCTTCCGGACGGGCTGTCGATGATCGCGCATCTGCCGCGCGCCGATTCGCGCGACGCGTTCATCTCCGCGCGCTATGCGACATTCGACGATCTGCCCGAGGGCGCGACCGTCGGCACCTCCTCGCTCCGGCGCCGGGCGCAGGCGCTGGCGCGCCGCCCGGACCTGAAGATCATCGAATTTCGCGGGAATGTGCAGACCAGGATGCGGAAACTGGAGGAGGGCGTCGCAACCGCGACATTCCTTGCGGTCGCCGGGTTGAAGCGGCTCGGAAGCGCCGTCGAAGGCGTCCCGATTCCGACAGATGTGATGCTGCCCGCCGTCGCGCAGGGCGCGATCGGGGTGGAGACGCGGGCCGATGACGAGGGCGCGATCCGCCTTGTCGCGCCCCTCGACGACGCCGAGACGACGCTGCTTCTGACCGCCGAGCGCGCGTTTCTTCGCGCCCTCGACGGGTCCTGCCGGACGCCGCTCGCCGGGCTGGCGGAACTGACCGGCGACAAGCTCCGCTTTCGCGGTGAGATCCTGCGACCCGATGGCGCCCACCGGCACGCGACGGCGCGCGAGGGCGCGCCGGAGGAGGCCGAGGCGATGGGGCTCGACGCCGCGGCGGAGTTGCGCGCCGCCGGCGGGCCCGGCTTTTTCGACGCCTGAGCGCAGGCGAAGATGCCCCTCGTCCTGCTCACCCGCCCGCGCCGGCAATCCGACGCCTTCGCCGCCGAAATCGCCGCGGATGGCTGGGACGCGCTGATCTGGCCGGTGATGGAGATCGTTCATCTGCTCCCGGCGCCGCCGGATCTCTCGGATGCGGACGCGCTGATCTTCACGTCCGCGCGCGCCCTCGAGGCGCTTCTCCAGCATGGTCCTCCGCCGGCCCTTCCCGCCTATTGCGTCGGCCCGGCGACGGCGGATGCGGCGCGGCGCGCGGGGTTTGACGAGGTGATCGAAGGCGGCGGCGACGCGGTGCGGCTTCTTGCAGTGTTGAAAGCCGCCGGACTGAGCCGTCCGGCGCATGTGCGCGGCCGCGACATCGCCATGGATATCAGCGCGGCGCTTCGCGACACCGGCGCCGACGCGCGCGACATCGTCGCCTATGAGGCACGCCCCGCCGGCCCGCCCGGCGCCCGGGTCGACGCCGCGATGCGGGCGGGACGGATTGACGCGGTGGCCTTCTTTTCACCGCGAACCGCCGCACTTTTCGCGAAAGCCGCCCCATACGCCTGGCGTCCGCGCCTTGCGACGATCGAGGCGGCGGCGATCAGCGCGGCGGCGGCGGCGGCGCTCGCGCCGGTCGGCTTCGCGAATATCAGCGTCGCCGAGCGGCCTGACGGCGCCGCCATGCGCGCCTTGCTGCGACGCAGCGCGGCTTGACCCGCGCCCCGTCCTGTGGAGGCTAGGCGCGAGGGATCGGATTGACAGATCGAGAGCGACCGGGAGCGACGCGAATGGCGGACCAGGACGAGCCGAAACCTGCACGGGACAGGCTCGAAGCCGCAAGGGCGGCGAAGGCCGCCGCGAGCGATGCGGAGATTGCGCCCGACGAAGCAACCCCCGCGCCCAACAACGCGGCCCCTGTGGCAGAGGACGCGCCCCCGGAGCCCGCGTCGGACGCCGCGCCCGAGCCTCTATCGGACGACGGTGTGGATGACGGACGACGGGAGGAGGCGACCCGCGAGCCAGCCCCCGACATCCACCCGGAGGCGGGCGTGGAATCGGAGACGGCCGACGCGCCGGCGGCCGCGTACGCGGCGGCGGCGCAAGAAGACGCCGAGCACCGCTCCTTCGCCGCGATCGCCCTGCAATGGATCCTGATCTTCTTCATCGGCGCGGCGGTCGCACTCTGGGCCGGGCCGAGGATCGCCCCGAATCTGCCCGCATGGGCGGCGCCGGTGGCCGAGTTTCTGACACCCGGCGGGGACCGCTCCGCAGAAGCGGTCGCGGCCCTCAAAGCCGAGACCGAAGCCGAGCTCGCGGCGCTGAGGGAGCAGGTGGCCACCGCCGAAGGCGCGATCGCGCCGCTCGAGGCGCAAATCGACGAGCTCGCCGCCACGACCGAGTCAGCGCTCAAATCCACGCCCGAGCCGGCGGATAGCGCGGCATTGACGGCGATCGGCGATCGTGTCGCCGCGCTGGAGGCCGCAATTGCCGGCGCCGGAACGGACGAAACGCCCGAGAGCGTCGTCGCCCTCGGCGCGGCCGTGGAGAGCCTGAAGGAAGAAATCGCCGCGCTCAAGGAGCGGATCGGCGGGATCGGATCGCTTGCGAAGGCGGATGAACTCGCCGCGCTCGCCGCCCGCGTCGAGGCGTTGGAGAGCGGCGAAGCCGCGACCGCCGGAGCGCGAACCGAGGCCGAACAAATCCGCCGCAACGCCAATCTCGACGCCGCGCTGACACGGATCAGCGAGGCGCTGATCTCCGGCGCCCCCTTCGCGTCAGCGATGAACGATGCGGTCTCTCTCTCCGGCGAAGTCGCGCCGGAGGCGCTCGCCGCGCTCGCCGAGAGCGGCGCGCCGACCGCGCGATCGCTGACACAGTCATTTCCGGCGGCGGCGCGCCAGGGCTACGCCGCCGCGCTCGAGGCGCAGGCCGGCGACGGGTTCGGAGACAAACTGCTCGCGCAGCTTTCCGGGCGCATCGGCGGCAGGCCGGCGGTGGAAACGCCTGGCCCGGGCGTCGGCGCGGTCCTGTCGCGTATCGAGGCGCGGCTGAGCGAGGGCCGCCTGAGCGCGGCGGCGACGGAGGCGGACGCCCTGCCCCCGGCCGCAAAGACGGCGATGGCGGACTGGCTCGATGATCTGAAACGCGCCGCTGGCGCGAAACGGGGCTTTGACGACTGGCGCGCGGCGCTTGGCGCGAATTGAGGGGGCTGACATGATTTTCATGCTGATCCGCACCGCGCTCTGGGGCCTCGCGATCATCGCCGCCGCGCTGGCGCTGGTCTGGATGAAAGATTCGGATGGCGGCGTGACGCTGACCCTCGCGGGACGCGCATACGGCCCTTTCCGACTGCTCGAAACGGTGGCGATCGTTCTCGCGCTGACGTTTATGCTCTGGCTGCTCGTCAAGATTTTCAGTTTCATGGTGGCGCTTGTCCGGTTCGCCTCCGGCGATGAAACCGCGCTCAGCAGGTTCTGGACCCGGGCGCGTGAGCGGCGTGGATTCGACGCGCTGGCCGGCGGCCTGATCGCCATGGCCGAGGGCGATGGCAAGTCGGCGCTGGTGAAGGCCCGCAAGGCCGAAAGGCTGCTGGACCGGCCGGCGCTCACCAGGCTGCTCGTCGCCCAATCGGCGGATGCGGCAGGCGATTCTGCGGTCGCGAAGGACTATTACAAGCGCCTCGCCGGCGAACAGCGCACCGCCTATGTCGGGGTCAAGGGTTTGCTCGAGCAGGCGCTCCGCGACGGTGACAAGGCGCGGGCGCTGAAACTCGCGGCTTACGCGTTCGAGTTGAAGGCGCGCGAACCCGAACTTCTGGCCACGCTTTTCGATCTTCAGTGCGAGGCCGGCGAGTGGGAGGGCGCGCGCCGCACGCTGGAGGCGACGACGAAAACCGGCGCGATCACCAAGGACGTAGCCGAACGCCGCGCCGCGGTGCTGCTGGTCGCCGAAGCGCGCGCGGCGGAGGCGCGCGGCGAAACGGCGAAGTCACGCGAACTGATCGCCCGCGCGCGTCGGAAAGCGCCGACGCTGATCTCCGCCTCGATCACGCTCGCCGAGCAGCAGAAGGCCGATAACGCCCTCCGAAAGGCGGAAAAAACGCTGCGCGAGGCCTGGCGCGCCGAGCCTCATCCCGACGTCGCAGCCGCCTACGCCGCGCTGCACCCGGATGAGAGTGCGGCGGCGCGGCGCAAGAGATTCCGCGAGCTGACCAAACTTCACCCGGACAACCCGGAAACCCGGATGCTGAGCGCCGAGCTCGCGCTCGCCGATGGCGATCCGCACGCCGCCCGCGCGGCGATCGGCGATCTGGCGGATACCCATCCGACGGCCCGCGCCCTCGCGCTGATGGCGGCGATCGAACGCGCCGACGGGGGCGGCGAACCTCTAGTGCGCGGCTGGCTCGCGCGCGCCGTCGCGGCGCCCCGCGCGCCGCAATGGACCTGCGCCAATTGCGGAGCGCGCCATGGCGAATGGGCGCCGGTCTGCCGGAGGTGCGACGCCTTCGACACGCTCGCCTGGACCGAAGGCGAGGCTGAAGCGACCGAGGCCGAGGCGAGCGCCGCGCTGCTTCCGATCATCGCTGAAGACGGCCCGGAGAGCGAATACGCAAAGGAAGAGACGGACGGCCCTGACGGCGCTAAGGATAACGGGGCGACGAACGCGGCCGACCCGGCCCTGAAGACGGATACGAAGAGAGCCGTCGGCGCCGCCGAGGCCGAGCCCTCCGTCGCGGCGGCGCAGGATACGAAAGCCTGAGCGCGGCGCCCGCCACGGGGCGCGGCCGGCCAGCGACGCCGATGACGCTGCTGGCGGCGTTTCCATGACCGCGGCGGCCCGCGCCCTCTCGGCTCATCGCCGCTGTCGCATCACGCGCCAGAAGCGCCGACGTACACGCGCGCGACACCTGCGTCAGGGCGCGGTCGCGACCGCCGCGACGGGCGCCCCGGCGACGGCGAGCGGCCGATGATCGTTGGCGTTCAGCGTGACCCGCAATTCAGCCCGCGGCGGCAGCTCGGCGATATGCGTCCAGGAGCCGTAGAGCCGGGAGACCTTCCGGCCGTTGACATAAAGATGCGCGTGTCCCTCACCCGCAACCGGCGCCGCTCCGGCCTTTTCAGGCGCGAAGCGGAAATTCCCGGTGACGAGGTGGAGATTCCACCCCGAAACAGGGTCGCGCGCCAGTTCCAGCGCGACGGTCGGCGCCGAGGGACCGGCGGAAATGTCGAGCGCGGAGTCATCCTCGTGCGCCATTTGCGCCATCGCGGCGTGGCCACCCGGCGCGCTATGATCATGGCCGTCAAGCGTCACGCCGAACCCGGCCGCAGTGACGAAACCAACGCCGCCGCCCAGGACCAGGCCGATGACGAGAAGCGCGAGACGATCCATGATTCGGGTCATGCTCCCGGCGGCGGGATCAGGCTTGCGCCGCCGCGCCCGCCCGCGCCGCCTCACGTCGCCAGAAGAAGCCTGCGAACCCGCCAAGCATCACCCATGCGGCCATGCCGACGCCGAAGGCGCGCGCCGCAAAGGCCGCGCCGATCTCGGGCGGAACCGGTCCGGTGAAGACGTCCGGCTCCGGCGCGCCGACCAGGTGCGGCGCGAGCAATAGCGCGACTGCGGCGCCCCAGGCCGCCCACCCTCGCCCGAAGGCGATCAGCCAGAGCGCGACGGCCGCCGCCACGACCGTCACGCCCCACCAGGCCTGGCGCGCATAGACATCGGCCGCCGCGACGCCCGGAACCTCGGGCGCGAGACTGAAACCGGGCGCGAAATTGACGGAAACGAAACCGGCCAGCCCCCAGAGGAGGCCGGTCCGCGCCGTGATCACCGCCCCCCGCGCCTCGGCCGCGGCCATCAGCGCGACCAGGATGAGCGCGTATCCGGTATAGATCAGCAGGGTGAAGAGGATGCTGAGAGCGTCGCGCCCGAAAACGACGCCTCCGACATCCTGATGCGCGCTGACGGCGCCCGCGCCGAAATGAACGAGGATGCCGGACTCGTAGAGTTCAGCGTGGAGCAGCACCGGCTGCACGAAAACGAGTTGCAGGAGCGCTGCGAGCACCCCCGCGGCGGCGCCCGCGAACACGGCGCTGACGACGATCCGCGCGAAAGCGGCCATCGTCAGTGGCAGGGAAAGCCGGTGGAATGACGCGCGTCATGCGCCGCGTCGTGCAAGGTCTGCGCCTGGATCAGCCCGGCCGCGAAGACGATCGCGAGACCGATGAATCCGGCGACCAGCGCCGGGATCAGGACCGAGTCGGCGTCGCTTGCGGTGGCGGTCTTCGTCACTGTCGTCATGCCGTCTCCTCACCGTCTCATCCGACGCGCCTTCGCGCGACGGATGGTCTGTCGTCAGGGGCCGGGCGGCGTCACGAGCGCGATCCGGTTCACCACGAGGCCGCGCCAAGGGTAACGCCAGCGCCCGCTGGCTGGCAATGCCGAAAGGGCGCCCGGCGCGAAGGCGGGGGCCGCCACGCGAACGATCAGGTGAGACCGCGCGTCGCCTCCCCCGCCTTTCGGCCCTCGAACACGCGCCCCAGCATATGCGGCTCGCGCATCAGGTCGCGGAGCGTGTGACGATCGAGAACCGCGAGAAAGGCGTCGGTCGCTTCTGCGAGCACCCCGCGCAGACCGCAGACGCCGGAGATGACGCAGGTGTCCCGCCTCTGGTCGAAGCACTCCACGATCCTGAGGTTTTCCTCGGTCTTGCGAACCACCTCGCCGAGATTGATCTGCCGCGGCGGCATGGCGAGACGCATTCCCCCCGCACGCCCCCGGACCGATTCGACATAGCCGTGGCGACCAAGATCGACGGCGATCTTCATCAGATGGTTGCGCGATATCCCATAATCGTCGGCCACTTCCTGAATCGTGACGAGCCGGTCGGGCGAGAGCGCGAGACGCATCATCAAACGCAGGGCGTAATCGGTGTAGACGCTGAGCTGCATCGCGGCCCACCTCCTGAAACTAACATTTCATATGCATATTTGTATGGCGGCGATATCGCAATCCAGCGCTCCGCCGGGCTTCGGCCGCAACCGGAGATCGGGCCGCGCCAAGGCCCAACGCAAGGTGCGAACGAGACATTGATTCATGCCGCCGACGGGCGTAGAAAAGATGCACTACGAATACTTCTTTTAGGGGTGACGATGACCCAACCTGCAAAACCATCGAGCGCACCGGCATGGGATCGACGGACGGAGATCACCGAAGCAATGATCGAGCGGCTGATTCGTCGATTCTACGATACGGTCCGGCGCGACCCCGAGCTGGGGCCGATCTTCGATAAGGCCATCGGCGACGACTGGGAGCCACATCTGCGAAAGATGTTCGACTTCTGGTCGTCGGTGATGCTCACGACAGGCCGCTACAAGGGACAGCCGGTCCCGGTCCATCAGCGGATCGATTCGCTCCGGCCGGAGCTTTTCGAGGTCTGGCTCATGCATTTTCGCCAAACTGCGGAGGAGGTCTGTCCGCCCGACGCGGCGCGGCTCTTCATAGAACGAGCCGAACGGATCGCGCGGAGCCTGACGATGACGCTGTTCTTTCGGCTCGACGGGTTCAGGACCACGGCGCCGCGAGAGTATGCGCAATGACCTTCGTCGTCACTGACAACTGCATCAAATGCAAATACACCGATTGCGTGGAGGTCTGCCCGGTCGACTGCTTCTACGAAGGCGAGAACATGCTTGTCATCCACCCGGACGAATGCATCGACTGCGGCGTGTGCGAGCCGGAATGCCCGGCCGACGCGATCCGCCCCGACACAGCGCCGGGGCTGGAGAAATGGCTGGAGGTGAACGCGAAGTTCGCCCCGCTCTGGCCCAACATCACGATGAAGAAGGATCCGCCCGCCGATGCCGAGGAGTGGGACGGCGTGGCGGACAAATACGCCGGGCATTTCAGCCCCGAACCCGGAGCCGGTGATGAGTGAAGGCGGCGCCGGAACACTCCGGCGGGGGCCGGACCTCGACGCATTCCTCTCCGCCGGTTTCCGTCCCTTCTACCTCGTCGGATCGCTCTTCGCGGCGCTGTCGATCCTGCTTTGGGTCGCCGCACTCGCGGGGGGCCTGGTGCTTGACCCGGCGGGCGTCGACGCCCGCGACTGGCACGCGCACGAGTTGCTCTTCGGTTTCGCGCCGGCCATTCTCACCGGATTCCTCTTCACCGCGGTCAGGGAATGGACCGGGCGCACGGTGGCGGAGGGTTGGCCGCTTCTCGCGCTTCTTCTGCTCTGGACCGCCGGGCGCGTCGCCATGGGGTTCTGTCCGGCTTCCGCCGCGGCGTTCGTGGATGCTCTCTTTCTGCCGGCCGTGGCGATCGCGATCGTCCGGCCAATCCACCTGAGCGGGAACCGGCGCAATTTCGTTATCGTCGCCGCGGTGCTCGCGCTTGGGGCGTGCAATCTCTGCTTCCATCTCGACCGGCTCGGGGTTTTTCTTGCCTCCGATCCCGATCAGCCGTTCCAGCTCGCCATCGACCTCTTCCTAATCCTGATCACGATCATCGGCGGGCGCGTCATCCCGCTCTTTCACGACCGGGCCGCGCAGACGGGTGGAAGAAGCCGGCGATGGCGCGTCGTCGAGGCGGTCTCCATCGGCGGGCTGATCGCGCTCACGCTCGCCGATCTCATTGCGCCTTCGGGCGTCAGGTGGGGGGGCGCGGCGGCCCTTCTCTGCACGGCCGTCGCAGCGGCGCAAGCGCTCAGATGGATCGGCTGGCGCCCGCAACGCGGATGGCGCGAGCCGCTTCTCTGGTGCATGTCGCTGGGTTATTTCTGGATGCCCGTGGGCCTCGCCTTCCGCGCGCTGGCTTTCATTGACGCGGCGCCCGTGGTCGCGGCCACGCACATTTTCACCGTTGGCGCGATGAGTGGGATGATGATGGCGATCATGACCCGGAGCGCGCGCGGCCATACCGGACGGGCGCTGGCGGCTGACGCCGCCGACAGCGCCATGTATCTGCTGATCTGGTTCGGCGCACTGGCGCGAGCGCTCACCGCGCTTTCGCTCGCGCCGATGATCGGCGGCTACGTCGTCTCGGCGCTTTGCTGGGGCGGCGCGTTCGGGCTTTTCGCGCTGCGCTACGGCCCGATGCTGATCGCGCCGCGGCCGGATGCGGGAGCGAAATGAACACCTGCGTCCCGGCCTAGTCCTCCACGTCCGCTCTGCGGGCGTGATCGACCAGCGAGGCGAGCATCGGATCTATCACGCGATGGTCGCGGTCCCTCTGATACGCGAGCCAGGCCGACAAGGTGAAGCCCGGCGCATGCGGCGGGCGATAGAGGGTTCCCGCCGCGATCAGCGCCGCGACCTGCCGATGCGGGAAATAGCCTGAGCCGCCATTGGCGAGCAGATAGGCGAGCCCGAGCCAGCCGATATTGACCGTCAGCGCCGGGCCGCCGAGAGCCGGATGCATGGCGCCATGCTGGGTGTAGAATTCCGGCCCCCAATCGACATGAATATAGCCCGTATCGAGCGGCGGCGCGCCCGCCGCGCTCACCAACACCAGATGTTCGTCCAGAAGATGCGTCAATTCCAGATTCGGTCGGCGCTGCGGCGTGTACATCACGCCGATATCAATGCGCCCGTCGATCAGGCCCTGCATCAGTTCCGCCTCCAATCCGATCTCGGCGCGGACCGACACATCCGTCATCCTCCGGCGCAAATCGCCGAGCCAGTCGAGCATCAGCCCGTCCCAGAGCCCGATGCGCGCGCCCACGGTCACGCTGGCGCGGATCCCCTCCGCGAGCCCGACATCGTGGTGAGCTTGCTCCACCGTCCGGACGAGAAGCGCCGCATGTTTCTGGAAACGCCGCCCGGCGTCAGTGAGCGACGCGCCCGCCCGATTGCGGATGAAGAGCGAAGCGCCGAGTTGCTCCTCCAATGTCCGCATCCGGGCGCTGACGGTCGACTGGGTGATATGGAGCCGCTCCGCGGCGGCGATGAAACTGCCCGTGGCGGCGATGGTCAGAAAAGTGCGGGCGAGTTCCGTGTCCATCTTCGCCCGCATTTTAATATCGAAATATCCGAATTCAAGAACTTACAAAATTCGTTATTCCGATGCCCGTCGGCTTGCTATCCTTCCAGCAGCCATTCGGTTCCGGATCAGCGTCCCGCCGCCGGAAGCCCGAGACTAGGAGGTGATCATGCGCCGCAAAACATCCCTTGTCGAACTCGTGACCAAGCTCATCCGGAGCGCCGTTCCGTCCGGCGCGGCGAATGTCCACTCCTCGATCACCCCGGCGCACAGTCCGCATGACGCCCATGCCCGGCTCCGGTCGCTGGGCGCGCGCGTCAGCGCGCTCCTTGGCGACGAGGCGCGGGCGCCCGAACTGGCGCCGATTCGAATCGAGAGGGAACGCGGCAATCGATGAGCAGCGACGACTACAGCGGATTCGCCTCTTCGCCCTGCTTCGCTCACGAACTGGTTGAGACCGAGAGCGGATACGCCGTCGCGGACCCCGTGGCGGCGCGCGACGTCGCGCGCTGGCGGAAGGCCGAGCGCGAACGCCTGATCGCGGAGCGCCGGCGCGAGCCGGTCGAGGCGCGCAACCGCACCGCAGAAGCGATCGCGGCTCAACTGGACCAGTTGATCGCCCCCGGGCCGGGCGTCGCCATCAGCCTCTACTGGCCGTTTCGCGGCGAGTTGGACCTTCGCGGCTGGATGCGTTCCGTGACTGAAACCGGCGCGCGCGCGGCGTTGCCGATCGTTACGGCGAAGGGGCGGCCGCTGATCTTCCGGCAATGGACGCCATATACGAGAATGGCGCGCGGAGTCTGGAACATTCCGGTACCCGACGATGAGCCTGAGTTGACGCCGGACGTCGTAATCGCGCCGCTGGTCGGATTCGACTCCGAATGCTACCGCCTCGGCTATGGTGGCGGATACTTCGACCGCACGCTCGCTTCCCTGCCTGGCAAGCCGATGGTGATCGGCGTCGGCCAGGCCTTCGCAGCCCTGCCGACAATTTATCCTCAATGGCATGACATTCCGATGGACCTGATCGTGACTGGCGAGGACACCATCCGCAGGACAATTTCCACGTGAGCGATCTGCGGGTCAAGCGCGCCTACCGGGCTGCCCGAAGGTCCGACGGTCAACGGGTTCTGATCGATCGGCTCTGGCCGCGCGGCATGGCGAAGCATCGTCTCCGGCTCGATCTCTGGGCGCGCGACCTCGCCCCAAGTCCGGATCTGCGCGCGTGGTTCGGTCACGACCCCGAAAAATGGGCGGAATTCCGGAAACGCTACGCCGAAGAACTCGATGAGAAGACCGAGGCGCTGGCGGCGCTTCGCGCGCGGATGAAAGAGGGACCGGTGACGCTGGTCTACGCCGCCAAGGATGAAGAGCACAACAACGCCGTCGCGCTGGCGGCCTATCTGAGGGAGAGGGAATGAAGCCCGCCGCACCGCTCCATACCCCGATCTGCGATCTTCTCGGCTGCCGGTTTCCGATCCTTCAGGCCGGGATGGGCGGGGTCGCGCGGTCCGAACTCGCGGCGGCGGTCTCCGCGGCCGGCGGCTTCGGCTGTCTCGGCATGGTTCGTGAGCCGCCTGCGCTGATCGCGCGCGAGATCGCGGCCGTCCGTGAGCGGACCGACGCGCCCTTCGGGGTCAATCTCATCCCCGCCGCCACCGACTCCGCGCTTTTCGACGAGGAACTCGCCGTCTGTATCGAGGCGCGGGTCGGGACGATGGTTTTCTTCTGGGACGTGGCGCCGGACGCGGTCGCGAAGGCGAAGGCGGCCGGGCTTCGCGTTCTCTACCAAGTCGGCTCACTCGACGACGCCCAGGCGGCCGCGGCGGCCGGCGTCGACGCGGTGATTGCGCAGGGGGTGGAGGCCGGAGGCCATGTGAAAGGCGGCGTCTCCTCTCTCGTCCTCCTGCCGCAAGTCGCGCGCGCGCTCGCAATTCCGGTCATCGGCTCTGGCGGGTTCGCGTCGGGCGCCAGCCTCGTCGCGGCGCTCGCCCTCGGCGCGGCGGGCGTCCATTGCGGCACCGCATTTTTGGCGAGCGAGGAATCGTTCGCGCATGAGATCCACAAGCGCCGCCTACTCGACGCGCGCTCGGACGGGACCGTCCACACCGACGCGTTCAGCATCAACTGGCCGCCGGATTCACCCGTCCGGGTGCTTTCGAACGCGCTGACGAACACGCTCGGCGCGCAGACATTCGGTCATGGCGGCGCACGTGTGGAAAGGCGCGCCGTCGCCGAGGAGGAAGGCCGGCCGATCTATCTCTGGAGCACCGACTCGCCGCTGCGCTCGATGACCGGCGATCTCGATCAGCTGGCGCTCTTCGCGGGACAGGTCGCCGGCGAGATCGACCGGATTCGTCCGGCCGGCGAGATTGTCGCGGATATCGCGCGCGAAGCATCGGCAGTCGTCACGGATATCGCCGGACGGGAGGAGAAGCGCTCAGCCGCGACGAAGCCGGCCAGGTCAAGCGCGCCGGAGAGCATTCGGTTGCGGGAACCATCGCGATGAAGCGGCAATTTCAGGCTCGGGGCGTTTCCGCCCGATCAAGGAAGGCATGATGAATCTCAACCGGCTCGGCGACATACTGCTCCGCGATATGCCCGATGCGCTTGTCGTGTCGGACCGTGACGGCGTCATTCGTTTCTGGAACGCGGGCGCGACACGAATATTCGGTTTCACACGTGAAGAGGCGCTCAATCGCCCCCTGGACATCATCATCCCCGAGGCGCAGCGCGCCCGCCACAACGCGGGCTACCGCGAGACGATGCGGACGGGGAAGACGAAATACGGCGGCGGAGATCTTCTCGCCGTCCCGGCGATCACCAGAGACGGCCGCCGAATCTCCATCCAGTTCTCGATCACGCCGCTTCGGGAGAGGCGTGGCGCCATCATCGGCGTCGCCGCGATCCTGCGCGACGTCACCGCGGAGTTCGAACGGCGCAAGGCGCTGGAGAAACGGCTCGCGCGTGAGTGCGAACGCGCGACCGGCGTGATGTAGGCATTGGGGCGATTGCGGGCGCGCGCCTGAGCGAGATGACGCCCGCGCTCCGCATATGCGAAAAAACAACGACCACCCGTCTGGACAAGTAAGGTCAGCCTCGGAAGGCGCACCGCCAGAGTGGGCATATCGTCCTCTCCGACGCTCTCCCGCGTTCGGAAAGAGGCTCGCCAGGGCGCGCCCGGAGAGGTCTTAGCGAAGCGCGGCGCACGCTGTCTGGATACGCGCCAGCGCCCGCTCCAATTCCTCGGTGTCGATGGCGTAAGACAGCCGGAAATAGGGTGAGAGACCATAGGCGGCGCCCGGCATGACAGCGACGTCCGCTGCATCCAGCAGGTATCTGCAGAACTCTCGGTCGGTCTCGATCACCCTACCGTCAGGCGTCGATCTTCCGATGATCCGGGCGCAGTTCACATAGATGTAAAATGCGCCTTTGGGACGATTGCAGTTCAGTCCTGCGGTCTGGTTCAACATGGAGACGGCCAGGTCCCGGCGCCGAAGGAGCGTCGCCAGTTGCTCTCCCTGGATCGACAGGTTTTCCTCCAGCGCCCGCACCGCGGCCCACTGGCTGATCGTGGAGGGCGCCAGCGTGACCTGAGACTGAATGGTGATCATCCGATCGATCAGTTCGGAAGTCCCGGCGCCGAACCCAAGTCTCCAACCGGTCATGGCGTAACTTTTTGAGCACCCGTTCGCAATCAGCACCCGATCCTTCAGATCAGGCGCGACCTGCGCGAGCGTGACGAATGGCGCGTCGTCGAAGCGAATGTGCTCATAGATATCGTCGCACAGGATCCAGATATCGGGATGTCGGCGCAGCACGTCGGCAAGCGCCTCCAGATCGCTCCGGTCATGCATGGCGCCGGTCGGATTGGAGGGGCTGTTCAGGATCAGCCACTTCGTCCTGTCGCTGATCGCGCACTCCAGGGTATCCGCCCGTAGGATGAAGTCGTCCACATCCCGGGTTTCCGCAAAAACGGGAGCGGCGCCGCAGATCCGGATCACATCCGGGTAGCCGGCCCAATAGGGCGCCGGAACGATCACCTCGTCGCCCGGATCAAGCGTAGCCATGAAGGCGTTGTAGATCACCTGCTTGCCGCCGGTGCAGGCGATGACGTTCTCGACGGTGAAATTCAGACCATTGTCGCGCCGAAGCTTGTCGCAGATCGCCTGGCGCAGCTCATGGACGCCGGCGAGCGGCGCATATTTCGTCGCTCCCGCGTCGATCGCGGCCTTGGCCGCGTCGCCTGTGCGCGGGTGCGTATCGAAATCCGGCTCTCCGACACAGAGCATGGCGATGTCACGCCCGTTTCGCTGCATCTCCTTCACCTCGCTCAGCAATTGTGAGGCTTCGGCGGTGACGATGGTGTTCAGACGGGCGGCGAACTGCGGCATGTCGGGTCTCCGGCTCTGTGTCTTTGGCGGTGCGGGTGCGCGCGCCCCAATGGGCGCCGACCGCTCAGGGGATCAGAACGATCTTGCCGTTATTCCCGTCGGCGATGACCGCTTCCTGCGCGCGCGCCGCTTCGCTCAGCGGCATCTCGCGCCCCACGACCGGCCGGAGCGCGCCCTCCGCGACGCCGGCGAGAACATCCTGCAATACCGACCTGATCTGATCGGCCGCCGCGTTCCAGATCATGACGCCGCGAATATCCGCGTCCTTCGCCATCAGCGAACGGGGGTTGATCGTCGTCTCGCCTCGGCAGCCGACGATGACGATCCGGCCGCCAGGCGCGATGACGTCGATATCCGCGGCGAGGTTCCTGTCGGCCAGCATCTCCAGGATCAGCTGCGGCGCGGGGAGCCGGCGGACCTCGTCCAGATACCCGGGCCGCGAATGATCGACGGGGTGATCGACGCCCTCCCGCCGGATAAGTTCAAGACCCTCCGCGCTTCCCGCGCTGCCGATCACCCTAAGGCCCGCGCGTTTCGCCAGCTGGACGGCCGCCGTCCCGACCGAGCCGCTGGCGCCGTGGATGAAAACGGTTTCCCCGGCCTGCGCACCCCCGCGCGCGAAAAGACAGAAATGCGCGGTCGTGTAGGGCAAACCCAAGGCCGCCGCCTGCGCAAACGAAACCCCGTCCGGCAGGGCCAGCACCTGCTCTTCGGGACGCGCGACCCGTTCCGCATAGCACCCCGTGAAACCAGCATGCGGGTCGATGGCGACCCCCAGCGTCGAAGCGATGAAGACGCGCTGACCAACTTTCAGACGCCGCGCATCGCCGCCCACAGCGACAATCTCGCCGGCCGCGTCGCCGCCCGGAATGTAGGGCAGCGCAGGTGTGAGCCGGTAGCCGCCCCTCCGCATGTAGACGTCGGCCGGATTGACGCCGGCGGCGCGGATCGCGACGACGACTTCGCCGGGGGCCGGCGCCGGGTCCGGATGCGTCTCCATGCGCAACTTCTCGGGGCCGCCGAATTCGTGAACGGATATGGCTTTCATTCTTTCACCGCCTTTTCCTGGGACTCTTCTAAGCGCGCATCCTCGGGCGCATCGCCGTCGAAGCTGCGCACGACCTTTTCGAGGCCCATCTCCAGATGCCCGCGAAGATGGCGCTGCATGGCTTCCAGGTCGTCGCCGCGCGCAAGGGCGCTGTATTCCTTGGCGGTCGCGGCGAAAAACGCATGAAACCCGAATTTCTGCTGATGTATTGAGAGATAGAATCGCAGCAGCGGCGTCAGGCTCCGCCAGCTAGCGAGCAGCAGGGAATGACCTGACATCTCGAACACCCAACCGTGAAAGGCGACCTCCCTGTCGAGAATGGCCTCGCGCCGGTCTTCACCCTCCACGGCGGCGACAAGTCGCGCGCACCGCGCGTCGATCTCCGCGAGGTCAGCATCCGTACGTTTGTCCCAAGCCTGCCGAAAGGCGAAACTCTCTAGCGTCAGACGCATGGACGTCAGTTCGCGAAGCTCCTTCACGCTGGTCGGGCGGACGCGAATGCTCTTGTAGGCCTCCTTCACGATCAGGCCATCTTCGATCAACCGGAAGATCGCCTCGCGCAGCGGCCCCCGGCTGACCTTCAACCGGCTGGCGAGCGCGGTCTCCGTCATCCGCTCGGACGGTCGGACCGCGCCGCTGAAGATGAAGGCGCGCAGTTGCTCTTCGACCTGATAGCTCAGCGTCTGGCCGGAGACGGGTTTGAGAGAGGTCATTCATCGTTCTTGTCGTGAGAGGAGGCGGGGCGGATTCCGGATCCGCCCCGCTTTGATCATTTCAGGAACAGCAATTCGCGCTGGATCGGCGGCACTTTCGCCGGGTCGAGACCGAATTCGGCGACGACCTCTTCGTACCATTTCTGCGTCTGGCCGGTTTCATAGTAATAGTAGATCGTCGTATCGACCCAGTCGCGGAACGTCTTGTCGGGTTCACGCCGCACCGCCGCGCTGGAGGGCGAGCTGAACGCCGGCTGGGGTATGACCACCTTGCCATGACCCAGTTTCTTCAGCGCAGACAGAAGCGGCGGGAAGAACAGCGACACCGCGTCCACGCGCCCGGACTGGAACGCCGCGATCGCGCCGGCGTTGTCCGGGAAACGCTGGATATCCGCGTTCGGCGTGTTGCGCGTCAGGAACGCGTCCATCGAAGTCGCCTGCGGCACCGCGATCGAAATTTCGGGCTTGTTGAGACCAGCCCAGGTCGAGGTGTCCAGATCGTCGTTCGCCAGCACCGCCAGCGACACGAAATCGAAGGGCTGTTTGGGAAAATCGACGACCAGCGCGCGTTCCGGCGTCGCGTCCATCTGGAACTGGATGTCGATCTTGCCCGTCTCTAGCGCCGCGATCGCTGTGCCCCAGGTGATCTCGACCGTCTCAAGTTCGACGCCGAGGGTTTCTGCCATCGCCTTGCCGACGCTGATGCCCAGGCCGCTGTTCCATTCGCCGGTGCGCGGATCCTTCGAGAACCAGGGCGGGGCCTGCGCCACGCCGATGCGCAACGTGCCGCGCTCCTTGATCGTCTCCCAGGTCGATTGCGCCGCCGCCGCCGAGACGGTGAGGCTCGCCGCCGCCGTCACCGCGAGCGCGGCGAGCGTCCGCGCCGCTGTTCGCATGAATTGTTTCATCTTTCGCTCCCTTCGGGTTTTGAAGTCGTCCGTATTCAGTGCGGCAGTTTGAACAGCGAATGCCCCTCGAGGAACTCGCGCACGCGCGCGCTCTCGGGGGTTACGAGCATGTCCTGTGGCGGCCCTTGTTCGAGAATCCGCCCCTCATGCAGGAACATCACGCGGTTCGCGACGTGATAGGCGAAACCGATCTCATGGGTGACGCAGATCATCGTCATGCCCTCCTCGGCCAGTTGGCGCATGGCTTTCAACACCTCGCCCACCAATTCAGGGTCCAGCGCCGAGGTGACCTCGTCGAACAGCATCACCTCCGGGTCCATGGCTAGCGCGCGCGCGATCGCGACGCGTTGCTTCTGGCCACCGGAAAGGCGCGCGGGATACTCGGGCGCCTTGTCCTCCAGCCCCATCCGCGCCAGTTGGCGCATCGCTTTTTCCTCGGCCTCCGCCGCGGAGCGGCCGAGAACCACGCGCTGCCCCTCCATGACGTTCTGCAATGTGGTCATGTGCGGAAAGAGGTTGAAATGCTGGAACACCATCCCGATCCGCGTGCGCAGCTTGCAGAGCTCACGCTCACGATACACGATCCTACCGCCGCGTTCGCTGCCAACCGCCTCGCCACGCAGGGTGACGCGGCCGGCGCTCGGCTCCTCCATGAAGTTGATGCAGCGCAGCAGCGTGCTCTTTCCCGAGCCGCTGGAGCCCAGAAGCACGACGGTTTCGCCCTCGCGCACCTGCATGTCGATGCCTTTGAGCACCTCTTGCGCGCCGAAGCGTTTGCACAAATTCTCTACTTTGATGACGTCGCGCACAGGTCCCCTCAATCGCTTTTGCCGAACCGCCGTTCCAGCGCATAGGTGGCCTGGACGATGGGATAGAGAATGACGAAGAACAGAAGCGCCACCACGGTGTAGGATTCGATGGGATTGTACTCCAACGAGGCGATCAGCTTCGCCTGCTGGAGCGTCTCCACATAGGCGACGATCGAGGCCAGCGTCGACATCTTGAAAACCTCGATGCCGCGATTGGTCAGCGCCGGCAGCATGCGCTTGATCGCCTGCGGCAGGATCACCCGGCGCAGCGTCTGGTTGTAGGTCATGCCGATCGCCTTCGCCGCCTCCCATTGGCCCGGCTCCATCGACTGGATGCCGCCGCGGAAGATCTCCGCCGAGAACGCCATCGTGTTGAGCGAAATACCTAGAACCGCGGCCATGTATGGGCTGACTTCGAACGGGACGATGATGGGGAAGGCGAAGTAGAACCAGATAATCTGGACCAGCACCGGAATATTGCGAAAGACCTCGACAAAGGCGGAGGCGGGCAGACGGATCGCCCGGTTGCGGGCGTAGCGCAGCGTGCCGACGACCAGCCCACCGCCCAGGCCCAGAACCACGCAGACCGCGAAGAGCGACAGCGTGCCCTCAAGCCCGGCCAGAAGAACGTCCCAATAGGCGAAGACAGAGGCGAAATCCCACTCGTATCCTATGCCCCCCATATCAGCGCACCGTCGAATCGCCGCTGAGGGCGAGTCGCTTCTCAAGCACGATCGAAACCTGCGAAAAGACCAGAATCAGCAGGAAGTAGATTCCGGCTACCACCGTATAGACTTCGAGCGGACGGAAGGTTTTCTGCGCCAACTCGTTGGCCTGGAACATCAGGTCGGCGTAGGAGACCGTGGAGATCAGCGTCGTGGTCTTGAACAACTCGATCGATCGTTCGACGAACGCTGGAATCATCCGCTTGACGGCCTGCGGCAGGATGATGCGCCGCAATGACTCTCCCCGCGTCATGCCGATCGCCTTCGCGGCCTCCCACTGCCCCTTGTCGATCGAGTTGATGCCACCCCGAAACACCTCCGCGAAAAACGCGGAGGACTGAATAGAGAGCGTCGCGACGGAGGCGATGAACGGCGTCATTCGTACGTCGATCAGGATCGGCAGGGCGAAGAAGAACCAGAAAAGTTGCACCAGCGGCGGCGTGGTTCGGAAGAACTCGATCACAAAGGTGCAGAGGATGCGCAGCGGCCTGATCCGCGACAGGCGACCCAACGCGATCAGGAGGCCGAGGGGAACGCCGAACGTCAGCGCGAGCCCCGCCACTTTGAGGGAATTGACCAGACCGAGAAGCAGGAATTCCCAATCTGCGAAAACGGCGAGGAAATTCCAGTCGTGCAAACGCTCTCCCCCGCCGGGCCGGTGGCTCTTCAGAAACTCCGCGCGACGCTATGGACGAGGCCGCAAGTTGTCAACAATCTACAATATCGCCAAATCCTGAAACGATCCCTGGCGGATGCCTCGCGCGGCCACGGGAGGGCGACGCATGCGAAGGCGAGCGCCGCCAAGCCTGTTTCCTACGGTCGACAGAAAGCGACCACGGACGGAGCTTTGACAGAGAGGTCCGGATAAATTCCCCGAACCGGCCCCAAACCCCAATCAAGCCATTGAGACATCCATCAAATGCAAGCTCCGCTCAAAGCGCGACGGCGACCGAATGACCGATTCTTTCGGCGCCGTTGACGGTCGGAGAATCAGGAATTCGGAAGATCGCTTCGAATGGTGAAGCCTAGAAAACCCGCCCTGGCGGCGGCCGGTTTCTCGCTCGACGGCGCTGCGGCCGCTAATCGCCGACGGCGAACTTGTGATTGCTGGAGGCGGCCTCGTATCTGATCGGCTTGGGACTCCAATTGGGCGGGCGGAGCGCGCTGACGGGCGTATCGACCGATAGCGGCCGGAACCGCGCGCGGCGGCCCGGGTCGATCGCCGGGACGGCCGAAATCAGTTTCTGCGTATAGGGATGCCTGGGGTCCGACAGCACTTTCCTGCGATCGCCGATCTCGACGATTTCGCCAGCGCGCATGACGGCGATATCATGGCTCATGCGCTCCACAACCGCCATGTCATGAGAAATGAACAGGTAGGAAATGCCGAACTCTTCCTGAAGATCGATCATCAGATTGACAATCTGCGCCCGGACCGAAACATCCAGCGCCGAAACCGGCTCGTCCCCGACGATCAGTTTCGGATTGAGCGCGATGGCGCGGGCGATGCCGATTCTCTGACGCTGGCCGCCAGAGAATTCATGCGGATAGCGGTCCATATGCTCGGGCAGCAAGCCAACCTTTTCGAATAGCCATGCCACACGGTCCTCGAGCTCGGTTCCGGTCGCCCCGCGGTGGATGATCAGGGGCTCACCGACGATGTTGCCAGCCGTCTTGCGCGGATTGAGCGAGGCGTAAGGATCCTGGAACACGATCTGCAACTCTCCGCGAAGCCGGTCCATTTCCCGGTGCGTCAGCTTGGTCACGTCTGTCCCGTCCACCATCACCGACCCGGCGTCGGGCTCGATGAGGCGCAGAATGCAACGGCCGACGGTGGACTTGCCACTTCCGCTTTCCCCGACCAGCCCGAGAGTCCGGCCGCGGTCGATCTCGAAGCTGACGGATCGCGCGGCATGCACTTCGCCGACGATCCGCCGCAGCAGGCCCTTGCGCATCTGATAGGTCTTGGTCAGGTCAACCACCTTCAGGAGCGGCCCGGAATTCGGGTCGGCCGGAGGCGAAGCCTTCGCCGGAACAGCGTCCGGCCGGGCCCCTTCCTGGTCGATGATGGGAATCCGAACGGGGCCGGCGGAGTCGCGCGTCTCTCCCAGCTTGGGCACCACGCTCAGCAGGTTCCTCGTGTAGGTGGCCTGTGGCCTCAAGAGGACATCCACGGCCGAACCCTCTTCGACCTTTTTTCCCTCCTTCATAATGACGACGCGGTCGCTCATCTCGCTCACTACGCTCAGGTCGTGAGAAATGAACAGGACCGAGGTCCCCAAGTCCTTCTGCAGGTGTTTGATTAGGCTCAGGATTTCCGCCTGCACGGTCACATCGAGCGCGGTGGTGGGTTCGTCCGCGATTAGCAGGCGCGGATTGCACGAGAGCGCCATGGCGATCATCGCCCGCTGGCGCATTCCGCCCGAAAACTCATGCGGGTACTGATCCAGGCGTTTCTCGGCATCCGCGATGCGCACCCGATTGAGCATGTCGAGCGCGAGCGCGCGCGCCGCGCTGTCGGAAATTCCCTGGTGATAGCGGGCGGCGTCCGAAATTTGCCGGCCGATCGGAAACACCGGATTGAGCGATGTCATCGGCTCCTGGAAGACCAGGCCGATCTCCAGCCCGCGGACGCGACGCAACAGCCGTTCGGGCGTCCGGGTCAGGTCCAGCGTTTCGCCGGACGCCGCGCGATAGAGGGACTTGCCTGATCGCAGGCTCCCGCCCCGCGCAGCGATCAACCCGACGGCAGCAAGCGTCGAGACGGATTTACCCGAGCCTGACTCCCCGACCAGGGCGAGGGTTTCTCCCGCCCGCAGATCGAAGGTCAGACCGTCCACAACCGTTGTGAGGTTATCTCCCTGACCGAAGGTGATGGTCAAATCCTCGACCCTGAGAAGAGGATCTCTGGCATCGCCTGCCGGACGCAAATTCATGGGCCGTCGACTCCATTCCGACGCAGCCGCAGTTCGAGGGCGTCGAGAAAGCCGAGCCCGGCGGCGAGTTGATCGATCTCGATATACTCGTCGATCCTGTGAGCCTGCAGCACATCGCCCGGCCCCATGATGACGGTCGAGATCCCCGCCGCGTGAAAGAATCCCGCCTCGGATCCGTAGGCGGCGGTATCGCCACCTTCACAGCCGGTGAGTTCCTGGACAAGGCGAAACGCCGGGCCGGACGGGTCCGAGAACGTCGGCTCGGCGCCGGTTTCCCTGGTCACGATCCGCGACCCGATATCGGCGACCGGAATGACCTTTTCCAGGGACCGGGCGACCAGCACGCCGAGACGGTCGAGAACCGCCTGAACCTCCACCCCCGGCACCGGACGCAATTCCCACAGAATTCTGCATTGTGGCGGCACGACATTGGTGGCCAGCCCCCCTTCGATGCGCCCGACATTGATTGTCGAGAAAGAAGGGGTCATGTCGGCGACGTTGACGCCACGAGACAGTTCCTCGCCAAGCGCTTCCAGAGCCGAGATGAACGCCACGGCGATACGAATGGCGCTGATCCCGTCCCCGGGGCGGCTTGAATGCGCGGGTTCCCCGAGGAACCGCGTCTCATAGGCGAGATACCCCTTGTGGGCCACGATAGGCCGCATGCTGGTCGGCTCGACGACGAACACCATACCCGGCTTCGGCAGGGTCCGACCAAATTCGGAAATGATGCCCGGCACCCCGAGGCAGCCCAGTTCCTCATCATAGGAAAGCGCAAGGTGAATCGGAATCGGCGACGATTTCGCATCGAACCGTTTGGCGAAGGCCAGCGCACAGGCGATCGACCCCTTCATGTCACATGCGCCGCGCCCGTGCAGACGATCGCCACGCCGCGACAGTTCGAAAGGCGGACTCGCCCAGTCCGCGGCGTCTGCCGGAACCACGTCAGAATGGCCCGAGAGCACCAGCCCGCCGTCCCTCACCGGACCGAGGGTGGCGAAAAGATTCGCCTTCCTTCCGTCCGGCGACGGGAGAATGGAGGTGGTCGCGCCAAGCTCGGAAAGCAGGGCGTTCACCCAGGTGACGAGCTCCATGTTCGACCGGTGCGACGTGGTGTCGAACGCGACCAACTGCTCGAGGATGCCGACGGCCGCGGCGAGATGTTCTTCTGGCACGTTCATGGTCATTTCACGCGCCGCCCAATTGCGGACTGCCCAGGGCGCGCGCGATCATGCCGCTATCGACATTCGCACCCGAAACCACCAGCACGACAGTCTTTCCCTTGATCTCTTCCCTGTCGCGATAGGCGCGCGCCAGCACCGATGCCGCGCCGGGCTCGACCAGCAGATGGCCGAGGACCATCATAGAGTGCATGGCGCTCAGAAGCTCATCGTCCGTAACCAGCCGACAGTCGTCGACCCAATTCAGAATCCCGTCGAGCGCCCGCACGGCCGGCACCCGGCAGACGATGCAATCCGCGAAAGTGTCGATCTCCCGTTCAACCGGTTTTCCGGCGTGGAAACTTTCGTACATCGCCGGCGCGCCGTGTGACTGCACCGCGATGACCTCGGCCTGCTCTTGGCGATTTCTCGCCGACAGGCCGATCCCCGACGCAAGGACGCCGCTTCCCATCGGAGTATAAATCCGATCGATGCCGTCCAGACCCTCGGCGATTTCAAGACCGACTGTCGCCGCGCCCTCGATCATCGCGACCGACTCGCCATCATCCACGAAGGTCGCATTGCGCTCTTCGGCGAAATTGCGAGCATGTTCCTTGGCGGCGTCTATGTCGCGACCGATCTCGTGCACCGTCCCCCCGAACAGGGCGATCATGCGTTTCTTGATCGCCACGCTGTTGAGCGGGAGGAAGATATCGGCGGGAACGCCCACCATCTTTGCGGCATATGCGACGCCCTGGCCGTGATTACCGGTCGAAGATGTCACCGCGCCACGACAGCTTCCCGCCTCCTGCGCCAGAAGGATGTGGTTCAATGCGCCGCGGGCCTTGAAGCTCGCGATCGGCGAGATCGTCTCGACCTTCAACCAGACTTGCGCCCCCAGAAAGTCCGACAGGCCCATGGAATACTCCAAGGGGGTCGCGTGAAAATGCTTCGCCAGCCGCCTGCTCGCATCGAGAACACCCTCGAACGTGGGTGTTCCATCCCGTGTCTCAGACTGGGCCGCCGCAGTTTCCGGTCCGCCGGATGTTTGATTAGTTCGGGCCATTGATCATCATTTTCCTGCTGAAATTGATCGATAGAAACAAGATACGGGAGAATATTTGTGGATTTGCTTCATAATTTTCTCATATGTTGCGCCGCGGTTCAAAAAAGCACGCCGAATGAAACGCGGAAGGACTCCACATGCCCGTTCAGCTTGATGACCTCGACCTTCGCCTCTTGAGAGAGCTGCAAAGAAGCAATCAGCTGCCGGTTTCGGAGCTTGCCGACCGGGTGCACAGTTCGCCAGCCACTTGCATTCGTCGCGTGAAACGCATGCGGGAAGAGGGCGTCATCGTCGCGGATGTCTCGATCATCGACCCCGCCATGTTCGGCAAGAGCATGACCGTCATCGTCGAGGTCACCATCGAACGCGAGCGACCGGAACTGATCGATCTCTTCAAGAGATCCGTCTTGAAGAACGAGCGGATATTGCACTGCTACTACGTCACCGGGGACGCAGATTTCGTGCTGCTCGTTCATGTCGCCGATATGGAGGAATACGATGCGATCATCACCGACCTCTTTCACGACAACACGAACATCAAGCAGTTCAAGTCCTTGATCGCCATCCGCAAGATCAAGAGTTCCACCCACTACCCCGTTACGCGATATACTGGGGCGGAATCGGCCCGCTGACCGTCACGCGGTAAGCCGGCCGTTCTCCACCGATTGCGATCCGCTCTGGTAAACGTGGCGAATATTCCCCGAATCCAGCAGGATGGAGAGGTCGGCTTCGACATCTCCATCCACCACGATGACGTCGGCGTATTTGCCGGGTTCGAGGGTGCCAATCGCATCGCCAAATCTAATCGCCTCCGCGGCGGCCCCTGTCGCCATGTGGATCGCTTCGATGGCGGAAACGCCGACCAGTCGGTGGTAAAGAACGATCTCGAGAGCATTTTCGCCATGCGGCGTCAGATCGGGAATGCCGCAATCCGAACCCAGGGCGATCTTCACCCCCTTTCTGGCGGCCATGCGCAGGTTTTCAGGATACACATCCATGATCTCGGCCGACGACGCGACGATGTGTTCCGAATAGCCAAGTTCCTTCGCGCGCGTCGCCTGCCTGTCGAAGGGATAGAGCGTCGAGATCAGCCAGGCGTCATGCTCGACCATCAGTTCCGCCGCTTCCTCGTCGATGAGGCAACCGTGTTCGATGGTGTTGACCCCGGCCAGAACCGCGCGCTTGATCCCTTCGGCCCCGACGGCATGGGCGGCGACATGCTTGCCGCGCTGCCGCGCCTCGTCGCAGATGACGCGCATTTCCTCGATCGAGAACTCCGGCCCACCCGACCACTCGCCACCGCCGGCGCGTGTGGCGAAGATCTTGATAACATCCGCGCCAGCCTTCAGTTGCCGCCGCGTGACGGTGCGCAGGGCATCGACGCCATCGGCCTCGATGACGCCAGCGTCCCAGCCATGCCCGCCGGTCATCGCGATTCCGCCGCCGCATGCGAGAATCCTTGGCCCCGGCAGGTAGCCGTTCCTGACGGCCTCGCGCAGCACGATGTCGCTGCCGCCCGCCGAGACGCCGACATCGCGGACCGTCGTGAACCCGGCGCAAAGAGTCTTGCGGCATGAATATGCGCCCGACGCGACATCCCGCCCGGCCTTGTCGGTCAAGGCGAAAAAACCGCTTTCCTGTTCGCTCATGACCGTGGCGAACGAGATCCAGGACCGCGGCTCGTGCAGGGTTTCGCCATAGGTGATGTGGACATGGGGATCCACCAGTCCGGGCATTACGGTCTTGCCGGCGACATCCACAACCCTGGCGTCCGGGTCCTGAGGCCCGCTGCTCCCGACCGATACGATGCGTTCGCCGTCAATTACGACATCACCCGTGACCGCCGCCGCACCGGTGCCGTCGATGATCTTGCCGCCCTTCAGGATAATGGTCATCCGCCTTCACGCTCCTCGTTGTTTCGTCGTCTTGTTTCGGTCAACTGAGATTTCGCAATCGCGGGTCGAGAGCGTCCCGCAAACCATCCCCCAACTGGTTCAGGCTGAGCACGATCAGCATGATGCCCAGACCGGGAAAGATGGTGATCCAGGGCGCAATCGACATATAGGTCCGCCCATCGCTGAGAATACCGCCCCACGACGGGGCCGGCGGCTGGACGCCGACGCCGAGAAAACTCAAACCGGCTTCCGCGATGACCGCGTAGGCGAAGATGAAACTGCCCTGCACCAGAATCGCCGGCAGCAACTGCGGCAGGATGTAGTGAAAGACGATACGCGGCGGACTGGCCCCCACCGCGCGTGCGGCTTCGACATAAGGCTCCTCGCAGATCGACAATGTCAGCCCGCGCGCGATACGCGCCAGCCGCGGAATATAGGCGATCGATAGCGCGAAGATGAGATTGCCAAGGTTGTTCCCGAGGATCGCGAGCAGAGCGATCGCCAGCAAGATGGCCGGGATCGCCATGAAGGCTTCCATGATCCGCATCAACGCCAGGTCGAGAAACCCGCGCACATAGCCGGATACGACGCCGATGACGCTTCCGAGAATGGTCGTGGCGCCCATCGTCGCGGCGCCGATCAGCAGCGAATACCTCGCGCCATAAGCGACTCTGCTGAAGATATCCCGCCCGAACGCGTCGGTTCCGAAGGGATGGGCGAGGCTCGGCGGCTTCAACCTGTCCAGGATCGCCGTCGCCTCGGGCCGATAGGCGACGATCACAGGCGCCAGCACCGCAAGCATCACCAGCGCCACGAGTGTCGAAACCGCGAACAGCAGCTGGCCGCTGCCGGTTCCGAGCCGATACAAGGCGACGATCCGGCCCGTCCGGGCGCTGAGACCCGAGCCGCTCATGAAGCGCTGATCCTCGGGTCGACGATGCGATAGAGGATATCGGTCAACGTGTTGATCAGAACATACGCGATGCCAACCACCACCAGGGCGCCCTGAATCACCGGGTAGTCGCGATAGCCGACGGCGCTGACGATCAACTGGCCCAGCCCGGGAAGGCTGAAAATCTGCTCGGTCACCAGGGCGCCGCCCAGAACCTCGGCGAAGATCATGGCGAGAACCGTCAATATGCTGGTCAGCCCGTTGCGCAGGGCGTGATTGAACAGGATCGATCGTTCGGGCAGGCCCTTGGCGCGCGCCACCATGATATAGTCCTGCCCCAAGATTTCGAGCATGGCCGAGCGTGTCATGCGGGCGACCTGCGCCATCTGGATGAAGCCCAGGCTGAGCGACGGCAGCAACATGTGCCGGAAGGCCTGCCATGGATCATCGAAGGGAGAGACATAGCCGCCCGTGGGCAGGATACCGATCCAGACGCCGACGACCAGGATCAGGATCAGGCCGAACCAGAAACTGGGGATCGACATACCGCCGAGCGACAGGAACATCAGCACCCGGTCGACCAGCTTGCCCCGCCGCGCCGCCGCGATCACGCCCGCCGGGATGCCCAGCACGATCGCCCACAGCAGGCTGAGCGCGGCAAGCAGGAGGCTGATGGGCAAGCGCTCGCCGATCGCCGAAAGAACGTCCTGATTCAGAAAGGACGAATGGCCAAGATCGCCCCGGGCGACATGCGCAAGGTAGAGCAGGTAGCGCTGCAGGAACCCCTGGTCCAGCCCAAGGCGCGCCCGCATCTCGACCATGCGTTCCGGCGTCGCGTCGATGCCGAGCATGACCGTCGCCGGATCCCCTGGCACGAGATACAGCAGAGAAAAGGCGATGCTGACGATGAGCACGCAGAGCGGCAGAAGGGTGATCGACCTTACGACAAGGAACTTCAACATTCGATACGCTCTTCCGCTCCGAAGCCCCCGCGCCTTCGATTACAGGCGCGCGCCGGCGGCTGTACCCCGCCGGCGCGTGTGGTCACTTGTCCAGCCAGACGTCCCAGAAGACGCTGCCGTTGAAGCTCTTGTAGCCCATCACGTAGCTGCGGCGCGCATGCCAGCCGAAGTAATCGCCGAGCTTGATGTTCACGACATCGTCGTAGAAGATCTGCTGCACGTCCTTGAACGCCTCATATCGCGGCTCGAACTCGCGCAGCGTCGCGATCTCGTCCAGAAGCCCGTCCATCTCCGGGTTGGCGTAGGGCGTCCACTTGTCTGAACGGAAGTTCGTATCCCAGCCTGACGGATCATAGCGCACGCTGTGCTCCATGCTGCTGAGATGCCACTTCGGCCGCAGGTCCTCTCCCTGGACATGCGCCAGCAACGCCGCCCAATCCAGCACCTCCAGCCGGACATTGAGGCCGATGCTTTGCAGTTCCTGCTGGTAGATCACGGCGCTCTTGTACAGCGAATCCAGGGTCCGCGTGGTCATCAGCACGATTTCCTGATTGTCGTAGCCGGCTTCGGCGATCAGCCTGCGCGCCTCTTCCTTGTCGTTCTTGTAGTATTCGGCCCCGGCGTCGTTCGCCCAGACCTGCTCTTCGAAGGCCAGGGACGGGGAAAGCCGTATCAACTCGGGGTCGCCAATCGTTCCCAGCATGATCAGTTCACGGTCCACGCCGATTTGGACGGCCCGACGGATACGCAGATCGTCCATCGGGGGATTGTGATGGTTGACCATGATATTCAGCCAATTGAGCGGCTTCAGCGTCGTCCCGGCGAAGCCTTCGGTTCCCTCGATACTCAACCGCTGTTCCGGCGGGACGCTGTCGGCGATATCGAACCGCCCGCTTCTCAGCCCTGCTTCCTGGGTGCCGGGTTCCGAGATGAAGGTCCAGACCAGCTCATCCACATAAGCGGTCCTGCGCCCACCCAGCCCGTCAGGGCCATCATAGCGATCGTCGACGCGATAGTCCGGGAAACGCTCCATCACCAGCGCCTCGCCGCGACGCCATTCCTTCATCCTGAACGGCCCGGTGCCCACGAACTGGTCGTCCGCCAACGCTTCGTCCCCCGCCGCCTCGACAATCGCGGCTGGATAGATCTTGAACGCCGCATGGGGCTGGCTCAGCTTCTCCAGGAACGGTCCGGGGTTCGAGGAGAACTGGAACACAACCGTTCCGGAGTCGGGCGCGTAGACCTTTTCGACCTTTCCGCCGATCGAAGAGGCCAGCCGCGCCTTCTTCATGAAGCGGTTCCAGCTGGCGACGACGTCTTCCGCGACCATCGTGCTGCCGTCGTGGAACTTGACCCCATCGAGCAGAGTGAACGTCCAGGTGTTCCCGTCCTCGGTGACATCGTATCCGGTCGCGAGTTCGGGAATCAGGCCGAACTTGCTGTCATAGGTGTAGAGCGACTCGAAGAGGTGGCTGTGCATCGTGCGCACGATGGTGGCGGCCGTCGCCAAGGGATCGAAGGCGTCGACCGTCTCATTGATGGCGCAGGTCAGGACGCCGCCAAACTTCGCGGTCTGGGCCCGCGCCGGCGATTGTGAGATTGCGAGGCCCGCACCCACCAGCGCAGTCGAGCCGATCAGGAATTGCCGTCTCGTGGCGTAAGGATATAGCATCATTTGTCCCCATTGGTCATTTCATCTAATGCGAGGCGCGTTCCGGCTCTTAGCTAACGGAAAGATTACCAGCGCAGATGCTCGATTATCCACCACAATTGTGCGCACCCTGCCACATAGATTGCAAAATTCAACGGATTCTGAATGGGAACTCCACGACGAGCTTGTTGTCGTAGGGGATTGACAACGGGACGCCGCCGACGAGCGCAAATCCTCGATCAGGGCGCGAGCCTTACGCTCTAGAACCGCTGACAGGTCACGGCGGCGGCGCTGGAGATCAGCTCAGCGATATCAGAAGCGTCGTACCCGGCCTCGGCCAGTACTTCTTCAGTGTGCTCGCCCAACTCGGGCGGCGAGTTCCGAACGGCGCCGGCGGCCCCGTCCAGATGGAAGCCGACGCCCGGAACCTTGAAAGTCTGATCGAGCTTGGGGACGGAGATTTCCAGAAGCGCGCCGCGGTCGCGCACATGCGGCTCGTTCAGCACCTCCGGCACGTCGCGCACCTTGGAGCATGGGACTGAAGCCGCGTTGAGGCGGCGTTCCCATTCCAGCGCTGGCGATCGCAGGAACGTCTCGGCCAGAAGCGGCCCAATCTCGTCGGCAAGCTCGGGATGGTCTTTCCACTCAGCGATCCTGGGATCATCGAGCAGATCGGTGAGCCCGCACACGTCAGCCAGCCCTCTGATCTGGGCGACGGTGTTGCCGATCACCACGATTTTCCCGTCCCGCGTATCGAAGCACCCCGAGAACGGGCTTCGCGAGAAAGGCCTGTTTCCCGCCAGCGCGGGAACCCTTCCCGCAATGGTCCATTCGGCCACGACCGGACCCATGATCGCCAGGGTGGCGTCCAGCATGGAAGCGTCGATAATCGAACCCTTCCCGGTCCTCGTTCGCTGAATGATCGCCGTCGTGATGGCGAGGGCGGCCGATTGGCCGACGATGTAGTCGGTTATCGGCGTGCCGACCCTGAGCGGCCCGCTCGCATCGGAGCCCGTCACGGACATCAGACCCGACATTCCCTGGATGATGTGATCGTAGGCTGGCCGTTCGACGAATGGACCATCCTGCCCATATCCGGTGATCGAACAATAGATCAGGTCCGGTTTCAGTTTGAGGAGATCCTCCGCTCCGAGTCCCAGGCTCGCGAGCTTGCCTGGCCGGAAATTTTCGACGACGACATCGCATGTGGCGGCGAGAGGCCTATCAATTCGACTTGAGCCACTAGATCGTGCTGGTCGCCGGCGCCACGGTCACCATCAAGGTGGCGCACAGCCCTGGCAAGGGACTTGGGTCTTGACGGAGGATGGGGCCGGAAGGCCCCCGGAAATGGGAAAGAAATGCGCGGCTTCCATTGAGCCGCGCTCAGCCAGAGGGGTGCATCAAGCACGCCGACGATCACGCAAGGGATGGAAGCCGTAAGGCTGAGACGCCTTTCGGGGCGGCTCGGTTCACGACAGCCCGACCCGAAGGGGTGCGCATTAGCCGAATTTTTAAAGGAAGTTCAGTGTTCCGCTATCGCGGGTAGAGAATTTTCCGACGAAAACGTCATCGTCAAGCTCGGGTGAAGGCATTGCAGTTGCCAAGATGATTTGGTGCTCTACCTCGCTTGCGTTAGAGATACGAACCACCTGCTGTTGGAAGTTGTGGCTTCTCTCTTGCTCCATCCCTTTATCCTCGGTGATATCGATCATGAGAAACCTAGGATGACGAAACTTCTCGTCCTCAAGTGCGGCGGCCAGGACTCCAACCAAGAAGGACGTTTTGAGCACAACACGCGAGCTTGCTGAGAAATAGGTGTGATCATCCACCGTGATGGTATTCTTGGCGAAAGAAAAATCCACACGCTGAGGGTCTTCAAACGAGTCCTGCCTCTTTAAATCCCCCTTCAACATCTCAATCGTCTTCTTCTATATAGCGCTTCGAGCGGTGCGCAGCCTCGTGGTCTGGCTGCGTTTGAGCGCTTCAATTCTGGCGTCAAGGTCCTTCCGCTCTGCATCCAAAGAGGCCTTTCGTGCCGACAAGTCGCCAATACGATTTGCGAGCTTGAGCTGCTCGTCAGTATCCTCGATGGATTTGTCTATGTACCCGAGTTTGCGGTGTAGCTCCCGGATTTGCTCTCTCACCTTTGAAGTGAGAAGAACTCGCAACTCGGAAAGTTCCTTCGCTTTAAGCTTCCACTGACCTTCAATAGTGGCATATTTAGCTTGAAGATTCTTAAGGCGATCCCGCCTTACGTCTTGCAGACGCTCTGATTGCTTAATTTGAATAGACAGGTCATTGAATAGTCCGACGACACGATCTTGCGCTCGCTCAGCGTCGAGCGGTGTTTTGTACAAATGACACGCTACAACGGATTCATCTTGCTCAAGTATTGCAGCGTAACATGAGGGGCAAGTCGAGAAATGTATCGTCTCCACGAGAGAGGACGCTAAATCGGCGTCTTTGAGGGCCTCAAGCCTTCGATGAAGCGTCATAATGAAATCGTCTGAATCAGCAATTTCAAATTCGACTGCTCCAATTGCCTCCCTGGTATCTTGAAGTTGCTCCTGGAGTCCTTGAACTTGCTTAAAGACGGATTTTTGGGCGTTGATTGTGATTTTATCCGTGGATTGTTTGGCGTAAAATTCCTCTTCAGCGGATGCAATGTCCTGAAGAAGCTTCTCGCGCTCAGTTATGAGAGATTTCTTTTTCTGCTGAACCCACTCTAAGAGCCTGCCCCGAAATGAGTTGAGCGATATCAGAGGGTTGTGATTCACGTCGGTTTGCAACGACTGACGGAGGCCCGATGCCCTGGGATGATATCGCCCGCGCGGAATATGCGCGACGGTCAGCGCGCTATGCAAGCGACCTGACGGATCGGGAATGGGAGGTGATCGCCGCCTACATGCCTGATCGACGCGGTCTGGGCCGCCCGCGCACGACCGATCTGCGGGAGGTGATGAACGCGATCCTTTACATCGCCTCGACCGGCTGCCCTTGGCGCTATCTACCGACGGAGTTTCCGCCTGTTTCGACCGTGCAGCGTTACTTCTACCGCTGGCGGGACGAAGGCTTCTGGCCCGCACTCAACAATGCGCTGGTGATGGTGTCACGGGAGCTGGAGGGGCGCGAGGCGTCTCCGACCGCAGGCGTGATCGACAGTCAGAGCGTGAAAACCACAGAGGCGGGAGGGGTTTGCGGCTACGACGCTGGGAAAAAGATCAGGGGCCGCAAGCGCCACATGGTGGTCGATACGATTGGGCTGATGGTTGGCCTGGTCGTTCACGGCGCCGGCGTGCAGGACCGCGACGGCGCCCCGCTCGTGCTGGCGTCCATCCGCAGACGCTGGCCGTGGCTGCGCCACGTCTTCGCAGACGGCGGCTATGCCGGGAAGAAACTGCGCCGCGCCCTGACCGGGTTCGGCGACTGGCGCATCGAGATCATCAAGCGATCTGATCGCGCCGAAGGGTTCGAGATCATTCCAAGGCGATGGGTTGTCGAGCGCACCTTCGCATGGCTTGGAAGATGCCGCCGTCTCGCCAAGGACTGGGAGCGATCCATCGCCTCGTCAGAGGCGTGGGCGAACGTCGCGCATATCCGACTGCTCACCAGACGCCTCGCAAGGTATTGTTATGTTTGACCGAGTTTCGAGCCAGGCTCTGAGACCTCGACGCCAAGCTCCGTGAGCAACGCATCATCATCGTCGGTGAACTGCTTAGCCATTGGCCGCCTCCGCTTTCATGCGTGCGAGGAAGGCGACGCCTTCCGCCATCTTCTTCTCCCAGGCATCTTGGGATGTGATCAAAGGCAAGTGACCGCGTTCTTGTTTGAACTTCAAGGCTCGTTTGGCCAGATCGCGTGCTTCGTCGGGTGTGAGTTGAACTTTCTTAGCCGATATCACAGCAGCGACCTGTTTCAGGCTTTCCTCACTCATAATCTTGGCCAGTATGGCATAGGCCTCACTGAACGGATTGATACGGTCGATCAGATCGATGTCGAGTTCGCGCACATCCATCGCAAATTTCCGAACACCGTCGATTAGCGCCGTGTTAGCGCTTGGCTCAGACTCTCCTTCGCCCACAGCAATCTCTTTGGCTTTCTGGGTCAAGTTGAGGGCCGCAATGGCGTGTTGGCGCACCGCTTCTTGATCCGCCGCGCCGATATCAAGGAAGGGGCAGAAGCTCTCCTGCGTAGCCTGCAACCCGCTGCGCAGCTCTTCAAGCTCGCAAAGGCGATCTTCACCGATATCTGGGAGATGCGCCGCGCTGACGCCCTTGGGGCGCAGAAAGCTCTGGAAGCACAGGTCATTGATACCAGCAAGCAGATCGATAATCTGCTCGACCGTATCATGATTTCGTCCAGCCCGTCCGTGATCGGGGCGTATGAAAAGCGTATCGAAGAGCTAGAACGCGAGAAGATCCGACTGGCAGAACGGGCCGAGTCGGCGGTGCCGAGCGAGGCACGCCTGAGCGAATTTATCGAACCGGCCATGGCATTCCTGGCAAGTCTTTGGAATATTTATAAAAATGGCAACGTTGCCCTCAAGAGAACGGTACTCAAATTGGCCTTTGCAGAGCCACTGAGGTATAGCCGGAATGAGGGTTATCGAACCGCTGAAACCACCTTTCCTTTCAAGGTGTTAGCGGATTTTTCATCCCTAAAGTGCGGGATGGTGGGACGTACTGGATTCGAACCAGTGACCCCAGCGATGTGAACACTGTGCTCTACCAACTGAGCTAACGTCCCGCCGGCGCGGTGATTAAGTCCGGGTCGCCGGGGCGTCAAGCTGATTCCCTAATCAAGCCGTCGATCAGGGTCGGCAACTCGGCGAAATCGGCGAAGACCGCTTCGGGCGCAAGCTCGGCGACAGGCGCCGGCGAAAACCCGTGTTCGTAGAGGACGCAGGCGACTCCCGCGGCGCCCGCCGCGTCCCGGTCCGTCGCGGTATCGCCGATCATCACCGCCTGTGCGGGCGCGCCGCCGAGCCGACCAATGGTTTCGAGCACATGGCGCGGATCGGGCTTGCGGACCGGAAGGCTGTCCGCCCCAAGAAGCGCCCCGTAGCGCGCCGCGCCGCCAAGCCGGTCGATCAATGTCCGGGCCAGCCGCTCAGGCTTGTTGGTGCAGATGCCGACCCGCCAGCCGGCTTCTATCAGCGCGTCGACGGCGGCCTCCGCGCCGGGGAAATAACGGCTTTCCTCGGCGATCCGTATCTCATAGGCGTCCAGAAAGGCCGGGTAGGCGGCGAGGATCTGATCGTCGGTAATCTCCCGTCCGGCCTGCGCCGCGGCATGACGCATCAGACCGCGCCCCCCGCGCCCGGCGGCGGCGCGCGCCTCGACGGGATCGAGCCTGGGCAGGTCAAACCGGTGCGCAACCGCGTTCATCGCCCCAATCAGGTCATCCGCCGTATCGACGAGCGTGCCGTCCAGATCGAAGATCGCGCTGCGGATCATATGGGCCCCCTTGCTGGATTCGCGCGAAGCTTAACCCTGCGCAAGGCTTGGCGAAACAAGGCGGCGAGCGCAAGGCTGGACAGGGCCGCGCCATGGTGTTCTTCGTAAGGCGCGGCAAGCGCGGGAAGGAGCGACGCCATGACCACTTTCATCGACGACATCGCCAGGCGGCTGGAAACGCTCCGCTCGGACGGGCTCTTCAAGGCGGAGCGGGTCATCGCCACCCCGCAGCGCGGCGAAGTCGCGATCGAAGGCGAAGCCGAAAACACCGCAATCAACCTTTGCGCGAACAACTATCTCGGTCTCTCGGACCATCCCGCGCTGGTGGAGGCCGCGCGCACGGCGCTGGAGCGCTGGGGCTACGGCATGTCCTCGGTCCGGTTCATCTGCGGCACTCAGGCCCCGCACAAAGCGCTGGAGGCCCGGCTCGCAGATTTCCTCGGTTTCGAGGACGCGGTGCTCTATTCATCCTGTTTCGACGCGAACGCCGGGCTGTTCGAGACGCTACTCGGCCCCGAGGACGCGATCATATCCGACGCGCTCAACCACGCCTCGATCATCGACGGCGTGCGGCTGGCGAAGGCGCGACGCTATCGCTACGCCAATGGCGATATGGCGGCGTTGGAGGCGCGCCTGCGCGAGGCCGCGGACGCCCGCTATCGGCTGGTCGTCACCGATGGCGTCTTCTCGATGGACGGTCATGTCGCCAAGCTCGGCGCGATCTGCGATCTGGCGGAAAAGCATGACGCGATGGTGATGGTGGACGACAGCCACGCCGTCGGCTTCTTGGGCGCGGCCGGGCGCGGCAGCCATGAGCATTGCGGCGTGATGGGCCGGGTCGACATCATGACCGGCACGCTGGGCAAGGCGCTCGGCGGCGCTTCTGGCGGCTATACGGTCGCCCGGCGCGAAGTGGCCGAGTGGCTGCGCCAGCGCTCGCGCCCCTACCTGTTTTCCAACGCCCTCGCTCCGGCGATCACCGCGACGACGCTGAAAGCGCTGGACCTGATCGAGAATTCAGACGACCTGCGCGCAGGGCTGGCCCGCAACACCACGCATTTCCGCGACCGGATGAGCGCGCTCGGCTTCGAGATCGTTCCGGGCGATCACCCGATCGCGCCGGTGATGTTGCGCGACCCGAAACTGGCGCAGGAGATGGCCTCACGGCTGATGGAGCGCGGCGTCTTCGTCACCGCCTTCTCCTTCCCCGTCGTGCCGCGCGGCGAGGACCGCATCCGTACGCAGATGACGGCGGCGCACGACCTTCCGACGCTGGACCGCGCCATCGACGCCTTCGCCGTCGTCGGGCGGGAGTTGGGAGTGATCCGATGAAAAACACCATGCGGGCGCTGGTGAAGGCGACGGCGGCGCCGGGCCTTGAACTCCGCGATGAGCCGGCGCCGGAGCTCGGCCCGTCCGATGTGCTGATCCGGGTCAGAAAGACCGCGATCTGCGGCACGGATGTGCATATCTGGAACTGGGACGAATGGTCGGCGAAGACCGTGCCCGTCCCGCTCGTGACGGGGCATGAGTTCTGCGGCGAGATCGCCGCGATCGGCGGATCGGTCACGAAACTCACTGTCGGCCAGCGGGTTTCGGGCGAAGGGCACATTACCTGCGGACGCTGCCGGAACTGCCGCGCCGGACGCGGGCATCTCTGCCGCAACACGCTTGGCGTCGGCGTGCAGCGCCCTGGCGCCTTCGCCGACTATCTGAGCCTGCCAGAGGCGAATGTCGTCCCGATCCCGGATGATATCCCGGACGAGGTCGCGGCGATCTTCGACCCGTTCGGCAACTCCGTCCACACCGCACTCAGCTTCGACATGGTCGGTGAAGACGTGCTGGTGACCGGCGCCGGCCCGATCGGGATTATGGGCGCGATGGTCGCCCGGCGGGCCGGGGCCCGAAAGGTCGTCATCACCGATATCAACGAGGACCGCCTCGCGCTCGCCCGCAGCATGGGGATCGAACACGCGGTCAACCCGTCCCGGACCACGCTGCGCGAGGTGATGGCGGAGATCGGCATGTCCGAAGGGTTCGATGTGGGGCTGGAGATGTCCGGCGCCGCGCCGGCGGTGCGCGACATGATCGAGGCGATGAACAATGGCGGCAAGATCGCCCTTCTGGGCATCGCTCCGGTCGAGTTCGCGATCGACTGGAACAAGGTCATTTTCAAGATGCTCACGATCAAGGGGATCTACGGGCGCGAGATTTTTGAGACCTGGTACAAGATGATCGGCCTCGTCCAAGGCGGCCTCGACCTCACACCGCTGATCACCCATCGGCTGCCGGTCGCGGATTTTCGCGAAGGGTTCGAGCTGATGCGCGCCGGGACCTGCGGCAAGGTGGTGCTGGACTGGAGCTGACACGCGATACGGTCGTCCCACGGCCTTTCCGCGTCCTCGAAACGCCTGTATTGGTCACGCCATGAGCATGATCGAAACGCCAAGGCCCGTCGCCGCAATCATCCTCGCCGCCGGCGATGGGACACGGATGAACTCCGCCCAGCCGAAACCGCTCCACGCGGTCGGCGGGCTTTCCCTGCTCCGCCATGCGATCCACGCCGCGGAGACGATGGAGCCGGCGCGCCTGACTGTGGTGACGCCCGACGGCGCCGACGCGGTGGCTGACGCCGCCAAGGCCGCCCATCCCGGCGCCGAGACCGTTGAGCAGAATGAAAGGCTCGGCACCGGGCACGCCGTCCTCGCCGCGCGCGGCGCGCTCGCCGCGCATGACGGCGACGCGGTTGTTCTCTACGCCGATACGCCCTTCATCCGGGCCGAGACGCTCGCGGAGATGCGCGCGCGGCGCGCGGCCGGCGCCGATGTCGTCGTGCTTGGGTTTCGCGCCGCCAATCCGGGCGGCTATGGCCGGCTGGTGATGGAGGGCGACGCGCTTCTCGCCATCGTAGAGGCGAAGGACGCGACGCCGGCGGAGCGCGCCATCGACCTCTGCAATTCGGGCGTCGTCCTGGCTGATTCCGGCAGGCTTCTCTCACTTCTTGGCGAAGTCGGAAACGACAACGCCAAGGGCGAGTACTACCTCACCGACATCGTCGCCATCGCCCGGCGCCACGGGCTCAAGGCGGCCGTCGTCGAGTGCCCGGAGGCGGAGACGTTGGGCGTCAATTCGCGCGCCGATCTCGCCGCCGCCGAAGCCGCGTTTCAGGTCCGCGCCCGAGAAGCCGCAATGGCCGGCGGCGCGACCCTGATCGCGCCGGAGACCGTGTTCTTCAGCCACGACACGAGCCTCGGGCGGGATGTCACGGTGGAGCCGAACGTCGTTTTCGGCCCCGGCGTCACGGTCTCTGACGGCGCGAAGATCCGCGGCTTTTCCCATCTTGAGGACTGCGCCGTCGCAGCCCGCGCCGTGGTCGGTCCCTTCGCCCGCCTTCGCCCCGGCGCCGAGATCGGCGAGGGTGCGAAGATCGGCAATTTCGTCGAGGTGAAGAACGCGCGTTTCGCCGCCGGAGCCAAGGCCAACCATCTCGCCTATATCGGTGACGCCACGGTCGGCGCCGGAGCGAATATCGGCGCCGGCGTCATCACCTGCAATTACGACGGCGTGCTCAAGCACCGGACGTCGATCGGCGAGGGCGCCTTCATCGGCACCAATTCATCGCTGGTCGCGCCGGTCAGCGTCGGCGTCGGCGCCTATGTCGCCTCGGGAACAGTGCTGGTCGCCGACGTGCCCGACGACGCGCTCGCCATCGCCCGCGCGCGGCAGGAGCACAAACTCGGCTTCGTCGCCAGGTTCAGAACGAAATTGCAGGCGAGGAAAGCCGCTGGCGCAAAGGAGCAAAGCTGATGTGCGGCATTGTCGGAATCGTCGGTGAGCGCGAAGTCGCGCCCGATATCGTCGCGGCGCTGCACCGTCTGGAATATCGCGGTTACGACAGCGCCGGGATCGCCACGGTGGACTCGGGCGCGCTCCGCCGCCGCCGCGCGGTCGGCAAGCTTTCGCAACTCGCCGCGCTGGTGACGGCCGAACCGATCGCCGGGCGCATCGGCATCGGCCACACCCGCTGGGCGACGCATGGCGCGCCGACCACCGCCAACGCTCATCCGCATCAGGCCGGGCCTGTCGCCGTCGTGCATAACGGCATCATCGAGAACTACCGCGCGCTACGCGAGGAACTGACCGCCGCCGGCCGCAATCTCGAAACAGACACGGACACCGAAACCATCGCGCAGCTCTGCGCCCTTCTGATGCAGCGCGGACTCGACCCCGAGGACGCGGCCGCGGCGACGCTCGCCCGGCTCGAGGGCGCGTTCGCGCTCTGCTTTCTCTTCGAGGGCGAGGACGACCTGATCGTCGCCGCGCGACGCGGCTCCCCCCTCGCCATCGGGTATGGGGATGGCGAGATGTTCGTCGGCTCCGACGCGCTGGCGCTCGCGCCGCTGACCAATCGAGTCGCCTATCTCGAAGAAGGCGACCGCGCGGTGATCCGCCGCTCCGGCGCGGTGATCCATAACGCCGCCGGCGAGATCGTGGACCGGCCGATCCGCACCGTCTCGGTCGAAAGCGTTCTGATCGACAAGGGCGAGCACCGGCATTTCATGGCGAAGGAAATCCATGAGCAGCCGACGGTCATCGGCCACACCGTCGCGGCCTATGTCGACGCCGCGCGCCAGCGCGTCGTCTCGCCGGCCGAGGCGCTGGATTTCAACTCGATCGACCGTCTGACCCTCGTCGCCTGCGGCACCGCCTACTACGCATGTCACGTCGCGAAATACTGGTTCGAGGCGATCGCGCGCCTGCCGGTGGAGATCGATATCGCCTCCGAATTCCGCTATCGCGAGCCGCCGCTTTCGGAGCGCGACGCGGCGATTTTCGTCAGCCAGTCGGGCGAAACGGCGGATACCCTCGCCGCGCTCCGCTACGCCGCAGGGAAGGTGAAATCCGTCCTCGCCGTGGTGAACGTCGCGGAAAGCTCGATCGCGCGCGCGGCGGATATCGTGCTGCCGATCCGCGCCGGGGCCGAGATCGGCGTCGCATCCACCAAGGCGTTCACCTGCCAGCTCGTCACCCTCGCCACGACCGCGATCCTCGCCGGCCGCCAGCGCGGCGCGATCGACGCCGCGGAGGAAGCGCGGCTCTGCGATCTTCTCGCGGAGGCGCCGCGCCGGATCGCCGAGGCCCTGACGCTGGAGGACGGCGTCGCCGCCCTCGCGCAGGAGATCGCGCGGGCGCGCGACGTCCTCTATCTCGGCCGCGGCGCGATGTATCCGCTGGCGCTCGAAGGGGCGCTGAAGCTTAAGGAACTGAGCTATATCCACGCTGAAGGCTACGCCTCCGGCGAGATGAAGCACGGGCCGATCGCCCTGATCGACGATGCGGTGCCGGTCGTGGTGCTGGCCCCGACCGATCCCGTGTTCGAAAAGACCGTCTCTAACATGCAGGAGGTGATGGCCCGTGGCGGCAAGGTCGCGCTGATCACCGACGCCAACGGCGCGGCTTTGGCCGGCGCCGACGCCTGGCGCGTCGTCGTCCTGCCCCGGATCGACCGCTTCATCGCGCCCATCGTTTACGCGGCGCCGGCGCAGCTTCTGGCCTACCACGCTGCGCTTGCGAAGGGCACGGATGTCGACCAGCCGCGGAACCTCGCCAAATCGGTCACAGTGGAGTAGTGTCAGCCTCGTGGTACAGGCAAGGACTGGCGAAAAACCGCCGGCAGGGGATGAAGGCATGAGGTTTTCCCGAAGCGGCGTCGGCCGGCTTCTCGTGGGCGTTCTGACGATTCTGGGGTTGAGCGGTTGCGCAACCGAAAAGAAAGCCGTCGCAACCGGCCCGACACCCTTCGACAGGACGGTGGTGGAGGACTGCTATACAGTCGACCTCTTCACCGTGGCGAAGATCGAACCGCCGGGCAGCGACGTGCCGGCGGAATGGGCTCGACTGTCGGGCAAATGGGGCAGCGCGGGCTGGGACGGCAAATGGTGCCACGACCTCTATGTGCTGAAGATCGCCGCGAATGGCGAAGTCGAGGTGATGGATCTTCACGCCCCGTACGAGCCGTGGGCGAAACCCGCCACCGCCTTCCGCCGCAAGGGCCGGATCTCCAAGGACGGCCATCTGCGTGTCGCGCATGGCGCCGTCGTCTCCGAATACTGGCTGGAGAACGGCCGGCTCTACGGGCTGCGCAAGGAGGGTTCGGGCCAGTTGCGCATCGCCATGCTGCCGCGGGTCAATTCGAAACTGTTCTGACGCGGCGATGAACGCCGCGGATGCGCTCAGGGCGCTGAAAGCGCGCGGCGACGCCGCCAACGCCGCGCGCATGGTCGCCTATCACAAGGCGCCGCGAGTCTATCTCGGCCTGCCGAACGCCGGCGTCGACGCGCTGGTCGCCGAATGGCGGGGGGCGCTGGACATCGCGGGCCGCACCGCCCTCGCCGAGGCGCTCTGGCGAAGCGACATCCACGAAGCGCGAATCGCCGCGGCGAAGCTGCTGGTTCAGGCACGGATCCCGGAGGACGAACCCGTCTGGCGGCTGGTCACAAGCTGGGCCCAGCAATTCGACGCCTGGGCGATCGCGGATCGCGCTGCGGATGTCGGCTCACGGCGCCTCGTCGCCGCGCCGGAGCGGCTGGACGAGGTTGAGACCTGGACGAAGGCGGAAAATTTCTGGACCCGCCGGGCCGCTCTCACCTTCACGCTGCCCTGGGCGAAACAACGTCACCCGCGCGCGGCGGATCTGGCCCACCGCGAACGCGCGCTCGGCTGGGCGGCGTCATATGCTGGCGATCGCGAATGGTTCATCCAGAAGGCCATCGCGTGGTGGCTGCGCTCCCTCTCGAAACACCATCCGGAGCGGGCGCGCGCCTTCCTCACCGCGCATGGCGAGCGGCTGAAACCCTTCGCCCTACGCGAAGCGGGAAAATTTCTTCGGGCGTAGCCCCTCGCCCTCAGGCCCGCGCCGTCACGATCCAGGCCGCCGCCGTCGCCTGTGGGCGGCCATCGCAAGCCGCGCGCTTCGCCATCGCGGCATGGACCGCGCTTTCCACCTTGCGCCGCACCCCTTCCGAAACATCGCGCAAGCGTGAGGCCATCGGCCCGATCTCCATGGCGAAACGCGTCGCCGCCTCCACCTTGTCGCCCCCCATCCCCGCCCCGAACTCAACGACCGCGTCGGCCGGCGCCCATGCGACGCGGCGCCAGCCCGCCGCCTCCAGCATCGGCGCGAAACTCTCCTCCGGCTTCGCCCAGGCGAAGGGGCCGGGCGCGCGCGGATCGGGCGGCGGCGTCGGCGGCAGCAGCGCCTTCGCCGCGTCGAGCGGGGCCGTCGCCCATTCGTTCTCGCGCACCGTGCGCCAGCAGGCGATGGCGAGCGGCGCACCCGGCGCCATCGCCCGACGGAGATGCGCGTAAGCCGGGAGCGGCTCGTCGAAGAACATTGCGCCGAACTGCGAAAAGAGCGCCCCGACCGGCGCGGCGAAAACCGCCGTCGCGGCGTCGGCGCATCGAAAGCCCACCCTCCGGCCCGGCCCCTTCGCCCGCGCCCGGCGCTCCGCCGCGAGTGCGATCAGATCAGGCGAGACGTCGACGCCAAACGCCGTCGCCCCGCGTCCGGCCAGCGTGAAGGTGCTCGCGCCGCCGCCACAGCCGAGATCCAGCGCCACTCGTCCCTCGATATCGCCGAGCGCATCCATCGCCGCCATGCCGAACGGCGCGAGCATACGCTCCATCACCGACGCCCGCCGCGCCCATTTCTCACCCAGCGCGCCGCTCCAGTCCGCTTTCCTCGCCATGACCCCCTCCCGTCGCCATTGCCCAGAGCACAGCCTATCCGATAGATAGGCGCCATGCCTCACGCTCTTTTTCGCACCGCGCACGCTTGGGTCTTCGACCTCGACAACACGCTCTATCCGCCCTCGGCGAAGCTCTTCGACCAGATCGTGGCGAAGATGACCGCCTATGTCATGCGAACCGCGAATGTGGACGCAGCGGAGGCGGAGCGCCTGCGCGAGGTTTACTGGCGCGAATACGGCACCACGCTCGCCGGACTGATGCAGGTTCACGGCGTCGATCCGGCGCCGTTTCTCGACGATGTGCACGATATCGACCTCTCGGCGCTGGAACGGGACAAAGACCTGGGCGCCGCCATCGCCGCCCTGCCCGGCCGCAAGATCGTCTACACCAACGGCTCGCGTCTTCACGCAGACCGGGTGCTGGCGGCGCGCGGCCTCGACGGGCTGTTTGACGCGCGCTACGGGGTTGAGGACGCAGGTTACGCGCCGAAACCGCAGCGCGCGGCGTTCGAGCGGGTTTTCGCCGCCGACCGGTTGAACGCGAAGGGCGCCGCGATGGTCGAAGACGACCTGCGCAATCTCGCCGCGCCGCGCGAGATGGGTATGCGGACGCTCTGGATCACCGAGAAGACCGAGGCGCACGAACACGCCGACGCGACCACAGGCGACCTGGCCGGGTTCCTCAAAATGGTTCTGGAGAGATGAAATGATCCGACTGTTCGGCCTGAAGAACTGCGACGCCTGCCGCAAGGCCATGAAAGCGCTGGAGGCGGCGGGGCGCGGGGTCGAATTCGTCGATATTCGCAAAGAGGCGACCGGGGACGATATCGCCCGCTGGCTCGAACGCTCCGGGGCCGGGGCGTTGACGAACCGCCGCTCCACGACATGGCGCGGACTGGACGAAGGTGAACGCGCGGCCGCCGACGGCCCGGGCGCGCTGGCTCTGCTGACGACCAATCCCGCGCTGATAAAGCGGCCGGTGATAGAAACGTCGGAAGCGCTTTTCATAGGCTGGAGCGACGACGCTCGCGCCGCGCTGCTCTGACCCGATGAGCGAGACCTGCGAGATCCTTGTCGTTGGCGGCGGCGTCGCCGGGCTGACCGCGACCGCCGCCTTCGCCGACGCCGGCAGGCGGGTCACCTGCGTTGAGCGCGCCGCGCCCGGCGCCGCCGCCGCCGACACCCGCACGACCGCCTTTCTGCGCCCCGCTGTCGATCTTCTGACCGAAATCGGCGTCTGGCCGCTGCTCGCCGGCGAATCCGCGCCGCTGGAAACCATGCGCCTGATCGACGCCGGCGGACGCGAGAACCGCGCCCGCGAGACCGGCGACTTCCACGCCGAGGAAGTTGGCGAGCCGCCTTTCGGCTGGAATGTCGCCAATGCGGCGATCCGGCGCGCGCTGGAGGAGCGGCTCGCCGCGCTCCCCTCGGCGCAGGTGATGAACGGCGCGGCGCTGGACGCCCTGACGCTGCGGCGCGACGTCGCCATCGCCCGGCTCTCGACAGGCGAAGTGGTGCGCGCGAAGCTCGTCATCGGGGCGGACGGGCGCGACAGCCGGGTGCGCGCTCTGTCCCGCATTGGCGCGCGGCGCTGGGGATATGGGCAAAAGGCGCTGGTCTGCGTCGTCAGTCACGGGCGGCCCCACGAAGCCGTCTCGACCGAGATTCACCGCGTTGGCGGGCCGTTCACGCTCGTCCCCATGGCCGACGGGCCGGACCCGGACGGGACGCCCGGCCCGCGTTCCTCCGTTGTCTGGATGGAGCGCACGGCGGAGGCCGACCGGCTCGCGGCGCTCGACGACGCAGCCTTCGAAGCGGCGCTGAATGAACGCAGCCTCGGAATTCTCGGCCGGCTCCGCCCGGTCACGGCGCGCGCCACATGGCCGATCGCCGGGCTGATCGCCCACCGGCTGACCGCGCCTCGCGTGGCGCTGATCGCCGAGGCCGCGCATGTCGTGCCGCCAATCGGCGCGCAGGGGCTGAACATGTCGCTCGGAGATATCGCCGCGCTGGTCGCCGCGACCGGAGAGGGCGAACCCGGCGCGCCAAGCGCCCTCGCCCGCTATCAGCGCCGCTGGCCGGAGCTCGCCGCCCGCGTCGCCGGAATCGACGCGCTGAATCGCGCCGCCATGACCGGCGCGCAGCCCATCCGGGATCTTCGCCGGTTTGGCCTCGGGGCGCTTATCCGCGTCCCCCCGGCGCGGCGGCTGGCGATGCGGCTCGGGCTCGGGTTGCGCTGAAGCGAATCAGCCGCTGTTTCGCTTCACCATCGAAACGGCCCCTTAAATCCGATTCGGATGGGCGATCGCCGGGATGGCGTGCGGCAGCGCGAATCGAAGATTCGCAAAGGCTCGCTCCTGCGGCCCAACGCCGCGCTCGCCCCCATCTCACGTAAGAAAATCTTAACACAAGCACCCGTGAGCGAGGCGCTGGAATCACCATAAGCGCCGCTCCGATACGGAGAAACTCGTTTCCCGACTTCGCCTCGCCCCGCTGGCGCCGGGCTCTGCGGATGCGCCGCAGCGCGGCCGTCGCGCCCTCCGCCCATTTACATTCAGCAGCCACCCGTTAAGAGCGATTCGCCGCGGCGCACATGCCGCCGACACGTAAAACGTCAGCGGAACACGGAGCTGCGCAGGGGGATGAAGTTCATATGAGTATAGCGCTCGAGGCGCGCGGGCTTACGAAAGAGTTCAAGGGGTTCGTGGCCGTCAACAATGTCGATCTCACGGTCGAAAAAGGAACGATCCACGCCTTGATCGGGCCGAACGGCGCCGGCAAGACCACCTGCTTCAACCTGCTGACCAAGTTCCTCCAACCGACCCGCGGCGCCATCCATTACGAGGGCCGCGACATAACCCGCCTGCCGCCAGCGGAAATCGCGCGACTCGGCATGGTGCGCTCGTTTCAGATTTCAGCCGTGTTCCCGGATCTAAGTGTGTTGCAGAACGTGCGCGTCGCGCTTCAGCGCAAGCGTGGCGAGAGCTATGATTTCTGGCGCTCGGAGAAATCGCTGACGCGCTTCGACGAGGCGGCGCGCTCTTATGTCGACGAAGTCGGCCTGACCGAATTCCTGGATCACCGCGCCGCCCAGTTGTCCTACGGACGCAAGCGCGCACTGGAGATCGCGGCGACGCTGGCGCTCGAGCCGGAAATGCTGCTGCTCGATGAGCCGATGGCCGGCATGACGCAGGAGGATGTCGAGCGTATCTCGGCGCTGATCCGGCGCGTGGCCAGGAACCGCACCATTCTGATGGTGGAGCATAACCTGTCGGTCGTCGCCAACTTGTCTGACCGGATAACCGTGCTGGCGCGCGGCGAGGTCCTGGCGGAGGGCGATTACGCGACCGTCTCCAAATCGCCGGAAGTGATCGAGGCTTATATTGGAGCGGGCAATGACTGAAGCCGCACAAGGCGCCGCTCTTCTGCGCGTTCAGGGCCTTCAGGGCTGGTATGGCGAAAGCCATGTGCTGCATGGCGTCGACTTCGAGGTGAACACCGGCGAGGTCGTCACCCTCCTGGGCCGCAACGGCGCGGGCAAGACATCGACCCTGCTCGCGATCATGGGCATGCTGCCGCGACGGGAGGGCTCGGTCAGTTTCGGCGGCGCCGAGACGATTGCGATGCCGTCACGCCACATCGCGAAACTCGGCATCGCCATCTGCCCCGAGGAGCGCGGCATTTTTTCGTCGCTGCATGTCGATGAAAACCTGATGCTGCCGCCGCGGATCGCCGAAGGCGGTCTGGAGGTTGAGCGGATCTATGAACTTTTCCCCAATCTGAAGGAGCGCCGGCGCAGCCAGGGCACGAAACTGTCCGGCGGCGAGCAGCAGATGCTGGCTATCGCGCGCATCCTGCGCACCGGCGCGAAGCTTCTGCTGCTGGATGAGCCGACGGAGGGGCTTGCGCCCGTTATCGTCAAGCATATCGGCCGCACCATCGGGGAATTGAAGAAGCTGGGTTTCACCATCGTGCTGGTGGAGCAGAATTTCCACTTCGCCGCCTCTGTCGCCGACCGTCACTATGTGGTCGAGCAGGGCAAGGTGATCGACATGATCACGAATGCGGATCTCGACGCCAATACCGACAAACTGCAGACCTATCTCGGCGTCTGAAGCCCGTCTGACCGACGAACCACCGTCACCTGAAGGAGGATGATCACATGATGAAGAAGCTGGCACTGGGCACGGCGCTCTGCGCGCTTGTCGCCGGGGCGGGATACGCCCAGGAGATCAACGTCAAACTGGGCGTGCTGAACGACCGTTCGGGCATCTATTCCGACCTGACCGGCGAAGGCTCGGTCGTCGCCGCGCAGATGGCGGCCGAGGATTTCATGGCCGAGGAGGGCGGACTCAACATCGAGATCGTCTCCGCCGATCACCAGAACAAGCCGGACATCGGCTCCAACATCGCCCGCAAGTGGTATGATGAAGAAGGCGTGAACGCGATCCTCGACGTGCCGACCTCATCCGTCGCGCTCGCCGTCGCGCAGATCACCGCCGACAATAACGGCGTTCTCGTCAATTCCGGCGCCGGCTCCACCGCGCTCACCCGTGAGCAGTGCCTGCCGACAACGATCCACTGGACCTATGACACCGCCGCCCTCGCCAACGGAACCGGCAAGGCGATGACCCTCGCGGGCGGGGAGAAATGGTTCTTCCTCACCGCCGATTACGCCTTCGGCCATTCGCTGGAGGAGAACACCGCCGCCGTCGTCGAAGCCAATGGCGGCGAAGTCGTCGGCACCGTCGACGTGCCGTTCCCCGCCACCGATTTCTCGTCGTTCCTGCTGCAGGCGCAGGGCAGCGGCGCCGATGTGATCGGCCTCGCCAACGCCGGCGGCGACACGGTGAACGCGATCAAGCAGGCTCAGGAGTTCGGCATCACCCAGGCCGGGCAGAAGCTCGCCGCGCTCCTGTTCTTCATTACCGACGTTCACGCGCTCAGCCCTGAAACCCGGACGGGTCTTTCGCTGACCGGCGCCTATTACTGGGACCAGGACGAGGGCGCGCGGGAATGGTCGGCCCGGTTCCTGGAGCGTCACGGCTCGATGGCCAGCATGGTTCAGGCCGGCGTCTACTCCAGCACGCTGCACTATCTCCGCGCGGTCAAGGCTGTCGGCACCACCGATGGCGAGACGGTCGCGGCGAAGATGAAGGAGACGCCTTTCGACGACGTCCTCTTCGGAAAGGGTCATATCCGGGGCGACGGCCGTGGTATCCACGACATGTATCTCTACCAGGTCAAATCGCCTGACGAGTCGACGGGCGAGTGGGATCTCTACACCACGGTCGCCACGATCGCGGGCGAGGACGCCTTCCTGCCGATGCTGGAAGAGTGCGACTTCACCAAGAAGTAAGATCCTAACGCGCCGCCGCCCCTCGGCCTTCACCGGGGGCGGCGGACACTTACAGACGACAACGCATCGGGACGCCGCCATGTTCGAGCTTCTGGGAATTCCGCCGCAGGTCCTTATGGGGCAGCTTCTGCTCGGCCTCATCAACGGGTCGTTCTACGCGGTTCTGTCGCTGGGGCTTGCCGTGATCTTCGGCCTGCTCAACATCATCAATTTCGCGCATGGCGCGCTCTACATGGCGAGCGCGTTCGTGGCGTGGATGCTGTTGAACTATCTCGGAATAGGTTACTGGCCGGCTCTGATCCTGGCGCCGCTCATCGTCGGCGCGTTCGGGATCGTGCTTGAACGCACCATGCTGTCGCGGCTCTATCAACTCGACCATCTCTATGGATTGCTGCTCACGTTCGGGCTGGCGCTCATCATCCAGGGGCTGCTCCACAACTTTTACGGCGTGTCCGGGCTTCCCTACCAGATCCCCTCCCAGCTGGCGGGCGGCCAGAATCTCGGCTTCATGTTCCTCCCCAACTATCGGGCCTGGGTCGTCGTCGCGTCGGTCGTGGTCTGCTTCGGCACCTGGTTCATCATCGAAAAGACGCGGCTTGGCGCCTATCTGCGCGCCGCCACGGAGAATCCCGCGCTGGTTAGCGCCTTCGGGATCAACGTGCCGCTGTTGATCATGCTGACATACGGTTTCGGCGTGGCCCTCGCCGGGTTCGCGGGCGTGCTGGCGGCGCCGATCTATTCGGTGAACCCCAACATGGGCGCCGACCTCATCATCGTCGTATTCGCGGTGGTGGTGATCGGCGGCATGGGTTCGATCATGGGCGCGATCGTGACGGGTTACATGCTCGGCGTCGTCGAGGGTCTGACGCGGGTGTTCTATCCGGAAGGCTCGGCCGTGGTGATCTTCGTCATCATGGCGATCGTACTGCTGATAAAACCCGAAGGTCTGTTCGGGAGGACCGCGTAATGGCTGTGCAGGATACCAACGCCGATGTCGGCGCCATGATCGCGCCCCCCACGCCGCAGGCCGCGGGAATGCCCACGCTCCACAAGGCGATCTTCGCCGTGCTGCTGGTCTTTCTTCTCGTCTTGCCGTTCATGGTCTATCCGGTCTTCGCGATGAAGGTGATGTGCTTTGCGCTTTTCGCCGCCGCGTTCAACCTGCTGCTCGGCTTCGGCGGGCTGCTGTCGTTCGGTCACGCGGCCTATTTCGGCGGGGCGAGCTATGTCGCTGCGCACGCCGCCAAGGTCTGGGGCCTGACACCAGAGCTTTCGGTGCTCTGCGGCACGGCGGCGGCGGCGATTCTCGGGCTGGCGATCGGCGCGCTGTCGATCCGCCGGCAGGGCATCTACTTCGCCATGGTCACGCTGGCCTTCGCGCAGATGGTCTATTTCTTCGCCCTGCAGGTCCCGTTCACCGGCGGCGAGGACGGCATCCAGTCCGTCCCGCGCGGCGCGCTCTTCGGGCTCATCTCGCTCGAAAGCAACATTTCGCTCTACTTCTTCGTGCTCGCCGTGACTTTCGGCGGTATCCTCTTCCTCTACCGCATCGTCCATTCGCCCTTCGGCCAGGTGCTGAAAGCGATCCGCGAGAACGAGCCGCGCGCGATTTCACTGGGTTACAACGTAAACCGTTACAAGCTCATGGTGTTCGTCCTGTCCGCCACCTTCTCCGGGCTGGCGGGAGCGACGAAAAGCCAGGTGTTCCAGCTCGCCTCCCTGACCGACGTACACTGGATGATGTCGGGCGAAGTGGTGCTGATGACCCTGCTCGGCGGGATGGGCACCGTCTTCGGCCCGTTGGTGGGCGGCGCAGTGATCGTAACGATGCAGAACTATCTCGCGACCTTTGGCGCCTGGGTGATGGTGATTCAGGGGATCATCTTCGTGCTCGGCGTCCTCCTGTTCCGCGAGGGCATCATCGGCGTGATCTCACGTTGGCTGAAACGTCCGCTCTGACCCGAGGCCTGCGGCCGGCGCGACCGCGTGTCGGGGCTTCGGGCGCGGCGACGCTCAGCGCCGCCCTCGCCCGGTGTTTTCTCCATATGGCTTGGTCTCGGCGAAATGAGTGATTAGGCTTCCGCCCGGTCGCAACATTTTCCGAACGCGGGGCATAGATGCCGTCCAGAAGCAACTTCCTCGCGCCAGGCGCCGATATCCGGGTCGAAGGCGCCCCGGACGGGCCGCTCCGCGGCAGGACTTTCGTCGCGAAGGATCTGTTCGATGTCGCCGGCGCGCGGACTGGCGCCGGCAATCCGGATTGGGCGCGCACCCACCCGATGGCGACGAAAAACGCGTGGGCGGTGCAGAAGCTGCTGGACGCGGGCGCGACCCTTGTCGGCAAGACGATCACTGATGAGATTTCGCTCGGACTTCTGGGTGAGAACGCGCATGATGGAACGCCGCTGAATCCCCGTGCGCCTGACCGCGTGCCGGGCGGCTCGTCCTCCGGTTCAGCTTCAGCTGTCGCGCAGGCGTTTTGCGACGCTGCGCTCGGAACGGACACCGGCGGCTCGGTCCGCGTTCCCGCCAGTTTCTGCGGCCTTTACGGCATCCGTCCGACCCATGGACGGTTGCCGCTGCAGGGGATGGCCCCGCAAGCGCCGAGTTCGGACACCACCGGATGGTTCGCGCGCGACGCCGCCACATTCCTCGCCGTCAGCCAGGCGATGCTGGATGAGCGGCCGCCCACCGCCCTGCCGAACGAGTTGATCGTCGCCGTCGATGCGTTCGGTTTCGCGGACGAGGCGGTGCGCGACGCACTCGCGCCCGCGGTCAAGCGGCTCGGCGCGCTACTTGGCTCGGTGCGCGAAGACCTGCTCGCGCCACAGGGGCTTTCGGTCTGGGGGCGCGCGCAGCGCACTCTCCAGATGGCGGAAGCATGGAAGACCTTCCAACCCTGGGTCGAACAGGAAAACCCGCGCTTCGCCTTTCTTGTCGCCCGTTCGCTTCTGGCCGGATCGATGGTCGAGAAGGCGGATCTCGCCTGGGCGGCCCTGATGCGCGACGAGGCGCGGGGGCGGCTCGCGCATCTGCTCTCGGGCGACGCGATTCTCTGCATGCCGACCACGCCCTCGGTCGCGCCGCTCCGGGGGCAGCCGCTCCCCGTTCTCGACCGGGCGCGTGACCGGATCAACTGTCTCGCCGCGCATGGCGGCCTTGCGGGGCATCCACAACTCAGCCTGCCTCTCGGCGAGGCGGAGGGCGCGCCCGTCGGCCTTTCGATCATCGGCGCGCGGGGCGCGGACATGACCCTCGCCGCCGTCGCGCAAGCCTTGGAGGATCAGCGATGACCACCCCGGACCGGACGGCGAACATCCCCGAAGTCGTGGAGGAGATCCGCCAGCTCTTCGAACGCTACGAGACCGCGCTGGTCGAGAAGGACGTCGGCGTTCTCGACGACACGTTCTGGCGCAGCCCGCACACGATCCGCTATGCGATGCACGAGAACGGCTACGGATTCGACGAAATCCATCGCCACCGGACCGCACGACCGCCCGGACCGGGCTTGAAAGGGGCGCGCCGCCGGCTTGAAATCCTGACCCTCGGCCGGGATTTCGCCAGCGTCAATCTCGAATTCCAGGTGCGCGACCGGGATATCGTCGGACGGCAAAGCCAGACCTGGGTGCGCTTTCCCGATCTGGGCTGGAAGGTCGTCTCCGCCCATGTCTCGACCGTGAACCCGGAGCCGCTCTGGTGATCCAGCCCGGCCGCTTGGAAGGCGCTCTCGCGGCGTCCGCCTCGGTCAGTCCGCCAGCGTCGCCAGCATCCCGGCCATGATCCGCCCGCGGGATTCGAGCGTCGGGACATTGATGTGCTCGTTCAGCGTATGGATGCCCGCGCCTTCGACGCCGAGCCCGTCCAACGTCGGGAACCCGAGCGCGCCGGTGAAATTGCCGTCGGAGCCGCCGCCGGACGCTTCATGGTAACTTTCGATGCCAAGCTCGGCCGCGAAGCCCTTCATCATCTCGTAAAGCGCCATCGTTTCTCCGTTCGGCTCCCAGACCGGGCGGGTGACGCCGCGCGAAACATGGAACGCCACCTCCGCGTCGGCGTCCGCCATCGCCAGCATCTTCGCCACGCCTGCATCGAGATCCTCCTGTCGCTTGGCCATCGACAGCACCTCCGCCTCAGCGCGCGAGGAGACGCAGTTCACCCAAGTGCCGGCGTGCAGGACCCCGACAGAGAACGTGCAATCCTCGCCGGTCATCGCCTCGATCTCGATGATGCGCCGACACATTTCGCGGATCGCCGAGCGGCCCGCCGAAAGCTGCGCGCCGGCGTGGCTCGGCTTGCCGTCGGTGGCGATGTTGAAGCGGGCGATGGCGTAGCGCCCGGTCGTGCAGCCGCCGCCCTCCCGGCCCGGCTCGGGCACCAGGATGTATCTCTGCCGCGCCGCCTCCGCTTCGACCAGATCGCGCGCGGAGGGCGTGCCGATCTCCTCTTCGCTGGTCAGCAGGATGGTGACCGGCAGCGGCGTCTCCACCCCGACACGCGCGAGGACGCGGAGCGCCTCGAGGCTCAGATACGTCCCGCCCTTCATGTCACAGATGCCCGGCCCGTAGGCGCGGTCGCCCTCACGCCGATAGGGCAGCGCCTCCAGCGTCCCGATCGGGTGCACGGTGTCGAGATGCGCCATGATCAGCACGCCCGGCTCACCCTGGCGCGTGTGGGGCATCCGGGCGCGCACGCAGTCGCCCCAGCCCATACGGCCGGGAATCCGCTCGATCGTCGCGCCCATCAGCGCCAGATCGCGTGAGGCGACATCCATCATCCGGTTCACGGCGGCGGGAACAAAGGTTGGGCTTTCCGTCTCCACCCAGACTCTCAGGCCCTTCAGCATGGCCTCCACGTCGAAAGGCAATTCAGCGATCTTCATTCTCTGCTCCATTCGGTCTCAGGACGCTTCCGCCACTGGGCGGAAACGCGCGAAATCCCAGTCGCGCCCCGGCGCCGCGTCGATAAGCGCGCGAGTATAGTCGTTGCGCGGGGCGCCAAGAACCTCGGCTGCGGGGCCGTATTCGACCACCTCGCCTTTCTGCATCACCATCACGTCGTCGCAGATCTGCGCCGCGACCCGCAGATCGTGCGTGATGAACAGGAGCCCGACGCCCAGCCGCTCCTGAATCTCCGCAAGAAGATCCAGCACCTGCGACTGAACAGAGACGTCGAGCGCGGAGACCGCCTCGTCGGCGACCAGAAGATCGGGGTCCATCGCCAGAGCGCGCGCGATGGCGATGCGCTGGCGCTGGCCGCCGGAGAACTGATGCGGGAAGCGGTCCACGGCGCTGGCCGGCAGGCCGACAAGCTCCAGCAGCTCGCGTGCGCGCTTCATCGCCTCCTTCTGCGGCACGCCGAAATTCGTCGGCCCCTCGGTGATCGACGCGCCGACCTCGATCCGCGGGTTGAGAGAGCGGAACGGGTCCTGAAACACGATCTGCACGCGTTTCCGGTGCGGCTTGAGCGCCTTCTGGCCGAGTGTCGCGATCTCTTCGCCCGAAATCCTGATCGAGCCTTCCGTCGGGTCGATCAGCCGGACGATGCAGCGCGCGACGGTGGACTTGCCGGAACCGGATTCGCCGACGATGCCGAGCGTCCTGCCCTGCCGCAACGAAAGATCGACGCCCTTCGCCGCCACCACCTCGCGGCCCTTTCCGCGCCAGCCGGGGGCGCCGTAGACCTTCCCGAGGCCCTTCGTCTCCAGCACGGTGGGCGCATCAACGACCGGGCGCGGCGCGCGCGGCGTGAGGTTCGGCACCGCCCGCAAGAGCTGCCGGCTGTATTCGGTGCGTGGCGTGCGCAGCAACTCGCCGACCGGGCGCGTCTCCTGCACTTCGCCAAGGCGCAGGACCGTCACGTTGTCGGCGATTTCGGCGACGACGCCCATGTCATGCGTGATGAAGAGAACCGCCGCGCCGGTGGTTTCGCGTAATTCGCGGATCAGCGCGAGGATCTGCTTCTGCGTCGTCACATCCAGCGCGGTCGTCGGCTCGTCCGCGATCAGAAGCTGTGGCCGCAACACCAGCGCCATCGCGATCATGATGCGCTGGCGCTGACCGCCCGAGAGCTGGTGCGGGAAGCTGGCGTAAAGGCTCTCGGGCGATGGAAGATGCACCTCCTCCATCATCTCGATCACCCGCCGCCGGGAAGAACGATGGTCCAGCTTCGTATGGGCCTCAAGCACCTCGGCGATCTGCTCGCCGACACGGTGAACCGGGTTCAGCGCCGTCATCGGCTCCTGAAAGATCATCGACATCGCGCTGGCGCGCAGGCCCCGAAGCCGGGACGAGGAAGCGGCCAGAAGGTTCTCTCCTTTCAGCAGAATCTCGCCCTGCGTCGCCTTCAGCGCACTCGGCAGAAGCCCCATCGTCGCGAGCGCGGTCAGCGATTTGCCGGAGCCGGATTCGCCGACCAGGCACATCGTCTCACCCGGCTGGATGCTGAGCGAGACGCCTTTGACCACCTCCGCCGCCGAGTCGCCGTCCAGCGCGATCCGGAGATCGCGGATTTCGAGAAGCGCGTCGCTCATCGGTCGATCCCCCGTTTCGCCATTCGCGGGTCCAGCGCATCGCGCACCGCGTCGCCGACGAGATTGATGGCGAGGATCGTGATCGAGACGACGAGCCCCGGCCAGAGGATGATGCCTGGATTGATCTGAAAATAGATCCGCCCCTCGGCCATGATGTTGCCCCAGGTCGGCGTCTCCGGGTTGATGCCGGCGCCGAGAAAACTGAGAATCGCCTCCACCAGGATCGCCGCAGCGCAGATATAGGTGCCCTGAACGATCAGCGGCGCGATCGTGTTCGGAAGAAGATGGCGGACCAGGATCCGCCATGTGGACGAGCCGGCGGCGATCGCCGCCTCGACATAAGGCTCCTCGCGCGCGGAAAGCACGACCGAGCGAACCAGACGCACCACGCGCGGCACCTCGGGAACCGTAATCGCGACGAGAACCGTCCAGAGCGACGCGCCCCAGAGCGACACGATGGCGATGGCGAGCAGGATGCTCGGGATCGCCATGAGCCCATCGACGATCCGCATCACCACCGCGTCGAGACGCTGGAAGAACCCGGCGGCCAGCCCGATGACGAGACCGAGCGCCACCGCCGCGATCGCCGCGCCAAGCCCGACGACGAGCGAGATTCGCCCGCCATAGATCACCCGCGAAAGCAGATCGCGGCCGTAGGCGTCGGTGCCGACAAGATATTCCGCCGAAGGTGGTTTCAATCTCTGGCTCGGGTTCAGCCGGACGGGATCATGCGGCACGATCAGCGGCGCGAAGATCGAGACGAGGATGATGATGATAAGCAGCGCGGACGCGATCGCGACGATCTTGCTGGAGCCGAGGATTCCCAGCGCCTGCCCGAAGGAAGATGGTTTCGCCGGCGCGTTGAATACGGCTTCTTCGCTCATGCGTAACGGATCCTCGGATCGAGAAAGACATAGGCGATATCGATCAGCAGGTTGATGACGACATAGACCAGCGAAGCCAGCAGGATCACCGCCTGGATCACCGGGTAATCGCGCGCCAGCACCGCATCCACCGTCAGCCGCCCAAGCCCCGGCAGATTGAACACCGTCTCCGTGACGACGACGCCCGAAACGATCAGCGCGAAGCCGATCCCGATGATCGTGACGATCGGCACCGCGCAGTTCCGGAGCGCGTGACGCATCAGAACCCGATGGTCGCTCAGCCCTTTCGCATGGGCGGTGCGCACGTAGTCCTCACCGAGGATCTCCAGCATCGAGGTTCGGGTGATCCGCGCGATCAGCGCGATATAGAGCAGCGTCAGCGTCACTGTAGGCAGCGTGATCCGGGCGGCGAACGGGCCGAGCCCTTCAGAGATCGACTTGAAGCCCTGCACCGGGAACAGGTTCAGATCGAGCGCGAAGATCGAGATCAGGATATAGCCGATCACGAAAACCGGCACCGAGAAGCCCAGCACCGAGATCGCCATGACGAATCTGTCGATCAGCGTCCCCTGCTTCCATGCCGCGACGACGCCGAGCGGCACCGCGATGACGATCGAAAGGAACATCGTCGTGAGCGCGAGGCTGATCGTCGGGTCCAACCGGCCCTTTATCATCTCCATCACCGGCTTGCCGGACAGCACCGATTTGCCGAAATCGCCCTGCAGCAGGTTGCCGATCCAGGTGATGAACTGGACATGCAGCGGGTCGTTCAGGCCGAGGCTCTCGCGTATGCGCTCAAGCTGTTCGGGCGTCGCCGCGTCGCCGGCGATGATCGCCGCCGGATCGCCCGGCGTCAGCCGCAGCAGGAGAAAGACGAAGAGCGCGACGAAACCCATGACGGGGATCGCGGCGAGTATACGGCCGATGATATATCTGAGCATCGCGCGCCTCCAATTCAGGGAGATGGCCCGCCCCGTCAGGGACGGGCCGCAGAACCGGCGAGGCGGCTATTCCGTCTTCGAGATGTTCCAGAACAGAGGCGCCGGCGCATCCAGCACGCCTTCCAGCTTGTTGGACCATGCGCTCGGCACGATGTACTGGCCGATCGGAACATACATCACTTCGTCATAGCCGAAGGCCTGAAGCTCCTCCGCGATCTTCTTCTGCTCCGCGGGATCGGTGGACCGGGCGTAGGCGTCGCGAAGCTCTTCCGCCTTCGGGAGGTCAGGCCAGCCGAACCAGCCGCCATTCTCCGGGCCGCGCCCGTTCACCATGTTGTTCACGATCGGGTTGAACACATCCGCGCCAACCCAGTTGGTAAAGAACATGTTCCAGCCGCCATCGGCGATCGGGGCCTGGCTGGCGCGTCTTCCGACAAGGGTCTGCCAGTCCATCGCCTGAAGATCGACCGTGAAACCAGCATCGCGCAGCGCCTGCGCCGCGACGACCGGCTGCGTGCGCAGCGTCGCGACATCGGTCGGGTGCATGATGACCACCGGCGTGCCGTCATAGCCGGCTTCCTCCAGAAGCGCCTTCGCCTTGTCCATGCCGGTGCCGTTCACGAAATCGGCGGAGCCGACATCGGTTTCCAGAGGCGTACCGCAGATGAACATCGCGCCGCAGAGCTGATAGAGTTCGGGGTTGCCGATCATCGCATCCATGAAGTCCTGCTGGTTCAGCGCCTCCAACGCCGCCTGCCGGATCAGCTTGTTGTCCATCGGCGGATGCAGGAAGTTCGGCCGCATGATGGTCTGATATCCGAGAAGGTTCAGGTTCTTGACAGTAAGGTCGGGACTGCCCTGAAGAATCGGCAGAAGATCCGAAGGCGGGCTTTCCCAGTAGTCGATCTCACCGGATTGGAGCGCGCTGAGCGTGGTCTGATCGTCGGGCATCACCACCCATTCGACGCGATCGACCTTCACGACCTTGCCGCCGGCGGCCCAACTCGCGGGCTCGTCGCGCGGCACGTAATCCTCGAATTTCTCATAGACCGTGATGACGCCCGGCTGGAATTCGTCCTCGACGAAGCGGAACGGGCCGGAGCCGATCTGCTCGGCCACCGGCTCGGTCGACGGCGTGTCGGCCAGGCGCTTCGGCATGATGAAAGGAACGTTCGAGGAGGGCTTGCCGAGGCTGTTGAGCACCAGCCCGTAAGGCTCCTTCAGCGTCATGACCATCACGTTGTCGCCGTCCGCGGACATGTCGGCGACGAAGTCCATCAGCTTCTGGCCCATGCCGTCACGCTCGCCCCAGCGCTTGATGGAGGCGATCACGTCCTCGGCGGTGACCGGCGCGCCGTCATGGAACTTCAGCCCGTCGCGGAGCGTGAACGTATACGTCAGACCGTCTTCGGAGATTTCCCAGCTCGCCATCTGGGGCTGGACCTCGAAGTTCTCATCCATCGCCACCAGCGTGTCGTAGACCATGTAGCCATGGTTGCGCGACATGTAGGCGGTGGTGATGATCGGGTCGAGCACGCGAAGGGCGGAGTGTTTCACCGCCCGGATCGTCTGCGCTTGCGCGGCGGTTCCGAGCAGCAAGGCGCCGACCGCGGCGGCGGCGGACAAGCGCGCGGCGTTACCCAGCACGCTTTGCAGACCACTCCATGGATTCGATCTTGTCTTATTGTTCATTTGAAACTCTCTCTCCGTTGGATATTCGACCCGAACAACCGGGTCGGGGGCCGTGTTCTTTTTCCGTTTCTTTACAAAGGATGGCCGCACGACTTAAGCGTTGTCAACAAACCTCGGATTCAATCCCGCAAGCCCATGACTGCGGTAGAAATTCGTCTGCGGAGGATACGCCATGACGAGCATGAAGCCCCCCGATTCCGGGGCGAACGCGGCGATCAGGCGCGCTGTCGAAGCGGGATTCGAGGCGCAGACCCGGTTTCTCGCGGAGCTGGTCGCGATCCCCTCGGTCCGTGGTCAGGAGGCCCCGGCGCAGGACATGATGGAGGCCGCGCTCCGCGAACGCGGCTACGCCGTCGACGCCTGGACGATCGACCCGGCGGCGCTCGCCCCCCTTCCCGGCTTCGGTCCGGTCACGCATGATTTTTCGCGCGCCCGCACCGTTGTCGGCTCATGGCGCCCGGAAACGGCGACTGGCCGGTCGCTGATTCTTCAGGGCCACGTCGATGTGGTGCCGCCGGGTCCGCTTGAGATGTGGACGACGCCGCCTTTCGAACCCGCGATCAGGAACGGCTGGATGCATGGCCGCGGCGCCGGCGACATGAAATCCGGACTCGTCGGCGCGCTCTTCGCGCTCGACGCGATCCGCGCCGCCGGCTACGCGCCTGCGGCGCCGGTGCATCTCCAGTCGGTGATCGAGGAGGAGAGCACCGGTCTCGGTGCGCTCTCCGCCTGCCAAAGGGGTTATCGCGCCGACTGCGTGCTCATACCGGAGCCGGGCGACCATTGTCTGACGCGCGCCCAGGTCGGCGTGCTCTGGTTTCGTCTCCGGGTGCGTGGCCGGCCCACCCATGTCGCCGTGGCCGGGACCGGATCCAACGCCATCACCGCCGCGATGCGGATGGTGGAAGCGCTTCAGGGGCTGGAGGCCGAATGGAACGAACGCGCGAAAGCGCATCCGATTTACGCGCATGTCGATCATCCGCTGAACTTCAATCCCGGCGTCATTTCCGGCGGCGACTGGCCCTCATCGGTTCCGGCGTGGTGCGATGTCGATTGCCGCATCGGCATCCTGCCGGGAGCCAGGATCGAGGACGCGCAGGCGGAGATACAGGGCTGCGTCGCACAGGCGGCCTCAGGCGACCCGTTCCTGCGGGAGAACCCGCCTGAAGTCGTCTGGAACGGCTTTCTGGCGGAAGGCTGGGTGCTTGAGAACGCCGAGGAGCCGGAGTCGGTGTTCGCCGACGCCTTCTCCACGGTCTTCGGCGCGCCGGCGCCCGAGGAACGGCTGATGACCGCGCTGACCGACACGCGGTTCTACGGACTCTACCACGGGATGCCGGCACTCTGCTGGGGGCCGATCGCGGAAAACATCCATGGATTCGACGAGCGGGTCGATCTCGACTCGGTCAAACGTTCAACCGAGGTGATGGCGCTCTTCATCGCCTCCTGGTGCGGATTGGTGAAAGCATGAACTCCTCGACGAGACCGCCCCGCGTCGCCATCGGCGGCTTCCTTCATGAGACGAACACCTTCGCGCCGAGCCCGGCGACGCTTGCATGCTTCACCGAAGGCGGCGGCGCCGGCGGCGTTTTCGAGGGCGAAGCCGCCGTCGCGGCGCTCCGCGGAGTGAATGTCGGCTTCGCCGGCGCGCTGGCGTATGGCGAGACCGCCGGCTGGGAGGTGATCCCGACCGTCTGGGCCGCCGCCTCCCCCTCCGCGCATGTGACGGAGGAGGCGTTCGAGACGATTACAGGCAAGCTTCTCGCCGGGATCGAGGCGGCGTTGCCGCTCGCCGGGGTCTATCTCGACCTGCACGGCGCGATGGTGACGACGCATCGCGACGACGGCGAGGGCGAGATCCTCGCCCGCGTCCGCGCGCTGGTCGGGCCGGATGTCCCTATCATCTCCAGCCTCGACCTCCACGCCAACGTCACGGCCCGAATGGTCGAGGAGGCCGATCTCCTTGTCTCCTACCGCACCTATCCGCATGTCGATATGAACGCCACCGGCGCGCGCGCCGCCCGGGCGCTCGGCCGACTGATCGACGGCGCGGCGCGCCCTTTGAAAGCGTTCCGCCAGGCGCCCTATCTCTTGCCGATCGCCTGGCAATGCACTGACATGGAGCCGGCGCACGGGCTCTACGCGCAGATGGAGGCGTGCGAAGGCGACTGGCCGATGAGCCTGAACATGGGCTTTCCGGCCGCGGACTTCGCCGATTGCGGCGCGGCCGTGACCGCATATGGCGACACCGCCGAAGTGGACGCGGACGCGCTGATGGCCGCAGTCGTGGCAGCGGAGCCCCGCTTCACCGGCCGCGTCTTCGGCCCTGACGAGGCGGTCGCCGAAGCCATCCGCATCGCCCGGACCGCGAACCGGCCGGTGGTGATCGCCGACAGCCAGGACAACCCCGGCGCCGGCGGCGACAGCGACACGATGGGCATGGTCCGCGCGCTCCGTGCGGCGGCGGCGGATATGGCGCGCGCGCTGCCGGGCGCGCCCGGCCCAGCCATCGGTTCGATCTACGACCCTGCGGCGGCGGCGGCGGCGCATGAGGCCGGCGTCGGCGCCCGCGTCCGGCTTTCGCTCGGCGCTAAATCACGCATTCCCGGCGATACGCCGCTGGAAACGGAATTCGAGGTCGAGGCGCTTTCCGACGGACGCTTTGTCTGCCCCGGCCCCTATCATGGCGGGCAGGAGGTTCAGATGGGCCCCTCGGCCTGCCTAGTGCTCGATGGCGTGCGCATCGTGGTCGTCTCCGCCAAAGCGCAGATGGCCGACCAGGCGATGTTTCGGCAGGTCGGGATCGAGCCGAAGGAGGCCGCAATCCTCTGCGTGAAAAGCTCGGTGCATTTTCGCGCCGATTTCGATCCGATCGCGGAGACGATCCTTACCGCCGCCGCGCCGGGGCCGATGCCGGTCAGCCCGGCCAGCCTGCCCTGGAAACGGCTCCGCGCGGGCGTGCGGCTGGAGCCTCTCGGCGCGGCCTACGCACCCTGAACGGGCGGGACTCGCGCAGAGCTCGCGCATTTGGTCGCCGGACGGGGCGAAGTTGAGCAGAAGCCCCATCTATTCCTGAACGGGCGGGCGATGCCGATCCCATCCCTGTGCCGGAGAACTTCCGAACTGGGGGGTCCAGCCCCGCCCGCGACGAGCGGGACGATGCGTTCAGGCGGCCGCTCGCGCAACGGGCGCCGGAGCAGGCGCGTATTCCTCCGGAATCGCGCAAAGACGGACGCGGGTGGCGAAACGGGCAAGCGCCGGATGCGACGTCAGGACCGCGAAAGGGATGGCGAGGCAGAGCCCGGCGAGCACCGGCGCCGCCCAGGTCAACGCCGAGGGCGCGCCGAGCGCGATGATCCCAGCCAGCCCCCCGCCGAACAGGGTCTGCGGCCAAAGCCCTCTGATCGCCGTCGTCCAGCTCAGACGGCGCGCGTCCCGCTGCTGGCCCGACCAGCCGACGCGCCGCCCGAAGGCTAGCCCGCCGAGGAAGATCGTCACGCGAAAGGCGACGATCGGCGCAAGCAACATGGAAAACAGGGTTTCCGTCACCGCCCCCGCGATGAACCGCCCCCGCCCGCCATAAGCGGCTGCGCCGCCCGTTCTCAGCGCGATGTCGATCCAGCCGGCGATCTTCGGGAAAAGCGAAACCCCGAACATCACCAGGAACATCGGGATCGCGAAGGCGAAATCGATATCCGCATAATCGCGCTCGTTGATTTTGGCGACCGCGGCGGCGGTCATCAGCATCCAGGCCGGCCCGCCGAAATACATCATGATCGCGGCGAAAACCTGGAACCGGCTCATCGGCTTCAACCCCTTGAGCCCGAGCAGGCGCCAATACTGCATGTTCCCCTGACACCAGCGCAGATCACGCTGCGTGAAGTCGAAAAGCGTCGGCGGATTATCCTCGTAGCTCTCGGTCTCCACCGGCATGACGCGCACTTCAAAGCCCGCGCGCCGCATCAGCGCCGCCTCGATCTGGTCATGGCTGAGGATATGACCGCCCAGCGGTCCCGCCCCCGGCAGCGCCGGAAGCGCGCATTTCGCCCGAAAGGGCGCGACGCGCACCAGGGCGTTGTGCCCCCAATAGGGGCCGCAATCGCCATGCCACCACGCGGCGCCCATGGTGAAACTGCGCATCCCCGCGCGCATGCCGAACTGGAAGATCCGCGCGAAAGCGCTCGTCGCCGGCGCGCCGACGACCAGAGACTGAAGAATGCCGAGGCGCGGATGCGCCTCCATGATCCGGACCATGCGCAGGATCGCCGCGCCCGACATCCGGCTGTCGCTGTCGAGCGGCAGGAAGAATTCGTACCCCCTGCCCCAGCGACGCAGGAAGTCGCGCAGATTGCCGGCCTTGAAGCCGGTGTTGCGCGCCCTTCTGCGATAGCGCGCGCCGGGGCCGAGCGCCGCCCTGCGCCGCTCGAACGCCGCCTCCTCGGCCGCCGCGAGCACGGGGTCGTCGGTGTCGGACAGAACGAAGATGTCGAAGCCGCCGCCAAACCCGGCCGCATCGAGGCTTCGCTTCGTCTTCACAAGTTTGTCGAGCGCGCGCTCCGCGTCCTCGTTCCTCAGCGCCATGGCGATGGCCGTCCGCGTTCGGGGCGCCGTCGCACTTTCGCCTGCGGCCAGAAACGGGCTCGTCGCCGCCAGCCCGCGGCGCGCGCCATGCAGCAGCCAGAGCCCGATCATGGCGTTCCAGAACCCCATGATCGTCCACGGCGCACCGAAGAGGAAGCTGACGAAGATGACGATATCCGCGGCGCTCCAGCCGCCGGCGCCGAAGATCCGGGACAGCGCCAGCGCCAGCAGCCCCAGAGTGACAAGATTGAGCGCCGCGACGAAGACGCGCCGTCTGGTCAGCGCGCGAGCAGATTGCAGACCGGCCGGGGTCCGCTCCGAGTCAACCGGCGCCGCGACCGGCCCGACCGCTTCCGGGTGCAGCAGAATCTTGTTCATCTCGCCGGCTTTCTGGTGCGCCGCTTCGCGCCGCGCGTTATGGCTTGAGGATGACTGGAACATCCCCCGAAACCAAGCCGCCGCGCGCGCTCTGGCATGTCGCGCCCGGCGAGGCCGCGCTCCGCGAGACCCAAATCGGCGTCGGCGAGTGCGAGATTCGCGCACTGTGGTCGCTGATCTCGCGCGGCACCGAACGGCTGGTGCATGAGGGCCGCGTGCCGGAAAGCGAGCATCAGCGCATGCGCGCGCCGCATCAGGAGGGGAATTTTCCTTTCCCGGTCAAGTATGGCTACGCCATGGTGGGTATAGTCGAGGACGGGCCCGAAGCCCTGATCGGCCGTCATGTCTTCGCGCTCCATCCGCATCAGTCCCGCTTTCGGCTTCCGGCCGACGACCTCGTCCCGCTACCGCCCGGCCTGCCGCCCCGCCGCGCCGCGCTCGCCGCCAACATGGAGACGGCGCTCAACGCGCTCTGGGACGCAGGCGCCGGCCCCGGCGACCGCATCGCCGTCGTCGGCGCCGGGCTGATCGGCTGCCTCGTCGCGCGCCTCGCGGCGCGAATGCCGGGGACAGAGGTAACCATGAGCGACCCGATAAGGCGACGCGCCGATATCGCCGCTGAACTTAATGTGAATTTCACGTCAGACCCGCGCGAAGACGAAAACTTCGACATCGCCATACACGCGAGCGCCACGGCGGCGGGGCTGGCGGAGGCGCTCGGCCGCCTCGGGCAGGAAGGCCGGCTTGTCGAACTTTCCTGGTATGGGGCGGGCGATGTCGAGGTTCCGCTCGGCGCGGCGTTCCATTCGCGCCGGCTCAGCATCGTCTCCAGCCAGGTCAGCGCAGTCAGCCCGAGCCGCCGTCCCCGCTGGCCGCATCGCCGGCGGCTCCTGAAGGCGCTGTCGCTGCTCGACGATCCCGCGCTCGACGCGCTGATTGACAGCGAAGTCGCCTTCGAAGAGCTTTCCACCCGCCTGCCGGCCCTGCTCGCGCGCGACGCGCCCGGCGTGGCGACAGTCATTCGCTACATGTGAGGCCCGATGTACGCTGTTCAGGTCCGCGATCACATCATGATCGCCCATTCGCTCAAGGGCGAGGTTTTCGGCCCCGCCCAATCGAAGCACGGCGCGACCTATGTGATCGACGCGACTTTCTATCGGGCGGAGCTTGGCCCCGAGCGAATCGTCGTCGATATCGGCCGAGCGACCGAGGCGCTGAAGGCGGCGCTGGCGAAGATCAACTATTCCGACCTCGACGAAACCTTGCCGGGCGAGCTCACCACCACCGAGTGGCTGGCGAAATGGGTCTTTGACGAGATCGTGGCGGCGGCGCGCTCCGGCGCGCTCGGCCCGGGCGGCGACAGGGTGGAGCGGCTCCGGATCACGCTCAACGAAAGCCACGCCGCGCTCGCCTGGTATGAAGGCGCGCTTTGAGGGCGCTCGCCCGCCTCGCGGTTCCGGGCGACCCGGACACCCCGACCGGCGGCTATGTATACGCCCGGCGGGTGATCGCGGCCTCCGGCGGCGCGCTTGCGCCGCTCGCGCTGCCGGGCGGCTTTCCCTTCCCCGACCAGGCCGCACTCGACGCCGCCGCCTCGCTGATCGCCGCCGCAAACGGGCCGGTGATCGTCGACGGGCTCGCCTACGGCGCCTTTCCGGCCGAACTGATCGAGGCCCTGCCGCGCGCGCCGCTCGCGCTCTGCCATCATCCATTGGGGATGGAGACCGGGCTCGAACCGGAGACCGCGCGCCACCTGATCGAGAGCGAGCGCGCCGCCCTCGCCCGCGCCGCGCACGTCATCGCCGCCAGTGAAGCGACGAAAGCGCTGCTGATCGCGGAGTTCGGGCTCGCGGATGAGAACGTGACCGTCGCATCGCCGGGGCTGGATCCTGCTCCGCCGGCGCGGGGCGCCGATGGGCCGCCGACGATCCTCACCGTCGCATCGCTGACGCCGCGCAAGGACCACCTCACGCTGATCGCCGCGCTCGCCCGGCTGGCGGAATCGCGCCCCGATCTCGACTGGCGGGCCGTCTTCGCCGGCCCGGAGGATCGCGCCCCGGCGACCGCCGCCGCCATTCGCGACGCCATCCGCGACGCGGGGTTGGCCGGCCGGATCGAACGTCTCGGCGCGCTCGGTCCCGCCGCTCTCGACGGGCTTTACGACCGGGCGGCGATTTTTGCGCTCGCCTCCCGGTACGAAGGCTATGGCATGGTGTTCGCGGAGGCGATGATGCGCGCGCTCCCCGTCGTCGCCTGCGATATCGGGGCCGAGGGCGCGGCGGCCCCAGCGGGCGCGCTGCGCCTTGTTCCCGTGGGCGACGCGGACGCGATGGCGGCGGCGCTGGCTTGGTTCCTCGAAAGCCCGCAACGCCGGAGGGAGGCCGGAAACCGCGCCCGCGCCCACGCGCTGAGCTTACACGACTGGACCGCCACCTGGGCCGCGTTCGGCGCCGCGCTGAAGTCGGCGGCGTGAGCGGCTTTTCCGTCGATTGGCTCACGCTCCGCGCAGGCGCCGACGACCGGGCGCGGGCGCCGGCCCTGCTGGAGAGAGTGAAGGTCTGGGCGGGGGACGGGCCGCTGCTCATCGCCGATCTCGGTGGCGGCTGCGGGGCGACAAGGCGCGCGCTGGGATCGCATCTGCCGGCGGCGCGCTGGCGTCTCCTCGACAATGATTCCGCGCTGCTCGACCAGGCGCCGCCCGGCGCGGATCTCGAGACGGTCGCGGTCGATCTCGCCGCGCGGCCCGAAGCCGCCTTCTTCCCCCCGCCGGACCTGGTCGCCGCTTCGGCGTTTTTCGATCTTGTCTCCGCCGCATGGATCGATCGTTTCGTCGCCCTCCTCGCCGCGTCGCGCGCGCCGCTCTACGCCGCGCTGACCTATGACGGGCGCGAGGACTGGCGCCCGGCGCCCCGGCATGAGGCAGCGGCGCTCGAAGCCTTTCGCGGCGACATGGCGCGCGACAAGGGCTTCGGCCCGGCGCTCGGGCCCAACGCGCCGCGCTATCTGGCTGACGCGCTCCGGCGGAGCGGCTACACGGTGCATGAGGCGGCGAGCGATTGGCGGCTGACGCGCGCGCGCGACGCGGCGCTGATCGAGTCGCTGGCGACCGGCGCCGCGACGGCGGCGCGCGTGCGCGCGGCGCTCTCGCCTGCTGCGCTGCGGGACTGGCGGACAGACCGCACTGCGGCGACGGCCGTCGTTATCGGTCATTGCGACATTCTCGCCTTTCCCGGCTCCGCGTCGTGAATCGCGCCCCGCAAGGACGCCCCGCCGCGTGACAAGCGGCGCCGGAGGGCACATATTCACGCCATGATACGAATTCTCCTTCCCGTGCTTCTCGCCGCGCTCTGGGGCTGGCTGATGTGGCGCATGGCGCTCGGCAAGATGAAGCGCGAGCTCGACGGCAATTCGACGCTGATCGATGATCCCGAGCTTGAAGCGGTGATCCGCAGGCTTGGCCGGCAGGTCGGGCTCGAACATCTGCAGGCGCATATCTACCGGACCGAGACGGTGAACGGGCTGGCGGCGCCTGACGGGCGCATCTTCATCACTTCCGGCCTTTTCGACCGTTACCGGCGCGGCGAGTTCACCGCCAGGGAGCTCGGCTCGGTCGTCGCGCATGAGCTTGGCCATGTCGCGCGCGGCCACGCGCGTCGCAGGATGATCGACTGGACAGGGCAAAACGCCGCGCGCATGGCGCTCGGCATGGTGTTGAGCCGGTTCATCCCCTTCGTCGGTTATCATGTCGCGCATTTCCTCACCACGGCGCTGACGACCAAACTGTCGCGGCGCGACGAGTTTCAGGCGGATGAATACGCTTCGGCGCTGATGCTGAAGGCCGGGTTCGGAACCGGGCCGCAGATCACGATGTTCGAGAAGCTGGCCAAACTCTCTCCGGGGCCGTCCGGCGTCGCCTGGCTCGCCAGCCACCCTGCGACGGAAGAGCGAATCGCGGCCATCCGCGCCCGCGCCGTCGGTTGGGCGGAAACGGTCGAGAAGGCGGACTGACTCCACCCCTTCAGCCGGTCGGGGGAGCGGCGCTTTCCCAGGCCTTGCCGAGACGGGGCAAGGCCGCCCGCTTCAGGAAAGCGCGAAAGGACGCGCCGCGCGCCTCGGCCATCGCCGCGATCGGACGCATCGCCGCCTCCATCCGCTGGGAATCGCGCGCGAAAGCGGCGGCGAGAAATTCGTCCGGATGGAGCCGTCCGACGCCGAGCGGGCGAAGAAGCCGCAGCGGAAAATCGCGGGTATTGAACGTAAGGATCGCCTCCGCTCCCCCCGTCAGTGCGGCGGCGATCACATGGGCGTCCGCCGGATCTGGCGGCGCAAGTTCCTGCTCCCGCGCCTCGTAACCCTTGATCTCGCCGGATGGAAAGCACGCGCGAAGAAGCGCGATATCGCCGCGCGCCAGCATTTCCGCCGCCGCGCCCTGTTTGGCGCCGGCGGCGCGCGCCCATTCCTCCAGCACCCGCGCCGAATAGAGCGGCGTGAAGCCGTCCGCGCGCGCATAGGCGAGCAGGATTTCGCGCGTTGCGACCGGGAAGAGCGCGCAAGCGTCCACGAACAGCCGCATCAGAGTAGCCGGACGGCGCGTATCGCGGGGTTGGCCGTCCGCGGCGGCGCGGCTTGCGCCGAACCATCCGGGCCAGCCAGCCCGGCGGCGATCGCCGCCGCGCCGCGTGCGGGCCGGAGGCGCGCAAACGCCGCCAAACCGGATGCGATTGGCGCATCGGTTCGCCCACGTCCCTTCGGCGCGCGGATGGCGTCGAAAGCTCTTGCAGACGATTTTGTGCGCTGCAACGCATGCCCGCTCGCACTCGCAAAAATCCACCGGCCCCGGTTCTGGCGCAGGCGGAAGGTATGGCGGCTCAGCTTGTCGTCCGGGTGGGGCATGACCGCGCCTTAGCGCGCGTCGTCTGGAAAGGAAAGCGGGCGGGGCGTCAGCCCCGACCGCAGGGATTCATCCGCGCGTTCAGTCGGCGCGGACGGGGCGGGCGACGGGCGCCGTGAAAAGGGCGCGGAGCCAGCCCCAGGCGGCGGTGAAGCCGGCGCGAGTCACTTCGGCGCGCATCCGCTGGGCGCGGATTTCAATCGCGCGAATCTCAGCCTCGGTCGGCGTCCGGTAGTTATAGTCGGTCATTCTCTTCAACTCCTGACATCGCGGCGCGCCGGATTTGGGCGTCGCTCGGATGCCAGTGAGATAGGCTCTCCCAAGCGATGTTGCATCGCACCATCCCGCAGTGCGGTCATGCGCCGCATGCATGGCTTAGAAGACGCCTGGCCGCGCCCCGCTCCGCGCCGCGTTCGCCAGCCATTCGAAGACATATGCGCCAAGCGAGCGAAAACAGATCAGGGTGAACGCCCCATCCGACCCCGCCCAGAACGCCGCCGCGACCTGGCCGAGCCGGGTGCGGCGCAGATCGCCCGGCCCGAACGCATCGGGCGAGAGATCGACCGGCGCGCCGCTTGCGATCAGCTCGCGCGCGCCCAGCCCCTCAACGCGCAGGACCGCACGGGCGTCGGAAACGTCGGCGACAAGATGATGACGCCCCGCCAGGACGGATTTGAGCGCTCCCACCGCGCCGGGCGCGGCGGCGTAACCGGTGACGAGCAACAGCTCGTCCGGCGCCATCCAGCCGAGCCCGCCCTCCGCAGTCTCCTGAAAGCGCCGCACCCCGGGGAGCGCGCAACCCGCTACAGATTCCACCGCCGCCCCGAACTCCCTGTCGGCGAGGTCGCCGCGAATCGTCACCATGCCGATGGCGCCCATATCGCGGATCGTCGCCGCAGGTCCGGCGAAGACCGCGTCTCGCGTCGATGTAACCGGTTCAGACATTCTGCCGCGCCCCTTCCTTGTCATAGGCGACCGGGTCGACGATCCGCGCCCGGATAACGTCGCCGCCGCCGACCGGAAAGCTGATCACATCGCCCATCCGGGACGGACCGTTCCGGATGAGACCGAGCGCCACCGAACGGTCCAGCGTCGGCGACCAGTAGGTCGAGGTGACGCGGCCGATCACCTCCGGCTTCGACGCCGCCGGGTCGGCGACCGCATAGGCGCCGTCCGGCAGCACCCGCTTCGGGTCTTCGGTGGCGAGTCCGACGAACGCCTCTCGCCCTTCGCGGGCGAGAAAGGCGCGCTCCTGCGCGCGCTTGCCGATGAAATCCGCCTTCTTCTTCGAGACCGCCCAGTGCAGCCCCAGATCCTGCGGCGTCACCGTGCCGTCGGTCTCGTCGCCGATCATGATGAAGCCCTTCTCGGCCCGCATGACATGCAGCGCCTCGGTGCCGTAGGGCGTGATCCCATGCGCCGAGCCGGCGGCGCATATCGCATCCCAAAGCGCCTGACCGCGATGCGCTGGCGCGGCGATCTCGTAGGAAAGTTCACCGCTGAATGATATCCGGTAGATACGCGCCGGAACGCCGGCGATTTCTCCCTCCGCAAGCGCCATGAACGGCAAGGCTTCGGCCGAGAGGTCGATATCGGTGAGGCCGGTGAGCACCTCGCGCGCCTTCGGCCCGGCGACCGCGACCTGCGCGTATTGCTCGGTCAGATTGGCGGTGAAAACCTTGAAATCCCACCACTCGGTCTGCAGCCATTCCTCCATCCAGCCATGCACCCCATCGGCGCCGCCGGATGTCGTGTGGCAGAGAAACTCGTCCTCGCCGATCCGGGCGACGACGCCGTCATCGAAGAGAAAGCCGTTCTCGTTGCACATCAGTCCATAACGGCAGCGACCCGGTTTCAGCGTCGACATCATGTTGGTGTAGAGCAGATCGAGGAAACGCCCCGCGTCCGGCCCCTTCACCAGAATCTTGCCCAGGGTGGAGGCGTCCAGCATGCCGACGCCGCGCCGCACCGCCAGCACCTCCCGGATCACCGCGTCCTCGCGCGTCTCTCCCGGGCGGCGATAGCAGTAGGGGCGGCGCCATTCCGCCACCGGCTCCCAGTCGGCGCCTGCGTCTTCATGCCAGTCATGCATCGCCGTGCGCCTGAGCGGCTTGAAGAGCGCGCCAGCGTCCCTCCCCGCGATGGCGCCGAGGGAGATCGGCGTATACGGTGGGCGGAAGGTCGTCGTCCCGACCTCCGGCACAGGCGTGTTCAGGCTGTTCGCGAGAATGGCGAGCCCGTTGATGTTGCTCAGCTTACCCTGATCCGTCGCCATCCCAAGCGTGGTGTAGCGCTTGGCGTGCTCGACGCTCTCGTACCCCTCGCGGGCCGCAAGTTCGATATCGGCTGCGGTGACGTCATTCTGATAATCGAGGAAGTGCTTCGTTCCATGCGCGTAGCGGCCGACCGACGGCGCGAACCAGAGCGGGACGAGCGGAGCCATCTCCGGCTCATCCACCACCGACGCCGGCGCCGCGCCCGGCGCGCGCCCGAGTTCCGCCGCCGCCCGCGCGCCGGCGGCCCAGCCATCCGCCATGCCTTCGGCGGCGCCGAGCAATCCGTTCGCGGCCCCGGCGGCGAAGGTGTTCACCGCGCCCTCGCCATCTGTCGGCGCGCCCCGCTCCGGCGCAGGGCGAAACATCGCCTGCGCCTCGTCCCAGGCCAGCTTGCCGCCGCAATGCGAATAGAGATGCACGACCGGCGACCAGCCGCCCGACATCGCTAGGCAATCGCAGCCGATTTCCTCGACCGCGCCGCCGACACGCCCGTCGGCGGTGCGCCGGGCGATGGTCACGCCCTTCAGCGCGCCGCCTCCGACCGCCTTCACCACGGTGGCGCCCGCGCGCACCTCGATGCCGAGCGCGCGCGCCCGTTCCGGCAGCGCACCGGCGACTTCGGTGCGCGAGTCGACGATCGCCGGCACGCGAAGTCCGGCTTCGAAAGCCGCGATCGCGGTTCGATAGGCGTCGTCATTATTGGCGAAAACCACGATCTCCCGCCCCGGCGCGACGCCCCAGAGCGCGATATAGTCGCGCACCGCCGAGGCCAGCATCACCCCCGGCAGGTCGTTATCGGCAAAGACGAGCGGGCGCTCGATGGCGCCCGCAGCGATCACGATCCGCTTCGCCCTGACCCGCCAGAGCCGGTGGCGCGGCCCGTCCGAGACGCCGAGATGATCGCCGCAGCGTTCGTTCAGCAACGCATAGCCGTGGTCATAGAGCCCGGCCGCCTGGCAGCGGGTGCGGATCGTGACGTTCGCCATCGCCTCCAGTTCCGCGACCCGCGCCGCCGTCCATTCGGCGCCGTCCTGTCCGTCGATGCGGATATCCGTCTCGCTCAGCAGCCGGCCGCCGGGATGCGCGCCCTGCTCCACCAGCAGAACTCGCGCGCCCGCGCGCCCGGCGGCCAGCGCCGCCGCCAGCCCGGCCTGCCCGGCGCCCACCACCAGAACGTCGGTGAAGGCGTGGAAATGCTCGTACTCGTCCGGGTCGGGTTCGGTCGGCGCCGGGCCCAGACCGGCGGTCTGGCGGATGAAAGGCTCGTAGAGATGCTTCCAGGCGATGCGCGGAAAGAGGAAGGTCTTGTAATAGAAGCCGGCGGAAAAGACCGGCGCGACGGACGCTGCCGCGGCGTTCAGCGCGCCGATGTCGTATTCGAGGCTCGGCCAGTGGTTCTGGCTTTTCGCCGTCAACCCGTCGAATAACTCGGTCATCGTGGCGCGCTGGTTCGGCTCGGCGCGCGCGCCCTCGCCCACCGTCATCAGCGCGTTCGGCTCCTCCACCCCGGCCGCCACCAGGCCGCGCGGACGGTGATACTTGAACGATCGCCCCATCAGCGAGCGGCCCGAGGCGAGCAGCGCCGAGGCGAGCGTGTCGCCCGCGAAGCCTTGCAGCCATTTACCGTTGAAACGGTATGCGACCGGCGTTTCACGGTCGATCAGGCGCCCCCCCCGGTTGAGACGATGCGGCATCTATTTCGCCTTCCGCTTTTCAATCCTGTCCAGAATCTCCTGCGGCGGACCGGCGACATTGGCGGGATAGGTCCCGTAGACCTCCAGCGTCACGGTGTCCCGCGCGGCGTGGAACCACTTGCCGCAGCCATAGGCGTGGCGCCAGCGCTCGAAATGCGGGCCGCGCGGGTTGGTCCGCTCGAACATATAGGCTTCGAAGGCGCTGTCGTCGGAACCCGGCCCATGACGCGCGATATGCGCCTCGCCGCCGGGTGCGAACTCGGTCTCTTCACCGGCGACGCCGCAATGGGGGCAGGTCAGAAGGAGCATGCTGGGCCTCTCCGCGCAAAAATATCGTCGCGGAAGGAAGCCCGCCGCGACGAATATCATCCGTTGCGGATGGTGGATGACACATGCCCGACCCTGGTCGCAACGCAATCCCGACCCGTGCAGGTCAAGTTTCGACCAAATGGGCCGCTCGCGGCGCCCGCCGCAACGGCGGGCGCCGCGTGTCGATCAGTTGTCGTCCGCGGGCGCGGTCGTCCCGCCCTCAGTCTCTGCAGGCGCCTCGGCGCCATCGGTTCCGTCGGTCGTCGTTTCACCGGACTCCACGGTGACCGAGTCCGTTTCGCCGTCGAGCATCGCCATCCCGTCTCCGTAGACGAAATAGGCGATCACGGCCACGACGATGACCAGACCACCAATGATGTAAGCCTTGGAATTATTGCCGCCTTGGGCCATCCCGATCTCCTCTCACATTGAGTCTGCGACTTACGTAACGCGCTGCGCAGGAAGAACGTTCCCCACCCGCGCAACCTGAGGTTATACGGAGATAGTGGCGGCGCTGTGTCGGTGTAAGCGTCTCGCCCGACGCACCCTTGAAACGGCGGAGCACGAACCCCGTGCGGTTCAGTGCGCGACGGCCGCCGCGACGCTTTCGTCGATCATCCGGCCTTCGCGGAACCGGTCGAGGCCGAACGGGCCGGCGACTTCGTCCTCGCCATTCGCGATCAGCGAGGCCGTGGCCCAGCCGGAGCCGGGGATCGCCTTGAACCCGCCGGTGCCCCAGCCGCAATTGAGGAACATGCCCTCGACCGGCGCCTTGCCGATGATCGGGCTGCGGTCGCCGGTCATGTCGACGATCCCGCCCCATTGCCGGAGCATCTTGAGGCGGGAAAGCATCGGGAAGGTCTCCTTCAGCGCGCGCACCGTCTCCTCGATATGATGAAAGGAGCCGCGTTGGGTGTAGTTGTTGAACCCGTCTGCGCCGCCGCCGATCACCATCTCGCCCTTGTCCGACTGGCTCATGTAGCCGTGGACGGTGTTCGCCATCACCACGATGTCCATGCAGGGTTTGATCGGCTCAGAGACCAGCGCCTGAAGCGTCACCGATTCGATGGGCAGGCGGAAACCCGCCATATCGGCGATCACTCCGGAATGGCCGGCGACGATCGCCGCGACCTTTCTGGCGCGGATCGGCCCGCGCGTCGTCTGGACCCCGGTGACCCGGCCGCCCGCGACATCGATCCCGGTGACCTCGGTCTTCTGGAGGATATGAACGCCGAGGTCGGAGGCCGCCCGCGCATAACCCCATGCGACGGCGTCATGGCGGGCGGTGCCGCCGCGCGGCTGCCAGAGCCCGCCGAGAACCGGAAAGCGAGGCCCGGAGATCTCGATGATCGGACAGAGCTGCTTGACCCTCTCCGGGCTCACCATCTCGGTCTCGATCCCGGCGAGCCGGTTGGCGTGGGCGGTGCGGCGAAGCGCGCGTAGTTCATGCTCCGTCTGGCAGAGCATCATCACGCCTCGGGGCGAGAACATGACGTTGAAATTCAGCTTCTGGCTCAAATCCTCGTAAAGCCCGCGCGAAAGCTCGTAGATCGCCGCCGAGGGCTCCTGAAGGTAGTTGGAGCGGATGATCGTGGTGTTGCGCCCGGTGTTGCCGCCGCCGAGCCAGCCCTTCTCCACCACCGCGATATTCCGGACGCCGTGGTTCTTCGCAAGGTAATACGCAGTGGCGAGCCCGTGCCCGCCGGCGCCGATGATCACGACATCGTATTCGGGCTTCGGCTCGGGCGCCGCCCAGGCCCGCTGCCAGCCCTGGTGATAACCGAAAGCTTCGCGCGCCACGGCGAATGCGGAATAGCGTTTCATGGCGGACCGGCCCTTCCCTGTGCTGATGAGGTCTCTATAGCCCGGCCGGGCCGCCCCTGACGCGCCGACACGGCGTCGCGGGGACGGATCGCGACATCGCGCCCGGTTTGGCGAAAGTGCGACTTCGCCGCGTTGCCGCCGCGGCGGCGGCGGTTTAGGTGTATCCGGGAAAACATGACGGAGACCGGTTTGGCCTTCTGGATCATCGCCATCGCCGCCGCGCTCGTCGCCGGCCTCGTCGCCGTCCGGCCGCTGCTGGCGAGCCGGTCCGCCGCCGCGCCCCGCGCCGCGCATGACGCGCAGGTTTTTCGCGACCAGTTGAAGGAGCTCGAACGCGATGTGGCGCGCGGCGTCGTCACGGAGGCGGACGCCGAGGCGACCCGGCTGGAGATTTCCCGACGCCTCCTCGCCGCCGACGCCGAAAGCCGGACGGACGAGGCCCCCGCAGCCGCGCCGCCGGCGCTTTCGCGCGGGCTCGCCGCAGCGCTGATCATCGCCGCGCCGCTCGCGGCCACTTGGCTTTACAGCAATCTCGGCGCGCCCGGCGCCGCCGACATGCCGCTCTCCAGTCGTGGAGAAGCCATGCGGCCGAACCAGCAGGAAGCCGAGAAGATGATGGCCGGGCGCGAACCCGCGCCGCCGACCGGCCCCGACGCGGAAGAGTTTGAGCGCCTCGTGACGCAGCTGGAGGCGCGCCTCAAGGAGGCGCCCAACGATGAGCAGGGGATTTTCCTTTACGCGCGCTCGCTGATGAATCTCGCTCGCTTCAAGGAGGCCTGGCCCCAATTCGAGCGGCTCATCGAACTTCGCGGCGAGGCGGCGGACGCCGATATCTACGCGGGCTACGCCGAGGCGATGATCCTCGCCGCCGGCGGCTATATCTCGCCCGAGGCCGAGGCGGCGCTTCTCCAGGTTCTGAAGCGTGAGCCGACCAACCCTTCGGCGCGCTACTATCTCGGCCGGCTTCACGCACAGGACGGCGCGCCCGAACGAGCCGGCGCGATCTGGACGGCGTTGCTGGACGAGAGCCCGCCCGACGCGCCCTGGGTCGCGCCGATCAAGGCGGAGATGGCCGCACTCGGGCTCGGCCAGCGCGGCGGCGACAACCTTCCCGGCCCGACGCGCGAAGAGATGAGCGCGGCCGGATCCCTGCCGCCCGCGGACCGTCAGGCCATGGTCGCCGACATGGTGAACCGCCTCGCCGAGCGGCTGGACGCCGAAGGCGGGACGCTGGCCGAATGGCAGCGACTGATCCGCTCCTATTCCGTTCTCGGCGACAACGCGAAGGCGCAGGAGGCGATGGCGCGCGCGAAGGAGGCGTTCAAGGGTGATCCCGCAGCGCTCGTCGCGCTCGAAAACGGCTCCGCCCCGCTGCCCGCGCCCGGCGGCGCCGAAGCCGCCACGCCGGCGGAAGGGCCGCAGCCGGATCGCACGGCGATGATCGCCGGCATGGTCGAGCGGCTCGCCACGAGGCTCCGCACCGAAGGCGGCGGGCCGGAGGACTGGCTGCGCCTGATCAGCTCCTATTCCGCGATGGGGCGGAGCAAAGACGCCGACGCCGCCTATCGCGAGGCGCGGGACGCCTTCGCCGCAGACCCCGCGGCGCTCGCGATGCTGGAGGCCGCGGTCGAGGGCGCGCCGAGAGAGGCGACCGGGCGGAAGACCGCGCCGCCCGCGGATAAGCGGGGCCCGACCTCCGACGAGGTCGCCGCCGCCGCTGAAATGGCGCCGGCCGACCGGCAGGAGATGATCCGCGGGATGGTCGCGCAGCTCCATGAGCGGCTTCAGGAAGAAGGGAACGCAGCCGACGTCAACGAGTGGGGCAAGCTCATGCGCTCCTACCGGGTGCTCGGCGACGCGGCGGCCGTGCGCGCCGCTTACGACGAAGCCGCGTCGATCTTCGCCGAGAGCGCGATCAGCCTCGCCTATCTGAAGGAGGCGGCGCTGCTGAACGGCGTCGAGTTGAATTGAACGCCGGGGCCGACGAAGCCGCGCTGGTGACCGACGACATCGCCGTATTCGCGGCGGCGCTCCAACCCGGGCGGCCGCTTTTCGGACTCGACCTCGGCACGAAAACCATCGGCGTCGCGATCTCCGACACGCGCCTCAGCGTCGCCAGCCCCGCCGAAGTGATTCGCCGGGCGAAGTTCAGCGTCGACGCGGCGGCGCTGCTTTCCCTCGCCGAGCCTCGCGCGGCGACCGGGTTCGTCCTCGGCCTGCCGCGCAACATGGACGGGTCCGAAGGGCCGCGCTGCCAGTCGACCCGCGCATTCGCGCGCAATCTCTCGCGGCTGACGTCGCTTCCGATCACCTTCTGGGACGAACGGCTTTCGACCGTCGCGGTCGAGCGGACGCTGCTGGAGGCGGATCAGTCCCGCAAACGCCGCGGCGAAGTCGTGGACAAGATGGCGGCGGCGTTCATCCTGCAGGGCGCGCTCGACCGCCTGAGCCACCTGCGGGCCGGCGCATGAGCACCCCTGAGTCCAGACGCGTCTGGCGCCGCGACGAGGTGGAGAGCCCGTGCCGGAACATCTGCGTGATCCATCCGGAAACCGGTCTCTGCATCGGCTGCTATCGCACGGGCGCGGAGATCGCCGACTGGTCGCGCCTTACGCACGAAGAGCGGCGTGCGGTGATCCTCGAGTTACCGACGCGCGCGCCGCAACTCACCCGCCGCCCGCGCCGGGGCCGCGCGGCGCGACTCAACGACGGGGGATAGCGCTTTGGCGCGGACGGCGCGCATGCTAGCTATGCAGGGACCGAAGCCAGCAAGCGGCGCGCCCTGATGCTTTTTTGGCCCCTCGCCCTGATCGCCCTGATCGCAATCGTCATCGCGCAGCTTTCCGCGACCTTCCCCGACGCGCTCCGCGCCGAGGGGTCGAGCGAGAAGCTGATCTATCTTGCACTCCTCCTGGTCTTCATCCTGGCCTACGGATTCCGGCGGCGGGAGGTCCGGCTCGGGCCGATGGCCCTGATGGGCGTCGGCTGGCTCGCGGCGTTCGCGGCGCTCCTCGTCGCCTACACCTATCGGGAGGAGGCGCGGATGGTCTTCGACCGGGTGCGGGGCGAAGTGAGCCCGACCATCGCCATCGCCCGCGACGACGGGGAAGTGGAGCTGCGCAAGGCGTGGGACGGGCATTTCCGCGCGATGGCGCTGGTGAACGGCGCGCGGGTCGGGATGTTGGTCGACACCGGCGCCTCGGTCGTCCTGCTTTCCTACGAGGATGCGGCGGCGGCCGGCCTGGACCCGGAGCATCTGGCCTTCACCCAGCCGGTGACCACCGCAAACGGCCGCAGCCACGTCGCCCCCGTGATCCTGGAGAGCGTCGCCATCGGCGCAGTCGGGCTGAGCAGTGTGCGCGCGGCGGTGGCCGAGGAAGGCAAGCTCAAGTCGTCGCTCCTCGGCATGAGTTTCCTCGGCCGGTTGCAGGAGACCAGCTTTCGCGGCGACAGCCTGATCCTGAGGAACTGAACGCCGTCAGGCGGCGGAAAGCCACCAGCGCCAGTCCGCGCACGGGTGCGGATCAGGCCGGAAATAGGCGACAGCTCTCCGCGCGCCGCCCGCCCTCCATGGCGCGACGCCATGCAGGGCGAGGCGATGAACGAGATAGGCTTCGCCCGGCGCAGCGGCGATCTCGACCCGGGGCAGCGTCTCGAAACAAAGCCGCCGCGCCGCTTGGTAGGCTTCGGTCACATCGGTCTGCGCCCACGTTTCCGGCGGAACGCCGGATAGGACGGCGGCGAGCGCGGAGCGGATGATCCGGTGACTTCCCTCCCAGATCGTGAAGGGAGCAGCGCCCGCGGGCGCCTCGTTCAGCGGCAAGCCGAGGATGAAGCCGTGAACCTCCCGCACCATACGCCGGCGCCCGGGCATGACCCGGTGCAGTCCGTCGACATGCGCGGCGTCGCGGTGACGCCGGTAGCGAAAGGCCGCCTCGCTCTCCTCCTCGCCGCGCTTTGGATAGCCGGGGTAGATCACGGAAGCCTGCGCCCGGTCGAAAGCGAACCCGCCGCCGACAGCCGCCAGCGCCGCGTCGATCGCCGCTCCGGTCAGCGGCGGGCCGCCCGGCAGTCGCCCCACGCTGTCGTTCTCCAGCGCGTTCACTCCGGCGAACCAGGTTCCGCCGCAAAGCCGCCAGCGAGCGTTCGCCGCATCCGCCTCCGCCGCCCGCGCGGCGACGTCGGCATGGGCCGCCCAGCGCGCCAGCGCCGGCTCATGCGGAAACTTCACCCAGCCCCGGGCGAAGAATTCATCCATAGAGCGCCTTGCGCAGCATATTGAGCGCCGTCACCGCAAGGAAGAACGCGAAAAGCAGCTTCAGCGGCCGCGGATTGAGCGAATGCGCCAGCTTCACGCCATAGGGCGCGCAGAGCACCGTCATCGGCACGATGATCGCGAAGGCCGGCAAACTGACATAACCGAGCGTAAACGGCGGGCGCAGCGGCTCACCCCAGCCCGAAACGATGAAACCGATCGTCGAGGGGATGGCGATTATCAGACCGAATCCCGCCGCCGTCGCCACCGCGCGATGCACGGCAAGATTGAAGAGGGTCAGAAGCGGCACGCCGAACGTGCCCCCGCCAATCCCCATCAGGACGGAAAGAAATCCGACCGACGTCGCGATTCCGCCCCGCGCCGCGCCGGTCGGCGGCGCGTCGCCCAGGCGCCAGTTCTTCCGACCGAACGCCATGTGGAGCGCGACGACGAAGGCGGCGACGCCAAAGACGATCATCAATGAAGCGCTCCGCAGCCGATCGGCGGCGATCACGCCGAGTACCGCACCGACGGCGATGTAAGGCGCCCAAGATTTCAGGAGCGGCCAGTCCACCGCCCCTTTCTTGTTATGCGACGCGACCGAGCGCATCGAGGTCAGCACGATCGTCGCGAGCGATGTCGCGACGCAAACATGCATCAGCGTCGCCTCCGGATAGTCAAGCGCGATGAAGACATAGAAGAGCGCCGGCACGATGACGATCCCGCCGCCAACGCCGAGAAGCCCCGCGAGGACGCCAGCCACGACTCCAAGGACAAGAAGCAGCGCGACGAGCACTGCGAGTTCACCGATGGTCTGGTCCATTCCCTCTCCTTCAGGCCGCCCTGCGGGCCGGCTCCAGGGCGCTGAGCGCCGCCTCGACGAGTTCCGGCCCTGCGCCGTCCAGATGCGCGCCTTCGGACAGGATTCGGCGCCAGCGCCGCGCGCCCGGCCGGCCCTGAAAGAGCGTGAGCATATGCCTGGTGATCTGGTTCAGCCGGTCGCCTTGCGCGAGCCGCGCCTCGATATAGGGCAGCATCGCGCGCACTGCGGCTTCCGGCGTCACGCGCCGGGACTCGCCGAACAGCCTGCGGTCGGCGTCGATCAGGACGCCAGCCGGATTCTGATAGGCGGCGCGCCCGATCATCGCCCCGTCGAACCCTTCAACCAGAAACGCTTCGACCGCGTCCAGCGAACCGATCCCGCCATTGATGGCGAATGACAGTTCCGGTCGCGCCTTCATCACCCGCCTCGCCAGATCGTAGTCGAGCGGGGGAATCTCACGGTTCTCCTTCGGGCTCAACCCGTCGAGCCAGGCTTTGCGCGCATGGACCGCGAAATGCCGGACGCCGGCGCCCGCCACCCGGTCGACAAATTCGGGGAGCGCGCGCTCCGGGTCCTGATCGTCCACGCCGATCCGGCATTTCACCGTGATCTCGGCGCGCCCCGCCGCAGCTTCGATCATCGCCCCGACGCAGCGCGCGACGAGATCCGGCTCGCGCATCAGGCACGCGCCGAATGCGCCCGAACGAACGCGATCGGAAGGGCAACCGACATTGAGGTTGATCTCCGCGTAACCGAAATCCAGCGCCGCCCGCACCGCCGCCGCCAGAAGCTCCGGCTCCGAACCTCCCAGCTGCAGCGCAAGCGGCTGCTCGGCTTCCGAATAGCCCAGCAATCGCTCACGCGGCCCATGAACGACCGCCGCCGCCGTGACCATCTCCGTATAAAGCAACGCCCGCCGGCAGAGCAGCCGGTGAAGATACCGGCAATGCCGGTCGGTCCAATCCATCATCGGCGCCACGCTCAGGCGGGCCGCCATTTCAGTCTGCAATCTCAATGCCTTAACCCATTGCTTCCGGAGTGATGCGTGTAGCGCATCCCGGGTGTTTCCTCAGGTTTCCCCCGGTTTCTCCGGGTTTCCGGATGGCTCGTGCTACCGGGTAGCACAGTCGGCTCCAAGAACATTTCCGCGCCGCGCGCGCGCCCCACCCCTCGAACTCCCGAAAAAATCACGCGGAAGATTTCTGTGTCCTGAAAAACGAACGCAGCTCCCCGATAGAACGGAATTACGAGGTATATAATGAACACTGACCATCAGAACCACCCTGCAAACGCCGAGCCACATGCCCCTGCGCAGATCGATATCGCCGTTTCGCGCCGGCCATCGACATCATCTGCGGATCGCGAGGTCGAGATCTTCTCCTCCAAGCGAATGAAATCCAACCGGGGAGAGAAAAGAAAACGCGGCGGGGAGCCGAACATTACGGAGCGGGTCGACCGAAACGGGGCCATTCGTTATCGCGTCCAGATCCGTGGCAAGGTTGACGGCAAGCTCCACAGTCTTTGCCAGACCTTCAGGTCGATGCGGGTGGCCAAAAAGTGGCGGGACAAAAAATTCGCGGAGATTGAACTCTACGGATTTCCAACGCGACAGGTTACCGGCTCCACGGTTGGCGAGGTCATCGAGCGCCGGCTCGAGACGCATCGACACCTGGGTCGCACCACAATAGCAAATCTGAAAAATCTCAGAGGCCGTGACATCGGAAAGAAGCCGGTCTCGGCGCTGACCATGCAGGATTTCTTTGAGGTCGCAGACGAGTTGCTGAGTGAAGACATGCTCCCGCAAACCGTGACGGGTTATCTCACCCTGCTTGTCGCCACACTGAAATGGGGGGATAGGCGCGGCGAACGCCTGCCCGCCGGCATCGCCGAGAACGCCATGGCGATCATGTGGGAGGATGAAATCCTTGCGAAATCCGAAGCCCGCACGCGCCGCGTCTCCCCCGCGGAGCTCGGGAGCATCCTCGCGAAAATCGCCGAGAACCCGAGACAGAAGATTCCAGTGGCTACGATCATCGCCTTCGCGGTTTTCTCATCCCGCCGGTTGGGTGAGATTTGTCGTTTGCGATGGGATGACCTGCGGATCGACGGATCCAGAATTCTTGTTCGGCAGATGAAGCATCCTCGGAAGAAACGAACCAATGACGTCTGGTGCGCGCTGCCGCCCGAGGCGTTGCGCATCATCCTGTCAATGCCGCGGGTTTCGGAGTTCATCTTCCCCTTCAACCCTCGCTCGGTTGGCGCAGCCTTCCGGCGGCATCGGAATCGCGCGAATGTGGCCGATCTTCGGTTCCATGATCTCAGACACGAGGCCATCACGAGGCAGTTCGAGATGGAGAAAACGGCGCCGTTCGTCAGCAAGATCTCGGGCCATGCATCCGCCGCATGCCTCGAGCGATACGAGCATGTCGAGAAAGTCGGAGATCGCTTCGCGAGCTGGGTATGGCTGGAGGCGGCCATCGCCGGCGATCTGACGCTCGCTTCCAAACCGGCTTCCGCGATCGGACGATCGCGTTGATATGGTTGGACGGCCGACCGCTGGTCCGGCCGTCCAATCCGCCGCGGAGATAAATTTCGATGGGCGAGATATTTTCTTTTCCGCCGCTCACAGAACGAACCGATCTCCTTCAAAGCACCGGGAAGGATAGATCAAGTGATCACAATGCAAATGCTGACCGCCCATTTCGATGGCCTGCCCATCGCGCCGTAGGAGGCTATCACGCCTTTCTTCAAGATGAGGGTCGACACCCTGATACAGAAGATAGACGAAGGCGTCATTCGCCTCCCGTATTTCAGACTTGACGACAGCCAGAAGGCTCAGCGCCACGTCCATTTGACCGATCTGGCCGCGCTGATTGATCTCCGTCATGCGGAGGCTCAGGAAGAATTCAAGAAGCTCTGGCGCTGAAGAGCCGTGTAGCGCGGCTCTGATGCGGCGCTGCCTCTGAATGTTCGAAAATCCGGAATATCTCTCCGAGCATGCTTTCACCGGATCGAAAGGCATGGATGCGGAATGAAAATGCAGATCGAACACCGGAACGATGAGGGCCTTGGTGTCTTTCGACGCCGAAAGTGGCGCGCTTGTAAACACCCCTCTTGCCCAAAGCGGCTCAGAACGGCCTTTCGGCTCCCTCCAAACGTATTTCCACTTCACGCCGTCATATTCGCCATCCAGCCCGACCTCGGCTGGCCGGACCGCAAGCCACCATTTGGGACGAGCTGAACGCTTGGGGCAAATCCATCGCAGGCTGGCGCCGCCACATCATTTCATACGCCGTGCGAGATGGCACGCTTGGCGATGGGCGCATGGACGAGGTCTATCGACTCTTACCGTGGGACAGGGGACTTGATAACGTGGGCGAGGAGCTTCCAGGCGTGCCCGGTTCGGTAACGGGCCGCACTGCTGTCGCGGCTCCTACGCCGCCCGTCGCAAGCGCGCCTCGGCTCTATCCAGCCGCGGCGATCCGCCGCCGGTCTTACCGCCATGCGCGTGCGGCGGCGTCGCCCTCGCTCAGCGCGGAATATTCCTTTCCGGCTTTGAGCGTGGCGTGACCGAGATGCGTCGAGATGATCCGCGCGGCGATCACGGGGTCGTGCCGACGCATGTAGTCGGCGGCGAGGGTCAGCCAGTTTTTTGCCGATGACCTCGCCGTAGCGCAGATGGATCAACCGGTCCGGGCGTCCGCACAGGATCAGCTCGTCGAGGACTTCACCGACCTCGGGCCAGAGCTCGCCGGCTTCCGTCATCCTGCCGGTCTTCCCCTGGCGCCAGGCGAGACGCCAGGAGCCGTCCGTTGCGCGCCGGAGATCGTGGCCGAGGCGCCAGCCCGCCATGTCCCCGGTCCGGGCGGGCTTGTTCATGTCGATCGCAGCGATCGCCGCCGATCGAAGCAACAGGACCTTGCGCGCGGAATGGTCAGGCAGGGACGCGGCTTCCGTGCGCATTTCACCGATCCGCCGGGCGATGTATTCGAAGCCTCCCCTCCTCATCAGGTCGGCGATCGGGGCGAACCGCGCTCTCGGTACTGCAGTTCCCGGTCGAGGAGAACGGCCGCTGGTGTGGCCTTCCACTTCGACCAGCCGGCCGCGCGCGCCGCCAACGCTGTGCTGCTGGCCGTGCCGCCACGGCTGGGCGAGCCCTGGTCGGCCGACACCATGATCGGCGTGCTGCGCGACGCTCTGGAAATCGGCAAGATCCGGGCGGTGGACGGCGCGGCGCTCGAGGGCCTCGGACAGTACCTGCCGGCGATCATGCTCGCTGCGAACGAGGGCGGCGAGACCGTCAGCACCGACATCTCGCGCGCGGTCTTGCCGATCCTGATATGGCCCCAGCTTCTGGACGTCGTCACCGAGGTGTCGCCATGAGCTCGATCATCGGATGGAACCAGATCGAACCGGTCGCCCGCGACCAGAGCTTCCGCGAGGGGCTTGAAAGCACGATCTACGACCCGGCCTGGACCCTGGCCCGGCAATGGCAGATCGGCGAGTTCCAGGGCGAGGATGCCGGCAGCGCGGTGCTGGCGCGGATAGCCATGCGCGCCCGTCCGGTCACCCACTACCGGCCGGGCCCGCCCGGCAGCGCCGCCGCGCCGGTGGCCCTGGACGAAGCCCGGCCGCTGGAAGCGCTCGTCGAGACCGAGACCGCCGCCGATTTCGGCGCCACTGGCTGGCTCGACCGCTCGGAGGCCGGGGTGCACTTCCTGCGGCTGCTCGACGTCCACCCGGCCCTGCCGGAAGAGCGCGCGGGCTGGATCGCCAGCCACGGCTTCCCGTCGCTCCCCGCTGACGCGGTGCTTTCGGCCACGCACGGCGCCTCGCTACGCCGTCACCGCCCTCGCCATCCTTCTGTTCCTGCTCGCCCTGCGCCGCTCCGGCGTGCGCGCCGGCCGGCTCGCCGAACGGCTCGAGACCATGGAGAGAACCCATGAAGCCCAACGACGGATGCTCAAGCCTGCGGCGCGTCGCCCTCGTTCTCGCGACGATCTGGCTGAGCGGCTGCGCGACGGGCGGTTCTGGCGGAGGTCGACCTGAACGTGTAAGGGCAGGCTACTCGGCGGAGGCGAGAGAGTCATGGGCCGGCCGGACGAATGGCACGTCTCTGGCGGCTCCACCTTCTACGATGTATCGTTCATCGAATCCTGCCAGGCTCGCCTGGCGGTTGCACCAGCACACCACAGGCCGCCCGTTCCGCAAGGTGGGCTGCTCCGACCGGAAACCGGCGGGGCATGGCGATCGTTGGAAGGATCAACCCTTGACCGGCCAAGCCGCTCCCATGCGGCGCCCCGGCAACAGATGCTTGAACCCATGACCGATTTCCTGATTTTCCTGAGCCGTTTCTTAAGGCTGCTGCATTTCGTGCGCGGCGCGCTCGGCGCGCTCCTGCTTCTCCTGGGCGTCTGCGCGCTGGCGCTGATGTGGGCGGAGGGCTTGCCCCTGGGCGACGCCCTATACCTTACCGCCGTGACCGGCTTGACGATCGGCTACGGCGACATCGCGCCGGCGTCGCCGCTCGGTCGGATTGCATGCGTCACGGCGGGCTTGATCGGCGTCGTCTTCGTGGGCCTCGTGGTCGCCGTGGCGACCCGGGCTCTGGCGCAGGCCGTCAAGGACAACAGCGAAGGCCGCTGAGCCCTCGGCTCCGGCGCGCTGCCGCACGACCAAATCCGAGTTCAGATCGCCGTAGCGGCCGCAGAGCGTGGGGCTTTGCGGAGCGCTTGCATGAAGGTCACCTGACCGAGCCCGGGCTGGTCCACCCGGCGGACTCGAGCGCGTCCGTCATCGCGGCCAGGATCTCATCCGCGGCCTGATGGCTGCCGGCGTAACCGACGGGATCCAGCCCGGGACTGATCTCGTTCATGGCGGCCAGAGCCCGCTTGGCGCATTCCCTGTCCTCCAGCAAGCCGCAAGCCATGGCGAGGAGCGATTGGCTGAAAGCCGACCCGTCGCGGACGGCGCTTGTCGCGATGCTCCTCATGGCCTCGCCGTCGCCTTTCATCAGCCGGTCGATCGCGAGCAAGTGGAAGTACCAGCCGGGCGGGTTGAGGGACAGCGCGACGGCGCGTTCGATCAGCGGAACCCCCGCTGCGAAATCGCCGCGCACCGCCAGTCTCCATCCCAGTTGCACGAGCGTGTATGGGTTGTTGGGATTGCTGTGGAGCGCCAGCCGTGCAAAGCGTTCGCCTTCCTCGAAGTCGCCCCGGTAGTGGTTGATGGCTGACAACGCGTTGAGACCAAGAATGTTTTCCGGCTCCAGAGCGATGGCTTTCATTCCCGCCTCGACGGCGGTCTCCAGCGTGATGTCCGGGTCGGGCGAGCGGATGTGGCCGAACCTGAGGGCGTCCAGCCGAAGCCAGGCCCGCATCGCCCAGGCGTCCGCGTAATCGGGATCATTCCGCAGAGCGGCCTGAACGCAGTCATATAGCGGCTGGTACAGGGCCGGCGAAAAGCTCCGCTTGTAATAGTATCCGCTCAATATGCATTCGTGGCTCGAGACGTCGACGCTAACGCCTTCATCCATACGACTTTCAGCAACGCCCATGATCGCGCCATAAGGCTCGCCAAGACTGGATGCAATCCTAGCGGAGATATTGTCTTGACGCCCAAGATTCTGAAACAGGTCCACGCTGCTCCGGTATGAATCGCTCCAGATGATTTCGCCGGAACGCGTGTCGGTCAATTGAACCGCGATCTCGGTGTTTTCCTTGTCGGATCGCAGGGTTCCGGTGACAACGTGGGATATGTCCGGCCGTCTGATCGCATGCTCCGCGTCCCAGCCGGGATCGCGCAGATCCCGGCTGGCGGTCGGGAAGAACACGCGAATCCCCGAGAAGCGGCTCAAATCGTTGGCCAGCTGGTTGGAAATCCCAAACGCCAGGTAGTGGTCCCTGTCATTGTCGCTGACCGCCACGATGGATCCGATCGCAACGGCGGGCAGATCGCCCCGACCCGTCGCGGACGAAGCGTCGACCGCTCCGCGATCGAGGAAGAGCGAGCCGACGGCGGCGACCATCGCAACGACGCCCGCAGCGACCAGCGCGAGCCTCGGCCAGGTCCGTCGCGGCCGGAGAGCGACATGCGCCTCGACCTCCTCCTCGGCCGCCTCCGGCATGGTCGTCTCGGGTTCCGGTTCGTCGAGCGGCGCCCCCGCGCGCCGTTCGAAAACCGGCACGTATGCGCCCTTGGGGATCGAGATCCGGACCAGGTCCCCGGCTCCGGCCCCGACATAGTAGCTGCTCAGGTCGTGGCGTAGACGTCTCGCTTCGAGGCGCACTACCGGGTCCGTCCTTGGATCGAAGGTGTGGTCCCGCCCGTAAACCGCGGTAGCGATGGTGAACCCCTTGAGCTCGCGAGCGCGCCCGACGAGGGTTTCCTCAACCACGAAGCGAAGCATCGCACGACGCTTTGTCGTCGCGGGAAAGTCCTTGCTGGCCAACAGCTGGGCCAGCACCGCCCGCACCTCGTCCTTGGAGGCGCCCTCGCTCTCCGAAGGAAAGGGTTCGGCCTGCATTGCTGAACTGCACATATATCCACCCGCCGCCGACTCGTTAGCGCACCATAGCACGATCAGTTCAAGGCAAGAATTGGGATATCACTGGAGTTCAGCGCCGCTCCGGAGCGCTCCCCAAGTGACTTCAGATAAAGCACTTCTGAGAGTTCGAACACGTTTGAACTCCCCCGCGCGCTGCTGTTGGCGCAGACTGCGTGCAGTTGGATATTTGATGAATGGGAAGGATTCTTGATAAATGGGAAGGGCGCGCCGCCGAAGAACTTGGATTGCATGAGACGGTTCTGAGGCTTTGGATTCGCAAGTTTGGCCAGAGTGGGACGGGGTCTGCGCGACCCTCCGTCAGGCAGGCGCAGGGCCCGTCCCCGGCCGACCTGGCCGATGAGAAGGCCCGGCTGAAGCGAGAGCTGCAAAGGGCCCAAACGGAGCGCGACATCCTAAAAAAAAGCGCGCTCATCTTCGGAGCGGCCACCCGATGAGTTTCGGGTTCGTCGATGAGCATCGCAACCTCTGGCCAGTGCGCACGATCTGCTCGGTCCTCGGGATATCGGCCAGTGGATATTATGCTTGGCGACGGCGCCCGGAGAGCCGGCGCAGCGTCGAGAACCGAACCCTTCTTGGCGATATTCGTCGCGCTCATGTCGAGAGCGGCGGATGTTACGGCGCGCCACGCATCCATGCCGTGCTGCGCGCCGCCGGCCGATGCGTCGGGCGCCACCGTATCGCGCGCCTGATGCGCCTCGCCGGCCTGCGCGGGCTGGCCGCAATCCCACGCCGGGTGCGAACCACGAACAGTCGGCACGGCTATCCGATCGCCCCCAACAGGCTGCGCAGGAACTTCGCGGCAGCCGCGCCGAACCAGGTCTGGCTCGCTGATCTGACCTATATCAGAACCGGTGAAGCGGGCGCCGGTCCACTCCGTCCAGCCTTCAGGCTGAACGCGCCGCCGCTGGTTTCGCGCCATCATCGTTCCGTCTCTTCTCCAACATCCTTCATCGTCACCGTGCAAGGCTCGTGCGCCGCTGAGAGATTCTCGTCATGGTCCTCGAGAATCGAGGCGAGGAATGAAAGAGGCGCGCCGATCGTGTCCGCGACGACCTTCTTCGCGATATCTCCCTCGGAGAGATCCACTCGCGGATCGTCAATGGGCCCGGTGACCGATACGGAGCCGATGGCGTCTATCACGCCGCGCCTTTTCGGTCTCGGATTGAAGTGCATGTCCAACGTGCGCTGCCGAAGATCGATCGATCCGCCGCCGATCATCTGCACCTGCCCCGTCTCCAGAACGAACCTCCGCGCGTCGCCCTTTCCATCTGCGAACTCAAACCGGACCTTGACGCAGGTGAGCGGCGCTCTCCCGTCCGCATCGCGCGTGAAAAGCCAATGCAGCGCGTTCTCTCCGGCAAGATCGACGACGGCGCTCGGAAGAGTCCCGTCGCGAAGATCGGCCGACACGACCCCGCTCATGGATGCGGCGAAGGCTTCCGCTCCGTCCCAACGTCCCGAGAGGGATGCGTCAACGTCGAGCGTCCCTGACAGCTTCGGCGGCCCGACGAAGAACGCTTCCAGACGTTGCAGCTGCAATCCACGTCCTTGCCCGTCGACCGTCAGCGAGAGCGGTTTCGTATCGGTTTCGGCTTCGATGGCTCCGCTCAACGTCTCGCCGAGAAACTCGAGAGCCAGCGGATCTAGCCGAACCCGGCGCCCGTCTACGGACACGAGCGCATCCAGCCGCTTCGCTTCGCCTCCCACGCCGCGCACCGTACCCGCGGAGACCTTGATCGTCGCACGAGTGCGTTCGACGAAACCTTTCCTCAGTTCGACCTCGGGCGTTTGACGCGCCGCGAACAGCCGCGCCACTTCTCGGCCCATCTTCACGTTCGAAAGATCGGCCTCGCTCATCGCCACCGAACCGCTGATCCGCGGCGCATCGCCTTCCACCGCGCTCCGGATGTCGACGGCCGCCGCAGTCTGTCCCAGCCTCGCATCGCCCGTGATGGAAAGCCCCGGATCGCCGAGCGCCATGGCGCCGTCGAAGGCCACCCCGTAGCCAGGGGACGCCGTCGTTTCGAGCGCCGACGCCAGCGCGCTCACGTCGGGAATGTCGATGCGCACATCGAAGGCGTTCGGTTCCGAGGCAGACCGGTGCGCGACGCTGAGCGCGATCAGATCCGAGCCTTCGGACTTCGCGTCAAAGCTCGTGACCTGCATAGCCCCCGAAGCGTCGGACAACGCGGCGCTGCCGGCGAAACCGCCGACGTCGCCCGCCTCTGGACGCCCGGTGATCAGCCGAAACACCGGAACGCGGAAATCGGCGTCCAGGCTCCATCCTCGGAGTTCGAGAGCGTCGTCCAGGCTCCCGGCGACCTCAAGGGCCCCGCCATCGGCCCAGTCCTGCCGCAGCTGGATGTCTGCGATCTGGAGCCGACCGTCAACGGTGCGACGCACAGCCCCTATCTTGACCGGACCGATGGTCTGCAGCTGGAACCTGGCGAGGTTCGTGTTCAGAACGAGCTCGTTCACCGCGATCTCCGACACGCCTCCCTCGATGCGTCCGGCCATCTTCAGCAGATGAAAGGCGGCGTCAGCTTCGGCAGACAGGCTGTCATCGGGGGCAGCGCGTCCAGGTTCCTTCACGCCGGGCATCCTGATGGGACGCGGCTTCGGAATGGGCGAAACGGCAACGCCTTTCACCCTTTCTTGCCCGCCGCCGGGCGAACCGCTGGCGGAAGGCGACGGCGAACCGTGATCGCCAGGCGCGTCCCCGTGGCCGACATCGTCCACGCCGGCCGTATCCGTCCGGGACGCGTTCGCGGTCAACGCGACGAAGTCGAACGCGGCCCCCTCGCCCGCCGACAGGTCATCGATCGTGCCGTTTACGGTCAGCGTGGAGCCGTCCGCGCCCTTCGCCTCGAGGATCGCGGAAGACGCCGCCAGCGCATCCAGCGGGCCGCTGAGCGTCATGCCTCCCGTCGCCGAGCCTTCGATCAGACGCTTGAGGCCGAAGCTTTCCTGCAGATCGCCGAGCGACGTCGAAGAATATGCAAGCTGGGCGTCGAGCGCCGGGGATCGAGAGGTTCCGTGGAGACGTCCCCGCAGCTCGGCCGCAAGGCCCGGCGCCGTCACGCTGACATCGAGATTCTGCGGCCCGTCCCGCTCCAGCGCCATCGAGAGATCCGGCAGAGTCGCAGCGAGTTCGACGGGCTGGCCGTCGAAAGCGGCCTTTCCCTCGATTGCATAGACGCCCTCCTGGGCCTCCCGCGTAGCGAGTTCATGCAGCGACAGCGTCCAGTTCCAGCCGTCCGGATCGTCAGTGCGCATCACTTGAACGTCGTTGAGCGTCAGCTTGCCGAGCAGCGGCGAGCCGAGGGCATCGCCTATCTGCGCGGCGATGCGCTGCGGAAGCGGCCTCTCGTGGGGGGCAGCCGGGCCGTCGAGGACGAAGCGCAAACCGGCGAGCTCAAGTCGCTGCAGATCGAACCGCCCAGAGAGCAAGGCAGCGGTCCGGAAGTCCAGAGACACCCGCCCGATCGGCCCGTCGTCGAGCGATGCGCCAGATTGAGAAACGCCGTGGATCATGACCTTGGAGACCGCGCCGAGCTCTACTGAGACCTCGCCGCCGACGGCGACCTCGCGTCCGGTCAGCCGAGACAGCAAAGAGGCCGCAACGGCGCTCCGCGTCCCGTTGAGCGGCGGCGCCAAAAGCACCGCCAGCACGATCCCCCCTAGCGCAACGAGGATGACCCCGGCGAATAGCGTGAGGCGACGAAAGGTTCTGATCATACGCTCTCGTCTCCTTGTGGACGATTTAAAGAGAATCTTCGGCGTCAGCTGCGAACGGCGCCGCCAGAAGACGCAGAGTGGTGGAAGAGCCGCACCGCATTCCGGCGAGGCCCGCAAGCATAGCGCCGGCAGACTTCACGGTGAAGTCGAGACGCGAGCCCTGGACGCCATCGCAACGACCATCCGTCGCCGCCTTCAGACTACAGCGGCCGAAACGCTCTGAACTGATGCGGTAGATACCCCATCGGGTCGGAGTGGTCCGGATCTCATCGGCGCGTCATGGCAGGACCCGGTCGAACGCCTCGGCCAGATGGCGGCAGGCGAGCGGTGCGCGCCGTTCGGCAGCCCCCTCCATATTGGCGCCGACCCGAAGCAGACCGCAGGTCCCGTGGTGCGGGCCTGAGCCTCGCCGAGCGTTCCGGCGCGGCTCGTCCGTCGCGCGGCGCCCCGGTCGCGTGGATGCTACCGTGCCTGCTCGTCGGAGACGTCGTTTCGCGACACCACCGCCCCGTCGGCGGAGAGCAGCGTCGCGAAAAGCCGCAGCGCCGGGAATTGGGCGCAGACGATCATGAAGACGGCCGTAAGCGGCACGCTCAAAAACGCTCCGGCGAGGCCCCAAAGGCCGCCCCAAAGCGCGAGCGCCAGCATCACTGCCAGGGAACTCATGTCGAGGCTCCGCCCGGCCAGCATCGGCTGGATCACGTTGTCGATGATCAGCCTCAGCGCGCCGCCGACGATCAGCACGAACCAGAAGGGCCATGCGAAGCCGAACTGCAGCAGAGCGAAGACGGCCGGTGCCGCGATGCCGAAAACCGTGCCGACGGTCGGGATAAACGCGGTGAAGAAGATCAGGAGCGACAGCGGCGCGGCGAAATCAACTCCGGTGAGCTTGAGAACGGCATAGAGCACCGCCGCGGCCAGCGCGCTGGTCCGCGTGTTGATCCACATGTATCTCTGCACGATGATCGAAATGGTCCGCGCGGCGCGCGCCAGCCGTTCGGCCCGCGCCTCGGAGCCGAGCGCGATGGGTAGCTTTCGCGCGAACGCTTCCCGCTCCGCGAGCATGAACAGCACGTAGAAGAATACCAGAAGCGCCGTGGCGAGGACAGCGCCCGCGGGCGCGATCAGACTCGAGAGCGCCGCCTCGACATCGAAATGCTCGAGCTTCGCGCGAAGCCGGTCGGCGGCGTCCTGTCCGATCGCGGCGGACAGATTGTCGATCCGCGCTCCCAGACGGGTCGCATAGACGGGTGCTGCCGCGGACATCTCGGCGACCTGACCTGTGATCACGCGGATCGCTCCGGCGAAGAAGCCGAAAACCGCTGTCATGCTCAACACGTGCGCGGCCCACCCCGGGATCCCGCGGCCGGCGATCGTGATCCCTCGCGTCCGCTCTCCGATCGCGACGATCAGAATAAAAAGCAGCACGGCGATCGAGAGCGGTACGAAGAAGTCCCGGCCGTAATGGAGGAGCGGCAGAAGAATCGCGATTGACGCGAGGCCAAGGAACCACGGCGGCGGCGATGGAGGCGCCGCCGGGGGAGCCTCCTGCTCGGCTTCAACTTTCGACTCGCTTATCATCCGGCCTCAGAACCTGAAGGTCAGGCCGACCACGGGACCGTACATCTCCAGCGTTTGCTCCAACGAGCCGCTCTCATAGTCCATGTAGATGTAACGAAACGCCAACTCCGCTTCGATATTCTCGTTGAACTCGTAGCTGACGCCCGCCATCGCTTCCCACGCGATTTCGGAGCCGACGCCGAATCCGCCAACGTTCGCCAAGCCGAAAACCGAAGAGCGTTCGGCGATGGGGTAGCGCCCGCGCGCACCGATGACAGGATCGACCCATGCGCTGGTCGAGCTGCCGCTGGCGGAGATCAGGGCGCCGGACCGTGAAACGGTCGCCTTGGTCCTCACCACGCGCGCGCCCCCCATCAGATCGAACCAGGCGGCATCGTCTTCCCAAGTCCGCCATGCGAGCAGGCCGGTGCCCAGAAAAGAGGTCATGCCGAGTTTCCGCCGAACCCCGAGGGAACTTCTCCCGTCGAAGTCCAGATCCGCGTAAACTATGTCCCCGACGATGCCGAACCGGCCCCGCCGTAGTTCGCCGTTCACGAATACGGCGAATTTCAAGGCTTCCAGTACATTGTCGATCCCCGCCGAACCGCTGCCGTTCAGTCGCCCCCCTCGAGGACCGTCCACGCCCACGTCGGCGTCGATGGCTGGGAGCCAGCCGTAGATCGTGGCGCGACCGCTCCAGCCCTCGGCCTTGTCCTGAGAAAAAGCCGCAGACGGGATGAGGAGAAGCGCAAACAGAAACCTGCGGAGCATGGCGTCACCTTTTGGAGGTTTGGGAGGCGTCGGGCAGGCCCGTCGCGAAGAAGGGCGGGGCGTCGCGCCACGCCTCGCCGGTGCGGAAATAATCTCCCGCAAACTCGTAGAGGCAGGACATGAAGGACGGGTCGAACTGTTCGTCCGGGTCCGGACAGGGGATCTCGGGCGGTATCCAGGTCACGTTGAAGTCGACCTTGTCGCGCTGAGCAATCGCGTAGAGACGATAAACGTCGCCGGTTCCGCTGCCGCGGATCAGCGAACTCACCGCCGCAAAGCCGATAGCGGGCAGACGAGCTCGAACTGTCGAATGAGGCGGGGCAAGGTCGTTGTTGACCACGACCCAAACCCTGCGATCGAGATCGCGCCCGAGAATCCGCCGTGTCGCTTCGGCGATCGGCACCTGAGGCGAGATGAAAGTAACCTGCGACGAGGCCCCGCCGTCGACATGCATCTCATCATAGACGCGGCCGTCCGGCCCTTCGACATCGACGAACATCGGCGGAAAGGCGACGGGGATCGCCGCCGAAGCGCGGATGAGCTCCTGCACGAGCTTGAGCGCGCCCGGGTGGCCGGAGTTCGCGATCTCGCCGATGTTCCAGATGACCGGTCGACCGGCGTCGAGGTTGGTCGTGCCGATGCTGAGCTCCCGTCCGCGCCGGTGCTCTTCGGCAATGCGATCGAGAAGCTCCGCAGTTATGTATTTCTCGATCAGCCGGGCGAGCGGCGTCGTGTCGGCGAGCGCCGTGCCGGCGATCAAGCCCGTGACTACGGTGCTCTCGAGGAGATCGTCCGTCGTATAGGCGGAGTAGAACTCCTTGAGCATGTCGTCGTACTCGGGTCCGAGGAACGCGAAAGGAGCGATGATGGCGCCGGTGGAGACGCCGGCGACACCCTGGAACTCGGGCCGCGTCCCGCTTTCGGTCCAGGCGGCCAGAAGGCCGGCGCCGAAGGCGCCCCACTGGCCGCCTCCCGACAACGCGAGATAGTCGACCTGCGGCGTCCGCCCGGCCGCAACCTCGCGCCCGAACCGTTCGCGCAGCAACGGCCCCGCGGTTTCAAGCAACCTGTCGACCTCCGCTGGCGTCAGCGCATCGCCCCACTCCCGAAGCCCCGGCGTGCCGAGAGGCTGGACGATGTCGGCCAGGTCTGCCGGAACCGGGGTGCGCGTGATCGAGACGCAGCCGGACTGGGCTAGGAACGCCAGACCCACGCAGATCGTCGCGAACGCGTCGAGCATGCGTCGATGAGGGCGTCGGCCGTACATGCGGTCAAGTCGCGCACGGCTGCCGCAGCCTAGGCGCGGCGTCTCGTCTCGCCGCCTGGCAATCGCGCTGAGCGGGTTGAACCTGCCGCCGCGTCCCTGCGTCAGCCAGGGAGCCGCGGTGATGCGAATGGGCTCAAGCTTCACGATCTCAATCCGGAAACAGCAGGGTGATCTGTGCGCGCACCCCGAAGGAATCGGGGCCGGCGTCGGGAGACTCGGCCCAGTAGCGTCCATTGACCAGAAACTGGACCTTCTGATCCTGGATGTTGACCAGTTTGGCCACGAAGACGTTGATCGGGACGGACCACTGGTCGGCTTTCCAGTTGTAGGAGGACTCCGAGTTCACTCCGATCGTCCAGGCCGAGGACGAGGTGTGCGTCAGGAATGGCTGCAGGAAGGTCGCGCTCACCTTGTCGCGGCCGCTCACGGACCAGACGTGGTTGGCCAGGGCGCCGTAGGTCCAGGGCCCTTCCTGCACCAGGGCGACGCCGGTCGGACCGAGACCGAACTTGCCGCTTCCGAGCAGATCGTCGGTCGAGGTTGGCAGAGAGAGCACCGGCCCGACGCCCCAGGTCAAGTTGCCGACGGCGGTCTGCAAGGGCGCCTTCGGCGAGAAGAAGCCGCTCTGCAGGACGTCGCCAAGGCCGAACTGCTTGCCCGAGCGGCCGGCGATGTCGTCCTGCCAGGCGATGGGGACGATCGTGCGCGAGATGAGATTCCAGTTTTCGCTGAGGCTGATCGGCACGACCGGCTGCACGTTGAGCAAAAGCTTCTCGCCGTCCTCCGGCCCGTAGCCCTGATCGTAGTTGAACTGGAACGGGACCGAGATCAACGAGGAGATCGGGTTCGAAAGCTTCTTGGCCAGATCGGAATCGTTATCCGCGGCCAACGCGGGATCGCCCGTCAGAGCCAATGCTGCGGCCGCCAGGCACGGTTGCAAGAACCGAACCGCCGCGCCGAGCCGCCATCTCGGCGGCGCCGGGCTCGCCGCTTGATCGCTCGCCGGCGCCGCGCCCATCAGTTTCCTGAGTTTGCTCATTGGTCGTCCTCTCGCTGTTCAATCCTGCAGAAAGCGGCGGGCTGTCGGCCGGAGGTTCTACTTCCTCAGTCCGGGAACACCACCCGCCAGTCCTTCGCCATGTCCACCACTGTCCAGCCGTGGGACGCGGCGGCGTCGAGGCCTTTGTCGAGCTTTCCGAACGTCGCCTTGCGGTCGTAGGCCCACTCGCGCTTCGCGTCCGTATGGTGGACGTAGAGGCAGAAACTCGGGCCGGGCGGCAGACAAGTGTATTGAAGCATCTGCAGGTCGCCGTCGGAATTGCCGAAGGCGGCGATAGGCTTGCGCCCGATATGCGTGCCGATCCCGACCGGCTTGCCCGGGCCGTCATCGATGAAGTCCATCTCGGGTTGTTTGAGCAGGACAGGCGCGCCGTCGACGATGTCGAACTTGAGCTTGGCCGAGCTGCCCATGACCTGCTCGGGCGGAACGCCGTAGACCTCCTCGGTGAAGACGCGCATGAAGTCGATCCCGCCGCCAGAGACGATGAACGTCTTGAAATCGTTGGACCGAAGGTAGGCCAGGAGCTCCAGCATCGGCTGGTAGACCATCTTAGTGTAGGCCGCGCCCTTGGCGGGGTGGCGGGAGGTCTCGAGCCAGTCCCGCACCACTGCGGCGTACTGATCGGACGTGAGGCCCGAATGCGTCGCGAGGACGACCTTCAGCACGTCCTTGACGCCGTTGGGAAAGGCTTTCGCGATGTCGCCCTTGAGGATGGAGGAGTAGGGCTCGGTTGTCTTCCAGTCGGGATTCTGGTCGGCTAGGGCCTTCACGCGGTCGATCGCGAAGGCGAGCTGGGTGTACATCGGCTGCTCGGCCCACAGCGTGCCGTCGTTGTCGAAGGTCGCGACGCGTTCGGGGACGGGGACGAAATCCGGCCCGCCCTCCTCCGACACCGCTTCGACGAACGCGACGATGGCGGACTTGGTCTCGCCGTCGTTCCACGAGGGCAGCGGGTCTTCCTGCGCGTGCGCGACGGCGGCGGCGCCGGCGATCGTGGCGGCGGCGCAGAGGGTCCGCAGGTGGTCGGTCGAGAAAATCATCGGTTCTTCTCCAAGAGAGAATGCGAAGTGGCCGGGCCCCGCGAGGCCCGGCTCGAAGCTTGCGCGGGGATCAGTTGCCCGAAGGCAGCCCGATGCTCACGCCATCCTTCTGCAGTTGATCGCGGATGTATTTGAACCGCTGGTACTGGGTCAGCGTGACCGGGCCGGAGTAGGTCTCCGACTGCAGCTTGCGGGGCGGGTAGTCGATATAGGTCTTCATCTTGGCCTTCACCGCCTCGTTGGCCGGGACCACCGCCCAGGTGCTCTCGGTGAAGGTGGTCATGAAGATGTCGTACCGCTCCTGCGGATCGGCCAGCAGGTCGAAGACCTGGGGAACGGTGGCGACATAGCTTTCCGCGCCCTTCCAGCCGAGGTTGGTGTCGACGGCGAGACCGCCGGTCTGCGCACCGTCGTCGCCGCGAAGGTTGAAGACATACTTGAAGTTCCCGACGCGCACCGCGCCCGGCGTCAGTTCGTCCTCGGTGAAGTAGAACCAGTCCTTGCGCTTCGATTCGCCCGATCCGGTCAGTACCGGGGTCATGTCGTAGCTGTCGAAAATGATCGGCTGGCCTTCGCGGTCCTCGGTCGGCAGCTCGATCCCGGCGGCGGCGGCGAAGGTGGCCATCAGGTCGAGGCCGCCGACGATGGCGTCGCTCTTCGAACCGGCATCCACCTTGCCGGGCCACCGCACGACGGCGGGAACGCGGCTGCCGCCTTCACGCACCGTGCCCTTGGTCGAGCGGAACGGGGTGTAGCCCGAGTCCGGGTAGACGTCCTGCCAGGCGCCGTTATCCACGGTGTAGACCACCAGCGTGTTTTCGGCGAGGCCGAGCTCGTCGAGCTTGTCCAGCACGTTGCCGATCCGGGCGTCCAGTTCGACGACTGAGTCGGCGTAGTTCGACTTGGTGATCGACTTGCCGACGAAATCCGGGTGCGGAATGTTGGGCTGGTGGTTCTTCATGAAGTTGACGTTGATGAAGAACGGCGTGTCCGGGTCCTTCGCGGCGTCTTCGAGGAACTCGAACGCGGTCGCCTGGACATGGGCGTCCAGGTACTTGATCCCGACCTTGCCCTGATCCGGCGTGTCGGCGTCGCCCAGGACCTTGTAGTCTTCAGTCGCCTTCTCGCCGGCGTTGCCGGACAGCGAGCCGGTGGTCACCTTGACGAACATCTTGCGCAGATCGTCGCTCATGTTCCGGTGCCAGTCGGGATCGGCGTAGGTGTAGGCGTTTAGGTGATAGAGGAAGGCGTGCTTCATCACGTCGTAGCCTTGCGCGTTGGGCAGCGCGTAGTCACTCTCCCCCAGGTGCCACTTGCCGGTGAAATACGTCTTGTACCCGGCGGTTTTCAGCACCGAAGCCAGCGTCCATTCCGCCGCCGGCAGGCCGCCGCCCTGACCCTGGAAGGCCACCGTGGTCATGCCCGAACGGTTGGGGATGCGGCCGGTCTGCATCGCGGCGCGGCCGGGCGTGCAGCTCGGCTGACCGTAGAAGTTGGTGAAGAACATCCCCTCGCTGGCCAGCTTGTCGATGGCCGGGCTGGGCATCCCGCGCGCCGCGCCGCCCAGGTACGGCCCGAGGTCGCCCCAACCGGTGTCGTCCGACACGATCAGAAGGATATTGGGTTTGCCGCCCGCTGCGCTCTGGTCCTGCGCCATCGCCGGCGCGGCGAGCGCCGTGACGCCGACCGCGATGGCCGGCAATACTGATGAAATTCGCATTGTCATGGTTCCTTTTTTCTTTATCGGCTTACGTTTCGGGAGATGGCGCAGGCTGGATTCCGCAGCGACATCCGGTCCTGCGTCGGCGCGCGGCGCGCCGACGCCAGTTCTTCCTTCGGTTCCTGGAGAGGCTCGGCGCGGCTCGCTCGCCGGTCCTCATCTTGTTTCCAGCAAGGTTCCCTTCATCACCGCCAAGCATTGATTCCGGTTCGGACCGGTGTCCGCAGAGGCGCAGACGACAACTTCACTTGAGCATTTCTTCGATCTCGGCCTCGATCTCGATGATCAGATCCTCGAAGCCGACGATGCGCTCGGAGCCGGGCGGGTCGACTCCCCGCCACCGATCCAGGGCGTCGCAAGCCGCTCGGTAGTCGGAGACGATCGAGCGGAACTCTGCATCGACGGCGCAAAGCCAGCGGATCTCGAGAATTCGATCCGGCCAGCGTTCCGCCATGGCTGTCCATGGTTCCATCCATCCCGTTCCAGTGGAAAGGTTGCTTTCGCGATCATGGCGATCGGTGCTTCTTCGATTTTTTGGTGTGGCGTGATCCCCCTGCCTATCAGCGTTCCAACTGAGGGCATGCTGCATCGAGAGGCGCGACGGCAGGGAGTACGAACGGGTTCGAACTCTTAACAATTATTTTAAATCAGCACCTTGCCCGTATTCCACGTCGGCAATTAGAGCTGCCCTGACGTGCTCGACAGGCGGCTGGACGAAGCGTGCTATGTTCGAGCAGTGATTCGGCGGCGGATGGTGTTGATGGCCAATTCGGAAGGGTTTGGACAGTCTTGTCAGCCGCATGTTGAAGACTTCTCCGAAGCCGAAATTCGAGCGGAACTGGCTCGGCTGTTGTCCAGCAAGGACTTTCCGGCGACCCAAAAGCGTCGTGAGATGCTGTGCTTCGTCGTTCAGGAAACGCTCGCGGGGCGCGCTCGCGAGCTCGAGGGATTCACGATCGCCTCCGCGGTTTACGGGCGGGACGAAACCTTCGACGCCAAGACGGATCCGGTGGTGCGCCTCGAGGCGAGACGTCTACGCCACGACCTGAGCAGCTACTATGTCGGGGTCGGAGCCGCAGATCCGGTCCGGATTTCGATCCCGAAGGGCGGATACGTGCCGGTGTTTGAACCTCGCGCGGGGGCGCCTGCCGACGATGTGGCGCCCGAAACCGGTATATCGGAGACGATCGAAGGCGATGTCGAGGCGCCCGCCGCTCTTCGGCCGCGCTGGACGACGCCGAAGCTCGCCATGGTCGCGGCGGGCGCCTTGGCGCTGATCGCAGGCGTCGTCTCGATCTTCCTCTTTCGCGGAGCGGAAGACGGCTCGTCCGCGACGGGTCACGGCCGCCCGCCCGCCGTCGCGATCGGATCCTTCGTGGCGCTCAGCGACGACGACAGTGACCGCTACCTTGCGTTCGGCATTGCCAACCAACTGGCCAACGACCTGAGCCGCTTCTCGGGAATCCGTGTGTTTTTCCGGCCGCCGGGCGAGACCTGCGCTGTCTCGACAGCGACGGGCCCTGCGCCTGCCTGACGGGGCGCCGCTTGAACTCATCCGGAAAATACCGGCGCTTCGTCGTCTCCATCGGACACTCCTCCTCTTGGCTCGAAAGCCTATCATGGGTGTCCACTCAATCAGGGTAGGATCACGTCCGGCGGGCGGTGCTGCGCGACGGGATGAGCGCGCGGGCGGCGGCGCTGGCTTTTGGCTCTAAGCCACTGGCTACCGATGGCCGCTGTTAAACGCGGGGTGCGTCTAAGACAGTCGGCCCGGGCACGCACACCCAATGTTGCCGACCTTGCGTCTCGCGGCAATCTGATCTGCCGAACGCAGAACTCTGTCCTCGCGCCACGCAGAAGCGTCAGGGCGGTGGCAGCTCGCTTGCGATGCCGCGAAGGGTCGTATCCTGAGGGTTTGCTTCCAGAGCTTCGAAAAGCACGGCTCGCGCCGCATCGACGCCTTCGGTCGCGGCGGCGATGCGGACGAGCATCACCCATGCGTCGGTCCGCTGCGGGTCGAGGTGCACGGTCTCGCGGAACGCGCTGGTGGCGGCGGGGAAGTTCCGCAGGGTCAGGGCCATCCCCGCCGACTGCAGGTGCGTCTCGGGGAAATCGAGACGGCTCGCCAGGGCCCCTTGCCAGTCGTTCATGGCGGCGGCGAAGTCTGTCGCGATCTCGTCCGGCAGGCGGGCGATCGGCGCGTCGAGGAATTGACGTGCCGCGGCGATGCGGACGCTGCGCGAAGGGTCGTCGAGCAGCCCGGCGAGGCGCGGCAGCCGCTCCATTGGGGGCGCGGTCCGCTGGAGGCCCGCGGCGGCGGCCCGGACCAGTGGGTCGTGGTCCTGAAGGAGCGGCGCCAGCCGCTCGGCGGTCGAGGGGCTGTTCGCCTGTTCCAGAAGCCAGAGGGCCGTCGCGCGCACGATGCCGGGTTGGCTCTCGTCGGCAGCGAGATCCGCGAGTTCGCCGGCGGCGGAGACCGCATCCTCTCGACCGCGCGCGAGGGTCTCTCCGTAATGCGGCCCGCGATGCACGGGGTCCGGGAACCACTCGGCGATCCTCTCTGCCCCCCAGTCCGGCTCGCGATCCTCATGGCACGTCGTGCAGGCGTCCGGCGCACCGGTGGTCGCGGCAAGGTCGGGGCGCGGGATGCGGAAGCTGTGGTCGCGCCGCCAGTCGACGCCCATGTAGGCGCGGTCGGTCATGTGGCAGCTGACGCATTGCGCGGCCTCGGAACCTTCCTCGTGGAAATGGTGCGCCGGCGTGTCGTACTCTCCCGCGGCCGCCGGAAACTCCTCGCGGCCGGCGGGGGAGTGGCACTGGGTGCAGACCGCGTTGCCCTCGGTCACGAGTTCGGCTGTATGCGGTTCGTGGCAGTCCGTGCAGCCGACGCCCGCCTCGAACATCTTCGACTGCAGGAACGACCCGTAGACGTAGACTTCGTCGAGGATCTGGCCGTCGGCGTGGTAGAGGCCAGGGCGCAGCAGCGAGAGGTTATATGCGTCGTGGTAGGGTGTTCCCGGGATCGGGTTGCCGTCGCCATAGGGTTCGCGCCTCGAGTGGCAGCCGGCGCATTGCTGGATCGCCGCCTCGGTGTCGTCGAAGTCCACGGTGAAGCCGTAGGCGCCGAGGTCGGCGCCGCTATCCGCGATCTCCGCCCAGGCGACGTGTTCCGAGCCGGGTCCGTGGCAGGCCTCGCAGCCGACGCCGATCTCGACCTCGGTCGAGGCGTAGGTCTGCGTGGTCGCGTCGTAGTTCTTGTCGTAGCCGGTGGCGTGGCACTCGGCGCAACGGGCATTCCAGGTCTTGTACGGACCGGTCCAGTGCAGCGCGTCGTCGGGCGGCAGGTCCTGGTCGGGGTAGAGGTGGTACCACTCCTCCCGCTCGGTGTCCCAGACGACGTCGAAGCTCTGCAGGCGCCCGGGCTCGGTCTCGAGCAGGTACTGCTGCAGCGGCTCGATGCCGGCGACGGAGTGGACGGGGTAGTCGGTGGTGGTGCCGTCGGTCTCGGTGACTTCGACGTCGTAGGTTTCGCCGTCGGTGCGGAACTGGGCGGTCATCCCGTCGAGGGCGAACTGCGTGCCGTCGAAGTCGGCGACGACGGTCTCGGGCGAGGCCTCTGTCCAAGCGAGGGCATGATGCGAGCCGGCCCACGCCTCGGCGGCGCCGGTGTGGCACCCGGTGCAGGCGTCGGAACCGACATAGCCGGGCGTCTTCTGTCCAGTCGCCGGCGCGGCGGCAACTACAAACAGAACGACGAGGAGGTGCACGAGGTGACGCATCAGGAACCTACTCGCATAGACGGCGCTGTCTGTCACGCGCCCGGATTCAGGGGCGGCAGGCCCTGTTTGTCATGTTCAAGCATGCCGTGCGCGGCGCGAAGGACGGCGATCAGGATCGGGTCCGGTCGCGCCGCGGGCGCGCCGCCGCCGCTGATGCTGGTGCGGCTGCCGCGAAGACCAATACGCATCGGAACGGCGAGACGCAGCAGACCCCGATCCTCGGGATCGCGTTCGACGGTTTCATCGCCCCTGACCCGCCCGACTGACGCCGTAGAAAAAACACCCGGCCGGCAGGAAAAATGTCTTCCCGCCGGCTCGGATCGACCTCACCTCCTGAATGTCGCCGCGGGCGGCGGGTTTCCGAAACCTGGTTTCCGAAATCCTTTCCGAAACGATACCGAAAGACATGATCCATGATCGAGAAGAGCAAAGGCGGACGCCTGAGAGAATACACCGAGGCGCAGGCGCCGCAGGGAATCGAAAGTGTTGAGGCCCGCGGCGATATCGCGGACGGCGCGACGATGAAGCAGGCGATGCGCGATGAGCTCGGCGTCTCGCCCGGGAGCGACGCCGGGATCCTCGACGCGGAGGTCCGGCGCATATGTCAGAAGCGCGACCAAGCGATGGCGAAAGAGCGCGCCGAGACCCGTGTGCTGATGCTGGAGAAGGGCGAGATCGACCTGCTCGCGGACTTTGGTGCGCGGCCGCAAGGCGCGCTCAGGCTCAAGAACAACCCGGACGCGAACATCACCACCGACGGCTACGGCGCCATCGGCTCCGTGGTCTATCTGGAAATGAACCTGCGCCGGAAGCCGTTTGACGATCTGCGCGTGCGCAAGACGCTCGCCTATGCGATCGACACGGATTTCATCGCGAACGTGCTGTTCAGCGGGCAAACTAAAGTGGGAACGGGGCCGATTCACTCGGGCAACCCGTTCTATTCGCCAGATGTGCCACGCTACGAGATCGATCTCGACAAGGCCAGGGCGCTGCTCGACGAGGCCGGGTTGAAGCCTGACGCGAAACCGATATCGTGAATTTCGTGACTCTCACCAGCATGCTGGAAGCACTCTTTCTCGATTCCGAATACCGGAAAACGCATTCTGCGATCTCAGGCCGCGTCGCCCCCGGCGCGCTGGTCTACGCCATCGCCGAATGGTTGACCCTCAACGCCACGGCGCAGGGCACCGGACCCACCTTTCTCAACATGGAGCTGAACGTGAACAAACCAGTACTTGAGGGTGGCACAATCCATGTCGAGATCGAGGTGACTGAAATCCGGTCCGCGTCCAAGGGTGGGCGAGGTCTGGTGAGGACGCGTAATGAAGTGGTCAACCAACGAGGCGAGGTGGTCATCATCTACACGCCGCTCCGGCCTATGGCGCGACCGGAAGGCTGACTGTTGAGAATGGCGCTACAGTATGGACGTGATGGGTGAGCCGGTCGGGAAGCGCGCCGGTCAAGCGCGGGCGTACATGATTGCATCCGTGCTACGCTTGAGCTACACGTCCGCTGCTTCCCTCGCAAGTATCTGATAACATACGAGTTATTCGATGTCGCCCAAGTCCATCATTGGCGCGACGCTTAGCTTGTGTCTTTGATTATCAGTGATAATCGTTCTCCGGGGGACTGTTCGCCGTTACTGCGATATCGATAAGTCGCCTGCTCCCCTACCGCCGTCATCCCCGTCGGACCACGACACGAAACAGCCATCCACGCCAGACGCGGCGAGCGATGGGTCGCGCAGATATACAAGCGCGGCGTTGGCAAGGCCAAGTCCCTCGGCGTGAAAACCGCGGCGCGCGCATGAACGGCCCGAGCGAGCCCGGCGGGATTCGGCGACGAGCGTGCCATTGTTGAGGATGGCTGAGCGCATGTTCCATCATGGACGACTTACAGGGTGGCGCGGGCGATCGCGCGCCCATTTCCCGGCCGCGCGGCCGATCAGGCCGACCGCGACGCGGCCATGAACGTCTTAACCGCGCCATCCGCCCGGCGGGAGATCTCCGCTTCGTCCGGCCGCTCGCCCCCAAGCACCACGGCGGTGAGTGCGGGCATGTTGCACATGCCGAGGAACCGCCAGGCGGCGTCCTCCGGATCATCGAGCGCGAGAACGCCCTCCTCCGCCTGCGCCGCGAGATAGGCGGCGAGCCGGCGCGCGCCATAGGCCGCGCCATTGACGAAGAACGACCGGGAAATATCCGGGAACGCCTCCGCGGCGCCGATCACCATGCGAATCAGCGCGACGTGCTCCGGCGCGGTCAGCGCCGCGATCAGGCGACGGGCAAAGTCGCGCAGCACCGCCTCGACATCGTGATCCGCCGGATCGAATGTCGCCAGCCGCTCGGCGGTGTTGCGCTTCTGCTCGCTGATCAGCGCCTGAAAAAGCGCGGTCTTGCCGTCGAAATAGACATAGAGCGTCCCCTTGGAGACGCCCGCGGCGCGGGCGATTTCACCCATGCTGGCAGCGGCGAATCCACGCGCCATGAAGACCTCGCGGGCGCCACTCAGCACTTGCGCGCGCTTCGCCTCGCCCGGGCTCGGCGCCCCGGTCCTGTCGCTGCTCGCGACGGCGGTCTTGGCCTGCTCGATCATGCCGCGTTACCCCTTGATGACGTCGAACCGGCGCGGCGCGCTCGCCGTGTGCGGCCGGAATTGCAAAATGTTTGACCGAACCGTTCGGTCATCTTGAAGTGAACCAGAACCGCTGATAAGTCAAGAAATGACCGAACGGTTCGGTCATGCCAATGGGAGCCGGACGATGGCGCCGAAGGATCTCGAAATCAGGGAAGACCGGAGCGGCGACGATGTGCTGCCCCTGGGTGAAGCCCCTTTCGAAAACCGCGCTTCCGCGCGCGGGAGCGACGCGGCGAAAGCGCGGCCGCCGCGCAGGAAGCGCGTGGCTCTTCTCCTCGTCGCGCTTGGCGTGATCGGCGGCATCGGCTGGTTCGGCTGGGACTGGTGGACGGTCGGCAGGTTCGAGGTTTCGACCGACGACGCCTATGTCGGCGCCGATTTCGCAATTCTGGCCCCGAAAGTGGCGGGCTATATCGCCGAGACGCCCGTCGCCGACAATGAGGCGGTGAAAAAGGACGCGCCCCTCGTCCTGATCGACGACGGCGACTACCGGGTTCGCCTGAAGATCGCGGAGGCGGCCGTAGCGGCGAAGCGCGCCGCGGTCGATCGGCTGTCCAGTCAGATCGGCCAGGCCCGCGCCGCGATCGGCGGCGCCGAGGCCAATATCGCATCGGCGAACGCCAGTCTCACGCAGGCCGACGCCGATCTCGCGCGGTACGAGGATCTGGCGAAATCGGACTTCGCCAGCCGCCAGAGGCTCGAGGCCGCGCGCGCCGCGCAGGCCACCGCTCGCGCCGCCGTCGCCGCGGCCGAGGCCGGGCGCGAGGAAGCCGAGGCGGCGCTCGAGGTCGCGATCGCCAGCGCGGCGGAGGCCGAGGCCGCGCTCAAGGGCGCGGAAGCGGAGCGCGAACAGGCGGCCCGCGACCTCGAAGCCGCCACGATACGCGCGCCGTTTGACGGCGTGGTCGGAAATCTTGCGGTGGCTCCCGGCGATTACGTGCAACCCGGCGCGCGGCTTCTCGCGGTGATCCCGCTGAGCGAGGTGTATATCGACGCGAACTTCAAGGAGACGCAGATCACCGACCTCAGGATCGGCGCGCCGGTCGAGGTGCATGTGGACGCCTATCCCGCCCGCGGCTTCACCGGCCATATCCGCAGCTTCGCCCCCGCCACCGGCTCGATTTTCAGCCTGCTGCCGCCGGAGAATGCGACCGGCAATTTCACCAAGGTCGTGCAGCGCCTGCCGATCCGCATATCGGTGCCCGAAGAGATCGCCGCCGAGGGGTGGCTGCGGCCGGGCCTTTCCGTCGTCGTCACCGCCGACCGCCGGGGCGCCGAAAGCGCCGGGGCGGACAGGTAACGCGCCGTCATGACCGCCGGGCAGATTCGGGCCGCGCCGGCCGAGGCGGAGCCAGTCGTCACGGCGCGCCGGCTGATCGCGTTCTTCGCGCTGGTTTTCGGCATGTTCATGGCGATCCTGGACATCCAGATCGTCTCGTCATCGCTCGGCGAAATTCAGGCCGGGCTCTCCGCTTCGCCGGACGAGATTTCCTGGGTGCAGACCAGCTATCTGATCGCGGAAGTGGTGATGATTCCGCTTTCGGGCTTCCTCGCGCGCGGGCTCTCCACGCGCGTCCTCTTCACCATCTCCGCCGCGGGTTTCACCTTCGCGAGCCTGCTCTGCGCGACCGCGGACTCGATCGACGAGATGATCGTCTACCGCGCCATTCAGGGTTTCATCGGCGGCGGCATGATCCCGACCGCCTTCGCCGCGTCCTATGCGATCTTCCCGGCGAAGGCGCGCGGGCCGGTGATGGCCCTGGTCGGGCTGACCGTCACGCTGGCGCCGACCGTCGGGCCGACCGTCGGCGGCTACCTGACCGATCTCTTCTCCTGGCGCTGGCTCTTTCTGGTCAACATCGTTCCCGGGCTGGTCGCGAGCGTGATGGCCTGGACGCTCGTCGACTTCGACGAGCCGGACCACGCGCTGCTGCGCCGTTTCGATTGGGTCGGGCTGGCGACGATGGCGGTGTTTCTCGGCAGCCTCGAATATGTTTTGGAGGAAGGTCAGAAGGAGGACTGGCTGCAAAGCGGGGTCATCACGGCCTTCCTCGTCATGAGCGTCGGCGCCGGTCTCGTCTTTTTCTGGCGGGTGTTGACGGCGCATACGCCGATCGTCGATCTCAGGGCCTACCGCAACCGGAACTTCGCTGTCGGCTCGCTCCTGACCTTCGTGCTCGGAATCGGGCTCTACGGGCTCACCTATCTTTATCCGCTCTATCTCGCCCGCGTGCACCAGTATTCGGCGCTGCAGATCGGCGAGACGGTTTTCGTCACCGGCGCCTTCATGTTTCTCACCGCGCCGGTCGTCGGCGCGCTGTCGCGAAAGATCGATCCGCGCGCGGTCATCTTCGCCGGTCTTGTCGGCTTCGCGGTCTCGTCATGGATGCTGACGCCGATCACCGCGGAGTGGAAGTTCGACGAGCTTTTCTGGCCGCAGGCGCTGCGCGGCGTCGCGCTGATGATGTGCATGATCCCGATCAACCTTCTGGCGCTCGGCACGTTGCCGAAGTCGGAGTTGAAGAACGCCAGCGGGCTGTTCAACCTGACGCGTAATCTCGGCGGGGCGTTCGGGCTGGCGGCGATCAACTCCATGCTGGTCGGGCGTTCGGATTTTCACTTCTCCCGCCTTGCGGAGCATGTCGCCTGGGGCGCGCCGGCGGCTGAGGAGCGGCTCGCAGCGATGACCGCCGCGTTCACGCCGCGCCTCGGCCCGGACGCGGGCGTCGCCGCGATCAGCCAGCTTTCCGGGCTTGTGCGTCGGGAGGCGCAGGTGCTGTCCTTCGCCGAGATCTTCACCGTGATGGCCATCCTTTTCGCCGTGATGATCTTCATGGTGGTCTTTCTTCAGCGCCCCGAGGACGAAGGCGGGCCTCCCCCGGCGCATTAGCTCGGCCCAAGGTTCGGGTCGGCCCGGCTTTACCGGCGTCTCCCGCGGCGCGACCGGACGCGGGAGCCGGTCCTCCATCTTCTTCGGAGTCTGAAACGATCCGGCCCGGCGCGCGCATCCGGGCCGGGATGGCGCAATCGAAACGCCGCGGCTACAAAGGCGACCGTCCCTTCGCCGGCGGGCTGCGGATCGGAACCGCGGCGGTGGAGAGGAACCGTCCGAAACGCCTGCTCAGAATGAGGAACCCGTGCCCGAACACTCCGCAGGATTCAGCGCCCGAAGAACAGGACAGAGGACGCCGGAGGGAACCACCGCGTGAGCATTGGCGTCTTTTTCCTCGTGCTTGGCGCGGCGCTGCTTCACGCGGCGTGGAACGTGCTGGTCAAGGGCGGCGGCGACAAGCTGGCGGCGGTGACGGCGGTGGTGATCGGACAGGGGCTTTGCGGGGCCGTCGCGCTCATCTTCGCGCCGACGCCGGATGCGGCGGCGATTCCGTTCATCCTTTTCGGAATCACACTTCATATCGGCTACCAGTTCTTTCTGATGCGGTCCTACCGCATCGGCGATCTGACGCAGGTCTACCCGATCGCGCGCGGCGTCGCGCCGATGCTGGTGGCGGGAATCTCCTATTTCGCGCTCGGCGCGGAACTCGACCGGGTCGAGGTCATTGCGATCGTCGTCATCGGAATCGGCATCCTCAGCCTCAGCGGCGCCCGCCAGTCCGACGGGCTTCGCAACGGCCTGGCCGCGACGCTGGCGCTCGCGACCGGATGCTTCATCGCCGCCTATACGCTGGTCGACGGCTACGGCGCGCGGGTCGCGGTTTCGCCGCTCGGCTATTACGGCTGGGCCGCGATCGGGAACGCCGTCGTCTTCAGCGCGCTGATCGGCGTGCTGCGCCCGCAATCGCTGGTCACGGCGGTCCGGTCTCCGGTTCCACTGCTGATCGGCGGCGCGGCCTCCTTCGCCGCCTACGCGATGGCGATCTACGCCTTCACCGTCGCGCCCATCGCGCTGGTGGCGGCGCTGCGCGAAACAAGCATCGTCTTCGCCCTGCTGATCGGCGTCATCTTCCTGAAGGAGCGCCTCAACCTGCTGAAGATCGCGTCGACCGCGATCACACTCTCCGGCGCCGCGCTCCTGCGGCTGTCGAAGGGCTAAGCGGCGCTTATTTCCTCCGGTCTTTCCGACGCGCCCGCTTGTCGCTCTCCTTCCGGCCCTCTGCGCGGCCCTCGCTATACGCGACGATGCTGAAGACGATGCCGATCGAGAGGCCGAATATCACGCCCGCGGGGTCCATGTGCTTCTCCGGTTCGGGTGATTTCAGGGATTTTTCAGGGACGGAACGCGGCGAGATCGGAAAAGGTTGCGGGGTCGCGCGCCGCATGTCCGGCCGAACTCGTCCTCCGCGAGGCCGACCGATGCGCGCGCGGCGCCTCCATCGCGCCCCTCGGGCGCGTTATCGCACGCGATAAGGGGATCAAACCATTGAACTTGCCGAGAAATCAGAAAATTCGTGTTTTTCCGCGCGCGATTGGTCCCGACACTGGCGGCGTGGACCGGACGGGCGTCACGGGGCGCCCGTCCGGATTTCCCACCGGGTTTCCCATCGCGATCGATGCGGCGCGCGCGCTCGACGAAGGTCATTTCACCACGCGCCGCCAATGGGTGCGCGCCGCCGCGCGGCGTGGTTATACTCCACCTCCGGTTTCATCGGCGCGGCGGGTCTGAGGGCGAGCATGATCACGGGTTACAGACTGAATGACGGCGGGCTGGCGCCGGCGGACTCGCCGGAAAGCGCGATCTGGCTCGATCTGATGGAGCCGACCGAGGAGGAGCGCGACCGGATCACCGCGCTCCTCGGCTTCGAGGCCCCGACCGAAGCCGAGCAGGCGGAGATCGAGATGTCCTCGCGGCTCTATCTGGAGGGCGAGGCGGCGGTGATGACCGCGCTGATGCCCGCCCACACCAAGACCGACCAGGCGGAGATCGGGCCGGTCACCTTCATCCTGACGGGCGACCGGCTCATCACGCTCCGCCATCACGAGCCGCGGCCCTTCACCAGCTTTCCGGCCCATGCCGGGCATTCCCACCTGCCCTGCGATTGCGCGCTGGCGGTGCTGCTCGGGTTGATGGAGGACACGATCGACCGGCTCGCCGATCTGATCGAATATGTCGGGCGCAAGATCGAGACGCTGACCACCCGCGTCTTTCGCCCCGCGCCCGGCGAGCGGCCGGATCTCGAGGCGCGGCTGCAGAAGATCGGCTGGCGCGACGCGCTCATCACCCATGTCCGCGATTCGCTGGTGACCATCGAGCGCCTGCTCGGCTTCCTCGCGCCGGTGCTGGAGAAGCGCGGCGAATCGAAGGCCGCCCTGGCGCTGGTCGCCAGCCAGATGCGGGATGTGCGGACGATTTCCGAGCAGGCCGGGTTCCTGATGCAGAAGACGTCGTTCCTGCTCGACGCCACGCTCGGGCTGATCTCGATCGAGCAGAACGCGATCACCAAGATGTTCTCCATCGTCGCGGTGGTCTTCCTGCCGCCGACGCTCGTCGCGTCGATCTACGGGATGAATTTCCAGTTCATGCCGGAGCTGGGGTTCCATCTCGGCTATCCGCTGGCGCTGTTTTTCATGGTGGCCTCGGCGGCGGTTCCGCTGCTCTATTTCAGGCGCAAGAAGTGGTTCTGACGGAGGGAAAGGAATGATTTCAGGCTTCCGGCTGGACGGCGGCGGTCTCACCCCGGCCGACGGCCTCGACGATGCGATCTGGATCGATCTTCTGGAGCCGGACGACGCCGAGCGCGCGCAGATCTCCGCGCTGATCGGCGCCGAGGTTCCGGTGCGCGCGGATCAGGAGGAGATCGAGCTTTCCTCGCGGCTCTATTTCGAGCAGGGCGCGGCGGTGATGACCGCGCTCCTGCCCGCCTCGACAGAGAAGGCGCGGGCGGAGATCGCGCCGGTGAGCTTCATCCTGACCACGGACCGTCTGGTCACCGTGCGCCATCACCGGCCGCGCCCGTTCGAAACCTTTCCGCAGCGGGCCGGCAAGCTGGCGCTGCCCTGCACCTCTTCGACGACGGTGCTGATCGGGCTGCTCGAGGACATCATCGACCGGCTCGCCGACATCACCGAGGTCGCCGGCCGGCGGATCGACGCGCTTTCGGCGCATACGTTCGAGTCGGAAAAGGCGGCGGACGGCGATTTTCGCGGCGCGCTGAAGGAGATCGGGCGGCTCGACGGGCGGGTCGCGCAACTCCGCGACTGCCTGATCACGACCGAGCGGCTGCTGGGCTTTCTCGGCACGGTCATGGACCAGCAGAAACCCGGCAGGGAGGCGAAGTCGATCCTGAAAACGCAGGTGCGCGACGTGCGCACGATCTCCGAGCAGACGGCGCAACTGATGCAGAAGACCGCGTTCCTGCTCGACGCCACGCTCGGCCTGATCAGCGTCGAGCAGAACGCGATCATCAAGATCTTCTCCGTCGTCGCGGTGGTCTTCCTGCCGCCGACTCTCGTCGCCTCGATCTACGGGATGAATTTCGAGGTGATGCCGGAACTCTCCTGGCCGCTGGGCTATCCGGCGGCGCTTTTCGTGATGTTCGTCTCGGCGGCGGCGCCGTTGCTCTACTTCAGGCGCAAGGGCTGGTTCTGACCGCGGCGACCGGCGCCCCATCCCGCAACGGACGGTCGCAATCCCCGAGAATCGCGATATGGTTCCGGCCGCGCGGGTCTCGCCCGCGTGGCGGCCGCCCTTTCGGGGCCAAATCACTTGCCGGGCGGCGGCCCGGCCGAAATGGAGATCTTCGATGAAGCCTGTCCTCACTCTCGTCGCCGGCGCTTGCGCATTGCTGGCCGGACCCGCGCTGGCGGCCGATGTGACCATCGGCATGCAGCTGGAGCCGCCGGCGCTGGACCCGACCGCCGGCGCGGCGGCCGCGATCGACGAGATCGTCTACGCCAATGTCTTCGAGGGGCTGGTGCGGTTCGCGCCGGACGGCTCCATCAAGCCCGGCCTCGCGGAGAGCTGGGAGATAACGGATGGCGGGCTGGTCTACACCTTCAAGCTGCGCGAGGGCGTGACCTTCCATGACGGGACGACATTCGACGCCGAGGACGTGAAGTTCTCGCTCGACCGGATCGCGGCGGAGGAGAGCGCGAACGCGCAGAAGGCGCTCTACGCCTCGATTCTCGAGGTGGTGGCGCTGGACCCGACGACCGTCCGCGTCACGCTGAACCAGCCGACGGGCGGGTTTCTCTTCAACCTCGCCTGGGGCGACGCGGTGATCGTCGCGCCGGAAAGCGCCGCGGCGAACGCCACGGACCCGGTCGGCACCGGGCCGTTCAAGTTTTCGAAATGGGTCAAGGGCGACAGCGTCGAGATCGTGAAGAACGACGCCTATTGGGGCGATGCGGCGAAGCTGGACAAGGCGACGTTCAAGTTCATCTCGGACCCGAACGCCGCCTTCGCGGCGGTGATGGCCGGCGACATCGACGCCTTTCCGGGCTTTCCGGCGCCGGAGATCCTTGAGCAGTTCCAGTCCGACCCGCGCTTTCTGGTCATCGTCGGCTCCACCGAGGGCGAGACGATCCTCGCGACCAACAACAAGGCGGGGCCGCTGGCGGACGTGCGGGTGCGCGCCGCCATCGCCCACGCAATCGACCGGCAGGCGATCATCGACGGGGCGTTGTACGGCTACGGAACGCCGATCGGCACGCATTTCGCCCCGCATAACCCGGCCTATGTCGATCTGACGCTGCAATCCGCCTACGATCCGGAATTCTCGAAGAAACTGCTGGCCGAGGCGGGCCACGCCGAAGGGCTGACCCTGCGGCTGAAGCTGCCGCCGCCCTCCTACGCGCGGCGCGGCGGCGAGATCATCGCGGCGCAGCTGCGCGAGGTCGGGATCGAGACGGAGATCACCAATCTCGAATGGGCCGGCTGGCTTGAGGAGGTGTTCAAGAACAAGGATTACGACCTGACCATCGTCTCCCATACCGAACCGATGGACATCGGCATCTATGCGCGCGACGATTATTACTTCAATTACGCCTCTGACGAGTTCAAGGTCGTCCACGCGATGCTGGAGCGCTCGACCGACGAAGCCGAACGGACGGCGCTCTTGCAGGCGCTGCAACGGATCATCGCCGACGATTACGTGAACGGCTATCTCTTCCAGCTCGCCCGGACCAGCGTGCAGAATGCGAAGCTGAAAGGGCTCTGGAAGCATTCACCGACCCAGGCGAACGACCTGACCAAGGCGTATTGGGAGTAGGCCGGGAGCGCCGCCCGGCTCATTCCGGCATCCCGGCGCGGCGGAGGCCCTCGAAATAGCGGGCGCCGCCAAGCGAGCCGCCATAGTCGCTGACCGCGCGCCGCGCCGATATGCTGTCGCCCGGAATGAGGCGCATATGGGCGGCCATCGCCGCCTCGGCTTCCGCCTGCCGCCCGAGATGAGCGGAGGCGGAAGCGATGACGGAAAAGAGCGTGAGAAAGCCGTCCGTCAGCTCCAGCCCTTGCTTCGCGTGGCGGATCGCCTCCTCGTCGTCGCCCAGCAGCAGGAGAGCTGTCGCGCAGCCGCCGTGCAGCGCCACGAGATTGGGGCCGAACGGTCGGAGGCGGCGGCGCCGCGCGAAGCATTTCAGCGCGGCGGCCGGATCGCCGGACCAGATGCTGGCCCAGCCGGCGTAGAACAACACGTCGGTGTCGAAGGGCGCCCGGCGGAGGAGATCGGCGATCGTCCTGTTCAACGGGGCGACGGCGCGCGAATGCATGAAATCCGCGATGGCGAGGCTCAGGTCGAGATGCGGAAGCTGGCGGGCGAAGCGCCGCGCCGCGGCCTCCCATTCCGGCAGCAGCGCGTAATAGCGCTCGAACCCGCCGCTGAAACCGCAGGTGCGCCCGGCGAGCACGCAGGCGATCGCCTGGGCGTGGGCCTCGACCAGCGACGGATCGCGTTCGATGGCGCGAGCGTACAGCGCGAGCGCCGCCTCGGACGAGTCCTGGTGAAAGGAACGGCGCGCCATCATGCCCGCGAGAAGGCACTGCTCGGCGGTCAGGTCTTCGGGCGGAATCCCCGACAGCCGCGCGTCTTCCTCGTCGAGGATCAGCCCGGCGACCGCGGCCGCGGCCTCTTCGCCGACACGATCCCGCCATTCGAAGCCGTCCGCGAGGTCGCCGTCGAATTTTTCAGACCAGATCAGGGCGCCGTCCGGCGCGGTCAGGCGCGACTCGAACCGGAGACGGTCGCCGCGGGCGCAGAACGACGAGACGAGCGAATAGGCGGCCTCGGGCGCCCGTTCCGCCGTCTCCGCGTTCAGCCAGCGCACCGCGCCGGGATAGACGCCGGGATCGGAGGTCAGCGCCTCGGCCATCTCGCGGATTTCGGTACGAGGATCGGCGGTCGCGCCGGGCTGGAGGCCGAGGCGCGGAAAGCTGCGGCGGGAGAGGTTGCCGCCAGCCGGCGCCGGCGCCGCGGCGCCGCGGCGCCGCGGCGCCGCGCGGGCCCAGAGCCGCAGCGGGCGGGCGATGTGCTTCAGCATCCGCTCGCCGGCGTCGTCGAAGGAGGGGCGCAGCGCGCCGTCGAGGCTGGTATAGGCCGGGCCGGAGATCATCACGCCGCCGGGATCGGCGAGCGCTTCCAGCCGCGCGGCGACATTCACGCCGTCGCCGAAGACGTCCTCATCCTCATGCGTCACGTCGCCGATATGGATGCCGATGCGGAGCCGCATGGTCCCGTCATCCGCGAGACGGTCCTGCACCTGGATCGCGCAGCTCACCGCGTCGGCGGCGCTGTTGAACTCGACCAGCCAGCCGTCGCCCATGTTTTTCACGATCCGGCCCCTCGCGCCGGCGACGGCCGGGCCGAAGATTTCCGCGCGAAAGCGGCGGAGTGAGGCGAGCGTCGCGGCTTCGTCGGCGACCATGAGCGCGAAATAACCGGCGATGTCGGCGGCGAAGATGGCGGCCAGCCGTCGGCTCATCGCAAGGCTCCCCTGCCCCGAACGCTGTGCCCGCAATGTGCGAAATCGCGGCGACCGATGCACTCCGGCATGTCCGACGCGGGCGCGCGCCGCGTGCGGAAACAGCTTGCCCTCGGCGCGGCGGCGCCGTAGCCGGAAGGCCGACGAGCCGGGGTCCCGCATGTTTCGCTACGCTCTCCAGCGTCTTCTCTCGCTCGGGCTCAGCCTCTTGGCGGCCAGCGCCGCGATCTTTGCGGTGGTGGAGGTGATTCCGGGCGATCCGGCGGCCTACATGCTGGGAATGAACGCGAGCGCGGACACGCTCGCCGCGGTCCGGGCGGAGCTTGGCCTCGATCAGCCGCTGGTCCTTCGCTATCTTGGCTGGCTCGGCGGCATGGCGACCGGGGATTTCGGGATCAGCTACACCTACCGGACGCCGGTCAGTGAACTGGTGGCGGAGCGGGTCTGGGTCTCGCTGCCGCTGACGATCTACGCGCTGGCGCTCTCCACGCTGATCGCGATTCCGGCCGGGCTGCTGGCGGCGGCGCGACGCGGGCGGGCGACGGACTGGGGGGTGATGGGGGTGACGCAGCTTGGCGTCGCTGTGCCGAACTTCTGGTTCGCGATCCTCCTCGTCATCGTCTTCGCGATCAATCTGCGCTGGGTCTCGGCCGGCGGGTTTCCGGGCTGGGAGGGGGGCGTATTCCCGGCGCTGAAGGCGTTGACCCTGCCAGCCATTGCGCTGGCGCTGCCGCAGGCCTCGATCCTCGCGCGGGTCATGCGGTCGGCCCTCCTCGACACGCTGGACGAGGATTTCGTCCGCACCGCGCGGGCCAAGGGGCTGTCGCGCCGCCAGGCGCTCTGGAGTCACGCCTTTCGGAACGCGCTGATCCCGGTCTTGACCATCATCGGCCTCCAGTTCTCCTTCCTCATCGCCGGGGCGATCATCATCGAGAACGTCTTTTTCCTGCCCGGCCTCGGGCGGCTGATCTTTCAGGGCATCACCCAGCGCGACCTGATCGTAGTGGAGAGCGTGGTGATGATCCTCGTCTTCGCGGTCATACTCGTGACCTTCCTCGTCGATCTCGCCTATGCGTGGGTCGATCCGCGCCTGAGGCGGCGATGAGGGGGAGCTTTCTTTTCGGCGCGCTTCTTTCCGGGCTTTTCGTCGGAGCGGCGCTGCTTTCATTCGTCTGGACCCCCTACGATGTCGAGGCGCTGGATATCGGCGAGAAGCTGCTGGCGCCCGACGCGGCGCACTGGTTCGGGACCGACCAACTCGGCCGCGACATCTTCTCGATGATCATGGTCGGTGCGCGGGTCTCGATCGCGGTGGCGGTGATCGCGGTCGGGGTCGGGGTGATCTTCGGCGTCCCGCTCGGGCTGGCGGCTGCGGCGCGGCGCGGCGGGCTGCTGGACGAGGTCATCATGCGGACGAACGACCTGATCTTCGCCTTCCCGTCGCTGGTGATCGCGATCCTGATCACCGCGGTGTTCGGCCCCTCGGCGGTGAACGCGATCATCGCCATCGGCATTTTCAACATCCCGGTCTTCGCCCGGCTCTCGCGCGGCGCGGCGCTCTCGCTCTGGTCGCGCGATTTCATCATGGCGGCGCGGGTGGCAGGCAAGGGCAAGGCGCGGATCTCGGCCGAACATATCCTGCCCAACATCGCCAATCTCCTGATCGTGCAGGGAACGATCCAGTTCAGCCTTGGCATTCTTGCGGAGGCCGGGCTCTCCTATGTCGGGCTCGGCGCGCAGCCGCCGACGCCGAGCTGGGGGCGGATGCTGGCGGAGAGCCAGACGCTGATCTACGGCAACCCGCTGATCGCGGTCTGGCCGGGCATGGCCATTGTCCTCACCGTGCTCGGGCTCAACCTGATGGGCGACGGCTTGCGCGACTGGCTCGACCCGCGGCTGAGGCGGGCGCGATGAGCCTGCTGGAGATCGACCGCCTGTCGCTCGGCATCCACGAGCTGCCGATCCTGAAGGATGTGAGCTTCGCCATCGCGGCGGGCGAGGTTTTCGGCGTGATCGGCGAGTCGGGGTCGGGCAAGTCGCTGACCGCGTATTCGGTCATGCGCCTGCTGCCGCGCGGGGCCGCGCCCACGGGCGCGGTCCGGCTCGACGGCGAGGATCTGTTGGCCAAGAGCGAGCGGGAGATGTGCCGCGTCCGGGGGGCCGGGATCGGCATGGTGTTTCAGGAGCCGATGACGGCGCTCAACCCGGTCCGCACCATCGGCGAGCAGGTGGCGGAGACAGCGCTCATTCACGGCGCGATGGGGCGGCGCGAAGCGATGGCCAATGCGCGTGCGATGCTGGACCGGGTCGGCCTCCCCGCCGAGCGGTTTCCCCTCGACCGCTATCCGCATGAGCTTTCCGGCGGCCAGCGCCAGCGCGTGGTCATCGCCATGGCGATCGCGCTTCGGCCGCGCCTGCTGATCGCCGACGAGCCGACGACGGCGCTGGATGTGACGACGCAGGCGCAGATCATCCGGCTCCTGCGCGAGTTGGTGGACGAGTTCGACATGGGGCTGATGCTCATCACCCATGATCTGGGGCTGGTCGCGGATGTCGCGGACCGGCTGGCGATCATGCGTCATGGCGAGGTGGTCGAGGCGGGCGAGACCGGCGCGATCTTCGCCGACATGAAGCATCCCTACACGCGCGCGCTCTACGCCGCGTCCTCCCATGTTCCCGACCGGGCGGCGGTCGTTCCGCAGGAAACGCCGGTGCTGGAGCTGCGCGAAGTGGTGCGCGAATACCCCGCCCCGCGCGCCGGGCTTTTCGCGCCGCGCGGCGCGCGGCGGGCGGTTGACGGGGTCAGCTTCACCCTGAAGCGCGGCGAGACGCTGGGGCTGGTCGGCGAATCCGGCTGCGGGAAATCCACGCTCAGCCGCGCCATTCTCGGGCTGGAGGATGTCCAGGCGGGCGAGATCAGGGTCATGGGTCATGTCGTCTCGGCCGGGCTTGCGCGGACGGAGCGGCGGCGGATGCAGGCGGTGTTCCAGGACCCTTACGGCGGCTTCAACCCGCGCTGGTCGGTCGGGCGCCTGGTGGCGGAGCCGTTTCATCTTCTCGACGATCCGCCGACGGGCGCGGCGCGGCGCGCGGCGGTGGCGAAAGTGCTGCAAGAGGTCGGCCTCCGCCCCGACGACGCGTCGAAATACATCCACGAGTTTTCCGGCGGCCAGCGCCAGCGCATCGCCATCGCGCGGGCGCTGATCATCGAGCCGGATCTGATCATTCTCGACGAGGCGGTGAGCGCGCTCGACGTGTCGATAAGGGCGCAGATCCTCGATCTCCTGGCCGATCTCTCCGCGCGGCTCGATCTCTCCTATCTCTTCATCAGCCACGATCTTTCCGTGGTGCGGGCGATCACCGACCGGGTGCTGGTGATGCAGGCCGGGCGGATCGTCGAGGAAGGCGCGACCGAAGAGGTTTTCCGGAACCCCGCGCACGCCTATACCAGAACCCTGATCGCCGCCGCCCCGGATATCGAGGCGGCCCTGAAGAGGAGGCGCGCATGAACACCCACCCCGATCTCTGGTTCGGCGCCGACGCCGTCTATATCTCCGGCGGCTGGCGGGCGCCGGCGGGCGGCGAGCGGCTGCCGCTGGAGAACCCTTCCGACGGCTCGACCGTGGGCGAGATCGCGCGCGGAAGCGCCGCCGATATCGACGCGGCTGTCGAGGCGGCCGATGCGGCGCTCGAGGGCGACTGGGGCCGGGCGACGGCCGCCGAGCGGGGCCGCGTGCTGGCGAAGATGGGCCGCATCGTTCTGGACCGCGCCGAGGCGCTGGCGCGGATCGAGGCGGCGGATGTCGGCAAACCGCTGAAGCAGGCGCGCGCCGACGCGCTGGCCCTCGCCCGTTACCTCGAATTCTATGGCGGCGCGGCCGACAAGGTGACGGGCGAGACGATTCCCTATCTCGACGGCTACACGGTCTATACGCTCCGCGAGCCGCACGGCGTCACCGGGCATATCGTGCCCTGGAACTATCCGATGCAGATCATCGGCCGCTCGGTCGGGGCGGCGCTGGCGATGGGCAACGCCTGCGTGCTGAAACCCTCGGAGGAGGCGTGCCTCACCGCCCTCGCCTTCGCCGCCATCGCGGAGGAGGCGGGGCTGCCTGCCGGCGCGGTGAATGTCGTGCCGGGGCTGGGCGCGGAGGCGGGCGCGGCGCTCTCGGCGCATCCGGGCGTCAGGCATCTGTCCTTCACCGGCTCGGTCGCGGTCGGCCAAATGGTGCAGACGGCGGCGGCGCGGAACGTGGTTCCGGTGACGCTGGAGCTGGGCGGAAAATCGCCGCAGCTGGTCTTTGACGACGCGGATATCGAGAAGGCCCTGCCCTTCCTCGTCAACGCCGGGGTGCAGAACGCCGGCCAGACCTGCTCGGCCTCGTCGCGCATCCTGGTGCAGCGCGGCGTCCACGACGAAGTGCTGGCGCGCATGGCGGCGCGCTACGAGGCGCTGCGCGTCGGCCCGGCGATCGACGATCTCGATGTCGGGCCGCTGATCTCCGCCCGCCAGAAGAAGATCGTCGACGGGTTTCTCGGCGCGGCGGGCGATCTGGAGCGCGCGGCGACGGGCCGGATCGTCGACGGCGCGCCGGAGGGCGGGCATTACGTGGCGCCGACGCTCTTCGCCGGGGTCCGCCCGGATCACCGGCTGGCGCGCGATGAGATCTTCGGCCCGGTGCAGGTTGTGATCCCATTCGAGACCGAGGAGGAGGCCGTCGCCATCGCCAACGGCACGGATTACGGCCTCGTCGCCAGCGTCTGGAGCCGGGACGGCGCCCGGCAGATGCGCCTGGCGAAGAAGCTGCGCGCGGGACAGGTCTTCGTGAACAATTACGGCGCGGGCGGCGGGGTCGAGCTGCCCTTCGGCGGCTACGGCAAGTCCGGCCACGGCCGCGAGAAAGGTTTCGAGGCGCTCTACGGGTTCTCGGCGCTGAAAACCGTCGCGGCGCATCACGGCTGAGACCCGCGCCCGGAATTCCGGCGGAAGCGACGGAATCGCCGCCGGGCCGCGTTTGAACTTCGGAGAAGCCGCGCTCGGCGCGGCCGATGCGCCGCAGCGGCGCCGGAGGGCGACGATGCCAGACGAAAGAGAGAGAAAGCAGGGCGCGCTTGGACGCCGCCTCGCCATCGCCCTCATCGCTGCGCTGAGTTTTTGCGCCTCGCCCGAGGGGCTGGCGCGGCTGGAGCTCGCCCCCGACCGCGCCGAAGCCGCGATGCAGGGCGGCGGCGACCGCGCGGAGCGGCGCGGCGAACGGCGCCAGCGCGCCGGGCGCGACGAGCGCCGCAGCCGGAAGGAGGGCCGCGCCGAGCGAGGCGGGAACGCCGGTCGAAACGCCGACCGCGCCGAGCGCCGCCGGGGGCGCGGCGACGCGAACATGGAGCGCGAGCGACGGCGTAACCGTCAGGCGCGCGACCGGGCGGCGCAGAACACCGTTCCGGGGCGCGGCGACCAGCGGGTCGAACGCGACCGGCGCAGCAACCGGCTCGCCCGCGACCGGGCGGCGCGCGAACGCATCCCCGGCCGGGGCGATCAGAGGGTCGAACGCGACCGGCGCGGACCTGACGCGCGCGGGCGCGGCGGGAACGGGCGCGACGCGCGCAACCACCCGCCCGGCCGGCGCCATGCGCATCGGGGCGATCGCCATCGCCACTGGCGCGGCGATCGCGGCCACCGGCGCGGCCGCTACTGGCGCGGACGCGGCTGGCGGCCGCCCCATTACCGCGCGCCCTATTATCGCCGTCCGCATCCATACTGGGGCGATTATTACTATTCGCCGTTCTGGGGCTGGTATTTCACCGCGCCGCTCGCCGCAGCGACGCTGGTCTATGTCGCGACGCCGCCAGCGGATGAAGTCTGCGAGCCCGTCTTTCTTTATGGTGAGCGGCATCTGGATTGCGGCGGCGTCCTCTACAGACCGACATCCTATCGCGACGAGATCGTGTACGAGATCCTGCCGGAGAGCAGGGACGAGGCGCGCCCGTCGCGCCCGGGCGTCACGATGATGCTGACCTCGCCCCGGATGCGCGGCGAGGACATCCGCGAACTCCAGTATTCGCTGCGCTCGCGCGGCTACCTGCCCGGCCCGGCGGACGGGGTGTTTGGCCCAGCGACCGAGCGCGCGGTGCGCGAATTTCAGCGCAATCGCGGGCTCCGGCCGACCGGACGGGTGGACGCGGAGACGGCGCGCCAGCTCGAGCTCTGAACCCCGGCCAGTGCGCGCTTGCGCCGCCCGGCGCGCCCGGCGCATCATCGGCGCCGCAAACGCATGTCAGGGGATGGAGCGAGATGAGACTGAAGGGCAAGACCGCCATCGTCACGGGCGGCGCGCAGGGGTTCGGCGGCGGCATCGTGGACAAGTTCATTGCCGAAGGCGCGCGCGTTCTGGTCGCCGACATCCAAGGCGACAAGGCGGCGGCGAAGGCGAAGGAAGCCGGGAACGCCGCCTCGCATTGCGCGGTGGATGTCGCGAAGGGCGAAAGCGTCGAAGCGATGATGAAGGCGGCGATGGACGCTTTCGGCCATATCGACATTCTGGTGAACAACGCCGGGATCACCCATCTGCCGACGCCGATGGAGGATGTGACCGAGGAGGAGTTCGACCGCGTCCTCGCGGTCAACGCCAAATCGGTCTATCTTTGCGCGCGCCATATCGTCCCGCACATGAAGGGACGCATGACCGGCGCGATCGTCAATATCGCCTCCACCGCCGGGATTTCGCCGCGCCCGAATCTCAACTGGTACAACGCCTCCAAGGGCTGGATGATCACCGCGACCAAGACCATGGCCGTGGAGCTCGCGCCCTTCGGCGTGCGTGTCAACGCGCTCTGCCCGGTGGCGGGGGAGACGCCGCTGCTGAAAAGCTTCCTTGGCGAGGACACGCCGGAGATGCGGGCGAAATTCCTCGCGACGATCCCGCTGGGCCGGTTCTCGCAGCCGTCCGACCTCGGCAATTGCGCCGCGTTCCTCTGCTCGGAGGAGGCCGCGATGGTCACCGGGGTCGCGATGGAGGTGGACGGGGGGCGCTGCATTTGACCCGCGCCTACCGGCCCGGCCCGCGCAATCTTCTGACCGATGTCGAAGGGCTGAAGGTCGGCGGCGCGGAGGACCGGCGCGTCAAGACCGGCGTCAGCGTGGTGACGGCGGACGCTCCGTTCACCGCCGGCGTCGCGGTGATGGGCGGGGCGCCCGGAACGCGCGATGTCGAACTGCTCGCCCCCGACAAGACGGTGCAGGGGGTCGACGCGCTGGTGCTTTCCGGCGGCTCGGCCTTCGGGCTCGACGCCGCCTCGGGGGTGATGGCGGGGCTGAAGGCGGCGGGGCGCGGGTTTCTCGCCGCCGGAGTCCGGGTGCCGATCACGCCGACGGCGATTATTTTCGATCTTGCGAATGGCGGCGACAAGGACTGGGCGGAGTCCCCTTACCCCGCTCTGGGGCGCGCGGCGCTGGCCGCGGCGGGGGCGGATTTCGCGATCGGGACGGCCGGGGCCGGCGTCGGCGCGACGATCGCCGGGATGAAGGGCGGGCTGGGTTCAACCTCGCTCGTCCTCCCGTCGGGCGCGACGGTCGGCGCGCTGGTGGCGGTCAACGCGCTTGGCGGCGCGGTGGTTCCGGGCGGGCGGCGGTTCTGGGCCGCGCCCTATGAGATCGGGGCGGAGTTCGGCGGGCTCGGGCTGGCGGGCGCGGCGCCGGAGACGGCCGCGCTCTTCGAGACAAAGGCGGGCGCGCCGGCGGCGGGGCTGAACACGACGATCGCGGTCGTCGCGACCGACGCCGCGCTCGACAAGGCGGGGGCGACGCGCATGGCCTGGGCCGCGCATGACGGCGTCGGCCGGGCGCTGGTTCCGGCCCACACGCCCTATGACGGCGACCTCGTCTTCGCCGCCTCGACCGGGGCGCGCCCGCTCACCGGCGATCCGCTTGAGACGCTCGCCATCGGCCACGCCGCCGCGATCTGCCTCGCCCGCGCGATCGCGCGGGCGGTGTATGAAGCGACCCCGGCGCCGGGGGACGGGGTTCCGTGCTGGCGCGAGGGGGGGTGAGAGAAGGCGCCGGCGGCCCGGTTCGCCGGAAAGGACGCCCCTAGGCGCAGCAGGAACCGCCCTCCTGAATCGGCGGGCACGGGACGGTCGCGTAGGAGCAAAAGACGCAGCAATCGCCCTTTTTCGGCTTCAGGACGGCCTTGCACCCCTTGCAGTCATAGAACCACTGGCAGGCGTCCGTCGGCATGATCTCCGTCTCCGCATGGCCGCAGAGAGGGCAGGTGATCGTCGATGAGAGAACTATTTCCGGCGCGTCTTCATTCGCCATAGCGAAACCCCCGCGAGAACGAGAAACCCGGCCAGAACCGGCAGCAGGACGGCGTCATTATAGACCACGCCGAGAAATCCGGCGAGGCCGAGAGCGGGGAGGACGACCGGCAGAAGCGGCGTGAAGCAGCAGAGCGCCGCAAGAACGGTTCCGCCGATTCCGAACGTCAGCAACTTGTTCCTCATCGCGGCGACCTCCCCCGGCCGGGGCTGTCCGGAAAGCGCGGGTGGCGCCAGGCGGGCGCCGGGACTTTCCCTCGGAAACCGGCGTCGGCGCTCACGGAAGTTTGGGTTGCTTCGGCATCCATGGCGGTTCTCTAGTCCCTGTCGCGGCTACAGGAGCAAGCAATATTTTTCCGATCGGCCAAGCCTCAGCACGCAGTGGCGTCGGGATCGAAACGATCCGCTATTACGAGCGCAGAGGCGTCGTGGGCGCGCCGGGGCGCTCGGCGGCGGGCCGCCGGCTTTACAGCAATGATGAAATCGCGCGGCTCCGCTTCGTCAAACGCTGCCGCGCACTCGGGTTTTCAATCCCGACAATCCGGATCTTTCTGTCGATGACGCCCGACCGGGGCCAATCCTGCGCCGAGGTCAAGGCGATGGCCGGGGATCACCTTCGGGAGATCGACCGCAGGATCGAGAGCCTGACGACGCTGAGATCGGCCTTGCGGCGCCTTTCAGAATCCTGCGACGCCGGCGAGACGAATTGCCCGATGCTTGACGAGTTGATGAGCGATGACGCGGACGCGCGCGCCGGTGAAACTGCGTAGGGGGACGAGCCGGCCGCCGCCCCCCTGCCCCGGTTCGCCCTACGCGCCGAGCAGCCGCGGCAGGGTGAGCGAGATCGCGGGAACGAAGGTGATCATCATCAATGCGACGAGAATCGCCAGATAGAACGGCCAGATCGTTCGCACCGCCTTCTCGATCGGCAGCTTGCCGACCGCGCATCCGACGAACAGGCACGCCCCGACCGGCGGCGTGCAGAGGCCGAGACCGAGGTTCACCATCAACATCATGCCGAATTGCAGCGGGTCCATGCCGAGGTTGCTGGCGACCGGCAGGAAAATCGGCGTGCAGATCAGGATCAGCGCGGCCATGTCCATGATCATCCCCAGGATCAGGAGGACGGCGTTGATCATCAACAGGATCATGATCGGGTCGTCGGTGATTCCGGTGAGGAGCGCCACTGTCTTGTCCGGCACCCGGTAGAAGGTGAGCATATAGGCGAAGGCGCCGGCGCAGGCGATCAGGATCATGACCATCGCCGTGGTCCGCACCGACTGCCTGACGGCGACCTTGAACGTCTCCCAGTTGATGCTCCGGTAGACCAGCAGCGTCACCACGAAGGCGTAGATGGTTCCGAACGCCCCGGATTCGGTGACCGTGAAGACGCCGGAGAGCACGCCTCCGACGATGATGACAGCGGTGAACAGACCTGGAATCGCGCCGACGAAGCTGAGCCCGAGCACGGTCCAGCCCGGGAACTTTTCGGCGCGATAGCCGCGACGCACCGCGACGACATAGGCGGCCACGGCCAGGCAAAGACACATCAGCACGCCGGGGACGACCCCGGCGAGAAAGAGCTTGGAGATCGAGATTCCGCCACCCGCCGCGATGGCGAAGATGATCATGTTGTGGCTCGGCGGGATGATAATGCCGGCGATCGACGAGGTAACGGTGACATTCACGGCGTAGTCGGCGTCGTATCCCTTCTCCTTCATCACCGGCACCAGGATCGATCCCAGCGCCGAGATGTCGGCGACCGCAGAGCCGGAGATGCCGCCGAACAGCATCGACGAGAACACGTTGACGATGCCGAGCCCGCCCCGGACCGCCCCGACCGCCGCCGAGGCGAAACGGACGAGGCGTATCGCGATGCCGCCGTGGAACATCAACTCTCCGGCGAAGATGAAGAACGGGATCGCCATCAGCGAAAAGACGTTGATGCCCGAGACGATCCGCTGGAAGCCGATCATCAGCGGCAGCCCTTCGAACCAGAACGCCGCGATGGCGGAGATGCCCAGCGCGAATGCGACCGGCGTTCCGACCACGACGCAGAAGGCGAAGAGCCCGAGCAGCAGAAACAGCCCCATTGCGGCTCCTATAGTATGAGGTCGTCGCGTTGATCGCGCCCGAGCGCGAAACGCAGAAGATGGCCGAGCGAGAACAGCAGGATCAGCCCTCCACCGATCGTAAGAGGCAGAGATCTGAGGCCCTCGGGCAGGTCGATCAGGGGAATCTGAGAGCGCCATTTGAAGAGCGTCAGCAGACTTCCGTGCCACAGCATGAGAAACCCGAAACCGGCGAGGAACAGGTCGGTGATGACCACGCAGACGGACCGGAGATGGCGCGGCCCGAAGGTCCGGAAGGTGGTGACCGAAAGATGCGTGTTCTCGTGAACGCCGACCGCGGCGCCGAAGAAGGCGATCACCATCACGAGCAGCAGCGCGACCTGCTCGACCCAGGTCGGGGTCGCGTTGAGCACATATCTGCCAAAGACGAGCCAGCCGAAGATCACGGTCAGGACGACCAGCGACACGCCGGCCAGCACCCGGCATAACGCGGCGACGCCGTCCAGCGCGGCGTCCATCCATCTGAGGAAGGCCGGGGCGTCCCGGCGTGGGGGCGGGGTGTTCATCCCGAACATACCGTGGCGCCGCGCCCGGGGCCGAACCCGGGCGCGGCGCGCCGGATCACTCGGTGGCCTGGATCAGTTCGACCAGCGGACGAAGATCGGGGTTCTTCGCCAGATAATCCTCATAGACCGGGGCCATCGCCTCCTGAAACGGCGCCTTGTCCGCGATCTCGTTGACGACGACGCCCGCCGCCTCGACCTTCTCGCGGCTCGCCGCTTCGCGTTCGGCCCAGAGCTGACGCTGCAATTCGGCGGATTCGGCCGCCGCCTCCTTCACCGCCGCCTTCATGTCGTCGGACAGCCCGTTATAGACATCCGCGTTGATGCAGACGCATTCGGGGATGATGAGGTGCTGGCTGAGCGAATAATATCCCGCCACCTCGAAATGCCCGGTGGATTCATAGGACGGCCAGTTGTTCTCGGCCCCGTCCACGACGCCGGTCTTGAGCGCCTGGTAGACCTCCGCGAAGGCCATCGGAGAGGGGTTGCCGCCAAGCTGCGCGATCATGCCGGAATAGAGGTCGTTGTTCATGACGCGGACTTTCATCCCCTGCACGTCCTCGGGCGTGTTGATCGGCTTGGCGCCATTGTAGAAGGAGCGGGCGCCGGCGTCGTACCAGGCCAGCGGCACCAGGCCCTCCGCGGCCATGCCCTTCGCGATCATCTCGCCGGCTTCGCCGTCGAGGACGCGGAACATGTGCGGCACGTCCTTGAAGATGAAGGGAAGCGAGACGACGTTGGCTTCAGCGGCGATCGGGCCGATCGGGCCGAGGTTGAAGTTGCCGATCTGAAGCCCGCCGAGGCGCACCTGTTCGATCGCGTCCGGCTGGCTGCCGAGCGTGCCGCCGTGGAACATCTGGAGCGAAATCTCACCGTCCGTCTTTTCCGTCAGCAGTTCGGCGAACTTGTCCATCGCGACAGTGTTCGGGTACCCCTCGACATGGATGTTCCATCCGCGCCAGTCTGCCGCCGAGGCGCCGAACGCCAGAGACAACGATGCGAGCCCGCCCAGCACGGACGCTTTCAGCATATGGTTCATTCTTCTCTCCCTTGGTTTTGTAGCCGGCGTCCCGTTTGTCGGGGCCGGTCAGGAAAACAACGTGCCTCCGTTGATGTCGATATTCGCACCGGTGATGAACGCGGCCTCTCCCGACGCCAGGTAGGCGACGAGATTGGCGACGTCCTCCGGCGTTCCTTCACGCTTCAGAGGCGTGACGCCGGCGACGTGCTTGCGGACTTCGGGCTTCGTGAAGACATTGTGGAAATCGGTGTCGATCATGCCGGGGCAGACCGAGTTGACGCGGATATCCGGCCCCAGCTCCTTCGCCAGTCCCCGGGTCATCGTCATGACCGCGCCTTTCGAAGCGGCGTAGGCGACCGCGCCCGGCCCGCCGCCGTCGCGCCCGGCCTGGCTGGCCAGACCGATGATGGAGCCCCCGTTCGTCATGTGCGGAAGCACAGCCTTGACGGCGCGCACAAAGGATGTGGCGTTGAGATCCATCACGCGGTTCCAGTGGTCGAGGTCCATCTCGGCCATCGTCTTGCGCGCGACGAGCCCGCCGGTGTTGTGAACGAGAATGTCGATCATTCCGCCGAACGCCGCAGCGGTCTCCGCAGCGAGCGCCGCGACATCCGCGTCGACCGTCATGTCGCCGCGCTTCGCCAGCGCCCGACCGCCGCGCGCCATGATCTCCTCCACGGCGCTCTCGGCCCCTTCGGCGGAACTGTGGTAATTGATCGCGACCGCCGCGCCCGCAGCGGCGAGCCGCATGGCGCAGGCCCGGCCGATATCGCGGCCGCCGCCGGTCACGATGGCGGTCTTTCCGGCCAGCGACCCGGCCTCGCCCCCCTTATTCGCAGCAACGTCGTTCATCGCGAGTCCCTTCATTTCCTTCGATGGCGGCGGATTCCACGCGGCTCCGGCCAGCCTTTCTTGAATCGTCGGGTTGAAAGGATGACTAGTATGCTAGTATTGTCAAGCCCGGTCGGCGAGGCTGCCCCGGAGGAGCGAGGACCGACCGGAAGGTCGCGCAGGCCTTCGCGGATCGCAGGACATGACCCGAACAACGAAGGCGCGATATGACGCAAATCGCTGAATTACCTGAACGCCGCACCACAACGGACCTGGTCTTCGACAGTCTGCACGACGATATCGTGGCGCTGAACCTGCTGCCGGGCGCGAAACTCTCGGAGGCCGAGATCGCGCGCCGCTTCGGCGTATCGCGCCAGCCGGTTCGCGACGCCTTCAACCGGCTGGCGAATCTGGACCTGCTGCTCATTCGCCCCCAGCGGGCGACCGAGGTCCGCGGCTTCTCGATGGCGAGCATCACCCATGCGCGGTTTGTGCGCCTCGCGGTCGAACTGGAGGTGATCCGCCGCGCCTGCGCCGTGTGGGATGACCGGTGCGCGGAGACCCTGAGGCGGAATCTCGACCGCCAGGAAAAGGCGGTCGCGGCGGGCGTCGCCGAGACCTTCCACGAGCTGGATCAGCAGTTCCACGAACTGATCTGTGAACATGGCGGCTCGCCCCTGGCGATCCAGACAATCAGGGAATGCAAGCAGAAGGTCGACCGTCTCTGCGTACTCAGCCTCGGGCGCGCGCGTGAGGCGGCGACGCTGCTGGGGGATCACCGCAACCTCGCCGCCGCCCTTGCGGCCGGCTCGGTGGAGGAGGCCGTCGCGATCACCCGGCTTCACCTGACCCGGCTGGACGCCACCATAGAAGAGATCCAGCGCACGCACTCCGAATATTTCGAATGAGCGCGACCTCCTCCGGGCCGGCGGGCGATCGGACGGGGGTCCGGTTGCGCTGAATTTCAATCGAAGGTAACGCAGGCTTCAGAAGGTTCTGAGGCCGAGCCAGAGACACCCGGATTACCTCATCGCGCAATTGTTCCAGGGCGCTTGAGAAGCGGCGACGGCAATCGGGAGAGACGGGTTCAGTGAAAACCTTATGTGTTCTTGGCACGCGCCCGGAGGCCATTAAAATGGCCCCTCTCGTTCGGGCGCTCCGCGCCGACGACAGGTTCGACAGTCGGCTCTGCGTGACGGGACAACACCGGGAAATGCTGGATCAGGTCCTTGGCCTGTTCGACCTGAAGCCCGACTACGACCTTGAACTGATGACACCTGACCAGGACCTGACCGATCTCTCCGCGGCGATCCTGAAGGGTGTCCGCGACGTCCTCGCGACCGACAGGCCGGACATCGTGCTGGTGCATGGCGACACCGCGACCACCTTGGCGACATCGCTGGCGAGCTACTATCAGAGAACGCCGATCGGCCATGTCGAGGCGGGACTTCGCACCGGCGATCTCTACGCGCCGTGGCCGGAGGAGGCGAACCGGAAACTGACCGGCGCGCTGGCCGAGCTTCATTTCGCCCCCACGCCGCGCGCGCGCGACAACCTGCTGGCAGAGGGGGTGGCGGCGAAACGCATCACCGTTACCGGCAACACTGTAATCGACGCGCTTCACCTTGTGACGCGGCGCATAGCGGAAGAGCCTGACCTTCGGGCGCGGCTGGAGGCCGAGTTCACCTTTCTCGCCCCGGGCCGGCGCGTCATCCTGGCGACCGGGCACCGCCGCGAGAGTTTCGGCGAGGGTTTCGACCGGATATGCGAGGCGCTGACGCGCGTCGCGAAGGCGCATCCCGACGTGGATATCGTCTATCCCGTGCACCTGAACCCGAACGTCCGGAAACCCGTCAGGGCGCGCCTTTCGAACCTGCGGAACGTGTATCTGATCGAACCGCTCGGCTATGCCGCCTTCGTCTATCTGATGAATCGCGCGCATCTGATACTCACCGATTCAGGCGGCGTTCAGGAGGAGGGCCCATCCCTTGGAAAACCGGTCCTGGTGATGCGCGAGACGACGGAGAGGCCCGAAGCGGTGGAGGCGGGGACGGTCCGACTCGTCGGGACGGAAGTCGAGAAAATCTGCGCCGAGATCGAAATTCTTCTATCTGATAAAGACGCCTACGAAAGGATGAGCCGTGCCGAGAACCCATATGGCGATGGAAAGGCCTGCGCCCGCATCCTCGAGTTCCTCGCGAGAGCGCTCTGAAGGGGACGATCACGGGTTCGACAAGGTCGCCGTCGTCGGCCTGGGTTATATCGGGTTGCCCACGGCGGCGATCTTCGCCGGAAGAAAGGTCAAGGTCGTCGGAATCGACGTCGACAGGAAGACGGTCGCCACGATCAATCGCGGCGAGATCCACATCAAGGAGCCCGAGCTCGACATCCTGGTGCGGGCCGTCGTGGCCAATCAGTTCCTGCGCGCGACCGACGCGCCCGAACCGGCCGACGCGTTCCTGATCGCCGTGCCGACGCCCTTCCGGAACGGCGCCGACGGCGCGGCGCGGGACCCTGATCTCAGTTTCGTTCAGGCGGCCAGCGCATCCATCGCCCCGGTTCTGAAACCCGGCGACATCGTCGTCCTCGAATCGACATCGCCGGTCGGAACGACGGAGAAGATGGCCGGCTGGCTCGCCGATGCGCGCCCCGATCTCACCTTTCCGCAGGACGCCGGCGAAGCCTCCGACATCCGGATCGCGCATTGCCCGGAACGGGTCCTGCCGGGCCGGGTGCTGCGGGAATTCGTCCAGAACGACCGGCTGATCGGCGGAATGACGCCGCGGTGCTCGGCGATGGCGGCGAAGCTCTACGGCCTTGTCGTCGAGGGCGAATGCATCGTCACGACGCCGCGGACGGCCGAACTCGCCAAGCTGACGGAGAACAGCTTTCGCGACCTGAACATCGCGTTCGCGAACGAGTTGTCGATGATTTGCGACGAACTCGGCGTCGACGTCTGGGAGCTCATCAACCTCGCGAACCGTCATCCGCGCGTGAATGTGCTGCAACCGGGCGCCGGCGTCGGCGGCCATTGCATCGCGGTCGATCCGTGGTTCATCGTCAGCAGCGCGCCCGGCTCCTCGCGTCTCATCCGGACCGCCCGCGAAATCAACGACGCCAAGCCCGGATGGGTGCTGATGAAGATCGAGTCCGCGATCGCCGCAACGGTCGACGCGGGCCTCAGGGGGCGGGCGTCCGATGTCACGGTCGCGTGCTACGGCCTGTCGTTCAAACCGGATATCGACGATCTGCGAGAAAGCCCCGCGGTGCATATCGCGCGCGAGCTCTGCGACCGTCATCCGGGCCGCGTTCTCGCGGTCGAGCCGCATATCGACGCGCTCCCGCCCAGCTTGAACCGGGCGCAAAAATGCGATCTGCAGACCGCGATCGAAACGGCCGACATACACGTTATCCTCGTCTCCCATTCGGAGTTCCGCGCGCTGGATCGGCGCATGTGGCCCGGCGCGACGATCGACGTCGCCGGCCCCTTCCGGAGCTGACCGATGGCGGCGCCCCCGACGAACAGCACCAGCGACGCCCCGTTCGCGGCCGGCGTCATCGCGCGCATCCGGCGCGTTCTCGGGGTGCGGCCCCCCTCGCCTCAGATGCTGGTCGACGCCTGGCGAGGCGGCGGCGCCAACGCCGTGCTGAAGGCGATCGACCGGCGCTTCGCCGCGAACGAGGCGCGGCGCCTGGAGACGGTGACGCAGGCCGCCGCGGCGATCCGCGCCGCCGGCCACCTCGACGCGGACCTGCCGCTCGTCGTGGCGGCGACGAGCGGCGGCGCGCCGGCCAAGACGAGCCGTCGCCTGTTCCGCGCGGCCGATGACGCCGGAAACGCGCCGCTCGCCCATGCCGCCGCGACTCGGCTGGAAGCGTTGCTCGCGACCGGGACCACAGCCGAGCCGGAGCCCGCCGGCGACGACGCCGAGGCGCTGAGCAATTTCAAGCGCCGGCTATCCTACCGTCTCGGCATGATCGAACGCCTGGGCTGCGCGGCGCCGTCGCGGCGCGTCGCGCCCGCTCCCGGCCGCGTCGCCTATCTGCTGCAAAGCAGCCTGCCCTATGTATCGAGCGGTTATGCGATCCGCGCGCACGGGCTGGCCGACGCGTTGCAAAAGCGCGGGCTCGACATGCTCTGCGTGACGCGGCCGGGATTCCCGCAGGTCAGAACCGGATTCGCGCCGGAGACCCCGGTCCCCGAGAGCGAGGAGATCGACGGCGTTCGGTATCGGCGCCTTCCCTTCGCGGGCAAGCCGACCGATCCCGATTATTTTGATCGCGCCGCCGATGCGACCACCGATCTGCTGGTCGAGACGCGGCCACAACTGGTGATGGCCGCCTCTCCCTACTGGAACGCCCTCCCCGGCCTCATCGCCGCGCGCCGGATCGGCGCGCCGTTCCATTACGAGGTCAAGGGCTTCTGGGAGATCACCAAAGCCTCCCATTCCCCCGAGTTCGCGGCGAGCAAGCGGTTCGAGGAGCTCCGCGCCCTCGAAGGCGCGGTCGCGCGCGCCGCGGATCATGTCTTCACGCTGACGCGCTTCATGGCCGGGGAGTTGACGCGCCGGGGCGTCGCGCCCGAGCGCATTTCGCTACTGCCGAACGCCTGCGATACGGATCGCTTCGCGCCGGCGCCCCCCGACGGCGAACTTCGCGCCGAGCTCGGCCTGCCGCCCGACATTCCCGTCATCGGCTTCATCGGATCGTTCGAACCCTATGAAGGGCTGGACGACCTGATCCGCGCGGCGGCGCAGCTCAGGCGGAGCGGGCGCAAATTTCGCCTGCTGATCGTCGGCGCCGAAAACTCCCAGGGTCCCGATCCCGGCGCGCTCACCGCCGAACTGAAACGGCTTTCGCAGGAAACCGGCCTTGGCGACTGGATGGTGATGCGCCCGCCCGCGCCGCACGCTCAGGTGCCCGCGCTCTACGCGCTGACCGACGTGGTCTGCATTCCCCGCAAGCCCTTGCCGGTGACCGAAATGGTCTCTCCGCTGAAACCGCTCGAAGCCATGGCGATGGAGCGGGCGGTCGTCGTCTCCGACGTCGCCGCGCTCACGGAGATCGTCGAAGACGGCGTGACGGGCCGCGTCTTCGCCAAGGGCGACAGCGACCGCCTGGCGGACGCGCTCGCCCACCTTGTCGACGACGCGCCGCTCCGCCGCTCGCTCGGCGCGGCGGCGCGGCGCTGGGTGCTGACGGAGCGGACCTGGGAAGGCGTCGCCGAACGCGCCCGCCGCAAATTCGTGATCCGGTGACGAGACGCGAAGCCAGAACGGGCCAGCGGTCCGCCGCGCCGGGCGAAGGTCAGAAAACCTTGTCGAGCGCGCTATCCAGCCGCGCCACCGCGCCGTCGACGTCGCGCAGCTTGTCGAGCCCGAAGAGCCCGACCCTGAAACTGGCGTAGTCCGGCCCCTCATCGACCATCAGCGGCACCCCGGCGGCGACCTGATATCCGTGTTTCGCGAATTTCGCGCCCGACTTCACGTCGGGATCGCTGGTGAAGGCGACGACGACGCCCGGCGCCTCGAACCCTTCCGCCGCGACCGATTTCAGGCCATGCGCCGCGAAACTCGCGCGCACCCGCCGCCCGAGCTCCTGCTGGGCGGTTTTCAGCTTGTCGAAGCCTTCGGCCTCCGCCTCCTTCATCGCGTCGCGGAAGCGACGGAGCGCGTCGGTCGGCATCGTCGCGTGATAGGCGTGACCGCCGGTCTCATAAACCTCCATGATCTTCGTCCAGATCGTGAGGTCCAGCGCGAAGGAGGAGGAGCTGCGCCCCTTCATCTCTTCCCTCGCCCGCGTCGACATCATCACCAGGCCGGCGGAGGGCGACGACGACCAGCCCTTCTGCGGAGCCGAGATCAGCACGTCGACGCCGAGCGCCTTCATGTCGACCCAGATGCAGCCGGAGGCGACGCAGTCGAGCACGAAAAGCCCGCCAACCTCGCGCGTCGCCGTCGCGATGGAGGCGACGTAATCGTCCGGAAGGATCATGCCCGAGGCGGTCTCGACATGCGGCGCGAAGACTGCGGCGGGCCGCGTCTCGCGGATCTTCGCGACCACCTCGTCGACCGGCGTCGGCGCGAAGGGCGCGTCCGGCGCGTTGCCGACGCGGCGCGCCTTCATCACCTCATGGCCGGCGACGACGCCGCCCGCCTCGAATATCTGCGTCCAGCGATAGGAGAACAGGCCATTGCGCACCACCAGCGCCTCTTCGCCCTCGACGAACATCCGCGCCACCGACTCCATCGCATAGGTGCCGCCGCCGGGCACGATGGCGACATGATCGGCGGCGTAGACCGATTTCAGCGTCGAGGAGATGTCGCGCATCACGGTCTGGAACGCCGCGCTCATGTGATTGAGCGACCGGTCGGTGAAAACAACGGAGTATTCCAGCAATCCGTCAGGGTCGATATCGGAAAGAAGGGCGGTCATCGGTCACTCCTCGCAGTTATGCCGTATCCGACAGGGTTTAGGCCGGAACCCGCGCCGGGGCGAGCGGAAACCTTCGCCCCCGGCGTGTGACGCGTGTTTCCCCCCGCCCGGCCCAACTCCCGCCGCCACACTCGGCGCGTGATATTTGCGACGAATTCTGTTAAGAATTCCGGTCTGCGCGGACAGGAACCGCGCGGGTCGGAACCGAAGGCGACTGCGACAAAGAAGAGAAACTGCGGGAGACCGAATTCACAGACGACACCGAAATACCTGGATCACGCGTCACCCCGCCATCAGGAAGGTTTCATCATGTCAGTCAAGTTTGTCTCTGCAATCATTGGATGCGCGTTACTGACTTCCCCCGCCCATGCGGCGACGGTCACATTTTCCGATCTGGCGCCTCTGGCTGATGTCGAAATCGGCGGCGTTCTCTCAGTAAGCAAGTTCGATCCCGCCCTTGGAACGCTCACCGCCGTATCATGGGAGATCAACGGTGCGATCGCGTCCATCCTCGGGGTCGTAAACGATTCGACCGGATCGATCACCGGCTCGGCCTTCACCAATGTCGATTTCAACGTGGACGCCGCGGAACTCTCCCTCGGAGCATCGCCGGATTTCACGGTAAGCGCCAGCACCGGCGACGTCGCGCTTGGCGTCGGAGCAGCGGCGCTGTTTCCGGTCAGCGGGTCGTTCATGCTGACCGGGTCCGAGACGCCGGGCGCCGCGTTTCTCGCTCCGGGGATGATCGATCTTTCCTTCGCCACCCTGACATCCTTCGGCGCCACGGGTTTCGGCGGCGACATCACCATTTCGCAAGCGACCGACGCCGGGATTTCGTTCTCCATCACCTATGATTACGCGGTCGTCCCGCTGCCGGCCTCGCTGGCGCTCCTGGGCGGCGCGCTCGGGCTTCTCGGTCTTCTCGGGCGTCGACGGCGCATCGCGGGCTGAAACCGGCGCCGGCAGCGCCGCTCGCCGAAACCCGCGCCCGGCGCGGCGCGCGCGTCCGCTTGGGCGGGCGGCGCGCGTTCATTTCGCCTTCACAACGCGCCGCGCGCGTCTATCCTTCGCGCATGAAACCCGCCGCCGAATCCGATCTCTACGCGCCCGTGAAAGCCTTCCTCGAAGCACAGGGCTATGAGGTGAAGGCGGAGATCGGCCCCTGCGACGTCCTTGCGGTTCGCGGCGAGGAGGAGCCGGTCGTGGTGGAGCTGAAACTCTCCTTCTCGCTCGCGCTGGTGATGCAGGGGGTCGCGCGCCAGGCGCTATTCGACCAGGTCTATCTCGCGGTGCCCGCCTCCGGCGCGCGGGGCTGGCGGCTTCGCTACAAGGATATCACGCGGCTCTGCCGCCGGCTCGGACTCGGTCTGCTCGCGGTGCGCTTTGACCGCGGCGCGCCCACGGTCGAGGCGCATCTCGACCCGGGCCCCTACGCGCCGCGCCGCAACGCCGCGCGACGCGGCCGGCTTCTGCGCGAATTCCAGCGCCGCGCGGGCGATCCGAACCGCGGCGGCGCGAGCGGCGAAAAGCGCGTCACCGCCTACCGGCAGGACGCGCTTCGCCTCGCCGCGCATCTCGCGGCGGCCGGCCCGACGAAAGCCGCGGTCGCCGCACGCGAGACCGGCGTCGCCCGCGCCGGCGCGATCTTCCGCGCCGATCATTACGGCTGGTTCCAGCGCGTGGCGCGCGGCGTCTACGCGCTCACCCCGGACGGCGAAACGGGCGTGCGGGCCTTCCCCCCGCCGCCCGCCGCGCCTAAATGAAGCTGATGGACGGCCCGGCCCCCGCACCCCCCCGGATCGAGCCGCCGAGAGTGGCGGTCGCCACCCGTCCGCTCACCATCATGGAGACGGTGAGAAAAGCCCGGCGCAACGTGCTCGAAATCGTGCCCGCCCTCGCCTATCGCCAGCCGATGCTGAGCGGCGTCACGGTGAAGCGCTGGCATATGGTCATGGACCCCGGCGCGCTGGAACGGGTCCTGAAGGACCGGGTCGAGAGCTACCCGAAATCGCCGGTCACGAAGCGGCTCCTGAAACCCGCCATCGGCGACAGTCTCTTCAACGCCGAGGGCGCGCACTGGCGCTGGCAGCGCCGCGCCGCCGCGCCGGTCTTCGCGCATCGCCACCTCGTCGCCCTCGCCCCGGTGATGACCGCCGCCGCCGCGCGCTCGGCCCGAAGAATCGGCGATGAGATGAGCGCGCGCGGCCGCATCGACGCCTATGAGCAGATGATCGCCGCCACCTTCGACGTGATCTGCGACGTCGCCCTTTCCGGCCGCGAGACGCTGGATCGCGACGCCGTCTCCACCGCGATCTCCAGCTATATGGAGACGGTGGGCCGCGTATCGCTGCTCGACGTGCTGTCCGTGCCGACATGGGTGCCGAGGCCGGCGACGGTCTTCCGGCGAAAATCCTCCGACCTCCGCCCACTGATGGACCGGGTCATCGCCGCGCGCGCCGATGCGCCGCCGCGCGAGGACCTGATGGATCTCATGCGCTTCGCCGAGGATCCGGAGAGCGGGCGGAAGATGACCCCGGCGGAATTGCGCGACAACATGCTCGCCTTCATCGTCGCCGGGCATGAGACGACGGCGCTTGCGCTTTCCTGGGCGCTCTATCTGCTCGCAATCGACCCGGCGGCGCAGGAGCGCGCGCGGACGGAGGCGCGCGCGGCGCTCGGCGACGGCCCGGCGGAAGCCGCGCATCTTCCCGCGCTCACCTATGTCGGACAGGTGCTGGAGGAGGCGATGCGCCTCTATCCCCCCGCCGCCTTTCTCGCGCGGATCGCGCTGGATGACGACCGGCTCTGCGGCCGGCCGATCGCGGCGGGCGACATCCTGATGCTGCCGATCTACGCGCTCCATCGCCATCACATGCTCTGGGACGATCCCGACGCGTTCGATCCCGACCGTTTCGCGCCGGAGGCCGCGAAATCCCGCCACCGCTATCAGTATCTCCCCTTCGGCGCCGGGCCGCGAATCTGCATCGGCATGGGTTTCGCGCTGATGGAGGCGAAGCTGATCCTTGCGACGCTGCTGGCGAAATGGCGCTTCGCGCCCGATGGTCCGGCGCCCGAACCGGCGATGAACCTCACGCTCCGTCCGCGCGGCGGGGTCGGCCTTCGCGCGGCGGCGGGCGTCTGAGCGCCTCTCTGCCCGGGCCGGAAGGCGCGCGGCCCCGACATGCGGCCCGCCGTTCACCTTTGATAACGCCGGCGCACATCGCCGCGATCGCGTCCTCGTCCGTCGAAGCCCCGCGCACGCCGATAGGGGCCTGAATCCGGCCCCGCACGGCGCGCGAAGCGAAGGCCGCTGGAGTGCGCCGCGGCCTTCGCCCCTTTTCCCGGCGGTCCATGCGCGCCCGCGGCTCAAACGGGGCTCACGCCATTCCGGGACGCCCCGCTCCTTCTTCCGGCCAGAATCGGGCTGGAGGCGCGGGCCGGACAGGCGACGCTCCCGCGCCGGCGCCCCTCAGCTCATCCCCATCCGCCTGGGCGCGGGCGCCTGTCCGATACGGCATCATCCCCGCATCCTTCCCCCTTGTCAGTGCATCTGCGCACGCGGTCTGGTGCGGCGGGGCCGATTGTGCATTGTGGCACGCGGCGCGCCGTCGCCCCTCGAAGACCACGGAAACAGAGCATCATGACCCTCGCCACAGAAACCCAAGCCCATACCGAGATATTGCACGATGACCGGCGCGCCCGCCGCAATGTCGTGATTCTCGCGGCGGCGAGCGCGTTTCTGGGCGCACAGATGCCGGTGCATTTCGTCCTCGGCGGGCTTTCCGGGCAGTTGCTGGCGACGGACAAGAGCTTCGCCACCCTGCCGATCTCGGCGACGGTGTTCTGCTCGATGCTCGCGGCGCCGCTGATCGCGCTCCTCATGGGCCGCTTCGGCCGGCGCGCGGGCTTCATGGTTGGCGTCGCCGGCGGCGCGACGGGCGCGACGCTCAACGCGCTGGCGCTGATCCAGGGCTCCTTCGCGCTGTTCCTCATCGGCTCGGCGCTCTTCGGGCTCTACATGGCGGCGCAGGGGCAATACCGTTTCGCCGCCGCCGACACCGCCTCGCCGGCCTATCGGCCCAAGGCGATCTCGCTGGTGATGGCGGGGGGGTTGGCTTCCGCCGTGCTCGGCCCCCAGGTGATCGTGCCGCTGACGCGTGACCTGCTCGCGCCGATTCCCTTCGCCGGCGCCTACGCCACGGTGGTGGCGCTGAATCTCGTCGCCTGGCCGATCATCATCCTCATCGACATTCCGCGCCCGCGCCGGCGTGCGAAGAGCGAAGGCTCGGGCCGGCCGCTCCGCGAGATTCTCGCCGTGCCGCGGGTGCGCGCCGCGATCATCTGCGCGATGGTCTCCTACGCGCTGATGAACCTGGTGATGACCGCGGCGCCGCTCGCGGTGGTCGGCTGCGGGTTCTCCCCCGACATGGCCGGAACCGTGGTCATGGCGCATGTGCTGGCGATGTTCGCCCCCTCCTTCTTCACCGGCCATCTGATCGCCCGGTTCGGGGCGGAACGGATCGTCGCGACCGGGCTCGCGCTCCTTGGCGTCACCGCGCTGGTGTCGTTTTCGGGAACGACCGGAGGGCATTTCATCATCGCGCTCGTCCTGCTCGGCCTCGGCTGGAATTTCGGGTTCATCGGCGCGACCGACATGCTGACCTCGAGCCACGAACCCGAGGAGCGCGCGAAGCTGCAGGGCCTGAACGATTTCCTGGTCTTCGGCCTCGTTACCGTCGCCTCGCTCAGTTCGGGCGCGCTGCTGAACGGCTTCGGGAATGTCGTCACCGGCTGGAACGCAGTGAACGCGGCGGTCGCGCCGTTCCTCACCCTCGCCGCCGGGGCGCTGATCTGGCTCGCCTGGCGGCGGCGCAGCGCCACGCGCTGACAAAGCGCGGGCGCGACGGGCGTTCGCCCTGGGTCGTCAAAGGTTCAAGCGCGATCAGAGGACCGGTTCCCGCGTTCGACCGCGACACGGGAACGGCGGAAAAGCCCGAGTCGATCCGAAATCGAACCGATCTAGCCGCCGCCGAGCGGGTCGCCCGAACTGCCGCCGCCGCTGAGCGGGTCGAAGGCCTGCCCGGCGTCGAACTTGCCGAGATTGCCGAAGACCTGCTGAAGGACCGTCATCTCGCGCCCATAGGTTGGCGTGCGGCGCGTGACGAGGTCGATGATCTGGCCATCCTCCAGACCGTAGGACTTCGCGTCGGTGACCAGCCCATCCGCGTTGAACGTCACGGCGACGACCTTCCGGTCGATCACCTCGGGGGCGTAGAAAGCGAATTTCTTGACCTTGGAGGCGGCGAAATACCAAGTGTCGGCGTCGAAACTGCTGACGGTGGACGGCCGACCAAGCTTGCGCATGACCGAGCCGCGCGTGTCCTGGCCGGCGACGATATTGTCCAACTCGGCGCGCTGCGGCGCGAAGCCGTGGTTGACATAGACAGGCTCGCAGGCGCCGAGCGCCAGCACAATCGCCGTCAGCATCGCGGCCGATCCCGCCCTGGCGCCCACGCGCATCATGCTCGCTCCCGTGTTCGTGCCATGCTCGTTCCCGCTCTTGTGTCGGATAGCGCGCGCATGATCTAAGATCAAGCATCAGGCCGCCGCGCCATGGCGCGGGCCCGGAGCAGAAGGGGCGCCTCATGATCGAACCATCGCACCTTTTTCCCCGCTTCCTCAGCCTGCGCGACCTGCCCGGTCTCGACGGGCGCGAGATCGAGGAGCGCGCGACCGAAACCGAACGCGCCGCGATCGCCGAGGCTTACGGGCTGCACGATCTCGCGGCGCTGCGCGTCGAGGCGCGGGTCGCCCGCGAGGGCCGTGACGGCTGGCGTCTCGACGGCCGCCTGGTCGCCTCCGCCACGCAGAACTGTGTCGTGACGCTGGAGCCGGTCGCGGCCGAGATCGACGAGCCGTTCGTCCGGCGGCTGAGGCCGATGAGCGAAGAGGAGGCGGCGGCGCAAGCCGTCGAGATCGACCTCGACCCGGAAGCGGAGGACCCGCCGGAGCCGCTCGGAGACGGCGTCGACCTCGGCGCCGCCGCGCTGGAGACGCTGGCGCTGGCGCTCGACCCCTATCCGCGCGCACCCGGCGCGGTTTTCGCGCCGCGCGCGTCGGCTCCGCGCGGCGTCGCCCCGCTGACCGAGGAGGACGTCCGGCCGTTCGCCGCGCTCCGGGTGTTGAAACGGGGCGCAGAGGGCGGCGATTGACCGGCTTTGGCGACAATGAACGCGCTCGTGCGCGGGGCTTGCTCCGGGCGCGAAAACGCGTATGTTCCGCCTCTCGTTTTCAAGAGGGTCCGCGGTCCCGCCCCGATGGGGTGTGGCCGCTGTCTCTTTACTGGCCGGCGCGGACCGGCATGAGCAAGGAACAGGATCATGGCGGTCCCACAAAACCGGAAGACCCCGTCGAAGCGCAACATGCGCCGCAGTCATGACGGGCTCACGGCTTCGGCCCATCTCGAATGTCCGAACTGCGGCGAACTCAAGCGCCCGCATCATATTTGCGGCGCCTGCGGCTTCTATGCCGGGAAAGAGGTCGTCTCGGTGGTCGATGAGATCGATCTCGACGAAGACGCGGCGTAGAACGCCCACCCGCGTCCGGCGCGCGGACGCCAAGGCGAGTGCGTTATGAGCGAGCAGACGGTTATTTCCGTCGATACGACCGGAGGTGACCGGGGCCCGGGGACGATTCTCGCCGGACTGAACAAGGCTGTCCGTCAGAATCCCGCCGCCCGTTTCATCCTGCATGGCGACGCCGCGGAGATGGAGCGCCTGCTGCGCCGTCGCGCCGCGCTCCGCTCCGCATGCGATCTCCGGCACGCCGAAGGCGTGGTGCCGATGGACGCCAAGCCGTCCTATGTGATCCGCCACGCCAACGGCACGTCGATGCTCGGCGCGCTCGATTCCGTGCGCTCCGGCGAGGCGCAGGTCGCCGTGAGCTGCGGCAACACCGGCGCGCTGATGGCGCTCGCCATGCTGCGGCTCAGGACCGCGCCCGGCGTCGACCGGCCGGCCATCGCCGTCACCTGGCCGAGCCACGCGCCGCATGGCTACAACATCGTGCTCGACGTCGGCGCGGATGTCCGCGCGGACGCCCGCTCGATGGTGGAGTTCGCCGTGATGGGCGCCGAATACGCCCGGCTCTCCTTCAATCTCGCGCGCCCGCGCGTCGGCGTTCTCAATGTCGGCTCGGAGGATCACAAGGGCCGCCCCGGCATTCGCGAGGCCGCGAATCTCATCGCCGAGATCGGGCCGCAGGCCGGCGAGTTCGAATATGTCGGCTTCGTCGAGGGCGGCGATATCGTCTCCGACCGGGTCGACGTGATCGTCACCGACGGCTTCACCGGCAACATCGCGCTGAAAACCGCGGAGGGCGCCGCGCGGCTGATCCATCACGCGATGCGCGACGCCTTCACCAAAACGGTGCTTTCGCGCGCCGCGGCGCTGCTCGCCTATGGCTCGCTTCGCCGGCTTCAGAAACGGATCGACCCGCGGCGGGTCAATGGCGGCGTGTTTCTCGGCCTCGGCGGGGCGGTGGTGAAAAGCCACGGCTCCGCCGACGCCACCGGCGTCGCGGCGGCGGTGAAACTCGCCTTTCGGATGGGCGAAAGCGGCTTCTCGCAGCGCGTTGCGGACCGCATGGCCTTGCTTCCCGAGGGGCGCCGGGCTATCGCCGCCGGACAACAGGATGGCGCCTGACGCTGAGACAGGGGATGAACACGGCATGACGGAGACGCGCGCAGTCGCGATTGGCTGCGGCCACTATCTGCCTCAGCGCGTCGTCGAGAACGAGGAGTTCACGGCGACTCTCGATACTTCGGACGAATGGATTCGCGCCCGCACGGGGATCGAACGCCGCCATTTCGCCGCCGATGGCGAGCTCACATCCGACCTCGGAATCGCCGCCGCCCGCGCCGCGCTGAAGAACGCCGAAATCGGCGGTGAAGAGATCGACGCGGTGATTCTCGCCACCGCCACGCCCGACGCGACCTTCCCCTCCACCGCGACGCAGATCCAGCACGCCATCGGCGCCGGCGGCTTCGCATTCGACATCCAGGCGGTCTGCGCCGGCTTCATGTACGCCCTCGCGACCGCCGACGCGATGATCCGCACCGGGCAGGCGCGCACCGTGCTCGTGGTCGGGGCGGAGACGTTCTCGCGCATTCTGGACTGGACCGACCGGCGCACCTGCGTCCTTTTCGGCGACGGCGCCGGCGCGCTCATCCTGCGCGGCGAGCCGGGCGGCGGCGGAATCGAAGATCGCGGCGTTCTCGGCGTCAAGCTGCGCTCGGACGGCGCGCAGCGCGACCTTCTCTATGTCGATGGCGGCCCCTCGACCACCGGCGACGCAGGAAAGCTGCGGATGCTGGGCCAGGAAGTCTTCAAGCACGCCGTGGTGAAGCTGGCCGATATCGCCCATCAGGTGATGGAGGCCGCCGAAATCGGCGCCGACGACATCGACTGGATGGTGCCGCATCAGGCCAATCTGAGAATCATCGCCCGCACCGCGCTCAAGACCGGCCTGCCGATGGAGCGCGTGGTGGTGACGGTGCAGGATCACGGCAACACCTCCGCCGCATCGATCCCGCTCGCGCTCTCGGTCGCGGTCGGCGACGGGCGCGTGAAGCGGGGCGATCTCCTCCTCATGGAGGGCATCGGCGGCGGACTCGCGTGGGGCGCGGCGCTGCTGCGCTGGTGACGGTTTCGCAACTGCGGAAAGACCCCGCTACAAGCCATTGATATTGACTCTCTTTCACCGTTAGGCGACCTTTACCCCCGTGGCGCGACCGGTGGGCGCTCCATGGATTTGGTCAATCTCTTGACGTCCAGGCGAGGGAGACAGCTTTATGGGCAAGACGCTGACGCGCTCGGATCTCAGCGAGGCCGTCTATCGGGCGGTCGGATTATCGCGCAATGAGTCCGCCGATCTTGTGGAGAGCATACTTCAACATGTCTCCGACTCGATCGTCGAGGGCGAGACGGTGAAGATCTCCTCATTCGGAACCTTCGCCGTGCGCGACAAGGGCGCTCGAATCGGACGAAACCCGAAAACCGGCGAGGAAGTGCCGATCGAACCCCGGCGCGTGCTGGTGTTCCGTCCCTCACATATCCTCAAGGACAAGATAAATGAGGCCCGATAGATGAGGCATGACGAGACCGCCACCGCACGCCGGACGCGGCCCGGCGACGTCGCCCCGCAGAGCCGGGCGCCGGAAAAGTCGGCGGACGCCTTTCGCACCATCAGCGAAGTCGCCGAGCTTCTCGACACGCCGGCCCATGTCCTGCGGTTCTGGGAGAGCAAGTTCAGCCAGATCAAGCCGATGAAGCGGGGCGGCGGCCGGCGCTATTACCGGCCCGAGGACGTGGCGCTGCTGCGCGGCATCCGCGAATTGCTCTATGAGGACGGGCTGACGATCAAGGGCGTGCAGAAGGTTCTTCGCGAGCGCGGCCAGCGCCATGTGGCCGGCCTTGCCGAGGCTGAGGCCGAGCCGGCGCCCGATGTCGATGCGACGCTGGCCCGGCTGGAAGCGCTGCGGAACCGGCTCCGCCAGGAGTGATCGCCGGCGCGGGCTTCGGGAAGCGCGGTCATGCGGGCGCCATTCGCGCTTGCCTCGCGCCGCGCCCGCGCGTAAACCCCGGCGTCGAGCGGGCCATAGCGCAGTTTGGTAGCGCGTCCGTCTGGGGGACGGAAGGTCGTGAGTTCGAATCTCGCTGGCCCGACCAATTGGACCGCCGGCGCCTCGCGGCGCCGGCGGTTCTTTCATCAGCGGGGCCATGATGAGCGCTGAACCGTCATCTGGCGTCCTTCCCGCCCAGGCGCTCCGCGCCATGTTCGAATCGGGCGCCATCGCCGCCGACCTGCCGCTTGCGGCCGGCCAGGTTCAGCCGGCCAGCCTCGATCTGCGGCTTGGCCCGAAAGCCTGGCGCATCCGCGCCAGCTTCCTCGCCGGCGGCGTGCGCACCGTCGCCGAACGGCTCGACGAATTCGCCATGCACGAGATCGACCTCAGCGGCGGCGCCGTGCTGGAGACCGGTTGCGTCTACCTCGTCCCGCTGCAGGAGCGGCTGAACCTTCCCGCCGGCGTCTCCGCCGCCGCCAACGCGAAGAGTTCGACCGGCAGGCTCGATCTCTTCACCCGGCTGATCACCGACCGCGGTGTCGAATTCGACACCGTGGCCGCGGGTTACGAGGGTCCGCTCTACGCCGAGATCAGCCCGCGCACCTTCTCTGTCCTCGTGCGCCCCGGCGCTCGGCTCAACCAGATCCGCTTTCGCCGTGGCGTCGCCGCGCTCTCCGACGCGGCGCTCCGCTCGCTCCATGACGCGCAGCGCCTCGTCGATGTCGAGGCGCAGATCGACGGCGGCCTCGCCTTCTCGGTCGACCTGTCGCCCCCCGCCGACGGGATCGTCGGCTGGCGCGCGCGCCGCCATGCCGGGCTGATCGACCTCGACCGGATCGGCCATTACGACCCGGAGGAATTCTGGACCCCGGTGCGGCCGATGCGCGCCGGCGGCGTGATTCTCGACCCCGGCGCCTTCTACATTCTCGTCAGCCGCGAGGCGGTGCATGTTCCCCCCGACCACGCCGCCGAGATGACGCCCTACATGGCGGTGGCCGGCGAGTTCCGCGTGCATTACGCGGGTTTCTTCGACCCCGGATTCGGCCACGGCCCGGCGGGCGGCGCGGGCTCGCGCGGGGTGCTGGAGGTGCGCTGCCACGAGGCGCCCTTCGCGCTGGAGCACGGGCAGGTCGTCGGCAGGCTGGTCTATGAGCGCATGACCGAAAGGCCGGACATCCTCTACGGCGCCGGGGTGAAGTCCAACTACCAGGGCCAGGGCCTCAAGCTCGCCAAGCAGTTCCGCTGAGGGCGTATGGATTGGGCCGCGAAAGTCGACATCTACTGCGAGCGTCTCGATCCCTCGTTCTGGGCCGAGCCGCTTAACGCGCTCTCCAATCTCGCGTTTCTCGTCGCAGCCTTCATCGCCTTCCGCGCCGCGCGCCGGGCCGGCCGGCTGGAGCTGTTGACGCTCGTGATGATTCTCCTCGCCGTCGCGGTCGGCGTCGGCTCCTTTCTCTTCCACACCTTCGCCACACGCTGGGCGGGCGTCGCGGACACCATGCCGATCCTCCTCTTCATTCTCTTCTATCTCTATCTCGCGGCGCGGCGATATCTTCGTTTGCCGGTCATGGCGGCGCTCGTGGTCCCGGTGGCCTTCGTGCCGTTCGCTGCGCTTTTCACCAATCTCTGGCGCGGCGCGCTCCCGTCGCTGAACGGCTCCGAGGGCTATCTTCCGGTCGTCGTCGCGCTTCTCCTCTTCGGCGCGATCCTGCATTTTCGCGGCCATCCGGCGGCGCCGGCGCTCATTCAGGCCGCCGCGGTCTTCGCGCTCTCGCTCACGTTCCGCAGCCTCGACCAATCGGTCTGCGGCGCGATCCCGATCGGCGTGCACTTTCTCTGGCACTGCCTCAATGGGCTCTTGTTGGCTCTGGTCATGCTCGCCTTCATCCGCCACGGCGCGCCCCGACCCGCCCGCCTTGCGCCCCGCTCCGACGGCGGCTAAACCGCCCCCGTCGTCAAGGAAGCCGGAGGCAACATGTCGGTCGACAAGGACACCGTGCGCCGCGTCGCGCATCTCGCCCGGATCGCCGTCGCGGAGGATGAGCTGGCGCCGCTCGGCGACCGGCTGAACGCGATTCTCGACTTCGCCGATCAACTCGCCGAGGTCGATGTGAACGACGTCGAGCCGATGACCTCGGTCACGCCGATGGCGCTCCGTCAGCGCGACGATGTCGTGACTGACGGCGGCGACGTGGAGAAGGTGCTGATGAACGCGCCGGCGGCCAGACAGGGCTTTTTCGCCGTGCCGAAAGTGGTCGAGTGATGGGCGAGCTCAGCCGCCTCACCCTCGCGGCCGCGCGCGACGGGCTGCGCCGGGGCGATTTCACCGCACGCGAGATCACCGAAGACTGCCTCGCGGAGATCGACGCCGCCGACGCGCTCAACGCCGTGGTGACGAAGACGCCCGAGCGCGCGCGCGCCATGGCCGACGCCGCCGACGCGCGCCTGAAGGCGGGCGACGCGCCCGATATGTGCGGGCTGCCCCTCGGCGTGAAGGATCTCTTCTGCACCGAAGGGGTCAAGAGCCAGGCCGCCTCGAATATTCTCGGCGGGTTCACGCCGCCCTATGAAAGCACCACGACCGCGAAGCTCTGGGCCGAAGGCGCGGTGATGCTCGGCAAGCTGAACATGGACGAATTCGCCATGGGCTCGTCGAACGAGACCTCATGCTACGGGCCTGTCGCCTCGCCCTGGCGACGGGAGGGCGCGAACGCGCCGCTGACGCCGGGCGGCTCCTCCGGCGGCTCTGCCGCCGCCGTCGCCGCCGATCTCTGCCTGGCGGCCACCGGCACCGACACCGGCGGCTCGATCCGCCAGCCCGCCGCCTTCACCGGGATCGTCGGCGTGAAGCCGACCTATGGCCGCGTCTCGCGCTGGGGAATCGTCGCCTTCGCCTCCTCGCTGGACCAGGCCGGGCCGATGGTGAAATCGGTGCGCGACGGCGCCATCATGCTGCGCGCGATGGCCGGGCTCGATACGAAGGACTCGACCTCCGCCGACATTCCCGTGCCAGATTTCGAGGCCGCGCTCACCGGCGATATCCGCGGCAAGACCATCGGCATCCCCCGCGAATACCGCATCGACGGCATGCCCGACGAGATCGAGGCGCTCTGGACCAAGGGCCGGGAGATGCTGGCCGACGCCGGCGCGAAGGTGGTGGACATCTCCCTCCCCCACACGAAATACGCGCTTCCGGCCTATTATATCATCGCGCCGGCCGAGGCGTCCTCCAACCTCGCGCGCTATGACGGCGTGCGTTACGGCGCGCGAGCGAAGCTGGCTGCTGACGACGGCGTGACCGAGATGTTCGAGAAGACCCGCGCCGAAGGGTTCGGCGCCGAAGTCCGCTCACGCGTCATGGTCGGGGCCTATGTGCTTTCCGCCGGCTATTATGACGCCTATTATCTTCGCGCGCAGAAGGTCCGCACCCTGATCCGGCGCGATTTCGAGACCGCCTTCGCCGATGGCGTCGATGCGATCCTGACGCCGGCGACGCCTTCGGCCGCCTTCGCGCTCGGCGAAGTGGGCGGCGACGATCCGGTCGCGATGTATCTCAACGACGTCTTCACGGTGACGGTGAACCTCGCCGGTCTGCCCGGCGTCGCCGTGCCCGCCGGACTTGACGGCGCGGGGCTTCCGCTCGGACTTCAGCTCATCGGCCGGCCGTGGGAGGAGGCGGATATGCTGAACATCGCGCAGGCGCTGGAAAACGCGGCCGGTTTCAGCGCAAAACCGGCGCGATGGTGGTGAGCCGGCCCGGCGCGGCTTGGCCGCGCCCGGTTCAGACCGTCTTCAGATCAGTCGCCGCAAGACGGCCGTTGCGACCCTCCTCCAGCTCATACGAAACCTTCTGACCTTCGTTCAGCCCTTCCATCCCGGAGCGCTGAACTGCAGTAATGTGAACGAAGATATCCTTTTCGCCATCGTCGGGCTCGATGAAGCCATAGCCCTTGGTGACGTTGAACCATTTGACGGTGCCGGTCGGCATGCACTTGCTCCTCGCCTTCGCGCCGCCGCGTCCTTGCGGAGGCGTTCACGCGTCGTCAAACCCAGGCATCGTCTAGGCGCCGGCCCGATAACGAAGTCTGTCTTCAACTCCGCAGCAAAAAAAACTGACAGGAATTGGCCCGAATCACAAGTAGACTTGGCCTGGACGCGCAGATTGCGATCCTTCGCTAGTCCGGCAGCGTCACCACCTGAAAGACCGCGAGCGCGATTTCCGAGAGCGTCACCTCGCCGAGCGAAGCCTCGATCATCTCGTAGATCGCGCCCGACTCGAACGTTTCGCTGAGCGCACGGTCGACCTCCAGCCGCAGCGCCGTTTCGCCGCGCCGCATGGTCAGCGCATAGGGCTCGAACGAGAATTGTTCTTCGGCGAATTGCAGCGGAACGGCCGGGCGCATCCGTCCGAGTTGGTATCTGAGGATCGCCTGATCGCCGAAATAGGCGGCGATCTCGCCCATCGCCAGCGCCTCCAGTCCCTCGACATGGGTGCGATAGCTGATCGGCGTCGCACCGACGGCGCCATGCGCCGTCAGCAGACCGGGCAGGAGGGCCTCCGTCGTGGTGCCCGCGAGCACGCCGACCGGGGCGCCCGAAAGCGCGCCGATCTCCGCCCCCGGCCCGGCGCGAAAGACAACGCTGGCGCCGTCGATGAAATAGGGGATCGAGAAATCCAGCGTCTGGCGCCTGGCGAGCGTCTGCGTCGTCGGCCCGCAGAGCAGGTCGATCCGCCCCTCGGTCAGCGCCTCGAACCGGTTCGCGGCCGTCACCGCGACGTTACGCACCCTGAGCGCGTCCAGCCCGAGCGCCCGCCGCACCGCCTCCGCCGCCCTGGCGCAGAGCGCGACCGCGAGTCCGGCCGGCGCGCCGTCGTCATCCGTGAAAGAGAAGGGTGGCGCATCCGCCCGGTGGCCGAGCCGGATTTCACCACTGGAGCGAACCCGCTCCATCACATCAGCCTGCGCCACGCCCGCGACGAGACATAACGCCAGCGCCATTCGAACGATCATCCCCCGCACTCCCTGTTTTTCCTCAGCTTAGCGGGCGGGGCGGCGCTGGTAAATCATCGCGCCGCGCTTGCCGCCCGGCGGGCCGCGAAGTAGAGAGCGGCTGACCGGAAGCAGGAGCCAGTGATGACCGAACTCGCCTATGCGGAGCCCGCCCCGAAGACCATTCCCGGCGCCACCGGGGAATGGGAGCTGGTGATCGGGATGGAGGTTCACGCCCAGGTCCGTTCCGAATCCAAGCTGTTCTCCGGCGCCTCCACCACTTTCGGGGCGGCGCCGAACAGTCATGTCAGCCTCGTCGACGCGGCGATGCCGGGGATGCTGCCGGTCATCAACCGGTTCTGCGTCGAGCAGGCGGTGCGCGCCGGGCTGGGTCTTAAGGCGAAGATCAACCTCCGCTCGGTCTTCGACCGGAAGAACTATTTCTATCCGGATCTTCCGCAGGGCTACCAGATCAGCCAGTTCAAGCACCCGATCGTCGGCGAGGGCGAAGTGCTGGTCGACATGGCGCCGGGCGTCGCCCGCAAGGTCGGGATCGAGCGCATCCATCTGGAGCAGGACGCAGGCAAGTCCATTCACGACATGGACCCCGCGCTCAGCTTCGTCGACCTCAACCGCACCGGCGTCGCGCTGATGGAGATCGTCTCGCGCCCGCATATCCGGGGGCCGGAGGAAGCGGCGGAATATGTCCGCAAGCTCAGGCAGATCCTCCGTTATCTCGGGGCCTGCGACGGCAACATGCAGGAAGGGAGTCTCCGCGCCGACGTGAACGTCTCGGTCTGCAAGCCCGGCCAGTACGAGAAATATTACGAAAGCGGCGATTTCGCGCATCTCGGCACCCGCTGCGAGATCAAGAACATGAACTCGATGCGCTTCATCCAGCAGGCCATCGAATATGAGGCTCGCCGCCAGATCGCCATTCTGGAGGATGGCGGATCGGTGGATCAGGAAACCCGCCTCTACGATCCCGGCAAGGGTGAAACCCGCTCGATGCGCTCGAAGGAAGAGGCGCATGATTACCGCTATTTCCCCGATCCCGATCTTCTGCCGCTGGAATTCGATCAGGCCTATGTCGACGCCATCGCCGCCACGCTGCCCGAGCTGCCGGACGCGAAGAAGGCCCGCTTCGTCACCGAATACGGCGTCACCGAATACGACGCCGGCGTGCTGACCGCCGAGGTCGAAAACGCCGCCTTCTTCGAGGCCGTCGCCGCCGGCCGCGACGGCAAGGCCGCCGCCAACTGGGTCATCAACGAGCTATTCGGCCGGCTGAACAAGGAGGGGCTTGGCGTCGCGCAGAGCCCGGTCGCCGCCCAGCAGCTTGGCGGGGTTATCGACCTGATCGCGTCGGGCGAGATTTCCGGCAAGATCGCCAAGGAGCTTTTCGAAATCCTCTGGACCGAAGGCGGCGACCCGGCGGAGATCGTCGAGACGCGCGGCATGAAACAGGTCACCGACACCGGCGCGATCGAAGCCGCGGTGGACGAGGTGATCGCCGCCAATCCGGAAAAGGCCGAACAGGCGCGGGCGAAACCCTCGATGGCGGGCTGGTTCGTCGGCCAGGTGATGAAGGCGACCGGCGGCAAGGCCAATCCGCAGGCGGCCGGGATCATGGTGAAGCGGAAGCTCGGGATCGAGTGAGGTCGGGGCCGGCGGCGTGAACGCCCGGAGAGGGAGCGCGAATGAGCAATTCAGCCGACGCGCCGGACCATGATCGGACGAGCATCATCGAGTGCCGGGGCGTGCGCATCCGGAACGACCCGAAGATCATCACCCATCGTGTGCGGATATCGCTCGAAAAACAGCGCTATGAACAGGATGAGGCCGCGCGGCTCGACAGGATCATCGCGCCGGGCGAGCGGATACTGGAGCTCGGCGCCGGGCTTGGCTTCATCTCGTCGCTCTGCGCCCGGGATGAGCGCACCGAGGCGGTTCTCTGCTTCGAGGCGAACCCAGAACTGATCGAATTCATCCGCGAGACCCACGCGCTGAACGGCGTCGCCGCCACCGTCGAAAACGCCGTACTGACGACGGCGCCAGGTCCGGCGCGCGTCAATTTCTACCTGCGCGACACGTTCTGGGGCTCCTCGCTCGCGCCTGACGCCTCGCCCTATCGCCGCGTCGTATCGGTGCCGCTCCGCCGGTTCGACAAGGTGGCCGAACGCTTCCGGCCCAGCTTCATCATCTGCGATATCGAAGGCGCCGAGGTCGATCTTTTCGCGAACGCCCGTCTCAACGGCGTGAGCAAGGTCCTGGTGGAGATCCACACCGCCGTGACCGGCCGGCGGGGCGTCGCCAGGCTCTTCGCCGCGATGGCGGCGCAGGGCTTCGTCTACGACGAGAAACTCTCGCGCGGCAGCGTTATCCTCTTCGTCAGACCGGATCACCCGCTGATCAGCTGAAGACGCCCGCCTCGAACTGGCCGCGCATCCAGAGCAGACGGTCGATGGTGTTCTCCAGCGTCGTCTCTTCGCCGCGCGTCGGATCGACATAGAGCGTCTGCTCGTTGCAGGCGAAGTGGAAGATATCCTCGATGGTCCGCTTCACCTTTCGGCGCGGGATAGAATTGCGATCGTCCGTCAGCCCCCAGCCGGCATAGAACGGCAGACCGAAGACGACCACCTTCTTGCCGCGCAGGAGCGCCTCGAAACCGACCTGCGACGAGACCGTGTAGATCGCATCCGCCTCGTCGATCGCGTCGATCACCTGGACATCGTCGTCGAGGATCGTCCAGCGCGGGTCCGGCGCGTAACATGCGCCTTCGACGAAACGGTTGTCAGGATGCGTCTTGACATAGACCCGGCGTCCGCCGCTCTCACGGATGGCGGCCTCCATCATCGCGTCGAACGTCGCGTCGTCCGCGGAGCCGAACCGGATCGAGGCGTCGTCCCGCTTCTGGTCCACCACCAGCACGCCGCCGCCGTCGGGAAGGCCGCGGCGGCGGGCCGATACATATTGGTTGTACTTGGTGATGCGCGCGTCGACGATGACGTCGATCTGTGAGCGCGCGCGCGCGCGCTCAGTCTCGCTCAACCGGCGATCCGGGTCGTTGAGCGACCGCTCAAGCCTACTGGGCCGCCGACTGTCGAAATAATAACCCATGTCGTCGATCATGAACCCCAGCGACCGGCGAAACGCGGCCGGCGCCGCCGTGTCCATGTAGCTTGAGAACCCGGCGAAGAACCCCGTTTCGGAATAATACAAGGGAATCTCGTATTGATAACTCCTCAAGAGACACTTCAGTGTCGGAGCATCCGTACGCATGATGGTGATGAGGTTGATGAACGAACAGTTTTCGTTCCGCCTGGATATGTCGTTGGTTCGAAAGAGGGTCTTGAGATTCTCGTTCTGCCCGCCGTCGATATCGACATCCCGCGCGTTGGTGAGGATCGGGGTCATCTCCTCCGACGCGGCGATGCGCGCCCGCAGGTCGAACGGCGAACACGCGACCCGAAGCGCGATCTCTTCCGCGATCTGCGCCAGCCGAAGCTCCCTGAACGGGCCGCCGGCCGCCCTGCGCCGGGTGAAATCCTCCACCCGCGCGTCGAGCAAGTCCAGACGCTCCCGGTGGCCTTCCGCTTCGAGCCGCGTTTCGCGCAGGCGCGCCACGGAACGCCAGTAACCGAAGAACCGATCCGCGAGCGTCATGTTCCCTCGCCCGGCGCCAGAAGATCACGACAGGGGGACCGCAGCGCGGCGCCGACCCAATCCGACGCGCGCGGATGATCCAGGGAAAGCCACGGCTTTCGCATGTAGGTGTAATGAATGATCGCCGGCGCGCCGACCGCTTCGGCGTATTCGCGCGGGTCCATGTCGTTGCTCACGCCGACATTTTCCGCGCCCCATTCAGGATCGAACATCGCGCCGTGGACGTTCCAGGCCAGCGGCGCGGGAACCGTCCGCAGCCCGAGTATGCCGGTGAAGACCTCCTGATCGCCGAGCGTCAGCACATAGCGCTTCGCCCGGAGGAAATCGGCGACCAGATCCTCGAAGGCGATATTCCGCAGCGCGTCGAGGTTCACGACCATGACGCCGGCGTTGATATGCCGCGTGTCGGGGTGCTGGCCGAGTTTGTCGACATAGCGCCGGCTGATGCTGTCCTCCACGCCGGCGAGGGCGGCGTTCGTCATGTCGAAATCGAAGAGCTCGGCCAGGTTCCGCCGAACCACGATATCGCCATCCAGATAGACCACGCGCCCGACATCTTCAGGCAGCAGAAGGTGCATCCGAAGGCGAAAGAAGGTGGCGACGGAAATCCCCGGCGTCGTCCGCAGTCCGGAATAGGCGCCGCCATCGACCGGTATCTCGCGCAATTCGAACGGATGAATCGCCTGAAGCGCGGCGAACCGTTCGCGATGCGGCGCGCTCAACGCCCGTTCGACGAGCGCGAACAGCCGCAAAGGGCGGCGATCGGCGTAGTTTTCCAGAACGGTGGACAGCGCGACCGCGGCGTATGGCGCGAACGCTTCGTCGAACGCCATGACGATATTGACGCAGGATTCGTCGCCGCCCCAACGGGGCTCCGATCGTGCGAGGCGGTCCGACGCTTCCGTGGCCCAGAAGAACGGCGATCGGACAATCACACCCACGTGCCAGGCTCCGCTGTTTCTGACCCGGGCCCGCGCCGGTCACCGCCCATCGACGCCCCGTTCGGCCCGTGTGTCCTCCATTCCGCCGCGCGCATCAAGCGCCTTCCGCCGCCTGTCTCGGCGCCGCGCCGCGCGCGCTTGGCGCGCGGCCAGGACCGCCGCCCGCTCCCTTCCGCTACCGGAGACGGCTCCGGGGCTCAGTCCACCCTGCCGGGCAGGCTGAGATCGCCCGACGCGATATCGAAGACATCGGTCACGCAGAGGAGCGGCGCGTGGACATTCGCGTTCACCCGGAGCGCCGCGGTGACGCCATCATAACCGATCTCGCCTGTCTCGCCGTCGAACGCCACCGTGACGACGATCTCCGGCCCGTCGAATTCCGGCGTGAAGCCCGGGCTGTCGATGAAGATCGGCAAGCCGGGCCAGGTTTCGGGCAGCGCCGGCGTCTCCCCCTCCGGAATGTCGCGCACGCCGAGCGCGCCCTCGCCGCAGTCTTCCGTCGGCGTGAGGACGACCCAGTGACTGTGCCAGTCGGCGCCGTCATTGCCCGCGTCGCCATCGCCGTTCTCATCCTCCAGCGGCGTGTCGTCGAAATCCGGATGGCTGGTCGCGGCGAGGGCGAGAATGCCGGTCCCGCCTTCGAAGCCGACCGTGGCGGGGTCGAGACTGGTCGGCCAGACATAGGAGAGAACCGGCGCGCCGCCGAGGGCGCCGGCCGGGGTCGGCCTCTCGGAGCCGGCGACGCCGTTCGTCGTCATGTGAAACACCGTCTTCGCCCCGTCCCGATGCACATGCGCCGCAAGAATGTCGAAAGCGGCGTGGATGGCTGGATTCGGGTCGGAGCGGACGGCGTCCGCCATGCCGGCCGCGTGATCGCCGCCGGCGAGCGCGGTGGTCGCGAGAAGCGCGACGGGAAGCGGGGTCAGGTTCAAGATGCGCATGTCGAATCTCCTATCGAGTCGCTACTATCTTGACATTAAGCGCAGCGCCGATCCGCTTGCAAGGTTTATTTCGAGTCGCTACTACATTCCCATGACCGACGCCGAACGCCTCCGCGAACTGATCGACCGGATCGCCCGCCTCAATGCGGCGGAAAGCTGGGCCGCCGGGCTCAACCCGGGACAGGCGGCGGCGCTGGCCTATCTCGCGGCGGCGAACCGGTTCAGCCGCGCGCCCTCGCATGTTGCCGAATATCTCGGCAGCACCCGCGGCACCGTCTCACAGACGCTGAAGGCGCTGGCGCGCAAGGGCCTGGCGCGGGAGGTTCCCTCGGCGGAGGACCGGCGCAGAATCCGCTACGACATCACCGAAAACGGCGCCGCGCTGGCCCGGGCGACGCGCGCCGCCGACCGCGCGCTGGCCACGCTGCCGGCGCCCGAACGCCGCGCGCTCGACACCCGGCTCTCAGCGCTGCTGCGTCACATGCTGGATGAGCGGCAGGGCCGCGCCTTCGGCCTCTGCCACAGCTGCGTCCACCATGAAAAAACCGGCGCCGGCCGCTGGTGCCGGCTCCTGAAAACGCCGCTGCGAGAGGAAGAGGCGCACCAGATCTGTCACGAGCACGCGCCGCGCGACGCGGCCTGAGCGCGCTGCGGTCCCGCTACTCGGGCGGCCCGTATCCGCCCGCCGTCGGCGTCGTGACGATCACCGCCTCGCCGGGTTTCAACACCGTCTGATCGCAGCCCTTCAGCGCCTCGTTCTCCCCCGAAAGCCGGCGCACCTCGGTCTTGCCGACCAGTCCGTCCGCGCCGCCCGCCAACCCTTTCGGCGCCACGATCCGGTGCGACGAGAGGATCGCCATCTGCATCTCCTTCAGGAACCGCAGCCGTCGCGTCGTCCCGCCGCCCGCGCTCCATTTCCCGCGACCGCCGGAGCCGCGACGAATGTGGAAATCCTCCAGCAGCACGGGGAAGCGATGCTCCAGCACCTCCGGGTCGGTCAGCCGCGAATTGGTCATGTGGACCTGCACCGCATCGGCTCCGTCGAATCCCTCGCCCGCCGGCGTCCCCGAGCAGATCGTCTCGTAATACTGATACTGGTCGTCGCCGAAGGTGAGGTTGTTCATCGTGCCCTGGCTCGCCGCCATCGCGCCGAGCGCAGCGAAAAGCGTGTTGGTGACATGCTGCGAGGTCTCCACATTCCCCGCCACCACCGCCGCCGGGTATGTGGGGCGGAGCATGCAGTCGTCGGGGATCACGATCCGGATCGGGCGCAGGCACCCGGCGTTCATCGGGATGTCGCCGGCCACCATCACCCTGAAGCAATAGAGGACCGCCGCCCGCGTCACCGGCTCCGGGGCGTTGAAGTTCGTCTCCTGCACCCTTGATGTTCCGGTGAAATCCACCACCGCCTCGCGCGCCTCGCGGTCGACGCTGATCTTCACCCTGATCCGCGCGCCCTGGTCGGTGACCGTCTCCGCCTCGGCGTCGTGCAGCGCATCGATGACCCGGCGCACGCTTTCGGCGGCGTTGTCCTGGACATGGCCCATATAGGCCTTGACGACATCCAGCCCGAAATGGCCGACCATGCGCCTCAACTCCCGCACGCCCTTCTCGTTGGCGGCGATCTGCGCCTTGAGGTCGGCGACATTCTGATAGGGGTTGCGCGCCGGCCACGAATGATCGGTCAGCACTTCGACCAGCGCCGCCTCGCGAAACCGCCCCTGCTCCACCAGCAGGAAATTGTCGAAGAGCACCCCCTCCTCATCGACATTCGTCGCCAGCGGCGTCATCGAACCCGGCGCCGAGCCGCCGACATCGGCGTGATGCCCGCGCGACGCGACATAGAACAGGATGGTCTCGTCGGCTTCATCGAAAACCGGCGTGACCACAGTGATGTCAGGCAGATGCGTGCCGCCGTTGTAAGGCGCGTTGAGCGCGAAGACGTCACCCGGCCGCATCTCGGGGTTCTGCGCGATGATCGACTCAACCGAGCGGTCCATCGAGCCGAGATGCACCGGCATGTGCGGCGCGTTGGCGACGAGCGAGCCGTCGCCCGCGAAAACCGCGCAGGAAAAATCGACTCGCTCCTTGATGTTCACCGAGTAGGCGGTGTTCTGAAGCGTGACGCCCATCTGCTCGGCGATCGACATGAAGAGGTTGTTGAACACCTCCAGCATCACCGGGTCGGCCTCCGTCCCGATCGCCTGCGCCTTCGGCAGCGGCTCCACCCGGCGCAGCCGGATATGGTTCAGCGCCGTCACCTCCGCCCGCCAGCCGGGCTCGATCACCACCGTCTGGTGCGGCTCGACGATCATCGCCGGACCGTTCACCCTGCATCCCGGCCGCATCGCGGCCCGGTCGGCGTGGATCGCGGCCTCGCGCCACGCCCCGCCGGTGAAGATCCTCGCGCGCCCTTCCGGCTCGCGCTCATGCGTCTTCGCCTCCGCCGACGGCTCGTCGATCTTCGCGCCGCCGCCCACGGCTTCGACCTCCGCGGCCTCGATCACCACCGGCTTGTCGTCGAAGGCGAAGCCGAACTGCGCCCTGTGCGCCGCCTCGAACGCCGCGCGCATCTCCTCCTCGGCTCCGAAGGCGACCTGCAGCGGCGTGTCGGTCCCGTCATATCTGAGATGCAGCCGCTCGATCGCGCGGATCTCTCCGCGCGCGACGCCCTGCCCCGCGACCTCGTCCACCGCCGCCGCGCGCAATGCGTCGATCAACTCCGCCGCCGTCTCCAGCGCATCCGCGTCGAGCGCCCGCGTCACCGCCTGAACCCGGTTGGCGCGAATATCCGCCAGACCCATTCCATAGGCTGAAAGAATGCCGCTATGCGGATGAATGAGAACGGTTTTCATGCCCAAGGCGTCCGCCACCCGGCAGGCGTGCTGCCCGCCCGCGCCGCCGAACGACGTGAGCGCGTAGCCGGAGACGTCATGCCCCTGCTGAACGCTGATCTTCTTGATCGCGTTCGCCATGTTCTCGACCGCGATGGCGATATAGCCCTCCGCGACCTCCTCGGGCGAACGTCCGTCGCCGATCTCCGCCGCCAGCGCGGCGAAGGCTGCGCGCACCGCCTCGGCGTCCAGTTTCTGGTCCTGTTCCGGCCCGAAGATCGCCGGGAAATTCTCCGGGCGGAGCTTGCCGACCATCACGTTCGCGTCTGTCAGCGCCAGCGGCCCGCCGCGCCGGTAGCATTTCGGCCCCGGATTGGCGCCGGCGCTGTCCGGGCCGACCTTGAAGCGCCCGTCGGCGAAATGGAGGATCGAGCCGCCGCCCGCCGCCACCGTGTGGATCCGCATCATCGGCGCGCGCATCCTGACGCCCGCGACCTCGGTCTCGAAGGCGCGCTCGAAGGCGCCGCTGTAATGACTCACATCGGTGGAGGTCCCGCCCATGTCGAAGCCGATGATCCGTTCCTCGCCGGCCATGCGACTGGTCTCGACCGCCCCGACGACGCCGCCCGCCGGCCCGGAAAGGATCGCGTCCTTGCCCTGGAAAAGCGCGGCCGCCGTCAGCCCGCCGGAGGACTGCATGAACATCAGCCGCGCGCCCCCATCCCCGCCAGGGTTCAGATCCGCGGCGATCCGGTCGACATAGCGTTTCAGGATCGGCGAGAGATAGGCGTCCACCACCGTCGTGTCACCCCGCCCCACCAGCTTCATCAGCGGCGAAACCTCATGGCTGACGCTGACCTGGGAAAATCCAGCATTGCTAGCCAGTTCGGCGACGATCTTCTCATGCTCCGGAAAGGCGTAAGCGTGCATCAGCACGATCGCGCAGGCGTCGGTCCCGGCTTCGCGCGCGGCCTTCAGATCGGCGCGGATGCGCGCCGCGTCCGGCGCCGTCTCGACCTCGCCATCGGCGCGCACCCGCTCATCGACCTCGATGACGCGCTCGTAGAGCAGCTCCGGCTTCACCACCTTCTTCGCGAATATGTCCGGCCGCGCCTGATATCCAATCTCAAGCGCGTCACGGAACCCTTTGGTAATAATCAGCAAGGTTCGGTCGCCCTTGCGCTCCAGCAGCGCGTTGGTCGCGACGGTCGTTCCCATCTTCACCGCCGCGATCCGCTCAGCCGGGATGGGTGCGCCGGCCTTCAGCTCCATCAGGTCGCGAATTCCCTGGATCGCCGCGTCGTCATAGGCTTCGGGATTCTCCGAGAGAAGCTTGTGCGCGCGGATGGTCCCCGAAGGATCGCGCGCCACGATATCGGTGAAGGTGCCGCCCCGATCGATCCAGAAATCCCATTGCGCGTCGCTCATGCCGAATCTCCCGCTGCAGGCGCCCGCATCCGGTCACGGGGCGGCGATCACGTCAATGATCGGCGGATCGGCGCGGCGGCTGGAGAATACGGGGCGGGCGCTGTGCTTCGCGCGCGCAGGGCGCGATCTGGCGGCGCGGTCCGCCGCCAGTCTCAGTTCGGGACGAGGCGGCGCCGCCTCGCCCCTCCTCGGTCAGGCCGGACGCCGGCGCCGGACGAAGCCCAGAAGCGCCAGCCCGCCGATGAAGAAGCCGAGCGCGCCCGGCAGCGGCACCGCCGCCATTGGCGCGACCGCGAACCCGTCGAGCGTGCCGAACCCGCCCGCGAGCGCGCCGATCAACTCGACATTGATCCGCCCCATCGTATCCGCGACCAGCGGAACGAGGAACAGGCCCTGTCCGGAGAACGACGAGCCGAACGTCGTCAGAACGGCGAGCGCCGTGTTGTCGCCATCCGCGAACGAAAGAATGTCGAGGCCGCCATCCACGCCGACGTCGAGCGCGGCGCCCATGAAGAAGAGATCGCCGACCGTGGTCAGCGTTCCCGCGTTGTTGGCGATGTTGACCAGCGCGTCCGTCTGGCTGTCGAGCCCGAACTGGAGCGTGGAGGTCGGCATCGGCACGGCGTTGGTATAGGCGTTGGCGAACACCTCGGGGTTTATCCCCTCGTTCGCATCGCCCGGCGCGTAAGCCAGATCGGTGAACGGGGCGATGTTCTGCGGCGTATTGTTCGGGAAATAGACGATGTTCGTGTCCGAAGTCGTCACCACGCGGGCGGCGTCCACGAAGTTGTTGAAGTCAATTCCCAGCGTCTCGACATTCGTGCCGCCGGCGAGCGACGCCTGCGCGCTCGCGGCGCCGGTCGCGGTGTCGATCAGATAGACCGTGTCGTCCTGATTGGAGTAGCCGTAGAGTTCTCCAGTCGCCGGCCGGTAGGTGATCCCGCTGATCGACACCGGCGCGCCGCCGCTGGTGATCGCCGTCGAGGTGACCATCGCCGGCATGTTGAGATCGGGTATGGTCAGGAGCGTCCGCCCGTTGTCGCCGAGCGTGAACCCGGTCGCATTGGTGGTGACGCTTGCCGCTTCGGCCGCGCCGGCAAACGCGAACGAGGCGACGGAGCATACAAGAAGCAATTTTTTCATATCATGGGTCTCCGAGTCCAATTTCCCGTGACGAGCCACCCGATTGTGACCTACGTCACACGCCCTTCGGTATAGTGCGGAGAAAAGTTTCATCCGGAGGCGTATCTGATGAAATTTGTATGAACCCTTCGCCCTCTCTCTCATCATTTTCCTGCTCGCGCTTGCTTTTCTCGCCTGTCCGGCCTCTTCTCAACTCTGAACATCAGAAGGAGAAAGCATGATGTCTGACCGGGAAGAATATACGCTGTCAGAGGGGGTTCCCCCGATCAGCCACTACACCGACGCGGTGCGGTTCCGGGACACACTCTACATTTCCGGCCTCGCGCCGGTCGACTCCAACCACAAGGTGGTCAGCGACGATCCCGCCGAGCAGACGCGCTGCATTTTCGAGCAGATGAAGGCGATCATGGCGCTCGCCGGCGCCGATTTCTCCGACGTGCTGCGGGTCACGGTCTACCTGACGGATGTGAACGACCGAACGGCGATCAACCCGGTGCGCCAGGAATATTTCGGCGACACCCTGCCCGCCAGCACGTTGATCGGCGTCTCCGAACTCGCGATCCCGGGCATGAAGGTGGAGATCGAGGCCATCGTCGGACTCAAGCGGTGAGCCACAAGGTCGAATACGTCAACCCGCCGGGAACGGCGCCGGCGCAGGGGCTCTATTCCCATGTCGGCGTTCCGACCGGCGGGCGGCTCGTCTTCATCGCCGGCCAGCTTTCGGTGAGCCCCGATGGCGATGTCGTCGGGGCGGGCGATTTCGCCGCGCAGTTCCACCAGGTCTTCGCCAATATGGGCGACGTGCTGAAGGGCATGGGCGGCGGCTATCCGGATATTGTGAAGATGACGACGATTTTCGTCCACAGTCAGGATATCGCGACCTTCATGAGGCTTCGAGAGGCGCTTTTCCCGACGATCTTCCCCGGCCCGCTCTTCCCGCCGAACACGATCCTCGTGGTGGATCGGCTGGTGAAGGAGGATTTCCTCTTTGAGGTGGAGGCGGTGGCGCAAATCGCCGCCTGAGCCGCCAGCCCGCTTTCGGACGCGCCCTGCGCGGGGCGCGTCCGATTCACTTCTTGCGCGAAAGAAACCGCTCGAACGCCGCGCGCGCCTCGGGCGACTTCAGCAGCGCGCCGAATAGCCGCCTTTCCTCCAGTGAGACGCCCTCGACCTCCGCCGGGTCGGCGCGCAACATCGCCCTCGTCTCCAGAAGCGAACGGCGCGGCTTCGCCGCCAGCCGGCGCGCCGCCGAGAGGGCGACGTCCATGAGCTCTTCCGCCGGAACCACGCGATTGACGATCCCCGCCGCCTCCGCCCGACGCGCATCGAACGGCTCGCTCAGCGCCAGCAGCTCGAACGCCCGCTGGTGCCCCATGAGTAGCGGCGCCAGCATCGAAGAGCCGTTCTCCGGCGCCAGCCCTAGATCGACGAACGGCGTGCGGATATCGGCGCTTGTCGCGGCGTAGACCAGGTCGCACTGAAAGAGCGTCGTCGCCCCGACGCCGACCGCAAGCCCTTCGACCGCGGCGATCAGCGGCTTTCTGCCCTCGACCTGCGCGCTGAGAAACCGGCCGACGCCCACGCCCGGCGCACCGCCGGTCGCGGTCTTGAGGAAATCCCCGAGGTCGTTGCCGGTGGTGAAATTCCCGCCGGCGCCGGTCAGCAGAATCGCGCCGATCGCGTCATCCGCCTCAGCCGCCGCCATCGCGTCGGCCAGCGCGTGATACATCGCGTCGGTCAACGCGTTCTTCTTCTCGGGCCGGTTCATCGTCAGAACCGTCACCCCATCCGCCGTCGCGATATCGACCTTGCCGTCCATGAAGAGCTCCCTATTGCGTGCGCGGCGCCAGCGTGCCGTCATGTTTGCAGATGATGTTCAGCATCACCTCGTCCGCCCCGCCGCCGATCGACCAGAGCCGGCCGTCGCGGTAGAACTGGCTGACGATGTTGTCCTTCGTATAGCCCATGCCGCCCCAGTATTGCAGGCAGGCGTCGGAGATCTCGCGGCTCAGCCGCCCGCCCTTCAGCTTCGCCATGGAGGCGAGCCTGGTGACGTCCGCGCCGCCGACATAGTCCTCGATCGCCCGCCATGTGAGCGAGCGCAGAAGCTCCACCTCGGTCCGCAATTCCGCCAGCCGGAAATGGATGACCTGGTTCTCGATCAGTTTCCGGCCGAAGACCGACCGCTCGCGGCAATAGGCGATGGTTTCGTCGATCATCCGGTCAAGGCTCGGCAACCCGTTGGCGGCGGCCCAGAGCCGCTCCTCCTGGAACTGCATCATCTGCATGCGGAACCCGTCGCCGGGCTTGCCGACGATATTGCGGCGCGGCACGCGCACATCGTCGAAGAAAAGCTGCGCCGTGTCGGATGAATTCATCCCGATCTTGTGGATCTTCTGGCGGGTGATCCCCTTGGCGTCCATCGGAACCATGATCAGCGACTTCGCCTTGTGCGGCGCCGCGTCCTCGGTATTCACCAGAAGGCAGCACCAGTCGGCCATCATCCCGTTGGTGATCCACATCTTCTGGCCGTTGATGACGTAATCGTCGCCGTCGATCCGGGCGTGGGTCCTCGTCGCCGCCACGTCCGAGCCGGCGCCGGGTTCGGAAACGCCGATGCAGCCAACCGCCTCCCCCCTGATCGCCGGCCGGAGGAATTCCTCGCGCAGCGCCGCCGAGCCGAACCGCGCCAGCGCCGGGGTGCACATGTCGGTCTGGACCCCGATCGCCATCGGGACGCCCCCGCAATCGATCCGCCCCAACTCCTCCGCCACCACCATGGCGTAGGAGAAATCGAGCCCGAGCCCGCCATCCTCCTCCGGGTATTTCACCCCGAGCAGGCCGAGATCGCCCATCTTGCCGAAGACCTCGTGCGAGGGGAACTGCTCCGCAGCCTCCCATGCCTTCACATGCGGATTGATTTCCTCCGCGACAAAGCGCGCGACCGTGTCGCGTAGCTGGCGGTGCTCGTCGGTGAACTGCATCGGTATCCTCCGGTCCTCGGCGAAAGGATAGCGCCCCCGCCGCCCGGCGCCACGGGTTTCACGCCTGACCCCGCGGCGCCCCTTCCCTTTCCCGGCCCCGGTCGGCATCCTCCATCGCAATGGAAACCAAGCGGAGAGTTGCGATGAGCGTGTCAGATCTGGCGAACGACCTGAAAGAGCGCGTGGCGAACGGCTCCTTCGACAGCGTTGTGAAGTTCGACTGCGGCGACGACGGCGTCCTCGTGATCGACAACCAGTCCGTCACGACCGAGGACAAGGAGGCCGATTGCACGATCGGCGTCGCCCTCGAAGACCTCGAATCCATCGTCGCCGGCGAACTCGACCCGACCGCCGCCTTCATGGCCGGCAAGCTCAAGGTCGATGGCGACATGGCCGTGGCGATGAAGCTGAGCTCGGTGCTCTGACGACCCGCTGCTGATCCCGGCCCCGGGCGGGGACCTCGCCGCAGGCGCTCGCCCGGCCGCTATCCCGGCTCAGGGCCGGGGGCGCGCTCCGGCGCTCCCTCCTACCCCGCCGTCATGTCCGCGAAGATCGCCTTCCGCTTCGCCGCGCGCGCCTGGATCGCCTCCTGCAAATCCGCCGCCCGCAGCGTTCCGGCGTTCCATGTCGCGATCTGCTCCAGCCCGTCGGCGACGGGGTGGTCCGCCGCGTAGACCATCGCGCGCTTGATCCCGGCTATGGCCAGCGGCGATTTCGCCGCGATTTCCGCCGCCAGCGCCAGCGCCGCCGCGACGACGCCTTCGCGCCCGTCATGGAGCGCGTTGACCAGCCCCCAGCCCTGCGCCTCCTCCGCCGTGAAGCGCCGCCCGGTGAGGCACAGCTCACGCGCGACCCCGGGCGCGATCAGCCGCGGCAGGCGCTGCAACGTGCCGACATCGGCCGCCATGCCGATATTGATCTCCTCGACCGCGAACACCGCGTCCCGCGCCGCGAGGCGGATATCCGCCGCGGTGATCATGTCGATCCCGCCGCCGATACAGGCCCCGTGAATGGCGCAGATCACCGGAAAGCGCGCCCGCTCCAGCGATGAGAGCGCGGCCTGCAGGCGCAGGATCATCTCCCGCAACGCGAAGGCCCCGCGTCCCGGCTCGCCCGAGACCAGCGCCGCGATCCCGGCGAAGGCGCCGAGATCCATGCCGGAGGTGAAATGCTTCCCCTCGCCGGAGATCACCAGCGCGCGGACACCCCGGTCCGCCTCCAGCGCCGCGACCATGCGCGGCAGGTCGGCCCAGAACGCCTCGTTCATCGCATTGGCCTTGTCGGGCCGCGCCATGACCAGATGCGCGACGGCGCCGTCGCGCTCCAGCCGGAAGAACTCGCTCTCCATCACCTTCTCCCCGTCATTCGAAACCGCGCCCCCGGCGCCGGCGGGTCATTGACCGGTCCGGCGAAGCATTGCGCGACCGCCATCCAGCGCGTCGCCGCCGCGCCCACCGCGCGCACGTCCACATCCGCGATGTTCCGCGTCTGCGCGACGACCTGCGCGAAGCCGACCGCCTCGCCCGTCACGCAGTTCCCCTCCTGCGGCGCGCCCCATTCCCAGATCGCGCCCGAGGGCGCCGTCAGCCGCACATAGGGCGCAGGCTCGGGCGCGGTCTCGCCGCGGTTGGCGAATGTCCAGCCATAGGTCGCGACGCCGAGATGGCAGATGTTCCGAACCCGGTCCGTCTCCCGCCGCTCCTCGCCGAGCAAATCGAACACCTCCTGCCCGTGCGCCCATGTCTCCATCTGCCGCGCGGTGATGGAGGAGCGCGCGGACATGTCCGGCCCCAGCCATCTGAGCCGGCGCTTCGGGTCGAGCCCGGAGAAGACATCGGCGACCCGCTCCGCCCCCGCGCGCCATTCCTCGCGCAGCGCGGCGCCCGAAAGTCCATCCTTTCGCTCCCGCAACCAGTCGTTCTGGATGTCGAGCAGCGTGCGTCCGCGTCCCATGCCCGCGACGATCGGCGCGACGAAGGCGTCATAACCGGCCTCGTCCGTGGCCGAGAGCAGCGCGGCGAGGTCGAACATCATCAGGTGCCCGAGCACGTCGCCGATGGTCCAGCCCTTGAACAGGGTCGCCCGCCCGAACGCTGCATCCGGCAATCCCGCCGTTACAGCGGCCAGCGCGCGGGCCTCGGCGCGAAAATCCTCGGCTTCCCGCATCGCGCGCCCCCTTTCTCTAACTCAAGACCCGCGGCAGCCAGAGCGTCAGCGCCGGGAAGGACAGGATGATCGCGACGCGGACCAGCTCCGCGACGAAGAACGGCATGACGCCCCTGAACGTCTCCATCATCGGAACGTCCTTCGCCAACGCCGAAATGACGAAGACGTTCATCCCCACCGGCGGCGTGATCAGGCCCAACTCCACGACGATCAGCGCCAGAATGCCGAACCAGATCTTCAGCTCCTCCGTCGACATCCCGAAACCCGCGCCATCCGCGCCCTGAAAGACCCCGCCGTTGATCTCCATCAGCACCGGCCAGAAGAACGGGATGACCAGCAGGATCATCGAGAGGCTGTCCATCAGGCAGCCAAGCAGGATCAGCGCGACCAGCAGGATCAGCATCACAAGCATCGGCGTCATGCCGGAGTTGAGGATCCACTCCGCCGTCGCCTGCGGTAGGCCGATGCGCGACATGAATATCTTCATCATCTCGGCGCCGAGAAGGATCAGATAGATCATGCCCGTCGTCCCGGCGGTGTCCTTCAGCGCGTCGCGCATCTCGGCAAGCCCGATCTCGCGCCGCGCCACGCCATAGACCCAGACGAGGAACACCCCCACCGCCGCCGCCGGCGTCGGGTTGAAGAACCCGCCATAGATGCCGCCGAGCACCAGCCCGAAGATGATCATGACCGGGAAAAGGCCATAGGTCGCGGAAAGGAATTCCGCCCGGTCCGCCGCGCCGCCCTTCGGCCCGGCCCCGGGCCGGATCGTGACGTAGATCGCGATGGTGAGCAGGAAGAGAAGCACCGCGAGCACGCCCGGAATCATCGCGGCCGCGAACATCGTGACGATGTTCGCCTCGACGATGATCGCGTAGATGATGAGCACGACCGAGGGCGGGATCAGGATGCCGAGCACGCCCCCCGCCGCCAGCGACCCGGTCGCCAGCGCGCCGGAGTAATTATAGCGCTTCAGTTCCGGAAGCGCGACCTTCCCCATGGTCGAGGCGGTGGCGAGCGAAGAGCCGCAGACCGCGCCGAACCCGGCGCAGCCGGCGATCGCCGCCATCGCGGTGCCGCCGCGCATCCAGCCGAGCCACGCGTTCGCCCCCCGGAAAAGCGCCTGACTGAGCCCCGCCTTCGAGGCGAGCGCCCCCATCAGGACGAACATCGGCACGACGGAAAGGTCGTAGATCGCGAACTGGCCGTAGGCGAGCGTCTTGAGCTGGCTCAGCATCAGCGCCGGCCCGTTCAGCAGCGTGATGCCCCCGCCGCCGACGATGATCATCGCATAGGCGATCGGCATCCGGATCGCGATCAACCCGACCAGAATGACCAGCCCGGCGAGGCCGAGCGAGAGCGAATCGATCATCCGTCCGCCCTCGCCGCCCGGCCCGCGTCGTTGATCGAGATCAGCGCCGCCGCCACCAGAAGCGCCAGCGAGATCAAAATCGGGATGAAGGCGAGCCAGATCGGCAACTGGAGGATCGTCGTCGTGTAGCCATACTCGCGCTGGCTCTCCATGCCCGCGAACATCCGCCAGAGCAGAAGCGCCCCGAAGAGCAGCGCGACGACGGAGGCGAGAAGCCGGAAGCGCGCGATCCAGCGCCGCGACGCCCCGGCGGTGAAGATGTCCGCGGTGACGTTGCTGTCGGTGAGCTGGCAGTAGGGAAGAAAAGCGAAGGCGGCGACCGCGACGCCGACCTCGGTCATCTCGAAATCGCCGGGAAAGGGAACCCAGATCGCCGCGCCGACGACGGAGACTACGTTCATCAGCACGACGAGCAGCAGGAGCGCGCCGCCAAGAAGCGCCCAGGCGTGGATCAGGCGTTCCACCGCGCCGGCGAACCCGGCGCGGCGGCGATGAACGGTCGCGTCGTTCACCTCGTGGCGTGCTTGGCGATCAGTTCGCGCGCCTTCTCGACCAGCCCGGCGCCGTCAATGCCCTTCTCGGTGACTTCGTCGATCCAGCGGTCGACGACCGGGGCCAGGGCGGCGTCGAAGGCGGCGGTCTCCTCCTCGTTCAGCACGATGTGTTCATTGCCGGCGTCGACCGCGAACTTGATGCCGAAATCGTCCGAGGCGCGCCAGATCTCGCCGACCTTACCCCACCACTCCGGGCCGGACGCGTCCTTGAACGCCTTCTTGATATCGTCCGGCAGCGCGTCCCAACGATCCTTGTTCATCGAGACCTGGAACGTGGTGTTGCCGAACCGGGCCTGGTCCACGCCCTCGATCTGGTACTCGGTCTGCTCCTGGATCTTCAGCGGCGGAATGATCTCCCACGGGATGAAGGCGCCGTCGACGACGCCCTTCTGCAGCGCCTGCGGCAGCTCAGGCACGGGCATGCCGACCGGCGTCGCGCCCAGCGCCTCGATCACCCACGCCCCGGTCCGCGTCGGGATGCGCAGCTTCTTGCCGACGAGGTCCTCCGGCTTGTGAACCGGCGTGTCGCGCATGTGGATGCCCTGCCCCGCGTGGATATGCAGGAACATCACCTCGACGCCGGCGTATTCCTGGCGCAGGTCGCTCTCGAACATGTCGTAGAGCGCCAGATTGGCGGCGACCGGATCGTTCACATAGACGTTCGGCAGCTCCATCACCTCGGTCCGCGGAAAGAGGCCCGGCGTATAGCCGTTCACCGTCCACACCAGATCGACAACCCCGTCGCGGACCTGGTTGATCAGCTCGGGCGGCCGCCCGCCGAGCGTCATCGCCGGGTAGATCTCGATCTTCACCTTGCCACCGGAGTTCTCCTCCACCTGCCTCGCCCAGGGTTCGATCATCTTGGTCTGGGAGGGCGCCTTGGCGCCCAGGAAATGGTGAAACTTGAACGTGTATTCCTGCGCCATCGCGCCGCCCGCGCCGAATAGCGATACGATCGCGGCCGCCGCCGCGGTCCTCAGCAATGAACCCATGATGATTTCCTCCCCTTGATCGATGTCGGCCTTCAACATCGCCCGACGATCGCGCGCTCCTGATCGCGCCCGGCTCTCAGCGCCCGCCCTGACGATGGCGTGGCCGCGTTTGTCCCCCGGCCAAGCCTTCCGATCAGAGCTATCCGCAATGTCGGGAGCGATCAACAGAAATGGAAAGGCGCGACCGCCGCCGGCCGCGCCTTTCCGTTTCCTTCCGATCGGCGCGCGCGCGCCGATCGGCAGCGCCCGTCCGCCTCAGGCGGGTTGGCGCCGGAGCCGCATGACGCCAAACGCCATCGCGCTGAGCATCAGCAGCCCGGAGGCCGGAACCGGAATCGTGCTGACCGGGGCGGAGGAGGAAATCGCCCCGACAGCGTCGATATCCGCGCCGACCGTGGACCCCGAAGCGCCACCCTCGTTCGGATCGTCGATCAACCGCACGAACGAGAACTGCGTGAATGCATCGAGACCGAGATCGAACAGGAACGGATCGATGTCGATGCTGCTGGTGGAGCCGCCGACCGAACCGACGCTGAAGAAATCGACGCCGTTCTGGCTGATGGAGACGAACGTGTCCTCCACATCCGGCCCGATCTCGAAAATATGCAGATCGGCCGCCGAATCGCCGCTCCCGGTCAGCGAGTTGTCAGTGAAACGCAGGACCAACTCGCCCCCGCGCCCGAGAGAGACCGAGCCGTTCGGAGTCGCGTAATCCGGCGCCCCGACAGCGGCCAACGGATCGGTGTAATTGGCGTCTGTCGCCGGCGGCGTCCCCGGCGTGAACGAGACGACCGCATCCGCGAACGAGACATCCCCATTCTCGAACACGATCCCGTCATAGGTCGTCGCCGCATGCGCTGCGCCCGCGAAAAGGAACGGCGCCGCCGCCAGAAGCTTCTTCAACATTCGATTTCCCCAATCTGCCCACAGGTTTGGCCGATTCATACCCGCAACGCCGGCCGCCAGATGTTACCCAATTCACACCATGGCGACCAATCGTGACGAAAATGCGGCGTTCGCCCGGCGATCTGACGGCGAGCGGCGTGAAGCTATTGTTTGGAAAGACTTTCCGTGCGCGTCGCGGCGGGAATGGGCGAACCGTCGGCGCCGGCGCGCATGAAACGGTGGACGGGAGAATCTCTCCGGGCGGAGAACGGTCGAAGGCCGTCTGACGCACTCGGACTAGATCGCGCCGCGAACAACCGCGCGATGGAGAAACCGCGGAAAGGCGGGGCGCCTCATGCGCGAAGCTCCCCGTATCCAGGCTCCCCGTATCTCCGGCGGCCGTCCGGTTCGGGCTCAGCCCGAACCGCGTCCCGCCCGTCTCAGAAAAACGCCTGGATTCCGGTCTGCGTCCGCCCGAGGATCAGCGCGTGAACGTCATGCGTTCCCTCATAGGTGTTCACCGCCTCCAGGTTCATGACATGGCGGATCACGCCGTACTCGTCGGAGACGCCGTTGCCGCCATGCATGTCCCGGCTCTGGCGCGCGATATCCAGCGCCTTGCCGCAATTGTTGCGTTTCATCAGCGAGATCAGCTCCGCCGGCGCCCGGTGCTCGTCCATCAACCGGCCGAGCCTGAGGCACCCCTGAAGCCCGAGCGCGATTTCCGTCTGCATGTCCGCAAGCTTCTTCTGGATCAGCTGGTTCGCGGCAAGCGGCCGGCCGAACTGCTTCCTCTCCAGCGTGTAATCGCGCGCCGCGCGCCAGCAGAACTCCGCCGCGCCCATCGCGCCCCAGGAGATGCCGTAACGCGCCCTGTTGAGGCAACCGAAGGGCCCCGCCAGCCCGGCGACGTTCGGCAGGACGTTCTCTTCGGGAACGAAGACCTCGTCCATCTGGATCATCCCGGTGACCGAGGCGCGGAGCGAGAATTTCCCCTCGATCTTCGGCGCCGCCAGCCCTTTCGCGCCCTTCTCCAGGATGAAGCCCTTGATCTTGCCGTCATGCGCGTCCGATTTCGCCCAGACGACGAAGACATCGGCCACCGGCGAATTGGAGATCCAGTTCTTCGCGCCGGAGACCAGATAGCCGCCATCGACCGGCTTCGCCCGCGTGATCATCCCGCCCGGGTCGGACCCGTGATCCGGCTCCGTCAGCCCGAAACAGCCGATCCATTCGCCGGAGGCGAGCTTCGGCAGATATTTCTTGCGCTGCGCCTCGTCGCCATAGGCGAAGATCGGGTGCATCACCAGGCTCGACTGCACCGACATCGCGGAGCGATAGCCCGAGTCGATCCGCTCAACCTCCCGCGCGATCAGCCCGTAGGAAACATAGTTGACCCCCGGCCCGCCATAGGCCTCGGGGATGGTCGGGCCGAGCAGGCCGAGCGCCCCCATCTCGGTCATGATCTCGCGGTGGAAGATCTCCTTGCGGTTCGCCTCGATCACCCGGCTCGCCAGCCCGTCCTGACAATAGGCGCGCGCGGCGTCGCGGATCATCCGCTCATCCTCGGTGAGCTGGTCCTCCAGAAGGAACGGATCCTCCCAGACCAGCGCCGGCGGCTTCGCGCGCGCGCTCTCGGGGGTTGCGGTCTCCTCCGCTTCGACGGATTTCAGCATTTCGCCGCGCCTTTCATGATCCGGATCGTTCCTCCTGAATTAGCGCAGCCGGCTGGGCGCGGCAATGCGCGCCCCGCGCCGGATCGCCGCGAGGGCGCGATCCGGGCTTTAAGCCGCCGGACGCCGGGCCTAGTCTCCGCCGAAAAGCCGGAGGACCACCGATGAACTCATTCACGTTCCAGACCACGCGCTCGATCCTCTCTGAGGTCGGCGCGACGGGAAAGATCGGCGAACTCGCCGCCGGGCTTGGCTGCGCGCGCGTCGCCCTCGTCACCGACAAGGGCGTTCTCGGCGCCGGTCTCGCGGCGGAGACTCTCGCCGGGCTGAAAAAGGCGGGGATCGGCGTCTGGATCTTCGACGAGGTGGTCGCCGACCCGCCGGAGGCGATGATCCTCGACGCCGTGGCGCGCGCACGGACGGAGGGAGTGGACGGCGTCGTCTCGGTCGGCGGCGGCTCCTCCCTCGACACCGCGAAACTCATCGCGCTGCTTCTCAACACCGAGGAGAAGCTGGCCGATATCTACGGGATCGGCCTCGCGAAGGGCGACCGGCTGCCGCTCATCCTCGCCCCCACCACGGCGGGCACCGGCTCCGAGGTCACGCCAATCTCCATCGTCACCACGGGCGAGGCGGAGAAGAAGGGCGTGGTGGCGCCGCAGCTTTTCCCGGACTGGGCGGTGCTCGACGCTGAACTCACCGTCGGCCTGCCCGCGCCGGTGACCGCCGCCACCGGGATCGACGCGATGGTCCACGCGATCGAGGCCTATACCTCGAAGCACAAGAAGAACATTCTCTCGGACGCGCTCGCCCGGCAGGCGCTCGGCCTTCTCGGCGGCAATATCCGCCAGGCCTGCGAGACCCCCGGCGACCGCGACGCGCGGGGCGCGATGCTGCTCGGCTCGATGCTCGCCGGCATGGCCTTCGCCAACGCCCCCGTCGCCGCCGTCCACGCGCTCGCCTACCCGATCGGCGGCCATTTCCACGTGCCGCACGGGCTCTCCAACGCGCTCGTCCTGCCGCATGTGCTGGCCTTCAACATGCCGGAGGCGGCGCCGCTCTACGCCGAACTGGCGCCGATCATCTTCCCCGAGCTCAAGGGCGCCGCCGACCCCGCCGCCGGTATGGCGGAGGCCTTCGCGAAGCTCGGCCCGGCGCTCGGGATGAAATCGACGCTCAGGGAGGTCGGGATCAGCCACAATCACCTCCCCATGCTGGCCGAGGATGCGATGAAACAGACGCGCCTTCTGGTCAACAACCCGCGCGAGATGACGCTGGAGGCGGCGCGGGAGATCTACGCCGCCGCGCTCTGAGCGCAATAGGAGCTTCATGGCCCACGGCCATCACCACCACCACATGGACCCCGCCGCCGGCGACCGGCGGATCCTCTTCGCCATCCTCGTCAATCTCGGCCTGACCATCGCGCAACTCGTCGGCGGTCTCTTCGCCGGCTCGCTGGCGCTGATCGCCGACGCGCTGCACAACTTCTCGGACGCGATCTCGCTGATCATCGCCTTCGGGGCCCGGAAGATCGCCCGGCGCCCCGCCAACGCCGACATGACCTTCGGCTACGGGCGGGCGGAGGCGGTGGCGGCGCTGGTGAACTACACGACGCTGATCGTCATCGGCCTCTACCTGATCTTCGAGGCGGCGATGCGCTTCTTCGACCCGCAGGGCGTCGACGGCTGGCTGATCGTGATCATCGCCGGGGTGGCGCTCGCGGTCGATCTGGTCACCGCGGCGCTGACCCATTCGATGTCGAAAACCAGCATCAACATCCGCGCCGCCTTCCTCCACAACGTGGCCGACGCGCTCGGCTCCGTCGCCGTCATCGTCGCCGGCGTGCTGATCCTTCTCTACGACTGGCGCCTCGTCGACCCGCTCGCGACCCTGCTGATCGCCGGCTACATCCTCTGGCAGGCGTTTTCGGAGATCGGCGGCGTCATCCGCATCCTGATGCTCGGCAGCCCGCCGGACATGGAAGGGAAAGACGTCGCCGCGCTGATCCGCGCCGTCGACGGGGTGAAGGACGCCCACCACATCCACCTCTGGCAGATGGACGAGCACGAGACCGCCCTCGAAGCCCATATCGTCATCGCCGAAGAGGACGCCCCAAGCGCTGACGAAATCCGCGCCGCGATCAAGCAGCGCCTCCACGACGAGTTCGCCATCGCCCACAGCACGCTGGAGATGGAGCGCCCGGGCGACGCCTGCGAGGAGACGCAGGTTTTCGGGCACGGGTGAGGAGGCAGAGAGCGGCGTTGATGGGAAAAACTTACCTGTCGCTACTTATCGTGGCAAACGGATGCTTTGCGGGTAAATATGAAACTGGAGGGCCTGCACGGTCGAGAGACCGTCCAAAACTAGCGGTACGTCCCGCGTCCGCATTAATATGCTCGAAGCAGAGCATCCTGTCGGCGATCTCTTTCAAATCACAACTGCTAATCAGAACGCTCTCAAGCCCCCGCAAATTAATGGCGCGCTCAACCTGCCGCCCTTTGCTTCGCCCGGTATGCGACCCAGATGGCGTCAATAGATTCAGCCTGCAAGGCATCATGCATTTTTGCGACGGCGTTGCGCGAGTATCGAGCAAGCTTAACGCCACCGAACCTGAATTCCTTGAAACAATCAGGGTCTTCGCGAAGGCCGAGGTGATCCACCAGAGCACGAGACTTCGGCGGCGTGAGACCAACTTTTCTCGCCAATTGCTTTGGTCCTAGGCAGTAGTAGCCCTGTTCGTCCACGCGCCGCACAGCGACAACGGCTCCCGCGCCTTCGCCCTCTTTCAGTAGCCGGACGGGCGTGCCCTCGTTTTTTGTAAGACGAAGGCTGAGCGTTGGCCCATCGCCCTCAGCCGCAATGTTGATCGACGCCACGCCGGGGAAGACGGTGGGCCATTTCTCGCCGTCCGCGAGACGCTTGCAGACCTTCTCCAGTTCGTGGTCGCTCGGCTGTTCGTAATCTCCATTCACCGCGCTTTCCAGCACGGCCAAACTCCGCGCCTTTGCAACGGCATCCATTTTTTTCCGCGTACCCGGGGTCAAAAGTCCCAATATTTCATCAATCTCTTTATCGAAAAGAGCAACCAAATCCTTGGGCGCTGTCGTTGAAATCGGGAGGACACGCTCGGGCAATTCAAGCACAAGTTTCTTTTCGAATATATCGTCGTGAATATCACGAAAGAGCGTAACGCCCGCCTGAGCATAGAAGTACAACTGATGCTCAGACATATCGATAAGATAATGTTGGGCGGCGTCTCGCTGCCCATTGATCGTTTGCAACGTAAGCGCTTGCTCATCGGTCAAGAATTTGACATTCGCGTCGGAAAGCCCTCTTCGGACGCAGGCGTCGAATCCGATAGTCTGCTTCTCTCGCGCTTTCCTAATCTTCCCTCCCTTATGCCGGATCGCAGACTTGAGAAGCATCTCGAAGGAATGATCCATCATGATCAGAACGGCTTCTGTCCTGCCGCAATCCCATGGGCGGTTGAAGTGATCAACTGAGAGCACCAGTGCGTTGATCGCTTTCGCGCGAAGCTGCCGGACCTCCTTCTTCATTCCAGCCTCTTAGAGCCTGCCCCGAAATGAGTTGAGCGATATCAGAGGGTTGTGATTCACGTCGGTTTGCAACGACTGACGGAGGCCCGATGCCCTGGGATGATATCGCCCGCGCGGAATATGCGCGACGGTCAGCGCGCTATGCAAGCGACCTGACGGATCGGGAATGGGAGGTGATCGCCGCCTACATGCCTGATCGACGCGGTCTGGGCCGCCCGCGCACAACCGATCTGCGGGAGGTGATGAACGCGATCCTTTACATCGCCTCGACCGGCTGCCCTTGGCGCTATCTTCCGACGGAGTTTCCGCCTGTTTCGGCCGTGCAGCGTTACTTCTACCGCTGGCGGGACGAAGGCTTCTGGCCCGCACTCAACAATGCGCTGGTGATGGTGTCACGGGAGCTGGAGGGGCGCGAGGCGTCTCCGACCGCAGGCGTGATCGACAGTCAGAGCGTGAAAACCACAGAGGCGGGAGGGGTTTGCGGCTACGACGCTGGGAAAAAGATCAGGGGCCGCAAGCGCCACATGGTGGTCGATACGATTGGGCTGATGGTTGGCCTGGTCGTTCACGGCGCCGGCGTGCAGGACCGCGACGGCGCCCCGCTCGTGCTGGCGTCCATCCGCAGACGCTGGCCGTGGCTGCGCCACGTCTTCGCAGACGGCGGCTATGCCGGGAAGAAACTGCGCCGCGCCCTGACCGGGTTCGGCGACTGGCGCATCGAGATCATCAAGCGATCTGATCGCGCCGAAGGGTTCGAGATCATTCCAAGGCGATGGGTTGTCGAGCGCACCTTCGCATGGCTTGGAAGATGCCGCCGTCTCGCCAAGGACTGGGAGCGATCCATCGCCTCGTCCGAGGCGTGGGCGAACGTCGCGCATATCCGACTGCTCACCAGACGCCTCGCAAGGTATTGTTATGTTTGACCGAGTTTCGAGCCAGGCTCTTAGACTTCTCAACTACGTCAATCATCTCATATAACAGGACGGCCCATTCTGCTAAACTGAGCAGCGTGAATCCGGTTGAGTGGTCTTTGTTGGACTTGCTGCATTCGTAACCGCATTCTCAAAGTAGCAGTCAAGAGGTCCCCTACCCTTCATTCCCCGCCTTGCGCGCATAGCGGTCCTCCGCCGCCACGAGGTCGGCGTCCGATGCGTGCTCGCGGATCAGCGCCATCGTCGCTTCCTCTATGTCGCTCTCCAGCCGGGCCATGAACTCTTCCTTCGCCAGCCCCGGCGGGATCGGCGGCAGGTAGCGGATCGCGCCGGTGCGGCCCGGCTTCTTGCGCCATTCGCGCTTCGGCCAGATCGCGCCCAGCGACTGCGCCACCGGCACCACCGGGATCTGCGCGGCGTCGTAGATGTTGAACACCCCGGTCCGGTAGCGCGCCCGCGCGCCGAGGGCCATCAGCTCCCCCTCCGGGTAGATCAGGATCGGCCGACCCCGCCCCGCCACCCGCCGCGCGCCGTCGCGGATCATGTCGGTCAGCCCCTGCGGCCCGTGCTCGACGGAGACCGCGATCAGGTCCAGTTTCTCGATCAGCTTGCCGAGGAAGGGCAGATCGGCCAGTTCCTTCATCACCACCGCGCCGCAATCGGAATGGCGTCCGAAGATCACGCAGACATCCAGTTCCGACTGGTGCTTGGGCGCGATCACATAGGGCCCCTCGGGGATGTTCTCCGCCCCCCTGACCTCGATCCGCCCGCCCAGCGCGGCGCGCACCCACCATTGCACCCAGCGACACCAGCGCGCGATCTTGGCCCGCGCGGAATCGGCGGAGACGAAGCGGCAGGCGATGGCGATATACATCGCCCAGACGAAGGTGACCGCGTAGAATACGAGGTTGAATACGGCGACCCGAAGCCCGGTCATCACGAAGCCTCCTGCGCGGCGAGCAACCGGCGCGCGTCGGCCTCATCGCGCTTCATCGCCGCGATCAGCGCGTCCGTGCCCTCGAATTTCAGCTCCGGCCGGCGCCAGGAGACAAGCCCGGTCGAGACCCGCGCGCCGTAGAGATCGCCGGAAAAGTCGAAGAGATAGGTCTCCAGGTTCGGCCGGTTCTCGCCGAACATCGGGCGCACGCCGAGCGAGGCGACGCCATCGTAGGCGCCCTTGTGCGGCCCGTCCTTCACCTCCACCCGCGCCGCGTAGACGCCGAAACGCGGCGTCATCAGCCCGTCGAGCGACTGGTTGATCGTCGGATAGCCCAGTTCGCGCCCGCGCTTCGCGCCGTGCTCGACCTCCCCCTCGATGCGGTGAAGATGGCCGAGCATCCGCGTCGCGTCCTCGACCCGCCCCTCGCTCAGCGCCAGGCGGATCGCGGTGGAGGAGACCTCCTCCCCGTGCGCCGCCAGCAATTCGGCGACGGTCACGTCGAAGCCGAGCCGCGCGCCCGCCTCCCGCAGAACGGCCGCGTCGCCCGCGCGTTTCGCGCCGAAGCGGAAATCCGCGCCGACGACGACATGGGAAAGGCCCAGCTTTCCCGCCAGCACGTCGGCGCAGAACGCCTCCGCGCCCAGGCGCGCGAAATCGCGGTCAAACCGGATCACGAACAGCCGCTCGACGCCGAGCGCCGCCAGCCGGTCCGCCCGCGCGCCCAGCCGCATCAGGCGGAAGGGCGGCGCATCGGGCTGAAAAACCTCCCGCGGGTGCGGCTCGAAGGTGACGACGCCCAGCGGCCCGCGCCCGCGCGCGAGGTCGAGCACCGCCTGGTGGCCGCGATGAACGCCGTCGAAATTGCCGATGGCGGCGGAGGCGCCGCGATCCTCCGCACGGACCGACTCCAGTCCCTCGATGATCCGCATCGCGCTCCGCTCTTCCGCCGCGTCCCTCGCGGCGCGCGGCCGCGTCAGTCGAATTTGGCCGATGGCGCCATCACCAGCGCCTCGCCCTTCAGGACAACCGTATCGCCCACGGCGCATCTGCATTCAAGCGTCACGCGCCGGCGGCCATAATCGATCGCGGCGACTTTCACCTCCGCCTCGACCATGTCGCCGGGCCGGACCGGGGCGAGAAAGACCAGCGATTGCTTCATGTAGATCGTGCCGTGGCCCGGCAATTGCTCGCCGATGATCGCCGAGATCAGACCGGCGGTCAGCATCCCGTGCGCGATCCGGCCGCCGAAGATCGTGTCGCGGGCGTAATCGTCGTCGAAATGCACCGGGTTGCGGTCGGTGGAGACGCGGCCGAACAACTCGATATCGGAATCGTCGATGACCTTCCTGAGCCGGCGGGTCATACCGATCTCGATATCCTCGATGCAGATCGTCCCGCGGCGGATCTCGTCCTGCATCGAGGGGCGGCCGTTCGAATCAAACATGGGTCCATCCCCGTTTCGCACATGCGAGGGGATAGCGCGGCCTGCGGCCCGCGGCAAGAATCAGAGGTAATAAAACTTCGTCCTGATATTCGTATTCGTAATTTTGTTACCAGAACGCAACGCCGGCCTATTTCAGGAGCCCCATTGCATAGCGCGCCGAAACCCCGGATTTCGCCAGGAAGGCGTCGAGCTTCTCCGCGTCGGGCGCGCCGTCCGGGCCGAGCGCCTCCGCGGCGGCCAGCCCGCCGGCGACGAAAAGGCAGTCGAGCCCCTCGCCCATCGCCCCTGCGACATCGGTCGCGACCCCGTCGCCGATGCAGAGGATCCGCTCGTCCGGCGCCGCGCGGCCGATCGTCGAGGTCAGGATATTGCGCGCGTAATCGTAGATCTGCGGGTGGGGCTTGCCGTACTCGGTGACAACGCCGCCCTTCTCGCGGTAAAGCGCGGCCAGCGCGCCGGCGCAATGGCGCCGTTCTCCGCCGACATCGACGACGAGGTCGGGATTGGCGCAGAGCATCGGCAGGCCGCGCAGCTTCGCCTCGGTCAGCAGATCGTCGTAATCCGCCGGCGTCTCCGTGCGGTCGTCGCGCAACCCGGTGACGACGAGGCTCTCCGCGTCCTCGAGCCTGACCCGCGCCACCGGATCGCCCTCGAAGAACGCCTCGTCGCGCTCGCCCGAGCCGATGTGATGCACCTTCGCGCCCCATTCGCCGCGCCAGAGCGCGTCGCGGGCCGCGCCGCCGGAGGAGGCGATGGCGTCCCAACTGTCCTCGGGCGCCGACATCGCGGCAAGCTGGCGTTTCACCGCCTCCTCGGGGCGCGGCGCGTTCGTCAGCAGGACGACGGCGCCCCCCCGCGCGCGAAAGGCCCGAAGCGCGGCGACGGCGCCGGGAAGCGGCGCAAGGCCGTTATGATAGCAGCCCCAGACGTCGCAGAGGACGGCGTCGTAGCGCGCGGCGATGGAGTCGAGTGAAGCGATGATCTCGGTCATGGCGCGTCTATCGGCCGGTTCCGTCCGCCGATCAAGCCGCGCGCCGCGCCGCGCCGCCCGTTCCGCCTGAATTATTCCGCCGGCGCGCCCATAAGGCGGTTGACGGCGCATGTCGTTGACCCTATCTCCCGAGCACTCGTTAGCACTCGGGGGAGGTGAGTGCTAACACCATGTGAGCCAGACCTCCCCGACAGTGAAACCTTTTGCAATCAGGAGCGACTGATATGGCGTTCACCCCCCTGCACGACCGCGTGCTGGTCCGCCGCATCGAAGGCGAAGAGAAAACCGCCGGCGGCCTCATCATCCCCGACAACGCCAAGGAAAAGCCCCAGGAGGGCGAGGTTATCTCCGTTGGCGAAGGCGCGCGCAAGGACAGCGGCGAGCTGATCCCGATGGCCGTCAAGGCCGGCGACCGCATCCTCTTCGGCAAATGGTCCGGCACCGAGGTCAAGATCGACGGCGAGGAGCTGCTCATCATGAAAGAGAGCGACATCCTCGGCATCATGACCGGAGCCAAGGCCGCGAAGGCCGCCTGAGGCGCCTTCGGACCGAACCGACAGACAATAACGAATTAAGGAGCTACGCAAATGGCTGCCAAGGACGTCAAATTCAGCACCGACGCCCGCGACCGCATGTTGAAGGGCGTGAACACGCTCGCCAACGCGGTGAAGGTCACCCTCGGCCCCAAGGGCCGCAACGTCGTTCTCGACAAGAGCTTCGGCGCCCCCCGCATCACCAAGGACGGCGTCACCGTCGCCAAGGAGATCGAGCTTTCGGACAAGTTCGAGAACATGGGCGCGCAGATGGTCCGCGAAGTTGCTTCGCGCACCAATGACGAGGCCGGCGACGGCACCACCACCGCCACGGTTCTCGCCCAGGCGATCGTCACCGAGGGCATGAAGTCGGTCGCGGCCGGCATGAACCCGATGGATCTGAAGCGCGGCATCGACCTCGCGGTCGACAAGGTCGTCGCCGAGATCAAGGCGATGTCCCGTCCGGTCAACGACAGCGCCGAGATCGCCCAGGTCGGCGGCATCTCCGCCAATGGCGAAATGGAGATCGGCCGGCAGATCGCCGACGCGATGCAGAAGGTCGGCAACGAGGGCGTCATCACCGTCGAGGAGAACAAGGGCCTCGACACCGAGACCGACGTCGTCGAGGGCATGCAGTTCGACCGCGGCTATCTCTCGCCCTATTTCGTCACCAACGCCGACAAGATGACCACCGAGCTTGAGGACTGCCTCATTCTTCTCCACGAGAAGAAGCTCTCCTCGCTGCAGCCGATGGTGCCGCTCCTCGAGACGGTCATCCAGTCCGGCAAGCCGCTCCTGATCATCGCCGAGGACGTCGAGGGCGAGGCCCTGGCCACGCTCGTCGTCAACAAGCTCCGCGGCGGGCTGAAGATCGCCGCCGTCAAGGCGCCGGGCTTCGGCGATCGTCGGAAAGCCATGCTGCAGGACATCGCGATCCTGACCGGCGGCCAGGTGATCTCCGAGGATCTCGGCATGAAGCTCGAGAATGTCGGCATGGACATGCTCGGCTCGGCCAAGAAGGTGTCGATCAACAAGGACGACACCACGATCGTCGACGGCGCCGGCGAGAAGGCCGAGATCGAGGCGCGCGTCACCCAGATCCGCGCCCAGATCGAAGAGACGACCTCCGACTACGACAAGGAGAAGCTGCAGGAACGTCTGGCGAAGCTCGCCGGCGGCGTTGCGGTGATCCGCGTCGGCGGCGGCTCCGAGGTTGAGGTGAAGGAGCGCAAGGACCGCGTCGATGACGCGCTGAACGCCACCCGCGCCGCGGTGCAGGAAGGCGTGGTTCCGGGCGGCGGAGTCGCTCTCATCCACGCCGGCAAGGCGCTCGCCGGGCTGGAGGGCGCGAACCCCGACCAGACCGCCGGCATCAAGATCGTCGCCAAGGCGGTGCAGGCCCCGCTGCGGCAGATCGCCGAGAACGCCGGCGTCGACGGCGCCGTCGTGGCCGGCAAGGTGATGGACTCGACCGAGAAGAACTTCGGTTTCGACGCCCAGACCGAACAGTATGGCGACATGCTGAAGGCCGGCATCATCGACCCGGCCAAGGTCGTGCGTCACGCGCTGGAAGACGCGGCCTCCGTCGCCGCGCTCCTCATCACCACCGAGGCGATGGTCGCCGACAAGCCGGAGCCGAAGGGCTCGGCCCAGCCGGCGATGCCCGACATGGGCGGCATGGGCGGCATGATGTAAGACGCCTCGAAAGCGTCTGAATACCGGGCGGGGGCTTCGCGGCCCCCGCCCTTTTCTTTTTCCCGCGGAGCGGAACGGCCGCCGGTCCCGTCTCGCCTGACGCGGTTCCGGCCCCGCGCCGCGACGAGCGCGCCGGGCGGCGTCGCCCCGCCCTCAAGCGCGGACGGTCCGGCGGGATGGCGGGCGACGCTCTCCACCGGCGAGGCGCCCGCGGGCGCCCGTCCGAGCGCAGTCGGTCTCGGGTTTTCTCCACGGCGCGCCTTTGCGGCCCTGACCGGGCCGCGCGAGCCGCCGCTTTCGCCCGATTCGCGCGATGAACGGCGCGGGTCGCGCCCTCCCCCCCGGGCCTCCATATCGGAAAACTCACGAGCGAGTCGGGCGCGCCTCACTGACCGGAGGTTGCGCGCCGCCCGGCGCGCTCGCCTTTCCGACGTGACATTTCTCATCCAGCGCGCGCCGCGCGTCGCATTATCGCCTTTTTCGTTACCGGTTCACCCCCGGCGATGTTAGGCTCGCGCATCATCCGCTTCCGCTCTCAATTCGGAGTCGATCCATGGCTTTCATGCATTTCAACAGGCGCCTGACCTCGGTCGCGGCGGCTCTCGCCATTCTCGCGACCGCGCCTTCCACCTCCGCCGGCGAAGTCGGCGCCGGCATTCTCGGCGGCGTCATCGGCGGCGTCGTCGGCAGCGCCATCACCAATTCGGTCAACAACAGCCGCCAGCGCCAGCAGCAGACCGTGGTGCGCGAGCGCGAGGTGATCGTCCATCGCGAACGCCCGCGCACCCGCACGGTCTATGTCGACCGCACGCCGAGCATCGACCCTTACACGCGGGCCGAGAACCGGCGCACGCAGCAGGCGCTGAACTATTTCGGCTTCAACGCCGGCGCGCCGGACGGCGTCGTCGGGGCGCGCACACGGCGCGCGGTGCAGAGCTATCAGACCTACATGAACTTCCCGGTCACCGGGTATCTGACGCCCCAGGAGCAGGGCTTCCTCGTCACCTCCTATGACCGCGCCCTCGCCGGCGGGCCGAACACGATGCAGATCGTCGCCGGCGATCCGAACGGGGTGCGCGCCATCCTGCCGCATTACTGGTCGGGGCAGACGGCGCCCGTCGCGCCGCAGGTCCAGCCACAGCCCCAGCAACCGGCGAACCAGATCACCATCAACGTGCCGCAGCAGCAGGCCGTCGCCGCGGCGCAACCGGAAGCGGCGGCCCCCGCCGCGCCGGCCGCCGCGCCCGCGCAGACCCAGACCGCCTCGGCCGAAGCGGCCCCGGCCGCGCCGTCCGGCGCGCTGCCGATGTTCGTCGCCGGGCCGATCGAGGCATCGATGAGCAGCTTCTGCGCCCGCGTCGCCGCGCCCTCTCCGCTTCCGGGGGTGGACGTTCAGAACGCCGCGCTGAGCGCCGAAGGCGAATCCGTCCTCGCCTCGCAGTTCTGCGCCGCGCGCGGCCAGGCGCTGGTCGAATCCGACCGCATCGCTGCGACGATCCAGGGTGTCACCCGCGGCGAAATGCAGAAACAGTGCGAGGCTTTCGCGCCGTCGATGGACAAATACGTCGCGACGCTGGTCTCCGAAGGGGCGCCGGCGGCGAAATCCGCGCTCCAGGCCTATGTCGTCGGCACCGGCATTCCGATGCAGGCGCTCGCCGCCAACTCGCGCATCTGCCTCGGCATCGGCTACGGCGCCGACAACGCCCGCGTCACGCTCGCCTCCTCGATGATCCTCGTCGGCATCGGCGAGGTCGGCTTCGGCGAGGTGCTGGGCTATCACCTCGCCTACGGTTTCGGGGCGCCGGAGAACCGCGCCAGGGCCGCCGACTGGCTTGAGGACGCGTCGAGCGCGCTCCGAAGCGGCGCCCGGCCCGTCGTGGCGGACGCCAGCCCCGACCGGCCGCAGCTTCTGCAGGCCATGGCCGCCCGGTTGCGCGGCGCGCCGGCGCAGGCGCTCGCTCCGGCCCAGCCGCAGGACGTTTCGGCCCCGCCGGCCGCGGGCGGCTTCCAGATGCCCGGCGCCGAGCCGGAACCGAAGAAGCAGCTCTGACGGCGACGGGCGCGGCGGCCGACGCCGCGCCCGCTCCGCGCACGCGAAACCGCTTGCTTCGACGGGCGAATGCGCGCTCCATCGCGCCCTGACCCCGAGGGAGCGCGGCCCGATGCAATCCTTTCTCGAAAAGATCGCCGCCGAGGTGCGGCCCCGCGCCGCCGAGGGAACGCCGGCGCAATACATCCCCGCTCTCGCGCGGGTCGATCCGACGAAATTCGCCATCGCCCTGATGACTGCGGAGGGGGAGGAATTCGTCACCGGCGACGCCGACACGCCGTTTTCAGTCCAGTCGATCTCCAAGCTCTTCACCCTGGCGCTGGCGATGGAGTGGGTCGGCGCTCCGCTCTGGGAGCGGGTGAAGCGCGAACCATCCGGCATGCGCTTCAATTCGATCATCCAGCTCGAGACCGAGAACGGCGTCCCGCGCAACCCGTTCATCAACGCAGGGGCGATCGTCGTGACCGACGCGCTGATGCACAACCGGCCGACGATCGAGGTCGGCTTTCGCAACCAGATGCGGCTTCTCGCGCGCGACGAAACGATCTGCTACGACGAAGAGGTCCACCGCTCGGAGATGCTGACCGGCGACATGAACCGCGCCGCCGCGTTTCTGCTGAAGGCCAAGGGCAATCTCACCGAGGACGCGATCCTCGTCACCAACGCCTATTTCCACTTCTGTTCGCTGGCGATGTCGGCGCGGCAACTGGCGCGGGCGGCGCTCTTTCTCATCAAGCCGCAACATGGCGACGCCGCCTGCGCGCGGGGCCTCCACGCGCAGCGGCTGCGCGCGATCATGCGGACCTGCGGGCTTTACGACCAGTCCGGCGAATTCGCCTACCATGTCGGGATGCCGGCGAAATCCGGCGTCGGCGGCGGCATCCTCGCGGTCAATCCGACGATGGGCTACGCCGTCTGCGCCTGGTCGCCACCGCTCGACCGCTACGGCAACTCGATCGCCGCAACCGAGGCGCTGGCGCTGCTGGCGGCGAAAACCGGGGTCTGAGGGCGAAAGTGAGCGCCCTGGGCCGTCCGGGCTCCGAACGGCCGCTTCGTGCGCGAACCACGCAATGCCGCGCTTTGAACGAAACTCGGCTTACGCCTCCGTCGGCAGCGCCTTCTTCAGGAATACGATCTGAGCGTTCACGGCGGCTTCGAACTCATCGCTCGGATGCCAGAGCAACCCGAAATGACCGCCCGGGATTTCCACAAACTCCTTCTCACCCGGAATTCTCTCGAACACCGCCTTCTGCGCATCCAGGTTGCAATGCACCATCTCATCGGCCTCGCCGACCATCATTTGAACGGGCATATCCAGATGCCGCGCCGTCACGAACGGGCTACACGGCGCTTGCAGATCGGGAATGACGCGCGTCGCCCGGTTTTCCCAGCCGCTGCCATGACGACCGCCATGTTCGATGAACCAGCGATAGGCCTGGATCGGCGCCAACAGGGACGGATTGTTGATCTGGTCGGATGAGACGACTGGAATGGGACCAGTCGTCTGCTCAGGTCCCCCTTCAACGTCGCCATCCTCAAAGATCTTCTTCATGACGTTGAAGGCGCCCGCGCCGAAATCGGTCTCGGGAACCGACGCGCCGCATACCGGGATTTGCGCGACAATCGCGGAGATGTCATCGATCAATGCGCCCGCCACGAGAGCAAGACCAGCGGAAAAACTATCGCCCCAAAGCACGATCCGGCGACTTGCGGCGCGATTTCTCAGAAACGCGACAGCGTCGCGATAGCCGCGCGCCTGAATCCAGGGATTGATCTCCTGACGGGGTTCGCCACCGCTTTTTCCAAAGTTCCGATGATCGTAGAGAAGCACATCGTATCCGGCCTCGAAAATCCTCGCCGCATACAGATCTATCGCCATGGTGATCGTCGCGGTCGTCCCGTGCGTCATCACGACAATTGGGCGTAGTGGATCGCCATGCGAAAAATTGCGGCCCCGTATTTCGGCGCCTTCAGAATGAAAACTGACATTCTCGTGCATGAGTTGATCCCCCCGTCGGGGCGACCTTAAAGATTAAGTATCATGAACTCAAACAATAGCCGCGTATCGACGATTTGCATCGACGGCTCGAACGGCGGCCTTTTGCGCACGCCCGAGATCCCCGCTCAGGGTGCCCAGTGGACCTCCGCCGCGCGCGCCGCGCCGAGAACCGCGCCGACCGGCGCGACAGTCGCGTCCCGCTCGCCGAGGGCGGTCCGGAGCGCCGCGCGCTTATCCGCCCCGGCGATCAGCAGATAGAGCCGCCCCGCCCCCGCGAGCGCCGGCAGGGTCAGCGTCACGCGCGGCTCGACCGCCCCCGGCGCCGTGATCGCGGCGACCGGCGGCGCATCGGGGGCCAGCGCGGCGGAGAGGTTCGCCGCGCCCGGAAAGAGCGAGGCGCAGTGCATGTCCGCCCCCATGCCGATCACCGCCACATCGAGCGGCAGCGCCGGCGCGATGGCGGCGGAGAGCAGCGGCGCCGCGCTTTCCGGCGTCTCGCCCGCGCGCCAGAACGGCTCGAAACGCGCGCCCGTCGCCGCCGCCATCGCCCGCCGGATCATCGCCTCGTTCGAGCGTTCGTCCTCCGGCGGCGTCCAGCGCTCATCGCCCGGAAGGACGCTCACCCGCGCCCAGTCGAGCGGCGCCGCCGCCAGCGCCGAAAGGAAAGCCGCCGGCGTCGTCCCGCCCGGCGCGGCGAAGCTGGCCCGTCCCTTCGCACGAAGCGCGGCGCGCAGATCCTCCGCCACCAGCGCCGCCAGCCCGGCGGCGAGCCGGTCGCGATCGGCATGAACGATCAGCGGCGCCATCACGCGATCTCTCGCCAGCGCCGTCCGTCCTTGTGCAGGAGGATATGGCTCTCCATCGGCCCCTCCGCGCGCTGCGCGTAGGGCGCCGGCGGCGCGCGCCCCTCTTCGCAGCCCGCGATGATCGGGTCGATCCACGCCCAGGCCGCCTCCACCTCGTCGCCGCGCATGAAGAGCGTCTGGTCGCCCCGGATCACGTCCATCAGCAGGCGCTCATAGGCGTCCGGCATCCGGAACGCGTCGCCCGCGCCGGACCCGAAGCTCATGTCCAGCGGGGCGGAGACGATGCGCATCCCGCCCGGCCCCGGGTCCTTGATGTTGAGCCTGAGCTCGATCCCTTCATTCGGTTGCAGCGTGATGACCAGCGCGTTTCCCTTCAGCGCCCCGGCCGAATCGCCAAAGATCGAATGCGGCGCGTCCTTGAAGCGGATCGCGATTTCCGTATGACGCGCCTTCAGCCGCTTGCCGGTCCTGAGATAGAAGGGCGTTCCGGCCCAGCGCCAGTTCTCGACGCCGATCTTCAGCGCGATGAAACACTCGGTGCGGGACTCCGGGTCGCCCGCCTCCTCGCGATAGGCGGGGCCGTCCGGCCCGGCTTCGTATTGCCCGCGCACGATCTCCTCGTCGATCGCGGCGCCTTCGATCGGGCGCAGCGCCTTCAGCACCTTCAGCTTCTCATCGCGCACCGCGTCCGGATCGAACCGCGAAGGCGGCTCCATGGCGCTGAGGCAGAGAAGCTGCATCAGGTGGTTCTGCACCATGTCCCGCATCGCGCCGTTCTGGTCGTAATAGCCGCCACGCTCTCCGACCCCGACGCTTTCGGCGGCGGTGATCTGGACATGGTCGATATGATTGGCGTTCCAGAGCGGCTCGAAAAGCGCGTTGGCGAAGCGCAGCGCCATCAGGTTCTGCACCGTCTCCTTGCCGAGATAATGGTCGATCCGGTAAATCTGATGCTCGTCGAAATGGCTGGCGAGCTGCGCGTTCAGCGCCCGCGCGCTGGCCAGATCGCGCCCGAGCGGTTTCTCCACCACCAGCCGGGTCTCCGGCGTCACGAGCCGCCCCCTGCCGATCCGCTCGCAGATCTGCCCGAAGAACTGCGGCGCGACGGACAGGTAAAACGCGCGAGGCCGCGCCTCGCGCCCCTTCAGCTTCCGCCCGAGCGCGGCCCAGCCCGCCTCGGTCGCCGCATCGACCGGAACGTAATCGAGCATGGCGATGAAGCCTTCAACGAGATCGGGTTTCAGGTGCGATTCCGGTACGAACTCCGTCAGCGCCTCGCGGGCGAAATCCCGATAGCCGGCGCCGTCCATCCTGCGCCGCGCCGCGCCGATGATGAGCGCGTCGCCCGGCGTCTGTCCGGCGGCGAAGCGATGATAGAGCGCCGGCAGCAGCTTCCGCCGCGCAAGGTCGCCCGTGCCGCCGAAAACGATAAGGTCGAACGCTTCTACGGGAACTGTTCTCGCAACCATGAGCATCCTCCATCGCCCGGAACCCCGGTTATGCACGACGCGCGCGACCGCCGCACCCCCTTGTGAACCGCGCGCCGATGCGCAAGCTGTCGGCGACGGAAGGGAGAGATAATGCCGGAAGACAGATATGGTGAGCTTCTGACCACGAATTCCACCGCCGCCGCCGCCTATATCGACGGCGTCGACCGGTTCTTCGCCGCCGAACCCGGCGTCGAGGCTGCGTTCGAGAGCGCGATCGCGGCCGATCCGGACTTCGCCCTCGCCCAGCTCGCGCTGGCCCGTCAGCATCAGACCCGCGGTCATCGGGCCGGGATCGCCGGGCCGCTCGCCGCCGCCCGCGCCGTTCGCGGCGTCACGGCGCGTGAGGCGAGCCAGATCGAGGTTCTCGGCGCCATCCTGGAGGGGCGCGGCGCCGAGGCTTTCGCCAGAGGCCGCGAACATCTGGCGCGCTGGCCGCGCGACGCGCTCGTCGCCCAGACCGCCGTCGGCGTCTTCGGCCTGATCGGGTTTTCCGGCCAGCCGGGGCGGGAAGCGGCGCAGCTCGCCTTCACCTCCGCGCTCTTGCCGCACTATGGCGACGACTGGTGGTTCCTCGCCAGCCATGCGTGGTCGGAGATCGAGTCCGGCCGCCTCGCGGACGCCGAAGCCCATATCGAGGCGTCGCTGGCCCAGCGGCCGCGCAACGCCAACGGCGCGCATTACCGCGCGCATCTCCACTACGAGAACGGCGAGGCCGCCGCCGGTTACGCCTATCTGCGCGACTGGCGCGAGGGTTACGATCGCGACGGGATCATGCATACGCATGTTTCCTGGCATGTCGCGCTCTGGGCGCTGGCGGCAGGCGACGAGACGACCATGTGGCGTGTCTTCGACGAGGCCATCGCGCCCGGGGCTGGGTCCGGCCCGGCGCTGAACGTGCTGACCGACGCGGCGTCGCTCCTCTACCGGGCCGAGCTCGCCGGGCTCGATGTCGCCGCGGAGAAATGGCGCGCCGTCAGCGCCTACGCCCTCGCCGCCTTTCCGAAGCCCGGCCTCGCCTTCGCCGACGCCCACGCCGCGCTCGCCCACGCCATGGCCGGAGAGAGCGACGCGCTGGAACGGATCAGGACGGGCGCCGCCGGCCCGGCCGCGGATGTCGTCCGCACGCTCTCCGACGGTTTCGGCGCGCTGGCCGCCGGGCGGTGGGAGGAAGCCGCCGCGCATCTCGCCGTCGCGATGCGCGACCATGCGCGGATCGGCGGCAGCCGGGCGCAGCGCGACCTCATCGAGTTCGCCATGGCCGGCGCGCTCCTGCGGCTCGGCCGGGGGGAGGAGGCGCGCCGCCTGCTGACCATCCGCCGGCCGATGACGACGCCGGAGGCGATCAGGGGGCTCGGCGGCGCGTTCGACGCCTAGGCGGTCGGTCGGCGCCGGCGCGGCCGGCCTCTTCCCGCCCGTCAAGCGCCGCGCGCAGTTCGTTCAGCGCCGCCGAGAGGCGCTCCATCTCCGCCCGGTCGAGTCTCGTCGCGGCGAGAACGCACTCCGGCACATGCGCCGCCTTCTCCCCCAGCGCCCTGCCCTCCCCGGTCAGGACGACGGTCACGACCCGCTCGTCCGTCTTCGCCCGCTCGCGCCGGATCAGCCCCGCCGCCTCCAGCCGTTTCAGGAGCGGGGTGAGCGTGCTGCTCTCCAGCCCGAGCGCGCGACCGATCTCGCCGACGCTCAGCCCGTCCCGCGTCCAGAGCGCGGCCATCGCCAGATATTGCGGATAGGTCAGGCCCAGCGCCTCCAGCAGCGGCTGATAGACCCGGTTCAGCGCGTGATGCGCCGCGTAGATCGAGAAACAGAGCCGGGCGCGCCCGCCGAAGGGATCGGGCCCGGTCTCGGTCGTTTCAGGCGTGGCGGACTCGTCGGGATGCATGGCGCGCCTCATATCGTCATCCGTGGAGTCTATTGACTCTGTTCCGCATGATCCATACCTATCTCTCACGATTAAATCGTGTGCGACATATAACGCGCAGAAAGGAACCCCGCAATGCCCACCAAGGTCCTCTACAGCACGTCCTCCCGCGCAACCGGCGGCCGCGACGGCCACACCAAATCGCTCGACAGCGCGTTCGAGGCGAAACTCTCCACCCCCAAGGAGCTTGGCGGCGGCGGCGGCGACGGCGTGAACCCGGAGATCCTCTTCGCCTCCGGCTACGCCGCCTGTTTCCTCGGCGCGATGAAGGTGGTCGCTGGCGACGTGAAGGTGAATGTCCCCGACGACGCGAACGTCAAGGCGACGGTCGGCATCGGCCCGCGCTCCGAAGGCGGCTTCGGCCTCGACGTGGCGCTGGAGATCGACCTGCCCGGCGTCGATGCTGCCGACGCCAAGAAACTGGTCGACCAGGCGCATCAGGTCTGCCCCTACTCGAACGCCACCCGCAACAACCTTGACGTGAAGCTCAGCCTCGCCTGAGCGATACGGCGCCGCCGACAATCCGCTGATCGGCGGCGGCGCCAGCCAGCGGCTACAATGTCCTTCAGGCGGACAAAACTGCCGACACGACGGAAAAGAGATTGATTTCCAAGACAACAATGCAAGGGGGACTTTAGCGTGTTCCACGCACCGCCCAAGCTCTTGCAGCAAGTAAAATCATCCCATCGGGGTCTGTTGGCAAGGTTTCAATCAGACGACGTTTCAATCGTTGGCGCTCCCCGTCATCCAAAGAAGCGCAATACCCGGGCGCCGGCGCAATTCCGGATAGAAAGGGAGTCCAGTAATCATCGAAATCCGCGAAAGGCGTCACGATGTCGATTGGCGCAGTTGCAACATCTCGCAAACCGGCGCCCGAAAACAGATCGGCAAGTGCCGCTGGTCGACAAATCGGAAAACGAACACCTTCGTCTTTCTCGCTGGCGGCCGGGTCGAGCGCGATGGCGGCGTCCCAGAAATAGCGCATGAATTGAACGTGACCCGAATAGTCCCACACATACGCCGCAACCGTTCCGCCTTCGTCGACGGAGCGCACAAGCTCAGCCATCGCCTTCTCTTTTTCCGGGATGAAATTGAGAACAAGCCCTGAAACGGCGAAATCGACCATGCCGTCGTTCACCGGGACCTTCTCGCCGGAACCAGGCAGAAACTTTGCGCGTTCATCGCTTATGCTTTCTCGCGCGAGCGTCAGAAAGCCCTCCGATGGCTCCACGCCGACAACGGAATGCGGATCACAATCCCGCAATATCTGCGACGTAAGCGCACCTGTCCCGCAGCCAAGATCAAGCCATCGCAATCCGCGCGGCGCGTCCAGCCAGGACAAGAATTTTTTGCCTGTCTGCCGGCTCCATCTGCCGACATACATCTCGTAAGCGTCGCCGTCCGTCCACTTGTCAGGCATGATCATATCCTCAGCGTGAACCAATTGGGTTACACTGTAGCATAGGACAATCGTGGAATCCGCTTTGGGCTTCCAGCCCGTGTCGAACCGGTTACGCCGCTATCGCCATGAGAGCATCACGACGAAACCGGTTGCCATTGCGAATCCGCCGCCGCGCAATTTTCGAAAGCTGACCGCGGGCGGGGCTCAGGCCCCGCGCGCCATCGCCGCGACGCCGGTGCGCGCGACTTCCTCCAGCCCCAGCGGGCGCATCAGATCGACGAAGGCGTCGATCTTCTTCACGTCGCCGGTCAGCTCGAAGACGAAGCTCTCCAGCGTGGTGTCGACCACCTTGGCGCGAAAAACGTCCGCGAGGCGCATCGCCTCGACCCGCTTCTCGCCCGTCCCGGCGACCTTGACCAGCGCCAGCTCGCGCTCGACGGCCGGCCCCTCGACCGTCAGGTCGTGGACGCCGTGCACCGGCACGATGCGCGACAACTGCGCCTTGATCTGCTCGATCACCTGCGGCGTGCCGGTGGTGACGATGGTGATGCGGCTGAGATGGCCGAGATGGTCGGTCTCCGCCACCGTCAGGCTCTCGATATTGTAGCCGCGCCCGGAGAAGAGCCCGATGACCCGCGCCAGCACGCCGGCCTCGTTGTCGACGATCACCGAGAGCGTGTGCCGCTCCTCGACATCGGAAAAAGTCGGCCGGAGGTTATAGGCGCTCTTTCGGGAAGAGCCTTTCTTGATGGCGAGGGCGTTCATCGGGCGTCTCTCTCACTCTCATGTATCGGGGCGCGGCGACGGGCCGCCGCGCCGGTCTCCGGCGTCGGGGTCAGACCAGCACCGCGCCTGCGTTCTCGATCGCGCCGGCCGTCTCCGCCGCGCCGAGCAGCATCTCGTTATGCGCCTTGCCGGAGGGGATCATCGGGAAGCAGTTCTCGTGCTTCTCGACCAGGCAGTCGAAGATTACCGGCCCGTCATAGGCCAGCATCTCCTCGATCGCATCGTCCAGCCCGTCCGGATCGGAGCAGCGGATGCCCTTGCAGCCGAACGCGTCCGCCAGCTTTACGAAATCCGGCAGCGCCTCCGAATAGCTGTGCGAGTAGCGTTCGCCGTGCAGCAATTCCTGCCATTGCCGGACCATGCCGAGGCGCTCGTTGTTCATGATGAACTGCTTGACCGGCAGGCGAAACTGCACCGCCGTCGACATCTCCTGCATGTTCATCATCCACGAAGCCTCGCCGGCGACGTTGATCACCAGCGCGTCCGGGTGCGCGATCTGCACGCCGACGGAGGCCGGCAGGCCATAGCCCATCGTGCCGAGCCCGCCCGAGGTCATCCAGCGGTTCGGGTCCTCGAAGCCGAGATACTGCGCCGCCCACATCTGGTGCTGGCCGACCTCGGTGGTGACGTAGCGATCGCGGCCCTTGGTCAGCGCCTCCAGCCGCTGGAGCGCGTATTGCGGCTTGATCGTGGTTTTGGACGGCGCGTAGCCGAAGCAGTCGACTGCGCGCCAGCCGTCGATCACGCCCCACCATTTCTTCACTCCCTCGGCGCGCGTCTTGGCGCCGCGGGCTTTCCAGATCTTCAGCATGTCCTCCAGCACGTGGCCGACATCGCCGACGATGGGCACGTCGACGCGAATGTTCTTGTTGATCGAGGACGGGTCGATATCGATATGGATCTTCTTCGATTTCGGGCTGAACGCCTCCACGAGCCCGGTGATCCGGTCGTCGAACCGCGCGCCGATGCAGATCATCACGTCGGCGCCATGCATCGCCAGATTCGCCTCGTAGGCGCCATGCATGCCCAGCATGCCGAGCCAGTTGTCGCCCGAAGCCGGATAGCAGCCGAGCCCCATCAGCGTCGAGGTGATCGGGAAGCCGGTCCGCGCGACCAGTTCGCGCAGGAGCTGGCTGGCGCCGGGGCCGGAATTCACCACCCCGCCGCCGGTATAAATGATCGGCCGCTCCGCTGTCTCGATCAGCACGACAGCCTCCTCGATCATGGCGATATCGCCCTTCATGATCGGCTGGTAGTGCGACGGCTTCGCGCCCTTCAGCCCGGCGTAGCGGCCGGAGGCGAACTGGACATCCTTCGGAATGTCGATCAGCACCGGTCCGGGACGCCCCGAGGTCGCGACATGGAACGCCTCGTGAATGATCTCGCCCAGCTTCGACGGGTCCTTCGCCAGCCAGTTATGCTTGGTGCAGGGCCGCGTGATGCCGACGGTGTCGGCCTCCTGGAACGCGTCGTTGCCGATCAGGAAGGTCGGCACCTGCCCGGAAAGACAGATGATCGGGATCGAATCCATCAGCGCGTCGGTCAGCCCCGTCACCGCGTTGGTCGCGCCCGGGCCGGAGGTGACGAGCAGAACGCCGGGCTTGCCGGTGGAGCGCGCATAGCCCTCCGCCGCGTGCGCCGCGCCCTGCTCGTGCCGGACGAGGATGTGGCGGATGTCGTTCTGCTGGAAAATCTCGTCATAGATCGGAAGGACGGCGCCGCCCGGATAGCCGAATACGGTGTCCACACCCTGATCCTTCAGAGCCTGAACCACGATCTGTGCGCCGGTTTTCTCACGCGACATCGTCTCTCTCCGTCTCCGCCCCGCCTGTCGTCGTCCGGGGTCGTTCAGCCAATAAAAAAGGCCCCGTCGGGGCCCATGCGCGCACTCTCGCCGGATGTCCTACATCCGCCGGGGGGCGCGCTTCGCAATTACGAGAATGCAGCTTCGCATCGTGCCTCTCCAAGTTTGCGCTTCCCGCTTAGCCGCCCCGGGCGGAAGGGTCAACCCGAAAGCAGGAAAGAAAACTGCGAATTTTTCGATCCTGAGACATTTAACGGCGCTGATGGGCCAATTTCAGCAACTTTCGGAAATTCTGCTCAGCCCGACTCGGCTTTCGGCCAGTCATTCATGCGGCTGCGCGCCCAAGTCATCTGCCGCTTGGCGTAGTTTCGCGTCGCCCGCCGGGCGCGCTCGGCGGCCTCATCCAGGCCGATCTCGCCGTCGAGATGGGCGAAAAGCGCCGGCGCGCCGACCGCCTTCATCGCCGGCAGCGCCGGGTTGAGCCGGCGCGCCCGCATCGCCCGCGCCTCCTCCAGAACGCCCTCGGCCAGCATCGCGTCGAACCGCCGGTCGAGCCGCGCATAGAGCGCGCCGCGCTCGGGCAGGATCAGCATGCGATCGGCGTCGCCGATCAGCGGCGGGCCGGTCTCTTCGCGCCAGGAGGCGAGGCCGCGGCCCGTCGCCTCCAGCACTTCGAGCGCGCGCGCGACCCGCATCGGGTTCTGCAGGTCGGCCGTGGCGGCGGTTTCCGGGTCCCGCGCCGTCAACTCATGCGCCAGCGCCGCGAGGCCCTCCGCCGTCAGTCGCGCCGCCACCCCGGCGCGCACCGTCTCGGGAACCTGCGGGATCGGCGCGAGCCCCTGCGTCGCCGCCGCAAAATAGAGGCCGGTGCCCCCGACGATCACCGGGCGAAGCCCGGCCTCGCGCGCTTCGGTCAACGTCAGGGCGAGATCGCGCAGCCAGTCGCCGACCGAATAGCGCCGCGCCGGATCGACATGACCATAAAGGCGATGCGGCGCCAGGCCCTCATCCGCCGCCGAAGGGCGCGCCGTCAGGATGCGCCAGCCCGCGTAGACCTGACTCGCGTCCGCATTGACGACGACGCCGCCTTCCGCCGCCGCCTTTAGCGCGAATGCGGACTTTCCCGCCCCTGTCGGCCCCGCGATCAGCAATGGGCGCATGGCCGCTCCCCCCTTCGATAAACCGGCGCGCCTCACCCCTAGCACCCGCGCCCCGGCGGCGGGAGGGGCGCGCAGGCCCGCCGCCCGCGCAGATCGGGCTTTGCGCATCGCGTTGACCAGCATACCATACTACCATATTTCCAGCCTTGAACCGGCGAAGGCCGGGGCGAAAACCGGCGAGAAGGGAATACCGACGATGGCCCGACTGGACGCGGACAGGCTCTTTCCACTCGACGAACGCGCGCGCGGGCTCGCCCGGGCGCTTTATGACGAGATACGCGCGCTGCCGATCGTCAGCCCGCACGGCCATACCGATCCGCGCTGGTATGCGCTGAACGAACCCTTCCCAGATCCGGCGCAACTCTTCATCACCCCGGACCACTACGTGTTCCGGATGCTCTTCTCGCAGGGCGTGGCGCTGGAGGCGCTCGGCGTTCCCCGCATCGACGGCGGCCCGGTGGAGACGGACGGGCGGAAGATCTGGCGCCTCTTCGCCGCGAATTATCACCTTTTCCGCGCCACCCCCTCGCAGATGTGGCTCGACCAGGCGTTTCAGGATGTCTTCGGCTTCGATGAGCAGCTTTCAGAAGCGACCGCCGACGCCGCGTACGATCATATCGCCGAGCGCCTCCAGCGTCCCGACTACCGCCCCCGCGCGCTTTTCGAGCGTTTCGGGATCGAGGTGATCGCGACCACCGAGAGCCCGCTCGACGACCTCGAATGGCACCGGATGATCCGCGATTCGGACTGGGGCGGCCGCGTCGTCACCGCCTATCGGCCCGACGCGGTAATCGACCCCGAAACCCCGGATTTCGCCGCCAATATCGTCCGTCTCGGCGAGATGACCGGCGAGGATGCGACGACATGGGAGGGGTATCTCGCCGCCCACCGCGCCCGGCGCGCCTTTTTCAAGTCGATGGGCGCCACCTCCACCGATCACGGCCACGCCACCGCGCGGACCGAGGACATGAAGCAGCAAGACGCCGCGGCGCTGTTCCGCAAGGCGCTGACAGGCGATTGCAGCGCCGCCGAGGCCGACGCCTTTCGCGGCCAGATGCTGACCGAAATGGCGCGGATGAGCCTCGACGACGGGCTGGTGATGCAGATCCATCCGGGGAGCTTCCGCAACCATTCCGCCCCGATCATGGCGCGTTTCGGGCGCGACAAGGGGTTCGACATCCCGACCCGCACCGATTACGTCCGCGCCCTGAAACCGCTTCTCGACGCGATGGGAACCGACAAGCGGCTGACGCTGATCCTCTTCGGGCTGGACGAGACCGCCTATTCGCGCGAACTCGCGCCGCTCGCCGGGGTCTACCCGGCGCTGAGGCTCGGCCCCGCCTGGTGGTTCTTCGACAGCTACGAGGGGATGCGCCGCTACCGCGAGACGGTCACCGAGACGGCGGGCTTCTACAACACCGTCGGCTTCAATGACGACACCCGCGCCTTCTGCTCGATCCCGGCCCGCCACGACGTCGCCCGGCGCGTCGACTGCGCCTATCTCGCCACGCTGGTTGCGACCGGGCGGCTGGCCGAGGAAGACGCGCACGAGGTCGCCCATGACCTCGCTTACCGGCTCGCCAAACAGGCTTATCGACTTTGACCGCAGAGCGAGGACGCGCCCCGTGAACCCCTCCGCACCCCGCCTCGCCCGCTCCGCCGCCGCGCGGCCCGGCGCAGGAATCGTCCATCTCGGGCTCGGCGCGTTCTTTCGCGCCCACGGCGCCTTCTACATCGCCGAGGCGATCGCGAAATCCGGCGGCGACTGGGGCGTCGTCGGACTCAGCCTGATGAACCCGGCGATGCGCGACCGGCTCGCGCCGCAGGATTTCGCCTACACCGCCGTCGACCTTGGCCCCGAGGGCGAGATCCCGCGCGTCGTCGAGGTCGTGCGCGACGTCCTCGTCGCCCGCGAGAATCCCGAAGCGGCGCTCGCCGCGATGGCCGATCCCGCCATCCGCATCGTCAGCCTTACCGTCACCGAAAAGGGCTATTGCCATGAGCCGGCGACCGGCCGGCTCAACCCGGATCACCCCGACATCGTTCACGATCTCGCCAACCCGGCCGCGCCGCGCTCCGCGCCCGGCTATCTCGTCCGCGCCCTCGCCCGCCGACGCGAGGCGGGACTGCGCCCCTTCACCGTCCTGACCTGCGACAACCTTCCGCAAAACGGCCGCGTCGTCCGGAGCGTCGTCCTCGATCTCGCCGCGGCGGTCGATCCGGCGTTAGCGGACTGGATCGCGGCCGAGGGGCGCTTCCCCGCCACCATGGTCGACCGCATCGTTCCCGCCACCAGCGCGGCGGACATCGCGCGCGTCACCGAACTCACCGGCTTCGCCGACGCCGCGCCGGTGGTGCACGAGCCCTTTCGCCAATGGGTGATCGAGGACGATTTCGTCGACGGCGCCCGCCCCGACCTCGCCGCCGCCGGCGCGCGGATGGTGAAGGATGTCGCCGCCTTCGAGCACATGAAACTCAGGATGCTGAACGGCGCGCATTCCGCTCTCTCCTATCTCGGCTATCTCGGCGGCCATGAGACCATCGCGGAGACCGTCGCGGACCCGGTCTATGCGCGCTTCGTGAAACGGCTCTGGCGCGACGAGATCATTCCGGCGCTGACCCCGCCGCCCGGCGAAGACCTCCACGCCTACGCCGACGCGCTGTTCTCGCGCTTCGCCAACCCGGCGATCCGTCACCGGACATGGCAGATCGCCATGGACGGCAGCCAGAAACTGCCGCAGCGGATCCTCGGGACCATCGCCGAAAACCGCGTCGCCGGGCGCCCTTGCCCCGGCCTTCACCTCGCGGTCGCGGCCTGGATGCGCTATGTCGGCGGCGTCGATGAAAAGGACGATCCGATCGACGTGAGGGACCCGTTGGCGGAGCGGCTCCGGGCGCTCTCCGACGCCGCTCCGGACGGCCCCGCCAAGGTCGCGGCGCTTCTCGGCCTCCGCCAAATCTTCACCCCGGAACAGGCGGCGGCGATGCGCGATGACGTGAGCGCAGCCTACGCGACGCTGACCCGCCTCGGCGCACGGGCGGCCATCGAAGGAGCCGCATGATGAAGGAGACTTGGCGCTGGTATGGCGGCCTCGACCGCATCGGCCTCGACGAGATCGCCCAGACCGGCGCCGCCGGCGTCGTCACCGCGCTCCACGAGATCCCCTATGGCGCGATCTGGCCGCGCGAGACCATCGCCGCGCGCCGCGCGCAGATCGAAGCCGCCGGGTTCGACTGGACCGTCGTCGAAAGCCTGCCGATTGATGAGCGCATCAAGCGCGGCGAGGGCGATCTCGGCCCGCTTTTCGCCAATTACCGCCAATCCATGGCCAATCTCGCCGCCGAGGGCGTGACGGCGATCTGCTACAATTTCATGCCGCTTCTCGACTGGACGCGCACCGACCTCGCCGCGCCCGTGGCGCGCGGGGGAACCTGCCTTCGGTTCTCCGCCCCGAAGATGGCGGCGTTCGAGCTTCACATGCTCGGGCGGGCGGCGGCCGAGGACGACTATCCCGAGGATGTCCGCCGCGAGGCCGCGGTCTGGTTTCAACGCTCGGACGAGACCGAGCGCGAAACCCTCCTGACCTCGATCATGGCGGGCCTCCCCGGCGCCTATGACCGCTATGACGTCGCCGGGCTCAAGGCCGCGCTCGCCCGCTATGACGGGCTCGACCGCGCCACGCTCCGCGCCGGTTACAAACGGTTCCTCGCGGAAGTGACGCCGGCGGCGGAGGAATTGGGCGTTCGCCTCTGCGTCCATCCCGACGATCCGCCGCGCGACATTCTCGGCCTGCCGCGCGTCGTTTCCAACGCCGACGACATCGCCTGGATCATGGCGGCGGTGGAAAGTCCGATGAACGGCCTCACGCTCTGCTCCGGCTCGCTCGGCGCCAATCCGCTGAACGACGTGCCTGAAATCGCCCGCCGCTTCGCCGACCGCATCCATTTCGCGCATCTGCGCAACGTCGCCAAGGCGCCGGACGGCTCGTTCGAAGAGGCCGCGCATCTCGACGGCGACACCGACATGGTGGCGCTGATCGCGGCGCTGCTGGACGAGGAACAGCGCAGACGAGACGCCGGCCGCGCCGACAGCGAGATTCCCTTCCGTCCGGATCACGGGCACGAATTGCTATTCGACGCCGCGCGCGGCGCGCATCCCGGCTATCCGCTGATCGGGCGCCTGCGCGGGCTGGCGGAGCTGCGCGGCGTGATCCGCGCGCTCGCGCATCAGGGCGCCTCGCCCTCCGGGCCGAACCCGCCGCGCTTCAGCGCTTCGACCGATGCGGGCGATATCTCTCCATCGTGAACGATGATGGTACAACGCTGAATGGTCTCGTCCCCCGCCTCCAGCGTCAGCGCCCGGTCGCGGAACGTCCCTACCGTGACGACGCCCCAGTCCGCGACGAACCAGGTCGCCGTCTCCCCCGCCGCCGGGCGCGGGATGACGGTCAGCCCGGCCCGCGCGCCGCCGCCGACCGGGCCGGTGAAATCCACCCATTCCGCCCCCGCCGCCGAAATCGCCGCGCCGTCCGCAACACCGCGCTCGCTGCGGATCACGCCGCCATTCGCACGCACCATCGTCTCCGCGACCCGCACATTGAAATAAGCGTGCCGCGTCGGGCCCAGCCGAACCGGGATCTCTCCCGCCGCAAGTCGCGACGAGATGTCCATCCGATAGGCGCCCTCGATCTCGCGGATCGTCGTTCTCCGCGTCTCGCGGAGCGCCAGCCGCCCTTCCGGCGCGCCCCATTCGGCCGGGCCGCGCCAGTCGATCTCCTGCGTCACGGCGAAACCCGCCGCGCCCAAGGGCGCGCCTTCGCAACTTCGCTCGATCAGCCGCCCCGGCGCGCGCCCCTGGAAAACCTCGTCGACATAGAAATTGTACTCGTAGCTCTCGACGCCACCCTCGCCCGCCGGGACCTGAAGCCCGACATGATCGGCCGCGATCCAGAGCGAGTTGTGATGCGGATGATCCGCCGGGGATTCCGCCGTCGTGGCGAACCCGGCCGGCGTCAGAACGGGGTGGCAACAGGGCCGGAAGCGCCCCGCGACAAACCCGAGAACGCGCGTTCCCCGATGAACCACATGCCGCCGCGCGGCCCGCGCCACCGCGCCGCGCGGCAGGGCGAGCCGGTCGGTCAGAAAGTCGTAGTCGTCCCTGCTCATCGAACCTCTTCGTCCCTCCGCCCGCTCGCCGGCGCCCGCGTCGCCGTTCACTTTACCCGCCCGGAGGCGCTCTCTGGTCTTGGCCCGCGCAAGCGCAGCAGCTAGGGTGGTATGGTAGTCGTCATGAAACAAGGCCACAAAGCAAAAAAGGGGAGGCGCATGAAAACCGAGTCCGCCATTCACACCGCCGTCGGCAGACGGTTCTTTCTGAAAACCGGCGCCGCCGCGCTCGCCGCGCCGGCGCTTCTCGGGCGCGCCCGCGCGCAGGAGGTCTACGTCTTCAAGATCGCCCATTCCGAGGCGATCGGCTCGCCGCTCACCAACGCCTTCCAGCGCTGGGCGGACATCCTGAACGAGCGGAGCGAAGGCCGGATCGAAGCGCAGCATTTCCCCGCCAGCCAGCTTGGCGGCCTCTCGCAACTGCTCGAAGGCAGCCGCATCGGCACGATCCAAGCGACCACCGCCGGCCCCGACAGCGAAGAGGCGATCGCGCCCGAGATCGCCGCGTTCGGCGGCGCGCCCGGCTTCATCTACAAGGACGAGGCGCATGTCGACCGGGTCCTTCAGGGCCCGCTCGGCGAGGAAGTCTCGATGATCGCCCGTGAGAAGACCGGCGTCGAATTCGTCGCTTACGGCGAAAGCGGCTTTCGCCATGTGCTGGCGAAGGAGCCGGTGACAGATCTCGCCACGCTCGAAGGCGTGAAGCTCCGCGTTCCCGAACTGCGCGTCTGGGTCGATTTCTGGAGCATGCTCGGCGCCAACCCGACGCCGCTCCCCTATTCGGAGCAGTATTCCGCGCTCTCCACCGGCGTGATCGACGGGCTGGAGTCGGATTATTTCTCCGTCCTCGGCTTCAAATGGCATGAGCAGGCGGCGCATATCACCCCGACCTATCACTGGTTCCTGCCGAAGGCCGTGCGCGTGAACGCGGCGTGGCTGGACAGCCTGCCGCCCGAACTCGCCGAGATGGTCAGGGGCGTCGCGGTCGAGGTCTTCGCCGAACAGCGGACGGAAAACCGCGCCAAGGCCGGACAGGCGCTCGAGGACCTGAAGGCGGTCGGCGTCACCGTCCACCCGTTCCCGGCCGAAGAGCGCGCGCGGTGGGAGGAAAAGACCGAACCCCTCTTCGCCGAATTCGGCTCCAAGAGCCCGAAAACCGCGGAGATGATCGCAAAGATCAGGGCGCTGGGCTGAGCGTCGTCCGGAACGGCCGGCGGGCGCGTCCCGCCGGCTTGCCGGAACGGGGCCGACGCGACGAGGGCGACGGGAGCCGAGCATGAGCGATACGGCACAATCGGCCGGCCGGGCCGCCGCGCCGCGGCCCGCCAGAGGCGGGGCCTTCGCCATCTGCGACGCGCTGCTGGAGGCGATCTCCGTCGCGCTCCTCCTCGGCGCGGCGGCGGTGGCGATCCTTCAGGTGTTCTGCCGCTACGTCCTCAACGCCTCGCTCCCCTGGCCGGAGGAGCTGGCGCAATGGTTCTTCGGCTGGGCGGTCTTTCTCGGCATGGCGCTCCTGACCGGGCGGAACAGCCACATCGCCATCGGCTTTCTCGGCCCGCGCCTGCCGCCGGCGGCGCGCGCGGCGCAGCGCTTCCTGATCCGCGCCGTGGTGACCGCCGCCAGTCTCGCGCTCATCCTGCACGGGATCGACTTCATGGGCCGGGCGATGCAGGTCTCGCCGGCGCTCGAATGGCCGATCAGTTATCTCGTTCTCGCCGTGCCGGTCGGCGCCGCGCTCAACATCCTCTTTCTCTTTCGCGCCGGCCCGCCGGTCGCCACCCTCGCCGCGGCGCTGGCGGGCGGCGCGCTCTATTTCGCGGTGCGCGCGGGCGCGCCGCTGCTCCTCTCGCCGCAGGACGGCGCCGCGGCGCTGATGATCGTCGGCCTCACGCTGATCTTCCTCGAAGTCCCGATCGCATTCGCCCTCACCTTCGGGGCCTTCGCCGGGCTGGCGCCGATGGGCGACATGATGCTGATGACGGTGGCGCAGAACATCTCCGCCTCGCTCAACTCGTTCACCCTTCTCGCCATTCCCTTCTTCATCATGGCGGCCGCGGTGATGAACGCCGGCGGCGTCACCGGCCGGCTGCTGGAGCTCGCAACGCATCTGGTCGGGCATTTCCGTGGCGGGCTGGGGCAGGCGAATGTCGTCACCAACGTGATGCTCGCCGGTGTCTCCGGCTCCTCCACCGCCGACGCCTCGGCGATCGCGAAGCTCCTCGCGCCGGAGATGGAGCAACGCGGCTATTCCCGCGCCTTCGCCTGCGCGCTCACCAGCGCCTCCTCGACGCTGGCGAACCTGATTCCGCCGGGGCTGGGGCTGATCATCTACGCCGCGCTCGCCTCGGTTTCGGTCGGCGCGCTCTTCGTCGCCACCATCGTTCCGGGGCTTCTCGCGGCGACGGCGCTGGCGTTCGTCGTCTACGCCGTCTCCCGCCGGCGCGGCTATGGCGCGGGCGTCGCGCGCTCCTCCGGCGAAGAGCGGCTGACGGCGTTCTGGTATGCGATCCCGGCGCTTCTCCTGCCGGTGTTCATCGTCGGCGGCGTGCGGTTCGGCGTCTTCACCGCGACCGAGGCCGGGGCGATGGCCCTGGCTTTCGCCATCCTCTGCGGCGCGCTGGTCTATCGCGGCCTGACCGCGCGCAGCTTCGTCCACGCCGCGCGCGAAGCGGCGTCCGACACCGTCGCCGTGGCCATCATCATCGCCGCCGCCGCGCCCTTCGCATGGATTCTCACCTTCGAACAGGCGCCGCAGAAGATCGCCGCCGCCCTCAGCGCGATTTCCGGCGATGAAATCACCCTGCTGCTGCTGATCAACGCGTTCCTGCTCTTCGTCGGCCTCTTCATGGAGATGATCGCGGCGATGGTGATCCTCGTCCCGATCCTCGTCCCCGTCGTGGCTGCGGCGGGGGTCGATCCGATCCAGTTCGGCGTCGTCCTCGTTCTCAATCTCGTCATCGGCGCGCTCACGCCGCCGCTCGGCGTCCTCGTCTTCACGACCGCCCGCGTCGGCGGCGCCGATGCGGTGGCGGTCTTCAGGGAGATCATCCCTTTCGTCATCGCACTGATCGTGGTGCTCCTGCTCGTCACCTTCGCGCCGGCGCTCACGCTCTGGCCGGTGGCCTGGTTCGGGCCCTGATCGCGACTGAAACCGCCTTTCGAAGGAAACTCCCCATGTCCGGAAAAATCCGTCTCGCCATCATCGGGCTCGGCATGGCCGCGAAACCACATCTGGAGGCGCTGGCCGAGCTGGAGGACGAGATCGCGGTCAGCGGGGTTCTGACCCGCAGCGGCGCGAAGGCCGCGGCGACCGCAGAACTCTTTGGCTGCAAGACCTTTTCATCGCTCGAAGAGCTCGCTTCGGACAACGGGACCGACGCCGCGCTCGTCCTCACCCCGCCGAACCAGCGGGCGGAGATCGTGCGTGCGCTCGCAGGCGCCGGAAAGCACATCCTGATGGAGAAACCTGTCGAGCGGACCGGCGCCGCCGCTCGCACCCTCGTCGAGACCTGCGAAGCGGCGGGCGTCACCCTTGGCATCGTCTTTCAGCACCGATTCCGCGCCGGGGCGCGCCGCCTGGCGGAGTTGATCCGCGAGGGCGCGCTTGGCGAAGTCGCGCTGGCGCGCATCGATGTGCCCTGGTGGCGCGATCAGGCCTATTACGACACGCCCGGACGCGGCTCCTATGAGCGCGACGGCGGCGGCGTGCTGATCTCCCAGGCGATCCACACGCTCGACCTGGCGCTCAGCCTGACCGGGCCGGCGAAAAACGTCTCGGCGCTGACCGCGACGACCGCGATCCACCGGATGGAGTCGGAGGATTTCGCCGCCGCCGGTCTCCGCTTCGCCTCCGGCGCCGTCGGCGCGCTCATGGCGACGACGGCGTCATGCCCCGGCCATGTCGAAAGCATCGCCATCGAGGGAACTTCGGGCGCGGCGATCCTTCGCGGCGGCGAGCTGACCGTCACATGGCGCGACGGGCGAGAGGAGTTCGTAGCGGAATCGGCCGAGACCGGCGGCGGGGCCGACCCGATGGCCTTCCCCTGCGACTGGCACCGCGACCTGATCGCCGATTTCGCCCGCGCGATCCGCAGCGGCGGCGCGCCCGCCGTCACCGGGCGCGCGGCGCTGCGGGTTCACGCCCTGATCGACGCCATCACCGCCTCCTCCCGCGAGGGGCGCATGGTCGAGGTCGCGGATATGGAGGCGCTCTGATGCGCGCGCCGCTCCGCTTCGCCGCGCTCGGCCTCGACCACCGGCATATCTACGGCATGGCCGAGGGGATGATCGAGGCGGGCTGCGAATTCGCCGGCTGGTGGACCGAGGGGGAACCGCAGCCGCTTGAGGGTTTCCTGAAACGCTTTCCCGACATCCCCCGCGCCGAGGACCGCCGGCGCCTCCTAGATGACGAAAGCATCGCCCTCGTCCTGATCGCCTGCCCGCCCGACCGGCGCGCGGCGCTGGCGGTGGAGGCGATGCGCCATGGCAAGGACGTGATGCTCGACAAGCCCGGCTGCATCACCGAGGCGGAACTGGCGGGGATCCGTAAAACCGTCGCCGCCACCAGCAGGATCTGGTCGGTAAATTTTTCCGAGCGGTTCGAGGTTCGCGCCGTCACGCGCGCCACCGAGATGGTGCGCGAAGGCCGGATCGGCAAGGTGATCCAGACAATCGGCCTCGGCCCGCACCGGCTGAACGCTCATCTTCGCCCGGACTGGTTCTTCGATCCCGCGCGCTATGGCGGCGTCCTGACCGATATCGCCTCGCACCAGATCGACCAGTTCCTGCATTTCACCGGGCTGGAGACGGCCGAGATCGCCCATGCCGCGATCGGCAACTTCGCCAATCCCGACCACCCCGCCTTCCAGGATTTCGGCGAGATCGCCCTCGCCGGCGCCGGCGCGCAGGGCTATATCCGCGTCGACTGGTATACGCCCGACGCGCTGCCGAACTGGGGCGACGGGCGGCTCTTCATCTCCGGCTCGGAGGGCGCGATCGAGTTGCGGAAATATGTCGATCCGGTCGGCCGGCCCGGAACCGATCATCTCTTCCTCGTCAACGGAACCGAATACGAGCATTTCGACTGCTCCGGGTCGGAACTCCCGTATTTCCGCAATCTCGCGGCGGATGTGCGCGAACGCACCGAAACCGCCTGCGCGCAGGCCCACACCTTCACCGTCACCGAACTGGCGCTGGAGGCGCAGGCCCGCGCGACGCGGCGCGGCGCCCTCGCCGGCGCAGGCTGACGGCCCCCTTTCCCCCGCGCCGCGGCGCCGCTATAGCCCGGCTTCATGAGCCGCACGCACAACGCCCCCGAACTCCCACCCGAAATCGCCCGCCGGCGCACTTTCGCGATCATCTCGCATCCCGACGCCGGCAAGACGACGCTGACCGAGAAACTCCTCCTGCATGGCGGCGCCATCAACATGGCCGGCCAGGTCCGCGCCAAGGGGGAGGCAAGGCGCACCCGCTCCGACTTCATGAAGATGGAGCAGGAGCGCGGCATTTCCGTCTCCGCCTCCGCCATGTCCTTCGAATTCGCCGATTACTGGCTCAACCTCGTGGACACGCCCGGCCACGCCGACTTCTCCGAGGACACCTACCGGACGCTGACCGCGGTCGACGCGGCGGTGATGGTGATCGACGGCGCCAAGGGGGTCGAGAGCCAGACGCGGAAGCTCTTCGAGGTCTGCCGGCTACGCGACATGCCGATCCTCACCTTCTGCAACAAGATGGACCGCGAAAGCCGCGACCCGTTCGAGATCATCGACGAGATACAGGAAAGCCTCGCCCTCGACGTCGCGCCGGTCTCCTGGCCGATCGGCATGGGGCGGGACTTTCTCGGCGCCTATGACCTCGTGAACGACCGGTTAGAGTTGATGGACCGGGCGGAGCGCAACGTGAAGGGCCGGTCCATCGCCATCGCCGGGCTCGATGACCCGAAACTGGCCGAGCATCTCCCCGCCGACCGGCTTGAGGAGCTGCGCGCCGAGGTGGAGATGGCGCGCGGCCTCCTCCCCACGTTCGACCGGCAGGCCTTTCTCGACGGGACGCTGACGCCGATCTGGTTCGGCTCCGCCATCAACTCCTTCGGGGTGAAGGAGCTGCTGACCGGCCTCGGCGCCTACGCCCCCGCCCCGCAGCCCCGCGCGACGGAGACGCGGCAGATCACCGCCGATGAACCGAAGGTCGCCGGCTTCGTCTTCAAGGTGCAGGCGAACATGGACCCCAAGCACCGCGACCGGGTCGCCTTCGTCCGCCTCTGCTCCGGCCATTTCAAGCGCGGCGCGAAGCTGAAACATGTCCGCTCCGGCAAGCAGATGGCGATCTCCAACCCGGTGCTTTTTCTGGCCAACGACCGCGAGATCGCCGACGACGCCTGGGCCGGCGACATCATCGGCGTGCCGAACCATGGCCAGCTTCGCATCGGCGACGCGCTGACGGAGGGGGAGGACCTGAGATTCACCGGCATCCCCTCCTTCGCGCCGGAGCTGCTGCAATCGGTGCGCGCGGGCGATCCGCTGAAGGCGAAGCATCTCGACAAGGCGCTGACGCAATTCGCCGAGGAAGGCGCGGCCAAGCTCTTCAAGCCCGAAATCGGCGCCGGCTGGATCGTCGGCGTCGTCGGCCCGCTGCAGTTCGACGTGCTGGGGAGCCGGATCGAGATCGAATACGGCCTGCCAGTGCGCTTCGAGCCGACGCAATACGCCTCCGCCCGGTGGCTGCGCGGCGCGGCGGCGGATGTCGACGCCTTCATCAAGGCCAATCGCGGCCAGATGGCCCGCGACCATGACGGCGACCCGGTGTTCCTGACCCGTATCCAGTGGGACATCGACCGCGCGGAGAAGGATTTTCCGAATGTCGAACTGGCCGCGACCAAACAGATGATGGTCTGAGCCGAGCCCCGGTCCCGGACCCCGCCCCGCGCCGCGCAACCGCTCGGGACCTCGCGCCGCGCCCGGCGCCCTGATCCGCCGCGCGCCGCTACAGGTCGAGCGCGCCCTGCCCGCCGCTTTCCTCGCGCTTCGCTCTCCGGAACGCGTCGTCGCGCCGCGCCGGCAGCCGCACCGCCCGGTCGCGGAGCGTCAGCGCGTCCTCGACCGTGACGATCTGGATGCGGGGGACGGCCGAGAATCCCTCCATCTCGAACTGCCCCGCCGCCGCCGCCTCCGCCACCATCGGTTTCGTCGGCGCGGTCAGGGTCAGGAAAACCCCGATCTCCGCCTTCTCCCGCTCCACCACCCCGCGCAGATCGCGGATCATCGCGACGCCGACATTGTCGCCCGCCTTCACCGAGACCACGGCGCGCTGCGTCTTGCCGAAATAGATATTGCCGTCGATCCCCCGGTCGGCGCCCTTTTTCGACTGGTTCCCCGGCTGCGCGGCGATGAGCGAAAGCGCCCATTTCTCGAACTCGAAATAGTAATTCTTGTCCTCCCGCCCCCGGCGGGCGAGGTCCCGCGCCCCGGCGAGGTCCTCCGGCACCCCGTGCGTGGTGAACTCGACCCCCGCGAACGCGTCGCGCAGCCGCTTCTCGATCAGCCCGATGGCCAGATGCGTGACGTCGATGCCGATCCAGCCCCGCCCCAGTTTCTCGGCGGCGTGAACCGTGGTGCCGCAACCGCAGAACGGGTCCAGCACCACGTCGCCGGGATTGGACGAGGCGGAGACGATGCGTTCGAGTAGGGCGACAGGTTTCTGGGTCGGGTAGCCGAGGCGTTCTTGGGCGCGGGCGTTCACCGGCGGGATATCTGTCCATAGGGATTGAACGGGCATGCCCTTAAGTTCATCGGCAAAACTCTTTCGTCGAATTCGCTTAGATTTATCTGCTGGAAAGTGGAGCCTCCCCTCAGCATCCCACTGCTCCATCTTTGCCTTGGAAATCATCCACCCATTTGATGGGGACTGATAACCCTTATAATCGTATCTTAAATTTGGCCTAGGCGCTGGGTTTACGAGGCTAGTTGCTTGATAAAGGCGGCCGTCTTTGTCTTTAAGGGTAAATCTAGTATCAATATAATTTTGATATTCTGGACTATCTCGATTGTATTGCACGGAAAACTTGGCTTCGGACGACTTTGCGAAGAAAAAAATCGTGTCAGTGGTTCCGCCAAAGCGGTTGGCCTCGTGGACCGCGCTACTCATCCCCGGACGGCGATGCCAAATAATCTCATTCCGAAAATTCCGCGCCCCAAAAATCGCATCCAGCAAAATCTTGAGATAGTGGCTCGCGGTCGGATCGCAGTGCAGGTAGAGGCTCCCGGTCGGCTTCAGCACCCGGTGCAGCTCCAGCAGCCGCACCGCCATCATCGCCAGATAGGCCATCATGTCGTTCTCGCCGAGGAACGACCGCATCGCCCGCAGCATCTCCGCCGCCGCGCCGTTGCCCGACCGCAGCACCTCCCCGAACGCCTCCTCCGCCGCGTCGGTCCAGTGCCATGTGTCGTCGAACGCCTCGATCTGCGCCGCGCTCTCCTTTCCCTTCGGTCCCTTGAAGAGAACGTTGTAGGACGCGTTCGAATTGAACGGCGGGTCCAGATAGATCAGATCGACGCTCTCGTCGGCGATGCTGTCGCGCAGCACCGCCAGATTGTCGCCGTAGTAAAGATGATTCCCCATCGCGCCCTCCCGCACGCATCAGCCTAGCCGCGCCCGCCCCGCCGGGGCAATCGACGAACCGCGCCAGCCCCGGTCCCGGCCCGGGGCCGGAATCGCGGAGCCCCCTCACCGCCGCAGCTTCATAGCCGCTTTCGTCCGCTCCATGATCCAGTCCGCCGCCAGCATCACCCGCGTCAGCCGTTTCGATTTTCCCGCGATCTCCATCCAGAGGTCGCGTTTGCGCGTCAGCTCCATGTCGCGCGGCTCGATTCCCGGCTCGCGCATCGCCAGCGGCGTCGGCAGCCAGCCCCGGCCCGCCCCGCTGCGGATCAGCGCCAGCGCGCTCGCCTCGTCCTCCGCCTCCGCCCGCGCCCAGCCCGAAGCCGCCGGCGCGTCGTCCAGCCATTCCCTGAGATCGGAGCCCGGCGGCCCCTGTTCGATCCAGAAGGGGCCGAAGGGCGTCTGCCGGTCCGTCCACGGCGCGGCGTAGACCCGGTATTCGATCCGCCCGATCCGCCGCGCGAACGGGCCGGGCCGGAAGGCCAGCGTGATGTCCGCCGCCGAGCCGGCCGCATCCGCCCCGACGAAGAGCAGCCGCACATGGCGGGCCTCGAAACTCTCCGCGAAGGGCGCCAGCAGCCAACTCGCCAGCCCCTCCGGCGCCGCGATCCTCACGGACCCGGCCTCCCCCGACGGCCCGGCGACGCCGAGCAGCGCCGCATCCCACACCGCCGCCATCTCGTCGGCATGGTCGAGCGCGTCGCGCCCCGCCTCGGTCAGCCGCAGCCAGCGTCCCCGCCGCTCCAGCAGGCGGGCGCCGAGCACCCCCTCCAGCGCCCCGACCCGGCGCCGGATGACATGCCGGCTGATTCCCAGCATCCGGGCGGCGGCGATGAAGCCGCGCCGCTCCGCGACAGCGCGGAAGATGCGCAGATCGTCCCAGTTCTCAGCGTGCATGAGGCGGCCTCTGGAATCGCGAAAAACCCGGTCGAGACCTTACCGCGCCCCCGTTAACGCGCCGGAAACCCATCGCGCGCTGGCCCGAATCGAAAACGCCCCGGCGGTTCGGGCCGGGGCGTTTCGGACGCACGAAAGGGCGGGGTGCGCCTCAGTCGTCGCGATAGACTTTCTCACGCCGCTCATGGCGCTCCTGCGCCTCCAGGCTGAGCGTGGCGATCGGCCGCGCGTCCAGCCGTTTCAGGCTGATCGGGTTGCCGGTGTCCTCGCAATAGCCGTAGCTCCCATCCTCGATCCGCCGCAGCGCGGCGTCGATCTTGCCGATCAGCTTGCGCTGGCGGTCGCGGGTGCGCAGCTCGAGCGCCCGGTCGGTCTCCTCCGAGGCGCGGTCGGCGACGTCGGGAAGATTGCGCGCGTCCTCCTGCATCTCGCGCATCGTGCCCCGGCTCTCGTCTAGAATGGAGGCTTTCCACTCCTGCAGCTTGATTCTGAAATATTCTTTCTGCCGTTCGCACATGAACGGCTCATCCTCGGACGGAACGTAGTCGGAAGAAAGTTCGACATGTTTGTTCATGGATCATTGGTCCCCAACACATGCGACGCCATGGCGCCGCTCTGGTCTCGCGGGCGGGTTATAGGGTGGATTCGTCGGGAATGTCACCTAAAACCCTCGCTGGGGTGAATCAATTTTCCTTCAAACCCGCGAGGCGTTAGAAGGCCCGGCTGAGAGATGAAGGGGTGAGACGTGCGATTCGACGGAACCAGGGACTATGTGGCCACTGACGACCTGACGGTGGCCGTGAACGCCGCGATCACGCTGGAGCGCCCGCTCCTCGTGAAAGGCGAGCCAGGAACCGGCAAGACCGAACTCGCGCGCCAGGTCGCCAGCGCGCTCGATCTTCCCATCATCGAATGGAACGTGAAGTCCACCACCCGCGCGCAGCAGGGCCTGTACGAGTACGACGCCGTCAGCCGCCTCCGCGACAGCCAACTCGGCGACGAGCGGGTCGGCGACGTCGCGAACTATATCCGCAAGGGCAAGCTCTGGGAGGCGTTCGAGGCCGAGGGCAAGGTCGTCCTGCTGATCGACGAGATTGACAAGGCCGATATCGAGTTTCCGAATGACCTCCTGCAGGAACTCGATCGGATGGAATTCTTCGTCTACGAGACAGGCGAGACCATCCGCGCCCGCCATCGCCCGATCGTTATCATCACCTCGAACAACGAGAAGGAGCTGCCGGACGCGTTCCTGCGCCGCTGCTTCTTCCACTATATCCGCTTCCCCGATCTCGACGTGATGCAGGCGATCGTCGATGTGCATTTTCCGGGCGTCAAACAGAGCCTCGTCCGCGCCGCGCTCACGCAATTCTATGAGCTGCGCGAAACGCCCGGCCTGAAGAAGAAACCCTCCACCTCGGAAGCGCTAGACTGGCTGCGCCTCCTGATGGCGGAGGATCTCTCCGCCGCAGATCTGCAGGGCGAGTCGAGCGACGCGCTGCCGCGCCTTCATGGCGCGCTGCTCAAGAACGAGCAGGACGTCCACATGCTGGAGCGGCTCGCCTTCATGAACCGCGCGCGCCAGAGACAGTAAGGAGCGCGCCGCCGGCGCTCTTGCGGGGCCATTCCGCGCGGCCCCGGGGCCGGATAGGGGCGAACTCGTCCCGCATGACGCTCCGCCGTTGCGACGAAGACGTCGCGCCGCCGAATCTCGGCGCCAAACGCCAGATTGGTTGCAATGGTGAGACGCCACTCCAAGTGGATCATCCTGCGCCGCGCGGAACCGAAAACAACCTTCGGGTGCAAAAACCAGGACTTCAGCCCATTTCATGTTGACCATGCCGCGTGACTGCGGTGTGAGTCGGGCATGTGTAATTGTGTATTTCATGCAGACCAGATGATGGGGGAAAATTCATGCGTAATCTCGTATGTGCGGCGGCGCTTTCCGTAAGCGCCGGCGCCGCCCACGCCGCGACGTTCGAACCACTGACGCCGGGCGCGCTCGGAATAGATTCCGGAACGGAGATCAGAGGCAGCATAACGGTCCTCGACCCGACGCGTCAGGAGCGCTTCAATACCGTTTCGACCGGCGCCCAGAACGTCGAGCGGACGCTTCTCGACGGCGAATTCAAGAACCGGGCCAGTCTCGCGACCGGCGAGGTGGGCGCGTTTCTGGGCGTGACGCCCAGCACGAGTTTCGCCGGCGCATCGACCAATGCGCTTCTTTTCGACGTCCTGAGCTTCGATTTCGGGGACGCGGAGAGCGGAAACGTCAGCTACGCGGTCAATTATGACGGCATCCTCTCCAACACCGATGACGGAACGGGTTCCGACAACCTCGTCATAGGGTCCACCTCGATCAGAATATTCGATGTGACCGACCTCGACTCGGCCTTCAAGGTGTTCGGCAGCGAAGGAAGCCTCGGCAACCTTGTCGGTCCGAATTCGGTCGGGGAATACGATCCCGAACTGGACGAGTTCGTTTTCGAGAATCTCGTCTCGAGCACCAGCGGCGGTCTCGCCGTGATCGGCGCCGGACTCGAGGCCGATGTTCTGAGCGGCAATTTCTCGATCGGCGGCGCGGACAGTTTCATCGTCGATGGAAGCGGGGCGGCGAACCTGTTCGACGGCACGCTCACGGACACCTTCTTCGCCGAGGAGGGCCGCATTTATGCGCTTTCCCTGACATCGTCCGTGACCACCAACGGCGATCAGCCGAGCATCGGCGACCTGTTCTCGACGTCGGTGCTTTCACTATCCGCCGATCCGGGAGCGACGATCTTCAGCGCATCCGGCATGCTGCCTGGAACGGACGCCGCGCCCGACATCGGCGCAGTGCCGCTGCCCGCCTCGGGAGTTCTTCTTCTCGGCGCGCTCGCGCTCCTTACAGGGGGGGCCGTCAAGCGTCGCAGGGGCGCGGCATAGATCGCAGAACGGTGTGACCACGCGCGCCGGGCGCGCTCCCGAAGAACGAGCAGGGGCTTCAACTTCGGGAACGGCCGACCTCCATGACCGGAAGAAGCCGGGACCGGCAAGCCTCGCCTGATGGAGGCTCTGCTCGGTCCGCTGCAATACGCGATTCTGCCGGTCTTCGCCTTTCCGGCACTCGGCTTCGTTCTGGGGCTGCGCGGCGCGTTCAGCCGGACAGCGGCGGAGGGGACGAACACCTTCGTCGTCAGCGTCGCGGTTCCCTGTCTCCTCTTCCGGCTGATCGCCCTCGCCGATCTCTCGAAGATCGACTGGCCGGTTCTCGTCGCCTATGAGGGCAGCCTGATCGCGCTCTACGCGCTCGGTTATCTCATCTGCCGCCACGTCTTTCGGCTCGCCCCGCTGGAGGCGCTGCTGATCGGCATGACCGGCGCCTTTCCGAACCACGTCTTCTTCATCCTTCCCATCGTCGAGACGCTCTACGGCCAGGGCGCCACGCTTCCGGTGGCGACGACGGTCGTGTTCGACACGATGATCATCTTCGCCGGGACGATCATGATTCTGGAGGCGATGACCGGCGGCGCCGGGCCGCTGGCGACGCTGGGCTCGATCCTGAAGAACCCGCTGATCGTGGCGATCTTCGGCGGCTTCGCGGTGAACTGGGCGGGGATCGGCCTTCATGACGGGCTCGAGCGCTTTCTCGCCCTCGCCGGCGCCGCCGCCGCGCCGGGCTCGCTCTTCGCGCTCGGCGTCATCCTCTCCGGCGCCGATCTGCGCCGCGTCGGCGGGCCCGCATGGTCGGCGACCATCCTCAAAACCTTCGTCCACCCGCTCTGCGCGCTTGCGCTCTTCGGGACGGTCGTTCCGGTCTCGCCCGAATGGGAGGACCCGGCGCGCCTCGTCTTCGCCGCACCCTGCGGCGCGATGGCCTTCATCCTCGGCCTCCGCTACGGAGTTCCGGTGGACAGCGTCGCGAAGGCGGTTATCCTCTCGACCGTTCTGTCCGTCTTCACCGTCGCCCTTCTCGCCTGAGGCTCCATGCTCACGATCCGTCCGCTCAAAGCCGCCGATCACGCCGAATGGCGCAGACTCTGGACGCGTTACCTGGAGTTCTACGAAACGAGCGTTCCGGAGGAAGTCTACGAGACGTCCTGGCGCCGGCTTCTCGGCGACGATCCGCAGGATTTCCACGGCCTGATCGCGGAGGCGGACGGGCGCGCCGTCGGCCTCACGCATTACGCATTTCAGCGCCACGGCTGGAAAGTGGAGAATGTCTGCTATCTTCAGGATCTCTACGTCGATCCGGAGATCCGCGGGACCGGCGCCGGTCGGGCGCTCATCGAGGCGGTCTACAAGGACGCCGACGAAGCCGGCTGCCCATCGGTCTACTGGCTGACGCAGGATTTCAACGCGACCGCGCGCAGGCTTTATGACCGGATCGGCACGTTGACGCCGTTCATCAAGTACCAGCGCTGATGCGACGAGCGCTGGCGGCGCTCGCGCTCGTCGGCTGCGCAGCCCCGCCCGAACCGGTTTCAATCTATCGCGAGCCGGCGCGGACCACGCCGCACATCGTCGCGCCGCGCCCCGACTGGCCGGGCTGGGGCGCCGCCCTGAACCGCGAGGAAATCCGCTGGAGCGCGGAGACCCTTGCGGACGACTTCATCGAGTTGACCTTCGTCTCCGAGTGGGGCGCCGTGCGCGACAGATTGCTGCGCTGGGAGGAGCCAGTGCGCGTAGCGCTCTCCGGACCCGAACTCGCAGCCTATCGCAGCGACGCGGCGGCGCTGATCGCCCGGATCGCGGCGGGTGCTCCGGGGCTAGACATCGCGCTGGCGCCAGAAGACGAGGCCAACATCACCCTTCGCACCGCGCCGGCGGAGGCGATGGCGCAGGTCGCGCCCGACGCGCTCTGCTTTCTCATTCCGTTCTCGGGTGAATGGCGCGCCTGGCGCGAAGCGGAGGCGCGCGGCGTGAGGGTCTGGGAAGGGCTTGAACGGCTCGACGCGATCACGATCTTTCTCCCGACCTTCGCCGCGCCGCACGAGATTCGCGCCTGCATGGAGGAGGAGATCGCGCAGGCGCTCGGGCCGATGAACGACATCATGCGCCTTGAGGATTCCGTTTTTAACGACGACAACGCCCGGGGCGCGCTGACCAGCTTCGACCTTCTGATGCTGCGCATCCTCTACGATCCGGAGATGCGAACCGGAATGTCGCCGGTCGAGGCGCGACGGACGGCGCTCACGGCCCTCGCCCGCCCCGGCACGCCAAGGACGGGCGACAGGCTAAGGCGGCGCGCCCCGGCGGACCCGATCTACGCCGACCTCGTCACCCGCGCGGCCCTCGCCCCCGTTCCGGCGGCGGAGGCGCTCTGGGCCGAACGCGCGCTGGTCCTCGCTGAGAGCTTCGGCCCCTACGACCACCGCCGTGGCGCCGCGACGCTGGAGGCCGGCCGCGCCGCGTTTTTCGACGGGCGATCGAAGGATGCGATCCGGCTCTTGCGGCGGGCGGAGGAAATATTCCTCGCCACGCTCGGCCCCGACAGTCCGCGTCTGGCTGATACGCGCACGGATCTCGGCGCGATCCTGACGCAAGCCGGCCGGCCAGAGGAAGCGCTCGTCGTGCTTGACGCGGCCATCCCGGCGCTCGGCGCCAACGCCGACGCCTGGTCTTTGGCGCATGCGTTTCGCTGGCGCGCGCTGGCGCTCGCGGAGAGCGGGAACCTTCACAATGCGGCCGAAACTGCGCGCGAGGCGCTCGACTGGGCGCGCTATGTCTACGGCGCGGACAGCGCGGCGGCGCGGGGTTGGGCGCTCGACTTCGCGGCGATCGGTCTCGCCCCAGGATGAGCGTCGCCTCTTGCCCACGCCGCGCCAATGGTTCAGGGGTTCGGGCGGACCCGCTGAAAGGATCGTGACGCCGTGCTCCCGCTGATCTCGTTCATTATTGGCCTGATATTCGGCTGGGTCCGCGCCGCGCGGCGCGGCGGTGGAACCGCCGACCGGCTGCAATACGCAATCGGGCATGGCGTCGCCTTCGGGATCGCCGGGCTTGTGTTCGGGGTCATTCTTCTGCGCGCCGGGCTTCTCGGCCCGGCCTGAGCGGAGTAAACTCACCCGATGTTCAATCGCTTCTTTCTCTCCCTTCGCGAAGCGAAGGTGCCCTGCTCGCTTCGCGAATACCTGACGCTCATCGAGGCGCTCGACCGGGGCGTGGCGATGTACGATGTCGAAGCTTTCTATTACCTCGCCCGCGCGGCGCTGGTGAAGGACGAGCGCCATATCGACCGGTTCGATCAGGTCTTCGCCTCCTGTTTCAAGGGTCTTGAAGGCGTCGACCTCGCCGAGGCCGTGGCGGAAGTCGATCTGCCAGAGGAATGGCTCCGCCGGCTCGCCGAGAAGCATCTGAGCCCCGAGGAAATGGAGAAGATCGAGAGTCTCGGCGGCTGGGACAAACTGATGGAAACGCTTCGCAAGCGCCTCGCCGAGCAGGAGAAGCGCCATCAGGGCGGCTCGAAATGGATCGGCACCGCCGGCACCTCGCCCTTCGGCGCCTATGGATATAACCCCGAGGGCGTGCGGATCGGCCAGAAGGAAAGCCGCCACAAGAAAGCGGTGAAGGTCTGGGACAAGCGCGAATACCGCAACCTCGACGACACCGTCGAGATCGGCACCCGCAACATCAAGGTCGCGCTC